>CBDAMZ010000009.1:0-475201 GCA_965197375.1 Vicinamibacterales bacterium
TTTGATCGCTGCCTGCCGCCGTTTCCCTGTCCAGCGACGCCATCGCATCACGTTCGAATACGTGCTTCTCGCCGGCGTGAACGATGCGGTCGCAGATGCCCACAGCCTGGCGAAATTGCTTCAGGGCGCGCGATCTAAGGTGAACATCATTCCCCTCAACGAAGCGCCAGGCCTCCCGTACAGCCGGCCGTCTGACACTCGCATCAACCGGTTCGCGCGCACCCTGGCTCCTGGCTGAGCACCACGTGACCGTCTCGGTGCGTAAGAGCCGCGGCCGGGACAGCCGCGCGGCGTGCGGCCAGCTCATCGTCGAAAGCGCGCACCTCTTCTCACCCACGCGGCGCATGGCCGCCCTGTTGGATGCGCGGGACGGGTTCCACTAAGTTCGCGTGAGCGTTATGGGTAGAGTTGGTAAAGCTCGAGCCTGCAAACCATCCGGAGCGCCAAACTGATGAACAACTTCACCGGTCAGCGTTTCCCCGGCGGCCGTGATCCGAACGTTTACCCGCTGGTTGTCACCGTGTCCAGGCGGGAGGCGGACCTTGAGGTAGTTGTCGGTGACGGCTAACGTACCCCCAGCCATCGTAAGGTCCGAACGCACCGCCCCAACCTGCGAGGCGCGGAACCGTTCGGCCAGCTCGGCGCCGACCGTACGGATGGCACGGGCCCGCTCTCGCATGCACGCTCCCGGCACTTTCACCGGCAGGTAGCTCGCGTCGGTACCCGGGCGGCCCGAATAGGGGAACACATGGAGATAGGTCACAAGGGACTCGACGTCAGAAAGTCGAGGTTCGTCTCCACGTCAGCTTCGGTCTCGCCCGGAAAGCTGACAATCAGGTCTGATCCGATCCCCGCGTGCGGCAAACGCGCGCGGATGTCAGTCACCACGCGCCGATAATCAGCCAGCGTATAGGGCCGCCGCATCGCGCGCAGCAGCGTGTCGCTCGCGTTCTGGAGCGGCAAGTGAAAGTGCGGGGCGATGCGATTGCTCGTCGTCACCAGCTCCACGATGGCCGGTGTGCAGTCCATCGGCTCCAGCGAGCTGAGTCTGAACAGTACCGACGATAGATGGGCCTCAAGCGCGCGCAGGAGATCGAACAGCGTACGTCGCGGCTCCAAATCCCGGCCATACGACCCGATGTGCACGCCCGTTAACACGATCTCCTGGTAACCAGCGGCGACAGCGCGATCAGCTTCGGCAAGAACGCGAACCAGCGGCACGCTGCGCCCACGCCCACGCGTTGACGGAATGACGCAGTAGGCGCAAGTCTCGTCGCAGCCAGTCTGCACGCGCAGTGTGTATCCGGTCCGCCCGGCCGCACCCGGCCCAATCATCTCACCGCATGCGCCATCCCCGTCGCCAAACCGCTGGGCCGTTGTCGGTCCGCTCACGTCGAGCAGACGCGTGACCAGTGCCGACTTGTCGTCGTCCGGAACCACCGCCACGACACCGGGGAGCGCCGCGACTTCGGCGGCCGCGCGGTCACATCCCGTCGCAACGATCCGAGCGTCAGGGTTGGTGCGGGCGATGCGACGGATGATTTGCCGCGTCCCGTGATCAGCGGTGGCCGTCACCGAGCAGCTGCTAACGATGACCAGCTCAGCTTCGGCAGCCGGAACCGGTTGTCCCTGCGCGGCACGCAGCTGCCGCTCGAGGGCGAACGAGTCCGCCTGGTTTACGCGGCACCCGAAAGCGACGACCGCGTATTTCATCGCTGGCCAGTATAGCGAAGGTCGCCGGAATTAAAACGTCAGGGGACGCGAGCCTGGATGGCTCGGCCCCACAAATACGGCGGCATTCAGCCGGCGATGCATCCCGCCATGGGCCACGCTGGACCTTGAATCAGCAGGCCAAATACGAGCCGGGGGCTTCAACCTCGATAAGGCTAGAGGTAGCCGCGCTCAAAGCGACACACCGCCGGAACGCCGCCACGGGACCGTGCGAGCGGTGTGCCAAACGATGTGGAAGTGTGGCGTCTAACGGCGCCGTCAGCCAACGGTGACGACGTTTTCCGCGGCCGGGCCCTTCTGGCCCTGCACGACGTCGAACTCGACCCTCTGGCCTTCAGCGAGGCTCTTAAAGCCTTCGCCCTGGATGGCTGAGTGATGCACGAAGACGTCCTTCTCGCCGTCGTCGCGGGTGAGAAAGCCAAAACCCTTGCTGTCATTAAACCATTTCACGGTTCCGGTTACTGGCATGTTGTGTGCTCCAACGATTAACTGGTGAAACAGGTGTACGGTACGGCTGATCGATCACGCGGTCCACCGAAAGGACAACCTCGTCCCCCCCGACAGACTTTCGAGAACAAAGCCCCGAGATCGCGGGGGAGCGTCTCGTGACTGAGGTTGCCGACAAACGCTCGCGAAGAAATCGTGCCCCTCCTGAACAGGTGTACGCCCGTGAACGCTCGCCAGAGCAGCGATGACGCGCGTTTGCTTGCGCGCGCTGTGAGAGGATCGAGACTGAAAGGCTCGTCGGCTCGCGACGTGGGCAAAGCAGGACGCCGTGTGAGGCAGAGCTACATGAATCGAACCAGCGTCTACTATACCGAAGCCCCCCCAGCGTGGCAAGCGCCAGGCGCGGCACCCAACAGTAAGAGCATATCTGCAACAGCCAAGGCCTATCTCGCGCCGAGATCCCGGTAAAACCTGAGCGTTCGCGCTTGAGCGGTGATTCTGTGCAGGCACTGGAGCCGTCCAGGTCCGGGGGACTAGAATACCTCTAATCGGTGTCGGTAGATCCACCACAGCTCATGGCCTTGAGCGTCAGTGGCTCCCCTCATCGGCAAAGGGGCCATTAGCGAAACGGGATGTTTGGCGGTACCAGCAGATGCAGCCGATGACCCCGAGCACCGGCACGATACTCGGCCCGTACGGGATCCAAGCCCCGCCTGGGGGTAACGGTATGAACGAAGTGCATCGTCGCCGCTCATTGGTTATCGGCGTAAAGGCACGAGCCCTTGGCTTCAGAAGGCATAGAATGAGCGTGTGAGTCACCTGGGAGGACACTATGGCATTAAGAATCAACGACGAAGCTCCGAACTTTAGCGCCGACACGACGGAAGGGCCGATCAACTTCCATGAGTGGATCGGCAACGGATGGGCCATCTTATTTTCTCATCCGAAAGATTTCACGCCGGTCTGCACCACCGAGCTCGGCTACATGGCTAGTCTCAAGCCAGAGTTCGCGAAGCGCAACTGCAAGGTCCTTGGCATCAGCGTGGACGGAGTCAGCAACCATAAGAAATGGTCCAAGGACATCGAGGCATCGCAGGGCCACGCGATTAATTACCCCTTGATCGGCGATCCGGAATTAACGGTCGTTAAGCGCTACGACATGTTGCCGGCAGATGCCGGCGATACGTGCGAAGGCAGGACCCCGGCTGACAACGCGACGGCTCGGTCGGTGTTCGTCATCGGACCCGACAAGAAGATCAAGGCGACGCTCACCTATCCGATGAGCACCGGCCGAAATTTCGACGAGATCCTTCGCCTGCTGGATTCCTGCCAGCTCACAGCGACGCGGAAAGTGGCAACGCCCGCCAACTGGACACAGGGCAAGGACGTCATCATCCTGCCGGCGGTGTCGAACGACGAGGCCAAACAGAAGTATCCTGGCGGCTGGCAGTCGCCGCTGCCCTACATCCGGATTGTGCCCCAGCCGAAATAGGGAAGCCGAGCCGACTGGTGGTTGCAAGGAGACCAGGACCGACCAGCAAAAGCAGACCGCTGAGCATTGGGCGACCGGAAGTGCGGCTACGACTTCAAGCGGGGCCCTGTTCGTAATAGCGCTTGTACGTTCCCCGCCGGAACAACCACCCGCCAAGCGGCCCTAGCCAGTCGAGCACGTAGTACATGTAACCCAAGTCCATCAGCTCGATGAGGTTGCCATCGAAGTCCCTGGCAAAAAAGAACGTGTGGCCGCGGGGAGATCGCTCGGGTTTGCTCACGCACTCGACGCCCTTGCCGATCAAGTAGTCGTACCACTTCTGCGTGTTCCGGACGTTGAACGAGATGTGGGTTAAGCCCACGCGGTTCCACGGAACCACGATCGGCGGCTGTTGCGGCTGGAATTCGAAGATCTCCAGGACGCCCCCCCCGGACATACGGATCCAGCCGATCTTGCAGCTCGGCGCGCCGGCGTCCACTCCGAAAAACGTTCGCACGCGTTCGGGCGGCGCGTCGGCTACGCCGACCAGCGGG
Organism: Vicinamibacterales bacterium; assembly: GCA_965197375.1. Lineage (GTDB taxonomy): Bacteria > Acidobacteriota > Vicinamibacteria > Vicinamibacterales > UBA8438 > CBDAMZ01. The sequence continues at coordinate 4,204 of CBDAMZ010000009.1, forward strand.
CACCGGAATACGTCCCAGTAGAACTTCACGGCCTTGCTGAAATCAGACACAGTGATGCCACAGTGGCTGAAGGATCGAGCTCTCACGTGGTACTCCTCAGGTCGGTCTCGGCGATGTGGTCGGCCACCCTGAGCGCCTGCGCCACGATGGTCAGGCCAGGGCTAACCGCAGCCGCGGACGGAAAGAACGACGCATCAACAACGAACAGGTTTTCAACGTCGTGTGAACGGCAATATGGGTCGAGCACGGACATCGCCGGATCAGTGCCGAAGCAGAGCGTGCCGCACTGATGCGTGGTGTTCTTGGCCCCATGTGAGTAGACCATCACGATCCAGAAACCGAGGCGCTTGAAAATTTTCTTCATCTCGGCAACTAGACGGCGGTGCGCAACGATATTGTTCGGACGGTAGTCAAGCCGAATGCGCCCATCCGGCTCTACAGTCACGCGATTCTCCTGCCGTGGCAGGTCCTCGGTCACTGCTAACCAATCGACTCCGCGCGCAACCCATGCGTTGTGGGCCCACAGAGGGATCCAGGGTGCGAAGGCCTGCACCATTACCCCGTGCGTGCGCCCCTGTGACTGGATCTGCCCGAGCGGGTACTCAGTATCCGGTCCGCGAAAATAGAAATCGTTGATGGCTGCCGTCTTCTGGAAGACCGCGCGGTTCTTCCGGAAGGGATGAAAGCCCTGCATCATGGTGGCCAGATGCGCCATGTAGCGCCTCCCGACCATCCCAGACGAATTCCCGAGACCCGTAGGGTGCTTCGCGGTGGCGGACCGCAGCAGCAGCGCCGCCGAGTTGACCGCCCCACAGGAAACGACAACGAGCGGTGCTGCGACGCGAACCGTTACGCCATCGCGCTCCACTTCCACCGCCTCGATCTTCCGACCGCTGGCATCGGTCAGGAGTCGGCGCGCAAACGCGTTGGTCCAGAGCGTGACGTTCGGCTGTGCCATCGTCGGGCGGACGCAGCAGACGTCTGCCTCGCTCTTGGCGTGGCGCTGGCAAGGGAAGGAGTTGCAGGTATCGCAGAGGATGCACCCATCCGGTTCGCCAGGCCCGAGCAACCCGAGCGGTAACGGCGACGGGTGGAGTCCCCGCTCGCGCAGGCGCTCCATGGTATCGGCGATCTCGTCCGAGTGCGGGACGGGTGCGTACGGGAACGGCCCTCTTGGCGCCTCCGTCGGATCCACCCCACTCTCGCCATGCACCTGATACAACTGCTCGGCCCGCGCGTAGAACGGTTCCAGCGTTTCGTAATCGATGGGCCACGCAGGTGAAACTCCATCGACGTGCTCCACAGCCCAGAAGTCTTCACGCCGAAGCCGATACAGCACACTGCCCCAGAACTTCGTGTTGCCACCGACGCAGTAGTGCGTGTACGGCAGGAACTTCTGGCCGCGTCCATCGAGCCAGCGCTCGGTCGTGCGGTAGCGGAGGTGCTTCCACACCGCCTCGGGATCCCAGTTGGCAGGCTCCTGGGGGACAAAGTCTCCACGTTCGAGAATGAGAATACGGGCCGCGGTCGTGGCCAATGCTTGCGCCACCGTGCCGCCCCCGGCACCGCTGCCTATGATGATGATGTCGTAACCAGTGATACCCATCGAGATTTACTAGTGCCCAAACCTGGCACTAGCTGAGACCGCCGGCGGCTCAAGCGATGCCGCCGTCGCGCAAATCTGATCCATGAGGCGCTGATCGGCCATGGCTGTTTCCAGGCTCATCTCGGGCGTCAGACCCCCGCGAATAGCGGCGACAAAATCTCGATGCATCGCTCGGTAGCCGCGGATATCGCGGAACCCGGGGAATAGCAGCTGCGGGAATCCGCGCCCCCTCACCAGGACGAAGGTCCCGTTCGACTCGAACGTGATGATGCCCTCGCGACCAAACAGCTTTGACACCCGGAGCCCGCGCAAGAGCGACGGAACCTCGCGGGAGTAATAGAGCGACCCGACCGCCTCATTGTCGTACCGGAACGCCACCAGCATGCTCTTGGCGCGCGTATCCGGACCGGAGTGTGACACGGCAGGCCGATACCCTTGTGCCAACGTAATCACAGGGCCCAGGCTGTTGGCGAGGTGGAGCCAATGGATACCCTCCTCGAAGAAAGCGTCCCCGCCCGCCATCGTTTCGTCGTTTCGCCAGTCGTCGGCAATCTTAAGCTTCTTGACAAGCGTCGTGAAGTGAGCGAACACCATCTTGCCGATCACACCCCGTTGCAGCAGGCGACGCAGGCAGACGGCCAGTGGCTTATAGTGGTCGTTCTCGCCGACCAGCACGATCCGCTGCGCACGGTCACGGGCTTCGCGCACGCGGCGATAGTCCGCCATCCGCGGGTAGGCTGGCTTCTCCACCAGCACGTGCTTGCCCGCCGCGAGCGCCTGCAGTGTAAGGTCGAGGTGAAAACGGGGCGGCACAGCGATAACCACCGCCCCCACTGCCTTATCCTCGATGGCCGCCGCGTAGTCGCCGTAGCTGCGAGCACCGGAATACCGCCGGCAATACGCGCTGGCCTTAGCGGCGTCGCGACTCGCGTAGCTGCAAACGATTTCACCCCGAAGCGCACGGAGCTGACGACTGTGGACCCCGGTAATGAAGCCACACCCAAGGAACGCAATGTGCAGCGGCCCCGGCACAGGGCAATTATGGAGTATTTCGGCGCGCGACCGCGGAATGGGTTGCCACGACAGTGGGCTAGCGGCCCCGTCTATGCTCGAAGATAGGCCACTCGGCGAGCTCGATCCCTAAAGATCTCCCTCATCCTCGTCCATCAGAACATACAAAGGCCAGTCGGGGCTTTACCGTACGTCGCGGATGCGCCACCAGAGCTCAGCGAGCGGGCATCCGCCATCTATTATCCTCTTCGCTGCTGTTGGGCACGATGTGCTCAGCCCCCCGTGCCCCATGCTCCTTGTGGAAACAAGCCCACAAACTACATCATGCCGCCCATGCCGCCCATGCCGCCCATGCCGCCCATGCCGCCCATACCCGGCGGACCACCACCTGCCGCGGCATCCTGCTTCTCTTCCGGAATCTCCGACACTAGGGCCTCGGTCGTGAGGAGCAGCGACGCGATCGAGCCGGCATTCTGCAGTGCCGTGCGTACGACCTTCGTCGGATCGACGACCCCCGCCTTCACCAGATTCTCATACTTCTCGCTTTGGGCGTTGAACCCCTCTTCGTTCACTTTCAACTCGCGTACCTTTTGAACGACGATCGCCCCTTCGAAGCCGGCGTTCTGGGCAATCCAGCGCATCGGCTCCTCAAGCGCGCGCCTAAGGATGTTGACTCCGATCTGCTGGTCGCCATCGAGTTTGAGCTTGTCGAGCGCACGTGAGCAACGGAGGATGGCAACGCCACCGCCCGGGACAACGCCTTCCTCGACCGCCGCCTTCGTGGCGTGCATCGCGTCCTCGACCCGCGCCTTCTTTTCCTTCATCTCGGTCTCGGTCGCCGCGCCGACCTTGATCACAGCCACACCGCCAACGAGCTTAGCCAGGCGCTCCTGCAGCTTCTCACGGTCGTAGTCTGAGGTGGTGTCTTCGACCTGCGCCCGGATCTGTTTGACGCGCCCCTCGATCGCCGCCTGCGAACCGCCGCCCTCGATGATCGTCGTGTTGTCTTTGTCAATCGTGACCTTCTTGGCCTTGCCGAGGTCCTCGACTCGGATGTTCTCGAGCTTGAGGCCGAGATCTTCAGTGATCGCCTTGCCATTGGTCAGGGTGGCGATGTCTTCCAGCATCGCCTTCCGCCGGTCGCCGAAACCCGGCGCCTTGACGGCGGCCCCTTGGAGCGTACCCCGCAACTTGTTGACCACCAGTGTGGCCAGTGCCTCACCCTCGATGTCCTCAGCAATAATCAACAACGGTTGGCTGAGCCGAGCCACCTGTTCCAACAGCGGCAGCAGGTCCTTCATCGAGCTGATCTTCTTCTCGTGAATCAAGATGATCGGATTCTCGAGCACTACTTCCATGCGTTCCGGGTCGGTCACGAAGTAGGGTGAGAGGTAGCCCCGATCAAATTGCATCCCTTCAACCACCTCGAGCGAGGTTTCGAGCGTCTTCGCTTCCTCGACTGTGATGACACCGTCCTTCCCGACCTTGTCCATCGCCTGGGCGATGATCGCGCCGATGGTCGAGTCGTTGTTAGCCGAGATCGTGCCCACCTGCGCGACCATGTCCCCGCCGACGCTCTTTGACATCTTCCCGAGTTCCTTAACGACGACCTCAATCGCCTTCTCGATGCCGCGCTTGATCTCCATCGGATTCGCACCGGCCACAACGTTCTTGGCTCCCTCACGGTAGACCGCCTGCGCCAGGACCGTCGCCGTCGTGGTGCCGTCACCGGCAATGTCGGAAGTCTTGCTGGCGACCTCGCGGACCATTTGGGCGCCCATATTTTCGAGCGGATTCTTTAGCTCGATCTCTTTCGCGACGGTGACACCGTCCTTGGTAATCGTGGGGGAGCCAAATTTCTTGTCAAGGACTACATTGCGGCCCTTTGGCCCGAGCGTAATTTTGACCACGTTCGCGAGCTGGTCGACGCCAGCGGTGATCATCTGCCGTGAGGTCTCACCGTAAACAATCTGCTTGGCCATCTTCTCGAACTCCAATCACTGAATCACGTGTGTGTCCCGCTAAGCGTCCTTGATGACGCCCAGAATTTCGTCTTCTCGCATGATGAGATACTCGTCGCCGTTCAGCTTGATCTCCTGCCCCGAATACTTACCGAACAGTACGGTGTCACCAGCCTTGACATCGAGGGGGGTCAGCGTGCCGTCGTCCTTGACCTTACCTTTGCCGACGGCGAGACCTTCCCCTGCTGCGGCTTTTCCTTGGCGGTGTCGGGAATGATGATTCCACCGACCTGTTGGTCTTCCTCCTCGAGGCGCTCGACGATGACGCGGTCGTGGAGTGGTCGTACGTTGACAGCCATGAATGTCACACTCCCTTCAAGCGATTGAAAAGAATATGGATACGCCAGAAAGCATCTGCGAAGCGGGTGCGTAACACCCCGCGGCCGGGACCGCTAGTGTATCCCGCGCAGAAGGCCGGCGTCAAACGCGGCCGGACGTGCGCGACAGGAGCGGACCGCGGCGGCGCAAAACCCAACGTTCCGAGGACCGCGTTAAGCTGGTTCGTTGGTGGTCACGTAGAGTTGCTGGGTAGGATACGCAAACTCTATCCCGGCCTTTTGAAATTCCTCGATCATCCGAAAATTTATGGACTGCTGCAGATCCATGTACGTGTTGTAATCTGGCCTGAGCACGTATAAGACGATTTCGTAGATGAGTGCAAAGTCGCCAAAGCTTTTGAAGTGGGCCCGGTCAAATCTGGCGTGCTGATGCTCTTCGATCACCCGCTTGATCATTGGCGGGATCGCCTTCACCTTCTCGACAGGGGTTTGGTAAGTCACCCCCACATTGAAGACGATCCGCCGCTCGCGCATCCGCTTGTAGTTTTTAATCCGACTGCTAGTTAGGTCACTGTTGGAGAAGATCAATTCCTCGCCGCCGAGGCTTCGGATGCGTGTGGTCTTGAATCCCACGTGCTCAACGGTTCCGAGTAGATCACCAACGATGATGAAGTCCCCAACTTGGAACGGCTTGTCCATGAAGATCGCGAACGAGCTGAACGCGTCCCCCAACACAGATTGAGCGGCCAGGGCAACAGCCACACCGCCGACGCCGAGGCTCGCGACGAACGCGGTGACATTGATCCCGAGGTTGTCGAAAATAAACAAGAGCATCGCCGCCCAGATCACCAACCGGACAAGCCAAGTCACATTCTTAAGCATCGCGACGCTGGTTGGGTCTTCCTTCGCGGTCTGCTCAGTCCATTTGCGGATACCGTAGGCGGCGATTCCTTGGAGAACCTGTGCGATTTTGACCGTGAGAATGATGACGAAGAGGCCCTGCAGCAAGCGGCCGAGGCTTGCTGGCAGGGTCAACGAAAGGGTGCCGAAGTAGAGCGCGGTGCACAGATAGACCCACGATCCGACGATGCGTCGAAGCAAATCATGGAGTAGGTCATCAAAGCCGTTCGCCGTACGCTGAGAGAGAGCCCTCAGGTGCCGCAGGATGATTGCCTTGCCAATCGGCAAGGCGACGAGGACGCCGAGGAAGATCGCGGCAGAGACCAAGTAGCCCTCAACCGTGTTCCCAAAAAATCGGCTGTCCATCACTTCCAGGAGCGCCTGCATGTCCCTCCGTTACGGGTGGTTTATCACCGCTTGCTTAGGGCTAGCGCCCTCCTGGCGTGGTGAAATGCGGCGACGTGCACCCGCTGAAAAACAACGATGGGAGGCCAGACCTCGGTGGACGGTCACGTGCTGTACGCCTCAACTTGACAGCTACCCCTGAACCGCTCCCGTAACCAGGCCGTAAAGTCCTCGCCCGTTTCAAGCGTCTATTTCCTGCCAGCGAACCGGTTACATCATGCCGCCCATGCCGCCCATGCCACCCATACCCGGCGGACCACCACCTGCCGCGGCATCCTGCTTCTCTTCCGGAATCTCCGACACTAGGGCCTCGGTCGTGAGGAGCAGCGACGCGATCGAGCCGGCATTCTGCAGTGCCGTGCGTACGACCTTCGTCGGATCGACGACCCCCGCCTTCACCAGATTCTCATACTTCTCGCTTTGGGCGTTGAACCCCTCTTCGTTCACTTTCAACTCGCGTACCTTTTGAACGACGATCGCCCCTTCGAAGCCGGCGTTCTGGGCAATCCAGCGCATCGGCTCCTCAAGCGCGCGCCTAAGGATGTTGACTCCGATCTGCTGGTCGCCATCGAGTTTGAGCTTGTCGAGCGCACGTGAGCAACGGAGGATGGCAACGCCACCGCCCGGGACAACGCCTTCCTCGACCGCCGCCTTCGTGGCGTGCATCGCGTCCTCGACCCGCGCCTTCTTTTCCTTCATCTCGGTCTCGGTCGCCGCGCCGACCTTGATCACAGCCACACCGCCAACGAGCTTAGCCAGGCGCTCCTGCAGCTTCTCACGGTCGTAGTCTGAGGTGGTGTCTTCGACCTGCGCCCGGATCTGTTTGACGCGCCCCTCGATCGCCGCCTGCGAACCGCCGCCCTCGATGATCGTCGTGTTGTCTTTGTCAATCGTGACCTTCTTGGCCTTGCCGAGGTCCTCGACTCGGATGTTCTCGAGCTTGAGGCCGAGATCTTCAGTGATCGCCTTGCCATTGGTCAGGGTGGCGATGTCTTCCAGCATCGCCTTCCGCCGGTCGCCGAAACCCGGCGCCTTGACGGCGGCCCCTTGGAGCGTACCCCGCAACTTGTTGACCACCAGTGTGGCCAGTGCCTCACCCTCGATGTCCTCAGCAATAATCAACAACGGTTGGCTGAGCCGAGCCACCTGTTCCAACAGCGGCAGCAGGTCCTTCATCGAGCTGATCTTCTTCTCGTGAATCAAGATGATCGGATTCTCGAGCACTACTTCCATGCGTTCCGGGTCGGTCACGAAGTAGGGTGAGAGGTAGCCCCGATCAAATTGCATCCCTTCAACCACCTCGAGCGAGGTTTCGAGCGTCTTCGCTTCCTCGACTGTGATGACACCGTCCTTCCCGACCTTGTCCATCGCCTGGGCGATGATCGCGCCGATGGTCGAGTCGTTGTTAGCCGAGATCGTGCCCACCTGCGCGACCATGTCCCCGCCGACGCTCTTTGACATCTTCCCGAGTTCCTTAACGACGACCTCAATCGCCTTCTCGATGCCGCGCTTGATCTCCATCGGATTCGCACCGGCCACAACGTTCTTGGCTCCCTCACGGTAGACCGCCTGCGCCAGGACCGTCGCCGTCGTGGTGCCGTCACCGGCAATGTCGGAAGTCTTGCTGGCGACCTCGCGGACCATTTGGGCGCCCATATTTTCGAGCGGATTCTTTAGCTCGATCTCTTTCGCGACGGTGACACCGTCCTTGGTAATCGTGGGGGAGCCAAATTTCTTGTCAAGGACTACATTGCGGCCCTTTGGCCCGAGCGTAATTTTGACCACGTTCGCGAGCTGGTCGACGCCAGCGGTGATCATCTGCCGTGAGGTCTCACCGTAAACAATCTGCTTGGCCATCTTCTCGAACTCCAATCACTGAATCACGTGTGTGTCCCGCTAAGCGTCCTTGATGACGCCCAGAATTTCGTCTTCTCGCATGATGAGATACTCGTCGCCGTTCAGCTTGATCTCCTGCCCCGAATACTTACCGAACAGTACGGTGTCACCAGCCTTGACATCGAGGGGGGTCAGCGTGCCGTCGTCCTTGACCTTACCTTTGCCGACGGCGAGGACCTTCCCCTGCTGCGGCTTTTCCTTGGCGGTGTCGGGAATCGGGGCTGCTAATGTATCCCGCGCAGAAGGCCGGCGTCAAACGCGGCCGGACGTGCGCGACAGGAGCGGACCGCGGTAGCGCCTCGCCGCCCTTGGTGCGACGCGGCAGTTCCGCCACGCGCTGCCGGCCGGTACGTTTAAAGCCGGCCCCACAAGCTGCTCAACTTTTGCGGCCGGCCCTGGCTCGTTTCGCCTTAGCTGGCGCAGGCACCGCGCTGGTCTTGAGATTAACCATCATAGTAACGAACCGACGCACGCCGTGGTCGTCGAAATCAATGACCGTGTGATGTTCGTTGCTCTCGACCACGGTTCCTGGGCCGTACTGGTCCTGCGAAACACGCTTACCGGGAGAATATCTTGGCATTCGTGAGATGTCCTCAGGCTAAACGGAAAACCTAATCAGGTAAGTTATTGAAAAATTGGCTCCTCAGGTTGGACTCGAACCAACAACCCTCCGGTTAACAGCCGGATGCTCTGCCAATTGAGCTACTGAGGAACACCCACGAACTACGCCAGTGGCAACACTTATGATTGTGGCGATCGTATCACTTCCCCCGCGCTCCCGCCCGGGATTGCTTCCCCCGAGTGCGCGCGCGGCTCGTCGACCGGGACTGAACAAGCGCGGCCAAAGCACCGAGGGCGAACCAGCCGAGCGCGAATCCAACCTGGCCGGTCACGGGAGCCAACGGGAACACCATAGATGGATCGCCGAAAGCGGCCGTCACTGCGGCGTTATTCCCCGCCAGCGCCATGCCTCCCACGAGTGCGATCCAGGCACCGACGAACGAGGTGCCGACGATTAGCACATAGCGTCGCACGGCGAGCGCCGCGAGCGCGCCGGCTAAACATACTGTGAGCAGAATCCACACATTCGGCTCCCCGCTCACCAGCAGGTTCAGCACAAAGGCCGCGGAGCCCGCCCCAAAGAGCGCGACGCCAGCCAAATACGCCGCAACGGCGACGACGGCCATGAGCAAGCCGCCGCCGACCGTGACAATTACGGCGAGCCATATCTCCAGTTGGTTGACAAACAGCGTGGCAACGATAACACCGCCCACGAACCCATAGACGGCGAGCAAGGCACGCAGGAGGCGATAGCCGAGGAAACACGACAGCAGGCCCCCACCAAGTAGAATGACGGCTACCGGAACGTGGAGGGATACCGACGGCATGACTCGCTGGTTATGCTGACTGCAGGATAGTGCTCAGTAGTAAGGTTGTCGTGCGCAATAACTCCATCATCGCATAATGAACGGCGAAGGGCGTCTAGGATGGCACGAGGGCGCGTTGAGAGGAGTGACGTGTACAGGATCGATAGACGAGAGTTCGTGCGGGCAATCGTTGGAAGTGCGGCAGGCCTGTCGTTCACTGCTGTGGTCGGCGGCACCCCAGTGGCTGGACGGACACCACCGGCCATCACGGTCACCAGGCTCACGGACCGGATTTCGATGCTCTCGGGCGGCGGCGGCAACGTCGGCGTGGTAGTTGCCCCCAAAGGACTGTGTCTTGTCGACGGAGGACTCACGGCGAGTTCTGCCGGTCTGTTAGACGCCGCCGCGTCGGTGAGTGGCGGTGCCGTGCGTGTGCTCTTCAACACTCACTGGCATTTCGATCACGTCGGCAGCAACGAGCTACTGGGGCGGGGCGGCACCCGCATCGTGGCTCACGAAAACGTGCGCGCTCGTCTCAGCGTTCGATTTGTGTCTGACGCGTTTGAGCGGACATTCGAGCCGCTTGTAGCTGGCGGATTACCTGGCCAGACCTTCACCGACGGCGGGATAATGGCGTTCGGTGCTGAGCGGGTGGAGTACCGCCACATCCCCGAGGCCCATACCGACGGCGATGCGTACGTCTTCTTCCCGAACGCCAACGTGCTGCACACTGGCGACCTGGGCTGGAACGGCCTCTATCCGGTGATCGATTACTCGGTGGGCGGTTGGATTGGTGGCATGGTGACCGCCCTTGATGAGCTACTGAATGTGGGCGACGCCGAAACACGGATCATCCCCGGACACGGTCCGCTTGCCCGCAAGGATAACCTGCGGGCGAGTCGCGACATGCTGGCGAGAGTGCACGAGCGGCTCGTGCCATTAGTGGCACGCGGGATGACTCTCGAGGAGGTGCGCGCGGCCGCACCGACGGCCGATCTCGATACGCTGTGGGGAGATTCGTCGGTGCGGTTTCTGCGTCAGGCGTACAACAGTCTACTTGCACGCGCGTAGACCGAAGGGAGGACCAGTGATAAACGGACGTCTTCTAGTGTTCGAGGCGCAGTAGCGCCAGCAACGTCGCGCGGGCCGCGCGTCTGCGTCTTCCTCGTCGATGAACCCTTCTCCTTTACCGCATCGCAGCCAACGCCCTGCCCGCGAGAGCATCGCAACGACCGGCGACGGGCTCGCGGTCACCGAGTGTCTTGCGGTGTCCGCGTGCGAGACGGTCGTCGTGGTAATGGCGCGATCGCCCGTCGGGGATCGGCCTCCAAAGACACGTCTCGCCGGATTAGTGGCCACCGACACCGACCGGCGACGCCTCTATACGGCATTTCTCCAGGACACGATTGCCGCCTGCCGAACCCTCGGAGGCGCCGCGCTGCGGGTAGCGTACGCGCCGGATGGTTGCCGAGCAAGTTTCGATGCGCTGGGCGTCTCGGACGACGAGCTGCTGCCTCAGCGGGGCGCGGACCTCGGTGAGCGTGAGCGTGCTGTGTTCGCCGATCTGTTTACGGCCGGCTTCTCGAAGGTAGTTCTGATCGGCTCGGATCTGCCGACCCTCCCGATGGGCTATCTCATCCGGGCCATCGAGGCGCTCACCGATCAGACGGTGGCCCTCGGACCCGTAACCGATGGAGGGTACTACCTGATCGGGCTGATCGCACCAGTCGCCGGCGGAGTTCCGGATCTCTTCACCGAAGTCCGCTGGGGCACGTCGTCGGCCTTCGAGGATACGGTGGCCGCGGCGCGCCGGGTTGGCCTGCACGTCCAGCTCGTCCCGCCGTGGTATGACGTCGATGACGACAAGGGGCTGACACGGTTGCGGCGCGAGCTAGTAACTCCCCCAGGGGCGACCCGGGCTCCGTCCACGGCGAACGTAATGCGTGAGCTATTCGGCGAAGCACAGGCGGTCGAGCGTCACACCCCAGGCCCGGATCTCTAAACTTAACGCCAGTCCTCACTAGCAGCATCAGCCAAGTCGCATCGCCAAGCAAACGACATCAGATCTCACGCCTTCCCTCCATCGCTTTGTGCATCGTGACCTCGTCGGCGTACTCAATATCGCTCCCGACAGGGAGCCCCATGGCGATGCGGGTCACGCGGACCCCGAGCGGCTTGAGTAGCTTGGCCAGGTAGATCGCCGTTGCTTCCCCTTCGACATTGGGGTTCGTCGCGAGGATGACCTCATCGACCTGCCCGTTACCCGCACGCTCGAGCAGGCTCTTGATCTTCAACTCGTCTGGTCCGACACCCTGAAGCGGCGAAAGCGCCCCCATGAGAACGTGATACGCACCGTTAAACTGCTTCGTCTGCTCGATCGCTGTGACGTTGGGGGGATCCTCGACGACACAGATAGCATTTTGATTGCGGCTGGGATGGGTACAGTAATAGCAGGGGTCTGTGGCCGTGATGTTGTGACAGATCGAGCAGTACGTGATCTGCTCTTTGACATCCCTGACCGCGGCCAGCAGCGCTTCAACCTCTTCCCTCGGCTGCTTGAGGAAATGGAAGGCCAACCGTTGCGCGCTCTTGGCACCAATCCCAGGGAGACGTTGGAGCTGATCGACCAGGTTCGCGAGAGGCCCAAGCCGGATCATCCGGTCAGTCCGGGGATCTTAAGGCCGCCCATCTTTCCGGCGACCGTCTCGTCGACCTTGCGCTGGGCATCATTGATAGCAGCCATGATGAGATCCTGCAGCATCTCGACATCGTCTTTGGAGACGACCTCTGGATCGATGGAGATACGACGGATCTGCTTTATGCCGTTCATGACGACCGTCACCATCCGACCGCCAGCGGTCGCCTCGATTTCCATCTGGGCGAGCTCACGCTGCAGGCGCTCTTGCATCTGTTGCGCCTGCTGCATCATCTGTTGGATGTTCATGGTTCGAGTTTTTCCACGCTGTCAATTTCGGCCGGAAAGACTTCCAACATCGCTTTGACAACGCTGTCGTTCATCACCTTCGCCCGCAGGCCAAGGTTCTGATCAGTACGGCTATGGGCACTCAGCGGTGACGGTTGGCCGTCACTCCCTGATTGTTCGGCCGCCACTGTTAGCTTGTGACCGGCTACGTTGGAGGCCGTGACTTCCAGCCACGACCGGTTCTGCTCGAGTTGCGCCGCCAGAGTTCGCTGGGCCGGAGTGAACGTGAAGGCGAGCCGATCACCCACGAGATCGATGCGTTGCGCCTGTGCAACGACGGTCCCGTAGAAGAATTTCTTTGTGCGCTTGACCTCAGCCAGAATTGCCGCTTTAGCATCTCCACCAGCCGGTGGCGGCGTGTTCGGATGATCGGCCTGTTTGTTCGTCGCGGGGTTACGTACTGTCTTGGTCTGCTTAGTCCGTGCCGGCGACACGACCGGACTGGTTGGCCCAGACGGCGCCGATCGGGTGCCACCGCGTGCCGCGGCCTGCCCCGTCATCCCTTCGAGCAGCTCAGTGAGCGGCACCAGCTTCCGCAAGTGCATCCAGCGGAGCAGCGCCATTTCCAGGTGATACCGCGGCTGCGCGGCGTTGAGGATCTCGCGCTCCGCACGCGCGATGACATCAAAGGCGCGCATGAGATCTTCTCGGGAGAATCGTTTCGCGAGCGCCACCAGGCGATCTCGTTCACCTTCGGCAGCAATTTCTCGATCTTTGGCCCGCTCCGGGTCGATGGAGATCACGAGGAGATCCCGGATGGCGCGGGAAAGCTCGCGGCACACAAGCCGCAGGTCGTAGCCCGCTTCGACGAACCGACCGGCCAGCTCAAAGACAACCGTCGGATCTTCATTCGCCACCGCCTCGACGACGTCTAAGACCGGGTCTCGCCCGATGAGGCCGAGCACCGTCGAGACATCCTCAGCGCTAATTGTCTCACCGGCAAACGCAATGACCTGGTCGAAGGCGCTTTGCGCATCCCGCATGCTTCCGTCCGCGGCTCGTGCCATGAGGTCGACAGCCGTGTCGTCGATCGCGATCTTCTCAGCATCAGCGATCGCGCGGAGTGTGTCGGCTATGAGCTGCCTGCCGATCGTTCGGAATTCGTACACTTGCGAGCGTGAAAGAATCGTCTCTGGGATTTTCTCGAGCTGCGTCGTCGCCATCATAAACATCACGTGCGGCGGCGGTTCCTCGATCGACTTTAAGAGAGCATTAAAGGAATGGCTGGAAAGCTGGTGCGCCTCGTCGATGATGAACACTTTGTAGCGGTCGCGAATCGGCGCCATCGCCAGGCCGGCGATGATCACCTCGCGCACGTTTTCGACCTGGGTGTGCGTGGCGGCGTCGATCTCAAGGACATCGATATCCCGCCCTCCTGCGATCTCTACACAGGCGTCACACGTGCCGCACGGGTCTGGCGTCGGCCCACTCACACAGTTGAGAGCACGTGCGAGAATCCTTGCCATCGTTGTCTTTCCCACCCCGCGGGGACCGGCAAAGACGAAGGCCTGTGCCAGGTGCGCTTTGGCGAGCGCGTTGCGCAACGTCTGAGTCACGCCGTGCTGGCCAACGACGTCTTCAAATCGCTGCGGGCGATACTTGCGGGCGAGAACCTGGTAGGCCATTGGAAGTTGGTGTCGTCCGTCGTGCTTCGAAGGGATGCAGTCTAACCCACCCGGTCCCGCGCAGCTAGTGCCGTTTTCACCGTGGTTCTCCGCGGAGGGCGGCAGCCAAATCCCACCTATAGCTTGTATGCATATTCGCACACGCTCCCGCTAGTTTCGGTTCGTTTTTCATCGGTCACACGCCGCAAGGCACCATGCCACCCTGAGGTGCAAGCAACACAGCAAAGCCGATCCAAGAACCACCCTTACGCCATAATCGGGGTTTGGACGTGATCGACAGGGACGGTAAACTATCGATCCAATCTGCGCGGAGAGATGTCCGAGTGGCTGAAGGAGCACGCTTGGAAAGCGTGTGTAGGGGTAATCCTCCTACCGTGGGTTCGAATCCCACTCTCTCCGCCATTTATCTTCTATAACACCTTTATTATCAGTGCTTTATGTTTACCACATGGAGGCATGGTCCCCCATATGGTCCCCATATCATGGCGCCAGATCAAGATCAGGATTCCGCTCGATCTCGCTCGGCTCCAAGCGACCAACGAACCTTGTGGGTGGCGAATTCGTAGGAATCCGACATCGTTCGATCTTCGGGTCCCGTGAGCCGGGAGTCCCCCGCGAAGTTGTCGCGATGGCATGAGTAAGGCGTGCAGCTGACGCACTGCCCTGCTGTGTCGCGATAGACGTCGAACGCGGGCGCGTCGACCCGCTCGCCACCGTCTTCGCTGGTCAGATGTCACGCCGCGATCGGCGTCTGATAGAGACCACGGCAATGCGCGTCCCATCGGTAGCGGTCGAGCCGTGCGACATCCTTTCGTATCGGGACGGGCGTCCGCCCGTCCAACGACGCATGGGCCCGATGCGCATTGTAGAAGTCCTGGAAGGCCACCAGTTTGTCTTCCAAGTCCGACGCAGACCAGAACAGCAGCTGATCCACGCATTCTCGTCGCAGCGTGCCGATCAACCGTTCGACAAACGGATGCGACAGCGGCACATACGGCACACTCTTTACCTCGGTCACCTGCAGCACCCGCAGGTTGGCGCGCCATTGGTGAAACCGATACAGCGGGTCGTGGTCGGAGCTGAGGCGCTTCGGACGCGAGAGCCCTCGAATCGCATGGTTGAACATACGGCACAGGGCCCGGCCATCCACGGTTCCAGCATGGATGCCAAAGCCGACGATCCGCCGCGTGTATTGGTCCATCACTACCAGCACCCAATGGCTTCGCAGGATCGCCGACTCGCACCGGAACAGGTCGATGCTCCACAGGCTATCCTTCGCATGCCCCAGGAACGTCAGCCAGGACGGACCACCCGAGTGGGGTGCCGGTCGATAGTGCGTAGCGAGCACTCGGCGCACCACGTCCTTGTCGATGTCGACCGCAAAGGCGAGCGCGATCTGTTGTGCGATCCGCGGACAGCCCCACCTGGGGTTGCGCCGCTTCATGTCGACGATGGCATCGACCAGTGCTTTGGACGGTCCTTGGGGGCCGGTGCGACGGCGCTTGGGTGAAAACAGCCAGCGGTACTTGCGGGTGCGCAGAGCCCGATGGAACTCCAGGATCGTCGACGGTCTCAGCACGATCGCTGAGCGAATCACCCGGGCCGGGCGCATGAACAGTGCACACACGCCGGCGAGGATCCGATCCGACGCGCAGAGATTCGGCGCCCGGTGCCGCGAGCGATTCAGAATGAGCAGTTGCTGCTTGACCAAGACCGATTCAGCCACGACAGACCGCAGGCCGCCGGGGCCCATCAGCCGGGCCAGGGTGGCGATCAGGTGCACCAGCAGGATGATCGGGTCGCGCATCGGAACATCCTAGCGACCACTCCCAGGATCACCAAACTTGATAATCTCAACGGATTGCGGGCTGAGTAGTAATTCGCCACCCACACGTAAATAAATGGCGGAGAGGGTGGGATTCGAACCCACGTGGCGAGCATTTAGCCCGCCAAGACGCTTTCGAGGCGCCCCCGTTATGACCGCTTCGGTACCTCTCCGCGTGTCTAGACGCAGGGCCGAAGCCCTGACTTGCAACTCACTTTCGCGCGTCCGCGCGACGCATGTCGAAGAACTTCTGAATGATACCCCGGCATTCGTCTTCGAGAACTCCAGCCACGACTTCGACCCGATGGTTGAGTAATGGGTGGTCGAGCGCGCGCATTGCCGAGCAGATCGCCCCGGCCTTAGGCTCCGTCGCGCCGTAGACCAGCGTACCGATTCGCGCATGAATCACCGCACCGGCGCACATCAGACACGGTTCAACCGTCACATACAACGTCGCACCATCGAGCCGATAGTTACCGGCCGCGCGTCCGGCCTCCCGCAGCGCTACGATTTCGGCGTGCGCGGTGGGATCGCCTGTCTGAATCGGCTGATTAAAGCCGGACCCGATGATCTGCCCCTCATGCACGACGACAGCCCCGACCGGGACCTCACCCGCGGCCAGCGCCCTGAGGGCCTGGCGATGTGCCTCACGCATGCGGGTTGCGTGATCGAGCACCGCCATCTCGTTGGGCCTCTTCGTTCTTGTTGTGCTCCCAAATCTGACAACACCCAAGGGAGGCCACTTAGAGCCTGGCGGGCACGACCAGGAGCTTGGCCGCCGCGC
Organism: Vicinamibacterales bacterium; assembly: GCA_965197375.1. Lineage (GTDB taxonomy): Bacteria > Acidobacteriota > Vicinamibacteria > Vicinamibacterales > UBA8438 > CBDAMZ01. Next base: position 20,905 of record CBDAMZ010000009.1, read on the forward strand.
GCATGCCGATCATGATGAGCCGGTTGTCCTTGCCACGCACCAGGACATGGTCGGCCGCGAAGTCCCGAGCCTCGACCCGAACAGCCTGTCCGGGCTTCAAGTCGCTGTCTTCGAGAAAACGAAGAAATGCTGCATCCTGGTCAGTCACACGCGTCACTACAGCGGGCGTGTCGAGCGGGCAGTTAAGCAGGGTTTGATAGTGAGCCGTGGTAAGCGAGCCGTCTTCGCCTGGGATCGGATCGCCGTGCGGATCGACGGAGGGGCGACCCAGCATGGTGTCGATCCGGTCGATGAGTCGATCCGATGCGGCATGCTCCAGGCGCTCGGCCTCCTCGTGCACCTCCACCCAACTCATCCCAAGCACCTTGACCAGGAACAACTCCATCAGCCGGTGGCGTCGCAGCACAAGCGCGGCAAGCTTCTGCCCGGCAGAGGTAAGACGCACGCCGACGTACGGCTCGTATTTAACCAGACCGGACTCAGCGAGCGCCTTCACCATGGTGGTAGCGGTGCCCGGCACCACGCCGAGTGCGCCGGCCAACAGCCCCATAGAAACCAGGCGCTTCCGATCGGCCTGGGCCATCTGTGCTTGATAGATCGCCTTGAGGTAGTTCTCGACGGTGCTCGAAGGCAGCATGCGCAAATCCGGAAAGCTTTTTCCTTACCTTGACTTCCACCCAACCATCGGTATATTTTGGATCATAAAAATCTCGCTTGTCAAACGTCAAACTGTAGACGCTCAACTGCTCAAACTAGGTCTGTGGTGGATTCGAATCGCGGTATGCTACGGTGGTCGCGACGTTCCTGGCTCCGGATGGCGGGGGTTGGGTCACTCGCCGGGGGGAGCGCGCTGCTGCTCAGCGTCAGGACTGCCGGCCAGGAAAGCCGTCACTCCACACGGCGCTGGGACCACGCCGCGCGCGCGATGGGCTCCGTGGGGCGGGTATCCACCGATGGCTTCAACCCGATGACCTTTCTTCGGGCCTGGAACTTCTCCGATCTCCAACCAACCGAGCGCGAGCGCGTCTACCACGAAACCCCGCGGCCGGACGGTACACTGCTGCGCGAATACGAGCTCTACGCAGTCGATCGCGAGATCGAAATTGCGCCCGGAGTGTTCTTTCCTGCCTGGACTTATAACGGACAGGTGCCGGGGCCGACGATCCGCGCGACCGAGGGCGATCGACTACGCATCAACTTTGTCAACCAAGGCTCCCATCCTCACACGATCCACTTCCACGGCTGGCATCCGCCCGAGATGGACGGCTCGTTACCTGCCCATCAAGTCATGCCGGGTGATAGTTTCGTCTACGAGTTCGACGCGGAACCCTTTGGGCTCCACCTCTATCACTGCCACGCGAACCCGCTGAAGCGTCATATGCACAAGGGGCTGTACGGCGTGTTCATCGTCGATCCGCGGCTTGGCCCGAACGGCCTGGCACAGCTGCCGGCGGACGAGCTAGTAATGGTGATGAACGCCTTCGACACAAATTTCGACGCCGAGAACGAAGTCTACGCCGTCAACACGGTCGCCAATTTTCACATGCACGAACCGGTTCGGGTCCGCGTCGGCCAGCTGGTCCGGATCTATCTCGTGAACATCACGGAGTTCGATCCGCTGAACAGCATGCACCTGCACGGGATGTTCTTCACCGTCCATCGCACGGGAACAAACCTCACTCCAACGGAAACGACCGACACGCTGATGTTGTGCCAGGGCGAGCGGGCGATTCTCGAAACGACATTTCGGTATCCCGGCGAGTTCATGTTCCACGCCCACCAGAGCGAGTTCGCCGAACTTGGCTGGATGGGATTGTTTCGTGCTGAGGGTGCGCGTGAGACCTGAGCGTTTTGGTGCAGTGCAGCGCAGGCTTCTCGGCTCGGTCCGTCACGAGTCCGATCGAAGGAAGATTGTCACTCAGCACAAGCCGGCACTGGATCAGGGCGGTGGCACCGCGTCGTTTTGGGTCGTCGCTCTACTGCCGCTGGCGCTAGTGGCCAGCTTGGTCACGTTTATCGTCTGGTCCGGCCCGGCCGACGCCGTGCGTGGCGACGCGTTTCCGCCAGTGGAGAAGCTGACCTTCCAGCGAGTTGTCCTCGGCCCAGACGGGATCGTGGCGACCGTGCTCAATGATGGACCTGATGCGGTAACGATCGCGCAGGTGCAGGTCGACGATGCGTACTGGCAGTTTTCCGCGGCGCCCGGTACTGAGCTCGGCCACCTCGGCCGCGCGACGCTCAAGATTCCGTACCCCTGGGTGGAAGGCGACACGCACGTATTGCGTGTCGTTACCTCCAGCGGTCTGACTTTCGATCACGAAGTGGCAGTAGCGGTCGAGACGCCGAGGCCGGACGGCCGGTACTTTGCCGTGTTCGCACTGATCGGCCTCTACGTGGGGGTCATACCGGTCGCCACCGGGCTGCTGTGGTTCCCAATGGTGTCGCGACTGGGTCGCCGCGGGCTCGACTTTGTGCTGGCATTGACCGTCGGCCTGCTGGTGTTCCTCTTGGCTGAGGCAGGGCAAGAGGGCCTCAAGACCGCCAGTGTCATGCCGCAGTCGTTTCAGGGTGTGTCGCTCTTTATCTGCGTCGCCCTCGCGGCGTTTCTCGGCCTGGAGGGACTCGGCCGATGGCTTGGCGGGCGGCGGCGCGTCCGCGCCGCGGCTCTGGGCCAAGGATGGGTGCTAGCCCTGCTGGTGGCTGTCGGAATCGGGTTGCATAACTTCGGCGAGGGCCTCGCGATCGGGGCCGCGTTTGCGCTGGGAGAGGCCGCGCTGGGCACGGTCCTGATCGTCGGCTTCACCTTGCACAACACAACAGAGGGCCTGGCCATCGTATCGCCGCTGGCACGTGAGCGCGTCCGCCTCCGCGATCTCGTGAAGCTGGGGATTATCGGCGGCGCGCCGACGATCGCCGGCGCCTGGCTGGGCGGGCTCGTGTATTCACCGCTGTGGTCGGTCGTGTTTCTGTCGATTGGTGCCGGAGCCATCGCGCAGGTGGTCATCCAGGTCACGCGGCAAATGGCCGGCGACCAACCGGTTGCGCATCACCTGGCTACCGCGCCGGTTGTGACCGGCCTCGTGGCCGGCTTCGGCGTGATGTACGTGACGGGGTTGATGGTCGGATGAGGAGCCGAGTGGCCAGGCTTCGGGGCCGCGTTGGACAGGCCGCGGGCGTTCTGGCCGCAGGGCTCGCGCTCGTCAGCCTGGCGATCCTGTGGCCGCTCGCTGAAGATCTGGTGGCTGGCCCGCGCGAGATCGTGGTCGTCGCGCGCGACATGGCCTTCTATCTCGAGGGCTCTCGGTCCCCAAATCCCGTCATCGGTATGACAAGTGGCGAAACGATTCGCCTCACCATCCGAAACGAGAACAGGGGTGTCGTTCATAACTTTCAAATCGCGTCCTGGGATATATCGGTGACACGGCTGAAAGGCGGCGAGAGCGGCTCGATCGTGATTCGGGTCCCCAACCGTCCGGGCAGGCACGCATACACGTGTGCCCCGCATCAGGCCCTGATGAACGGCATTGTCGAGGTTGTGGCTGCTAACTGAATTGGCCACTAAGCCCTCACTCCGCACTGCCTTCGAGACCCTCGAGGCGAAGCTTTGTCCGCCGGCCCTTCACTACCATCGCCGACCGCTGCGACCTCGTCACAACGTTGCTCCCGTTATGGTCGCGATCGGCACTGGAAAGCTTGCCTCTTTTCGAAGGTCGGCCACCTGCCGCTCCTCGGCAGCCTGATGGCAATCAACCACGGCACGAAGTAGGATCGTACAAGGGCGTGGATCGAAAGCGCGGTGCGTTCGATTTAAATCCTGGCGAGCAGAAACCGATGGACGATGCACAGTCGGTCGTGATTGACCGCGACCGGTGGTCCGGCGAGGGAACCTTCACCCAAAAGCTTGTCGATTGGTTCGCAAGCGTGCCAGAGATTGCGTTCGTTCGCGTCGAAGATGCGGCGGCCACGCGATCCGACGTCGACTACAACTTCACTGGCAGCGAAATCTTTCTGCGTTTTCACACGCGCGACCGAATTGAACGGCGTCGCCTGTGGGGCATCGTGCCGATTAGTCAGACTGTTTCAGAGAAGCTGATGACGATCGAGCGGCTCGAATCGGCACTGGCCGGTGAACCTGAAATCGGCCAGCCGGATTATGCCGACGAGGCCATGATTCAGTACTTACGCACCGAACGAATCATTCCCCCGTATCAAACGAAGGGTTACAAGCTAATCGAGCTCGTCCGGATCTACGAGGTCGGCACCGCCCAGCTCGAGCAGAGGGCGCTCACTTCAGATGACCGACACGGTTGAGATTCGTAAACGCGTTCGGCGTGCCATCGAGCAGGCGAAACGTGAGGCGGTGGCGCGTCGCCAAGGTGCCGCCGCCGCCGCGCAAGCCGCCACCACGGTACTAACGACAATCGCCACTCCGCTGTGTAAGACGATCGCCTCGGCGCTCAAAGCCGAGGGCTATCCGTTTCACGCTTCCACGCCAGCCGGCACGGTCCGACTCTCATCAGAGACCGTAGCGGATAACTACGTTGAACTTACGCTCGACACCACGCGGCATCCTCCCGCCCTGATGGGACACGTCAGTCGCGCGTGGGGCAACCGCATCCTTGTGGAGGAGCACGTTGTCACCAAGGGCCGGCAGATCGGCGACCTGAGCGAGGAAGAGTTGCTGGATTTTCTGCTGCAGGAACTCCTGCCGTTCATTGAACGCTGACGGCATCGGAGATTGTTCATCAGTTCGACGTGCTGAAATTGAAAGTGGCTCTCTCGTGCGCGGGCCTAGAAGCCGGCCGGCGCTACCCATGGGGCAAGAGCCGGAGTACTGGAGCTAGATCGCACCTTCCCGTTTGAGACGCTCGATCTCCCCAGGCGTTATACCGATCTCCGCCAACACCTGCCCCGTGTGCTGGCCTAAGGTCGGCGGCGGCGTGCGCACGGCGCCGGGCGTATCCTGCAGCTTCACCGGTACCCCCAACGCACGGATTGCCCCCGCGACCGGATGGTTGAGCGCGACAACCATCTCGCGCGCAATGATTTGCGGGTCCGCGAACACCTGTGCGAGGTCACGTACCGCCCCACACGGAATGCCGGCCGCCGTGAGCGTTTCGATCCACTCTCCGGCCGGCTTAGTGCGCGTGCGCTCCACGATGATGGCCCGAAGCACGTCGTTCGCCTGAACTCGGTCCTTGTTGGCTGCGAACCGTGGGTCGTTGACTAGCTCGTTCAGACCGAGGACGTTGCAGAACTTCCGCCAGAGTTGATCGTTGCCAATCGCGACCACGAAATCGTCGTCGGCTGTCTCGAGCGTTTCGTACGGCACGATGGTTGGGTGTCGATTCCCCATCCGCCCCGGTACCTCGCCGTTGGCGAAGTAAATCCCCGCCTGGTAGGTCAGCAACGCCGCAGCCGAGTCCAACATCCCCACGTCAACGAACTGCCCGCGCCCGGTTCGATGGCGAACAAGCAGGGCAATTGCGACCCCGTAGGCGGCAAACATACCGGAGACGATGTCAGCGATCGCGACACCGAGGCGACACCCTGGACCCTCCGTGGGACCGGTGATGCTCATGAGACCTCCCTCACCCTGCATGACTGCGTCGTAACCCGGCTCGAGGCGCCGCGGCCCCGTGTGACCGAAGCCTGACACGGAGCAGTAAACGAGCGAGGGGTACCGCGCAGCGAGGTCTGCGTATCCGAGTCCCATCTGTCCTAGCGTGCCGGGACGAAAGTTTTCGACTAACACGTCCGACCGCTCGATAAGTCGGTCCAATCCCCTGCGGCCGTCGGGGTGCTTCAGGTTTAGCGTCACGCTTTCCTTGTTCCGATTGATGCTCATGAAGTACGCGCTCTCACCGTTCTGAAACGGTGGACCCCACGCGCGGGTGTCGTCGCCACGGCCCGGTTGCTCGATCTTGATGATGCGCGCTCCCATGTCGGCGAGCATCATCGTGCAATAGGGCCCGGAGAGAACGCGCGTCAGGTCGAGCACGGTGATGCCATTAAGCGGGCCGTCGTTTGGTTGGGTCAAACTTACGTCCTCGTCTCGTGCACCGTCATGAGACGGTGCATATCTGACCGAGCCGAGCAAGACCAGCGCGCAGCGTATCCGCCGGCCGGTTTTTCATGGAAACTCTGGCGGACGGCATGGAGCAGGGTTACTCGTCATCGTCTCCAGCCTCCACTGCGGCGCCCTCGACTAGTTCCCCGAGCGGGTCAGCCATTTCGGGCGCCTGGAGCACGCGGGGCGTCCCCTCGACCTGGTTTGGCTCGACGATCGGATCTGTCGCGCTCACACCGAGGTCGCGGAAACGACGGGCAGTTACCAGCACGCGTCGTTCCAACGTGCCCACCGCCGCGTTGTAAGCTTCCGTCGCTCGGTTCAGCCCTCTGCCAAGCTCCTCGAAATGACCCGCCATGCGGCGGAGCCGCTCGTAGAGATCGTGTCCGAGCCCACTGATCACCGCTGCGTTCTTGGCGATCCGTTCCTGCTGCCAGCCATAGGCCACTGCACGAAGCAACGCGATGAGTGTCAGCGGACTGGCTGGAATCACACGCTTCTCGGCACCGAACTCGATGAGGCCTGCGTCGTGTTGCAGTGCCGCACTGAAATATCCTTCGCCCGGCAGGAACATAAACACGAACTCTGGCGCCGGCTGAAACTGATCCCAGTATCGCTTATTGCTGAGCTGTGTCATGTGCTCGCGGACCTGGCGCGCGTGATCCCTAAGCTTCGCGGCACGCGCGGCATCGTCCGGCGCCTCCACCGCCTCTCGATAGGCGATATACGGAACCTTAGCATCCACGATGATGTTGCGCCCCCCGGGGAGCTTGATGATCAGGTCCGGCACGAAGCGGCCGTCCTGCGACGTCGCCGCGCGCTTTTCGACGAAGTGGCAGTGGTCGAGCATCCCGGCCATTTCGACCACTCGCCGTAGCTGGATTTCACCCCAACCCCCGCGCACGTTCGGAGTCCGAAGCGCCTGCTCCAGGTTAGCCGCCGCCATCGCGAGCGTGCGGAGTTGGGTGTCCAGGCGAGCGCCGGCTCCCGCGCGCTCCTTGTCAACTTCTTCGAGTTTTGTGCCAACGCGTGCCAAAGAATCCTCGATCGGCTTTACGAGTTCAGTAATCGATTTTCGGCGCTGCTCGAGATCGGCTGTTGCGTGCTTCTGAAATTCGCCCAGCGACGTCTTGGCGAGATCGAGGAACGACTGGTTGTTCGCGCGCAGCGCGTCGGCCGAAATGCTCGTGAAGACCTCGCGGAGCCGTGTGTCGGCTTGCTCCAGGATCGTCGCGCGGTCGGTGGCTATCTTGCGCTCAGCCTCGAGCTCGGCAGTCAACCTCGACAGGGTTACTGCACTGTGCGTCGCCTCGCGCGCGGCCCCTGCCCGCGCGACGGCCCACCCGGCTACCGCGCCGACCACGAGTCCGATGGCCAGGATGAGAAGGATGGACGCTAACTCCACGGGCTGTTGTACCGGATGGTAAGCGAGTGCCGACACCCGCACAACTCGGGGTCTTCAGGTAGGATGGTCACATATCGATGACACAGAAAGTTCAACATGACCGCTGGACGTCTCGTCAAGCTCATCGGGAGCACCTCCCTGGAGCGACTGCGGTGGTTCAAGCGGTTGTGCCCGGGCGTCGAGCTGTACGCCAGGGCGAAGTGACAGAACCCGGGAGGGGCCTCGAACGGGGGCGTCTGCGTCCGACCAGACGCTGCTCGACGCCACTTCTGGGAGCTCTGGCATCACCTGTGCCATGATCTGAGCGGCACCTGACGACCGAGTCGAGTTGTGCATGTCAGCCAACGTCACGTCAGAATGCAAGTGTCGCGGTTTATGTGGGAGCCAGCTAGGCGATGAACGATCATATCCTGCGCGTATATGATTCCATTCTCGGCCTCCTCTCCGGCACCGACAATCCAACTCCCCTAGTGCGCCTAAACCGGGTGTCGCCGTTCAGGGACACACAGGTGTACGGCAAGCTCGAGTGGTACAACCCGTTCGGTGCGGTCAAGGATCGTGTCGCAGCCAACCTCATCGCCGATGGAGAAGCACGTCACACGATCCACAGTAACCAGAAGCTAGTTGAGCCAACATCGGGAAATACAGGCATGGCGCTCGCCATGATCGCAAACATCAGGGGATATTCCCTGACGACGCCGCTCTCGAGTGAAATTCCACTCGAGAAGCGCACAATGCTCCGTTTCTTCGGTGCCGACGTGATAGAGCTCGAGGACACGCTCTGTCCGGCACCTGGAGCGCCTGAAGGAGCAATTGCGAAGGCCAGCGAAATTGCCACTAGCCCCGAGTTTCACATGTTGAACCAGTACGCCAACGAAGCAAACCCTGAGGCACACTACAAAACGACTGGGCCGGAGATTTGGCGTCAGACCGAGGGGAAGGTGACGCACTTCGTATCGGGGCTCGGTACATGCGGGACGATTACGGGTACCGGCCGGTTTCTCAAGGAGCAAAATGATTCCGTCAGAGTCCTCGGCGTGCACCCACAGGAGGGACATGATATCCCGGGCGTGCGCAGTATCCGTCAGTTGCAGCAAACGAAGCTATTCTTTCCTAACGAGTACGACGGTTTGGTCGAAGTGACAAATCAAGAAGCGTTCGACCTCTGCCTACGTCTAAATCGGGAGGAGAGCATCATCGCCGGGCCAAGCTCGGCTATGGCACTTTCTGGCGCTTTTAAACTTGTACCAGACGAACCTGGCAATATCGTGGTTGTTATCTTCTGCGATAGCGCATTTAAGTACGCATCCTCAGTTGTAAAACATCTGCCAGGTCTTACAGCCAAAGAATTCAAGGGTGGTGCACCGCGCAACGCACTGCTCGACAAGATGGTGGAGAACGTACGAGGCAATGCCAATCTGACCATCGATGTCGATGCTGCTCATGTGCAGTGGAAGGATAGCAAGTCGTGCGTGATAGATGTGCGTCCGGGCGACCAATACCAGGAGGCGCACATCCCAGGCGCTCTCAGCATGCCGCTCCCTGAGCTTGGCGACGATCTTTCAGCGCTTCCCAGTGATCTCGACGCTCAGATTCTCAGCGTGTGCCAACGTGGGAATGCCTCGCTATTAGGTGTGCTATTCCTTAAATCACTGGGCTATCGCAACGTACGGAGCATCATCGGCGGGACTCTCGCATGGCGAGAGAAGGGCTTTGATACCGAATCGGCCAGGTCTGGAGACAGGTAACAGCGGTGGAATGGGTTGTGACTAGTGGATCATCGGTACTGGTAGCGAGCGTGCAGGTCGCGAGTCGATCACGTAGGCGCGTCGTCACCACGATCCTCTGCGATGACGAAGAGCAATGTCTAACCCAGCGGTTCTAGGACGATTAGTTCGCCGGGCTGGCACCAGCGAAACTGGATCGATGTCAAACGATCACGAGAAGGCACTCATCGTCAGCGACGACGTCGCCGTGCGTATCCAAAATCACGGCCGCGAAACGTACCCAAACGAGTGCTGCGGCGCCTTAATTGGGACCGGCAACGTCGTGGGAGAATGCTTCTCGCTCCCCAATAGGACCGAGGAGGGGCCACGGCGGCACTTCTTAGTCAGCCCAGACGACTATCGAGCAGCTGAGCGGCGTGCGACGAAATCTGGCCGCCAGCTGATCGGCTTCTATCATTCGCACCCCGACCACCCAGCCCGCCCGTCTCAGTATGATCTGGATCACGCGTGGCCGGTGTTTGCGTATGTAATTGTCGCCGTCGAAAAGGGCGAGCCTGGTGTGATGACCTCGTGGCAACTACGCGAAGACCGCTCAGCGTTCGATGAAGCACGCATCGAGCGACGAAACGAATAGGATAAATTGACATGGCTAATGATGTGCTAATACCGACACCGCTTCGTGTGCATGTGGGCAAGCAGGATGTCGTGCAGGTCGAAGGCAAAACGGTCGGTGAACTCTTGCAGAACCTGACTACTAAGCACTCGGAATTGCGAAATCATCTGTACAACGAGGACGGCCAACTGCGGAGCTTCGTCAACGTGTACGTCAACGATGATGACATTCGCTATTTGGACAAGGAAGCAACGTCGGTAAAGGACGGTGACACGGTCAGCATCGTGCCATCCGTGGCGGGCGGTGCGGATGAATGAAGCTGCGCCGGCACTGAGCAACCGGGAGGTCGCACGCTACAGTCGCCACCTCATCATGCCAGAGGTCGGCATGGAGGGGCAGCGCAAGCTCAAGGCGGCCAGTGTTCTCTGCATCGGAGCGGGCGGCCTTGGGTCTCCGGTCGCGCTGTATCTTGCCGCCGCTGGCGTGGGGCGGCTTGGCATCGTCGATTTCGATGTCGTGGACTACAGCAATCTGCAGCGACAGATCATTCACGGGACGTCAGACGTCGGACGTCCCAAGCTGGAGTCGGCGCGCGACCGGTTGGCAGAGATCAACCCTGAGGTCACGGTCGTAACACACGACGTGATGCTCTCGTCAGCGAACGCGCTAGACTTGCTGTCGGGATACGACATCGTCGTGGACGGCACCGATAATTTTCCGACGCGGTATCTCGTCAATGACGCGTGCGTCATCCTCGGGAAGCCCAACGTCTATGGCAGCATCTTCCGGTTTGAAGGGCAGGCGTCGGTGTTTGCGACCAAGGACGGACCCTGCTACCGGTGCCTCTACCCTGAGCCGCCACCGCCTGGGTTAATTCCAAGCTGCGCAGAGGGCGGGGTCCTTGGTCTCCTGCCGGGAGTGATCGGCACGATCCAGGCAACCGAAGTAGTCAAACTCATCATTGGTGCCGGCGAGCCGCTCATCAACCGCTTCATGATCTACGATGCCCTCCAGATGCACTTTCGCGAGCTCAAACTTAAGAAGGATCCCGAGTGCTCGGTGTGCGGTGAGAACCCCACGGTTCGCGAGTTGATCGACTACAAGCAGTTCTGCGGCGTGACGCCCAGACCAGCTACGGCTACAGAGGAGGCCGGCGACGCGACAGTTGAGCAGCTCAAGGCGAGGCTGGACCGGCAGGACAGCGTGTTCGTGCTCGACGTGCGTGAGCCGCAGGAATATCAGATCTGCCGGATTCCCGGTTCCACGTTGATCCCGCTTGGCGATCTCCCCAGACGGTTGCACGAGCTCGATGGGTGTGACGATATGATCGTCCACTGTAAATCTGGGGCGCGGAGCGCCAAAGCGGTGAAGCTCCTACACGAAGCCGGCTTCAAGAAGGCGAAGAACCTGCGCGGCGGTATCCTCGCCTGGATTGACGGGGTCGATCCGTCGTTACCGAAGTACTGACGTCGGACGTCGTCTCTCAATAAGACGTAGCACACCTGACCAAGTAAAGACTAGAATCAGGTGACTGGCACGCGACGACGCCTCAGGCTTGTTTAGCGCTCAGCAGGGCGCTGGGCATGCTTCCGCTGGTAACGCTAATTCTGGGGTCGCGTGTCTGACGCGAGACGATAGTTGAACCAGTCGGAGGCTCATGCTACGGCTGTCTAAGAAGACTGACTACGCACTGATGGCCCTCAAGGATCTCGCCTCGTGCCTAGAGGGCAACTCGTCGAGCGCCCGCGAGATCGCTTCGCGGCACGACATCCCGGTCGAGCTGATGGCGAAAGTGCTCCAGCGATTATCCAAAAAGGGGTTCTTGGCGTCGCAGCAAGGCACGCGTGGGGGCTATCGCCTGGCCCGGCCGGCGACGCAGATCTCAGTGGCTGACGTCATCTACGCGATCGACGGACCGGTGATGGTGACCGCTTGCTCTGACGATAGCGAGAGCTGCGAGCAATACGCCAAATGTAACGTTCGTGACCCGCTGTGGCGGTTGAAAGATCAGATTGTGCATGCCCTAACGACCCATACCATCCTCGATCTCGTGACCGATGAGACGCCAGAGTTGCTTCCGGTGACCCTCCAGCAAGTGCCCCTCCCTACCGGTCACGCCAACGGCGGCACCGCCGTTGGCCGATCGGCAACCTATCGCCGGCCGTAGTCGCCCACTTCGTTCGCGCTAGACCGTCTTTGTAGCGTACTACTGGCAGGTCACTCGTATCCTGACAGCCTCCTTGCCGATCGAGTACACTGAATTCGTTGATGGCGTAACCGAATGACGGTAACGATCGAAGTGACCGCCGCGGCGGCGAAACGAATCCGAGAGGCGATGGCCGAAGAAGGCATTGTCGAGGGTGGTCTGCGAGTTGGCGTCAAAGCTGGTGGGTGCTCCGGGTTGAGCTACGTCTTCCGGTGGGAGCAAACCGCGAAACCTGAGGACGAAGTCTTCGATGCCGGTGACGGTACGAAGATTTATGTGGACAAGAAGAGTTACAAATACCTACGTGGAACCGTTCTCGACTGCGACGCCAACATGCTAGGCCAATCCCTGATCTTCCGTAACCCCAATGCCAAGAGCGAGTGCGGTTGCGGCCTGTCGTTCGACGTGTAACGCCTCAGTGGCCGCTTAGTGGTACTCGGCCGTTCGGTGCAGTGTTCGCTTGTCGCCGCTCGCGATCCTGAACGCACGTGACCACAGCTCAGCTGTCAGCCAACACAGTCGGCGCTCACCCGCGGCGGCCACTCGTCGTCGTGTCGAACCGAGAGCCGTATCAGCACTTTCACGACGACAGTGGGTCCGTCCGCTGGTCACCGACCACTGGCGGGGTCTCGGTGGCGCTCGACGCACTCATGCGCGAGCGTGGCGGCGTCTGGATCGCGCACGGGTCGGGCGACGCGGATCGGGAAGTGGTGGACGCCAATGACCGCGTGCTCGTCCCCCCGGATGGCCCGGCTTACGCTTTGCGGCGGCTTTGGTTGACGCCCGAGGAAGCAACCCATTACTACGACGGCTTCGCCAACGAGGGCCTCTGGCCGCTGTGTCACGAGGCGCACGTGCGTCCCGTGTTTCGCACGATGGACTGGAAGCAGTATCGAGCCGTCAACGAACGGTTCGCGTCGGTCATCGAGCAGGAACTGCTAGCCCTTTCGGCACCGGTGTTTATTCAGGACTATCACCTCGCGCTGGTGGCGTCAATGCTGCGGCCGCGGTGCCCCGACATCAAAATAGCCCTGTTCTGGCACGTCCCCTGGCCGCATCCCGACCGTCTCCGGATCTGCCCGTGGCGGCGGGAGCTCCTCAAGGGCCTCCTCGGGAACGACCTCATCGCGTTCCAACTCGATCGCGACCGGCGCAGTTTCGTGGCCGCCGCTCGTGACGAGCTGGATGCTGACGTCACGCGCAACACCGTGCATTTCGGCGGCCGGGTCACTGCTATAGAGGCTGTGCCGATCGGCGTCGATTTCGACCGAATTCAACGCTTAGCTGAGGATCCCTTGATCGAGGTCGAGATGAAGCGTCTCAGGCGCGAGCTTGGCATTAACACCCGGTTGGTCGGAATCGGTGTCGATCGGCTCGACTACACAAAGGGAATCCCAGAGCGGCTCGATGCGCTGGACCTCCTCCTTACACGGCGGCCCGACCTGCGCGGACAGCTGACGTTCGTGCAGATTGGCGTCCCGTCGCGATCGAAACTCCCCAGCTATGCTGCTGTCGTGGCAGCCATCGACCAGAAAGTCGCCGAGATCAACATGCGCCATGGGGGAACGCTGCGACCGGCTCCCGTGCAGGTAACAGCTGGCACCAGCCCTGCTCGCACCGCCAGCCTGTTTCAGCAGTTCGTCGGACCGCCAATCCGGTATCGGAAGTCGGCGCTCCGGATCAAGCGGTTGGTTGCCCTCTATCGTCTCGCTGATTTCTGCATCGTCAGCTCGCTCCACGACGGCATGAACCTGGTGGCAAAGGAGTTCGTCGCGGCACGCGATGACCTCACCGGCGTGCTGGTCTTGAGCAAGCTGGCGGGCGCCGCGCAGGAACTGCGCGACGCCCTGATCATCGACCCGTACGATGTCGAAGGATTTGCCGACGCACTGGAGCGCGCACTCGACATGCCGCTCGATGAACAGCAGCGATGCATGCGCGCGTTACGGTGCGTCGTGGCCGGCCATAGCGTGTTCCGCTGGGCCTCTAACATCCTCGAAGAGCTCGAGAGCCTCGATCCTCCGCACGCCCTGCCTCCGGCCCCCAGTCGCCTACGGCGCCGACGCTCGCCAGCTGCTACCACTCGAGCGAGCTCGCCGACCGAAGCGAAACCGTAGGCGGCACTCCCGGTGCCCTGCCAGACTGCGTTGCCAGTCGGTCGACGAGCGACGGCCCATGCTAGACTCGCGGCCGTATCTCTGCGGCACAGCATAATTGCGGTGCTCGCACACAGTATGCGTACCTACTATCTGCCAATGACCGCTGGGCTCGTGCTCGTCATCAGCGCCTTCATGCCGTGGGTATTGATGGGCGAACAGCGGTTAGGAGGTGTTCCGAACATCGCCGGCCTCTGGGTCCTTGGGCTCGGTATCCTCGCCATCGTGCTGGCGACACTGAGCGTCATCACGCGCAAGAACTCTCGGCACCCGTTGCTCCTGGTCGGGTTGGCCGCGTTTGCAATCGTACTGCTCACCGAGCGGATGCTGGAACGTTCGGCGGTCGACCAGGCATGGGCACAGTCGCAGGCACGTGCCATCGTGCAAGGGCAAGAAGCGGAGACACAACCGGAACCGGCGATGGCGGCCGGAGCGTACCTCGGCCTCTCCGCCGCTACCCTCATCACCCTTTTCGGCCTGACAATCGTCATCCGTCGTGTGGCGCGCCCGTACGCCGCGTTGGAAGACGACGACGCGTAGGAACACTGGCATGCGTATCACCATCGCACACAGCCCAGACTCGGATGACGCCTTCATGTTCTATGGGCTCGCTTCGGGTGCTGTGGCCGCCGACGGCTTCGAAATCGAACAGGTACTAGCGGACATCGAGAGCCTTAATCGTGCAGCTTTTGACGGCGTGTACGAGGTAACCGCCGTCTCGTTCCATGCCTACGCCCATCTTGCCCACCGCTATGCCCTGTTGCCGCACGGGGCGAGCATGGGAGACCGTTATGGCCCCATCGTGGCGACGCGAATGGGTGGTCCGACCTCACTCGACGGCGTGAAGGTGGCGATTCCTGGCACACTGACGACCGCGTATCTCGCGCTCCAGCTCTATCATCCTGGCGTCGCCTACGAAGTCGTGCCGTTCGACGAAATCCAACCGTCCGTGCTTGACGGCCGCGTCGACGCTGGACTTCTGATACACGAGGGACAGCTAACCTACGCGGACGACGGACTTCGCAGTCTCGTGGACCTGGGTGTGTGGTGGGCAGATCGAACCGCCGGGCTACCACTACCGCTCGGCTGCAACGTGATTCGTCGAGATCTTGGCCAAGAGACGATGCGCCGTGTCTCTCGGCTCCTGCACGACAGCATCGCTTATGCGATCGGCCATCGCGATCAGGCGATCGAGTACGCACAGCAGTTTGGTCGCGGCTTGGATCAGGACCGCACAGACCAGTTCGTGGGCATGTACGTCAACGAGCTGACACTCGACTACGGGGATCGCGGGCGTGCAGCAGTCGAGCGGCTGTTCGCGGAGGCGTACGACAAGCAGCTCATTCCGAAGCCCGTATCGGTGGAGTTTGTTGGACATTAGAACGCGTCTGGGTGCAGCACCCGCGCCAGCCGTTCAGTGCCGCGCGCCACGCGCGGGCCCGGCACCACGAGCTCGCTGCCGATGAGGAAATGCACGCGGCCGGTCCGGACCGCTGGAATGGTTGAGAGACGCTGCCAGACAGCTCGCTCGCGCTCGATCACTTCAGGCGTCAGGATGCCGTCAGCCCGCACCTCGATAATCACATCTAGTGTCGCAGCGAGAATTGCCTCAGATGTCGGCTGCGCAGCCTCACGCTCGACGTACGCAAACGTGTTCTGTCCACCGGCCGTTTCAATCATGTCTTGCAGGAACCCAATCCCGCCGCTCGCATACACGTTACGGATCATGCCGGGCTCACGACCTATGACGAGCAGCGTCGTCGGGCGGTCGCGTCCCGCCACGCGCGTCCTGATGGCAGCCAGTTCCCGTTCGATGCCCTGGGCGACCCGCTCAGCCTCGGCCTCGTGTCCCGTGCGCCGACCCAACTCCCGCATCGTCGCCGTGACGTCCGCGAGCCCGCCGTGCGCGTACGAAAATATCGGGATGCGCGCCCGGTCGAGTTGAGCACGCAGATCGACCTGACTGCTGTACAGGATGACGAGGTCCGGCCGGAGCGAGAAGATCTGCTCCGTGTCGGGGTCGAGCAGGGCCCCCACGCGCATGAGGTCCTTAACTTCGTCCGGAAATCGAGCGAAGCTGCCGACCCCGACTATCTGCGGACCGGCACCGATGGCGAACAGCATCTCGGTAATCGCCGGGACGACGGAAACGATACGGTTGGGGACGCCCTCATGTTGCACGAGCCGCGGAGCTACCGCAGCAATCACCAGCCAAAGACCCACGACACCCGCCAGCAATCTCATCGTTTCCGTGCAAGTAGCCAGAGAAAAAACGGCCCGCCCAACATCGCGGTGATGATGCCGACCGGGAGTTCCATAGGCGACATGATGGTCCGCGCCGCGACGTCGCACGCAACGAGGAATGCCGCGCCAAGCAGCGCCGACGCGGGTAGCACGATCCGATGGTCGGCGCCGACCAACAGCCGGACGACGTGGGGAATAATGATCCCGACAAAACCGATCGGGCCACCGAGGGAAACCGCGGCACCAGTGGCAAGTGACGCACTCAAGAAAGCAACGCGTTGGACCCGCAGAACGTTTACGCCTCGAGCGGCGGCGCTATCGACGCCCAGCGCCAACAGATTCAGTGGGCGTGGCAACCAGGTGAACGCCGCGGCAGCCACAACCAAAAGCGGCATCGCCCACAGGATCAGCGTGTAGCTACTCACGTCGAGGTTCCCCATAAGGTACCGAACAACCTGGAAACTCTGGGTGTAGTCAGCGAGATACTGCACAAACATGATGATCGCGGAGAAGAGCGAATTCAGCGTCACGCCGGCCAGAAGCAGCACACTCGTCGACAGGCCCCGGCGGCGCAATCTCGCGAGTGCATAAACGATCCCAACTGCGCCAATGGAACCAGCGAAACTGGCCAGCGGCACCGCCGGCACCCCGGCGACCGACAGCGGCGCGCCGAGGATGATCACCAGCATCGCCCCGAGCGAGGCGCCGGCCGAGACGCCTAAGGTGAACGGTGTCGCCAGCGGGTTGCGGAGCAGCGCTTGAAGCACGACCCCTGCTGCCGCCAGCGATCCGCCAACGAGTGCGCCGGCGAGGGCACGCGGCACGCGCGCGATAAAGAAGATCTGTGCATCGACGTTATTCGCGAACGGAATGGACGGGTCGAACACCACGCTCAGCCTGATCGGGGTCGGACCAATCATTGGTGCGGCGAAACAGGTGACCAGCGCGGCTATCCCGAACGCAAGCTGCGCGATGACGAACCGCCGCCGCGTGGTACCGCCGCTCGAAGCCATGGTACGTGTCGCTGCCACGGGGCTACCCCGACGAAACCCGGGCAACGGGCACGACTGTCAGCCGCCCAGTGACGACATGGCATCTGACGTCAGCCTCGACGTCATAGAGCGCGCGGATATTCGCCGCGGTGAGTACTGCCTCGGTTGGCCCAGCCGCGATGACCCCGCCGTCTCGAAGCAGCACCAGCTCGCGGCAAAGACTCGACGCGAAGTTCACATCGTGGGTCGAGACGACCATCGTGATCTGGCGGTCTTCGTTCAGACGGCGCAGTGTTGCCGCGATCTCAAGCTGATAGCCGAGATCGAGCGACGCAGTCGGTTCATCGAGCAAGAGAGCCCTGGGCTCCGTGGGGATGGACGCGTGGGCGTCTGCCGGAGCCAGCTGAGCCAGGGCACTGGCGATGATGACGCGCTGCTTCTCGCCACCGCTCAGTGTCGTGAACGCGCGCCGTTCGAGGTGAGCGGTTCCGGTGGCCAGAAGAGCGTCGTGCACGACCGCCAAGTCCTGCGGGCCCTCGAGCTCCAAGGGACCGAGGTGCGGGTAGCGTCCCATGAGCACGATCTCGAGTACCGAGTAGTCGAACGCCAAGTGAGTCTCCTGCGGTACCATCGCCATCCGGCGCGCCACGGCGCCACACGGCAGCCTCGCGATCTCGTCGTCACCAAGGAAGACTCGGCCGGCGCCTGGAGAAAGCAACCCGGCCAGCAGGCGCAGGAGGGTGGTCTTGCCAGACCCGTTCGGACCAAGGATGCCCAAGAGCTGACCCCGGGCCACAATCAACGACGCGGCATGAAGAACCGGCGTCCCTTCGTAACTGAACGACACGGCATCAGCGCGTAGCAATCTGTAATCCTTCCATCACGCAGTAACCCAGGAGCGGGAAGCTTAGGTCTTCCTCATGGACCTGATCGACGAGGTCGTAGACCTGACCAAACGGTGCGGCTGTTCTTGCCGCGGCAAGGTCAATAGTGCCCGCCTCTAATGCAACGGGCGCGGAGGGGCACAGGAAGAAGCCGGATCGGACCTGAGGGTATGGCACCGAGCCTCCTGTCGGCGTGTCCACGCGCCGCACCCGCGCCTAGCACCAGGCAACGAGGAAGAGGACGCCCAATGACCCAGTTTCCTGACTCGCGGATCGTCGCGGAACGGCAACGCCTTCCCATGCTCGACGGAGCACGGTGGCGGGTGCCCGGGTAGCCCGTTGGTCTAGCCGGCCGAGGCCAGCTGACCAGAAGCCGCCCGACGCACCAGAGCGCCGTCCCACTCCCCACTTACAGTGGCGGGACCGTGTGGGACTTGCACCCACTTCCCATGGTCATCGGGAAGCGTCAGACTACGGGCGAGAGTATAGCCGAATTCCGGGACAAAGGGGACCGGAATGAGGTAGGCTATAGCGCTGTTGGTCTGTTGCTTGGCCCGTGGCCGTTGGCATGACGCACACGGTTGGAGGTCAGGATCGGCGGTGTTCCCGTTTCCTATAACGCCCGCCTACAGCGAGGGGAGTACATGAGCAAAAGCTCAGCCGTCACCGTGCGCGAGACGCCCGTGCCAGAGGTCGCGTCCGCCAGCGAGGGCCGCCTGACGATTCACGGCGAAACCATGGTCATTTCCACCGACCAACGCATCGAGGTGGTGGACTTGACGGAACGAGTCATGGCCTTCGTCCGGCGCCTGCGGATCCGGGAAGGCTTCGTCAGCTTGTGGTCCCTGCACACGACGTGCGGCGTCTTCATTAACGAGTTCCAGGCTGCGCTGCTCTCAGACATCAAGCGCTTTCTCGAGCAGACGGTCGCGCGCGACGACGAGTGGCTGCATAATGACCCTGCCCACTCAGACTGCGACCGGATGAACGCCGACTCGCACCTCCGGGCACTTCTGATCAGCCACAGCCTCACGCTGCAAGTAAGCGGGGGAGAGGTCGTACTTGGACAATGGCAGCGCTTACTAATGGCCGAGCTGGACGGTCCGCGCGCGCGCACGTTGCGAGTGCAGGCCTGGGGCATCGCTTGACGCGATTTTCCTGACGCGTCCGCGCACACACGATGTACGATCGGCTCCTCGCGCGCGGACTCCACGACATCACGGCTAAGCTCGATGATGGTGTCCGCCTCGGCCTCGAGGACGGGGTCCGCCTCTTCGAGTGTCCCGACCTGTTCGCCGTAGGATGGCTCGCCAACCGCGAGCGCGAGAAGCGGCACGGCGCGCGGACATTTTTCAACCACAACATCCGTCTCGGGGCAACGAACGTTTGCGTCGCCAGTTGCCTCTTCTGCGCGTTCGCCAGGCTCAATCCTGGCGATCCCGGCGCCTACACGATGAGCCTGGAGCAGGCATGGGACAAACTGCGGGCGCGGTCCGACCAGGCGCTGACCGAAGTACACGTGGTCAACGGGCTCCATCCGGACTTGCCGTGGGACTACTACCTGGAGCTGCTCCGAGGCTTCAAACGCATCAAGCCAGACATCCATCTGAAGTGCTTCACAGCGGTTGAGATCGCGTTCTTCGCCGACCTGTATGGTAAGACAGACGAGCAGGTGCTCCGCGAGCTGATGGACGCCGGACTGGATTCGCTGCCAGGTGGGGGTGCTGAGGTTTTCTCGGAGCGGGTTCGTCGGAAGATCTGCCACGACAAATGTGACGGGACGCGCTGGCTGGCCATTCATCGGCTGGCCCATCGCCTAGGACTGCGATCGAACGTTACGATGCTTTACGGCCACATCGAAACCAACGCGGAGCGTGTCGACCACATGTTGCGGGCGCGCGCACTGCAGGACGAAACAGGCGGCTTCCAGGCGTTCATCCCGCTGGCGTTCCATCCAGACAACAACCAGATGCAAAAGCTGCCGGAGCCAGCCGCCGCCGAGACGTTGCGGGTGCATGCGGTGGCACGGTTGATGCTCGACAACGTGCCGCACGTTAAGGCGTTCTGGATTGCCACCGGTGTCGGGGTCGCGCAAACGTCATTGTGGTTCGGTGTGGACGATTTGGACGGTACGGTGCAGGAAGAGCGGATCTATCACATGGCGGGGGCGCAAACACCAGAGGCGCTAACGCCAGCCGAGATCAGCCGCCTCATTCGAGAGGCCGGCCGCGCACCAGTCGAGCGGGACACTTTCTACAACGTGGTTTCACAACCGGCGTGACTGGACGGCACGTTTCCTCAGCCGGATCGTTGTGCCCGATCGGCAGAAGCACTAGACCCGCGTGACTCTCGACCGTATGCTCCAGATCCACTAGACTCGATAATCGCACCGGAGATGTTAGCTGCGGCTCAGGGCGCCTTGAGTTTTGAGCCCCGGGCCGACCTGATTTGTTCGAGTTCAGTAAGGAGAACCTCCCATGGCCCATGAGCTTCCGCCGCTCCCGTACGACTACAACGCACTGGAGCCACACATCGACGAACAGACGATGCGTATCCACCACGACAAGCACCACGCGACCTATGTGAAGAACCTTAATGCTGCGCTGGAGAAGCATCCGGATCTTGCGGGGCAGAGTGTCGACGACCTGATCGGTGACCTCGGCAGCGTGCCGGAAGACATCCGCACCGCCGTGCGCAACAACGGCGGCGGCCACTCCAACCACACGATGTTCTGGCAGGTGATGGACCCCAACGGTGGAGGCGCGCCGATGGGAAACGTCGCCGATGCCATTAATGCGTCGTTGGGCTCGTATGACGCGTTCAAGGAGCAACTTGCCAAGGCCGGGGCGACCCGCTTTGGTAGCGGGTGGGCCTGGTTGATCAACTCGGGCGGCACGTTAAGCATCGAGAGCATGCCCAACCAGGACAGCCCGCTCACCAACGGTAAAACGGCGATTCTGGGAATCGACGTCTGGGAGCACGCCTACTATCTGAAGTATCAGAATCGCCGGCCGGACTACATCGCCGCGTGGTTCAACGTCATCAATTGGAATGAGGTGAACCGACGTTTGGGCTAGCGCACATAGGGACTGGTGCCTGGGGGGTCCGGTGCTTCGCGCACTGCGGGCCACGGTGTCCCTCGCTAGTTCCCAGCTCCCGCTCTCATGTCCTCCGTTCTCTTTCTGTTCCTCGCGCATCTGGGTATTGGTGTCGCGCTCACGCTGTTGCTTGTATCCCAGGCGGCCGGCGTGAAATTCTTTCGGTTTAACGCCGGCCTGGCTGCCGTTGTGCTCCTCGCCGCACTAGCCTTCCGTCCAGACGCCCCGATCGGCGGTGGTTCGGAAACCGTAGCGCTCGCGTCGCTCGTCGTGGCAACCGGTGCACTGCTGCTGTACTGGATCACCATCGGTCGCATCCTATCGCACCTACGTCCCTTCTTCCTGTGGACCACAATCATTGGCGGCGGGGTCGCACTCGTCGCGCAGGCGTTCAGCCTGGCGACTGTTGAGATGGGGCCGTCCGCGGCCCTGACCATCGCCAGTTTCGTGTCATCGTCGGCGCTGTTGGGCAGCTCGTGTACAGCGATGATCCTCGGGCACTGGTACCTGATTCTCCCGTCGATGGAGGTTTCGCATCTGCAGACGGTCGTGAAGTTCCACATCGGCTCGACGTTGTTCCGGATCGTCGTCGTAGCCACCGTAGTCGGCGTCGCACTCGCGAATTGGGAATCCCCCTCTGGAGCCGGCTACGATCGCTACATCCTATCGATCGATGGCGTGTTCCTGTGGCAACGAGTACTGTTTGGTCTGGCAGGACCCATCGTGCTGGCATATCTCAGCTGGGAGACCGCAAAGATTCGATCGACGCAATCAGCTACCGGCATCCTCTATGTCGATTTCTTCGCCGTCATTGTCGGCGAGATGCTGGCAAAGTATTTGTTGGTATCCACACGAGTTCCCGTGTGAAGCGTCTACTAAAGATTCACGGTTCGGGGCGCAAGGTACACCCTCAGTCCCCCGGCTAGCACCCTGTACTCGTCGCCCATGCATCTCACCATCAAATGTCCCGACTGTCAGTGCGCGCTTCCGGTCGGGGCTGTCGCCACACCGAGCACGATCATGTGTGGCAAGTGCGGCCGAGTGACGCCCTTGGCCATCAGCGAAAGCCTGCGCGCCGATCGTGAGGTCGACACCTGTCCGGTCTGCGAAGGCCACGACTTCTACATCCGTAAGGATTTTGATCCACAGCTAGGGCTCGCGGTCATCATCACAGGCGCGCTCATCAGCGCCGGCTTTTACTGGTTTGGTATGGATCTCGTCGCGTATGGCATCTTGGCGGGAGCGGCGCTGTTGGATCTGATCGTGTATGGCCGTCTCGGCGACCTCTCCGTCTGCTACCGCTGTCATGCCGAGTTCCGAGGACAATATCCCCGAACCGCACCAGTGTTCGACCTGCATATGGCGGATGTTCTTGAGCTCGAGTGGGCGCGGAAGTTGGGGAAGCAGTAGCGCCTGCTCGCCCAGGTGATACCGCGCGCTAGCGCCAGTACCGGTTTCATGAGCTGGAGGTTGAGCTTTAGCCCCCCTGGGCAGGGCGAAAGTCTCGCCCTCCAACGAGTCGTAACACCTGGCCTAGAAGAGCTTCACCTCGACCAGTTCCCCCTTTTCGACGATGTCCGTCTGCGCAGGAATCTCGATATAGCCGTCCGCTTTTGACATGCTCGTGATGTCGCCCGACGCCTTAAACGCTGGCACCGCGGCGTGGTCCACCAGGCGCACCGTGTAGAACTGGTGCCGGCCGGTCGTCGAAACGAACCGCTGGGCGGCAGGAACTGCCACCACCCGCATGCGGTGCGGCGGCAATCGCGCGAGCCATCGGAGTAGCGGGACCAGCAGCATATACGCGTTCGAGAGACAGGACGTCGGGTAGCCGGGCATTCCCAGCACTGGCGTTGGGCCGACCCGGCCGAACACGGTCGGCTTACCAGGCTTGACGGCAATCCCGTGGAACAGCACCTCGCCCTTTCGCTGGAGCACGTCGAGAGTCAAGTCACGTTCGCCGACCGAGCTTCCGCCGGAGAAAACCAGCACGTCGTTAGCATTTGTCAGGCAGGCATCGACCGCAGCGCCTAGCGAGTCCAACGTGTCGGCAGCTGTTGGGTACGGCACCGCAATTCCACCGTGCTCACCGATCACGGCGCCGAGCGAGAACCGGTTGATGTCGTAGATCTGGCCGGGGGCAAGCGGCTGCCCGGGCTCGACGATCTCGTTGCCCGTGGAGAGAATGGCCACCCGCGGCCGGTCGAAAACCTCGACCTCGGCAATCCCAAGTGCCGCAATCGAGCCGACTCGGCTCGGCGTCAGCAGGGCACCCTGGTCGAGCAATTGCTGATTGGTCTTAATGTCGGCCCCTTGCCGGCCGACGTGTTGGCGGGGATAGACCGGCGTGAAGATCTGGACCTCCGTATCCTCACCCTTGTCGGTTTCTTCGACCATCACCACCGCGTCGGCTCCGTCCGGCATCGGCGCCCCGGTGGCGATCTCCGTGCACTCTCCACGTTCGAGGCGTTTTGTCGGAACCTCGGCAGTATGGACGGTCTCGACACAGCGCAGCCTGTGCGGCTCGTGACGACTGGCGCCGAAGGTGTCCTCGGCCACGACCGCATAGCCGTCCATGGCGGCGCGATCGAAGGGGGGCACATCCTGCGTGGCGAGGACCTCGCGGGCGAGCACCCGCCCGTTCGCCTCGGCGAGCGGCACGTGCGCAGTTCGCGTGAGCAGAACCGCGCTCTGCTTGATGAGGGCCAGCGCTTCGTCGAGTGGGATCGTCTTGCGGATCGGCCGCATTTTGATCTGCGTCATCGCCTCTCTCTAGTCGCGTCCGCTAGCAGCCCGTATATGGACTCCTCCCGGTGATCAAGCGAGTGGGTCGTGACGGTCGGTCCTTCGCGTCGGTTGCGGTCGTATATCCGGCCTGTCCGTGGAGGGCCTTTGCCTCCTGGCCAACATGGATAGTCGCGCACCGCGGGCCAATCGTGGTGCCGGCGTCGAGCGCCAGGGCTGCTATCGGCCTGATGCGGTGTCGGTCGGACCGAAGGGCCATGTCAGGGTCACTCGCTCAGCATCTCGCGTGGAGGTGTAGCTCGGGTTACGCCGCGTCCGGCAGTGCGCAGGGCACATCCTTGTGCCAAACCGCCCAAACGAGTCGGCCGAGTTTGTTCGCCACGGCAATCGTGGCTTTGTTGTAGCCGCGCCGCGCGTGCACCGTCATCGCCCAGTGGTGCAGACGCGTGAGGGGCTGCTGGGCCGCCCGGCGCCGGTGGGCCGACGCGAGCACCGCGCGCGCGCCGTGGGTGAGCAAGCACCGGAGATACACGTCCCCGCGTTTACTGATCCCCCCGAGGCGCCGCCGCTGCCCACTCGAGTACTCGCGCGGCGTCAGGCCGAGCCAGCTGGCAAACTGGCGCGCGCGCCGGAATGCGTGGATGTGCCCGACGGTGCCGACGAGGGCCGTGGCGGTCAACAGCCCAATCCCGGGAATCGTCCGCAGTCGCATCACGACGGGGTCGGCGTCAGCCAGGGCGCGCAGTTCCCGTTCCAGGCCGGCAATCCGAGCCTCAATCGCCCGCACTTCCTCGTGGACGCTCGTGAGCACCTGCCGCAGATGCCTCGGCAACACGGTGGCCGCCTCGTCGAGCAGCACAGGCAAGGCCCGCAGCGCCGCACAGGCCCCCGCCGGCAGCAGTAGCCCCTGTTCCCGCAAGAGCCCGCGTAACACATTGATGCGCGCCGTCCGCGTCGTCATCCACTGCTCGCGCACCCGGTGCAGCGCCACGAGCGCTTGCTGCTCGACCCGCTTCACCGGGACACGGGGTATCTCGCCCGACCGGATCGCCTCGAGGATCGCCTCCGCATCCGCCCGGTCCGTCTTGTTGCGCCGCACGTAGGGCCGCACGTACGCCGGGGGCACGAGGGTGACGCGATGGCCGTGTCGCTGGGCAACCCGCCCCCAGTAGTGGGCGGTGCCACACGCCTCCATCACCACATGGGTCGGCGGCGTCTGCGCGAGAAAGCGGGCGAACCGTGCGCGGTTGAGTCGCTGGCGCGACCACACGCGCCACCGGGCATTGGCGATCGCCAGCTCGAACACGGACTTTGCCAGGTCAACGGCCACTGTCGTAGCATCCATTTCGGTTTCCTCCTGGTTGTGGCTGATGGGCATCAGCTGATGCGGCACATCATGCCGCATCGGAACCGGGAGAAGTCCATACCATCATGGTGCAAAGTCCAAGTTCCAGGTGCTCTCACCGGGATGCCTCCCGAACCATGTGGCCAAGCTCAGGCAGGACAAGTTTCGTCATCGCCAGCCGAACGGCGTTTTCCGAACCCGGCACACTGATCACGATCGTGCCGTGCGCCAGGCCGGCACACGCTCGGCTCAACATCGCCGCTGGACCGATCTCCTGATAGCTCAGCGACCGGAACAGCTCGCCGAATCCATCGATCCTCTTCTCGAGCAAACCGGTGAGAACTTCGAACGTCCCGTCCCGCGCGCTGATCCCAGTGCCACCAGTGACGATGACCGCCTGCACCTCGGGGTTAGCCAGCTGTTTTTCTACAGCGTGGCGGACCTGGTCCGCATCATCAGGAACGATCGCCTTGCCGAGAACCTGGTGCTCACTTTCGACCAGCAGGTCAACGATGGCTCGGCCACCGCCGTCAGTCGCCTCGGTTCGTGTGTCGCTGATGGTCAGGACGAAGCAACGCGTCGTCTTGGGGGACGAGGCATGGTGCTCGACGTGACTCACGAAAGGATTATAGCGGGATGTACCATCCCCCTTTGGCCGCGGGGGCTCTGACAGCGGGTCAGCCAGAGACAGACTCAACTGATATCCCACCTTGCAGCTGGATCGGTGAACCCGTAGTGTCGCCTCGTACGTTTCGCACGGATGGTCAGGAAGCGCTTGCCGATAGCGCTTAGCGGGGATTTTCCATTTGGCCTGGGTTGGATATCGGACTCTTCGGTAGCGCAGGTCCGTCGTGCGGGCTCACTCCGCCCCCGTGGAAATGGCGTGAGTCAGATTCTGGTGGCAGTTACCGTGCGATCGGCGAAGCAGGGAATTCGTCGCGTGCTATAATCGGCGTTTCATGCGCGCGGCTGGCGCGTTGCCGAGCGCGCCGCTGAGCGTTAGCCCGCCTCGCGCCCTTAGCTCAGCTGGATAGAGCGTCTGGCTACGAACCAGGAGGCCGCAGGTTCGAATCCTGCAGGGCGCGCCATCCTTCTCAATGACTTAGCGGATCGAGCTTTTCGGCGGGCGGGAATTGAAGAAGATGTAGTACGAGTTGGCACTCCAGAAGG
This sequence comes from Vicinamibacterales bacterium, assembly GCA_965197375.1. Lineage (GTDB taxonomy): Bacteria > Acidobacteriota > Vicinamibacteria > Vicinamibacterales > UBA8438 > CBDAMZ01. Next base: position 47,560 of record CBDAMZ010000009.1, read on the forward strand.
CTACAGCCTGCCCGTCAGCGAAGGCGTCATTAGTGCGGTGCGGGATCTTGATGCCGGCTACCGCATGTTTCAAACCAGTGCCCCAGCGTCAGAAGGTAGCAGTGGCGGCTGGCTTAAGTGTCATGTCTCACTCATTCCCTGGTGGCAGATCGCCCGTAGGTCACCATGGTGCCCTTCCGGGGGACTTCCATGTTTAGGCTATCGTCGGTGGCGCGGCTCAGGATCGTCGTGGTGCCAGCCCCGTCCGGCGATTGCCAGTCGTAGCGCCAGCGATCCGTGCCCATTGCCGGGTGCCACGACGTGCCACCGTCGACCGACACTTCCACGCCAGCCACGATGCCACCCCCCCTGTCGTTCGCCGATCCGGTGATCGTGACCATCGCGCCGGCGACCGTAGCACCAGACGCCGGCGAGACGATCCGGGATTGCGGACCGCGCGTGTCCGTAGACGGCGTGGCTGGTACGAGGTCGGGTTGGATGTTGGTCGGCTGAATCCCCATATCGGCAAACAGGTTCAGTGTCGCCTGCTGGATCGCCTTCACCGGCCCGTAGGGATCGACGCCGATCCGGATCGAATACGGATTGAGGTTGTTGGCGCCCCGAGCCGTAGGATTGTCGTGGAAATTGTCGAGCCCCCACGAGTACTGGACGCATCCACCGCCGAAGACGAGCGCGCCGCTCGCCGCCCGGTAGAGCGTTAGGTGGTGCGTCGCGGTGCCAGAGTCGAAGACCGACCCGTCGTCCTGCGCATACGCCACCCCGTCCACGGACGTCTCCGACATGCGAATGAGCCCGGCTGGTCGGAAGCCGTTGTCCAGATCCTCGTCCCACTCGTGGCCGAGGATCCCATTTCCCAGGACGACCTGCTTCCCTTCTTTCAGCGCCGCCACCTCCGTGTTCCGCCAGAAGCGCAGCTTGCTGTACTTTGCCGGAACGATCAGTGAATCTTGCTGATTCGCGTTCACCGTGAAAATCGTGCCCATCAGCGCGTTCTCCGGCCGTGGACCCTCCGGATTAAACGGGCTCGCGTCGCGCCAGTGGCCGGTCCACACGTCCTTCAGCGGATCGATCTTCCGGCCCGGCTGAAGTTCGCCGATCTCGTTCTGGTTCGTGTGACTCTCTTTGTACACGACCAGCGTCCGGTACGGCGTGCTCGTCCCGTCGATGCTCGGCTCGTAGCGGATCTTCCAGAACACCTCGTTGCCGCTCATGAACGCCAGATTTACCCCGGCGTCGCGCGCCGCTTCGGTGTTCGTCCGCTGGTCGCCAGACCAGTACTCGTCGTGGCCAACGGAGATGAACAGCTTGTGATTTTTTAACAGGTCGCCACGCCTGTCAGTATCGATGCCGGCGAAATACGTGACATCGTAGCCATTGCGCTCGAGCCATCGCGCGAGCGCGTACTCCCCGTTGAAGTACTGGTTGACGTTGCGCTGCCCGAGCGGCCGGTTAAGGCTCACCTTATAGGAGCGGAACTGCCATGACGATCCTGAGCCAGGACGGTTGTAGGTGCTCCCGAGACCGTACGAGTTATACGCCGTCCAGGACGGGTCTGACGTCTGCATCAGGACGTCCGACTTGCTCGCATCGTCGCGGACAAGAAACACGATGTTACTGGCGCGCGGCTCCCTCAGCGGATTCCGCAGCGCGCCAAAGCCCAACGCGCCGTACGCGTGCGGAGCCGGAAGCGCCGGCTTGTTGCCAGGAGCGTTGCTGTTGTCCATCCGCCAAGTGCTGTTTCCGTCCTCACGTACGAGCCGCGCAAGGTAGACGCCAGAAACGGCGTCGGCCGGAATGTCCCATGACGCCGACACCGCCCAGGTGCCGCAGTCGTAGAGCGCCACGGTGTAGTCGGCCGCGCAGTCCGGCTGGGGCTGCGGCAGCGGCACCGTAGGCCGGATCGTCGTGATGAGCCGCGCGCCGAGGCTCTTGTAGTAGCCCGTCCGATAGATGTCGACCCGGTACCGCGCCGAGTCCGTCTGGACCTTGAAGCGCGCAGTGTCGCCGACGTTGTAGCTGATGTCGGTGGCGAAACCCTGAATTGTCGGGTCGCCAGTGCCGTTGACGTCCCACTCCGTCGAGGGACTCCCCGGCTTACAGTTCTCCGCGACGATCTTATTGGCGGGTGCGGCACACGGGTCTGCCGGCGCGGGCGTCGCGCCCGCGGGCTGGCGATTCTTGGCAACGAGGCCCGCGCCGGACACGGACACGACCGTGAGGACCGCTGCGGCTAGGCACGACGAAGCGAGGCGTGTCATCACCATATTCCTCCCCTTTACCGCGTGGCGCCCAGAGGGGCGTGCATCTCGACACCGGCACCCGGCGCCTCGGTGTTGTTGCTGTCGTCGGTGGCACGGCTGAGTATCCTCGCGTAGCCGAAGTCGTCCGGTACGTGCCACTTGTAGCTCCACTGCGCGGCGCCAGACGCCGGGTGCCATGTGGCACCCCCGTCGGTGGACACCTCGACCCCGGCGACGACACCTCCTTCAGCGTCACTCGCTGTCCCCGTAATCGTGACGGTCGTGGCAACAACCTCGGTGTCGTTTGGCGCGCTGATCTTCGACAGTGGAGCCGTCGTGTCATGCGAGGCCTCGGCCGGCTCGAGATCGCTCTGGAGGTTGGCAGGCTGGATGCCCATATCGGCCAGCAAGTTCACGGTCGCCTGCTGAATCGCCTTCACCGGCCCCATCGGTTCTGGGCGGACCCGCCCGGACGCCGTCCAGTAGTTGTGCAGGTTGTCGAGGCCCCAGGAGTACTGCGGCGTACCCGCGCTGAAGACGAGCGCGCCGCTCGGCGCGCGGTACAGCGTCAGGCTGTGCGTGGCCGTGCCGGAGTCGTACACCGTACCCCAATCCTGCACGTACGCCACGTTGTCGACCGTCGTCTCGGACAGTCGAATAAGGCCGGCAGGCCGGGATCCGTTGTCGAGGTCCTCGTCCCACTCGGGTCCGAGAATTCCTCGACCCAGAACCGCCGTCCCTTCCGCCGTGAGCGCGGCGACCTCGCTGTTGCGCCAGAAGCGGCGTGTGGCGTAACGCGCCGGCACGTTGAGGCGGTCATTCCGCACTCCGGCGACCGTCGAGATCGTGCCGGTCAGCGCGTTCTCCGGCCTCGCGCCCTCGGGGTTCATCGGACGCGAATCGCGCCACGTTCCGGTCCAGGCGTCCCCGTGCGGATCGAGGCGTCCGGGCCCGTAGGTCTCCTTGTAGCAGACCAGCGTGCGATGCGGCGTGGCCGCACCGTCCGTGCTGGGCTCAAACCGCGTCTTCCAGAAGACCGCGTTGCCACTCATGAACACCAGGTTCACGCCCGCGTCGCGCGCCGCTTCCACGTGCCGACGCTGCGCACCAGACCAGTAGGCGTCATGGCCCGCCGACACGAACACTTTGTGCTCCTGGATCCGCTCACCGCGGCGGTCGCTGTCGACGCCCGCGAAGTAGCTGACGTCGTACCCGTTGCGCTCGAGCCACCGGACTGCGGAATACTCGGCGCTGAAGAATTGCTCGGTGACAAGGCCGTTGCGGTTAACGAGCGGCCGGTTGTAGCTCGCCTTGAACCCCCGCTGCTGCGGGTTCGGGGGTGGGGCGCGTCGATTCATTCTCGTCGGGTACCAAGACCCGTTCAGGCTGGTACCGCCGTACCGGTTCGACGCCACCCACGTCGTATCGGACGTCTGGAAGAGAAGGTTCGACCGCCCCGCGTCGTCGCGCACGACGAAGATGATGTGGCTGGCGCGCTTCTCCTTCAGCTCATCCCGCAGCTGGCCATGCCCTAGCGCCCCGTACGAGTGCGGCACGGGCGGCGTCTCAACGGTCGGCAGTTGACGGTTGCCCTCGGAACGCCACGATTCCGGCTCATCGTCCTCACGCACGAGTCGCGCCGCGTAGACCCCAGACACGCCGTCGGCCGGCACGCGCCACGACGCCGAGACCTTCCAGTTTCCGCAGTCCACCATGCGCACGTTGGGGTGGATGAGACAGTCCGGCTGCGCCTGCGGCAGAGCCACAGAGGGCCTGATCGTCTCGATGAGCCGCGCGCCGCTCCCGCCGTACCAGCCCATCCGGTAGACGTCGATCCGGTACCGGGGCGAGTGGGTCTTAATTTTGAATTCTACTGTCTCGCCGAGGTTCACGCTCATGTCGGTCGAGAACCCCTGAATCTGCGGGTCGCCGGCCGCGAACACGTCCCATTCTTCTCGCGGGCGTCCCGGTTTGCAGTTTTCAGCGACGATCTTGTTGGCCGGCGCGACGCAGGAATCCGCAGCGGTTTCCCGAGGCTGCGCCGCCGCCGGCATAGTCAAGCCCGCAAGCGCGAGCCCCAATATCCCGGGAACGAGCCACCGACGCTGCCGACGTGAATCCATAGCAACCCTTTCCTGTGACCGGGTTTCGACGGCTGATTCTGAACCCGCGAGCCACTGAGACGCTAGGTGGCGAAAAGAACCCGTGATAATTACACCAAGGGACATGGTACTACTGGCTACTATTGGGCGATATGGAGGTGCTCCACAGCCGCGAACCAGGAGGCCGCAGGTTCGAATCCTGCCGGGCGCGCCATTGCTTTTCAACGACTTGTAGGATCTACGCTGCGAACGGCGCACGAGCACGCCCAAGTTTCGAACTCCGTCCGCGGTAACTCCGTCCTAGTTGGGTCCAGCACAGCCACCGCTGACGCAGACTAGCGCAGTATGGCCCTTCCTCCCTTGACCGTCTCGCGAAAACCCTGGGTGACCGCAGGCGCGTCAGTTCGCTTCTGCTTCGGCGTCCCGGACGGCCTGCTCCAGTTCGTCGAGGGGCGCTACCGCGCCATGAATCGGTACGAGCCTGCTAACTCGAAGTTCCCGGTCCCGGATGCTCTGCAATAGCACGGCTGCAGCAGTCGCGAACTCTCCCCCAACTCCAGGTATGTACATGTCGGCCTGGATCAGAATCTGTTCTCCGGGCAGATACACCGCCAACATCCCATCGTTATGCGGGTTGTCTCCGATTCGGTAGAGCTCCATGATCCTGGTGCCACCTTTTAGCTCGTACACCTCGTCGCCAGTCACTGTTTCGAGCATCAGCTCTGCGGGATTCTGCGCGAGGCGATCCGCCACAATCGTGTGCTGGCGCGCGACCAGATCTTCGAAGAGAGATCGGTTGGTCTCATGTGTAATCACCGTCAGGCCTTCAGACACCGCCGCCCTAAGGCCACCGGAGTGATCGAAGTGGTGGTGCGTGTTGATTACGTAGCGGAGCGGCTTGTCAGGTACCAGTTCCCTGGCCTGCTCAATGACGGCAAGCGTCCGTGTATCGTTCTGGGGTGCCTCGACAAGCACCGTGTACTCCGGAAAATCGACGAGCACGCTGTGATGAGACTGGCCAGCCAGAAACCACACCCCGCTAGCCAGCTCCTCGACCTCCACGTTCGCCGGCCGAGGCCCCGGCTCGTCTGCCGAGGCAACGTCCTCCGGAGCAGTTAGATCGCCAGTCTCCCCGTTGACCGTATGCATCACCCGTAGATCGCTGATCGGAAATGTATCGCGTCCCTGGGAACGCTGCTGCGGCAACGTCAACTCGCCCGCGGCCGCGTAATCGCTGAATGACGTCGCGATCACTGTGTCCCCAAGGTTCGAGTTGTACGACGCAGAGCTAATCATCAGCGGCAATTTCGTCTCGGGATCGACATGCAGCGTGAGCTGGCTTCCGTCGGCCGTGGTAATGTCAACTACGTCATGGCCCATTTCCTGCCTGAGATTACTCACGGTCGCCGCCATCTCTACATCCTCAGCCAGTGCCGCCTGTAGTAACGTCAGCGGATGGTGGTAATACTGCGCTCGATTCTCCCGCGCGGCCGTCGAACCCACGCGCTGCGGGCTGCCGCTCCTACCAACGTTGTAAGCCACGTTCCCGTCCAACGCCGTAACCGCGGTCCGCAAGTTACCCGCGAAATTGGTGCTGATGATTTCCGTCCGTGCGCGGTGGTTTTGCAGATCAACTTCGAGCTTGTACGACTCTACTTTTGAAATCGGCAGCTCCGAATCAGGGTTCCTGTTTTGACCGAGCCGGTAGTTTGACCCGCTTCCCTCCACGACCAGCGTCGTAACACCCTGAACAGCTTCCACACCGCCCATCGCTTCCGCCGCGTCGTGGATGATTTGCAGCTCTGGTGAACGCTGCGTACAACCGTAAACGGCCGCCGCCAAAATGATCAGCCAGCTCATGCATCGCTTTGTCATGATGTTCTTACTCCTTCGTCCATCTCCCCTTCGTCCAGGAGGGCAGTCGCGTCGCAGTGCCAGAGACAATCACCGACGCTCAAGGCCACGGGCTACAATGAATTACTCAACGCACATTAGAGACATTCTACCGATTTGTTGGCACGTAGCTCTACCCACTGCACAAAATGGCACATAAATGCGCCCCTCACATTCTGAGCAGCGTTCTCCGTCTGGACAACTCCCGAGGAGAACCTGGTTGGCTAGCTGGGCCTCCGTGTGGCGTCTGTGCGCTTGCTGGCGAGAGCAGTTACCACGCGGGGCCAGCGCCCTGGACATACCAACGGGGGGCTGAGCGGACAACCCCAAACGCCGGCTCACAGCTGTACCCCTATAAACGCCAGGCAACACAGACAGAAAATCCCGCGTGGCGATTAGCCGACATCAGTCCAACGTCCAGAGGGCAAGCGTCGAAACGTCTTTCACGAACAGGCGGTTCCCAGAAATTGCTGGTTGCGCCCATGTGGCGCTGTCAGACACCGTGTAGCGCCGGAACGGCTCGAATCCCGATCGGCTGGCGCGTGCCACGATCAACTCCGCGTCATCGTTGAGCAGGAATAGCAGATCTCCCGCCTTGACGATCGCCGTGTTCTCCGCCTCCCGCCCCTGGGTGGACCACAGTGTCTCCCCGGTGGCGGCGTCCAAGGCGAAAAACTGACCGCTGTTGATATGGGACAGGCTGAAGAACGTGTCGTCGACTAGCACGCCATTGCTCATGAAGAGCCCAAAATCCTGGTTGTTCCACACGGTCTCAGTGACCCATCGGCCACCGCGCTGCACCGGGCGGAACCTGGTGACCCCGAGGTAGTACCCCGACACGATGATGCTGTTGTCGTAAACGATAGGTGTAATCGAGTTGTTGGTGCCATTCGACACGAACGGCCGCTGCCAGAGCAGCTCGCCCGTAGCGGGCGAGACGCCGATGATGTGCTCCTGCGTGATCGTCACAATGTGCTGTGTCCCGTCAATGTCCGCGAGGATTGGTGACGCATACGCTGGCCCATCTCCGTCCCAGCGCCACGTGACCTCGCCGGTGGTCGCGTCGAACGCCGTCAGCGCACCCTGGCCGTGGCCACCCACATGAAAGAGCACGCTCCCACGGTTCGCCAGAGGAGACATGGCCGTGGCGTATAACGGATCGACCGGCGGGGCGGGGTGCTGCCAGAGCAGCGTGCCGTCACCTGTGTCGAACACTGAGACGATGCCGCTGATCCCGAGCGTATACAGATTGCCCTCGTAGAAGATCGGTGTCGACTTCGGTCCGGGGCCGTGGAGCTTGGTCCCCACATTCGCGCGGTACGGCGCCGGATAACGCGTGCTCCAGACGACGCGTCCTGTAGCCGTGTCGATCGCGCTCAACACCTCATCGCCGTCCTGCCGTGTGAAGGTGTACACACGAGTGCCAATGACGATCGGGGTCCCGTAGCCGGTCCCGACCTCGACCTTCCAACTCCGGTTCAGGCGCTCCGGCCAGGCTGCCGGCTCGACGAACGCCGCCGCTGATCCGTCGCGGTCCGGTCCACGCCACTGCGGATAGTCCAACGGTGAATCCTGGGCGGTCACAGGCAACGGCACCAGCAACCAGACCGCGATCCCGAACATGCAATACCACATGAAACATCGACGACGCATCGGGTTTCTCCAATCAGGATAACGAACAGTAAGGTGTCTAACGTAGCATGGGACGGTGGCCGTAGTGCCGAAGTCCAAGTCCATGATGTGCTCGATCCGTTCAGCGCCGAGACTGCAACTTCGCAAGCAAGCGAAGGATCTCGAGATAGAGCCACACGAGCGTCACCAGCAGCCCGAATGCTCCGTACCACTCCATGTGCTTCGGCGCCCTTCGCTCGGCACCTTGCTCGATAAAATCGAAATCTAAGACCAAGTTAAGAACCGCGATAACGACAACAAAGATGCTAAAGAAGACGCCGAACGTGCCGCTGGAGTGAATCAGCGGAACGTGCATATTAAAGAAACCCCAAGACAAAACTAAGGGGCATAAAGAAGCGCGACGCCCCCAGTGGCGGCCACGACGCCTAACTTAAAGTTCTCGGTAGCCCGAATCACCCCGGATCGGTACGCAGCTAGCAATGCCCAGAGCGTTCCGAACGTGAGAAACACGGCCTGGCTGACGATCCCGGGATACTTCGTCTCAAACACCACGGAGATCCCACCCAGCGCGAGTCCTTCCAACCCTGCGTAGACCGGCGTCGTGAACGGCGCCCACGGCTGCTTGAAGACGGTGACTATGGCCACCAGCAATCCTCCGATGCCTCCGATCAGCGTCAGGATCCACAGGGAGGAATCTGACGCCCCGCGATTCCAGACGAAACTCGCGGCGACCAATAGAATGAGAAGCGACAGGGCGGTCTTGTTAACCGTTCCGCTGATCGTCATCGCCTGGTCATCTGCGACCATTGGAAATGCCGCAAACGTATCGGCCGTAAGTGCCGGGTTCCCGGAGCGCATCGTCAAATGTCCAGCCACAGTCTGTTCCTAGTCGTTCTCACCGTCGATGATAGTGACGAAACTGTCGCATTCTACTCCTGAGGTGCGTGACAGCTCCAACGCCCGAGTTAAATCACGGGAAGCGTGCACGCCGCCCCCTTGCGCGAGGCTCGCCCAGTAGCTGGCCTACTTCTTCGCTCCCGCTTGCCTGTGATCAGCCAGCGCCGCCAGCACCTTCACAACCGAGGCGTTGTCGCCGAAGGTCTTGCTTAAATGGATAAAAACGTCCAGATTGCCTGGGGCGAAGACGAAGCTTGCGCCCAGTTGGAAAGGAGCTTTACCCGGTTTGTGCTGACGGTAGCCGGCGGCCTTGGCCTCCTTGCGGGCGGCAAAATTATCCCTCCGGCAGAGGTGGAGAAGGCTACCCCTCTTGAGACCTGCGACCCTGTAGGCGCGGCGCCCTTCGTCGATCAGTAGGGGGAAAGCGATCCCCATCTCACCGCGAAAGAGGCGGGCGTAGTCAATACTCCCAAGGCCGATGGCAGCGAGGGTAGCGCCAGCTTCCTGAATCTGCGACTCATGATCGCGCAACTGCGCGATATGGTGGCGGCAGAAAATTCATCCATAGTGGCGCAGGAAGACAAGCACCGCGGGTCCTGCCTCCCAAAGGGTACCGAGGCGGATTTCCCGACCGTCTGGATCCGGGAGTCCAATTGGGGCAAGAGTTGCACTCAGAGTGTCAGCACACATCAACGATATGATACCGTCAAATGCCAGGTGCCAATCGCAGTGGTACGCACCAAAGCCGGTTTCCGCAACCGTCTGACCCCAAACAGAAAGGGCGTTGAGACAGGAAGGGAACGAACATAAAAACGGTGAATCTTCGTGCGCTTGATGGAATTTTTCTGCACACTCACTGACTTTTGAGGGGTTTTAATCGATGAACTATTATGGCGCTAAAGGACTAGCGAGCAGTTTCCGAACGGTACGTAAAAACACGATTCAAATAGCAGAGGATATTCCAGAAGATCAGTACGGATTCATCCCTGCCGAAGGGGCTAGCAGCATTGCAGAAACCCTGGTTCATATTGCCCTGTCTCCATGGTTCCAGCATACGATCCACGCTCGAGAGCGACGCTCAAACTTCGAAGGTTTTGATTATCCAACGTTGATGAAACAGATTTCTGAAGAAGCCGCAAAAGCAAGAACAAAATCTCAGGTTATTGACCTGCTACAAACGGAAGGTGCTGTATGGGCCAACTTTTTGGAAGGTGTATCTGATGAATTTCTCGCCGAGTCTTTCACGTTTCCACTAGGTTCCACACCACCCGTTAAGAGCCGTTTTGAGATGCTCTTGTCCGTCAAGGAACACGAAATGCACCACCGCGGTCAATTGATGGCAATCCAACGCTTGCTAGGCATCGTCCCGCATTTGACCCGGTTGAGGCTCGAGCGTCAGGCACAAGCATAGCCTTCTTTCGTCCAGGTCTTAATAGTCCTACACTGGGGCGTACGGGGAGACTTCTCCAAACTCCCATCGCAACTCGAATTTGTCACACACGATCCCCTGACCTGCCTGATCTGAACTCAAATCCTGTTCTTGATCCGAGGCAGCCGAACAGCCCGTCGCAAGCGCAATACAGGAAATGAGCAAACCGAGGTATCGCATTGCTCGTGCTTTCATAGCGACCCCACACCGCACCTCACCTTACGGAAGCTGGCAGGAGAAACTTCCCGCATCGTTCGAATCACCCTGACCATCGTAGATCGCTACCTGCGGATACGGACAAACCGGCCGAGTCATGACGATTTCCTGGCTGTCGCCGACCTTGTGAGCTACCAACTGCTCGGGAGCGTGTCCTTCTTCGACCCACGCGCGGATCGCCTCGATCCAATCTACCTGTGATGGCCCCGGTCCACCACTGCAGTGGAGAACGCCGGGCAACATGTAGAGTCGAGCGTAGTCGCGGGCATTGGCGTCCTCAGCCTCAACTGCTTCGTAGTAGTCGACCGTCCCGAGCGCCGTGATCGCTGGATCTGACCACCCAGTCCAGAACACCATCTTCCCACCGCTGGCATTAAACGCACTCAGATCGGTGTCGACCGCATCGACGATACCTGACACTGCCCTGACGTCGTCCTTCCAGGTCGAAAAGTCGTATGACGTGAAGTCCCAGTCAGCGTCATTAAAGACGAAGTATTTGTAGAACTCCGTGCCGAACCCGTAGTGGAGCGCCGGCACTCCGCGCGCGCGTATGGATTCACTGCCAGTAATCCAGTTATCCCAGCCACCAGACTCTGACTCTCCACCCAGGGGAAAACCGGCGAAGATCGGCTCGCCGTTACTGGTCGGTCCGTCATAGATCGACTTGATCGCCGCGAGCTGAGCCGCGGTGACGCAGTCGGCTCCGGGTTGGCCCTCGGTGCACCGCGGGAGGTCTTCTGGCTTGAAGTTGCACGACTGCGGGTCGTTGAGTACATCGTCCTCGACCCCATCCTGTGCATCGCAGACGGTATTGATCGTTTCGGCCAGCAGCGCCCTCGTGTCGAAGGTGATGATCGGACTCGAGATGTCACCGTCTGGATAGAGCGCTTGCTGTGTTTGCACCATGCCAGCAGTGAACGCGGTCCAGTGATAGGCCGGAGCCCCGGCGACAATGCCGTCGAAGTCGTCCGGATATCGCTGCGACTCCATCATCCCTTGTCCTCCGCCGCGCGAACATCCAACGAAATAGGAGTACTCCGGATCCTGCTTGTAGTAGTGGCGGATAATCGACTTGGCAGCATCGGTCGTCAGGTGGACCGCTCGGTAACCAAAGTTCTCTTGACGCACCGCGCTGTTGAGAGCCCACCCAGCCTCGATTCTTGTTCCGACGTGACCTGTATCAGTGCCGACCGTCGCATAACCGCGTTCCAGAGCGCCGGCACCAAATCCGTAATTCAGCGCAGAATTCTGGACGCTGCCCACAAAGCCACCGCCACCTCCCATCATAAATCGGCTGTTCCATTCCTCGGGAAGCAACAGCTCAAAGTTGATCTCGGGTTCGATGACACCGGTGATGTGACAGTGTACCGGCTGCGTCTCTCCGGCCAACACCACTTCCGCTTTGGTAACCTGCATGTTGATCAGATCGAGACCCGCCAACGCTTCGCATCGATCGGTCGTTACAACCGCTGTCCCAGTTTGTGGATCCAAGTCGGTGCAACCCGAAGCGAGCGCGACACTGCCGACGATGACAGCAGAGATTACGACCCGTCCGATACGCATGTGATTCCTCCCAGCCAGAATGGCCGCGGCTACCATACCTCTGCCACAGCGGGCGGGCAACCCCTCCACTGTTAATCCGACTGGTAGTGGCACCTAGTGCCGGGCAGTTCAGCAGGAACGGGCTAACGGCTCACGCAGATGGGAGGTGTGATATTCCATCGTGGTTGCCGTGTATATCGTTAACGCTCGACGACGATATGATGTCTTTCTCTAATGAAATACGAGTTGCCATCAGGGTTCTGCCGGACACCATGGGACCGCGAAGAGTTCGAGACGGAGTGGCTTCGTTTCTGGGCAACCTCAATTGAATCCGCTGAACTCTTGGCGTGACAAAGATCCATTATGGCGCCGAGGGATTATCCTTGCCGGGTGCTCACCCATGACTAATAGTGACCGTAGCCTCCGTGATCACGTCGTGAACCTCTTAGACGGGCACCAAGCTCATGTCGGATTAAGCGCGGCCCTCGACAAGCTGTCGTTCGAAGATCTTTCGAAAAAGCCTAGAGGCACACATTGGACGCTTTGGGAGCTCTTCGAGCACATCCGCATTGCACAGCGGGACATTCTCGAGTTTAGCCGTAACGCCGATCACCAATCGCCGGAGTGGCCCAAAGGTTATTGGCCCGAAAACGAGGCGCCGACTGATACGGCGACGTGGAAAGCAAGCGTTGCGTCGTTCCGGCGCGATCTCGATGCGATGAAAGAGCTCGTGCTCGATCCCGACGTCGATCTTCACGAGAAAATTCCGCATGGAGACGGGCAAACGATTCTTCGTGAGGCACTATTGATTGCGGATCACAACTCCTACCACCTCGGGCAAATGGTGCTACTAATGAAACTGTTCGGAAGTTGGTAGGGGGCTCATCAACTGCCGACGACTGACTCCACTGGCGCCGGGCGGCTTGGGCTAGAGGGTTAGTCAGGTGGGTGCGCGATGTCTTGCTCGCTGACAAGCCGTTTAGCTTCGGTGATCCGGTCTCGGGGCATTAATCAGCGGGGGGTTTTACGGCACTTAACCGCTAAGTCCCATGTTCGCTCGGTTCTGGGAACTACCCCGTCTATTCCCACCCCTGTCAGTGATGCCGAAATGTTTGGGGATTATATACGGTTTTACCCTTGACGCTCGTGGGCCTATTGGGTAAAATAGTCTCATAAATAGGAGTAAGACATGGCCCACAACGCACCAGGCAAGCACTACCGTCAAGGGCTCTCCCTGTTGGGTGTGACCAGCATGTTCCAGGACGATGCGACCGCCGAACGCTGGTTCGTGCAGAGCCGTTGGCCGAACGGGATCGCCTGCCATGCGTGTGGCTCTCTCAACATCCAGGAGCGACGGACGCGCAAGCCGCAACCGTACCGCTGTCGTGATTGCCGGAAGGACTTCTCGGTCAAGACCGGAACTCCGATGCAGGGCTCGAATCTCGGACTTCGAATTTGGGCTATCGCGTTCTACCTGATGGCCACCGGGATCAAGGGCACGTCAAGCATGAAGCTCCACCGTGATCTCGGCGTCACGCAGAAAACCGCGTGGCACCTCGCGCATCGTATTCGTGAATCGTGGGCACGGAAGCAGCAGCGGTTCGCTGGCCCGGTCGAAGCCGATGAGACGTTCGTTGGTGGCAAAGAGCGCAATAAGCACGCGAAGAAGAAGCTTCGCGCAGGACGCGGAGCGGTCGGCAAGGTGGCCGTGGCTGGCGTCAAGGACCGCACGACCAAGCGGGTCAGCGCGAAGGTCGTTGAGAACACCGACGGAGCCACACTCAAGGGATTCGTGCTCGACCGCACGGCACCTGACGCGACGGTCTACACCGACGAACACACCGCCTATCAGGGACTCGTCAATCACGAAGCCGTCAAGCACAGTGTGGGCCAGTTCGTCAACGGCTAGGCCCATACCAACGGCCTGGAGTCCTTTTGGTCCATGCTGAAACGCGGTTATCATGGTACGTACCACCACATGAGCCCGACGCACTTAGACCGGTACGTCACCGAGTTCGCCGGGCGTCACAATCAACGCGAGCTGGACACCGTGGACCAGATGGGCACGATGGTGCGTGGGCTGGACGGAAAGCGGTTGCGCTACAAAGATTTGGTGGTTTAGAATCCTCGTTTGACAAAAGAAGATGTGACTCTTTCTGCAAAGGGGGCGAAGAGGACGCCTCGAATTGTCGCGAGTGAAATCGCTGAAGCGGCCGATGCCGACGTGATCATCTACAATGGCCCCATCCAGCGCGGGCTTGATTCCGTCTTCATCAACATGTGCGGCGAGTGCCAACAACCTCGGTCTTCCGCGCTCTTGCTCCTTGTTACCGAAGGCGGAAACGCTGACGCAGCATTCCGGATTGCCCGCTGTCTGCAACAGCGTTACGCTGGCTACTCTGTGTTCGTAAGTGGATGGTGCAAGAGCTCAGGAACTATTATCGCACTGGGGGCGTCGGAGTTGACCGCTTCTGACCACGGCGAAATGGGGCCCCTCGATGTCCAGTTGTCGCGAAAGGATGAGCTGTTCGAGACGTAGTCTGGACTCACGGTCACATCAGCATTGTCGACCCTGCATGACCGGGCGTTTTCGGCGTTCGAGAACTTCATGCTCAACATTAAGATTCGAGCTGGGTCGTCCATCACGACTCACACTGCCATGGAGGTCGCGTCCAGTCTGGCAACAGGGCTCCTATCAGGGATTTACGCTCAGATCGACCCGATGCACGTCGGGGAAGCTGGTCGAGCGAATAGAGTTGGAAAACAGTACGGCGAGATCTTGATTGCGAAGAGTCAGAATTCAACATCGGAGAACCTTGAGAAACTGATCAGCGCGTATTCCTCGCACGGATTCGTTATTGACCGACTCGAAGCCCAAGAGTTGTTCAATAAAGTGCGGGAGCCGAACGCGCTTGAGATGGGGTTGGCGCAGCTACTGGGCCGAACGGCACTATGGCCGATAGCTCATCCAGGGGGACCGGTGATCACGTTTCTCTCGGAGAAACTTACAGCTAAAGACGACAGTGAGGTTGGGGGTAACGATGTCGAACTACGCAGGAGAGGCCACTGGCGTGGCTTATGAATCTGCCGGAACGAGCGCTGCAAAGACTGATAAACGAAGAGCTTAAGCAAACGCAGCGAGAAGATAAGATAGTCAAATCCAGCTTGGCATGCCAACAGACCACAACTAGTCGTGCCGAGAACGTCAGCGAGTTCACGGCCAACACGCAGCCGCGGGGCTGAGACAATGCCGAAGAAACCCGGCCAACCTAAGCGCGGCCGTCCCGTCACCTACGTGATGCCGGACCAGATCCCGGACACGCCGGCCCATATCGCCCAGGCCGTGCTGACCAGTCCCACCACCCCACCGGGCGGCTGGCAGTATCTCAAGAATCAGAAGGCGGCTGAGAAACGACGCCCGAAAAAGGGGTGAGTCTCCGCCCTGGGTGACACCGTATATAATCCCCAAATGTTTACCCGCATGCGAACAGTAACCCATTCAGACTTCGACGAGCGGCAGTTGCTTCTCAGTGAGAACCTCAAAAAAATCCACACCCTCCCCGACGACAAGATCCCTCATCGACTGCCTCACCAGATTTGGTCGGAATGCTTCGACTAGCGTAGCACAGGGAATATCCGTCGCGACGTCATCACGCAGAAAAAAGGCATTACATCCCTCGTCCTCACAAAACACTAGACTGAATCGTACCGGGTTTCTCGGAGACCGAATGCGTTGAATCAGGCCACCTCAGCCTGCTCATAGTACTGCGCCTCGAACTCTGCTGGTGGAATGTCCCCGAGCGGCCCTAACAGTCGTCGTGTGTTGAACCAGTCCACCCACGTCAAGGTGGCGAACTCCACGGCCTCGAGGGTACGCCACGGGCCCTTCCGTCGAATCGCCTCCGTCTTGTACAAGCCGATCACCGATTCGGCGAGGGCATTGTCATAGGCATCGCCTTGGCTGCCGACCGACGGCGCGATGCCGGCGTCCACGAGGCGATCCGTGTACCGCATCGAGAGATATTGCGACCCGGCATCACTGTGATGTACGAGGCCGGTGAGGGCGTCGCCCCGGCGGGCGTAGATCGCCTGCTCCACCGCATCCAGCACAAAGTCCGTGCGCATGGAGGCCGACACCCGCCAGCCCACAATGCGTCGCGCAAACACGTCGATGACGAACGCGACGTAGCCAAAGCCGCCCCAGGGTGCGACGTACGTGAAATCGGAGACCCAGAGCTGATTCGAACGGGTGGCCACGAATCGGCGGTCAACGAGGTCCACCGGGCGACCGCCCTCACCGGCGTGGGTCGTGGTGACCCAAGCCCGGCCCCGGACGGCCCCGGCAAGGCCCATCGCGCGCATCAGGCGCGCCACGGTGCAGCGCGCCACGCGGACGCCGTCCCGTCGCAGCTGCTTCCAGACTTTCCGGGGGCCGTAGACCTGCTGGTGCGCGTCATAGACCCGCTGAATCTTGACGCGGAGCTGATCGTCGCGCTGCGCCCGTGCGGACCGGCGCGTCGGATGTGTCCGCTGGTGCCGATGGCGATGAGTCCGTCGACGGGGCGATCGGCAGCACGGCGCAGATCGGCTCGACCCCGACCACGGCGCGATGGTCGGCGATGAACTGGACCATCGTGGCGACGTCCTCCGGCGGTCGCGCTCCGCCTGGGCGAAATACGCGAACGCTTTCCGCAGGATCTCATTCGCCCGCTTCAGCTCACGGACCTCGCGCTCCAGCTCCTTCAACCGCTCCCGCTCGCTCGTCGTCAGGCCCGGCCGATGCCCAGCATCACGCTGCGCCTGCCGCACCCACTTCCGCAGCGTCTCCGCCGTGCAGCCGAGCTTCGGCGCCACCGACTGCAGCACCGCCCACTCTGAGGCGTGGGCCTCCCGGTACTCCTCGACCATCCGGACGGCACGTTCGCGCACTTCCGGAGAAAACCGACTGGGACGTCCCATAGCCCCCATCCTCCCAAGCAATGAGGTCTCCGAGAAACCCGGTACGATTCATTGTTGGCACTAATAGCACGTTTGGTTTTGACACAGCAGTCAGCTTCGGCATGCAGGCGATCGACCGTCTTCACACGACAGCACAGGCGCATTCTCGAATCATGGTGGTTGAGGTCATGGGTCGGAACAGCGGTTGGATCGCCCTTTACGCTGGCGTAGCTGGGGGTGCGGACGTTGTTCTTATTCCTGAAATTCCGTTTGATTTCCAACGTGTTGCCGAGTGCATTCTGAAGCGCGAGACTCTTGGTGCTCGATCAAGCATTGTAGTGGTTGCGGAAGGAACGAGGCCGAAAGGTGGAGAAGTTGCAGTGGTAGATTCCGGCGGAGAGGGACGGCAGCAACGTTTGGGTGGTATGGGCGCCCTGGTTGCGAGGGAGCTTCAAGAGCCTACCAGTAAGGAGACTCGGTGTGTTGTGCTTGGACATCTGCAACGGGGTGGCACACCGACGAGCTTCGACCGTGTTTTGGCTACACGCTTTGGAGGTAAGGCGTTTGAACTGGCCCATCGATCCGTGTTTGGAGTGATGGTCGCGAACCGCCCGCCGAACCTAATCGCGGTCCAGCTGGCTGATGTGGTGGGGAAGACGAAGGGGATCCCGCTCGATCTTGACCTGGTTCAAACAGCCCGGGCCCTTGGTATCTCGTTTGGGGATTAGTTTTGAGGAGACGAGGTCGAGATACTTAAGAGACTTATATACTAGTTTACCCTAGTCGGTCAGGAACCCCTACCGCTCGACCTTAGCTCCAGACCCTGGCTTAAGGTAGTCCAAGTCTTTCTTCGGTGGTCGCTGCAGGATGGCTCTAGCGATGTTCTCAGGCCTGTCCGGGATGGACTCAGGCATCAGGTAAACGACTGGACTGAATCGTACCGGGTTTCTCGGAGACCTCATTGCTTGGGAGGATGGGGGCTATGGGACGTCCCAGTCGGTTTTCTCCGGAAGTGCGCGAACGTGCCGTCCGGATGGTCGAGGAGTACCGGGAGGCCCACGCCTCAGAGTGGGCGGTGCTGCAGTCGGTGGCGCCGAAGCTCGGCTGCACGGCGGAGACGCTGCGGAAGTGGGTGCGGCAGGCGCAGCGTGATGCTGGGCATCGGCCGGGCCTGACGACGAGCGAGCGGGAGCGGTTGAAGGAGCTGGAGCGCGAGGTCCGTGAGCTGAAGCGGGCGAATGAGATCCTGCGGAAAGCGTTCGCGTATTTCGCCCAGGCGGAGCGCGACCGCCGGAGGACGTCGCCACGATGGTCCAGTTCATCGCCGACCATCGCGCCGTGGTCGGGGTCGAGCCGATCTGCGCCGTGCTGCCGATCGCCCCGTCGACGGACTCATCGCCATCGGCACCAGCGGACACATCCGACGCGTCGGTCCGCACGGACGCAGCGCGACGATCAGCTCCGCGTCGAGATTCAGCGGGTCTATGACGCGCACCAGCAGGTCTACGGCCCCCGGAAAGTCTGGAAGCAGCTGCGACGGGACGGCGTCCGCGTGGCGCGCTGCACCGTGGCGCGCCTGATGCGCGCGATGGGCCTTGCCGGGGCCGTCCGGGGCCGGGCCTGGGTCACCACGACCCACGCCGGTGAGGGCGGTCGCCCGGTGGACCTCGTTGACCGCCGATTCGTGGCCACCCGTCCGAATCAGCTCTGGGTCTCCGATTTCACGTACGTCGCACCCTGGGGCGGCTTTGGCTACGTCGCGTTCGTCATCGACGTGTTTGCGCGACGCATTGTGGGCTGGCGGGTGTCGGTCTCCATGCGCACGGACTTTGTGCTGGATGCGGTGGAGCAGGCGATCTACGCCCGCCGGGGCGACGCCCCCACCGGCCTCGTACATCACAGTGATGCCGGGTCGCAATATCTCTCGATGCGGTACACGGATCGCCTCGTGGACGCCGGCATCGCGCCGTCGGTCGGCAGCCAAGGCGATGCCTATGACAATGCCCTCGCCGAATCGGTGATCGGCTTGTACAAGACGGAGGCAACTCGACGGAAGGGCCCGTGGCGCACCCTCGAGGCCGTGGAGTTCGCCACCTTGACGTGGGTGGACTGGTTCAACACACGACGACTGTTGGGGCCGCTCGGGGACATTCCACCAGCAGAGTTCGAGGCGCAGTACTACGAGCAGGCTGAGGTGGCCTGATTCAACGCATTCGGTCTCCGAGAAATCCGGTACGATTCAGGGAGACATAGTGGAGACGGGACACACACCGTCCGCCACGGATCTCACCGAGTGATGGTACGAGCACTGCGTGGATGCGGCCTAACCGGGGGGAGGGGATAAGAGGGGTGCCTTTATAAGATGCCGATAACGCCACCCACAAAGCGGAAGGGACGGGCGCTCCAACAGGGACGAGGCTTACGGCTCGCGCGGGTGAAGCGGCACTAGTGGTTTGTGGCTAATCGGCGCTAATCGCTGCTCTGTCGTGCACAGAACGACTTCAGCGGAACGGACGTAGATGTCGCTGTTTACGCCGTTTTAGGTGGATCGCCAGAGTGGCGAGATTGGGGCTCAAAATCCCGTGGAGCTTACGCTCCGTGTGGGCTCGACCCCCACCTCAGGCATTATTTTCATTGGGGTTTCTGGCTTGCTCAGGTGACCGAGTCTTGCCCGATTTCAGCAACTGTCCCCCGAAACTGTCCCTGCTGCGAGAAGTCTCCCGCCGGTGCTGCAGGGGCGACTTCCCAGATGTCCATGTTCGGACACGGCCCGAGATATTATCTTGGGGCTGAACGCCCGCTGTCGCCCAAGGGAAATGCCTTTGTCGGTAGAGGAAGCTGTTTCTGTCGATCGATCGACACGCCGAAAGCACCCTGCCCAGCTTACATACCGGCCACCACATACTTCGTGAACGCAGAGCCCGCATCGCTGAGCGAGGCCGGTCCCTCGGCCACGAAGATGTTGCCGTCCTCGTCCACTCCCACGCCCTCTCCCGTCACGCCATGGTTCGGCCGGCTGTCGGACTCCCACGGCGGAATGAAGCCCACGAGCACGTCCCGATCGACAGGTCCGATGCAGACGCCGTTCCTCCAGTTAATGTGCCGGAGCCGGCTGATGACCAGACGCTACACACGTCTCATCGCGTTCGCCAGGAGCTGGTTCCAACTCGGAACGCTTAGGGAGGGACCCCC
Organism: Vicinamibacterales bacterium; assembly: GCA_965197375.1. Lineage (GTDB taxonomy): Bacteria > Acidobacteriota > Vicinamibacteria > Vicinamibacterales > UBA8438 > CBDAMZ01. The sequence continues at coordinate 67,641 of CBDAMZ010000009.1, forward strand.
TTCGCGCTGAGACGAAAGGAACTGTCGTGGGTGAACTCATTCAATGTCCCTATTGCGGTGAGCAGCTTGAGGTTGTGATTGATTGGTCGGTCGCGCGACAGGAGTACATTGAAGATTGTCAGATCTGTTGCAAACCGATGGTATTGACGGTGAACGTGGCCACCCGTGACGGCGGTAGCCACGAGGCCAAGGTCTCCGCTCGAACAGTGGACGATTGACCTACCGGATGCTTTGCTTGTGCTTGCGGCGCTCGAAGAAATCTTTCCCTGTTCGCCGTAACCCGCACACGCCCGTCACGCTATACGTGCGCGCCGTCTCCAGCCAGTTGTCGAGCCGATGACCGGTGAGCTCCAACCAGGCTTTCCCTGCGGAAGTGGGCCACCGGCATCGTGGAAGACCCGCAGGTGCAAGCGCGGTTGCTGGCTGACGCGCGGGCCGGAGCCGGACGCCTGCATTCATCGCTCCTGACGGCGCTGATGACCTACGCCTATGAGCGCCCGAACCTTCGTGAGCTGCCGGAACCGGAGACGCCCATCACCATCGAGTTGAACATTCCCAAACCACCGGGCGTGATGCGTACAGAATCGACTGGCGGAGCCTTGCCCGACAACTCAATGGAACAGCACGTGGGCCAAGACCAGGGAGGCGAGCAGTCCCGCACCGAACCGCGCCACGCCCCTGTCGGGCGCCGCGACCAGGTTGCGCAACGGGGTTCGCCATCCCTGGCGCATCATCGTCGGCACGGCCACCGCGGCGAAGCTGAGCACGATGACCCACCCAGACCGCACGAGGTAGCTCGTCTCCGGCCACACGAGCGTGAAGCCGAGGTACATCGCCATGCTGCCGAGCAAGGCGCCCAACACGAGGCATCGTGACGGCCGGATGAGAAAGACGGCGGCGGTCGCGATGACGACAAACCCATTCTTCACGTAGTACGACAACTCGTTGAACCAGTGGGTGAGCGGATCCGCTTGCAGACTCCCGGTCTTGAAGAAGACCACCGTAAAGGCAAACAGCACGCCGGTCACCAACGCCCCCAGGATAGCCATTTTGCCCATCCGGACGATATCGTACGGGGATGCGTCCCGCCGCAGGTGGCGCTTGTAGATGTCGATGGACCACAGCGTCGATACTGAGTTGAAGATCGAGTCGACCGTGCTCATCAGCGAGGCGAAGAGCCCGCAGACGATCAGGCCGCGCAGGCCGGTCGGGAGGAATTGGTTGACGAGGGTAATGTACACCGTGTCCGGATCGTCGAGTGGCGCGTCGGCCAGAATCCCTGCCATCGCGATACCAGGGATGACGATGATGAGCAGCATGACATATTTGAGAACCCCTCCGACCAAAAGTCCTACCTGGGCGTCCCGTAGGCTCTTCGCCGCCAAGGCCCGCTGGAGAATGACCTGGTTCGCACCCCAGTAGTTCAGGTTCAGCAGATTCATCCCAAGCAGAGCGGTCCACGGGATCGTCTGGTGGTCTCGCGGCAGGTGGAGGTGCATGAGGTGCCCCGTCTTGCCGAAGAGCGCTGCCCAGCCGCCGAGGTGGTGCACCGCAATCGTCACCGTGATGAGGCCGCCGCCGAGGAGCAAGACGAACTGCGCGAGGTCGGTCCGCACCACGGCGCGCAATCCGCCCAGATACGTGTACATCGCCGAGAGCGCCCCGAGGGCCACGATCAGGACAGCCAGCCGCACGGCCTGGCTGTCGCTGATCCACGCCACCATCTCGGTAAAGATGCCGTCAAGCGCGTAGGCCGCCCAAAACAACGCGGTGCCGAGATAGAGGAGCGCGTACAGCACAATCATCAGCAACGCATACGCGAGCGCGATCTGCGGCCCGAACCGCTGCTCGAAAAACTGGCTGATGGTCACGACTCTCAGCCGGAGGTAGAGTGGGATGAAGAAGAAGGCTGCGACGACAATGCCGAAGATGGCGTTGAGTTCGAAGTTTGCCAGCGCCAGGCCGTCGACGTAGGCTGCGCCGGCCACCGAAAGGAAATGGCCGGCCTCGATGTTGGTCGCGATCGTGGAAATCGCGATGGATGGCCACCGCAACGAGCGTGAGCTGAGGAAGTACTCCTCAGGATCGGCGGCCGAATCGGCTCGGGCCCACAGGCCGATCGTGAAGATGACGGCGAAGTACGCGAGGACGATCCCGAAATCGACCATCGGTCGATTCTAGATCGCCCGCGGGTGCGTGGCGTTGGGCGGTTTACAGCCTAGAACTCCTGTGGACCCATTGCCGGTCATGCCAATCTGGCAACCACGCAGCGCTACATGCATCTGAGTCCAGCGGCAAAGGAGTCTGCCATTCGGTTGCTCGATCGCTCTGACGGGGGAGAGATAGGGGAAGTGAAACAGGGAGTGACGAATTGCCCTTATTTTATAGGGGAAAAGCAGAGCCGACTGCTTCGGGACTGGTGATGATCTCATGGGGATGTCGTGATATGTGGGCCTCACGTCACCTTGTTCAGCCGAGGGTCGGAGACCACAAGAAACGGAAATGTGTGGATAAACATCGTGTAACAGAGAGCAAACAAGCTGAGCACACCACTTGTGATAAGAAGCTCAAGAATCCCGAGTGGGACCTGGTCACCATGCCAGAGTGACGGCGACACTAAAATGAAACGCTCTAACCACATTCCAGCCAGGATCGCTAATGCGACCGCAACCAGACCTGGCGCGTAGGTCTTTACCTGACGACTGAGCAACACAACGAACGGGATGAGGAAGATTAGCCCAAAGGCCAGCCACGTGACCGGCGCCCACGAGCCCTGCATCCGATGGGCAATGAACTGAATCTCCTCTGGGAGGTCGCCGTACCAGATCACCAGATACTGCGACCATAGCATATAGGCCCACAGGATACAGAAGCCGAACAACAGCTTGCCGAGGTCATGGAGCTGCCCACGCCCGATGTAGTCATACAGGTGGAGGCGGTCGCGACCCCACACGGCAACTAGCGCTAGAAACGACACCCCGGCAAGTAGGTTCCCGGTGAAAAAATAGCCACCAACTAGTGACGAGTACCAGTGACGGTCAAGTGCCATCACGAAGTCGAACCCGACCAGCGAGAAGATCCATCCGTAGGCAACCAGCACGGCGGGTGCGAGCATGTCCTGACGACGCTGGGCGCGCGGCTGTTCGTAGTTGATGCCGCGCCAGTCTCTAATTAACAGGTGCGCGAATCCAGACGCCTGTCGTTGTCCAGATTCGTGCAGCATGCCGATGTCTGGGCGAAGGGAGTGATACACGTAAGCGAGGCTTATCGCTCCCAATGCTAGGAAAGCGGTGCTCTCGCGCGCTACGAAGAAGGGGATGTTGAGCCATATTTGTCGAGCGCCCGACTGGTCCTGGACCCATGGAGCCCACGTCGGCATGCCAAGAAAAAGCACCAGCAACAACATGAACGAGATGGGTAGGAATGCCACCGTGGCCTCAGCCGCTCGTTTCAGTGACCTACCCCAGCTGGCGGAAGTGGCCTGGACAAGAGCCGAGATCACAATACCGGCCTGCGCCAATCCGCCGAAGAATAAAAAGTTCACCAACAACGCCTGCCATGCGCGGAGGGGATTACCGAAGAGGACGCCATACAGAAACGCAGCCGCGCCGATCACACCAAGCGCAACCAAGAGACGGTGAACCCGTGCTGACACAATCCGAACGTGGTGGTCCTGCGCGGATGTCATTGGCCGCGTCCGAATATCCGAAGGTGGTGCACGACAGCCCAGCGTTCGTTGACGCTAAGCGAGTTTGCGTAGCCCGGCATGTTACGCCCGCCCTCGCGGAGGATGGTATAGAGCCACCCGTCCGGATAGCGCTGGACATACGGTGCTGTCAGGTCAGGCATACTGCGGAAGTACTCAGCGATAGGACCATCTCCCTCGCCGCTCGAGCCGTGGCACATCGCACAGTAGATCCCGTAGAGCTCCGCGCCTTCGGCCAGCACCGCGGCTGAGGTCAGGGTTGGGTTCGTGAGCGTGTCCCGAGCTGTGACTCGGTCCATGATCGCTGGTCCATCGATGGCGAGTACACCGGCCGGTGGGTTCATGGGCTGCTCGTGCGTCCCGACTGCCGCGCTGTTCCACATGTCGTGTGGAGCTGCACACGCCACCAGCCACAGACAGCCGAGCGCAAGCGCGACCACGATGCGGAGCTTACCCACCGTTGATTACCTCAGTTGCTCCGGCGTGTTCAAGATGCGCGCGAACCTCCGAGCGACGCTCGGTCATGCAGGTTACTAGAACACCAAAGAGGTCATTGGTGAATCGTCGGTCGACGAGCGGTTCTCCTCGCAGGTGTGGCAGTCCGCTCAGCAACAAGAACCCGACCAACCCGCTCAGTGCAGCACCCAATATCATCAGCTCGAAACCGATGATGACGAGGGGAGGCAACGACAGTAGTGGCTTCCCACCAACGATTAGAGGCCAATCTGTCATCGTGTAGGCGGGGAACGCCACCCCGATGACACATCCCAGGATGCCGCCCAGCAGTGTGAAGAGCCGAACCTGGCTCGTGCGTCGCGGTCGAGCACCGAGAATCGCAGCGTCAGCCGTCGGCGAATACGCGTGGACCACGCCCAATTGCGCGTGCCGAATCGCAGCGATGGCCTCTGCCGCCCGGCCGCCACTCTTATAGACACCCAGCACCGTGGTCTGGTTCACGTCAGCTCGGTCCTTTCTTTAATCTCGTTCATGGCGACTGGTGGGAACACTTTCACGAACACGAGGAACAGCAGAAAGAACAGGGCAAACGACCCGGCCGTGATCGCGACCTCCACCCACGTTGGGTGATACAGATCGCTCGTCCAATTGGCGGGGTCGAAACCGTGCGCCAGTGAGCTGACGATAATGACATACCGCTCGAGCCACATCCCGATGTTGACGAGGATCGCGACGGCGAACAACGTGCCGAGGTGAGTGCGGATCTGTTTGGCGAGAAGCATCAATGGGACGAGGGTGTTGCACACCAGCATCGTCCACGTCAACGGCGCATACTGGCCGGTCACACGAGTCCAGTACGTGCCCTGCTCGAAGGGGTTGCCGCTATACCAGGCCACGAAGAACTCCATGCCGTAGGCGTAGCTCATGATCAATGACATCAGGACCAGTAGTTTGCCAAGGTTGTCGAAGTGTTGGACCCGTATGTAGGACTTAAGCCCCAGCAGCGTTCGCATCGGGATCAACAGCGTGATCATCATCGCGACACCTGACAAGATCGCGCCTGCCACAAAATATGGGGCAAAGATCGTGCTGTGCCAGCCAGGGACCAGGGTGGTTGCGAAGTCCCACGACACGATGCTATGTACCGATATGGCGAGCGGTACGATCAGCGCTGCGAGGAGGCCATACAAACTGTTGTAGTGCCACCACTGACGGTCCGAGCCTGACCAGCCGAGTGACAGAAGGCGATAGAAGGGTTGACGCCAGTCACGGATCTTGTCGCGAGCCGTCGCGATGTCCGGCAGGAGTCCCACATAGAGAAAGACGATACTGACGGTGAGATACGTTGTGATCGCAAATAGATCCCAGATGATCGGCGACAGAAAGTTCACCCACAAGTGGCGCTCGTTCGGAAATGGCAGGAGCCAGTAGAAGAGCCAGGGTCGCCCGAGATGGATGATCGGAAACAGCGCGCCCGTCATGATCGCGAAAACGGTCATCGCTTCGGCCGCCCGAGCCACGCCTGTTCGCCAGCGTGCCCGAAACAGAAATAACACGGCCGAAATTAGCGTCCCTGAGTGCGTGATGCCAATCCAGAACACGAAGTTAGTGATGTATACCGCCCAGAAAATCGGTGGCTGGTAGCCGGCGACGCCCAGACCGATCTGAAACTGGTAGGCGAAGGCGACAACCCCCAGTGCGAGGATAGCCAAGAGGCACGCTAAAGTGGTGAAGTACGCAGGTTCTGGCTGTCTAAGGGTGCGGAGGATGTTGTCAGTGGTGCCGCTAAGGGTCATCGTATCGTTCGGTTCCTACGTTTCACGCACCTTCCTCAGATAGGTCACCGCCGGGCGGGTGTTTAGTGACCCCAGCACGTGGTAGGCTCTCGTATCGCCGGCCAGTTGTGACACGCGGCTGGTCGGATCGTTGAGATCGCCGAACACGATCGCCTCTGCCGGACAAGTTTGTGCACAGGCCGGTGTGACATCGCCATCCTTGACAGGCCGGTCTTCATCCTTGGCTAGATCCTGCCCTTCCCGGATTCGCTGCACGCAGAAGGTGCACTTCTCCATGACTCCGGCAACCCGTGGCGTGACGTCTGGGTTGAGCTGTTGCGTCAAGGGCGGAGGCACTTCCGGGTTGAACCAATTGAACCGACGGACCTTGTAAGGACAGTTGTTCGCGCAGTACCGCGTGCCCACACACCGGTTATAGACCTGCGCATTCAACCCTTCGTCGGTGTGATATGTGGCGTAGGTTGGGCACACTGACTCACACGGTGCGTGGTCACAGTGTTGGCAGAGCATCGGGATAAAGCGGTTGTCAGTTGGACTCCCATCGTCTTCGACGAACCGCTCGATGCGAAGCCACGACATCGTGCGCCCCGCTCGCATAGCGTCGGCCCCCACAACCGGCACGTTGTTTTCTGCGTAGCAAGCCGCGACGCAGGCGTTGCATCCGTGACAGGCGTCAAGGTCTATGGCCATTCCCCATCGGTGAACTGGGTGCGGATGCTCGGGGTACAAACTTGGGAGAGGAGGCTCTTGATCAAGCTGACCGGCATCAAGGTTGTCGCGCGTTACAGCCCGCGCGATGTCTCGTCCGTTCTGATCAAACGTCGACTGAAAACGTGACACCGGGCGTCGAACAGCCCGCGGTGTGGCATCGACACGTGTTCCCAGCCATCGGGGCCCACCGTCTGCGAGAACCGGATCCGGATCCAACAGTACAGTCGGATTCACGCCCCGACCTGAGGCATATCTCCCGTAGTGCGTGTGTCCCTGTCCCAATGGCATCGCAACCACACCGGTCCGGAGATGCGAATTGATGAGCAGAGTTACGTCGAGCGTACCGGTGTCAGACTCGAGCGTGAGAAGCTGTCCATCTTCAGCGCCAATCGCACGAGCGGTCTCTGGGGCAACCTCGGCCCAGCTACTCCACGTCGTTTTCATCAGTGGGTCTGGCACTTCTTGCAGCCAGGCCCGATTCGCGCCCCGGCCGTCGTACATGTGGAGTGATGGATACACCACAAGGGCTAAGGGTCGCTGTGACCCTGAGGTCTTGAGGTTGAGGGGTGTGTCTAACACCGCTGGATTCAGTCTAATGTCGTCGCTTGGTACCGGTTGCCAACCCCCCCCCCGTTGCTGGGCGTCTGTCCAGAACGTTTCGAAGTCATGGTCCAAAGGTTCGGCCGACTCGCTAGTCAAGCTCGTCAACCTCACGTGCACGGACTGCCACTCCGTCCGGAGAAACTGAAGGAAATCTCCGCGCGCTGGCACCGCGTCGGCGACGGTACCGCCGAGTGCTCGGCCGAGGTCGAGCAAGAGGTCTCCCAGATGTCTTGTGTCGAATACGGGTTTCATCGCCGGTTGCATCAGTCCACGGACGCCTTGTCTGGACTCGACATCTCCCCATGATTCGAGTGGGGTGTGCGTCGGGAGGACCAGATGGGCGAGGCTTGAGGTCTCGTCGGGACAGTTCGACGTGCTCACGACCATTCGTACGTCAGCGAGTGCAGCCGCGAAGGCGGCCCCGCCCGGCATACTGTGGACCGGGTTCACGTTATGAAGCAGCAGTAGATCGATCTCACCCGATCGCATCGCCGCAGTTAGATCGAGCATGTCTCGGTGTGTGTCAACGCCGTTCCAACCCACGGAATCGCTGGTGTCTGGTTCGGTGTCCGCGTCGAATATGACCGTGGCACCGTTGTTCCCAGCGACATAGTTCAGCAGATTGATCCCGATCAAGGTAGCTGTAGCCGTTTCACCTGTGGCTGCGACACCCCCGCCGACTGCCAACGTCCGTCCCGGGCCTGCAGCGGGATCAGAGAAGTGCCGAGCTAATTCTCTGATGACTTCCGCGGCGAGGCCAGCCTGGTCGGCGACCTGTTCTGGCGCGTGTTCGCTTACCAGATCGAAGATTCGAGTTGTGGTGACGTCGGTCAATCCTTTAACTTGAACACGATTCTCCGAGACGATTGTGTGAATCATTGCAGCCGCGATTAGTCCTTCTGTGCCTGGCTCGACCTCGAGCCACTGGTCTGCCTTGGCTCCTGTGAGCGACATCCGTGGCTCGATCTGCACAAGCCGTGAGCGCCGGTTCTCCAGTCGGCGTCCTGCAGCATAGTCCCGGCTGTAGCCAACTGTTGACAGCCAGGTTTCCAAGAAGTCTGCGCCAAACGAGACGACTAGATCTGGTGTCGTGAAGTCATAGTGGGGAACCGTCGACCGGTTAAACGTAGCCAAGTTGGCCGCCCGGATCGCCTCGTAGGCGAATGGTTCGTACCGGAGACGGCGAGCTCCGACAGCGTCGGCCCAGCGCTCGATTAAATCATCGAGCGCACCGGTCATCAGGGGTGTCACGATTGCGATCCGCCCTACCTGACCATCAGCTCGGATTTCCTGCAAGTGCTTAATGAACTCCTGCAGCGCGGTCTGCCACTCGACCGGCTCAAGCACCGTCTGTCCGGACTCGGTATTGGTCACGCGCCGACGCTTGGGGCCGGTAAAGCGGTCCGGGTTATACAACCCCTGCAGTGAGGCTTGACCGCGGACACATAAACTGCCGCGGTTGACGGGATGCTTCGGGTTGCCCTCGACCTTGACGGCACGTCCCTCGCGCGTGCGGACGACCATGCCGCATCCCGCTGGGCACTCGCCGCAGACGGTGGCGTACCACGTGGCCACGCCAGGGACAACATCTTCGGGAGGCACAACGTAGGAGATAACCCGTTCGGCTGTTCCGGGTGCACACGCGGTGATCGCCAGGGCGGGCGCCGTGTTGCCCAATACTTTCAAGAACGTTCGGCGTCCCACTGTCTGGGTGAGAGACGTGTGTTGGTCTGGGTTCATTCGCACTCCTAGTAGTGGCAGGTTAGGCAGTCGAGCGGCGCGTTTCGCTCCTCATGGCAGCTGACGCACCAATCCATCGTGAGGGGCACAACCCGGGTCGCAAGTTCCATGCGTGCGACGTCACCATGACACGTCTGGCACGTGACCCCGGCGTGCACATGACGCTTGTGGGTGAAGCGGACGAACTCCGGGAGATCATGCACCCGCACCCAGGGGATGGGTTCCTCGGCCTCCAGGTGCGCCAGGATTTTTTTGACCTCCGGACTGCCTGGCAGAACAAACCGGTGGCACCCGGCGCACCGTGCCACCGACGGGATGCCTGCCACCGGGCCGCGTCGCGCGTACGCGTGACAGAGTTGGCAGTCCAAGCCGACGTCGGTGACATGCTGACGGTGACTGAAGGTGATCAGTTTCAGAGGTGGCTCATGCGGTGCCACGGCCGGGGGGGCTTCCTGCACACGCGACCGCAGGCTTACTGTGACTGCTAGTAGGAAAACCGACAACGCGAAGCCTAACAACCTCCTGAACCTGGTCCTTCCCGCGACAGACTGAGACATAAGCGAAGCCTATCGTACGTTGCCTAGGCGCCGAGCGCCATCGACTCGTTAATCCGATGGAAACTAATGTAACTGCGGATGCGCAGCTTGCTTTCGCTGCTTAATTAAGTAGCGCGTCTATCTCGTCTTCGCCCACGGGGCGGCTGCGAAGGCGATTCAGGAACTGGCGGGACACGAAGATCTCTCTACAACCCAGCGCTACATGCATTTCAGTCCCAAGACTGTTGAGAGTGCTATTCGCTTGCTCGACGGGCCTGTACCGGCGTGGGCAGTGGAGAGCTGACGGAAACGCATCAGACGCGAACGCAAGAGCGCCTGATTTTACAGGGGAAAATGGTGGAGGCGGCGGGAGTCGAACCCGCCCAATACCTTTCTCTAACCCGGTGATGGCACGTGACTTCTTGTCCTAATCGGTTTCGACACTTCAACTTAGTACACCGTTTCATAAATACGCTAACGTTTTCCTCTTGTACTGAGCGCCAAAATATGGCACCGTACTCCAGACGGAGTGGCGCCGTAAACGATGCCTCGGCAGAGCCCCTATCGGATTGTGCTGTCGGCCGCCGAAGAACGGACGTTGATCGACCGGGCGGCACGATACACGCGCCCGTATTTCGAGGTGCTCCGCGCCACGATGATCCTGCTGGCGGCCGAGGGCTGGTCCAATAAGGCGATCGCCCGCGGCTTGCGGACCCGGCGGGAAGTGGTCTCGGTCTGGCGAAAACGCTTTTTTAAAGAACGGCTCCCCGGGCTGGAGGATCAATCACGCTCGGGACGTCCCCGGGCTTTTCCCCCCAGAAGTCGTCGTCACCGTCAAAGCCCTCGCGTGTGAATTGCCTGCCCGCGCCCAGCGCCCGCTGGCCCGGTGGAGCATGAGCGAGTTGGCCGCCGAAACCCAGCGGACCGGGCTGGTGGCATCCATCAGCGGCAGCACGATCTGGCGCTGGCTGCACGACGACGCGATTCGGCCGTGGTTCCACCGGAGCTGGATCTTTCCGCGCGATCCGGAGTTTGCGACCAAGGCCGGGCGGATCCTCGACCTCTACGAGCGCGTCTGGGAGGAGCGCCCCCTGACCGCTGACGACTTCGTGATCTCTGCCGATGAGAAGACGAGCATTCAAGCGCGCCGCCGCCGCCACGCGACGCAGCCGACCCGGGCCGGGGCCCTGATGAAGGTCGAGCATGAATACGAGCGCGCCGGAGCCTGGGCGTACTTGGCCGCCTTGGATGTGCATCAGGCCCGGCTCTTTGGCCGCTGCGAGCCCACCACCGGGATTGCCCCGTTCGACCGCCTAGTCGCGCAAGTCATGACGCTTCCGCCCTATCGCGACGCGCGGCGCGTATTCTGGATCGTCGACAACGGTTCGTCGCACCGCGGTGCGCGCGCCGTGGAACGACTCCAGCGGCAGTATCCGAATCTGGTGCTCGTGCACGGGCCCGTCCATGCCAGTTGGCTCAATCAAATCGAGACCTACTTCTCGATCGTGCAACGCAAGGTCCTGACGCCGAACGACTGCGATTCCCTGGCCGACGTGGAGACCCGGGTCCTGGCGTTTCAGCGTCACTATCAATCGCTGGCCCGACCATTCGAGTGGACCTTCGCGCGGCGCGACTTGGCCCGTTTGCTCGCCAAACTGGCGCTCCAGAAGCCAGACTCGATCGCCGCATGAGAAATACGTGTACGAACTTATGAAACGGTGTACTTAGCTCTTGACAGCCGTCAACCGCAGTCTACTGGGATCGACCTCGGTCCTGGAAACATTGTGGAGACGGTTTTCGGGTAACAGGGGAGAGATTAGTTGTGCAGTACGGTGGGCCAATCGATGCGAACAGGCGGCCAAGAATGTCAAAGACTAGCGGGACAACAGGTAGGTCATCTTAATGGCAAGCTGCCGGTTTCGCACCCACGGGAAGGCACGCCTGATACCGGCAAACTGCGGCTCCATGTCGAGTCTGAGCTCATCGTAAGCAATGTAGATATCGCTGCCAGGCTTGTAGATCCAATTAAATCTAACGCTGTTACTAGTTTCATGGGTGACAGAATTGTACTGCGAGAGCGTGCGAAGCGTGACCTTAGGAGAGAACGAGAAATCGGCCGTTAGAGCCACGAGGTTCGTTGTGAATGATCCTCCTGGCAGCTCGACGTCACTACGACTGAACTTGGCTTCCGTTGCGATCCGACTTGTTGCACGCACCCCGACAGTGCCACGGATGTCCGTGCGCGTGCCACCAAAAAATGTTTGCGGTGAATAACGCAACTCCCCGTAAAGACGCCGAGACGGATCGGTCTTATACCTGTATACCCACTCGCCAAACCGGTAGGTCCCGGCAGGAATTGTCACGTCCTGGTGAATGTAGAACGGTGCGTCGAGTTGTTCGAAATAGTCGTTGTAGTAAACCAAACCCTCGGACCCATCTTCAAAATAAACGCCGACCATGTGATGAATTTTTCGAGTCAGTAGCCGGTTGTGTTGATCAGTCGTGTAGGTAATCTCCCACATCGGATCTATCATGCGAATATTCCATTTCCCTGGCCGTGGATCCCACTCGGCGTGAAACTTTGACGTGCGAATGCCGACACGAGGTACAAACCCGACCTCGGCGTTGAAATTATCCTGGAGGTCAGTGTATTCGCCGAAAATACTCCACGATGGGCTCAGCCACGTTCCGCGAAAAAATCCGGCCATATCGCCAATCGAAATCCCTGGACTCTGCGTCTTGGCCAAGAATCCATACATCACGAAATTTTTATGCGCCGCAAGAGACACGTCAGCAGCGAACGTGCGGTTATAGTCCGACCCGTCGACTGCCTCTTTGCTAATGACAATGCCGCCAACTTTCGAGCGAGAAAAAATGTCTCGACTGTACCGCCCGACGAAAAAATTCTCGCCCGGTGAACCGAAACTTCCCTGTGTTGTGATGTTCAGCGCAGCGATGTTGTGTCGGTTGATCTTGCCGGTAAGACGTGCACCACCAACGATCGGGATCGGTTGTCCAGAGGACGACAATCCGACCCGTCGTGTAAAGAAAAGGTCGGCATGGCGGCCGAAGCCACTGGAACCCGCGCCGACATTAAACATCCCAGAATTTTCGAGGAAGAAGTCTCGCTTCTCTGGAAAAAAGAGTGGGAAACGCGTCAGGTTCACTTGTTGCTCGTCGATCTCAACTTGCGCGAAGTCGGTATTAAGTGTGAGGTCGAGATTCAAACCAGAAGCCACTCCATACTTGACGTCGAGGCCCACATCGCCAAAACCAGAGGCGTCCAGAGTGGACCCGCGACGCTGCTGTTTGCCACCACTGAGCAAATAGGGAGTCACCCTCAAATCCATGCCTCGGTCCACACCGGTAATCCCTTCCATCGTGCCGGCCAAGCTCACCCGGGTCAGCTTGTACTCCTTCGTGATAGGTGCCCAGAATACTTGTTCGTTCTTCTGGCGAATGTTCCGCATGAAGTTGACACCCCACACCTGCCGGTCAGTTTTTGGGAACCGTAGTGTGACCATCGGAATCGAAATTTCTGCCGCCCACCCGTCCGGTGTTCGTGTGGCTACCACGCCCCAGACACCGTCCCAGTTGAGGTTGATATTGGAGGAATTTTTGCCCCGCCAGCCGCCTTCGCCCTCTTCGGTCACCTGTTGCTCAAGTTTCGCGCCAAGTGGGCTCGTCACAAACATGTATCCTGAACGGCGGTCCTGAAACGTGTCTAGGATGACCTGGAAGTTGTCCTCATCAAAGAGACGTAGCGAGTCGCGCCGCATCTCCGTGGCAATGATTCCGCTTGGCTGGGAGTCGTAGGCTTCAACACCGATATAGAGATTCGCTGCGTCATACAGCAGACGGACGACGGTTCGCTCCGTCGCCGGATCGCCTTCAGACGGTTCTTGCTGAACAAAGTTGTCAATGATAGCCGCTCGTTGCCAGACCTTCTCATTGAGGTGTCCGTCAATCTGTGGTCCCTGATCGACCTGTACCGGTTCAACGCGGTAACGCTCACTCGGCAACAAGCCGTCCGTCCCAGTACTCTCATTGGTCAGCACGAGCGACGCTTGACTTTCTTGCGATGTGTTAGCAGCGGTCGCCACTCCTGGTGAGAAGTCCTCAACGCCACGGTTCAGACCACGCGCCGTACGGGTCAGCATTCTTCCGTCACTGCCGGACGCCAGTACTTCCCGTATCTGTGCGACGAGTTGATCCTGCAGCACAAAGAGCTCGTCAACCGTCCCATCAACAATCGCCGATAGCACGACGTCCGCCGTCTCGCTGTTCGTGATCCGCGCCGTAATCCTCACCCGATCCCCGAGGCGTTGGTAGGACCCACTGACGACCCAGTGGGCTTCGACCGCCTGTGCAATCGCGATGGGCGACCCCGTCTCTGACGGGCCGCTTCGGATCACCATCAGCCCCCCGATCCCCTCCAAGCCTGCGGCCACGGTTTCGGCGATGCCCGCTCCCATCCACTCATCCGCCGCTTCGCCCGTGACGTTCGAAAAGACGAACACGGCAACGGACGTTAGCATCTCTGGTGTAACACGCTCCTGCGGTGCGTCAGCCGGCAGTGGTGTGGTCGCTCCTGTGACCTCACACACCACAAGCGCCAGCGCAACACCCAGCACGCCACTAAACCTCTTCACTTTCACTCACTACACCTCTTCACGCCTTGCACCTCGGCAAGCAGTTCTCTTCCTGGCGGGCATGCGTGCCGCACGCCATCCTACACGTGGCGGGTACTAATTTGGAGACGGGGAAGCGCGCGACGGCCAACTGATTGACGTGTGAGCCTTGTGAGTCGTCATCACTCGTTGGTCGGTTCGAAGATGGCCTGCTTGTAGTGCCATGAATTAGGGTCGTCACCCGTCCGTTGACCGAGAACACGTGCAACACATCGAAATACGGACCGGTTGTCCAGGTATTCCGTACCCCCCACTCGTAGTGCGCATACGTACGCTCGCGTGGTGCCGTAGGCTCGATGGCGAAGACCGATACCCCGCGACCGATAGTGTTCGGGAGGCCCACGAGATCGAGCAGTGTAGCCGGCAGGTCGGTGATTGCGGTCGGGGCGTACGATAGTCGAAGTGGACCCTGGCTCCTGGCGGGCTTGATCGCCAGGAAGGGCGTGGCTTTGGGCACGATCCGGTCGAGGGCCCCTGCCGGTGAAGACATCCCTCGAAACGGATAATCGTCGGCCGGTGCCGAGAGGTCTGGCAACTCCTGCTGGCGACGCAGACGTTCGTTGCCTCGAGACGAACGAAACACGGCCAAACCATGATCGGACGTCAGGAGGATGGCGCTGCTGTCGTAGATGTCGAGCTCCCGGAGGCGGTCGAGGAGCTCTCGGACACCTGACAGGGCGCACCGGGCCTGCGCGGTGTAGCGCTCCACGGTGATCGCCTGGCGACGGCCGGGGTACGTGCAGTCTGCGTTGGTGGCGACCGGCGGGTGAGGGGTCATTAGGTGCATGAACGTGTAGACAGGGTCGTCCCCGCCAAGGGTGACTCGCCGGGCAAACTCCAAGAGGAACGCGGCATCACTGAAGGATCGTTCGGCCACCACCGCCCGTCGCGCCGCGAGCCACGGTTGAAAGAGCCACTGTTGATCGCGGTAGATACCTGCCTTCACGCCGTGCGGTACGTGCCTAAACAGGGACACATCAAGCAGCTGGGCCGCCGTGACGTCGAGGTAGTCGCGAGAGGTGCTGTACGGCGACGGGATGTTGTACTGAATGGCTGTGTCGGCCACGGCCCTCCCTTCCCGAGTAAGGTCGAAGCTATACGACGATAGCGCCCGGCGGTGAAACCCATGTTGCCCGAGCGCCTGGAAGACAGTCGGCTGCGCGCGGCGCTCGAGGAACACGTCCAACGGCATCTCGTTGCGATAGGCCACACCGCTGAGCATTGCCGGCATACTGGCCTTCGTCGTTGGGAACGCGCCAAGGTGATCCGCGAAGACTGTGAATCCCGGCAAGTCGCGGTCGAAGGTCGACCGGTCCGCGTCGACGATCGCGACAAAGTGTTCCGTCGGGAACATGTCGAGCACAATATGGATGAGGTTGCGGGTGCGCGAGAGTTGATAGATCTCTGGCGGTGGCCAGTCGCCAGGCAGCAGTCGCCGTGTGTCCAGCGGACGTCGACAGTGCGGGTGCGCCCGCTTGCAGCAACAGGACGATCCCCTGCACCACCACCAGGATTTGGCTCCCCACCGGCGCTGCCGTGGTGACCGCCGCAGCGAAGACCGCCGCGAGGGTGACCGTTCCGATCCACAGACCGAACTCGAACGGCGCCCGCCACGCGTGGGTCGCAAGGTCGAGCTCTCCGCCGTCCAGCAGGCCATAATCGGCGAGCAAGAAGTTCCCTTGTACCCAGAGCAACACACCGAGAGCAAAGAGTACGGCCACGTAGCGCGCGAACCACCGCGCTGGTAGAACGAGCCCGATCGCGACCAGCGTGCCCACGATCGGAGCGAGCAGCCAGACCCCCGTAGCGCGAAGCTCCAAAACGGTGCCAGAAACTCAACTCGGTTGGTGGTGTGCACCGTCAGGGGGCCAAAGAGCAGGACTTGGCATGGACCGAGGAGCGCGGGAAAGAGCACGGTGCGCAAGCGCGTCCGCAGGTCTCGTGCGGTCATGACGGAGGCCGTCCGATACACCATCCGCCCGAGCAGCACCGTCGGTCCTGCCGCCCACACGAGCAGGACGAGGATCTGTAACTGACTCGATGTCACCACCAGCCAATAGGCGAACGCCCCCGGGTCCTGCTCGAACAGCCGGTTGGGATTCAGCGTCTTTGGGGTCCCGCCGGCAAGCGCCCATTGCACGTTCAAGTATCGGCCTCCTCCGCGCTGCCAATGGTCGATCTCGAATCGATGCGCGCCCGCGTCAAGCTCCACGGTGCGCCCTTCGGTGCGCATGCCGACCGTGGGATTTCGTTCCAGCACGATCTCGCCGTCTACTCGCATGCCCACGGCATCGTCGGCGCCCGCGTAGAAGTCAACCCGTTCCGGGCGGGGGGAGAACCACACACCGTGCCAGCGAACTCGGTAGAATCGGTTCGGTCGGCGTTGCTCATCGATGAACGTGAGATCGATGGCCGTCGTCCGCTCTTCAACGAGTGCGTCGGTCGCGCGTGCTCGTGGATACTCGCGTTCCAGCGGATAGTAGAAACTGCGGGTGAGCCCGGCGGGTGGCGCAACACTACGTACCAGGAGCCAGAGAGGCGTCAGGACGACCGCGAAAAGCAAGTACCGTAGCAGTCGCGACCCGCGGAATGCTGCGGCGCTCTTAAATGAACGTGGCGCGATGAATGGACGACAGGCTGCGGACACGACACGAGAGAGGAACAGACAACAGTCACGATTCATGAAGGAACACACGGCTCTTTACGAGCTGGCAGGGATAATTTCAGGGACAGTCGGCTATCCCAAGAGCGATCGAGTCGATCTCGAGGAACTGCCCAATCAACCGTAACTGCTTCCACGAAAAGGAAGTGGCGGTGAGGCAGGGATTCGAACCCTGGGAGGAGGTTAAAGCCCCCTCAACGGTTTAGCAAACCGCCGCCTTCAGCCTCTCGGCCACCTCACCGCATGTAAAATGCCGTGGCGCAACCAGCGCGTCAACGGCAGACTCCTACGATAGCGCACTCGGCCGGGCCGAACCAGCACAGGCCCTACTCGATGGCCCACAGTTCAGTTTGGGGCCCCGAGAGATATTCGACGCGACCGTCTTCATAAATAAGAGTGTCTTCCTCGCGCATGATCGTCACTGGCTGATCGGCCCACTCGGGAACAGGGACCGTGACCGAAAACTCCAGCGACACCCATTCCACGCCGCGCAGCCGGAACCGCGGGTGACCACCGTACCGCTGCGGCCAGTTGTAGATCATCCAGACACCAGCGCCGTGGACCCAGTTGCCCTGCACGTGTGAGTAGACGAGCGATTCGATCCCTTCGGCTTTGCCACTCGCTTTGGCCATCGTTTTGATCTCTATGCCGGTCCAGCCTACTTTAAACTCTTCAAGGATAATGGCGGTCATCCGCTCGGTGCGCTCGTGAATCAGCTCTGGCGTGATCTGGGCGCCGACCGCAGTGGCCGCGGTAAGAAGCAGGACGGGGATGAGAACCCAGCAGAACCGCATGCGTCTCAGCTTACCGCATGAGAAACGTGGGTGCCTGGGCTCCTTGCTCAACGACCGGCGTGACGATTTGAATCCCGCTGGTGGATCTCTAAACACTGCCCTACGGCCGGTAGGGGAATCACGTACGGCGTCGGCAACGACAACAGCCAACCCGGAACGGAACACTCAGGCTTCTAGCCCTCAAGTCGATTGATGATCGCGCTGGTCATCGCCGAGCAACTAGTCGGCTCGCCGCTCGGACGCACCATGTCGGCGGTGCGAACCCCGGCATCCAACACGGCCCCGATAGCACGCTCGATGGCACGCGCCTCGGTGTCGGCGCCCAGGCCGTGGCGCAGAAGCATCGCGGCGGAGGCAATTGCGGCGATGGGGTTCGCTCGGTCCCTACCAGCAACATCGGGTGCCGAGCCGTGGGCCGGCTCGAACAGGCCAACCCGCCCGCCGACGCTGGCCGATGGCAACAGGCCGAGCGAGCCCACCACGGCGCCGGCCTCATCCGACAGGATGTCCCCAAACAGGTTTCCCGTGAGGATTACGTCGAACTCGCCTGGGTTCAACACAAGCAGTAGGGCACAGGAGTCGACCAACTGATGGTTGAGTTGCACATCTGGATACCGTGAGCCGACCTCGGTAACGACTTCCCGCCAGAACCGGGACACCTCAAGGACGTTGGCCTTGTCGACGGACGTCACGAGCCGCCGTCGACGCATCGCGTTTTCGAAGGCTACCTTGGCGATCCGCTCGATCTCGTCGCGTGTGTAGCGCATGGTATTGAAGGCCGCCTGGCCATTGTCCGTCCGCCCCGCGGGATCTCCGTAGTAGATCCCACCAGTGAGTTCGCGGACGATGAGCAGATCAAGGCCGGCAACTCGGTCCGGTTTCAGCGGGCTGTCGTTTTCGAGACCGGGCCAGACCTTGGCGGGTCGCAGGTTAGCAAAGACTCCGAGTGCCTGTCGTAACTCTAGTAGCGCCGTCTCGGGCCGGCGCGCGCGCGGGTTCTGGTTGAACGCCGGATCACCAACCGCGCCTAGCAACACAGCGTCGGCGTTGAGGCAAGCGGCCAAGGTAACCTGGGGGAGAGGCGGGTCGCCCGCCCGGAGTGCTGCGCCCCCCACAGGCCAACTGGTCAGCGTCAAGGTGTGGCGGAATTGCTTAGCGACCGCCTCAAGCACCAGGGCCGCGGCAGCGATGACTTCCGGCCCGATCCCGTCACCCGGGAGTAGCGCGATCGTCGCTTTCATCTGTCACGGGCCAGTGTCCTAGCGGTTCGCGGCATAAATCCCCAAGCGCGGCGCCAGGACAGTCAGGCGCGGTTAGGAGAGGCGCCGGTGGCGGGTCGTGCAGCCGGTAGCCCTTTGTCTGAGGCGTGCCCGGTGCACACCTCTTTGACGATCGTTGACACGTCATCGTCACTGATCGCCTTCTGGCGGTCGGCCAGCGCGACGATCTCACGATAGACGCGGTCAAGCTCAAAGCGACTCAACTGGTAGCCGAGATGCTCGCAGCGCTTCTTCACCGCGTGGCGGCCGGAATGTTTACCGAGCACCAGCGTCGATTCGACGCCGACGTCCTCTGGCCGCATGATCTCGTACGTGCGGCGATCCTTGATAACCCCATCCTGGTGAATGCCTGCCTCGTGAGCAAAGGCGTTCCGGCCAACGATGGCCTTGTTCGCCTGAACCGGTTCACGAGTCAGTTCGGACAGCAACTGGCTCGTGCGGAAGAGCTCCTGGGTCTGAATCTGCGAGCGGTACGGCAGCCGGTCCGGTCGGACCCGTGTTGCCATCACGATTTCCTCGAGCGCCGCGTTCCCCGCGCGCTCGCCGATACCGTTGATGGTACACTCCACCTGTCGCACGCCGGCCTGCACCGCCGCCAGTGAGTTGGCAACCGCTAATCCGAGATCGTCGTGACAGTGCGCGCTGAGAATCACCTTGTCGATGTTCACGACTTTGCTGCGGACCTCCGTAAAGAAGCGCTCGATCTCTTCAGGCGTGCAGTGGCCGACAGTGTCCGGCAGGTTGATCGTGGTAGCGCCAGCATTAATCGCGTTCTCGACCACCTTGCAGAGAAAATCCATGTCACTGCGTGTGGCATCCTCCGCCGAAAACTCCACATCGTCCGTGTAGCCGCGCGCCCGCTTCACGCCGTCAACGACGGCCGAGAGGCACTGGTCCCGTGTGATCCGAAGCTTACGCTCAAGGTGGAGATCCGAGGTGGCAATGAAAATGTGGACCCGTGCGCGGTCGGCTGGTTTCATCGACTCGCCGGCCCGCTCGATGTCCGCCCGATTGCAGCGGGCCAGCGCCGCAATGACCGGCGTCCGGATCTCCCGCGCGATGAGTTCGACAGCGTGCGCATCGTCGTCCGACGCGATCGGGAAACCGGCTTCGATGACATCGACTCCCAGCACCTCGAGCTGCCGGGCGAGCTCGAGCTTCTCCTCGGTGTGCATCGAGAAACCGGGGGACTGCTCACCATCGCGCAACGTCGTGTCGAAGATAATCAGTTGCTCAGTTGCCACAACACCCCACATCCGCAAGCACCGGGTCATTTACACCTGCCCAGAAAGCTCAAGTCAAGTTTATAAAATTTATATTTTAATAAAAATTAATAATGATAAGTCTGTTGCCGACTGTGCCGATTCTGGTCAGTTGACTTGGCGCGAACCCGCTGCCAGATCCAGTGCTGCGCCTCGGCTATGGCCCCCCGTTGTGGAAGCTCTGCGTCACATGAACGGCCGGTGGTTCAATGCCGCGTCCAGCCCTCCTAAAGGCGCGCCAAGGGACCAGCCAGAGTTGTGATACGCCACTTTTATGGAAATGATCATGTTTATAAATATGTATTATGATCTGGCCGACGGCGGGGGATGAATCGTACTCGTCGGTACCTGCTTTACATAACGGTGCGCGGAGGCTACCGTGGACCTGTCTGAGCTTCAAGTGTTCCTCGCCGTGGCGACCGAGCGAAGCTTCTCGGGAGCGGCTGCATGGTTGCACCGTACCCAGCCGGCCGTCAGCCAAGCCATCAAGCGGCTGGAGGAAGAGCTCAACGAACGCCTATTCGACCGTTCCTCGAGAGGCGGCCGACTGACGGAAGCAGGCGAGATCCTCCTCGATTACGCGCGGCGGCTAACACACCTGAAAGAGGAAGCCGAGGGCGCGGTCCGTGAGCTCCAAGACCTCCGCCGGGGCCGCGTGCTCATCGGTGCCAACGAAGGTACTGTGCACGTGCTGTTGCCAACCATGGGCCGCTTCCGCAAGAAGCATTCGCAGGCGCAAGTCGAGGTTCGTCGAGTCCCGGCCAGGCAGATCGCCTCCGAGGTGCTCAACCGCACGCTTGACTTCGGCGTCCTCACCTTCGCCCCCCGCGAGCGGGGCCTGCAGTCGGTTTCCCTCGGCAAAGACGAACTAGCCATGCTCGCCAGCCCGACGCATCCGCTGGCGAGCCGCAAGCGGGTCACGATGGAGGAGCTTGGCCGTCAGACGGTGATCGCGCACAACGACCCCT
Organism: Vicinamibacterales bacterium; assembly: GCA_965197375.1. Lineage (GTDB taxonomy): Bacteria > Acidobacteriota > Vicinamibacteria > Vicinamibacterales > UBA8438 > CBDAMZ01. The sequence goes on from CBDAMZ010000009.1 coordinate 88,846, forward strand.
CGCCTACGCGCGAGCGCGTGTTGAGGCTCTACGAACAGCATCACGCGCCGATCAACATCCAGATCGGGTTACCCAGCTTGGACGGGATCAAGCGCGCGGTAGAAATGGGATTGGGGGTGGCGCTGCTTCCGCGACGCTGCGCGCTTACGGAGATCGCCCGCGGCCAGCTCAAGGCAGTGAAGGTATCACAGCTCAAACTACCTCGCCACGTGCTCCTCGTCTACCGACGCTCTGGCGAAATGTCGCACGCCGCAGACGCGTTTCTCCACGCTGCAAAAACGACTGCGGCACCTTAGCAGAATAACGTCTCTTCACCCTGAAGGTAACCACCCCCAGAGGGGACCCTAGATCAGAGCAACCTGCTCCGTAGTCGGTTCCGCTCAGCAGTACCACGGCTCGTTGAGGAACGGCACCTCGACTCGTTGCGGCGGCCATGTAGACCACGGGGACAATGGAGCGTCTCCCTGGTCATGAGCCAGCTCCCAGACTGCGGCAAAAACCTCTCGGCGACTAGCCGACACCCGTGCCCCGACGAGCTTGCCAACGGAATCGGCCAGCACGTCCACTCTCGGATCGGGGTGCTCCCAGGGGTAGATCAGACCAACCGGATCAAACGGCTGGACGAACCGTTTGATTTCGTCGAGCTCGAGCAGGCGTGAACCGTTGGGCACGAGGAGACGGATCGCTAGTTGGATCGGAGCTACGCAATCGATCAGGTCAAGACGTCTGATCTCTTCTAGCAGATCGCGATATCGCTCGAGCGTGGTCCATGGCGTAAAGGCAACGAACGTCGGACTGAGGACAACGCCGGCGCCACGGCAGCACTCGACGGCGCGCTCGATATCAGCTCGCGTGTGGCCCTTGTCGAGCCTGGCCAAGACCGCATCGTCGAACGATTCGACCGCGCTCGTGATAAACACGCATCCGGTGTCATGCAGCCGGCCGAGCTCGCGGGCATGCCGCAATAGGTGTTCGACCTTGATAGTGACGTCGTACGTCACGTTGGGGCATTCACGTGCCAACCGATCCACGACACGCGTTGCGTGACTTACACCGTTAAAAAAATCCGGGTCGCCAAAGGTAATATGCCGCGCGCCGCGCGCAACCTGCGCCCTGACATCGGCCAGCACCACGTCTGGCGGCACGATGCGGAAGCGCCCGTCATAAATCGGTACGACCGGACAGTGTCGGCACCGGTGCTTGCATCCGCGACTCGCCTCGGTGTAGCCAACGATCTTGCGCACCCCGCCTTGCTGCAACATGGCATAGCGCTCGAGCGCAGGCAGCCCAGCGCGGTCCGGCATGATGAAGTCAAGACGCGGTAGTAACCCAGTGGAGGTGGGCGGCTCATCGGCGTACACGGCACGGCCTAACGCGATATCCACGAGATCGGCTTCGAATTCGCCGCCAAGAATGCGGTGGACGCCAAGCGACTGAAGCCACACACGGTTGGGCGGCGCGTACAACCCGTAGCAGCACAGCTCGACGTCTGGGTTGAGCCTGCGTACCCGCTTGATGACCGGCACCGCCAGCCGTGCAGCCGTATGCATCGGGAGGTGGAACGCCACGAGATCGGCGCCGGCGAGCTCAGCGCGGAACGGCTGGCGCGAGACATCGATGCAGGTCACGTCGATACCCGCACGTCTCAGCCACGCCGCTGGCGACGCCAGCCCGAACGGTTGATACCCGCGCTCGTAGGTTGAAATCAGGACGGCCCGCGTCACTGCCTGTTTCAGAAACCCTTCACATACGGAAGCCCAGCAGCAACTGCACGGACTTCGTCAAAGCGCTCGAGCAGCAGCCCCATCGCATCCCAGTGACCGCTCAGGAAGGAGTCGCGTACGACGGGAGGTATCTGAAGTGACACGGCTCGCCCTGCGGCGTCGAGTGAAAGTGTCTCGACACTAAGCGCCATCTGTGCTTGCGGGGCCCGTTCGGCGGCCGCCATCAAGAACTCGATATCGTCGTGGGAAGCGGTGACACACGGGAAGCCGATGGTCGTGGCGTTTCCTTGGAAGATCTCCGAGAACGACTCGCCCACACAGGCGCAAAGGCCCCAGCGTTGAAGCGCCTGCGGGGCGTGCTCACGTGAAGAGCCTGAGCCAAAGTTCTCGTTGACGAGCAAGATCGACGCTTGCCGAAAGGCAGGATTCGCGAACGGGTGATTCGGCATCGACTGACGATCGTCCTCGAATGCGTGCTCCCCCATCCCCTCGAAGGTGACAGCCTTGAGAAACCGCCCCGGGATAATCCGGTCTGTGTCGATGTTGTCCCCTCGCAGAGGGAGTGCTGTCCCCTCGATGCGATCGATACGTTGCGTGTTCTTCGGCACGAGTAAGATCTCGCCCTACGACTTATTCTTCAGTGCCGAGGCTCGCGCGCACGTCGGTAACTTCCCCAGCAATCGCGGCCGCGGCCACCATCGCGGGACTCATCAACAGGGTGCGGCCGGTCGGGCTGCCCTGGCGACCCTTAAAATTCCTATTGGAGGACGACGCGCACACCTGACGTCCCTCGAGCCGATCCGGGTTCATCCCCAGGCACATCGAGCAGCCAGCGCCGCGCCACTCGAACCCGGCTTCGTGAAAGACTTGGTCGAGCCCTTCCGCCTCAGCCGCGCGTCGAACGCTCTTGGACCCGGGCACGACGAGTGCCGTCACGTGTGGCGACACACGGTGTCCGCGCAAGATCCGCGCCGCCTCCCTGAGATCGGACAGTCGTGAATTGGTGCAGGAACCAATAAACGCAACGTCAATCTTCGTGCCGGCGATCGGCGCGCCGGCGGAAAACCCCATGAAGTCAATTGCCTCGGCCACCGACGTTCCCTCGGTCGTTCCCACATCGCCCGGCGTCGGTATCCGCCCGGTCACGCCGACCGACTGACCGGGGTTGATCCCCCATGTCACGCGTGGCTCGATGGCGTCGCCGTCGATTACCATCTCGTCGTCGTATGAGGCCCCGGCGTCGGACGCCATCGACGCCCACCACCGCTTAGCGCGCTCGAAAGCTTCACCTTGTGGGGCAAACCGGCGTCCATCGATGTAGCGGAATGTCGTTTCGTCAGGGTTGACGTACCCGATGCGCGCCCCGCCCTCAATTGACATATTGCACATCGTCATCCGCTCGTCCATACTCATTCGCTCCACCACCTGCCCGCCGTACTCGTAGGCGTAGCCAACACCCCCCCGAACGCCTAGCCTGGCGATGATCTCCAGGATAACGTCCTTGGCATACACGCCAGGCCTCAGTCGGCCGGTGACCATGATACGTCTGATCTTCAGCGGCTCGATGGCAAGACACTGTGACGCCAGGACGTCGCGCACTTGCGAGGCCCCAACGCCAAAGGCGACCGCGCCGAAGGCTCCGTGAGTCGACGTGTGGCTGTCGCCGCACGCGATAGTCATGCCGGGCTGGGTTAGCCCGAGCTCCGGTCCGATGACGTGGACGATACCTTGGCTATCGGTTTCAAGACTGGAAAACGGGATGCCGAAGTCGCGGCAGTTTTGCTCAAGGGCCACCACCATCTGCTCAGCAAGCTCGTCGGCAAACGGCCGGTGCTGCTGATCACGGGTCGGCACAAGATGGTCGACTGTCGCGTACGTCAGTTCCGGAAACGCCATGCCCGTGCCGCGACTGCGTAGCATGCCGAACGCCTGCGGGGTCGTGACCTCGTGCACCAGATGCAGCCCGATAAAGAGCTGAACCTGCCCGGTCTGGAGCGGACGGACGGTGTGGAGATCCCAAACTTTTTGGAGAAGCGTCTGACTCATTAAGAAACCCGAAAACCTCGAGGCGTCAGGTCTTCTCGGCCTGGCGTTCTCGCGTCCGCCCTACTCCCTATCCTTCAGGAAGTGCTCGCGCGGCTGATGTATACGGTCGTAGCTGTCAGCCGAGATAACATAGTACCAGTCTGCAAAGCGCGCCGCCAGTCGCTCGGACGTCTGCTTGCCCTCGCGCACGCGTCGCTCCCACGATGCGTGCGCGTCGGAGTCCGATACCTGCGGCTCAGGGAGCGCCACCTGATCGAACTCTGCGGTGATAAAAACATAGCGGTTCTCACCGGGACCGCTCTCGGCGTCTTCACTCGTCTCGTCACCCAGCACGACCGCCTCGCCCCGGCCGTAGACGATCTCGCCGAAGCGGAGTGTGTAAAGGACGCCTGCGTTGGTCCGGACCAGCAACTCCCCTTCGTTGGAGAGCAGGCTGCCTTCGGCGGTGGGGTAAAACCCTTTATTCCGAAGGTCCCGTAGGTCACTCGCGTTGATCTGACGGGATTCGAAGGCCTCGCGTAGGTCGCCGGTCATTCCCAAAGGCTTCGGCCGCACACCAGCGATCTCCATGCCGATAATCGCCCCGACCAGACGGTTCATCTCGACGAAGTTGACCTCCTTGTCGGGTGGCACGTTGTTTCCGCGCCAGTTGTCCTCCTCGATCTTGTCAAAAACGGACTGTCTCCGCCGGGACACGGAACGTGTCCCTTCATTGATGCGGTACTCATTGAGCACGATGTGCTCGACCTGGTCGCGCTCCACCTCGAGTAAATTTTTCTCGATCCAGTCTTCGAAGGCGGTGGAGATGTCTGCCTCGAACCGCGCCGCATAGACACGCTTTTGCCCTGGAATACGCAAGAAGCGAAGTCCCTGCCGCGCCTCCACCGGTCTGCCGACGATCAGATCGGCGAGGATTTCATCGCTCGCGCCCCTGACCGTGACTCGCGTGCCACGCCCCTGCAGGCTTGTCACCGTCTGATCCATCGGGTCGATGACCCCGAGCGGTTCGTGATCCGCCACGTTGTCAGAGCGGAAGTCCTCCTTGACGACACTGATGATGTCAGCAGCAATGGTTGAGAGTTTCGCTTTACCGTCGGCCGGATAGTCCTGGTGAGACGGAATGGTCCATAGCCCGCCGCGGTTGGTTACCTTAAACGGGATCGTGGACGCCGTCGCCTCGTCGAACTCGACCACGTCGAGCGTGGCCGCCACATCGGGATCGGTAAACTCCGGGAAGAATGGATCTCCGATGTCGAGAAAAGCGTCCGGGGCTGTGCGCTTCGGCGCACTCACCAGCGCCACGATCCCAAACAGGATCGCAACCCCACCAAAGCTCATCGTCTTCCTCAGCTCGCTCACGATCGCTCCCTCAGCCGGTGTGCGGCGGCCGCGACCTCAAGCTCGCGTCGCTGGCGACGGATAAAAATCCACGCACCAAGCGCCACCACCGGGACCGGCGGTAGTAGAATCGCGAACGTCTTGATCGTCGTCTGGATCTGGCGAATCTGGGCCTCCATATTCTCGCGGCTCGCCCGAACCTTCGTCTCTTTTTCGGTGTTGATGTTGGTCGACAGCACCTCAAGTCTACGGTTTTCGACCTCCTCGAGGTTCCGCACCATAATCTGCATCGTCTGCGCGTCGATGTCGGTGCGGCTTCGGAGCTCCTCGACCCGTTCGTTGAGTCTGGCCTGCGCTTGCTTGAGCGCCTCCTCGGCCTCTTCCTCCGCCTGCTGCTCGTCTGCCGTACGCTGCTCGATGAACTCAGCCGTTTGCGCCTCGACCCGTGCCAGGGTGCGGTGGCGTGCCCGCCGGCTACGGAGCCGGATGAACGAATCGTCTCCCAGCAGCGTGTCCATCGCGTTTAGGAAGAAGGTGACGTTGTCGAAGTTCAGGCCGCCGGGCGCCTGCTGGCGAATGGCGAAGAACTGCTCGCTGATGAAGTCAAGGTCGGCTACCACGACCATGTCGACCGGCCCCGCCGACATGGGCAGCCCGTCCTCACTCCCCGTGTCGGCCGAGCTGCCGCCACCCTCATCGTTGGTGTCGGCGGCCGGCGGCCGAAGAGCGCGCCCGACATGCTGGATGCGCGCCGCCAGAATATAGTCTTCCTCATCCTGCTGGTGTGGCGGGCTCGGGTTCATCTGGGGCCCAAACGGCGTGCCCCGCACGATTGAAAAGTAACCACTTGCGCCCGACACCCTACCGGACCTCAAGAGCGGCTCGAACCGATAGCTCTCGTCCCCGACCGCCTGCAAAAATCCGGGATACAGAAAGACGAGCTCCTGGAGCTGCGCAGTGATGGGGTTGTTGACACTGAACGTCTCATCGTTCTCGTTCCCTGTCCCAAGAAAAACCACTTCCTCCGGCATGTGGGCCAGCTCGGGATGGGGATTGTAGGCATCCCACAGAATCCGCGTCGGCTCCCAGTCGACGCCGAGATCCATGATCCACTGACGTACATTACCGCGCGGTCCCGGCCGCGGTGTTCCCGCCGGGTAGGTGAAAGGGTTCCCGGGACCGACCCACTCGCTCGGTGACAGCGTCGGCGCTACTGCTGGCAGCGGGTCAACCAGGATCAAGGCGGGTTTGCCGCCGCGGATGAAATCTGTCACGTGCTGCTGCTCGTCCGTCTGGAGTGAGGAGGGGAGAGGCACCAGGAGGGCATCGAGGTCGCCGCGTATCGGCAGCTCAGGGTTGACCTCCTGCACTTCGTACTGCTTACGCAACTCGTTGACTACCGACCACTGCGGCGTGAACTGGCTCTGCTGAAAGTTGACGCCCCCAAACAAGTTAACCATGGTCCTGACGATGCCAATTCGCTTCCGCTCCGTCCTGGCAACAACACGAATGCTGCGCGTGATCTCGTACTCGGCGGGCAGCCCCCTGTCGAAGAACCCGATCACTTGCTCCTCGGCCCCACACGTGAAGGCCAGCCCGAGAAACACTTCTTCGAGCTCCGACCGAGCCGCGCTGACGTCTCGGATGGGACGCGGCAGGATACCGAAGGTCTCACGCGCACCGCGCGCGGCGTCGGTAAAGGGCTCCGTGTCCTCAATAAGCACTTCGACGGTCGGCCCGGCCAGCACGTCGATTTCCTCGAGGATGCTGATGAGATTCGAGCGCGTCTGGACGTACGGTTCCGGCACGTCGGGGCTAATAAACGCCCGAATAAAGACCGGGCGATCCGCGGGCAGTTCGTCGAGCAGCGCTCGGGTTTCGTCACTGAGTGAGTGCAGTCGCTCGGTAGTCACGTCGATGCGAACGGTCGCGCGCGCCAGAACCGTGCCAATACTGACGAGTGTGATCACGATAGCCACAGCACGGACGGCGTGATGGGCCCACGTCGGGTAGCCATCCAACTTCACCGGCCAGTGCCGACGACTGAGCACCAGGACATTCAGATATAGGGAAAAGGTGGCCACCGCGACGAAATAGAGCAGCGCCGTGAGACTGATGATTCCCTTCGCGAAATCGTCGAAGTGGAGGAACACGCTGAGTGGCTCGAGCGCGCGCTCCAACCCCGGACTCAAGGCCCCACCAGCCGCGCCGGCCACGATCAGCGTCGCGCAGAAGATCGCACCGCCGATGAAAGCAATAGTGGCGTTTCGCGTAAGCAACGAGGCCAGCATCCCTACTGCGATCAGAGCCGCGCCGACGAACCAGTAGCCGACGTAGTTACTGAACATCAGGCCGAGGTCCGGGCTCCCAAGGTAGAAGAGGACGACGACATAACTTAGTGCCAGTGCCAGCGATGCGGTGTAGATGCCGAGCGTCGCAAGGTATTTGCCCAACACGACCTCTACGTCTGCCGCTGGCAGCGTCAGCAACAGCTCGTCCGTCCCGAGCTTCTTTTCTTCAGACCAGACACTCATCGTGAGCGCCGGGACGAAAAAGAGCAGCAGGTACGGGAACACAGCGTTGAGCTGGTTAAGGTTAGCCAGGTTCTGCAAGAAGAACCGGTTCTGCCAGAACGCGGCCGCCGCGCTCAGAAAAATGAAGAGGGTGATGAAGATGTAGCCGGTGGGATTGCTGAAATACATCCGCAGATCCCGCTTAGCCAACGCCTTGACGATTGTAAAGTTGACCTTGTCCCTCATAGCCACTTTTCGGTGCGGGCTAAAGTTCCACCCTAGATCGACGTCGGACCGGCACCCTCTGCCCCCCCCAGAAACTCCGTCAGCGACCCCGGCGGTTCGTCCCCATCGCGCGTCAGCCGATAGAACGGCCGCTCCAACGAGCCATTCTCTTCGAGCTCCTCTAGCGAGCCGTCAAAGACGAGCCGCCCGTTGTTCACTAACAGCACTCGGTCGGCGACCGCCTCAGCCTCGTGCAGGATATGCGTGGAAATCAATAACGTCTTCGTGCGACCGAGACGCCGGATATTCTCGCGGAACTGCCGAATCTGATTAGGGTCGAGACCGGCGGTCGGTTCGTCCATGATCAGCACGTCGGGATCGTGGAGAAGCGCGGCCGCCAACCCGACGCGCTGCTTGTAGCCTTTTGACAGCTTCCCAATTGGTTTCTTGGTGACAAGCTCCAGCGCGCACAGCTCCACGACTGCATCCACCCGCTGCTTCAGCGGCGTCAGCTCCATCTCGCGCGCCTCGCCGAAGAAGGTGAGTAGCTCTAACGGCGTCATGTCAGGATATGATGGACCATTCTCCGGGAGATACCCCAAGTGCTTCGACGCCTCGATCCGCTGTTGTCGTACGTCGAACCCCGCGATCGCGGCGTCCCCGGTGCTGGGCGCCAGATAGCCAGTCAGCATCCGCATCATCGTCGTCTTTCCGGCCCCGTTCGGCCCTATGAAGGCGACGATTTGCCCACGCGGAATCGAGAAGGAGATGTCCTGAACTGCGACAAAGGGGCCATAGTACTTACTCAGCCCCTTCGCGTCGATCATAGGCGTCGGCGTACCTGGCTCCATCGTGTTGACACTCACTCCTGAATTAGACGTTGCTCAAACGTGAATAACCGAGCTACCGACCTCCCCGGGCCAACGGCTTCTCGTGCCGATCCCAAAGGACCAAGTTAGCGGGGAATCCGCGACGGTGAAGGATAGCCAATGACAAGGTCCGCCAGCAAGGCATGCCGAGTTGGGGCGGGTGCCACTCACCCCGACGCGCATGGACGGCTTCTACGGGGCAGGGGTCCACTTCACCTTCACGTGAGGATCCAAGGATCGGGCCGACGGCTTCCTGTAGGCCACCTTCCCACCGACAATAGTGTAGAGCACCTCGGTCTGGCTGCGCCGCTCTGTGGCTTCGCACGCAAATCAACGCTAAACACCAATGCTAGCCGATGGCCTTTGCCTGATCAGCCGGGTTTAATGTCCCGGACCTGCGCACGCTTTTCGAATCCGCGACGACACTCGACTACTCGCGGGGGACCGCTCGGTGATCGTCAACCCGATCACGTGTGCCGGCAAAGACCATGTCCTTAATGAGATCATTTTCGTAGAATTCGTGCGGAAATCCCAACTCGATCCGGCTAATTTCATCCAGCCGGGCGAGATGCTCGGAAGAGAGCGTCACCTCGAGACACCCTAGGTTGTCTTCGAGCTGCGACATCCGGCGCGCGCCGATGATCGGAATGGTAACTCCCGGTTGGTAGCGCAGCCACGCGAGAGCGACTTGGGACGACGTCTGTCCGATTTCAGCAGCGACCGTCACTACGGTTTCGGCAATCACCCGTTTTCGATGATCCATCGTGACGAACCCAGATGACATCGAGCTGTCGAGCCGGCGCTCAGCAGAAGCGGCGTCGCTTTTTTTAGGCGGCCGGTCGTTATATTTGCCTGTCGGCACCCCGCTCTTAAGAACACCCCACGGCGTGACGGCGATGTCGAGTGCGCGCGCCATCGGCAACAGCTCGCGCTCGGGCGTTCGCTCGGCGAGGCTGTATTCAATCTGCAGCCCCACGAAAGGCGTCCAGCCACGCAGCTCCGCCAGCGTGTTGCCGCACGCGACAATCCACGCGGGCGCGTCGGAAATCCCGGCGTGCAGAACCTTCCCCTTCCGGACAAGATCCTCGAAGCCGCGCATGACTTCCTCGATCGGCGTCACGACGTCCCAGATGTGTAACCAGTAGAGGTCAATGTAGTCGGTGTTCAGGCGTCGCAAACTCGCCTCGACTGCCCGCATCATGCTCTTACGATGGTTGCCGCCCGCGTTCGGGTCGCCCGTCTCTAAGGTGCTGGTGTACTTGGTCGCCAGCACGAGGCGATCGCGCTTCCCCTCCAGGAACTTCCCGAGGAATCGCTCGCTGGTGCCCATCGTGTAGACGTTGGCGGTGTCGATGAAATTGCCACCGGCGGCGACGAACGCGTCAAAGATCCTCCGGCTCTCCCCCTCGGGTGTTCCCCAGCCCCAGTCTTCACCGAACGTCATCGTGCCCAGGCACAGCTCGGACACTCGTAGGCCGCTCTTTCCTAGTAGCTTGTAACGCATTGGTCTCCTCTCCGCAGTAAGCCTCCCAGTATCATTCGTTTCATCTATTGTGTCAGTAGGTGGGGTGGCCATCCGCACCGAGACTCGGCACAATGAACGTCGTGGAACCCACCCTTGCCTCGGGCCGTCTCTTATGGGAGGCGAGATAGACGTGAAATTCCTCGCGCTGGCGCTTGGCTTGCCAGTCACGATGCTTGTCGTCGCGGCGACGCGTCCGAGTGCAGACGTGTCAGGAAACAAAGAAACGAACTCTTTGGTCGAACGCGCGCTGGATCGGGCTAGCTGGGTCGATGAGCAGAACTTCGAATCACGCTATCGCTGCACCATGACACGGCGCGTCCGGCACTTCCACAGCGACGGGCGCCTGAAGCACGAAGATCTGGGCGAGTTCGAGGTCGAGCCGATCGAAGGTGTACCGTTCGCTAGACGGATCTCTATTGATGGACGTCCGCTGAGCGAAGAGGAACAAACCTGGGAACGAGAGCGCGAGGCCGCGTTTCGCGACGAGCTGCACAACGCAGAAGATCCGACAGAAGACGATAATGACATTGTCTTCAACGTGGAGCTGGTAAGCCGCTACGAATTTCGGCTCGAAGGCGAGGAGTCGCTTCGCGGTCGCCCGAGCTATCGACTTTCGTTCGCGCCCAGTGAGCGTAAGCAGCCAGTGCGCCGCCAAATCGATCACGCGCTCAATAAGGCCCGAGGGAGCCTCTGGATCGACCGTGCTACGCTGGATGTCGCCCGCGTCGAGTTCGAGTTGATTGAGAAAGTTCGACTCTGGTGGGGGCTAATCGGCACTATTTCACACGCGCGCGGCTCGCTCGATCGGTTTTCGATCGCGGAGAATATCTGGGTGCCGCTACAGCTGGAAACCTTCAGTGACTCGCGCGTGCTTTTCAGCCGGACGCGCCGGGCGGAACTCAGCCAGTGGCGCGACTTCGAGTTGATCGCCGACTAGTGGCCCCACTGCCGTTAACGTTTGAAAGAGGTTTTCGACCCGCGTGTCCTCCAGCATAGTGTGGTCTCAAGTTTCCATCCCGCCACGGTCGGCCTGCGGAGCGGCGTTAAAATCAGGGTGAGTCATGTCACCTCGGCTCCCACCCGGCCCGCGTGCGAAACGTTGGCTCGGCACCTTGCCTCGCCTGCGCCGCGATCCGATCCGCCTGCTCCTCGACCTCGCGAGCCAGTACGGCAAGATCGTGTATTTCCGCGTGCTTGGTCGTCAGATTGTACTCCTCGCACACCCGTCCTATGTCCGGCACATCTTTCAGGAAAACTACCGCAACTACAGCAAGCAGACTCACGGGTTCGCGGTGCTCCGCACGTTCCTCGCTAACGGTCTGCTCACAAGCGAAGGCAACGACTGGCTACGACAGCGCCGCATCGTGCAACCTGCCTTTTATCACGATCGCATCTCAGGGTTCGCGAAGGTGATGACTGGCGCCGCCTCGGCGCTCGTCGACCACTGGGAGGCGGCGTCGATAGACAAGATAAACGTCACGTCTGAGATGTCGCGCCTGACACTTAGGATCGTCGGCGAGACGCTGCTCAGCACCCACGTGAGCGACCAGGCCGATCGTGTGGGGCAAGCGCTGACCATCGCGCTGCATCGCGCCAACGACGCCCTGACCCGCATCGTCGAAATCCCGTTCTGGGTGCCCACTCCCAGCAACCGCCGTCTCCGCCGCGCGCTCGCAACGCTCGATGAGGTCGTCTACGAGATGATTTCTGCCCGTCGGCGGGACGGAACGGATTCGGCTGACCTACTTGCAATGTTAATGGGTGCACGCGACGAAGAGACGGGTGAGAAAATGAGCGCCCGCCAGCTCCGCGACGAGGTGATGACGATCTTCCTAGCGGGGCACGAAACCACGGCCGTCGCGTTAGGCTGGACGTGGTGCCTCCTCTCGAAGTACCCCGCGGTTGCGAGACGCCTGCGAGAAGAGCTAGCCGACGTCCTCGGCGGGCGGTCACCGACGATCGATGAGCTGCCCCGTCTCGCATACACCGAACAGGTTATCAAGGAAGCGATGCGACTCTATCCGCCCGCATGGATTATCTCCCGCTGTGCAATCGACGATGACCGGATCGGAGGTTACGACATCCCAGCCGGGACCATCCATCTTTGCGAGCCCGTACATCACCCGCCGACTCCCGGCGTGGTGGGAGAACCCGGAAGGATTCGACCCGGACCGCTTCACACCGTCACGCGTCGCGAACCTTGAGCCGTTCGCATATTTCCCCTTTGGCGGTGGCCCTCGCCAGTGCATCGGGAACACCTTTGCGCTCATGGAAATGTCGCTCGTGGTCTCCACCATCGCGCAGCGGTGTCGTCTCGACCTTGTCCCCGGCGAGCACCCGGGCATCAGACCCGCGATAACCTTGCGTCCGACACGACCGATCTTGATGGTGCGACGGGCGGTCACGTCGCCCGCGCGTGATGCCGGGCCGTGACAGCCTGCGCGCGCTTGAAGTACCCGCTCGTATTCAGGCGTGCACAGACGTCGAAGAAGACCGGTCGCGGGCCAACCCACTCGAGCTCGTTCACCGAATTGAACACGGGGAGCGTCACGCGCAGCGTGGCAAGGTCCCGAAACAGCAACGCTTGTTCCCGCTGATCGGCCAGTGTCCGGGCCAGCTTCGCGGCCCCACGAACCGTGACATTCCAGGCGGTAACATCGTCGGGAATGTCTTCGAGGTGGTGGTAGCGAGCCAAGACCGTCGACGCCGACTTGGCTCCCCACCCGCGCAGTCCCGGGTACCCGTCCGCTGAATCGCCCACGAGTGCCAGGTAGTCGGGAATCGAAGCCGGGTCGACCCCAAAGCGGGTACGGACGCTGGCGGCGTCACGCAAGAGCCCGGCCCGTCGGTCGAATTGCACGATGCGCCGGCCGTCGACCGCCTGTGTCAGGTCCTTGTCCGGCGTACAAATGAACACCTGCTCGACGCGCGAGTCCGCCGCCGCACGCGCGGCCGCAGAGGCCAGCGCGTCGTCCGCTTCGTGCTCTACGCTCCGCCATACCACGACACCAAGTGCCTCGAGCGCGTCCTCAAGGGGGTGGAATTGTTGGAGGAGGGACGGCTCAATCCCCTCGGCGGTTTTGTACCCCGGCCAGAGATCGTTACGGAACGACTCGACGACGTGGTCGGTGGCCACGCCGATGTGGGTTACATTTTCCTCGAGCATCGAGATTACCGAGCCAAGAACGCCCCGGACCGCCGCTATTTCACGGCCTTCGATGTCAGTGACCGACGGCAGCGCGTAGAAGTATCGGAACAGTTCGTACGTGCCATCGAGGAGGAAAACATTCATGGAACCGATGCCGACGGGCTTCAGGCCCCACGCTACGAGCCGCAGCGTGGGGCCCAGTGTATAGCGCTTCGACCGACTCTGTTTTCGTGGCTCCGGCAGCTCTCCTACACGTGGCGACGGTGATCAGTGAGTTGCTCACAGCGACAATTGCAGGACGGAGCGCACGTTAACCAGGCCCAGAACGATACGCGGGGGTAGATGTCGAAGGACCGCACGTCGGCCACCCTGCCGGACGTCTGGCATAACTCACAAGGCACCGGAGGCATCCCGTCGTCACCGGCATGCCAGAGGCGTGGCTGGAGCCGAGAAGCGTTCAAGGCCTCGCGGGCACCCGGAGGCTAGGGGAGCGGGGTGAGAGCGTCGCTGCGCTATGCGACACCCTGTTCCTGGTCCGCCAGCTCGACTTCCTGTTGCCGGTCGGAACGTCGTTCGGAATGCGGCTGGTGCTTCGGCTCGACGAACGAGCTAAGGCGGCGACGCAGCGAGGGATCCCGCAGCTTGCGTAGTGCGGCTGCCTCGATCTGGCGGATCCGCTCGCGCGTGAGAGAGAACTTCTTGCCAAGCTCGGCGAGGGTCGGCTCGGCACCATCGTGCAACCCGAACCGCATTCGGATGATCTCGCGTTCTTTCGGGTTCAAGGTTTCCAGCACCGACTCGGTCTGTCGTCGGAGATCGAATGCGACCGCCGACTCTGCCGGGTTGACCGCCTGTCGGTCCTCGATGAAGTCGCCGAACTGACTCTCGTCGCTGTCGCCGATCGGGGCGTCGAGTGACACGACCGTCTGCGCGATCTTCCGCGCCTTGCGCACGACCGCAAGCGGCAGGTCGGCACGCGAGGCCAGCTCGATCGGCGTCGGCTCACGGCCAAGGTCGCGTGTCAATGTCTGCATCGCGCGCTTTATCTTATTAAGCGTCTCGATCATGTGGACCGGAATCCGAATCGTCCGGGCCTGGTCGGCAATGGCTCGCGAGATGGCTTGCCGGATCCACCACGTGGCGTACGTCGAGAACTTAAAGCCGCGCCGGTAGTCAAACTTGTCCACCGCACGCATCAAACCGATGTTGCCTTCTTGGATCAGATCGAGAAACGCTAGCCCGCGGTTCACGTACTTCTTGGCCACCGAGACCACGAGTCGTAAGTTGGCTTCTATCAGCTCTTTACGAGCATGATCCGCCTCAACCGTCCCGCGGCGTATGGCCTTTTTGATGTTCGTAAGATCGGCCGCGGGCTCGCCGAGCTCGCGGTGGCACTCAGACAACGCGCGCCGGGCGTCTCTCAGGCCTCCGACCGCGACATTCCGACTGCCGCGTCGACCGCGCGGCGTTGCCTGCTGCGCAAGACGTTCCACCCGCCGCTCCGCGCGCTGTAGGGTGGCAGCCGTCTCCTCGACCTTATCAAACAACTCCCGTCGCACGGCGGGCGTGAGCCTGATGGCACGAACGGCGCGCGATACGGCCACCCTGGCGCGCAACACCCGCCAGGTGGTGCGAGTGGACGGACGGCGACGGCGCTTGCGGACAGTGGCCGCCCGTGACTCCTGCCGAGCCCACTCGGCGAGGGCCGCGTCAACGGCGTCCACAGCAGAGAGGAAGCGCTTGGCACGATTGGCCAGCTGTCGCTCCGTGAGTTCGGCATCCGGGGTATCTGGTAAGACGACGGTCTCCCGAAGACCACGCTTGCCAGCGCGGAGCTGGTCCGCTAGGTACCCAATGTGACGTGCCACAACGAGGCTTCGCGAGACCGCCCTCGCGATCCGAAGCTCGCCACGCTCGATGCGCTTGGCGATGGCCACCTCCCCCTCGCGCGTCAACAGCGGCACCCGGCTCATCTGGCGAAGATATGTGCGAACGAGATCCTGTCCCTGGTCTTCCTCGGCAGACTCATGCGCACGCTCGATGGCCGCGTGGTTCGACCGGCGGGCTCCACGCTTAACGTCCGGCTCGACTTCGGTATCTTCAGGGCCGTCCACTTCGATCCCTTGGCCTTCAAGGTCCAGCAGTAGCGCACTAAGGTCATCGGGGTCGAAATCGGCCGGCACGCGTTCGAGTACCTGATCGAGGGCCACGAACCCGCGACTCTGCCCTAATGTGGCTAACTCGCTCACGATCTGCTTGCGTTCCTGTGTCAACAAGTACGGTTCTCCTTACACTCCTCTACGAGTATCGGCACCTAGCCACAAACGCGTGCCGCTATACACCCACGCCCACATGCGTCCCTGGTCCCTTAGACGCTAAAAAGAGACAAATAGTTTCAGGAGGAACACCTGATTGTATCAATTTAAGCTAATTATATCAACAGTTTACGACGAATTTTATCTTTTCGATGGCGAATCCTGCGTGAAACGGCCCCCATTCTTGAGGAAAGAGTTAAGAGCAAATCTTTCGAGTCAGGCTGGCCGATTCTCGTCCCTTCACCGCCTTCATTATATGTTGACCGGTCAACTATAAAGAACTCTGTTGTCTTAGCGCTGTCTCGTATAGATACCGGTGGTTCGCTGCAGGCACTGGGTGTGGCCGCCAGCCTATAATTAGGTGCGAATTGATGAATCGAGCTATCAGGAACGTCAGCCTCGCACTCATAGGGGTATGGCTAGCTGGCGGGCTCACAACCCAGCCCACAGCCGACCTGTCGCTGCTCCACGGCACGGTGTACGACGATTTGAGCCAGGCGCCGCCGCTTCAGATCGCGACCCCCTGTGGCACAAACGGGAAAAATGTCCCCGCCGTCGCAGAGCGGCCCTATGTCATATTGGTAGGGCTTGATGGTTTTCGCCACGATTATCTCGCCCAGTACGATGCACCCACCCTGAACAGCCTAGCCGCACAAGGGGCGGCCGCTGATGGACTCATTCCGCCGTTCCCCTCGCTGACGTTCCCTAGCTTCTACACGATCGCGACGGGGCTTTATCCGGAGCATCATGGCATCGTGGCCAACAGTTTCGACGACCCGGACCGGAACCAGCGCTTTTCACTTTTCGACAGACAGTCGGTGCAGGACGGAACATGGTACCGTGGCCAACCGATCTGGGTTACGGCAGAAACGCAGGGCCTTGTCACCGCCGCGTTCTTTTATCCGGGCACCGAGGCAAACATTCAGGGCATCCGGCCAAGTCTCTGGCGAGCCTACGACGAATCGGTGCCATACACTGATCGCGTTGACAAAGTCCTCGACTGGTTGTCATGGCCGCTTCAAAACCGGCCGCACTTCATCACGTTGTATTTCTCTGCGGTGGACAGCGCCGGACACAACCATGGTCCTCAGTCGACGGAAGTGGCCGACGCGGTGCAGCGGGTGGACCAGATGGTAGGCCGTCTGATCGAGGGGATCGACCGGCTTCCCCATGGCCGTGACGTCTACACCGTAGTCGTCTCGGACCACGGCATGATGGCGATCGAAGAAACCGAACTAATTCAAGATACGGTGGACCTCGAAGGTGTCGAGTTTCAAGGGCTCGGGCCGAACCTCGGGCTACGCGTGGCTGGCGGGGATTCTCGGGCTAGGCGGCTGCGCGACGAGCTCAACGCCGGCTTGCAGTACGGGCGGGCCTACGTTGCACGCGACCTACCGGCACACCTACATGCCGGGGACGACACCAGACTCGGCGACGTCGTGGTGGTAGCCCAGGACGGTGCGGAGATCCGCTGGTCGCCACGGAGTTCTGGTCCCCCGAAAGGGATGCACGGGTGGGACTCCCACACGCCAGAGATGCACGGCATCTTCCTGGCCGTGGGACCAGGGATCCAGCCGGGCCGACGCCTTCCCGCGTTCGAGAGCGTGCACATCTACCCGTGGCTTGCAGCCCTCCTTAAGCTCGAAGTCCCATATCCCATCGACGGCGACCCCGCCGTCATCAGCGATCTCGCGCCAGAGGCTGGACGGTAGCGCCGCCGAAGCAGTGGTTTCCTGTCCGCAAGCATCCGGTCAATCGGCTCCATCTGACTGACGTATAATATAGTTGACCGGTCAACTTTAATAAAGCGAATTTCAGGCCTGCATCCTGTAGAGATGCCAGGCTAGGACACCAGGCGTTGTGGGAGAGAGTGACGCGATTTGGCGTATGTGCGCTCGACCGGCAGGCAACGAAAACCGGCCTCGGTAATTGACCTGCACCTGCCGCACAATGGAACATTCACTCGTAGCAACCGCACGGTGGCGTGTCGCCAAACGGCGGGGTGCCCAGCTCGGCACGGTCGGTGGGGTTTTCACACCGAGCGTGCTAACCCTCCTCGGCATCATCCTCTTCCGACGTCTCGGATACGTGGTGGGCAGCGTCGGCCTGGCGCGCGCGCTACTCATGCTAGCGCTTGCCACTCTGATCTCCGTGCTAACAAGCATCTCGCTCTCTGCAATAGCGACCAATCGCAAAGTGCGCGGCGGCGGGGATTACTACCTGCATCTCGCGCAGCCTCGGCGTGGAGTTCGGCGGCGCCCTCGGGCTGACCCTGTACGCCGCGCAAGCGATTTCCGTAGCGTTCTACTGTGTGGGCTTCGGCGAGGATGTTTCGTCGCTTATGGCCGGAACGGAACAGACGGTGCAGCTCGCGGCAGCAAGCGCGGCCGTGGTGCTATTCGGTCTGGCCTACGTCGGTGCAGACCTGGCGACCAAGTTCCAGTTCGTTATCATGGCTATCCTGGCGGCCGCCCTGGCGTCGTTCTTCGCTGGAGCCCGACACGGGTGGGACACCGCCGTCCTCGAGCAAGCCTGGTCGACTAGCGGCGACACCCTACCTTTTTGGATCGTCTTCGCGATCTTCTTCCCCGCGGTTACCGGATTTACCCAGGGGGTCAGCATGTCTGGTGATCTAAAAGACCCGGCGCGCAGCCTACCCTACCTCTTGGCACCTTCCTGGCCGTGGGATTATCGACGGTGGTTTATGTCGGCGCGATGCTGGCGGTTGCCGCGTCGCTGCCACTTGGAGCGCTGCGGGACGACTACGATGCGATGAAGCGTGTCGCTACGCTTCCGGGGTTGATCGACGCCGGCGTGCTCGCGGCAACACTCTCGTCCGCGCTCGCCTCCTTTCTCGGCGCGCCGCGCATTCTGCAGGCGCTTGCCAACGACCGCCTCTTCGGGTGGCTAACCTCCCTAGGCGTCGGTTACGGACCCGCCGGGAACCCCAGACGCGCTGTGACGCTGACGGCAGTGATTGCGCTGGTGACGCTAGCACTGGGAAACCTCAACACGATCGCCGCCGTCGTCTCGATGTTCTTTCTCGTCTCGTATGCCCTATTGAACTACGCAACATATGTCGAGGCAGTTGGCGCATCGCCCTCCTTCCGCCCACGCTTTCGCTTTTTCAACGCGCGCGCCAGCCTCGCGGGCACTGGTCTCTGTGGCTTCGTCATGTTGATGATCGACCCGATGGCGAGCGCCGTGGCGCTGGGGATCTTGGGCGCTCTGTATCATTAACCTCCGCTGGTCGGCGGTACCCGTCGCTGGCGCGACAGCCGCCGCGCCTATCGATTTCATCTGGTCAAAGACGGGCTACGCGAACTGGCTGACGATCCAGAGGGACCCACCGACTGGCAACCGCACGCACATCCTGGCGTTCACCGAGACACCGACCAGACGCGCGCGGGTATTACGGGTCGCTGAGTGGATTGCCGGCCACTCCGGCATGATCACAGCGGTCCAACTCGTCAAAGGCGACGGCACGGCATCTGCTATACGCAAACAGCGCGACGCCGCCGAAGCCGAACTGACGAACGAACTGGAGCGATTAAAGCTCGACGCGTTTCCGCTGGTTGTCGCGGCACCAGACCTTCGGATCGGTGCCACGACGCTCTTGCAGTCGTGGGGGATCGGCCCCGTCAGGTCGAACACCGTGCTGCTTAACTGGATGGATAGCCAGGAACCAGGGGCGTCGCCGACGTTGTCGCTGTGGTACGCACGGCTGTTGCCGCACGCGGCGCGTCTCGACCAGCACGTAGCCGTGCTGGACGCGTCTGACGCAGACTGGACCGCGCTTGAGCAGCGATCCCCGGACAACCGCCGTATCGACGTCTGGTGGTTCGATGACGACTCGTCGCGGTTGGCATTGCTGCTCGCGTATCTCATGACGCGAAGCGAACTCTTGGACGAGGCGACCCTGCGCGTGCTAGCGCCGGCTTCGGCGGACACAGCACAGAAAGTCCGGACAAATCTGACACATCGGCTCGAGGAATTTCGCATCGACGCTACCATCGACGTCGTAGCCAATGATGGGGGAGAGGTGTCTACCTACGCGCGCTCGCAAGATGCGGCGTTCGTCTTGCTCCCGCTGCGATTGGATGGCATGCACATGCTCGATCCAACAGGAGGCGCTGTCGCAAATTTGCTGGACATGCTGCCGGTTGTCGCAATGGTGGCCGCCTGTGGAGACGTGAAGCTTATGGCAGAAGAAGACTCCCAGGCTCAGGCGGCAGCTAACCGCCACGCGGATACCACCCCGGATGCGCCCCTGCTGGCACCCGACGAGCCATCAACCTCGTGAGCCAGACAGGCGACTAGTACCGGTAGTGGTCTGGCTTGTAGGGGCCGTCGACCGCTACGTCGATATACTCAGCTTGAACTTGGGTGAGCTCGGTGAGCTTCACGCCAAGCGAGTCGAGATGCAAGCGCGCCACTTTCTCGTCGAGCTTTTTCGGCAGCATGTAGACCTTTTTCTCGTATTCGCCCTTGTTGTTGTGGAGGGCAATCTGCGCGAGCACTTGGTTAGTGAAGGAAGCCGACATAACGAAGCTCGGATGTCCGGTGGCGCAACTGAGGTTCAGCAGTCGCCCCTCGGCGAGGACCATCACGCTATGCCCGGCTGGAAACCGCCATTCGTCATACTGCGGCTTGATGTTGATGCGCTCAATGCCCGGCAACTTCTTGAGACCGGCAATGTCGATCTCGTTATCAAAGTGCCCAATGTTGCCGACGATCGCCTTGTCTTTCATCCGTGCCATCTGTTCGGCACTGATGATGTCGCAGTTGCCGGTTGCGGTGATAAAGATGTCGCCGGCCTCCAGCACGTTCTCGAGTGTGTTGACCTCAAAGCCCTCCATCGCCGCCTGCAACGCACAGATCGGGTCGATCTCAGCGATGACAACCCGGCAGCCCTGCCCGCGTAGCGCCTGCGCGCAACCTTTGCCGACCTCCCCGTACCCGCAGACCACCGCGACCTTGCCGCCTAGCATGACGTCGGTGGCGCGTGCCAGGCCGTCCAGCAGCGAGTGCCGACATCCGTAGATATTGTCGAACTTGCTCTTGGTCACCGAGTCATTGACGTTGATGGCTGGGAACAGCAACGTACCGTCGCGCATCATTTCGTAGAGCCGGTGCACCCCGGTCGTCGTCTCCTCGCCCACGCCCCGGATGGCGGAGCCGATCCGAGACCACTGGTTCTTGTCGCGGCCCTGGATCTCACGCAGTAGCTCGAGGATGACCCCCCACTCTTCGGAATCGTGGTCTGGATTAAACTCGGCAACAGCACCCGCCTGTTCGAACTCATAGCCCTTGTGCACCAGCAACGTGGCGTCGCCGCCGTCATCCACAATGAGATCTGGCCCGCTCCCGGCCGGCCAGACTAACGCCCCACTCGTACACCACCAGTACTCGGGAAGGGTCTCCCCTTTCCAGGCATAGACCGGGATGCCACGCGGGTGCTCCGGCGTCCCACCCGAGCCAGGCCGGCCGACGACAACAGCGGCGGCGGCATGGTCCTGCGTCGAAAAAATGTTACACGACGCCCACCGCACATCAGCGCCTAATTCGTCCAGCGTTTCGATCAACACGGCCGTCTGGATGGTCATGTGGAGGCTGCCCATGATCTTGGCGCCTGCTAATGGCCGCTGACCTGCGTACTCGCGTCTGAGAGCCATAAGGCCGGGCATCTCCTGCTCGGCCAACCGGATTTCCTTACGACCAAACGCGGCAAGCCCGAGATCGGCCACCTTGTACGGCGGGTAACCGGCCTTGGTGGCTTCGTCGAACGCGTGGCCCTTCTCAGCTACCAGGGTAGACATCGACGTCTCCTTCGGTCGACCGCGTATGCCGTCGACCATGATCGAACTATTTTACCGCGTCGACCGCGCTAGGAACGACGGGGCCGATCTGTTCGCCGCGATCGGCGGGGGTGGCCACGGCCCGGCTCGCGGGCGGTCTGGCGCGACGGCGCCCCCACTTTCACCGGTGGCGCGGGCGGCGCATGTAGCGTCTGCTGGTAGTAGTCGTCCAGCAGCATCGCGATGAGCGCCGATTCGTCTTCGCTCTCGGCCAGATTCCGGGCAAGCAAGACGAACCGCTGGCTGCGTTCCGTCTCTAGTTTGTCCCGCCCGCGAAAGCGGGCCTCTAGCAGCGTCGTGACCCGCTCAGTGACGACCGTTTCCACGTCGATGTCGGTCGGCAGCGGCCGCTGCTGGAACTCTATGCCGTAACGCTTGGCAATACGATCGAGGTCGAGAGTTTCGGCCTCACTTGCCAGCGAGATCGCCACACCAGGCGCGCCCGCACGACTGGTCCGACCGGCTCGATGGATGTACCCTTCGGCATCCTCAGGCGGCTCGTACTGGATCACGTGCGACAGCTCGGGAACATCAAGGCCGCGCGCGGCCACGTCCGTGGCTACCAGAAACCGTAGCGTTCCGGCACGCACCCGCTTCAAGATCTGCTCACGGTCACTCTGGGTCCGATCGGCACTCAGCTCGTCCGCGTCGTAACCGAACCGCTGCAGAACCACTGTCAGGTAATGCACCGTCGTCTTGGTGTTACAGAAAATAAACGCCGAGGCCGGGTTTTCAACTTCAATGATGCGGACGAGTGCCCGATCTTTGTCCATCGCCGGCACCGTGTAGAAGACGTGCTCGGTGTCGGTGACGTGCACGTGGTCGCGGCTGAGACTCAGGAATTCCGGCTCTCGGATGAACTCGCGGGCCGTGCGTTTGACCGATCTTGGGAAGGTGGCCGAGAACATGCTGCTATGCATCGCGCGGTCTGGCAAGTAGCGCTGCACTGCCTTCATGTCAGGGTAGAAGCCCATCGACAACATGCGATCGGCCTCGTCGAAAACGAACGTCGACAGGTGATCAAGCGAGAGCGTGCGCCGCAGCAGATGGTCGAGTACCCGCCCCGGTGTGCCGACGACGAGGGGCGTGCCTTTTCGCAGTGCGTCGATCTGCGGTCCGTAGCCAACCCCGCCATACACAGCCACGGCGCGGAGCCCCACATCACCCCACAGCATCTCGGCAGCTGCCCAGACCTGCCGCGCGAGCTCGCGCGTTGGGACAAGTACCAGTGCCTGACAGCGCGCCTGGGTGGCGTCCAACCGCTCGAGCATCGGCAGCAGAAATGCCCCGGTTTTGCCGCTGCCAGTTCGGGCCTGGATGAGCATGTCGCGCCCGGCCAGGAGGTACGGGATAGCCCGAGCCTGGACGGGCATGAGCGTCGTCCAGCCGGCGCGCGCCACGGCGGCGCGGAGCCGTTCCGGGAGCTCCTCAACCGCAACTTCTGGAAGCGGGTCGTGTGGTTCTTGGACGGTCGACTGAAATGAGGTCGGTGCGGTCAAGGACGCTTGCTCTCTCAACAGTTGCCATCATTCTACACGCGGGCGCGACAAGTTTCCGGATCCGGCCGTAATCCGTTGTTCGGCCAATCCGCACCCGTACCGGAGGATTAGGCCGTTTACCCAAGATCGCATCACACCTCGACCAGTGGCAGCCCGCGCTCTTCGATGAGCCGGTAGATGTCGGCCTCTCTCAGACGCTGCTCGGCGACGTCCCGCTTATCAACCAACGGCCGATATGCTTGAGACGGAGTCAAGCCCGGTACGTCTGGTGCGAGATCGTTCCGAAGAAAGAACGCATTCACACCTGCACCTTCGCAGAGAGCGAGCCGGTGGTTCTTGTGACGGGCCAGCTGCTCGAGCGCCGCCAGCGAGGCTCCTGAGTATCCCTTGGGCACGTCCTGAGGAAGTGGGGCGTTGGGTAAGGTAACAGCCCGGTCTTGGCCAAAGTGGGCATTGTACTCCATCACGAGCACGCGCGGCGAGCAGACGGTGAGCGCTTCGAACAACCAGTAGTCGATACTGTCGATATCGACCGACAGGAAGTCAATTTCGCCGATCATGCCATGGCGACAAAGGAGATCGTTCACCGTGTCTGGTGTAACCTTGGCGCGAACAGCAACGACTCTCAGGTTCGACCTGCACTCGTTCCGTACAGCCTCGATTGCCTTCCGACTCGCGTCGACCATCAGGCCACTCCAGCCGAATTCGTGTGCCAGCGTCGGCGAGTTGCCCCCACTGCGGCCGCATCCGAATCTCTACGAACTTCCGGGTCGTGACCCCTGCCGCCTGAAGCAACGCCAGGATGATACCGTCCTCCTCGTTCTGGGACCGGAGACGAAAGCGGCGGGCCGCCACTATAGGGAGCAGGAACATCGCTGTCCGAGATATAGAGGTGACGAATGACGGCGTTCAGTTGGCGCCGAAAAATCATTCGCCATTTCTCGTCCTGCTTCTGGTTCGCGAGCACCCGTTCGATGAGGCGCGTGAAGTGGTCGATTTTTTTTTGCTGGCCCGATCGACTGAATCGTTCAAAGAGAACACGCGCGATCCGGTGAACGCGCCCCAGCCCGGTGAGGGACTCTGTCGTCACCGCGATGCGGAAATTATCAGATTTCGCCATTTCTATATCACTGACCCGCCCGGGTCAGACCATAATACGCTAGGCGCTATGATCCTTCTTTGCCACGGCGTTGGCTCCAGAGACTGAGCTCTGGAACGCGAGCCTATGGCGCCGCCATCCGTATGCGGCCCTTTTTGCCCTTCTGGTAAGAGGTGGAGACATGCTGGCAGGATCGTGCCGGATAACTCACTGGCGCGTAGTGCTACTCGCCCTCGGCTGTACCGCAGTTGGAGCATCAGCCCAGACGGGGACCCAGAACGGTGAATGGCCGACCTACGGCGGCGATCTCGCCAACACACGTTATTCGCCGCTCGACCAGATCAACCGAGACAACTTCAATGATCTGGAAATTGCCTGGCGCTTGAAGACCGACAATTTCGGCCCGTCACCCGAGTACAACCTCCAGTCGACGCCGCTCATGGTGGGTGGCGTCGTGTACACAACGGCTGGATCGCGACGTGCCGTCGTCGCTGCGGATGCAGAAACTGGCGAGCTGCTGTGGATGCACCGTCTAGACGAAGGTGAGCGGGGCGAGGCCGCTCCGCGCCGCCTTTCGGGTCGCGGCCTGGCGTACTGGGACGACGGCGGATCAGAGCAGATCTTCTATGTCACACCTGGCTACCAACTCGTTGCCCTCAATGCAATCACTGGCAGACGGATGACGAGCTTCGGGACCGACGGGATCGTCGATCTGAAACAGAACATGGATCAGGAGATCGATCCCATCACTGGTGAGGTTGGCCTGCACGCTACACCAACGGTCGCTAACGGCACCATCATTGTCGGTGCCGCCCACCTCCCCGGTGGTGCCCCCAAATCGATGCAGAATGTCAAAGGCTATGTCCGCGGGTTCGATGCACGGACGGGGGAGCGACGCTGGATCTTTCACACCCTGCCGAAGGCCGACGAGTTCGGCAACGAAACCTGGCACAACGACTCGTGGCGGTACACGGGCAACACTGGTGTTTGGGGACAGATCAGCGTCGATGCAGAGCTTAACATCGCCTATCTGCCGACTGAAATGCCGACCAACGACTACTACGGGGGGCATCGCCACGGTGACAATCTGTTCGCCGACAGTCTCGTTGCCGTTGATCTAGATACCGGCGAGCGCCTCTGGCACTTCCAGTTCATCCATCACGATGTCTGGGATTGGGACCTGCCGTGCGCACCGATCCTCGCGGACATTACCGTCGACGGCCGTCTCATCAAAGCGGTCGCGCAACCATCCAAACAGGGGTGGCTGTACGTCTTCGACCGAGTGACCGGGGAGCCGGTCTGGCCCATCGAGGAACGTCCGGTGGAACCCTCGGACGTGCCGGGTGAACTGCTATCCCCCACCCAGCCATTTCCGACGAAGCCACCTCCGTTCGACCGGCAGGGAGTGAGTCTCGACGATCTGATCGATTTCACGCCGGAACTGATGGCGGAAGCGGTGAAGATCGTTTCAAACTATCGTATCGGCCCAATCTACACACCGCCATCGGTAGCCTATGCTGACAGCACGCTCGGCACTCTGATGGTGCCGGCGGGCACCGGCGGAGCGAACTGGCCCGGTGGGGCACTGGACCCTGAGACCAGGACTCTCTACCAGTACTCCAAGACGCAGGTCACATCGATCGGGCTGATCCACGACCCGGAGCAATCGGACATGAACTACATCCGCGGCCGCCCACGCGGCGTGGACGCGGTCGCCACGGCACTAAACATCGACGGCCTGCCGATCATCAAACCACCCTGGGGGCAGATCACGGCGATCGATCTCGATAAAGGCGAGATCCTTTGGCAGGTCGCACACGGTGAGACGCCGGACAACGTGCGCGAGCACCCCCTCCTGGAGGGAGTGACCATCCCGCGGACGGGTCGGGTTGGCCGGATTGGTACGCTTGCGACGAAGACGCTCGTCATCGCGGGAGAGGGCGGAACATTTACGACGCCGTCCGGCGAGGAAGGTGCGATGCTCCGGGCGTATGACAAGACCACCGGCGAGGAGGTCGGCGCAGTCTTTATGCCAGCCGGGCAGACCGGCTCCCCCATGACCTACATGGGCAACGGGATGCAGTACGTCGTCCTCGCTATCGGCGGGGGCGGCCATCCCGGCGAATTGATCGCGTTTCGGCTACCGCGATAGGCTCATGGTCGCGCTCATTCCTCAAGGAGCCCACGCCTTTCTACGTCTCCTGAAGAAGCGAGACCGACAGAGTGCTGCAAACAAATGGACGCCGTGGCAGCCACTGGAACCTTCGCGGTTCTGGCCGCGACAGCCTCGGTACAGCCCGTCAACCGAAGGGTCTCGACCAAACCAACGGTGGGACATGTGTCATCCTTCCTCTTGCGTTAAGATTGACCCCTATGAAGCGGCTGGGCCTGCCCGTCGTCGTCGTCGTAATCCTCGGTACAAGCACACCCGCAACGGCGCACCCTGCACCGTTTAGTTTCATCGACGTTCGTATCCAGCCCACAGCCGTTGATATCACAGTGGTCGCGCACGTCTTCGACGTGGCTCATGAACTCAATGTCCAGCCGCCCGGACGCCTGCTCGATCCAGCCGTCCTGGGACCACTGGCGGAGAACTTGGTCATGCTCCTACGCGACCGCCTCCAGATTACGGCTGACGGGCACCTATTGTCGTTCGACACATGGTCAACCGTGGAGCCGCTGCCCGCAAAGCAAGCGATTCGGCTGCGTGCCAGCCGCAACCTCGGTCACGGGACAGGCGTTGTCGGCGTTTCGGCCAATTTATTCCCGTACGATGAGGCACATCAGACGTTCTTAAACTTCTACGAAGGCGAGTCGCTAACTTCCCAGGCCATCCTCGACGAGACACAGACCCAGTACGAGTATTTCGTGGGGAGTCGTCAAGGAACGTTCGCAGTTATTCGAAAATTCATTCCGGCTGGGATTCACCATATTCTTGTCGGTCCCGATCACTTACTTTTTCTCATTGGCCTGCTCCTGCTTGGTGGGTCGGTGCGCCAGCTACTTTTCGTCGTCACCGGCTTCACGGTGGCGCACAGCATCACATTATCGCTCGCGGTGTTAGGCATCATTACAGCGCCAGGACGGCTGGTCGAGCCAATTATTGCGCTCAGCATTGTCTATGTTGGCGCAGACAACCTGATGGCGCGCGGCGGCCGCGATATGCGTGTTTGGATTGCGCTCGTATTCGGTCTCATCCACGGCTTTGGCTTTGCGAGCGTACTGCGAGACATAGGTTTGCCAAGCAGAGCATTGGGATGGTCGCTGTTCTCTTTTAATCTTGGCGTCGAAGTCGGACAGCTGATAGTTGTGATCGCCGTTGCATCGGCGTTAATGGCACTGCGGTCAAGGAGCGACGTGGCGAGCAGGCGTCTCGCGTACGCGGGCTCCATTGTGGTGATGGCGACCGGCGCATTTTGGTTCGTTCAACGCGTCTTCTTTCCGGGGGGTATGGCATGAGGAGAGGGATCATTCTCGGTGTGCTGCTGACGGTCGGCGTGCTGTCGCCTGCCGTTATGTCGAATCAGCAACAAGGCGAAAGGATTGTCGAAGTTGAACAACTGGAGGACAACCTATTCGTGCTCAAGGGTGGCGGTGGCAACTCCGCAGCGTTTGTCACCAGCGACGGGGTGGTACTTGTCGACACCAAGCTCGCCGGCTGGGGACAGTCTCTCCTTGACAAGATCGGTGAACTGACGCCCGATCCGGTGACCACAATAATCAACACGCACACCCACTTTGACCATGTGAGCGGTAACGTGGAATTCCCGGCGGCAGTCGACATCGTCGTGCACGAGAACACCGAGCGGCTCATGCGGGAGTGGAACCCGGTCACTGGAATTTCACGCGAAGTCGAGGACGTCTTCGAAGCCAATCCAGGCCGGGGAATGCCCGATCGGACCTTCAGCGACCGGATGACGCTAGGAAGTGGAGCAGATCAAGTTGACCTCTATTACTTCGGTCGCGCGCACACGGGCGGCGACGCGTGGGTCGTGTTCCCGTCCCTTCGGATCATGCACGCCGGCGACGTTTTCCCCGGTAAGCAGGTGCCGATCATGGACGCGAACAACGGTGGGAGCGGTATCGAGTTCTCTGAAACACTCAGCAACGCGCACAGCACCGTGACGAACATCGACACGATCATCACTGGTCACAGCACGCAGATGACGCGTGCTGATCTCGGAGAGTATGCCCAGTTCGTGGGCGCGTTCGTCGACGCAGTCCGAGAGGCGAAGGCGGCCGGTCGATCGGTCGAGGACGTAGCGAGTAGTTGGAAGACTCCAGCGCGATTCAGCGGTTACAATAAGCCACGGCTGGAGCGGCTGCAGGCCTACGTTCAAGTGATTTATGACGAGTTGCCGTAATTTGCCAGCCGGCGTTGCCCCAAAGGCAACGCCGGCCTAGTGTGGGCGGACGCGCGCTGATCTGGGTTAGCCCGCGGTACGTTGCGAAGGCGAGCACCTTCGCCAGAACTTCTCGATAAGGAGACGCCGATGAAAAAGATGGACACGTACAGAATTGCCTTAATGGTGGCCGTGTTCAGTATCATCCAAGCTGCCCACGCTCAGGATCTCGGGCCTGGCGACCAGGCGCCACCGTTCGCGCTACCAGGAACGGACGGCGCAACTCACCGCCTCGCCGACTACCAGGGCGCGACGGTCGTCCTGGCGTGGTTTCCCAAGGCCTTCACCGGCGGTTGAACGGTCGAATGTAAGTCGCTGCGTGAGTCCAGCGACCAGTTGAGCCAATTCAACATCCAGTATTTCATGATCAGTGTCGACGACCCTCAGACGAACAAGGAATTCGCGGAGTCGCTGGACGCAAACTTCCCGCTGCTGAGCGACCCCACTAAAGCAACGGCTACCGCGTATGGTGTGCTGCGAGACTATGGTGAACGCATCGGCACGGTGGCGCAGCGCTGGACCTTCTACATCGGTGAGGACGGCCGCATCCTGCGGATCGACAAGGACGTCAACGCATCAACAGCGGGCAAGGATATCATCACCACCCTCGCCGAGTTGAATGTGCCAAAACGGCAGTAGAAACATTCCAGTGTGTACTGATTGCCGCCTGCAGGCTGACGCTGCAGCTCATGACGGAACTCTCGACGCAAGAATGGGCATCTCATGATTAAAGCGATTCGACGACTTACATTCGCCAGTCTCGTGCTGGCGCTAACCGTCCAGACGGCGTTCGCGCAGGAATTACCGCGCACACAGCCCGAAGATGTCGGCCTATCAGCTCCGCGCCTGCAGCGCTTGACCAACGCATTGCAGGGCTACGTCGATGACGGACAGCTTGCCGGCTCAGTCGCCATCGTCGTCAGGCGCGGCAAGGTGGCATACCTGGAGGCGTTCGGGCACCGCGACCGCGAAGCTGGATCGCCGATGACGGAGGACGCGATCTTCCGTATTGCATCACAGACGAAGGCCCCCATCAGCGTCGGCGTGTTGATGCTGCAAGAAGAGGGACGGCTCTTGATCACCGACCCGGTAGGCAAGTATCTACCGGAGTTCCTACAGACGAAGGTGGCGGAACCAGACGGAAACGGCGGTTATCGAGTCGTGGACGCCAATCGTCCCATTACCATCCGAGATCTGCTAACGCACACGGCCGGAATCAGTTACGGTAGCGGGCCGGCTGCCGACCGCTGGGCGGCTGCCGGCATTACCAGCTGGTACTTCGCGGACCGCGACGAACCGATCGAAGACACCGTCTCCCGCCTCGCCGAGCTCCCGTTCGACGCGCAGCCAGGCACGCGGTTCGTTTACGGTTACAACACCGATATCCTGGGCGTGTTGATCGAGCGAGTCAGTGGCATGCCACTCGACGTGTTCATGCGGGAGCGGCTGCTTGAGCCACTCGGGATGCGCGACACCTATTTCTATTTGCCGCGGCACAAAGCTGATCGGTTGACCGCCGTATACTCAGCGACCGGTACCGGCATCGAGCGCGCGCCGGACGCGGGACACGAGACGCAAACGGATCGCCTCGGTACGGCGGTGGGCCAGGGTGCCTATCTTGATGGTCCGCGTAAGAGCTTTTCAGGCGGCGCCGGATTTCTCGCGACCGCGAGCGATTACGCTCGGTTCCTCCAGATGATGCTCAACGGCGGTGAACTCGACGCGGTCCGTATTTTGACGCGCAAGACGGTCGAGCTGATGACAATCGATCACCTGGGCGACGTCCCGTTCCGGCCAGGCCAGGGCTTCGGTCTGGGGTTCTTCGTGGTCACCGAACCCGGACGGCAAGGCTTGCCTAGCTCCCTTGGCGAGTACGGATGGTTTGGTGCGTATCACTCCGCCTACTGGGTTGACCCGCAAGAAGAGCTAGTCGTCGTGTACCTAACGCAATTGATCCCAGCCATGAATCTCGATGACCAGAGGAAGCTTCGGGCGCTCGTCTATCAAGCGATCATCGACTGAGACGCCCGCGAATATTGCGCGCGTTCCTCGCATCGACAGCCCGCTACACCAACAAAAAAATGTTAGGGATGAATTGTGCGGTACTACTCGAGCAGCAACTCGGTCAGCTCCATCAGCGGCCGAGCCTCGCCTTGGGCATCATCCGACTCGAAGCGGAACTCCCCTTTGCCAAAGGCCGGGCGCAACTCGTCCCACCACGTTGCCCCTTCGTCAAACTCTGCCAGAAATGGTTTCCCGACCCAAGTCGGATTGCGCGCCTGGACAAAATCACAGATCAGCAGGCGCTGATCTGGGTTGCCTAGCAGGTCGAACCCGATTCTGTCGTGGATGGTCGTGAAGACACTCTGGTCCACTAGGTCTTTTGCGGTCACAACGCCAAGTATTCGGACCTTACCCGGAAACGCCGACATCGATGGACCGCGTACGGATCGGGCGAGACCCGAGACACGGCTATACGCCTGCTTGAAGATCTCATAGCAGCGCACCAGAGGAACCTCAAAGTAGTTCCGCGCACCGGTGTCGCGCTCAATAAACATGTAGTACGGAATCAAACCCAACTGGACACCCGTTTTCCACAACGCGGCCCAAGTGTCCGGATCGTCGTTAACGTGCTTAATAAGCGGGGCCTGCATCCGGATCTGTGCACCGGTACTGCGGATGCGCCTGATGGCCTCGCAGGCAATGGGTGGCTCGAGCTCGACCGGGTGAGAATAATGCCCCATCATCGCCAAATGCCGGCCCGTAGCGCCGATTTCTTCAAAAAGGCGGAGACAGTCATCAGCGTCTTCATCAGAGACGAACCGCTGTGGCCAGTAGGTAACGGCCTTGGTCCCGATACGGATATTTCGCACATGGTCGAGCTCTGGCACGAGGAGCGGCTCGATGTAACGGCGCAGGACCCGAGTGCTCATGATCATCGGATCGCCGCCCGTGAACAGCACATCGGTAACCTCAGGATGCGCCTTCAGGTAGGCCACTAGGTCGTCCGTTCCCTTGGCTTGGAACGTCATTCCGTCGAGCCCGACGAATTGAGCCCAGCGAAAACAATACGTGCAGTAGGCATGGCAGGTCTGTCCGTGCGACGGAAAAAACAGGACGGTCTCTCGATACTTGTGCTGCAGTCCCTCAACCTTGTTCCCATTAAGCTTCTGGACGTTGTGAGTCAACTGGCCCGCGGGGTGCGGATTGAGCCCGAGCCGGATGCGCCCAACGGCGGCCTGAATTGCACCGTCTGCGTCCCCACCTCTGAGGAGCGCGGCCACGTCGTTGAACGAACGGACATCGAGCATTGCTTGCTGTGGAAACACGAGCTGGAAAATAGGGTCATCGGGAACCTTGGACCAGTCGATAAGATGGTCCGTAACGTACCGGTTTGTGCGAAACGGCAGCACTCGCCCAACGACTTCGATCGCCTCTCGAAGGTGGCCATCCAGCAGGTCCCATTTGGGCAATTGCCTAACATTATTAAGGCCTACCGCCCGAAATTTAGTTCGCACTCCGGTTCCAGAAGCCATAGATATTCAGTGCCCCAGCGAAAACCCCTGATCTAAACACAGGTCAACAACTCTCGTCCAGAGCACGCTTAAAGCAGCGTAAAAATGGCAATCGCTGCACTACAGCCTGAACAGACGGTTGATCTTGATCACGACCCCCCGGTTTTCAAGTTCAGGGAACCTGCCCACGCCGACGTCACGTCCCTCGAAGTAGACCACGAACAGTTCACTGCCCGGCAGGTACTCCCACCTCAACCGGATATTGTTGCTAAATGTGTTGTTACTCGAGTTGTACTGCAACAGGGCCGAGACAAACATGCGCGGCGTCAGCGGCGCGGTCACGCGGCTACTCACTAGCTTCGTAATAAAAGCGCCCTGCGGGAGGTCGATCCAGTTAACTGAGACGACCGGCTCGATGGCTAGTCTCGCGGCGATGGCGAGGCGGCCCCGGTAGGTGGCCGCTACCTGGGTGCCGCCGAAGAACGACCCGCGGCTCATCGACGCCGTGCCCGATACGCGCCGCCGCTGGCCCAGCTGGTAGCTCGCGGTCACGTTCTGGAACCCATAGCCGCCGGCGGGAATGGCCACGCCGGTGGCGATCTGGAAGGGAGCCTCGAGCAGCTCGTACTCCCGCGCGTACAACAGATTGAACGAGTCGCCGTTCTCGAACTCGCTGTCGAACTCCAGGCTTGCCCGGCGCGACTCGAGCCGCCCCCCACCGGTCGTAATGTAGACAAAGTCTGCCTGGTAGGAGAATTGTCGCACGAGCGGCAGATTTTCCGGCCGCGGGCTGAACCGAGCGCTCGCCCTTGTTTTGCGGATGTCACGCCGCCGGGCAAACCCAACCTCGGGGTTGAAGTTGGCACCCACCGACAATCGTTCGAGCTGCAGGCCGTACCGGTCAGCATTCCAGTCAAACTGGCCAAGGTAGGCAATGTCGTCACCTGACAGGCCCGGCGTCCGCGTGCGCGCTAGGTAGGTGTTAACCCGTATGGTATCGAGGATAGCGAAAAGTCCGTCCACGCCGTAGGTCTCGTTTGAGCCGTCGGCGCTGAGGGCGTTGGAGCGCCGCGTGTAAAGTGCGCCAACCGTGCTACGGCTGAGCACCGCCCGACGAAGACGAAGCACAGTAAAATTAGTCGGCGACGTGCTCGTTACCCTATCCTCGCCGGTTTGGATATTGGCTACGCCAACATCGTAATTACCGACCCGGCCGGTAAGCCGGCCCCCGCCCAGGATCGGCACGGCGTGGCCCTGGCTAAGGCCGATCTGGCGGCTGAAAAAGAGGATCGGAATGTCGCCGCTCCCCCGCATAGTGGAGCTGCCGCCGAAGTTGAAAATGCTCTGTCCCTCGAGAAAGAACTCTCGTTTTTCTGGAAAGAAGAGACTGAAGCGGGTCAGGTTGACCTGTTGCTCGTCGACCTCGACCTGCGCGAAGTCGGTGTTTACAGTGAAATCTGCGGTCAGGCCACCCGTGATGCCGTACTTCACGTCGAGGCCGACGTCACCGCCGAGGTCGTTGTCGACGGCCGGAACCGCCGCCCGGTCGGTGGCAAGGTTTCCGATCGCATACGGCTTGAATTCGAGATTTCTTGCCAGCGGCGGCGTTTCGAGCCCGACTAGTGTGGCCGCGGACGAGACCCGGAATACACCCAGGCCGAACTCAAGTGGGATTGGCGCCAGGTACGTGCTCTCATTCTTGTGGATGATCCGGCGGCTAATGTTGATACCCCAGGTGTGTTCAGCACCTGGCTCATAGCGCAGCGACTTGAAGGGAATGGCCATCTCGGCGGTCCAGCCTCCGTCGAAGCGCGCCGTCTCAGCATCCCACACCGTATTCCAGTCACGGTTCGGGTTGCCTTCGTTCGCAAACACCTCCTCGAGCATGCCACCCAGCGCGGTGACGAGGAAGAGAAACCCGTTCCGCCCGTCGTCGAACGTGTCGAGAACGACCATGTTGTGATCGTTGCTAATGAGGTTGCGCGAGTCATGACGCATTTCGTTAGCTACCATGTGCTCGGGCTGGCTGTCCCAGTTGCGCGTCGAGATGTACAGCGTCTCGTCGTCGAAGAGGATCCAGGCGTCGGTGTCCTCGGTGGCGGGCTGTCCGTCGTCGGGGAACTGCTGAATGAAGCCATTGATGGGGGCGATCTCCTCGTACAGTGCCTCGTCGAGGCGGCCGTCGAGGGTGAGCGGCTCGGCGAGGCGCAGCGCCCGCACGACCGTGCCGCCAGCGTCGCGGCGGAACATCTCGGTTGGCCCGAGGTCCGGCGCCGTCTTCGCCAGAACCGGTGAGGTGGCGCCAACCACCATTGCAGCCGGGGGCAACGCCTGCATAGGCAGTCGGATCGGGGGTGCCGATGACGCACTCTCGGCACCGACCGTGACATCGGCGTTGCTGAGGGGTGCCGACCGCCCGACTGCGTGGGCAGCGTCACTTGCCTGCCCGTTGATAAGCCCGGTCGCAAGTCGGTCCTGCAGCTCAAAGAGGTCATCAATGGCGCCGTCGACCTTCGCAGCCCGGGCGACCGCACCGGTCGTGACGTCCACCAACCGTCCGGTAATGCGCAGCTGATCCCCGAGCCGCTGGTATCCCCCGCTGACTACCCACCGCGCGCCCACACGCCGGCCCACCTCGAGGAGCATTCCGGACTCGGCCGGGCGCGTGTCAAGCACGCCTACAATCCGCATCGTCTCGGAGACCCGCCCGCGACCAATCACATCGAACGCGGACCGGCTCTGGAACTCAACCGAGAGAGCCTCAGCAATACCAGCCCCGATCCAGTCGTCGTCCGGGACACCGCTAATGTTGCCGAACGGCAGGATAGCCACACGCTCGGGCCTCTCGTCGCGAGAGGAACGATCGCCCTCGTCCTGCGCGATCGCAGGGGCAACGGCCACAAAGACCGTCAGCACGACCGCCACGAGAATTCGTACAACTCTCATTTCGTCACTCTGTTCCCCTGGCTCCTAAATGGTCTGGGGCGGCCCACATGAGGCGCCATTGTACCGGGATCCCTTGAGGTCAGCGAGGACGCGTCGCGAACACCAGTGAGTCATGGGAGGCCAAGTCCAGTGGCCATGCCGAGCAAGCCGCCGCTCGATCAGGGCGATGCGTAACAGGCTGAGCGTCTAGAGCAACCAGTGGAAGTCCACTACCTCGTGGGTTTTGGCGATCAGCGCCGCGGCCGCTTCGACGACGACCGCCGGCAGGGTGACTTTGAAAAGGGATATTCCTCGGTTGCTACCGATCCGTGTAGCGAAAGCGTGATAAGTCGCCATTTAAGCTCGCGGAACTCCAGGATGGCAGCTACTCTCTCGGCCGTTGCTGTAGCTGCTCGGCCACAGCAGCCGTGGCCCGATCGACCGCCTCCGGGTCCCCGAGGTAGAAGTGCCGCATCGGCGACAAGGCATCGTCGAGCTCGTAAACGAACGGAATGCCGGTGGGAATGTTGAGCTTCACGGTTCCCTCCGGCGACATCCGATCTAGGTACTTCACGAGAGCTCGTAGGCTATTGCCGTGGGCGACGATCAAGACACTCCGTCCCTCGCGAAGTGCCGGCGCTATTGTCGCGTGCCAATAGGGCAAGAAGCGCTCAGCCGTATCCTTTAGACATTCGGTGGCCGGAAGCTCAGCGGCATCCAAGCCTACGTATCGCGGATCATGGCGTGAGTGTCGCGGATCGTCCTCCGTGAGCGCCGGCGGGCAAATGTCATAGCTCCGCCGCCAGAGCTGCGTTTGTTTGAGGCCGTGTCGCTGGACGGTCTCCGTCTTATTGAGACCCTGGAGGGCGCCATAGTGCCGTTCGTTGAGTCGCCAACTACTATGCACGGGAACCCATGCCAGATCCATTGTCTCCAGGACCAACCAGAGCGTTTTGATCGCCCGCTTCAAGACCGACGTATAAGCGACGTCGAAGTCACAGTGTTGCTCCTGCAAGAGGCGCCCCGCTGCTATGGCTTCCCGAACGCCTTTCTCGGTGAGCCCGATGTCGGTCCACCCCGTAAAGCGGTTCTCATGGTTCCAGGTGCTCTCGCCGTGACGCAACAAAACAAGCTTTCGCATCCGCACCCTCCTCACGGACAAATCACGGCTGGATTCTAATCAGTGTTTGCCTGTCCACCTTGGACTCACGGTCCGCCGGTGGCTCTCTCGAAAGCTTTAGTTCGCACAAGCAATGCTGGGATGACGCCACCCCACCAGCCGTCGCGAAGCAGCTGGCAATACTCATCGAGTCATCGCGTCCCCCTGCCCTCCAGACCGCGCGTGAAGGCAAGAACCGCGTCAAGGTTCTGGCCTCTCGCAAAACGCCTCGAGGACGCCAAGCGTTCACTATTCTCTTCATAATAGTAGCGATCGCAAACGGCACGGCAGGATGTTTAAGGTGCTGGGGCCGAGTAGGTCGAGGCGAGTGACAGCCAGCGGTTATCTAGACAGGAGCCCGGACCGAGTGCTGTTCGGATTTCGCGGGGGGACCGTTACCCTTCGCTTCGTTGATCTCGGGAAAGTCCTTCCTCGTGTACAGCGCGACGTAGTTCGGCGCAGCTCGTCGAATTTCCTCGGTGCCACCCTCGTCACGATCTATCAACGTGACGACTCCAACCACGTTACACCCGGCCTCCGTAGCAGCATCAATAGCCCTCAGAACCGAGCTGCCGGTTGTAACGACGTCGTCAACGATGAGGACCGGTGTGTTAGGCCGGGGCGGGTTTTCGATAAGCCTCTTTGTCCCGTGCCGCTTGGGCTCCTTTCTAACGTAGAAGCCATCAAGCTGCTGACCCCGTTCGCAAGCACGCATCATCATCGCCCCAATAATTGGGTCCGCCCCGTGTGTGAGACCACCGACCGCCGACACAGGTTCGTGAAAGCTATTCAGGACATCCAAAAAGGCATCCGCCACTAATGAGGCGCCAGCTGCGCTTAGTGTGACAGGCTTGCAGTCAAAGTAGTAGTTTGACTGTTTACCGGTGCTGAGCGTTACCTGTTGGCCAACGTGCATAGCCTGGCTCGCAAGCAAGGACCTGAGGGTCTCCCATCGAACCTGCGCGTCCTGTTCCCCTGCCTCAGAACTGGCGGCTTGCACGTGCTGCACGGCTTCTCCCTGCTACGAGAGTTAAGAACTTAAGGTCCCGTCTCAGGCGGGCTTGAATGAACAGGGGATCCTTAATCCATGACCCGGTTCATTCAGGCTTGACGTACCTAGCAATGTCTTCACCAGTTGCGAACCACACATTCGGCTTGGACTTGATGTAGTGAATGAAGTCATCGAGGTAAGTGATCCGCGAGCGCATCCCGATGAGGTGGGGATGCAGCGTTAAGAGAAAAAGCGTGCCTTCCTCGTAGGCCACATCGAAATCATCTCGGTATACCTCAAACACGAGTTCAGGCGATGGCATAGCCGATGGACCATACCTTCTGGAGGAGAGGGTGTTCTGGTCATCCAGATAGGGACTAACCGGCAGCTCTACCAAGCCGGACGGATCGCCGTTAAGAACCAGCTCGTAGGGTTCATCCATTGCTTGCAGCGTGCTGTCGTAGAGAAACCCGGCCTTTTTCAGAATACCCATCGTGTACGGACTCGCTAAGTTTGACGGACCGCGCGCCCCAACCGGTCTCTTGCCGGCCGCTTTTTCGATGTAGTCAGTAGCCTTCGTAAGCAACCGCTCTTCCTCGGCAGCGTCATTGATCAGAAGCGGATTCTCATCGCTCCAGCCCATAATTCCGATTTCGTGGCGTGAGCGCTTGACGATCTCGGGGATCATCTGCGGATCAACAATGGCCGCCGTCGCAGGGATGAAGAACGTGGCCGGCACGTCATGATAATCCAGGACATCGAGGACGCGAGGCAACCCCGTTACCGCACCGAACTCGCCGCCGGTGAGCTGGACAACTGCCGTATCGCCGACCGCGAACATGTTCGCGGTGTTGTTCAAGCTGAAGGTCAGCGCCACCGCG
This sequence comes from Vicinamibacterales bacterium, assembly GCA_965197375.1. Classification (GTDB taxonomy): domain Bacteria; phylum Acidobacteriota; class Vicinamibacteria; order Vicinamibacterales; family UBA8438; genus CBDAMZ01. The sequence continues at coordinate 126,879 of CBDAMZ010000009.1, forward strand.
ATACGCGCTCCGTTTGGCCAGACGCTGGGCGTCAGCTTCCGCCCGGAACGGACGGTGTTCGACGCTTGCCTTAACTGCTCTTCCGACCACTTTCGACCAGGCTGATTGTCGGTCTGTGCCGGCTGCTGCGCAGCGCCTGCCATCACCCACGCGCCTGCCATCACGACCGCCACGAGCCACACGCGGCACTTCATAGGATCCTCCTCATTAGCAATGCAATGCGTAACACGAACACCAGGTCACGTCTTCGCTATTGGGTCTCCATCTGCGACACAATGTACAGCGCGATGTCCTCTGCGGTTGCGAACCAGACACCAGGCTTTGACTTCATGTAGACGATCAGCTCCTCCAGGTACTTGATGCGGGAGCGCTGCGGCGTAAGATGTGGGTGCAGGGTAAGCACAAACACCGTGCCCTCTCGGTACGCCACGTCAAAGTCGTCCTTGAATGTCTGCATGATGATCCGCGGCGAGGGCAGCGTGCTTGTCGCACCGTACAGCGCGGCGTCGTCAAGGATCCAGTTCACGGGCAGCTCGATCATCCCGATCGGTTCCCCATCGATGAGAATCTCATGCGGGGCGTCCTTCGCCTGCAGGCTGGAGTCGTACAACATTCCCGCCTTTTCGAGCAGGGACGCCGAGTACGGACTCATAATCCACGAGGGTTGGCGGCTGCCAACCGGCCGCCTGCCCCACTGCTGCTCCAACAGATCGAGCGCCTGGGTAATGAGCCGCCACTCTTCCTCCGGATCATCGATAGTTAACGGGTTTTCGTGGATCCACCCGTGGATGGCAACTTCGTCGCCACGCTTCTTGAACATCTCAATCTGCTCGGGGTGCATCATCGCAGAAACGGCCGGGATGTACCACGAGGCGGGAACGTCGTGCTTGTCGAGCATCTTAATTACGCGGGGCAACCCAGTATTCGGCGCGTACTCACCCCGTGAGATACCAACGATGTTGTCCGCGCCACCGCGATTTAACTGCCCACTGAAGTTGTCCGGGTCGAACGATATGCTAACCGCAACTCGCGCCCCGTTTGGCCAGCTCTCCGGTGTCAGGTCGCGCCCGGCTCTCACATGGTGCCCAACCTCTCGTATCTTGTCGTCGGTCCATTTGAGCCCCGGTTGCTGATCAGCAGGCACTTGCTGCTCAGCCTGGATTGGCAATACGCACAGGCAGAAAATCGCACCAAGGATCAGTCCGCGATGGCGCATAGTGTTCCTCCCTTTCGCTCGGACGCTTGGCAGGGCACCCACTCGGCGAGGAAAAAGGTGACTACTTATCACAGCCTCCGCGCAAGTGTCAAGGATGTCCGCCCGCAGATACGGGCGATCTAGTTAGTAGCTTGCGGCATTCTGGGCTGTAGCGGGCTCAACCGAAGCAACGTTCCCCACGGGAAGGTTGGGGAGGAGGACGAGTGGTATCGTACGCCGCTTGCGTACTGTATGCTCGGCGCCTGTGGCGGGAATCCTCGAGGGCATCCGGGCGCCCCTCACCGGGAATGCCAGCGACGCAGCGGTTCTCAAAGGGTCGGCTCGAGCCAGGACGCCACCTATAAGGAGAAAGAGCTGGCAAAGGAAACCGGAAGCTCGCGCACCTCCGTGCGTGAAACCTCACAGGTATTGCAAGCGGAAGGCCCGGTCGAGTTGCTTCCCAACCGCGGAGCGACGGTCCGCATCTGCAGGCTGGACGAGATCGAGACTTCACTCATCGCCAGGTTGAAGGAGAAGAGATGACTGACATGGCTGTCACCGACGAGGCAGCGCGCGACACCTCCGGGCCCGGCCCGCTCGCGGGCGTTCGTGTCATCGAACTCGGCATGGTGCTCGCTGGCCCCTTCGCCGCCCGGCTTCTCGGCGATATGGGCGCCGAGATCATCAAGGTGGAACCACCAGGAAAACCGGATCCGCTGCGGGATTGGGGTCATGGTCGTTTTAAGGGACGCTCTCTCTGGTGGCCCGTTCAATCTCGCAACAAGAAATGTATCACGCTGAATCTACGAACAAAGAAGGGGCAGGAACTCCTCCTCGAGCTTGTTGAGCGAAGCGACGCGCTCGTGGAGAATTTCCGGCCGGGCACGCTCGAGAACTGGAATCTCGGCTACGACCGTCTGAGCAAGATCAACCCAAAGATCGTCCTCTGCCGCGTATCGGGCTACGGACAGACCGGCCCGTACGGACCCCGTGCCGGCTTTGCGTCAGTGGCGGAGGCAATGGGGGGAATTCGCTACATCAACGGCTTTCCCGGCGAGCCGCCGCCACGAATGCACCTCTCCCTCGGAGACTCGCTGGCGGGCATGTTCGCAGCGCAGGGGATCCTGGCGGCCCTGTACAAACGGGACGCTCTCGGCTTCGGGAAGGGACAGGTGGTTGATGTTTCCCTCATGGAATCGTGCTTCGCCCTGCTCGAGGGCACGGTGCCCGAGTACGACCGTCTCGGAATAATCCGCGAACCTGGCGGTACGGGACTGAAGGGCGTCGCCCCATCGAACATCTTTAAGTCGAAGGACGGCAAGTGGATCGTGATCGCGGCAAACGCTGACAATGTCTTCCGACGTCTGTGCAAAGCAATGGGAATGCCTGAACTCGCAAACGACGAGCGCTTCGTGACGCATCTCAGCCGCGGTGATAACCAAGAGGCAATCGAGCGGATCGTTGCCGACTGGGCAAAAAAGTATGACGCCGTCGAGATCGACCGTATTCTCAACGAAGCCGGGATTATCTGCGGCCCGATCTATACGATCGCGGACATCTTCGAGGACCCCCAGTTTAAGGCGCGCGACATGCTACTCGAGCACGTAGATCCCGGCTTCGGAAAGTTCATCGGGCCTGGAATCGTGCCCAAGTTCTCAGAGACCCCTGGTGAAGTCAGATGGTCGGGAACCTGGGAGGAGGGCATCGCCAACGAGGACGTCTACGGCGGACTCTTGGGCCTTTCCGACGCCGAACTCGCCGCCCTCAAGCGGGAGAACGTCGTATGAAAGAAATCACGATCTGCGACGTGGCCCCCCGAGACGGACTCCAGAACGATCCTAAGATTCTCGAGCCCGGGGTCCGCGCAGAACTCATCAGCCGACTCGCAAACGCAGGGCTGCCGCGTATCGAGGCTGTTAGCTTCGTGAGCCCGAAACGGGTTCCGCAGATGGCCGGGGCTGAGGAGGTCGTCGCCGCCGTCGACCGACGCGAGGATGTGGTCTACGCGGGCTTAGCCTTGAACGAGCAGGGCTATGAACGGCTTGCTAGTACCGGGCTCAATGAAGTGCACTTCGCCTTTGCCGCAACCGAGACGTTCAACCAGCGCAACTCAAACGCCTCGGTCAGCGAGTCTCTCACCGCGGCCGAGCGTATTGTCTCGCGGGCGCACGAAGATAACATCCGAGCGACCGTGACGATTGCAGTGTCGTTCGGCTGTCCGTTCGAGGGGAAGGTCAACGCGGGTCACGTGCTCGAACTTGCCAGTCGCCTGGCCGAAGCAGGGTCGGACGAGATCGTCTTCGCGGACACAATCGGCGTTGCCGTGCCACGTCAGGTTCGGGATGTCGTGATCGGTGCAAGGTCTATGAACCTGCCGATCGGCGTTCACCTCCACAACACGAGGAACACGGGCTTTGCCAATGCATTTGCCGCGATTGAAGGCGGGGTCTCTGTTGTCGACGCATCCGTCGGCGGCATCGGCGGCTGTCCCTTCGCCCCTCGCGCCACTGGCAACATCTGCACCGAGGACCTCGTCTACATGCTCCACGGCGAGGGAATCGAGACGGGGATTGATCTCGATTTGCTCATCACGGTCGCTGAATGGCTTGAGGGTGTGCTCGAACGGGAACTCGAAGGGCAGGTCTACCGGGCTGGGATCTTCGCGCCGATAGCGGGCTAGGACGACTTCATCACAACCTTCGGGCCTTAGGTGGATCTGCCTCGGCGGCCAGCCGCCGACGTCGGGCCGTGCGATTCGGTTCGGGTACCTGCCAGGCTAGAGCTGGTTGTTCTACAGTCCTCCGAAAAAGTATCTGGCGCCAATCTGAACTTCTCGGCCTGGAAAGAACGTTGTCGGGGAGCCGAAGGCTTGGCCAGCGACGGCGCTCACGTTCGACACGTTGGCGCGATTGGTGAGATTGAAGGTCTCCATCAACACGCTCGCCGTGCCTACCTCCAAGCGTGATCCGCTTCTCCACGCGAAGGTCGGCCGTGAAGAACGGCGCGGCACGAAACCGGTTGCGTGATTCGGATGTGTCACGCTGGTCTACCAGGCCGTCGCCGTCCAGATCACGGATGCCGCGGGGATTAAACGCTGCTCCGCTCCGCCAGAACACGACTCCGCTGACGCTCACATCCCACGGTAGTCGTGCTGTGCCGTCAGCGATGAGACTCTGCGGTGCCGACTGGTTCGACGGCCCGTAGTCTAACTCGGGGCGGTTGTTGTGGCTAAAGGTCGAGCCGACGTCGCCGGTCAAGAGGTTGTCACGCGCACGAGCCGCCGTATAGGAGATGCTCCAACGATAGCGTGGCCCAAGCGGTCAGCGCGCCATGATCACCACCCCGTCGTAATCGATTTGCCCCTCGTAGGTGACCTGACTGATCCGCGGTCCGCCGTCGGTGGTTTTCCCGAACTGCGGATCGCCTGGCGGTGCATCGAACAGATTTACGATGCGTCGGGTAAGCAGAGCGCGGCTGCGCCGCTTCACAAACGTCGCGCCAATAATGAGTTTATTGCCAAGCTGCTGCTCCACACCGACGTTGAGTGCGCTCGTCCAGGGCACTCGATCCCGAGCGTAGCGCGAGACGTCTCGGCTCTGGGCAGCGGCCCGCGCGGGAAAAACGACAATACGCGCTCGCCGACGATGGAACCGCCTGGTACGTCAAAGAACTCCCAGTCCGTGCCCGGAAACTCCGCCTCCAGGCGCGCCACCGCCTCGGTCGGGGAATAGTGGCTGAGGGTCGCGATAGTGTCGGCCGTCACAACAGGTGGCGCCAAGGGATCAGGGACGGCGATCCCTAGCAGGTAGTAGAGCGCTAGCGGATTTGAGCGGATCGCGTCGGCGAATGGGCGGTAGGCCGTGTTTTCCGGAGGCGTCCGCCCGCCCCCGACTATCGGAAATCCAGACGTAATGACCAGGTCGATGAGCGAGTCTGAATAGTCGAACCCGAGCCGTGGTAATGCCACATCGAAGGCCGACCGAGTGAAGATGCCCCCTTTTTCCGGAACCGTGGCCGCAGCCGACAGTAGGTTGCGGTCGGAAAAGATACCCCACGCAGCTCGCACGATAGTGCGGTGGCGTTCGGCAACATCCCACGCCACGCCGAATCTAGGGGCGACGTTGTTGCGGTTTTCACCGAACAGGCTTGCCCAGTCGTAGCGCAGCCCGACATCGAACGTCAAATCGCCTCTCGGACGCCATGCATCTTGTGCGAACACGGAGACGTCCGTGTTTTTCAGATCAGGTGTGAAGCTACCGCCTGGCGTCGTGGCTGGCAACGTGAAGAACCGAGCCGCGGACTGTTGGAATCCAAGACGTGCAAATCGGTCGGCTATCACCTCGTGGGCATTCGGTGCGAGAAACGCTGCCGAGTACTCCACATCGTTACTAACCTCGTTGAACCCACCCACAGTGACATGGTTAATGTCCCATCCCACCTTAAGTTGGTGCTGATCGCCCTGCCGGCGCGGAAGCCAGCTCAGCGCCTGTGCAATCTGGGTCCGCTTCGTTCGCCGTGAGCGACGTCCGCCGAACGGCGCACTAGTTTGCAGAAACCCGGAGCGCAGCAGCAGAAGAACCGGCTCCGGACGCTCAGTGCGGTTTGGGTTCAGTTCCGTCTCGCCTCGGACGTGCGAGACAACCGTCTCGAGAAAAGCGTCGGCACCAACGATCGCCGTGCCTCTTAGGTTCACACTTGAGGCCCGATTTGTCTCCTCACGCGCCGCGCTCGGCAGAGCTAGCGTACCTGCCACCGGAGAGGCAAGTACTCCATTTGAGTCCTCACCGTCTCGAGCGATCGACAGGCTCGCAGCGTGAGCGTCGCCCAAGCGCGCATCGAGCTTGAAGTATCCGTTCAGGCGGCTGGTTGCCGGCTCGAACTCGAAGTTCTCACGCCCCGTTGACGATGCGGCGCCCGCTCTTACGAAGGTTGGGACCTGCGCCCGGTCGATGTTGAGGCCGCGGATTTCGTCCAGCCGCTCGAGGGATCCGAAGAAAAAAAGCCGGTCGCACTGTACCGGCCCGCCGATCGTCCCACCCCATTGATGTCGGCTCAGCGCAGGCGGTAACTGATCCGGCACATTCGAGGTGTCAAATTTATCATTCCGGTGAAACCAGTACGTGCGGCCATCCAACCGGTTGCTCCCCGACCTCGTGACGACGTTGACAACGCCGCCCTGCGCACGGCCGAACTCCGCGCGATACCCCGACGACACGACTTCGAACTCCTGGATGGCGTCCTGGGAAAGCGCCACTGCGAGCCCGCCATGCAGCGGATCGTTGCTGTCGGCTCCGTCAACAATGAAGGAGGTGGCGGCTGGACGCTCACCGAAAACCGAGACGCCACCGGTGGTACCAGTTGACAGCATCGGCCGGGCTCCCGGCGCCAGCGCCATCAAAGCCACGAAGTTTCTGCCATTCAACGGTAAGTCATTAATCGTCCGCCCTGGCGCTCGCCACGCCACATCGGATCTCTCAACCTCAACAAGCGGTCTCTCGACCGATACTTCAATCTGTTCGGTGACACCGGCCAGCACCAGAACAACGTCCACCGTGGCCCGGTCGTCAACGGCTACCTCGACCTCCTGATAGCGTCCCTGGTGAAAACCTTTGAGCTCGACGAGCAGGTCGTAGATACCGGGTTGGATCAGAGGCACCAGGTAGCGGCCTCGGTCATCGGTCGTTACGCTGCGCCTGATGCCAGTGAGGTGCGGTCCTGTGACGACAACGGTGGCGCCAGGTAGAGCCGCGCCAGTGGCGTCGCGGACGGTGTGCCGGCAAGCTGACCTTTCATCTGACCGACGGCTGCGGCCGCACTCGACACGAGCATCCCGATAGCGACAAAGCCTGCCACCGCGTGTTTCACGCTCGAGACCATGACTTCGTATTATACGTAATCCATGCGAGATGTAATCGGACGTGGGGCGACCAGCAACCTACTTCTTCTGGCGTGAGTCTGCTGAGCGGTCGTTGTCTTGATCGCGCCGATGTGATGCTTCCGGATGAGGACGGGGCACGCTGCGGGTCACGCGCGAGGTATCTCTATGCTATCCTCGCCGGACAGTCGGTGTTTCGCCTATGGACCCTCTCACTCTGACTCGCCAGGACATCGTGGGTCTGTACGACCGCGGCCTCCTAGACCTTGTCTTCGAAGCGGCTCAAATTCACCGCCGCTGGCACGACCCGGCCGAAATCCAATGCGCCTCGCTACTCAGCGTGAAGACTGGGGGATGCCCGGAAGACTGCGCATACTGTCCACAGTCGGCGCATCATCCGACAGGGGTGCCAGCCGAACCACTTATGAGTGTCGAGGCGGTCGTTCAGGCCGCCCTGGCTGCAAAGGCGAACGGGGCAGACCGCTTCTGTTTGGGAGCTGCCTGGCGGGAAGTGGTCGACGGCCCGGCGTTTGGCCGTGTCTTGGAGATGGTCGGAGCCGTTAAGGCCCTGGGGCTTGAGACATGTGTGACGCTGGGGATGCTTGAACTGGATCACGCTGCACAGTTGCGAAAAGCAGGGCTCGACTATTACAACCACAATTTGGACACCGGGCCAGGTTTTTACTCGACGATCATCTCCACCCGTACGTACGATGACCGGCTTCAAACTTTGCGTGCGGTACGTGAGGCAGGCCTTAAGGTGTGCTGCGGCGGAATTCTCGGCATGGGTGAAACCCGCGATGATCGGATCGACTTGCTCTATGAGTTGGCGCGGCAGGTCCCACAACCTGAAAGCGTGCCGATCAACGCGCTGGTTTCAATCGAGGGCACACCCCTGGAGGATCGAGAACCGGTCGCTTGGGATGATCTAGCGCGGATGATCGCCGCGGCGCGCATCCTAATGCCGCGTGCCAAAATCAGGTTGAGCGCCGGCCGCCTTCAAATGAGCGATGAGCTGCAAGCGTTCTGCTTTCTGGCGGGGGCGAACTCGGTGTTTCTCGGGGACCGGCTCCTGACAGCGCCCAATGCAACGCCAGACAAGGACACTCTACTGCTCCACCGGCTCGGCCTGCGCAACGTTCGGAGCCATGACCGCCCCTCGGTGCCTGCAGGCAACGCTCCGAAACGTACTCCTCCTAGTCGGGTTTGACGTTGGTCAGGACGGTCGCGATCACGTCCAATGCGCGCGCCGTGTCAGCCTCTGAGATTACATACGGCGGCATGAAGTACACGAGGTTCCCGAGAGGACGAATTAGCAAGTCGTGCTCAAGGAATGCTTTCGCTAAGCGGGGTCCGATGTGATCGAGGTACCCGCCGGCAGTCTTGGTGGCAGTATCCGACACAAGCTCCACCGCCCCGACCCCACCGATCACGCGGACGTCACCCACGTGGGGCAGGTGTCGAAGCGGCTCCAGGCCGGCCCGAAGCTGCTGCTCGAGTTCCCCGATCCGAGTCATCACATCGTCCTCACGGAACAAAGCGAGGCTGGCAACGCCAACTGCGCACGCCAGCGGATTGGCTGCGTAGGAGTGGCCGTGGAAGAACGTCTTCTGCCGATCCTCACTCAAGAAGCCATCGTAGATTGCCTCGGTAGCAGCCGTGACACCCAGAGGCAGATAGCCCCCGGTGACTGCCTTCGACAAGCAGATGATGTCCGGGGTGACCGCGGCGTGCTCACAGGCAAACATCCGGCCCGTTCGGCCAAAACCGGTGAGCACTTCGTCCGCAAGCATCAGGGTCTGGTAAGTGTTGCAGAGCCGTCTGACGCCGGCAAGAAACTCGGATGGCCAAACAATCATGCCCCCTACGCCTTGAAGCATCGGCTCCACTAGCACACCAGCCACCGCTGAGCCGTTTTCCCGTAACTGGGTTTCGAGACTGTTCAGGCACTCGATCTGACAGGTGCTCCGGTCGAGTCCAACCGGACACCGATAGCAGTAGGGCTCGTGCGCGCGCTTCACCGTGAACAGAAACGGTTCGAAAGGCGCCGTGAAGCTGGACCGTTCGCTCACCGACATGGCGCCAACCGTGTCGCCATGGTACGCGTGGTCAAGAGTAATAAATACTTGACGGTTACTCTCACCACGGTTGTGCCAATATTGCCGGGCGAGCTTCAGCGCGACTTCGACGGCCGTTGAGCCATTGTCAGAGTAGAAAACGCGGGTGAGACCCTTGGGCAACAACTCGATAAGCCGTTCGGCGAGCTCAACCGCCGGTTTGTGGGTGCATCCGGCAAAGATGACGTGCTCAAGCTGGCGTGCTTGAGCCGCTAACGCCTCGTTAAGCTTGGGGTGAGAGTGGCCGTGGATGTTGACCCACCAGGACGAAATCCCGTCGAGAATCCGGCGGCCACTTTCCGTGTAAAGATACGCCCCCTCGCCCCTTACGATCGGCAGCGGATCAGGTGCGGTCAACATCTGAGTGTACGGGTGCCACAGGCAGGCACGATCACGTGCGACGAGACTGGCGTTAAGAGTCACTGTAACCACTCCAAGAGCCGCGCATCCCTGTCGAGCTCCGAGCTAGCCCACGCGGCGAGCATGTCAGCCGTCAGTGGGCCAAATCGTGGCATTTCGCCAACCACTTCCACCTGGCCGTAGTGCTCGATTGCCGTGCGATTGTGGCTGTGCTTATCACCAACCATCACCACACCCACCACGCGGATGGCACGCGTGCGAAGGCCTTCCAGTGTCAACAGCGTGTGGTTGATCGTACCGAGTGAGCTTCTGGCTACGACGACGGCCGGTAGGCCAAGTCCGTGCATCAGATCAACCATCAGGTCGGAGCCATTAATCGGCACGAGAATGCCACCCGCACCCTCGACAATCCAACGCTCGGTGCCGGGACGCGAAGTAACCAGCCCGGTCAGTGCGCCGAGATCGATCGGCTGGCCGGCGAGCTGGGCCGCCAGATGTGGAGAGACCGGCCTGGGAAGGCGAATACCCTCGTCTAAAGCGTCAGCAGCTGATCCGGACGCCAGCTGCCGTACCGTAGCCGTGTCATCATCCGCTTCGATGCCAGTTTGGATCGGCTTCCAGTAGCGGAGCGAGGCCAGACGACGGTAGCGGTGGAGGAGAGCGGCAGCGGCCACGGTTTTGCCTACGCCGGTGTCGGTCCCGGTTACGAAGAGGCCGCGGAGCATGACTTTGTCTCCCTAAGGCCGTGCTTCAGAGCTACCACAAAGCGATCCAGCGTAGACTTTGAAATCTTGGTGTTGACCGAAACCCTCAGCCGTGCGGTGCCAGCGGGGACGCTGGGCGGACGGATTGCACGCACATCAAAGCCCTTATTCTGAAGCGTTCGTGCCAGTGCAACCGTCTCGTGGTTCTCTCCGACCACAACAGAAATGATTTGCGAGTCTCCCTCCGGAACGGCAATCCTCGCACGCGTAAGTTGATCTCTCAGGTACCGTACACTGGCTCTGAGCTTATTGCGGCGTTCCGGCTCGGTTGCGATCACCGTCAGGCTAGCATCGAGGGCTGTCGCGAGCGATGGCGGCGGTGCCGTGGAGAACGCAAACGACCGGGCGCGCTGGATAAGGTAGTCGATAGACCACGCCGGTCCGGCCACGAACGCACCGTTCACGCCCAGTGCCTTGCCCGCCGTGTTGATTGACACGAGCACATCCTTCCCGATTCCAGTCGACTCGATGAGCCCGCTTCCGTGCTCCCCATAGATACCAACTGCGTGTGCTTCATCGACTATGAGTGCGGCTCCTGTCTCTTTGCAAAGCGATGCATACGCCGCAAGCGGTGCGAAATCCCCGTCCATGCTAAACAGTGACTCGGTGACCACGAATTTCTGGCCCGGGCCGGCATCCTGCTTAATTAACTGCCCAAGCGCCCCCACATCGTTGTGGCGGAAGATAACGTGCCGCGCGCGCGATAGCCGGATGCCATCGATCAGGCTTGCATGATTTCGTTCGTCGGAGTACACGGTGTCACCGGTATTCGGGAACGTCGTCAGCACGCCGAGGTTGGCGAGGTAGCCGCTGGAGAAATAAAGGCTTCGCTCAGCGCTTTTGAACTCAGCGAACCGGCGCTCGACAGCTGTAAAGTTCTCGCGATCGCCAGTCAGTAGGCGAGACCCGGTACTTCCGCATCCTTCACGGCGGATGGCATCCGCCGCACGCTCCTTCAGCAGCGGGTGAGTCGCCAGACCGAGGTAATCGTTCGAGGAAAGATCAATTCCAGCTGGCGGTCGCAACCCTCGGAGAAGCCCCCTGGCGTCAAGGTCGGCTAGGTCGGCACGGACGCGGCCTTCGAGAGGCCGCACGACATTCGGGCGTGAGACACTCTTCATGGAATCCTTGATTCACGATACGGTCGACGTTGCTTGTACAGCTCAAGTCGGCGTCGCACTTCGCTAAACATCTGGTCGGCGGCTTGCGAGCCGGCGGCCTCGAGAGCGGCTTCGGCCGCCTCGACCGCCTCGTCGTAACGACCGGCGCTAGCATAAGCGGCCGCGAGCGCGTCGAGTGCCGATGGGTCCTTTCGATCGGTCAGCTTGACGGCACGTCCCGCCAATCGTACGGCTTCACCGGCGTTACGCGCGGTGGCATCTGGCGACGTGGCCAGGACCCACGCGAGCTCAACGAACGGCGCAGACCAGCCGGGATCCAACATCATCGCTTGACGGAAATGTTTGGTTCCTTCGTCCGGCCGTCCATCCAACGTCAGGGTAAAGGCGAGGTTGTGATGGGCCAAGGCGGAGTCAGGTCGACTTTGTACCGCCCGTTCGAAGTGACCGGTTGCTTGTCCAAGATCGCCCAGCCATTGGAAAATGCCACCCAAGGTGTTGTGTGCCTCGGCATCGTCCGGGTTGATCGCCAGGGCTTGACGGAATAAGCCGACGGCGTCCTCGCTGCGGCCCTGGGCCTGGCGGAGCTTACCGAGGTTGTGGAGCGCTTGAACGAAGCCTGGGTTGATGGCCAGCGCACGTTCAAAGTGCATGATGGCTTGGTCGACCTCCCGGTCAAGGAAGCAGGCATAGCCCAAGTGGAAATACGCGAGCGCGAACTGCGGGTTCAGGCGAACGGCTTCCCGTAGGTGCGCGATCGCCTCCTCGAGACGGTCCTCATCGATAAGCAGGCTGCCAAGGTGGTCGTGGATCAGCGGGTCTGCCGGTCGAGTCTCGAGTCGCTTTAGATCGCCGACGATTTGCTGCTGGCGTGCACGGCGGCGCATCTCGTCGACGAGCACCGGTAGCTCGTCAGGGCGCCTGGGAACGACCTGCAGCTGTACATCGGCCATCTCGTCTCGCGAACCGGAGCCGTAGGTCACCCGTCTGGGTGGATGCTGCGGATTCTGTGGGTTCTCTGACGAGTTGTCGTGGATAAACCGCGCCGACAGCACCGTGCCCTTCGGAAGAAACACCGGCTCTACGTACTCATACTCGTCCTGCCAGGAAAAATCCCAATCCCTGATGTAGACCAGCCACTTTCGCTCGCCGCTGGGAAGCGTGGCATGCGCCTGGATCTCTTTTCCGAGGTAGTGGGCGTGCGGGTACACCGAGAGTGCATCGACGTCGATCGGGAGCACGTACTCGTCCTCAAGCACGTGGTTCCTTTCACCCGCTGGGATATCGATGTCCTGCGTGCCGAGCCTGAGCACGAACGCACTGCGTGTTGGGGGACTGTCCGCGAAGTAGATCGCGACGCGCGCCCGGAACGTCTCCGGCACGCCGGTGGGTAACAGGTGCAGCTGGAGCACTAGTGCCTCACCCGGATCCAGTCGCCAAGAGAGCCCTTCAGGTGAAGCTCTCGGCTGGGTTCCCGGCAACCATCCAAGGAAATGCCCATCAGGAAAATCCGATGCGTCATAGAGCATGCCGCTGTACCCAGGTTCCGGATCCAGGTCTTCCAACTGCCGTGCCGTGCCGGTCGAGTCGACGAGGATTCTCCCGTGGTGAACCACGCGATAGTTACCTGGTTTAATTTCGACCGCCCTGACGTACCGGGTCTGCGAGATCGGGACCGGGACGGCAAAGCTCCGGAAGATGTCTTCGCCTTCGGCGGGAACGGTATAGGGCTCCGGCATCTCAATCACCAGGTCGGGGGTGCCAAGTTGCCATCCTTCGGTCCAACGCGGTGTGCGAGGCAGATCGGCCCTGTCTCCCTCAGTCGCCCCGCCCTCAACCCACCGATCGATCATGGCTATCTGCCCGTCGCTCAGCCGCCGGACACGTGCGAAATCTCCATAACCAGGCTCGGGCTTCCACGGCGGCATCTGACGGGTCGCGACCTCCTGCCTGATTGCGCGGGCCCACGGTCGCGCATCTTCAAACGTCAGCAAGCTAAAGGGCGCGGACTGGCCTGGGCGATGGCACCCTGCACAATGCTCGAAGAAGATCGGCGCGATGTCCCGGCTAAACGTAGGTGCCGACTGGCCGGCGGCGCCCAATGATGCTACCGCCAGAAAGGTCAAACCCACTACCAGGCGGGACGCCGTCGGGGCTGCTGTATGGGTCACTCGCTGCACATGCGGAGGCTTGGCCGTGACTGTCATGATGAGGTGTCCGGAGGTCGAAACCAGTGTCGCTGCTCAGGATCGCAGAGTAGGCTTTGATCGTCAAACATCAAACGGCTGTCGCGGTTGCGGTGGATAATTGTACGATGGTGGTCAGCCAGGGACGTAGCATGCTACCAACACTTCGGGTTCGGGTAATGCTGACGGTCGTCGTGGCGGTCGTCGTGGCGGCTATCCCCATGATCGCGCAGGACGAGGGCGATCGTTCCTCTCGCGACGAGGGGCCCGAGCGTGTGGCTATCCTGCCGTTCGGCAACATCAGCGGTGTCCCGGACGACGACTGGATCGGGGCTGGTATTGCTGAGGCTCTCTCGGTTGAGTTCCAGGGCCGGTCCGCGTTCGATGTGATTGGTCGCGAGCGGGTCTCCGAGACGATGCGGATTATGGGCGTGCCTGACACGCGCCCGGCCGAGTCCGGAATACTCCTCGAGGTGGGCCGGCGTGTGGGCGCGCAGTGGGTAGTCAGCGGGGGATACCAGCGGCTCGGGGACCAGCTGCGCATCACCGGGCGGTTGGTGGACGCCACGACCGGTGCGGTCGTCCGGGCTGCGAAGGTCGACGGCGCCATTGATGACCTCTTTGAGCTGCAGGACCGACTTGCGACCGGGCTTGTCAACGGGCAGGCAAGTGACGCTGCCCACGCAGCCGGGCGGTCGGCACCCCTTAGCAACGCCGATGTCACGGTCGGTGCCGAGAGTGCGTCATCGGCACCCTCGATCCGACTGCCCACACCGATGCTGACGCCAGCCCCCCCCGACCGCCTGGCCGGAGTCCCCGACCCAGACGGCCGCTCCGGGAGTCTGCCCGCGACGAACCCGGCTGGCTTCGCTGCGCCCCGGGTCATCGATGGTCCGCCGCCACCGATTCCACCCGACGTGATCCGCCGAGACGAACAGGGACGGGTGACCATCCGCGCGATCAAGCTCTCGGAGGACATTCGACTGGACGGGCAGCTCGACGAACAGGTGTATCACACGGTCCCGGCAATTACCGGCTTTATCCAGCAGACTCCGGACGAAGGCGCGCTGGCCACCGAGAAAACTGAAACGTGGATTCTGTTCGACGAGCGCAGCCTCTACGTTACCAGCCGGATTTGGGACTCGGCGCCACCCAGCGAGTGGGTGGCCAACGAAATGCGGCGGGACGCGGACCGGCTCTGGATGCAGGATCACTTCATGGCGGTCTTTGATACTTTTTACGATCGGCGGAACGCCCTTGGGTTCTACGCCACATCTCTCGGTGCGATCGGTGACTTCGCCCTTACCAACGAAGGTAACCCAAACCTCGATTGGAACCCGGTCTGGGACGTTCGCACGGCGCGGTTCGAGGGCGGGTGGACGGTTGAGATGGAGATTCCGTTTAAATCGCTCCGGTATCAACCAGGACCGACACAAGTCTGGGGTGTGCAGCTGCGGCGCAATGTGCGGCGCAAGAATGAATGGGCCCACATCACCCCGCTGCCGATCTCGGGCGGAGGATCCGGGGGCGGGGGTGTCTTTCGTATGTCGAAAGCCGCGACGCTCGTCGGGCTCGAAGTGCCACAGGGCAGTAGGAACCTCGAGATCAAGCCGTACGGTATCGGCGGACTGCGAACCGACGTCAATGCCGCGGCGCCAACGACGAATGTCGGAGACGGAGATGTCGGCGTCGATGTCAAGTACGGCATCACCAAAAATCTAACGGCGGATCTAACCTACAACACTGACTTTGCCCAGGTCGAGGCGGACGAGCAGCAGGTTAATCTGACCCGGTTTAGCCTCTTCTTCCCCGAAAAGCGCGAGTTCTTTCTAGAAGGCCGTGGCATCTTCGGCTTTGCCCGGGGCGGCATCACGAGAGGGACCGGCCAGGCTCTGCGCCAAGGCGGCCGGGGCGGGGGCTTCTTCGGCGGCGGCAACGCACCGACACTCTTCTACAGCCGCCGGATCGGGCTCGAACGCAGGACGGTTGTGCCGGTCATTGGTGGCGGTCGAGTAACTGGAAAAATCGGCGCATTCGACGTCGGCGCGTTAAGCGTTCAGACCGATGACGAGGAAATCTCGGGCGCCGAGATGACGAATTTTTCGGTCGTGCGGGTGAAGCGCGACATCCTACGGCGCAGCAGCGTCGGCATCCTCTTGGCCAACCGTTCGGTGTCACTCGCTGGTGACGGCTCCAGCCAGACCTACGGCGTGGATGCCACCTTCTCGTTCTACGACAATGTCAGCTTGCTCGGGTACGTCGCCAAGACACAGACCCCTGGACTCAAGGGTAAGGACACAAGCTATCAAGGGCAGCTGATCTACGGCGGGGACCGCTACGGGTTCCAAGCCGAACACCTCGTCGTCGAGGACAATTTTCTCCCGGAGGTCGGCTTTGTCCGACGTGATAACTTCCGCCGGACGTACACGACTGGGCGATTTAGCCCACGGCCACGGTCGATTGACGCAATCCGGCAGTTCAGCGTTGAAGGGAGTTTCGATTACATCGTTACCGCGGACACGGGACGAGTGGAAACGCGTCAGTCTCAGCTGGGGTTCTCCACAGAGTTCGCGAACAGCGACTGGGTCGGCATCTCGGCGACAGACAACTACGAGTTCCTCGCCCGGCCGTTCACCCCGGCGCCCGGCGTGAGCTTCCCTGTCGGTGGCTACAAGTTTCGCGACGCCGAGGTGACCTATGCACTCGGCATGCAGCATCGTTTCAGCGGGACCTTCACAGTGCGAGTCGGCGAGTACTTCAGTGGCAACATCCGGTCGGTCGGCTTCCGTCAAGGACGCGTGGGGCTGACGGAGCGGTTCTCGCTCGAGCCGAGCGTGTCGGTCAACTGGATCGACACGCCCCACGGGTCATTCCGCACGGATTTAGCTGTCTCCCGTGTGAACTACTCGTTCACCCCGCGCATGTTCCTCAGTGGGCTGATTCAGTACAACTCGAGCACCGATACGATCAGTAACAACCTGCGGATGCGGTGGGAGTACTCCCCTGGGAGCGAACTGTTTGTCGTCTACACCGAAGAGCGAATTACCGACCCGCTGCGGCCCGACCGCTTCTCGGAGCTCCGCAACCGTGGGTTCGTGGTCAAGGTGAACCGGCTCTTTCGGTTCTGAGGCGGCCGGAACACGAGAACTGTTCGACGGCGGTGATTCCCACAGCGCCGGCTGAGTGCCTCAGCCCGATCGTCGCCGCTTAAAAATCCCTGGGGGACTTAGTTTAACTCGTCACCGGACGGCAGAACTTGCTTCGCAGAAACAGAACAAACTATGATTGTCCGCAAATGGGAGGCAATTCAATGAAGTCACGTAGGTTACGGCGTTCGGTGCTTGTCGGAATGTCGGCGGCCCTGCTCTTGTCGCTTCCTTCGGTGATCGGCGGGCAATCAGGCCAAGTTGTCGAGGTGGATAAGAGCTTGACCCGACTGTGCTCGCTCTATCCAAGCCGGGGTCCGATTCCCGTAATCTACGCCCACGGCAAGCCCTACGAGCGGGGCGTTCAGATCGGGACGCAACTCCGAGGCCTCGATCCTGAGATCCTGCCGCGCATGTGTGCGAGACGCTGGGATTGGGTGATGACCGGGATCGAACACGAGATCAGTCGTGATGAGATGGCGGAACTGATCCCCGACTACCTAGAGGCCATCCGCGGCACCATGGGTGCCGATGTCGTGGATGAATACATCGAGGAGATGCGTGGCGTTGCGGACGGGGGCCACGTTGAGTTTAACGATCTCTTTATGGTCAACCTGGGCGGTCACTACGTTAAGTACTACATCGACGAACGAGGACATAACCTTCCCTACGAGCGAGGCAGTGACGGTTGCTCGAGCATTGCTGTCTGGGGCAAGGCAACTGTCGACGGCGAGATGATCGCCACCCACAACTGCGATTGGTCTCGTGATTTCCGGCAGAGCGCGCACGCGGCTGTGGTGATGTACCCCGAAAATGGTAACCCGCTGATCTATGGGGCACCCATCGGCACTTGGGGCTCGCATCACATCTCCAGCGACCGCCTCTTCGTGGCTGGCCTAGCCTTGGGAAGGCCGAAAGCCAAACCCCGCTACCTGGTACCTGGCGGACCGAACGGGATGCTCCAGCGCTGGATCGTGCAGTATGCGAATAGCGCTGATGAAGCCTACGAGATGCTCCAGAGTAAGGGAGGCGTTGGCGACCGAGGCTTCGCGTCACCCTCCGGCAACGTGGTGTACGTCGATGAGCAAGAGGCGATGTATCTGCAAACAGCGCCTGACCACATCGGGCGCATACCAAACGAGGACGGCTATAACCTGGTTACCAACCACATCGTGCTCGACGAGATGCATGAGTACATCAGGGGTGCTTCCTCAGCCGGGAGCATTAATCGACGCCAGAGTGAGAAGTTTCAAATCGAGCAAAACTACGGGAAATTGGATGTCCAAAGCGTGATCAACATCATGAGCAGCCACTATGACTTCGCGAATGGACGGGACGACGTTTTTGAAGCTGTCCCCTGCTCACACGGCGAGTACAAGGGGAGCGCGGGTGGCACCAATCTTTCGACCGTGGTGAAGCTCTCTGAAGACACGGTTTGGCTCGCATTGGGCAATCCTTGTGTGGGAACGTACACAAAGATCACCATGGGGACACGGGAAGATGTCGTCTCGGCTACTCAGGCAGCGCTGGGACGTATCGAGGCCGACTCTACCGCACAACAGTAAGCCAACCGTAAGATCTGCACTCGCGACGGCGCCGTCAACTTCCGACGGCGTCGTCGCGAGTGTCTCTCCAGCTACAACTGGATCCGAGAGATGGTAGCGGCCGCCGCGTGGCTTAGCTAGATCCGTTCGCGGTTGCACCATCCTTACGTAGCATCAGACACTAGCGATCGTCCCGATCTCGCTCTCCGCGCGCCCTGAAGAAGTTAATGCTGACGGTAGCCAGCTCAGACGGGGGGAATTTCGCCTGCAGCTGTTCATCGGCTATCAGACCCGCTTCGCGGGCGCATTCCAGAAAGACGTCGGGCTCGACGAGGTACTGGTCGGAATAGCCGTGCGTCGCGTCGTACGGCACGGCAAGCGTCCGGCCGAGATTCGCGGCGATCCGCTCAGGCGGCAAAGTATGAAGCTCCAGGATCAATAATCCAAACCGCCCCGCATAGGGCGCCCAGCGACGCAGGTGCCGCACCAGGTTTTCTTCCAACACGTCCGGGGGAATCTCTTGACCCAGAACAGCGAAGGCTCCCGTAGTTCGCGCTGTACGCGTCCCGGTAACATAATCCTTCAGCGGTAGAAAGGGTCGGGTGTGGTCCAGGAACGAACGTACGTGCAGCAGCTCATGACTGACGATCTCTAGCTGCTCCAGATCGCTCGCCAGCTTGGCTGGCCGGTTAATGTCTCCATGGATCACGTAAAACTTAGGGATGTTCGCCTGGCGGAGGCGCCGCTTGGTAAGCCGACGGGCCACCTTATTGAAATCTGCTTCGACGAGGACCAAGGGATGCAACTCCAGCGCGTGCCCACGAACCGTTCCGTCCCGGATAACACCATAAAGGTGTTCCAACAACGTGCCGTCGCCGCAACCCATGTCGCAAATCCCGCACGGCTGCTCCTGTAGCGGCCGGTTAAAAATGTGGGCGACGATCTCGTCGATCTGGTGGAAGTACGTCTGGTGCGCACCGCCGCTTCCCCACAGATTCATGCCGCGGCTGACCAAAAGCTCTGTTCCGTGTTCATCGACCCGTGGGATCAACGCATTTCCGAACAGCAGTGTGCTGAGAACCTCAAGAAGCGGGAAGTAGGAAACCGTGACCCCGTAGGAAGTGGCAATCTGTAAGGCATATCGGCCCGCTGGAGTCAGGGAGATTCGTGTTTCATCACGGTTAGCCCATCCCTGCGCACAAAGCAGGTCAAAAACGCAGCTGAGGCACTCGCGGTTCCCCTCGATAGACGCGAGCTTAAGGCCCAGCGGGTCCTGGGTCATTCGGTCGAGAACGCCTTCGCGGGCCAGAGCAACCATGGTCGGGCCGACCAAGATCCCATCCAGGTGGCGCCGGAGCTTCTGCTGAACCTTTGCGGTAAGCGGGTCGCCAGCTTCTTGAAGTCCCCACCGTTCCCGCGCGCGCGACACCAGCGTGCGCAGTGAGGGAAGCAGGGCGTCGCCACCGTGACCGAAGAGGAAATCCTCCAGAAACATCGCTTTCGGTAAAAAGGGGAGGGCCTCACCATACGTCTGGGTCATCCCAATAGCGACGCGGCCCTCTGGCGTCATTGTGTAGCGGGTCGAATCACCTGACTCTTGCTTCAGCCATCCGCAGGAGACGGGCGCCCGAAACGCAACTCGAAGGTACCCGGGATTTCC
Source organism: Vicinamibacterales bacterium (assembly GCA_965197375.1). GTDB lineage: Bacteria > Acidobacteriota > Vicinamibacteria > Vicinamibacterales > UBA8438 > CBDAMZ01. The sequence goes on from CBDAMZ010000009.1 coordinate 146,844, forward strand.
ATCCGTCAGACCGACGATCTCGGCGAGCGTGATCCCCTTGGAGGCCCCCTCAAGGATCTGGAAGACACCGCGATCCTGAAGGGCCTTCACCGTGGGGGCCAGCACGATTCCGGTCAGGTGATCGAAGATGACCGCCCGGACTATGGCTTTTTCTTCTCTGCTAAGTCCCATTAGCCGGCCAAGTAGGAGATGGTGATTTTTTTTAGAACCGACACTGACGGCACAGAAAATCTTTCGGTTGCAGATCCCCTCACGGAAGCACGGAATTCCTAAAATGCAGAAAGGAAAATTTCCTTAATTCCGCGCTTCCGTGACCAGAACAACCCGGTAAAAAATTTTGTATTTTTTCTTGGATAAGTCTTATTTGTCGGCATTCACTCAGACTCGCCCTTCGTACAGATTCCTTCCCGCCACTAGCGCCCGGATCTTCCGCTCCACGACGTTACGCTGCAGCATCCAGAAGCCGCAGTCTGGATGAATGTACTGGAGCCGTTGGGATCCAAGCGTCTTGGTAATTTTCTCGATCCGCGAGGCAATCAACTGAGGAGATTCAACCTCGTTGTCTTTGATGTCGATCACGCCAATCCCTAACCCGATCTTGGGATCCAGCTCCTTGAGCACCTCCAGCTGGTCGTATCCGTGACGCGCGAACTCCAGGACCACGTGATCCGCGTGCAGCGCATTAAGAAAACGAATCAGGTCGACCCAACGCCCCTTCTGAATGGTCTGGCCGCCATAGTTTCCGAAGCACAGGTGAACGGCCCGTTGATTCGGGATCCCATCGAGCACGTGGTTGATTGCCTCGGCGGCCCAGTCGGCGTCTTCGGGATGCCCAGTAATGTTCGCCTCGTCCAACTGGATCGTGTCGGCCTCTACCGATTCGAGTTGGCGGCGCAGGACCCGGGCGATATCCATAGCCAGCTCGGCCTGGTCCGGGTAATGGATATTGGTAACGATTCTCGAAAGCATGTGAGGACCGGTGCAGGTGAACTTCAGCGGCGAGCGCGTGAGCGAGCGGACTGACTCATAATCCCGAGGAAGGTTTAACGTGCCATCTCCGATCTTCCCGACGACGGTTCCGACGGGAACCGTCCGGTAGGCCCCAGCGCGATCGGCTTGGAAGCGATCGAAGTCCGACATGGAAAATTCGGTTCGAACTCCCTCCATCTTCGAGACGAAATAGTGAACCATGCCGTTGGTCTGCGGATGGTCTGGGTCAAAGCGAGAAAGTTCGCCGTCAGCGATCAGGTCCAAGCCCGCCAGTTCCTGAGCCTTCAGTACCACCATCACCGCATCCATTAGGGCAATGCTGGAACTGTTCCCGGTTAACCATGAAGGCGCCGGATAGCTGCCGACGACGGTGGTCTTGATATGGCTAGACATAAATGGCTCCCGGCTAAGGGTCTTCGACCAAACCGGTTCAGCTCGATGCTATGCCCCGATCGGGTCGAAATAGAACATATTGGCGGAGGGACTGTCTACTGACTTTCGTGTTTCAAGAAGTTCCAGAATGTTCCACGACGTTCTTTGTAAGTTTCATTGATGAAATACATTTCTCGTCCTCAATCGTCTTGACTGTTCACGTGACTTTCGGTATATTCCTGATAATATTTGTATATGTTTCTGTAGGTCATAAAAGGCCTTCACCCGGTCGATCTCTGCAACGCCACCATGCCCACGCGCCGCCTGACGCATCGCTTGAGTGCCGCATTCGTGCGCGCCGCCCCGCCCGGCTTCTACTGCGACGGCCACGGGCTGAACTTGCGCGTGGACCCGTCCGGGGCGCGGCGGTGGGTGCAACGACTGCTCATTCGGGGCCGGCCCCGCATGCTCGGGCTCGGCGGCTACCCGCTGGTGTCGCTGGCCGAGGCGCGCGAGGCGGCGTTCGCCCACCGCAAGCGAGCGCGGGCGGGCGGGGACCCGCTGACCGAGAAGCGTCATGCCCAGGGCCTCCCCACGTTCGAAGAGGCTGCCGCCGTGGTGCTGGCGCAGCAGCGGCTTGGCTGGCGAAACGCCAAGCACGCCCAGGAATGGCCGCGCAGTCTGCGCGCCTATGCCTTCCCGCGCATTGGCGGAGTCCCCGTCTCCGAGGTGACCACGGCTGACGTGCTCCAGATCCTCACCCCCATCTGGCATGACAAGTCCGAGACCGCGCGACGGGTGCGGCAGCGAATCGGCGCCGTGATGAAGTGGGCGGTGGCGATGGGGTACCGGCCGGACAACCCGGCGGGCGAGGCCCTTGGGCAAGCCCTCGGCCGGCAGCAGGCCGTCGTCCGGCACATGCGGGCGCTGCCCCACGACGAGGTGGCGGATGCCCTCACGACCGTGCGGACATCCAAGGCGTCGATCACCACCAAGCGTGCGTTCGAGTTCCTGGTGTTGACGGCGGCGCGGTCCGGCGAGGTGCGCTTGGCGACCTGGGCCGAGCTGGACCTGGACGCAGCCGTGTGGACCATCCCCGCCGCGCGCATGAAGGCGAATCGCGATCATCGCGTGCCGCTCTCCGCGCGGGCGGTGGCGATCCTCACCGAGGTGCGGGGACGAGGCGAGGGGACCGGTCTCGTGTTCCCCAGTCCGTGCGGGAAGCCACTCTCCGACATGACGCTGTCGAAGTTAATCAAGGAACTCGGCATCGCCGCCGTGCCACATGGGTTCCGGTCGAGCTTCCGGGACTGGGCGGCGGAGCGGACGAGTACGCCGCGCGAGGTCGTCGAGGTAGCGCTCGCCCACGCGGTGCGGAACCCCACGGAGGCGGCCTATGCGCGGTCAGATCTGTTCGCGCGCCGCCGCCGCCTCATGGAGGACTGGGCGGACTACCTTCGTGGCGCGCACGGCCGCGTGGTGCCGCTTCATCGGGAGGCCCTCACGGTCGGTCCCGGGTGATGAGCTCGGTCGCCAGCGCCTCCGCCTGCTCTCGGGGGAAGTAGGCGTCGAATTCCACGATCGCCGCTCGTTCTTCCCATGCCTCCCGGAGACAAGCTGTTCTATCCGCTACGCCGCTACAGTCCCGTTTATTCAATACCTTCCAGTCGTTTGTATCCGCTACGCCCTCAGGCGGTGTAGCGGATAGCGATCCATCTAACGCATTGGTTCTCCTGGGATGTAGCGGTGTAGCGGATAGCACACCCCGCGGTTGGTGGAGGTAGGTCTGCCACACGGCTGTGAGATCGTCCCTCCGGTACCCCTTGAGCACGGTTCCACCCGGGAGACGGATGTTCACGGGTCGAACGTGGAACGACGCCAGGAGGGTAGCCAGCCCGCGCGCCGACAGCGGTTTCCCATGCCGCCACTCACTCCACGGTCGCCCGTCCAACGCGTGCAGTGCCTTGAACAACCGAGCCGTCGGTAGCGCCACCGGAACGCCCGCGGTCTGGAACACCGCGTGAAGATCCGCGAGCAGTTGTTCGCGCGCGCCGAGATCGTCGCCGGTATCCTCGGTGACGTGCCGACAGGCGCGCGAAGCCCGGCCGTCCGGTCCCGCCCAGTCGTCGCTAGCGATGTGCCCCATCGCCAGCAGCGCTTCCCACGCGTCGCGCGCCCGGTCGTGGAGGCCCGAGGGGAAGTCCACTGTCTTTCTGGCCGCCAAGATGACGGCTGCGCGGTCAACCGTCCACCGCACGATCTGTCGTTGGAAGCGTGCGATCTGCTCCCGATCGCGGTCACGCCAGTGCGCCAGGGAATGGTTGGGCGGCCGGCGTTCGAGGCGGATGACCAGTGCGCGATCCCTCACCGTGTCCGGTAGATCGCCAATGCCAACAAGCACCTTCGGGCACCACGTCCCAAATTGACGCGGCTCATAATCGTCGCCGACACAACGCAGGACAAAGGCCGAGTCGCGCCGCTGCGAAGCGTTGATCCCCGCGATCAATCGGGAGTGTTCCGCTTGGCGAAGGTCCGGTCCGCCTCATCCAGGAGGAGGGTCGGCGCGTGCCGCTCGATAACGCGAAAGAGCGCTGCCGGCGTCACGTGGCTCGTCGGCATGGGCTGAGACACGAGCGCACCGACCACGTCGAGGAGTAGCGATTTCCCACAGCGCTTGGTGGCGCTCGTGACGTTCAGGAATGTCGAGATCTCAAGCTGATCATGCAGCCACGTCATGACCACCCACAGCGCGAGAGCATCAGCCAACGGCGGCACCAGGTAGACGTATGACTTGATCAGGGCCGCGATCTCGGTGAGCAGCGCCGCGCCGTCCACCGCCGTGGGCCACGGCTCCACGTCAGGCCAGTTGAGCGTCCGCCCGTTCCGGTCGCCAGCCGGTGCCACCACGCGGGCATCGGTGACCGCGGCATCCAAGGTCCCGACGCGGACGTGCAGGCGTGCCGCTTCACGTGTCCGGACCCAGTCGTATTCGTACAGCGACAGCGCGGCAAGGTGTGACACCGCGTGCGCGAACGCGTCACCGCTGTCCTCCGCCGTGTCCGTCGGCCCGCGCGCGCCGGCCACCAGCGCAGCCGGATCCACCCCCTCGGGCCACGCGTCGGCCACATCCCAGCCCTCCGGTACGCTGTCCGGCCGCGACACGATCCGTACGGACGCCGCCCCGGCCTCGCCCACCAGCCGCGCCACGGCGGCCGCGAACTGCGTGCCCGCCTCGTCCGCGTCGGGGCAGATCGTCACGTCCCGCTTCGCGACCGATGACCAGTCGGTCTGGCGTGGCGATTGCGCGCCATGCATCGACGTGATCGCCACCATGTCGGGGAACAACCGGGCTGCGGCCTCGGCGGTCTTCTCGCCTTCGACGATCAGGCCCGGGGTGTCGGGTCGGGCGAGCAAGGCGGGCAGGTGGAAGAGGGGATATGGCTTGGGCAAGCCCCGGGCCCGCGACGCCGTCCGCCAGCACCCGGCGTCATCGCGCACGAGGGACCGGAACGTTTTGCCCGTGGGGGTCTCGAACCGGGCTGCACAACCGACCACCCGTCCGGTGGCGTCATGGTAGGACCACGTGCGGGAGGGCGCGCCGAGCGTCGGGTGTCGGTAGTCCTCGATGGAGGTGGCGCCGCTGACACATGCCCGGCGGAGATCGATCCGCCGCCGGGCCAAGGCCGCCAAGACTGCGTCCTGCGAACAGCCAGCGTGACAGTGCACGAGCACGTGCCCGGCGCGTTCGGTCACGTGCAGGCTTGGGGTCGTGTCGTCATGCGCAGGGCAGTGGACCATCCCGTGAGACCCGGTCATCCGCCCGCCGAGCGCCTGGACAATCTCTGCCGCGCCCATGTCACGCCGGCCGGTCAGAGCCTGCGAGCGGACGGCTGGCGATCCACTGCTCGACCTCGACGCGCCGCCAGGCCACGGCGCGCTGACCGATCTTCACCGGCCGAGGAAAGGTGCCAGCGCGCATCGCGGCATAAATGGACGAGCGCGACAGGCGGGTCAGAACCTCGACTTCGCGACGTTTGACGAGGACCGGTGCATGCATAGGAAAGCCTCCTTGGGACCACATCTTCCTCAAGGGTGCCAGGGTGTTGCGATGGCGGGCTAGGTGGACTTGCTGCGGAGCAACTTTCACCAGTGTCACCGTGGTCGACGTCGCCCACGTGGGTGAGCAATCTCCCGCACGGCTTCGCTGCTCAGGTTCAGCATCTCCGCGAGGATCTTGATCGCCTGCGTTTTTGACACGGGGGTTCCCTCGGTCAAGATCAAGAGATATTCGCGAATAACCTCGTTTCGGTGCCCCACTGTTCGCGCACGCCGCCCGCCTGTCTTCTTCGGCGGCGACATACGGAATTCCAAGACGTCCAAGAGCCAATGGGCCAGCCTGGGGTCGAGATCAGGCAAGCGCCTGCCCTCGCGTAGGTGCTGTGCCACGATCCTTGACACGGCCTCCCAATAGTCATAGTCCGCTTCCGCTCGATGCAAGAAATAACCGGTGGGATCACCCACCATCTGCTTGCAGTCAGCGTTCGGGTCAAAGCTGAGGAGAAACTCTTCTGCTTCTGTCGCCGCTTCAAGGGGCGGCATATCGAAATACAGGTGGCAGAGCCATTCGCCTTGTTCGACCTTCTTGTCCGGGTCTTCGTCCTTCTCGTACGGGTCTTGGATGGCGAATTTCAGGTAGGGACCTATCAGCTTCCGGACGAGTGTTCTAGCGTCTTCGTCGGAAAGCCGTGAAGGTGGCGGAGATGTCTTGTCCGGCTGAGTGACGACCTGCGTGGGCTTCCTGGTCTGCTTGGTCATGATGTGGCCTCCTTCCGTACCCTACCTGATGCCACGTGTCGTCAGACGCACCGGCCTCAACGCGCTGCGCCCCTGTCGTTTCCAGATCGGTTGACAGCGGGACATCGTCATCGGCGATCTGCGTGCGGCATCGGCTGCAGGTCTCGTCGTAGCCGGGGTCGTGCATGTGGTCGGTGGGCCAGATGCCGCCCGGCACGACCGCGGCCAGGTCGATCGGCTTCACCGGCGGGCTGCTCATGAGTCGACCTGCCGCGGCGACGGCAACGTGTGCCGATCGCGCGCCATGAGTTCCAGCAGTCTGGTGGTCTGCTCGACGATCTGCGGCTTCTCGGTCTTGATGGCGATCTCCGCGGCGTGGGCGACGGCGCTGTGAAGCGTGGCGGTTGTGGCGAAGAGCGTTGAGATGGCCTGGATGGTTTCGATGGGACTAGTAGTAGAAGGCGGCCAGTTCGTCCTCCGTGAATGGCGCGAGCAGCTCGTCGAGCGTCGCGGTGCGCGGTCGGAATTCTGGTTTGAGTGCTTCACCGGCCCACGGCGGAATCCCCGGTGGAAAACTGGCCAGAAAGTTGTCCCTGGCGATCTGTTCCCAGGTCCGGCCGTAGGGGCGACGAGGCTGCGGGAGTCCTTCGATCCGGTAGGCGACGTCGGGCATGAACTCCGGCCACTTCGCGCGGGCCTTCGCGCGCCAGCGGCGGAGGGTGCGCGTGGTGACCGTTTTGCGCGAACGGACGGGCGGCTTGGGCCAAACCTGGATCGAACTGTCCGGGAACTCGGCAATGTGGTCACTGGCCATGGGGTGTCGTCGGGTGTCATCGAAATATAGCAAATCGCATGGTCGTGTTGCGCACGATGTGCCAAACCTCTTGAGTGAAGCGAGCGGTCATGGCAAGCGGTTGATTACGCAGATCGACCTCATTCACAAGGAGTTGGACCATGACCACTCGGAGCACGCGTCGCGCGAAGTCGGCGGGCGTCCGCAGCCCTGATCGGCCAGGACGGCGAGATGCTGAGACAGTTGATGCAGGAAGCCCTGCAGGAGGCGGTGGGCGCCGGCTCCGGCGAGCGGACAGCGGCGGGGCGGCTGGGCTATCGCGCGGCTACTACAGCCGCAGCCTAGTGACTCGCATCGGGAAGCTCGAGCTGCGGGTGCCGAGAGCCCGCGACGGGCGGTGTTCGCCCGAGCGGTTCGCCCAGTATCAGCGTTCGGAGAAGGCGCTGGTGAGCGCGCTGGCCGAGATGTCTGTGCAGGGCCGTATCGACGCGCACGGTCAAGGTGATCACCGACGAGCTGTGCCCAGGTCCGGCCGTCGGGGCGGCGGGAGCCCTTCGATCCGGTAGGCGACTTCGGGGAGACACTGCGGCCACGTCGCACGGGCCTTCGCGCGGCGCCGGCGGGAGGGTGCGCGGGGTGACGGTTTTGCGCGAAATCAGCGTCGTGGGCGGCCAGATCGCGATCGCGATGTCCGCCATCTCGCCTGTTTCATCAATGTTCATGGGGGGTCGTCCGGAAATTTCGAAATCGAATTTTGCGAAAATGCGCGCAAGGGGGGGCGGACGGTCACGCGGCTCAGCCGGATGAGATTCGGGGGTGGGGGGGCGTGTACCCACGCGACCCCCGTCCCGGATCGACCCGTTCGTACCCGCCAGTCGCCGGGATCTTCAGCACACATCCAGCCGCGCCAAGGCTAAGAGGTGGGTCGCCGCCGCCGGGTTGATGTTGCCGTGCGTGACCGCATGATGCTCGACCGCCTGTTTGCAGGGAACTCCATGCGCGAGGTTGCCCGTGCGTTCGGGTCAGGATCGGGGTGGTGCGCGCCGCCCCGGGGGCTGGAGCGCTGCGATTGACACCTATCCCGGTTCAAACTTTGTGGTCAGGACGCGCCGGACCCACTCGGTGGTGGTGGCTATTCGAGCAACAACATACTTTGTCTGACCGCCCCGTCTGATCTACAGTTCGCGCGATGGCGATTGTTCGGTGTACCAACTGCGGGCACCCTCAAGCTAACAAACCACCGGAGTACGGCGAGAAACCATACCTGCCGGCTGGAGGTCTCTTCGGTGCACTCATCTGCGGTACGGCGCACTGTCGCCGCATCGGCTTGATCTGGCTCAAGCTCGACGAAGAAGCGGCTTACGCGCAGGGCGAGCGTATCTTCGACATTAAGACAGGCTCAGCGAAGGTCGCGGCACAAGACGGTGGCCCGGTACCGGTTGACGCGGCTGAGGCTCTCGTCGGTCTCCTGAATGCCATCGACGACTAATCCCGAGCGGCTCCGGCCCGGCGAGACCAGACAGTCCCTCACGTAGCGCGCGGCCGCGTCCTTGCGCGCTGGCCCATCACTGACTCCGGTACAAGCGAGATTGAGATGCAGGCGATCAACAAACCCTTCACGAAGATCATCAACGGGACCACTCAGTTTGTCATTCCGGTGTTCCAAAGAGACTACAGCTGGACCGAGTCGGACTGCGAGCAACTCTGGTCTGACATTCTTCGGGTTGCGGCAGACCCTTCTGACCGTGGCCACTTTGTTGGCTCGATCGTCTACATCTCCACGGGAGACTCTTCCGCCGGCTTCACTCGCTGGCTTCTCATTGACGGCCAACAACGGGTTGCCACGTTGACGCTTCTCTTTGCAGCACTTCGTGACCACATTCAGGACACCGGCTGGACGGGCACCGACGACGGTCCGACACCGGCCCGCGTCGACAGATACTTCCTCAAGAACCCAGACGAGCCGCCCGCCCGCAGACACAAGCTCGTGCTGCGCCGCCGTGACGAAGAAACCCTACAAGCACTTCTTGATGGCCAAGACCTGCCAGGAAACGCTTCCGAGCACGTCCGAGACAACTATGAGTTCTTCCGCGAACAACTGGCAAGCGCAGACCCAGAAGTGGTGTATCGAGGCATCGCACAACTGATTGTCGTTGATGTGACATTGCAGCGAGGACTCGATGATCCCCAACTGATTTTCGAGAGTCTCAATTCAACCGGCGTCGACCTGAGTCAGTCCGATCTCATCCGCAATTTCATCCTGATGCGATTGTCGGAGCCAGAACAGACGCGGCTCTACGAGATGTACTGGAGCAAGATCGAGAATCTGTTTCGAGGATCGGAGCAAGTATTTGACGCGTTCGTGCGAGATTTCATCGCTCTGGAGACACAACCACGCAAGCAGAGGAAAGCCAACGAGATATACTCGGCGTTCCGGCCTGTATTCCGAGCGCTCGGCTCCGATCCTGACGCCCTCGACTCCTTTCTTCAGCGCCTCCTGCGTTTTGCGCGTTACTACGCAGCGTTCAGCATCGGAGTGGGCGCCCCGGAAGTGCTCCGTCAGTTCCTAGCTCGACTTCGCAAACAAGTCGATGTGCCGGCTACGCTCGTGATGCGTTTATATGACTACTACGATGACCGCAAGACGCTGACGGAGACCGAGTTTCTAGAGGCTCTCAGACTGCTAGAAAGCTATGTGTTCAGACGCGCCATCTGCGGCGAACAAACCCGCGGCTATTGACAGGTCTTTGCCAACCTCGCTTACCGACTCAACCCTGACAAGCCCCTTGAGAGTCTTTCGGTCGGACTGGCTTGCCAGCGAGACAACTATCGATTTCCAAGCGACGATGAGTTCCGCACAGCCTTGGAGGAGAGAGATCTCTATGGAAGGCGCGTGTGTTTTGACTTGCTTGACCGCCTTGAGAATCACGGTAACCGAGAACCGACCGACACAAGCAGATACTCAATCGAACACGTCATGCCGCAGAACGAGCAACTCCCTCGGGAATGGCAGGAGATGCTCGGGGAACAATGGCCTGAAGTGCACCGCCAGTGGCTGCACCGACTGGGAAATCTCACGCTCACCGGCTACAACAGCGTCTACTCGGACCGACCCTTCAGCGAGAAGAAGACGATCGCGGGCGGTTTTGCTGACAGCTCGGTTCGGCTGAACCGGTTCATTCGCGAGAGCCGAGTGTGGACAGCGGCCAAACTTGAGCAACGCGGAAAAGACCTCGCCCACCGAGCGCTATCGATCTGGCCACCCTTGGTCGTTGACAGTGTTCTCATTGATGCTGCTAAGCAGGAAGAGATGCGAAACTTGGCCCGGCGTCGCGATGTGGCCAGTGTGGAGATGAGTTCACGAGCACGCGAGCTCTTTGATCTCATCCGCACAAATATTCAGGACATTGACGAGGACATCATCGAACTCGCCGAGCAGAAGTCAGTCAGCTATCACGGACCGGCGTTCTTTCTGGAAGTCCTCATGAGGAAGCACGATATTAACCTCCTCCTCGCGCTGGACTTCAATGAAGTTGAAGATCCGGCTGGTGTTGCGTTGGATGCATCACAGCGGAAGTTTTTCGTTTGCGCTGCCCACGATGGCGGCGTCAACATTATCATTCGCGAGCCCGCGGACGTCGACAAGGCGATGCCTTTGGTGCGTCAGGCGCACGCGGTTGCATCTGCCTGAGTATCCGTCAATGCAAGTAGGTCACCTCGCCACTACTTCGCCACATGGTTTGAGAAGTCGACGACACCCGCCCACCTTCCGCCGTCGTGGGACTGGACCAACTTCCGCGTGAGCGGTCACCTAGGAGCCCGTAAATTGCCGCGACATTCGACCGACGATGCATCCTGTCTGTGGGCGTTGGTCCTTGGTCGAATATGCCCAATATTCTCCGTCGTCACGCGGTGCTAGGCGGGCGCCTCGCCGGTCCCGGCCGAGGTCGACGAGTATGTTGCGGCTCGGGCGAAGACGGTTGACTCGGCCGGTCGCTGCTTTGGCGACGGCTCAGGACGATGGAATCTTCGTGTCGGCTGAACGTCTCGCTGAGGGTGTTAAACTCCAGCGCGAGGTGATCGGGACACAGCGCTCGATGGGTCGCGTGAGCCTCGGTCTGGCCATAGCCAGAGCTGGGTGCTCTATGTCCAACATCAGCAGACGCCGGTTTTTGGAGGCTGGCGGCTCGTTAGCCGCCATGTCAGCCATGACTCAAACAGGGAAAGCAGCCGCCCCCACCGCCCATGTGAACATTCGTGGGTTGCCCCGCGTCAAGCAGGAGCTGGTCGCCCCGCCGTTCGTGCCTGAGCACGAGCAGGTTGCCGGCGGCGGCCCGAAGATTGTCGAGGTGGAACTGGTCGTCCACGAAGGCACGCGGGTGGTCGACAACGCCGGGACTGAAATCAATGCGCTCATGTTCAACGATTCCATTCCGGGGCCCTTGATCATCTGCCACGAGGGGGATTACGTTGAACTCACGCTGAAGAATCCGACGGGCAATCTCCTTGGGCACAACATTGACTTTCATGCCTCGACGGGCGCACTCGGCGGCGGAGCCCTGACGCACGTACGCCCGGGCGAACAGGTCGTGCTCCGCTGGAAGGCGGTCAAGCCGGGGACCTTCATCTATCACTGCGCCCCGGGGGGATCGATGATCCCCTACCATGTGGTGTCCGGCATGAATGGGGCTGTCATGGTGCTGCCCAGGGCCGGCCTGAAGGACCGCGATGGCGGCCCCATCCGCTATGACAAGGCCTACTATATCGGCGAGCAGGACTACTACGTTCCCCGCAACGCCGCCGGCGAGTTCATGCAGTACGCAAGTCCTGCCGCCGGCATCGTCGATGTCCTGCAGGTCATGCGCACGCTCACGCCGTCCCATGTGGTGCTGAATGGCCGGGTCGGCGCGCTCACCGGCGATGGCGCCATGACGGCCACGGTTGGCGAGACCGTCCTGTTTATCCACTCCCAAGCCAACCGGGACTCGAGACCGCACCTGATCGGCGGACATGGGGACTACGTGTGGGAGCAGGGCTCATTCGCCGATCCCCCGGCCCACGGGCTTCAGACCTGGTTCATTCGTGGGGGCTCGGCCGGGGCGGCCATCTACACGTTCAGGCAACCGGGTGTGTATGCGTATCTGACCCATAACCTGATCGAGGCGGTAGGGTTGGGCGCCTTAGCCCATGTCGTGGTCGATGGCGAATGGGACGATGATTTAATGACGCAGGTGCAGGCGCCGGCGCCAATTCAATTCCCGCGTAAGGCGCCCCGTGGACGACGCCGGCGTTTGAGTCAAGTCCATCGACTGGATGGCGGTAACGTCAAGCGGACCCCATGGATAGTGGGGAACATGCTGGGCTCCCTGCCTGCCTGCTGGTCAGTGGTGACCGCCACAGCCCGACGGGTGCTGGTGCGGGATATGGCTTAGCGAGGGTTGTCAATGGCGCTGCCACCTCGATACTGGCGACGGTTGCCGCCGCGCCGCGCTCCTTGTCGGCCGCGTGTGTCACGGCGTACAACGCGAACCACTCCCCGGCGTCGGGATTGCGCCCTCCGCGTGGCAGCCGGCCGACGGTCCCGGAGCCCTACCGGAAGGCGCACCGGACGCGCACACCAGCCCGTCGCGGGGCGAGCACGTTCACAAAGTAGCGGCGCGACCGGAAGCCGTCCTCCGAGCGACCGATGTGCCCGGGCGTCTGGCGCACGCCGGTCACCGCGTACGCGTCGAACAGGTTGTCGCCGTAGACCGTCAGGGTCCAGGCGTCCTTTGAAAACGACGCCGACAGGGTGTGGAGGTCGTAGGCCGGCAGCAGCTCGCCCCCGGGGCGCATCCCGATCCGGGTGAGCACGTCGCCGGTGTAGCTGTAGCCGTACTGCAGCTCGACGGCGCCGTCGCCGCCGAGCCACGTGGCATAGGATAGGAGGCGAGCAGGCTCCCCGCCGTTCAGGGTGATCGGCTCCGCACTGAACGGGGTGAGCCCCTCCACCTGGATATCGGTCTAGTCGACGTGGAACAGCGTGGCGCTGAGCGTGACCGTTCGTCGCGCCATGAGCGGCGCAGCCCCACCTCGTAGTTGATCCTCGTGTCCGGTCGGATGAACGCCTGATCGGCGTAGATGCAGCCGGATTGCGGCGAGTCGTTGCTGGCGTCGGCGTTGGTGAGCAGAGCGATCTCCTCGTCGGTGCAGACCCGGAAGTTGTTGTCGCCGCCGATGCGGTACCCCCTCCGATCGGGTGACGTAGGCGTACGTCTCGTCGTCGAACCGGTAGCTGACGCTTCCCTTGAAGAGGACGCCGCGGTCGTCGGACACGAACTCGCTGAAGGGTGAGTTGTACCTCGGCGTGTACGGGAACTCGGTGAGGCTGCCGGTCGCGAGGCCGTAGCCGAACCAGCGGCCGCCGCCCGTCACGCGCCACCGGTCCAGAACCGGATCGTCGCCTCCGTGGCCCCGGAACGCAGGGGTGGACGGACAGGTGGCGACCGCCCCACACAGGGAGCACAGCCCGTGCGTTGCGGTGAACGGCCCGTCGTCCATCCGGGTCGGATTCGTCCCATGCGGATGGGGGTGGCCCAGTCGAACCGGCGGGCTCGCCGGTGAGGGACACCGCGGCGACCGGGCCACGACGGTGCAGCGGCCACGCGGCGCTGCCACGTGCGGGAGTACTCGTGCTACGTCCGCCCGCGCCCCCACGGATGACCGTCCGAGTCGACGGTGAGCCACACCCCGGCGCCGATGAGCCGTGAACGACGGCATCTCTCCATCGCACACGGGCGATCGCGCCGCCCGCGGGAACAGCCCGGTCACCGTAGGACCTCGGGCGTGTACCCGTGCTTAGCAGTAATACCTAGCGAGTTCTTCTTCCGTGTACTCGGCGAGGATCTCCTCGAGGCTGATGGCCTTTGGGCGGTATTCGGGTCGGTAGGCTTCACCCGCCCACGGCGGGATGCCGGTGCCGGCGGAAAAACTGGCCAGAAAGTTGTCGCGGGCGACCTCGGCCCAGCTCCGCCCGTGGCGGCGTTTGGGTTGCGAGAGGCCTTCGATGCGGTAGGCCACATCGGGCATGAACATCGGCCACTTCGCCCGGGCGACAGCGCGGCGGCGGCGCAGCGTCCTTGGGACGAAAGTTTCACGTAAGTTTACACTCGTTTTCGGCCAGTTCTGTATTTCGGTGGCCGGGGTGAAGCACTTTTTATCAATGTTCATAGAGGTCTCCTGTACAAAATCCTAATCGAATTTTGCGAAACTGCGCGTGAAGGGGGGCGGACGGTCACGCCGCTCATCCGGACGAGATTCGGGGGTGGGGGGGTACGGCGCACGCCGAGCCGTTGGTGTCGATACCTCCACACTCGCGGTCGCGGCGGGCGTCGAGGTCGTTTCGTTTCTGACCAGTTCGGCCGCAAGTTCGCCGACGAGAACAACGTGGCCCGAGGCACCTCAGAAATGAGATTTTGATTTTCCTAGAGATCGAGGCCCTAGCACGGCGACGGGCGCGCCGCGACCCCGCCAGCCCGCTCGTCTTCCACCGCGACGGCATCCCCGTCCGGCGCTGGCGCACGACGTGGCGCACCGCCTGCCAGGCGGCCGGGGTGCCGACCCGCTTCCTCCACGATTGCCGGCGCACCGCCGCCCGTAACCTGATCCGCGCCAGCGTCCCCGAGCGGGTCGCCATGCTCCTGACCGGACACAAGAGCCGCGCCATCTTCGACCGCTACAACATTATTAACGATTAACGAGCAGGAACTGCTCGACGCCGGGGACCAGCTTGTCGAGTACCTGGCGCAGCAGGCGCAGGCGGTGCCAGCCCGTCGGCGGCCCCACGCGGCCGGCCCCGCCGCCCCGCGCACCGCACCGCCCCTCCGCCTCGTGCGACGCACCACCGCATAAGGGCGCGTGGTACGCCCGCGAGCCTGGCGGCGGGGGCCGGACACCGCCTGTCTGTGCGCCGCGGGTCGGTCTAGGCCCAACACCGTACGGGCTGGCCAGCGATCGTGGCACACGTGGCGACGGGGCGGGCCGACGTGGCCGAACACGGGCACCCGGCCGGCCCAACCGAGCCTCCACGCCAGGAGGCCGGGCGCCATCCGCCCCCGCAGCCGCTGCACAAAGTGCTTCCGCTAGGCATCGATCGTCTGGGCGCTAATCCCGCGGACCAGGCTCGCACAGTCCGCATCGGTGAAGTGGGTCTCGGCCGGGCGGGTCAGGCCGGTCCCGGGCGCGTAGGTAGACGTCTTGCGCGGCGGCCAGTCCGGGGAGCAGCGTCGCCGCCGCCGCCGTCAACGCCACTACCGCGCCCGGAACCCCGTGGTGCCACCGCTGTTCTGCGACCCGTGTCGGGGAGTCAGTCATTGCGCGAGCGCCTTCCCGGTGCGGCGCGGTGTATGGCCCGGCAAGAGGGGGCATGCTGGGCAACGTCGTCATCGGGTCTCGCACAGCCGGGCCATCCCTCAATTGTTGCATCTCCCGCCCGTCGTGCGAGCGGGGTGGCTAGACTAGCCGGGCGCTCTTTGCCTAGAAGTTGAGCCGGACGCCGAGGAACATGCGCCGCGGGGGGGTGAAGCGGATGCCGTCGCCAAAGTCGTTGCCGCCGGCGCCCGCGAGCAGGTCCTGGTTGCGGGTGGCGGCCTGGGTGTCGAACAGGTTGAAGATGTCGGCGAACAGCTCCAGCCGGTAACCGGCGAAGCGGGAGTTGTAGAGCAGCCGGATGTCGACGAGGCCGTACGCGGGGTTGCGGAGGGTGCCGACCGCCTCCGGCGAGAGCCAGCGCCGCGTGATGCCGGCGAAGTCGAACTCCTCGCCCGGGTCCACGCGCACCGGCAGGTTCCGGCCCGACGCCCGGAACGTACGACTGGCGACCGTGCCGGCGTTCCAGCGCCAGTTGCCGCCGACCTGGAAGCCTTGGTCCCAGGTGTACGACGAGCTGAGCTTGAATAGATGCGCGATTGAGCCGGGCTGGACCCCCACCTGGTGCGGCCCGCGCGGGTCCAGCCAGATCACGTCGCCCTGGAAGTCGGCGTTCGAATCCGAGTTGGTGTTCCCCGTGGCGTCGCCGAAAGTGTAGGCCGCCAGCGCCTGCCAATTCTCCCGCAGCCGCTGCCTGAACGTGAATTCCACACCCTGATAGTCTCGCCGACCGCCGGCAAGCGTCGCAATGATGAAGTTCGATTCGGGAAAGGCGTCGTAGCCGAAGTAGTCGAGGCCGAGGAACAGCGAGTCGGGATGCTCGACCGGCCCCGGATAGGTCGTGATACCGTCGTCACGGAAGGCGTAGAGCGCCAGATCGTAGTCCTCGATGATGTCGCGCGTCCGGCGCCGCGTGTATAGCGCCATGAAGCTGCGCTCCTGGCCGAGGTCGGTCTCGTAGCTCAACTGGAAGTCGTCGGTCCAAGGCGTCTTGGTGGTCGGCGCAAACAGCGCGTCGGCCTGCTGCGGCCCGCCCCGCACGCGGTACGTCACCCACTGGTCATTGGCATACACCTGCTCTTCGCGTGCCGACCCGCTGAGGGTTCCGGCAAAATTGGTCAGGTTGTTGCGGATCGGGTCGTAGTAGCGGCCGTAGAACGCGCTGATGCGCTGCTGGCCGCTACCCGACGGGTCGTACGACACACTGAGGCGCGGCGCAAACGTCCAATCGAAGGTGAACACGTTCGTGCCGTCGGTCGCGAAGTGCGCGAACCGCTCGGTGCGCACGCCGAGGTTGAACGACAGGTTGCCCGTCACGGTGAACGTGTCCTGCACGAACAAGCTGAGACCGTCGGAGCGCGTCTCCTGCGACCCCAGCGCGGTTTGCACCTGCCGGTCGTAGTTGATCGCGCCGTGCGGATTGCCGGCCGCGCTGTCGAATGAGAGGCTCGCCGCAAGCTCGTCCTGGGTGATCGTGCCGTCGCGGTTCCCGTCGTACAGGCCGTAAAACTCAGTTCGGTTCGGCAACCCGTCGATGGCCCGGATAAAGCCGCTGTAGTCGCTGCTGTTCGTCGGGTCGAACTGCGTGTTGGTGAAGCGGCCGGCAATCAGGTTCTCGGCCGTCAACCCTGACAGCGCAGGCGACAGCGATACGTACAACCCGCCGTCGTACACCGTGTCGCGGTAGTTCGTGTTGCGCATGAACTCGACGCCGCCGTGGATGGCGTGCAGCCCGACCTGCACCACTGCGCTCCCCTTGTATCCCGCGGTGTCACGCTGGTCCAGGTCGTCGAGCCCGAACCCGCCGCGCTGCTCGTCTTCGAGCGTCCGCACGTCGGTGTCGCGGAAAACGATAGTGTTGCGCGGACCGGGCACGACCGCGAAGTCCGACACCTCCCCGTTGTGCCGGCTGTATGAACCCTCGACGAGCACGCCGCGGAACAGGCGGTTGTACTTCAGGTGGTAGTTGTTGCCGCCCTGTACGCGGCTCCGGTTGCGCGCGTTCGTCACGTCGCGGTCGCGGCTGCCGCTGATGTCGGTCGGATCGTTCAGGAACGTGAAGCTCAGCGTGTCGGCGGTGGTCGGAGCCCAGGTGCCGCGGCTGTAGAACTGATCCTGCGTGTTTTCGACGGTGCGGATGGCGTCCACGCCGTCCAGGGCGACGACGGTGTCACTGCGCTCCAGGCGTCGGTAGCTGCCGAAGAACCACGCCTCGTTTGCGACAATCGCCCCCCCGCCCGTGACTGCCGCGTCGAAGCGCGAGAACTCCAGATCGGCGGCGGTGCGGTTCTCGGCGACGAGGCCGTCGTTCTGAAAGAAGTAGTTCACCGAGCCGCTGAACTGGTTGGTCCCGGACTTCGTGATGACGCTGGACAGCAGGCCGGGGGCGCCGACGAACTCGGCGGGGATGCCGCCGGTCAGCACCTGCTGCTCCTGGATGATCTCGGTGTTCAGGTTCGCGCCGAAGGTGCCGCTCACGCCGTCGGTGACGTTGATCCCGTCGATGTAGTAGAAGTTGTCGCGCGACACGCTCGTATTGCCGCCGATGTCGCTGTAGTTGAGTCCCGACTTCGATGCGGGGTTCCCGGGCGATTCCGGGTCGTCCGGAAACACGCCAGGCACCAGCTGCAGATAGCTCTGGTAGGTCCGGCCCGTCGGGACCGCCTCCGTCAGGGCGAGAGTGATGTCCTCGGCCACCACCGCACTGGTCACGTCGACCACCGGAGACGCAGCGGTCACCACGACGGTTTCGGTCACGTTACCGACCGTCAACGTGACTGCGGTGGACGCCGTCTGACCCGCGCGGACGAGGAAGTCCTCCTGGCGGATCGCCTGAAATCCCTGGAGCTCGACGGTGACGACGTAGCGGGCGGACGGATGCAGCGCGGCCAGCTCCGCCAGTCCCCGGGTATCAGTAACCGTGACGCGCGTCGTCGCGGCATCCTCCGCCGCCGCGGTCACAGTTGCGCCAGGTACCGTCAGACCGTCCTGATCGGTCACGGCGACACGGATGTTCCCCGTCGTGGTGACCTGGGCGCGCGCGCGCCCGGGAGTCAACGCCGCCAACAGTGCGAACAGGGTGAACACGCGGCGCACGGTCACGGTCATCTACCAGTATCTCTCGTCGAGCAGCGCCAGGGGATGTCCCAGTAGCTGTTGAAATTTGAAAGCGGCGCTCCTCACTGCTCGTGATACAGGTGCTTCCGTCATCAAGTGTTGGTGAAGAGAGCTTAAGCCCTAATCATTCAGATACTTCCAGCCGATTTTGACGCTGGCAGCTCTCTGGCACTGAATATCTAGTCTAAGCGGTTTGGTTAGAACGAGATAAGGGCGGGGTAGCAACAGTTGCTGGCGGAAGCACCGGTGAAAAGACGGGTATTGTCGGCCAGATCCGGATCGACGTGTCCGCCCACGGGCTGTTTTTCTCAATATTCATGGGGTCTCGTCAAAACATAGCAAAATCGAATTTCGCGAAACTGCGCGTGAAGGCGGGCGGACGGTCACGCCGCTCATCCGGACGAGATTCGGGGGTGGGGGGTACGGCGCACGCCGAGCCGTTGGTGTCGATACCTCCACACTCGCGGCCGCGGCGGGCGTCGAGGTCGTTTCGTTTCTGACCAGTTCGGCCGCAAGTTCGCCGACGAGAACAACGTGGCCCGAGGCACCTCAGAAATGAGATTTTGATTTTCCTAGAGGATCGAGCCGTCATCGTCCGCATGCGATTCCACCAACCAACCCGCGACGACGTCGCCCGACGCACCGCCGATGGCCGGACCACACGCGAGATCATCCGATGCCTGAAACGCTTCCTTGCGCGAGAGATCTACCAACGCGTCATGACAGACTTCCGCAGACGCCAAGCCGTCACCCAGGCCGCTTAAAACGCGTGTCTTGACATATAGGGGCGTCTGCCGTCGCCGACGATGAACATGCACTGGCGTCCCGACGTTCATTCAGCCACTTGCGTCGATATTCCTGTAGTCGTCGCAACGCACCCTCCAATGGCCCACAAAGACTGGAAGGCGGCTCAAGAGCCGTGGGGATCTTCCGACTACACAGACGATTCGGCGTTCGGCCAGTACGCTCGACTCGCCAAGACGGGAAGGTTCAGGTTCCCGAAGGGTGGACAGGCACCGTACTGGTTTGGCGAATTCCATGCGGGCCTGCTGCTAGATCGTGCAGGTTTCACGTGTTGGACCAATGTGCAGTTGTTCGATCACCGAAAACCGAAGCGCGGCTTCTGGTTGAAGAACACGGATGAAGTCCGGGGGAAGTGGCCTCAGGCATGGAAGTGGCCCGGTGATATTCAGCAAACGCTGGACTTTCTACCAAGGACACCTGACCTTGTAGCGCGCCACCCACGGAAGGGCTGGCGGTTCTGTGAGGTAAAGCGCCTCAAGGATCGAATCAACAACGACCAAGTAAGGGCCCTTGCCGTACTGCACCTGCTGACCGGCGCACCCGTGGCCATCGTCCGGGTGGTGCCGGAGGGAGAACGGACCGACTGGGCACCGTGCGAGGCCCTGCTCACGTACCAAAATGGTGTTCACCCGCCATGGTTTCGGCGAACTAGCCGCACAGTGGGCTCCACGCTGACGTCCGCTCTACCGGACAGTTGACAGGCAGACAAGCACTAAACCTGGAACTTCACGGTAAAGGTGGTCCCGAAGAGGTCGAACGCCATTCTCGGCCGCCGCCTGCGTCTCCGCCATCCAGATGCCGTGCCGCATGGCCTTCGCCTTGGGCTGAACGCCTTTGGGGAGCTTGTTGAAGACATTGGCCGTCTTGCGGACCCAACACCGCTGTTCGCGGGTGTTCGGGAACATTTTCCGCACCGCGCCCCAGAAGCCGAAGCCGCCATCGGCAATGGCCAGTTCGGGATTGATTGTGAGCCCGCGCTCCCGAACATCCGCTCGTATCCTAGCTGGTTCAGTGCCCGGCAATCACGATCTTCCACGCCGGCATCTACCGCATCTTGTAGTGCCACGGGATGAGTTGGAAGCTGGCCCGCGGTCGATTAGCATTCATGAGCCTTGACCGACCCCTTCATCGCTCAACTCGCCCAGCTTTGCCAAGACAGTCCAACCCGCTCGAAGTGGGTCATCGTCCCCACCCATGCCCTCGGGCACACCATCGGCGATCGTCTTGTCCTTGAGGGAACCCACTGGGCGAATCTCCGCTTCAAGACGCCGTTCGACTTGGCCTTCGAGCTCGCTGGCCCTTGTCTCGCTGAACGCGGCATCGACCCGGCGGCGGACGACTCCGGCCCGGCGCTGATCATGAGCCTCCTCCGCGAACTGCCGGATGACATCCCTGCATACTTCAGGCACCTCGTGTTGCATCCGCAAATGGGCTCGGCGCTGTGGACCACCGTTCGTGAGCTGCGACTCGCCGGGATCGCTTCGAGCGACGTTGCACCCGACGGGTTTGAGAACGCTGACAAACATGCCGAGCTGGTCGCGCTCCTTGCGGCCTTCGAGGCACATCTTGCGTCACGACGTCTCGCCGATCGCGCGACGGTCTATCGCGAAGCGCTGCAGCATCTAGAGGATTCCGCGATCGGCCCGGAGGATCCGGTTCTTCGCATGCCGGACGTCATCTGGGCCCCGCTGGTTCAGCAGCTCCTGGACGGCCTTCCAGGTCAGTGCATCGAGCCGATTGCGCCTCGAATACCTGGCTCGCGGCGCCCGCGCCGCTTCGCCGAGGTTCCGGCACGCGAGCAGGCGGTCTCATTTCCACTGGCATACCTGTTGTCTCCGACTGAGGTTAGTGAGCCGGCCTCGCCCGATCAGCTCCAGCTGTTTCGCGCCGGCGGTCGAGAGGCCGAAGTCGAAGAGGTGTTTCGACGGATCCTCCATGGTGACAAGGGCTCACTGAGCTTCGATCACGTCGAGATTGCCTGTTCGTCTCCCGACTACGTGCCTCTGATCTGGCAGAAGGCACAGCGATACGAGTGGCCGATCACGTTCGCTCCTGGACTGCCTGTCACGGTTGCACGTCCGGCACGAGCGCTCCTGGCCTGGTGCGACTGGATAGAAGAAGGATTTCCCGCGAGCGGTCTTCGTCGCCTGTTTCAGTCTGGCGATGTGCGACTCGAGATTCCCGATGGGCCCAAGGCCGGACGTGCGGCCCGACTGCTGCTGCGCGCGGAGGCAACATGGGGACGTCAGACGTACGCGTCGCGACTGACGGCTCTCGCAGCCACGGAGCGCACCCTGGCCGCCGATCCAGAAGTCGAAACCGATGAAGCCGTGCACCGGCTCGAACGAGCGGTACACGCCGAACAACTGCGCGACTGGATTACGGCCCTGCTCGTAGCCATTCCCGAAGCCTCAACGACAGCACCGGTCTCTCTGCTCGACGTCGTGACCGCAGCACACGCGTTCATCGACCGTTTTGCGACGACGTCAATAGAGATGGACCGTCAGGCCAAGCATGCAGTGAAGGTTGCTCTCGACGAACTTAGAACGCTGGGGCAGGTGTCGCAGCCGACACGTGAGTGTTTGCAGTTGATTCGAGCGTCACTGGAAGGGGTGACCGTCGCCCCCGACCGCGCACGGCCAGGGCACCTCCATGTGACGATGCTGCAACGTGCCGGTTTCGCTGGTCGGCCACACACCTTTGTCGTCGGGCTCCAGGAAGGCCGCGTGTTTCCGCTCCCCGTTGAAGACCCGGTCTTGCTCGACGCTGAGCGCGAAACGATTCACCCGTCACTCGCCACGTCACTTGACCGCGTCGAGGAATCGGTGCACACCGTGGTGTCGAGAATGGCGGTCCTTGGCGCAGGCGGCGCTGCGTCACAATCGGGCCTCGCGGTCTCGTCCTGGACCCTCTCGTACTCCTGTCGTGACCTGCGCGACTATCGCGAGACGTTCCCGTCGTGGCTGATGCTGCAGGCGAGACGCTTGCGGGACCCACAGCGGGAGATCACGTACGAGCAACTGGGCCGCGACCTCGGCGAGCCGGTCTCGGTGGTACCTCGCACTGGCGAGGCGGCTTTATCGGATGCCGGGTGGTGGTTGAGCGGCCTCCAGAAGGTGGGCAACGCAGGACTTGAATCGCTATTCGTGGCCTATCCGATGCTCGCCCGAGGGCTGCAGGCCGAGCACGAGCGAGCGTCGACTCGATTTACGGAGTTCGACGGCTTTGTTCCAGCCGCGGCCGCCCAGCTCGATCCCCGACAATCGGGTCGCCCGATCTCGGCCAGTAAACTCGAGGGGTTGGCGGCGTGCCCGTTTCGCTACTTCTTGCAGGTCGGTCTCCGGCTGCGGCCACTGGACGACGAGGACCGCGATCCAGACGAGTGGCTCGACCCGCTCATCCGAGGTGGTGAGCTCCACGCGCTCTACGCCGACGTGATGCGCCAGCTCCGACAGCTGTCGGACACCGGCGAGCCAGTCGACCCGCGCCGCCAAACGGCATGGCTCCGGCAGCGGGCCCTCGCCCGCCTCGAGATTCTGAGAAGCGAGCGACCGCCACCATCGGACGCTATCTTCGAGCGCGACCGCGATCAGATACTGCGTGACCTCGAGCTGTTCTTGGCATACGAAGCGGTCAATCGTGCCGACGGGCACGAACCCGTCGGGTTCGAGGTCGGATTCGGTCTATCGCACGGCACATCCGATACCGCCGAGCCTCTCAGCCGAGCCGAGCCGGTGGAGCTCGCCTTGGGTGCGCTCCGCTTTCGTATCCGGGGCCGGATTGACCGAATCGATCGCATCGGTCCGGGACACTACGAAGTCACCGACTACAAGACAGGGTCGTTCTTCCGGCCGGCCTACACAGGCACCTTCAACGGAGGGCGCCTCCTGCAGCACGCGCTGTATGGCATCGCCACAGCGGACCTGCTGCGGGCACACGACAGCAGCGCCATTGTCAGCACAGGCACGTACTACTTCCCCAGCCAACAAGGTGGTGGGCAAAAGAAGCGGATTCCGCATCCACCTCAAGCCACGTTGGCGCAAGTGTTTACAGATCTACTCGACATTCCTGGCGCAGGAGCGTACCTGCACACGGCGGACGAGGAAGACTGCCGGTTCTGTGAGCTGTCTGCTGCATGTGGGGGTAAGCGCAAAAAGGGAACCGGTCCGAACCTCGAGAAGGCCCCGGCCGCCCGTGCACATGCAAGGACGAAGCTGAAGGCGGCCATGGCGGGCGACATCAACGACGCGCTGAAACCGTTTCTCCGGGTGCGTGAATGTGATTAAGTCCACGGCCGGGCCGAACGGTCAGGTCCCGCTGCCCGACAAGGCCAGTCGAGACGTCATCGAGCGAAACCTCGACGTCAATATGCTCGTTGAGGCCGGGGCGGGTTCAGGCAAGACGCAGAGCCTCGCCACTCGGATGGCGGCTGGTGTTCTGTCCGGAAAATATCGTGTCGAGCACATGGCGGCGGTCACATTCACCCGAAAGGCCGCGGCAGAGCTGAGGGGACGATTTCAGCAGGTGCTCGAGGAGCGTCGTGCCTCCGAAGAGGATCCCGACCGGCGACAGCGCGCGCAGGAGGCGCTGTCTCGCCTCGAGCGTCTCTTTGTTGGAACCATCCACTCGTTTTGCGCCCATCTCCTCCGGGAGCGTCCGGTCGAGGCGGGACTCGCGCCTGGGTTCGCCGAGCTTGATGACGTCGGCGCCATCGAGTCCAGGCAGCAGCTCTGGCGAGCGTTCATCGCGCGTAAGCGAGCCGAGGGAGGCGCACTGCTCCCCGAACTGCGCGATGCCGGGATCAGAGCAGGCGATCTCGACCATGCCTTCGCGACGATCTGCACATTCGACGAGGTCGAGTTCCCAGCTGGCAACGCACCAGCACCGGACCCGACGCCGGCGTGGGCGGCCCTCGACCGTTTCTGGCAGCAGCTGGACCCGCTGCTCCCTCGCAGGATTCCAGACGACACGACGTGCAAGGTCCTCCAGAAGGCTCGAGACGGCCAGTGGCAGATCAGGATCGCGAGACGAGACCACCCGGCCGACCTGGTTGATCTGGTTGCGCCGTGGGAAGGCGCCTTCCGGATCACGATGAGCCGCTGGACGGAGTGGCACGAAGATCCCCGCCAGCTGCGCGAGGACATCGACCGGATGCTTGCCGACCTCCGGGCAGCTATCGGACCATTCCTCGAGGCATGGCGTCACTACGTCTACCGCCTCGCCATCACGCTCATGGTCCAAGGCCGGGAGTTTGCCCGTGCGCATCGATACCGGGCGTTGACGCTGGAGTACGAAGACCTCCTGCAGTGCGCCGCCCGCGTGCTCCGCGAGAACCTCACGGTGCGGCGGGCCTTGCAGCAGAAGTA
Organism: Vicinamibacterales bacterium; assembly: GCA_965197375.1. Classification (GTDB taxonomy): domain Bacteria; phylum Acidobacteriota; class Vicinamibacteria; order Vicinamibacterales; family UBA8438; genus CBDAMZ01. The sequence goes on from CBDAMZ010000009.1 coordinate 171,486, forward strand.
CCAGTGGCTTTTCGTCGATGAGTTCCAGGACACCGACCCGATTCAAGCCGAAGTGGTGGCCTGGCTGGCCAGCGACGGGCGCGACGCATCCGACTGGACGACCGTGTCTCTCCGGCCGGGCGCGTTGTTCATCGTCGGCGACCCGAAGCAGTCGATCTACCGCTTTCGTCGGGCTGACATCGAGATCTACAGTCGGGTGAGCGAACTCATTCACCAAAGCGGGGGAAGTCTCGTTCCACTCGCAGCCAACTTCAGAGCAACACCGCTCCTCTGCCAGTGGGCCAATGGTGTGTTCAAGGACGTGTTCCCCGACGTCCCGACGCCCCAGCAACCGCAGTATCAGAGGCTCGAGCCAGCGCCATCATTCGACACCAACCAGTCTCCTTCGCCGAGTGGCAGAACCACGGGCATTCGCGTCCTGACCACGCCGAGTACTTGTCAGAAGGCCGCAGACGTTGTCGCACACGATGCCGGGGCCATTGCCCGCTACATTCACGCTGAGATTGACGCCGGGAATCGGCAGCTTGGTGATTTTTTGGTCTTAACGTGGAAGAAGGGCAACCTCGCCGAGTACGCACGGGCGATGGATGCGGAGCGTGTACCCGTGGAGGTGAGCGGCGCCAGCGCGTTCGGTGACTCCGAACAGGTGCACGTACTCGCCGCCTTGCTCCGGGCGCTAGTGGATCCGGATGACGAGGTTGAGGTTGTTGGCGTGCTGCGCGGACCGTTGTTCGGCGTGAGTGACCCTGCGCTCTATGCTCATCGCAGCGCGGGAGGCACGTTCATCTTCACGGCCGTCCCGCTCGAGGACGGCCCGACGACACAGGCTGAATCCAGCGTCATCCGGGCGCTCAGTCGCCTGCGTGCGATGTACCACATCACCCGGACGCTGTCGGCTCCCGCGGCAGTCGAGCGCATCCTGGAGGACACGGGGTTACTGGCGCTGACGGTCGGCGAGACACGCGGAGGCGCGAAAGCTGGCGACCTGTTCCAGGCGTTGGACCGGGTTCGCTGGGTCACCGAGGAAGGTGGCACGCTGGCCGACGCAGCCGCGTCGCTGGAGGCTGATGTCGAGTCGAACGACATCGAGTCGTTACCCCTCGAACCAGGCCGAACCGACGTCGTGCGCCTGATGAACCTTCACAAGGCCAAGGGGCTTCAGGCTGAAGTCGTCTTCCTCGCTGATCCCTGCGGCACCTTCCTGCCCAAGGCTGACCGACGGATTGTTCGTGACGGCGAGTCTGCTCTCGGTTTCCTCAGGATCGAGCGGAAGAAGCCAGGGAGCTTTCACGGGCAGTTGTTGGGCCTTCCAGTGGGGTGGGATGCACACGAAGCGGCCGAACTCGCGTTCGTCGCCGCCGAGCACGAGCGGTTGCGATACGTGGCGGCGACCCGCGCGCGGATGCTTCTGGTTGTCAGCCGTTGGGGGAAGCCCAATGTCAGGAAGGGCCCCTGGCTGCCGTTCGAGCCACACCTTGCTGGGATGGCTGAGCTTCAGGTGCCGACAGAAGTCAGTGAACCCACGCTGGTCAGTGTCGACCTCTCGCCGAAGGCGATCGAGGAGGCCGACTACGCGAGAGTCCGCCGCGTCCTCAAGGGGGCTGAACTGTCGTTCACCACTGAGTCGGTCACGGGCGCCACTCACCGCGACGTCGTCGTTCGGGAAGAGGATTCGGCGCGGTTACTCCGTGGACCCGCCACAGGCATCGAGTGGGGTGACCTCGTCCACAAGCTGCTTGAGTGTGCGGCGACGACCGGCCAGCCGGATCGGGAGCGGCTACGGCGTCGAGCAACGTGGTTGACGCGCGGAAAGCCCGCGCTTCAATCCGTCATCACCGCCACCCTCGATACCGTCGAGCAGGTGATGACAAGCGACATGTGGCAACGAGCACTGCACGCCGACGAACGCTACACGGAGGTACCCTTCTCGTACTCAATCGAGGCGAAATCTGGACAAACGAAGATCACCCACGGCGTGATTGATCTGGCCTCTCGACGCGGCAATACATGGGAAATCGTGGACTACAAGACCGACCAAGTGGATGATCCTGCGGAGCTGACGGCTCGGTATCACCAACAACTCACTGCGTATGCGCGCGCGTGGAAGACACTCAGAGCTGACGAGAGCCGTGTTCGAGTCGGCTTGCATGCCGTTCGTCTCAACTCCACCGAGTGGCGTGATGCCGTCTAGAGAGAGACCCGCAGCGCTGGCTGGACAGACGGAACTGGATTTCGAACGAATCTGGTCGGCAACAGTATCTCTGGCGAGCGGTGGACGAGGACGGCAACACACTCAGAACTTTGTCCGAAACATGCGTATCCCCGCCCAGCACCAGGGCTCGGGTCGGCGCGGGTGCGGCGCGGCGCCGGTGGCTGAGCCGACGGCCATGCGGGGTGCGTCCCTGACCACCGCCCGCGTCGTGGCCATCAATCACCGAGGCTTGCTCCGAGGTCATGGCTCAGGAGAGAGGCGCGGTGACGACCACTGATGTGATCAACCTGCTTGAGAGCGTCGGGTTCGACATCAAGTCCCAGTAAAACGCCAACGCTTCGGTCCATGCCGTACTGTCGCGCCTGGCTCGAAAGGATCAGATCAGCAGAGGGAACAACGAGAACGGAGTAACGTGGAAGGGACCGATGTTCGATCCAGACTACGGCAACATTCCATTTTAGGGCTGACCGGCATGACCTTGGCGATCTACAGGTAGCGACCGACGGCCCTACGGAAATTGATGCCCCAAGCGCCGTCAGTTCGGATACGAGTCCTGCGTGCGGCCGATGGTTAAGGAACCTGGTGCGCCTCGTGCCACTCCCGCGCGCGGCGGTTTGCCTCGCTTATGTCCGCTGGCGTCATCTGTGCGGCTACGCCGTTGCGCGCGGGCTCCGTCCGCTCGCGCGCCTTACCAGTTGACCGGAAATCGGCAAGGATATGCCACATGAGGGCTTCGACGTTGTCCTGCGGGACGCCGTTGCCGGTGGCGTAACTCACCCCAAGGGTGTTCTGCGCGTCGGCGTGGCCTTGCTCAGCGGCTTGGCGGTGCTAGGCGACGGCTTCGGCGGCATCCTGCGGGACGCCGTTGCCGGTGGCGCAACTCACCCCAAGGTTGTTCTGCGCGTTGGCGTGGCCTTGCTCAGCGGCCAGGCGATGCCAGACCACGGCTTCAACGTCATTCTGCAGGACGCCCCGGCCATTGGCGTACATCGTCCCAAGGTTGGTCTGCGCATCGGGATCGCCCCGCTCAGCGGCCAAGCGGTACCAGGCGACAGCTTCGGCGGCATCCTGCGGGACGCCCCGGCCCTCGGCGTACATCCCCCCAAGGTTGGTCTGCGCTTCGGGATCGCCCCGCTCAGCGGCTAGGCGGTACCAGGCGACAGCTTCGGCGGCATCCTGCGGGACGCCGTAGCCCTCGGCGTACATCACCCCAAGGTTAAACTGCGCCCTGGCGTCGCCCTGGTCAGCGGCCAAGCGGTACCAGGTACCGGCTTCAACGTAATCCTGCGGGACACCGTTACCGGTGGCGTACATCACCCCAAGGTTAAACTGCGCGTCGACGTCGCCCTGGCCTGCTCAGCGCTGGCGCGCAGGGCGGCGACCCTTGCTGCGGCGGGCCAAATATTTCCCCCGCCCACCTCGCCTTCCCAGTACTCCTTCGGGCTCGCCTCAAATCGCTCGTCGTCATTCTTTAAGTCAATACCCCCTTCGTCAGCGCCATCGTCCAGGTTCTCAAGAGCCGCACGGATTGTCCGGACAGTGGCGTCGATGATCGCGAACCATTCCGGGCCATGTGTGACCAACGGGTCAAGGCGCGGAATACCCTTGTTCGGGCTCTCGCTTGTCGCCACCTGTTCCCATTCCTTGCCCGACGGTGCGCGGAACCTGCGGCGAGTAGCGCCCGGAATCAGGGCAGCGACCTGGTCCAGGTAGCCCTGGTAAATAGATGCGTCGAGCCCGAGCTTTTGAACGCGTCGAGAAAATCGTTGCGTACTCGATAGCCTTCCTCTCCAGCTGAGCTGCCCAAGCGTGAAGCTGTGGCCGGCGTCGGCGTCTTCGTATTTCAGTAGTGGACCTGCATCACCCCACGCGATCGTTAGGTCGTGTGCGGAGGCTTGCTCAATCACCCATCTTGCGAACACGACGACCTCTGGTGAGCTCGTTGTGGATAGCCGCTTGAGGAAATCAGCTTCCTTTCTTTCTTCCGTCTTTAATCTCATCAGCCGATTCAAATTCATCCACTTGATACCCTTCTCGTGTCTGTGTCGCGCCACAACGTCATCCGGCAGAATCTGAACGTTCGTTCCTACGGCAGTGGTGAGCCTGCGTTGTCCTTCAAGTGACAGTTCTACATACGCAGCCTCACCGTTTGGCATCTTTGTCTCAGCAAGCGCTGGCCGCAGTTCGGTAGGTAGTTCCGTACCCGCCTGATCGGCTTTCTTGATCATAGGTTTCCTCCCGAAGTTCTGAAGAGGATAGCCTGTGACCGGCGTCAACCATTCTTCCGGGTGGTTGACCACTAGAATCCTGGTGGCGCGTCGCCCACCGAGGTAATGCTCGCGGGGGCGTGGATGACGGCGTCGCATCGTCGCCCACTACTCCGCCGAGGCCGCCGCCGCGCATGTGCGGCTCGTCACCGAACGCCTCGTGCTGATCAACCGGCAACTCGATCACGCGCGGCGCCAACTCGACCGGCTGGTGCGGCAGCTCGCTGAGTTCGATTCGGCGGACGATCCGGACTGTGCCGCGGTCGGCGTCAGCGTCCCGCCGGTCACGCAGAAGACCACGAGACCGAGCGTGGCCCCGTATCGACGCACCGACTCGCCCATGCTCTGCCGGTTGACGCCAGACCCAGACCCGCGTACGCCCCCGCTGGCGAGGTAATGGGCCTCTTTGGCCAACTGCCTCATCGTAAGCGCTCAACGACCCGTCAAAAACATCCACGGCACACGACACACCTAGCGCGCCGCCAAATCTGCCCCGCGCCGCACTCTGCAGTGGGCGCATCGGGCGACTCAGTTCCACGGGTGTCGTCGAGGGTTCTCCACGAACGCCTTGGCAGTTCCAGCGGGTGCCGCGTGCACGAACGTGACGATCGTTGCCCACGTGTCCCCGGAAGGTAGGGGTGGACGCGTACAGGTGGCGACTGCCCCACGCAGGGAGCACAAGCCCGTGCGCTGCGGTGAACGGCCCGTCGTCCATCCGGGTCGGATTCGTCCCATGCGGATGGGGGTGGCCCGGTCGAACCGGCGGGCTCGCCGGTGAGGGACACCGCGGCGACCGGGCCACGACGGTCCAGCGGCCACGCGGTGCCGCCACGTGCGGGAGTACTCGTGCTACGTCCGCCCGCGCCCCCACGGATGACCGTCCGACCCGACGGTGGGCCACGCCCCGGCGCCGATGAGCCGTGAACGACGGCATCTCTCCATCGCACACGGTCGATCGCGCCGCCCGCGGGAACAGCCCGGTCACCGTAGGACCTCGGGCGTGTACCCGTGCTTAGTAGTAATACCTAGCGAGTTCTTCTTCCGTGTACTCGGCGAGGAGCTCCTCGAGGCTGATGACCTTTGGGCGGTATTCGGGTCGGTAGGCTTCACCCGCCCACGGCGGGATGCCGGTGCCAGCGGGGAAGCTGGCCAGGAAGTTGTCGCGGGCGAGCTCGGCCCAGCTCCGTCCGTGGCGGCGTTTGGGTTGCGGTAGGCCTTCGATGCGGTAGGCCACATCGGGCATGAACATCGGCCACTTCGTCCGGGCGGCGGCGCGGCGGCGGCGGAGCGTCCTGAGAGCGAAATTTTCACGTACGTGTACCGTCGTTTTCGGCCAGTTCTGTATTTCGGTGGCCGGGGTGAAGCACTTTTCATCAATGTTCATCGAGGGTCGTCTCGAAATTTTAAAATCGAATTTTGCGAAACTGCGCGTGAAGGTGGGCGGTCACGCCGCTCATCCGGACGAGATTCGGGGGCGGGGGGGTACGGCGCACGCCGAGCCGGTGGTGTCGATACCTCCACACTCGCGGCTGCGGCGGGCGTCGAGGTCGTTTCGTTTCTGACCAGTTCGACCGCATGTTCGCCGACGAGAACAACGTGGCCCGAGGCACCTCAGAAATGAGATTTTGATTTTCCTAGAGATTGAAAGAGCTGGTGTGAAGGTTACGGGAGGAGTGGCTCAATCGTCCACTCTCACAGTTCCAAAACCGTCCTTCGTAGAAATAGCTGACGCGGACCCGAATCTTGCACTGGTCGGATTGCGAATTGAACTTGAACGGCGCCTTCGGAATTTAGCTGGTCGGTACTCCATCAGTAAGAAGCAGCCCTTGGTGCACATCCTTCACCAATTAGAGAGGCAAGGAGTACTATCTCATCCGGTGCTCTCCGGACTTCAGGAACTCGTGGCGTTCGGCAATCAGGCCGCACACGGTGCTCAGGTAAATCCGGCGGCAGCATCTTGGGCAATCGCTGTTGGTCCGCAAGTCCTCGCGGTACTTGACAAACCCTTGGGCGCAACAGCGTGACTTTGCGTGATGGAATTGTTTACGGTGCGTCTAGGTGTCGTGTCCCTAAAGTCACACGGAGGACAGGCCCTTGAGTAGGGGATTATAAGTTTCACTTGACACGACAGGCGGAGGACCACATGCCAGAATCAACTATACTACCCGGATGATGCCGAAGATCATGAGCACAGACTACGAAGCGATACTGACCGACGCGACCGAAATCAACGGCGAGAGCGCCCGCCTCAAGCGGAGAAACAACATCAACCGCTTCATCAACGAGGCCCAGGGGTGGCTCCAGCATCTTGAGACTCGCGGAGAGGGTCCCTCGCTGAAAGAAGCGCATCGGATCGTTGAACACCTCCGCGAGAAGTTAGACACGATTCCCGAGACAGACGACTAGATGGAACTATGAGTTTCACTTGACACTCGCGCCCGCCTGACCTACCCTTCACTCGCCACAGCAGACTGCGTGCAATCCGACGTCGGGTTGCCCGCTCAATACAAGACCCTTCCGGGGAACAAGCGGGACTCTGCATACGCATGCGGTTTGTTGTGGCGACTGACCCGGCGACCAATTCAGGTCACGGGCAATCCCAGAAGGGGGAAACCGTTGCTATGCAAAGACTCGCGATCGGATTGATGCTCGTCGCTGTACTTGGTGTTGTCGCACCAGCTCATGCGCGCACGGCTGGCAAAACGAAAGCTGGCGCGATTCTCACGCTCTCGGGAAGCGCCCTTGTGCTCGCGGCATTTGACTACACGGGCGATCAATGCCCAGAGGGGTATTCGACGCATACGTATGAGAACCTTTCGACACAGTGCGTCTTTCTTAGCCGTTCTGGGTCTGACGTGCGAACGGCCACGACTGGAATTACGTACAAACGGCCTGGGCTGATGTGGAGCGGCCTCGGTGTGGCGGCCACCGGGATCGTGCTGTTGTTGCTTCCTGAACGAGCGCGGATGGTGGACGTGAGTGTGACGCCAGATGGGTGGCGAGCCTCAAAGATGATCGGGTGGTGAAGGCTATAGAGTTCGGGTTCTAGTCCTCGGCTCGGGCACGCTGTGGGGCGTGCCCGAGCCTCATACTGGTGAAATCACTCAGGGAGTGATACATGCCTAAAAAGCAAACGTCCAGTAGGGTATCAACGTTGGCGAGCCAAATCCTTTCAGGCGAGAAGAAACCTACCCTGAAGGACGCGAAGACGCTCGCGGCGTCTGTCTTGTCACAGGACGAGAAGAAAGGCCAGCGCCGAAAGTAAGCTTCGGCTCTTTCAATCGCGAGATTTTCACGATGCAACAGGCAGGAATGCGAATCAGGCCAGACACTTGGAGTGCCTCTTCGTCCTCGAGATCGCCCATATTCGGAGCCAGGGCTTTCACGTCGTTCCCATCGTGGACGAGCCACCCCACAGAGACGCATCGCACGACGCGGAGTGGGTTGTGCGTCAGTTCATGAAGAAAGCGCCAAGCCGATGTCGGTTGCGCACTATCCTCCCATTCAATCATGACGAGCTGAACCATACACGTGAAAGGATAGCACCAATGAGGAAACGCCCAGACTACGGCGACGCCACCCCGGAAGACTTAGTTCGTGCCGTGATGCGCCCTACGAACGGGCGCCCGATGCCAGTCCGTTCTGAGCAATCAGGTCGCGGTACATCAGACGCTTCCCGACTAACCCGCGCGCAAGGGAAATCATCTGCGCCTGCGTGTCCGCCTCGCGTAGGTTGTGCTTCCAGGCAAACTCGTTGACGTAGCGTTGGAGGTGCTTGGGGCTCAGCTTGTGGAAGGTGCCCTTGTGGGCACGTTTAAGCATGGCCCAGAAGCTTTCGATCCCGTTGGTGTGCGCCATGTTGCTAACGTACTCACCTGCTGAGTGCTTCACAGTTTCGTGGTTCGGTAGTCCCTCGTACCCGCCGTGGTCATCAGTGTAGACCGTCGCGCCAGGCGCAGTGTGGCGTTCGACGAATCCCTGTAAGGTCGGCGCGTCGGTCTGCTCGATGACGCGCGCGCTCACGCGGTTCGTCTTCCGATCCTTCGCGCCGATGACCGCCGTTTTCCCTGAAGGCCCTCGCCCGGTTCCGGCGAGGGCTTTCCGCGTCGCGTTGCTCATGTTCCGGCGTTTGCCGCCGACGTACGTTTCGTCCACTTCGACGGGACCGGTGAATGATGATCGGGTTGGTCTCCCCCACGCTTCGCGAATGCGATGCAGCATGAACCACGCGGCTGGTTGTGACACCCCGATATCCCGATGGAGTTTCATGCTGGAAATGCTCTTGAGGCTCGTGAGTTCGAGATACATGGCGAAGGCCCATTTTCGCAGCGGCACATGCGAGCGTTCCAGGATGGTCCCCGTGCGGACACTGAAGTACGATCGGCAGTCAGTGCACCAGTAGGGCATCGGTGTCGCGTTCGGGACGGGTCTCGTCGCGATGCTCCCGCAGTGGCCGCATCCGCGACCATCGGACCAGACGTACCGCTCGAACCAGAGGGTCGCCGTCTGTTCGTCGGGGAACATCCGGGTCAATTCGATGAGCGTGATCCCCTTCCGGTGTGATTTCCCAGGGGCGGCAGGTCTTGGCATGTCAGCGTCCTTTCACCTGTAACGATAGGCGAGTCTCGCTGCTATGTCAAGTTAAACTTATAATTCCCGAGGGTGGTGGTCCCGCTGCCGCTGGTGTAGTTCGCCGGCTTCAAGTTCACGGGATCGCCGCCGCCGACGCGCAGCGTGAGTTGCGGCGTGCCGGTCACCGCCACCGCCCGGTCAAAGGTCACCGTGGCCGTCACCGTGTCGCCGATGGCGTAGGTCTCATCGGCGCCCGGGTCGGAGGTGAGTGCCACGTTGTTAATCGTCGGCGGCGGCTCGTTCACGTCGGTCAGGTCAATCGCCACGGCGATGGTGTCGGTCCCGCCGAGGCCGCCGTCGGCCTTGACGGTCACCGCGTAGCTCGGCGTCGTCTCGTAGTCGTAGGTCACGCCCGACGTGGTCTGGATCTGGCCGCTCGCGGAGACGATCTGGAACGAGGCGGCGTCGGTCCCCTCCAGGGAGTAGGTCAGCGTGTCGTCGTTGCCGTCCGTGGCGGTGACGGCGGCACCGACGTTCGTGCCCGCGTCGCTGTTCTCGGCCACCTCGCGCGTCGTGCTGTCCGCGCCGAAGTCCGGCGCGGCGTTGGAGAGGGTGAGGCGCGCCTGGACGGTATCGTCGTCGCTCCAGGTGAGACCGTGGCCGGTCCATATGTATCCTCTGTCACTGTTGCCGAGCGTAGCGGCGGAGAGGGCGAAGGAGGCGGAGCCGAGGTGGAGGGTCAGGCGCTGCGCGGCCGCGCCGGGGGCGGAATCGAATATGAGGACCAGTTGGTTGCTAACTGTTGGCACCTGAATTTGGAGGGCCGTGATCGTGTAGGTCGTTCCGCCCAGGTCGAAGTCGTCGTCGGACAGGCTGCCCGTTTGTTCAGAGGCGGTGTTGCTGAATCCGACGGACGAGACAAATCCGCTGGTCACGTTCTCTTCTGCGGTGAGGGTGGCGGACCAGATCGCGGTCTGGGCCGCCGCGGGCGCGGGAAGGGCGAGGAGACCGGCGAGGGCGAGGAGCACGCCCCCGCTCGCGCGCATCGCGCGACCCCGCCGGGCCACAGCGCGCGGCCGGGCACGCCAGGCGTGCGCCGTCTGCCAGATTCCGCCGAGAGGGGCGCGGAGGCAGAGCGAGCGTCGGGCCGGGCGCCGGGGCGTTCCAGCGACACCGTGCGTGTCAGTGGCCGCCGCCCTCGCGGGCGCGGCGGACGTGGGGTCGGGCGGAGCGGCGATCCGTCGGACACGCTCTCCGCGTCGGGCGCCGTCATGGTCTTGGCGCGCGGACGCAATCGCGATCCGCAGGCGGGACGCATCTATGGCCGCACCCTCACGGTGCCAGGTGGCGCGTCCTTCCTGCTGAACGCCCCCCCGACGACGGGGGTCCCGCCGCCGTCCGGCGCACGCGCGTGCGGCCCACCCGAGCCACTCATGCCGGGCGGCGCGTCCGAACGACCCTGCCGGGGCGAACGCCGCGCCCACGGCTCCCAGGTTCTGGGTGTGGGCGTCCCCACAACCCACTGTTCTTGATACCGTTCTGCGACGGACGCTCCCGGAATTCATGCCGTCCCTCCCTCGTTGCGTACTCGGCGCCCACGTGGGCGGGACTCGCGATAACTGTAGTTATCGCGAGTCAAATGCCGGGCCGTGTTCGATGGACTCGGGGAGGTGGCGATGCTTGTGGAAAGCCTGAGCAGCCCGGTGCCGGCGAGCGCCGGGCGCACCGACCGCGACCCGCTCGACGCCGGCGCGGTGACCGCGCGCGGGGCGCTGAGCGCCAACACCGAGCGGGCCGTGCGCTCGGACCTCGCCATCTACGCCGTCTGGTGCGCCGACCGCGGCGTGCCGGCGCTGCCCGCGAGCGCGGCGACCATCGCCACGTTCGTCGACGCCATGGCCCGGATCCGGGCCCCCTCGACGGTGCGCCGCTACGTCGCCAGCATCGCCGCCGCGCACCGGGCGCTCGGCAGGGCAAAGACGGCGCGAAGCGAATCCGTGAGACGGGCGCTCCAGCGCATGCACCGGCGCACGGGGCGGCGGCAGGCGCAGGCCAAGGGGCTCACCGGGGCGCTACGCCAGCGCCTGCTCGACGCGCCGGGCGAGCGGCTCATCGACGGACGCAATCGCGCGCTGCTGGCGGTCGCCTACGACACGCTGCTGCGGCGCTCCGAGCTGGTGTCGCTGGACGTGTCTGATGTACTGGAGGAAATCGATGGAACGGCGACGGTGCTGGTGCGCCGCTCCAAGGCCGACCCCGAAGGCCGCGGCGCGACGGTCTACCTGGCGCGCGACAGCGTGGCGCTGGTGCGGGCGTGGAGGCAGCGAAGCGGGGTGCGGGACGGCCGGCTGTTCCGCTCGCTGTGCCGGGGCGTGGTCGGCGCGGGGCTGGACGCGAGCCAGGTTCCGCGCATCTTCAAGGCGATGGCCGAGCGCGCCGGCGTCTCAGGCGCGGTCGTGCAGCACATCTCCGGGCACAGCCCCCGGGTCGGCGCGGCGCAAGACATGGTCGCGGGCGGCATCGGCATGGCGGCCATCCTGCACGCCGGGCGGTGGAAGACCACGACCATGGTCAACCGCTACGGGGAGCGGCTGCTCGCCAGGCGCAGCGGCGCCGCGCAGCTCGCGCGGCTGCAGCAGCGCGAATAGATGCGCGGTGGTGTATCATGCGGCGGTCCCACCTCGGCCCGCTGTCGTGTCGCCGCCGAGCCGGGCGCAAAGAGGGCGGATTTTCCGCAAGAGTTATCGCGAGTCATATGCGCCGATGGGCGTACGGTCGGCCCTGTCGGCGCGGGTGAGGCGGGCGCGGCGCGCCGTGCGCCCCGGACGGGACAAGCGGCAATGGAATCAACAGGTTGCCTTGAGTCGCCGTACGGCCTAGAATGACGCGATTACGACCGAGGCCGATTGCGCGGTCACCGGCCGAGAACGCCGAATTGCCCAATTGACTCGCGATAACTACAGTTATCGCGAGTCAATTGCCTTGATATGAGCGCGTGACGCGACACGTCCAGCCCCTGCCTGTCAGCATCACCCGGTGCGCCCCGTGTCCCCGTTTCGGCCGGTGACTCGCCCCACCCGTCAACCCTCGAAATCCCTGTGACGTCGCGCCCGGCATCTGCGCCGACCCGGCAAGCACGCCGCCGCACGTCCGGCGCGGACGTCCGCCACGGCGTTGCGCGCTCGGCGAGCCATCGGCACGCGCCAGCAGGGTCACGCTCCGGCGCGGCCGTATCACCGTCCCGATCTCGGTGGTCTTCGTCAACCTCGTCCTTCCCAAGACGGGCCGCCCGCGCAGCCGCCGCCGCGTCGTTCACGCCCCGTCGCCGCGCCCCCCGCGGGTGGGCGGCATCTGCCATCCCTGCCGTGCATCACGTGGAGCCCATGCTACAAACGCGCCGGGAGGATGGGTAGACGAGAACATTGCGGGTGGTTATGAGGGGGAACACCCCATGTTGTTGGGCTGTCGGCTCGCCGGTCCTGTGCCCGGTCTCGGGAGCCCGCCGCGGCGCCGGCGCACCCGCTCAGCGGATCGACAGCAGGTACGCGCGCAGGGTCACGCGCCGCTCCACGCCGAGCTTGCCGCGGATGTTGTTGCGGTGAAAGTCGATCGTGCTCGGCGCCCGCGCCAGCGTGGCGGCGATGTCCTTCGTGGTCAGGCCGCGCATCACCAGATGCGCGACGTCGGCTTCGGTCGCGGTCAAGGCCTGGAACACGCGCGCCAGCCTCGATGAGAGCGACGAGGTGAGGGTCTTGAGGTGGGTCTCGATCAGGCGCACGTACTCCACGGCCGTGCTGTCGCGCTCCACAAGCCGCGCGAGCTTCGCCACATGCGGCAGCACCAGCGTATTGATCTGTTGCAGCAACTGCTCGTTGCGCGCCTCGTTGGACTGCTCGACATTGCCGAGCAGCACGCGTAGCGCCGTGTTGGCGTCCTGCAGTTCGCGGGTGCGTTCGACCACCTGCCGTGCGGTCTCGTCGAGCGATTGCTGCAGGGCGGTTTCGAGCCGCCGGCGTTCGGCGATCTCGACCAGCGACCGCAGGGTTGCCTCGACCACGCCGGCGAACGCCTGCAGCCCCTCGCGGAACAGCAGCGCGTGGGCGTTGCGCTCGCGGTCGAGCACGCAGATCGTGCCGAACACGTCGCCGCTGGGCCATTTCAGGGGATAGCCGATGTAGAAGCGCATCCCGTCGGCCAGATCCTCGTTCCCCGCCCAGACCGGGTCGCGGGTCGCGTCCTCGACCACCAGCTCGCCGTCGTTGTCGAACACGCCCTGGCAATAGAGCACGGCGTGCAGATCGTACTCGCGCCCGACCGCGTAGGGGTTGCCCTCGGTGCGGCTACTCACCAGGACCGTGTGCTTCGGACGCGCGGTTTGCATGATCAGGCTCGCCGGCACCCGGGCGAGCCGGGCCGTCAGGTCGACCACGCGCTGCCACTCGGCCAGCGTCTCGGGCGGGATCTCGGGCAGCACGGTCGTCACGGCCGCCGTTCCGATGACCAACGCCGCCCGGCCGGGACCGATCGGGGACGGGGACTCCTTGTTAACGGCATACGAACGCGTGCCTCGGCCTGTACAACGGGGGCTTCCATGCCGTCGCACGATCGAGGGGCATCTGGGAAGAATACCTGAATCGATATGGGGCACGGCCCCATGTTGTTCGGGACGTGGCGGCAGCCTTTCGCGGGGGCCGGGCACCGCGCGGCCGGGGCCCACGGGTCGGGCAGTTGCCACAGGCGCGGCACACGTTCGTCGATGGGATGGTAGACCTCGGGTACTTTCGTTCCAGGTCTTCGCGACGTGCGCGTGGACCCGAATCTGCAGGGGTCGAACGCCACAATGGCCGTCTTTGACAACGGGAGTTCGATGGACCTGGATGGTCTTCGCGAGCTCTGGCACATCGCGTTTTCCTCGAAGGAAGGCCGCACAACGGAGCACGGCCGCCCGCTGATCGGTAAATTCGGTGCGCCAGACGCGCACCGTTAGTGCCGTCCGGCGCTTATCTGGTCGGCGGCACTCTTGGAATTGCGAAGAGGGAATTCCTCTGTTCCGCGCGCTTCTCCTCGAAGTAGCGGTCAAACGACCTTACGTCGCTGGTTCTGCCTAGCTCCGCGCCCTGCTTGATCCAGCGCACCAACATCCGAAACGGGTCGGGCGGTCTGGATCCGCCTGCGTGCGTCGCCGTCTCCGCGGACCACGAGTCCTGCCACGCCTCCGGGCCGTCCTTGTGCACCGTCACCCCGTAAGTTCCGGCGGCGGACTTGCGCACCTCCTTCCGCTCCCCCTTGGTCACTTGTCCCCACCTTACGGCATGCCCGTCCAGCGTCACGAGCAGGTTCGGCACCACGCTCGCATCCAGGCCCGCCGAGAGCCCGCTGAACATCCCCACCAGCGTTTCGCGACTCAGCCGCGACTCGCCCGCCAGCACGAACCCGAATATCTGTGCTCGCTCTTTCTGTTCCGGCCCCTCGTCCAGTCGGACGACCGAGTCGCGGTGCGGAGACAGGTAGTTCCGTTTCAACGGGATCGGTTCTCCGGTCGTGGGATGCGGCAGCAGGTCAGTCACGTCGTACCGCCGAAGTTCCTTCGCCGACGCGACCTTCCGGAACGCGTCCTCGAGCGAATCCCCATCCAGCCGACTCTTGATCTCGCCCACGGCGATCACGCCTTCGCACGGGTAGTAGGTCGTTTGCGCCGTGCGATTCACCGAGAACACCGGGCAGATGTCCCGCTCGTATACAACAACGTCCTGCTGGCGGCTCGTCCCGTCGTAGTTGTCTATGACGAAGCCTTCCCCGACTCCCAGACCCCGTGGCAGGACCTGCTCCAGTTGGTCCCTAACGGGTTGCTCCGCCGCCGATCCCACGGTCGACGGAGTAGTGCCGGCCTTTGCGTCCTTGAATTCGTCGACGAGCCGCTCACCGATGCGCCGGATGAATGCGTCCGGATCGAAGGTCCTGCTCATGCTCTAACCCCTTTGGCTTCCTATGCCTCTCTGCCCTGCCGACTGTCGCGTCAATCGTGCGCGAACAGCTGCCCTGAATGTTCGCCGAACACTGGCGGGCCGTCGAGTACGACCGCGAACCGCTGACGAACTCCGCAATGAACTTCGTCTCGATGCGCTTTCCGTGTCACGCCCGACGGCGTGTACTTTGAGACCGGCGGGTTCACGTTCGCCGATGAACGCCAGAACCGCCATCACCTGCGGCTCGGCTACTCGGTGATCAAGCGCTCACGCATTGCCGAGGGGATCGGGAAGATCGCCGCGGCGGTGCCCCACGCCGTCCCCGATCCGGGGCCTGACGCCCCCGCCGGGTGATCGACGCCCGCGCCGCGCGGCGCGCCGAGCGGGGCTCCCGAGCGTATGTACAGAACTTTATTTCTATAAGTACAGCGTGGCGTCGTGCGGCAGGTCCAGCGAGGGGGAGCCGTCCGCCGTCGAGACGCGGCCGGCGCCGAGCCTCAGGTGTTGGAAACGGTCGTTTGCGACACGACGGCGAGGGCGCCGTCCGGCAAGCGCCTCAGTGTGTCGTAGACCGTGTCTGATTCTATGTCTTGCAGACGTCGAACGAAACAGCATAGCTCGGAGACCGGCTGCTCGGATGGCGCCTTGCTCTCAAGCGTCAGCTGTTCCGAAAATCGCCAGGCGGATCAGTCACGTACTCACTCTGCGCGTTCGGAAGGAGCACCAGCCCGAGCGCCCTCGGGTGGTCGAGCTCGGCCGCGGCGCGTTTCAATCAGTGTCTTGTTCCGTTGGGCTATTCTTCTCTCTTGCGACATCAGGAAATGATTTCACAAACGCTGACAGCGCCGCTTCGGCGCGACCACACGTCTCCCAAAGAGCGGGCTCTACGTGAAGCAGTGCATAGATCTTTCTTTGTAAAGCGATGGCTTCCTCGCAAGTCATGTCTTCAAACGCCAACTCATTGAGCCAATCGCCGACGGTCTCGCTCCATGCAGCCAAGTCGCTGTTGGCAGCAGCCGCCACCACAGCGACTCGCGCAACGCCTTCAAGTGAAAGACCACAGTCAGCGCGCCGCCGTGCGACTCGACAAAGGTTCCGTACCTCGTTCGCCAACGCTACGCTCCGGGTGACAGCACTCACCACCGCAAGGCCATTCAGCAGCGAGAACAAATCGTCATTGCCACTCACCCTCCGAAGCTGATATCCAACGCGAGATAAGCCCTGGGCTGCCAGTTCTGACAACTGGGGGCTGGTGCGATATAGCAATGACATGTTGACGAGTTCGCTGAATGACTCCGGAGTCAGTTCCTCAGTTTGAAGACTCACTCTGATGCTAGATTCATACTTGTCCGGCATTTCGATCACGGCCGCTGAGCCGCCTTCGAGAGGTCCTGGGAGAAAGGCATAGGGAATGATCTTGCGGGATTGAACCGCAGAACCTTCTCCCCAAAGAAGCGAAGTCAATTCACCCGATCGAACATTCTTTCGATATCGTTCCGCCGCATTCCTAATCCTTCCCAACATCTCTGCCTGGAGCTGCTTCGGCGTCATCCCGTCTGGGAACCAGCGTGGCTCTTGACGCAAGTCAACCAATGATTGCATGTAATAGTGAGCCCCACCACTCTCAAGTGCCCATTCTGAAAACACCGTTGGCGCTAGCTCTGCATCAAGTGCCTCGCGCTCAATTAGTGCGGCGTGAGCAATAGACGCCAGCCGTCTCCAAAATGGCGGTCGTTGTCGAGCGATGCTTCGGCGACTGATCTCACCGTCAACAAGCACCACGAGACCCGACAACAGCTTCAGACGCCCAGCGGGATCTTCCGGATCGTCAGCGCCAATCACCTGGATCATCGCCGCAAGCCATGGCTCAATCTCAGGAACCGAGTCGAAATGCTGCAGACCACATTCTATTGCCCCGACCTGAGAGATGCGATCGCCATGATTTGCCAACCACTCGTAGGTCCGCACCACCTCCTCACGTGGCACCGCCGTCAAATCGATGATTTGCGAGATCATTTGATGAGACGAAAGCACGAATACGGACCGAAGTCCTTTATAGGACTTCCACTGAACCAGTGTCCGCACGTGAGACGTAAGCACGCCAGAGATAAAGTCGTTCACGTTTGTCTCGGTAGCCGGAATGCCTACCAAGCGATCGAAATATCGCAGATCGGATGGCACCAAGTCAGCGCCACTGAAATTAGGTGCTCGCAGCCGTTCACGGTTTGCGGCGGTGCAATGCACAGGAGTCAAACGGAATTCGTCAAGAACGTCATTAACTTCGTCGTCCTCTAACGGTCTGTCAATCAAGACGTCTCGCCATCTCTTAATGCGTTCGTCGATGATGGCACAGTCGGCCGTCTGTCTCTCGAACCATTCCATTCGTGTATTGACGTCAGGCGCTAGACACGCACATTCTGGCAACGCCTGCACGACTTTCTCATGGGTAACAGTGATTCCAGTTCCATTGTCATTGGTTAGGCGCCATACCATACCGTCCATCGACTCAACGTCTACGCTACGAGTCGCGCCAGCAAGTACTTGTCGCGCGGCTCGGAAGAGTGTTGAGCGAATAAACTCTGCGCCTGTTCGCTTTAGCTGAACTACTGCGTCGCCGCGGAGGGCATAACGGGTGCGAAACTCTTCGTCTCTCACTATGGCGGTACGTACGCTTGGCGGAAACAGTCGCAATGCCGCCATAGCCATCTCTGCGCCAGAGGGTGTTTCAGTCGTCATCGCCTGTTCTGTTCTGTAAACGTGTGACACTTCTCATGATTAAATGTGACGCGTCTTGAATTGATGCAGTGAACACATCGCTCTGCGTTTCCCTCACATCCTCCAATAGCGCGTTGTTCAGCCATTCCCAATATGCGTGTCGACGCTCCGACGCTTCCGATTTGAAGGTCATTAGTGCCACCAGTAGTGCACGAAAGCGCACGTGGCTATCCCCTCGATCTGCCTCACCAACGTGTCGATGAGACCAACCACGAATATCTAGCAGCTCCAAGAGCCACGTACTCCGTGCCGCAGCCGTTGTGATGTCGATGTCTTCTCGCCACTGAGACCTGATTGTGTCAAGCAGTACGTGAAAAAGATTGTCTAACCAGGTGGACTCTACTGCAGGCGTGAGTCCTTTGGACATCCGGCACAGTTGTAGGTTTTCACGCAACGCTTTCATTTCAGCGCCCTCAGCTAGGGCATCGTCAACGACAGTACTTCGCGACAACAACACGGTGAGCTCGTCAAAGTCAACTGGCACAAACGCAAGAGCTGCAGAGCGCATGCGCGAAAGATAGTCCGTGCGTTGCTCTTCTTCTAACTGCAATGCAGATAGCAGATCATATGTAGTCCACAGAGGCGTCCGTGCACCACCGTTTTGTGAGATGTCTGAGTGCTGATTGAAATAGCGATCGTCAATAACAGCGACGTCGGCACAATTTGCGATTCGTATGATGTCGATGGCTGGATGATCAAGAGCAGCATCTGTTGGACCCTCGTTCTGCACTCTCTGAGCCAGGCGCACCTTCCCGTTCATGATCCCGTTTCTGAGCACCTCCCTGATGTGGTCGATAACCGCGTTCGCGCGCTCGGCTAGAGCCTCGTACTTAATGAGGCGATCGCCTTCGGCAATATGATTCGCTGAAATCATCAAAGAGAAGCCAGATGCCTCGAACTTGGGAAGGAGTCGGAGGTGCTGGAAGTACAAGAGTGATACACTGTCGATATAAAGCACTGAACCCGGCGCGACGGCGGGGTTCTCCGCCCAGGGGGTCTCGTGCAGGTTCAGAAACGTCCGCGCGCGGCGTTCCTCTGCTCGGGTTAGACGTCCTTGTTGAACTAAAGCGTCAATTACGGCGAGACAGCCGCAGACGTACGTTTTGTGAAGACCGATGTCTGCCTCTTCTTCCATCAGAGACGCCACTCGATGGATCGGTGCAGACTTCACGACACGACGCGGCCTGCGATCAGAACCCCAATCTGCTTTGGCCTCCGCGAATAAGCACGCAAGCTCTCGGCCAACCTCGCTTGCAAGCGCTTCATCGATGGGTGCCGTGGGCTCGATGGGCTTTAGTAGGCCAGAATCCACAAGACGTCTGATCTCACGCGCACTGGCTACCCTGCTTGGTTGATGAAAACGAATACGCTGCTTTTCTTCGAACAGCCATCCCAGCGTCGAGTGAGGAACTACAACCCTGCTCACCGCGCGCATTATCCGCTCAAGTAGGCCACACGTCCCTGCGATGAGAAGGGCGGTTGGGTCTATTGCAATCGAGTGAGGCATGCGCGATGACACACCTCGTCGAGCACCACTGTAGCTATACAGCAACACTCGCCGACGCGGATCAATGGTTTCCACATTGGCAAGGACGGGCAACATTAAGAACTCCGCCAGAGACCGGCTCAGCAGTCGTGCGCAAGTGAACATTGGAACGAGGCCAGCATTAAACTGATCCCAAGCTTCCGCCTCTCGTTGTTGCCAGTCTGGGTGTCGATCGATTAAGTCCCGGAGCGATACCCGTTCAACCGGGCCGCCTGAGTCAGATAGCGTCGCGGCTCGTTCGATCCATTGGACAGTAGTCTCGTCTTCCCATCCGGCCGCCACCGCACTGGAGTAGCATCCGAGTAGCACGTGCGGATCATCCGTCGCCTTGGCGGCGGCCTCTACAATGAGTGCTTGCGCTCGGGCCGATGTCAATTCTTGCGCTATTTGGCCAGCACGCAACAGTTCTTCGGCACTTCGGTCTGCTCGTCGCTCCCACTCGCGTTCCACAAAAGTCGCAAGAGAATGCCAGTCACCTGACGCAATCGCTAGATTTACAGCGAGAATCCGATCCTCCGGACAGTCGCGATGTTCCTGCAGCCGCGTCAGGGCATCGAGACACTTAGCTAACTCGCCAAGATTGTAAAGCGACCAAGCAAGCGATGACTGAAGGTGCTCGGATCTCGACAGCAGATCCTCGTGCACGCGCAGCAACTCGACGACCTCCTGAAACTTAGCAGTTTCAAATAAGGTCCTAGTGTAAAGCTGGCAGCTTGGTAGGTCGTTGGTCCGCTCAAAAAGAATCGCCGCGTACGTGGTTAGTCGAGCCCAATCTCTCTCACTTTCTAATGCCTCTACGAGAAGTATCAGGTCTGTCAGTTTATTTGTGGAAGCGAACTGCCTTTCGCGGACCACCGTTCGATTGGATTCTGCCTCGGCAATAAGCTGTGATAGTCGCGCGCGCTGCTCACTGGGCACATCATGGTTCAAGAGTTCTTCCAGGCGTTCTTTCGCCAAGGGAAGCTGGCCCGAAGCGACCAGTGACTCGACCTCAATGCTATTAAGGAAAAATATATTCAAGTGTTTCGCCAGCTCATGTCGATGTTGCCGGATATACGCGGCGCATTCCACGGGTGGCTTCGTCTGAGCGATCGCTAATCGTGCAAGGGCAGCATCTCTTGACCCATTGGCAGATAGTGATATGTGGCGATCGATCTCCTGCTCCACTGTGTCGAGATCGATCGTCAGGCCGAACTGCAGAGCGATCGGCAATCTCCTGAGGGCGTGCTCAGGACTTCGCATACTCTGTTCAAGGTCATTGATCGCGATGTGTCGTTCATCGGGATCCCTCAGCCTCAGCAACAGCGCACGGTCGGTCGCGTCGTAACTGCTCTCTAAGCATTCGAACTCCTGTGCTGCAAGAGCAGATTGCTGATACAAGTGTTGCGCCTTCCGTCGTGTCTCTAGCGAGGCGACGTCATCGGCAAGGGAAATAGGTCCGATTATGAATGGTGGTTGCGATAGAATCACTTTTGCCAATTCACGTGGAACAACGGATGCCAAATGAGCATTCGCAGCGACATACCAGAGCGCTGGAGTGTGCTCAAAGTCACCGGGCTCAAGGCCGGCACAGCTCGCCAGTGCGTCCTCGAACAGGCTCGCATCCAGCTGCGCTGCGATCACGAAGAACCGTCCATCAGAATCGAGGTCGGCGAGCGTCAGACCACTCTTGCGTAGCCAAGCCAATGCCTCCTCTTGGTTCTTGTTATTCTTGATTGCGATGAATACTGCGGCTCGCGCAGTTCGTGACTCAAACTGTGACAGCTTGGCAATCGCACCTTCAAGATCGCCAGCGTAGGACTGCTCAAGGGCCTCAGCAATCGACACTTCCTCCGTATCTGCGAAACGGCGCGCGGCCCTAACGAGCTCCGGTCCCTCTGTATGACCGGGTTTGCCAAGCAAGAGCCGTGCACACCAAGCCACACCTCGCGCTTTTGTTATCGCGGGCGCCAATGCAAGATCGCCCGTAGAGAACGCTGTAGCTAGCCGCAAGGCTTGTTCATGAGGCCGTGCGCCGCTAAGGAACCGACTCTTCCGCAGACGCGTAAGGCGTCTCTCCGCCTCGGTGTTAACCAACTCTCGAGGCATTGCCACCGATAACGGAGAAGCGAACGTACTGGTTGTCAGTGTTGTCTCGATACGTACATGTGTGACGGGAATGCTTGTCGTACCTGCAGCGGTGTCCTGCAACGTGTCGTGGGTGACCAGCGTTGTGCGAGGACGCAATTGAGAGGGTGCCTTCAAGAAGTTCTTGATGTGAAGGTACGCCTCGGACTCCCGTGATGCTGGCGAGGCAATTCCAAGATGATCCGCATCAAGCGGAATTGGAGTTGGGAGCAATCCTGGGTCAGCGCGGTCGGGCGGGACAATATGGAACCCGAGTATGCTCTTAGTCTCGATCAGCGTCTTTATTGCAATGCCATTGTCCGCAGCGTACCCTCGAAACCATACGTTCAGATCTTGAAGACTCGGATTGTTACGTGCTAGTCCTCTCACGGCTGGCGACGGGCAGATGAGTAAACGCAGTATTCCGGTCCATGTGGCTAAATCGGCACCGCGATGAGGAGTTCCCAGGAATGCTATGCGACTGACTCGTTGGACAAAATTCGCTGCGTCTGGTTGCCGGGGCGATAAATCATGCGCGACGCGCAGAATCTGTTCGAGGATCAGCCCACCGAAACTATGCGCAACGAATGCGATGTCCCCTTCAGCCAACCGCTCGTTCGTCAAGAGCAACGACAGGATATTGTTGGCTCGGTCGACTCGTGACATGGCGTGACCACGCCACAGAGTAGGCGCCGAATCATGTTCGATGCTCCAGACGCCAAGACGAGGGATATCATCTGCAAGCCACCGTGGCCACACCTCAGGCTTTCTACCGGAGGACAGCCACGGTTCTTTGTTCGAGAATCGAACCCCGTGAATCAACACAACGTGCCTGTCAATAGACGCGAGGCTCGAGAGAGGGACTAGTTTCGACAGGATGAACTCCAAAGGATGTGCGAGATGGCGCCGATCGCAGGCGACGTTGCGCGATCGTGGCACGCCTTCACACTATACTGTCTGAATCCCACGCTTTCTGCTTTCCGGAGCGGCGGGCCCGATGTCAACGTCACCACAGCAGCTCCGCAGTGAAGCTCACCGCGGTGAGCGATTCCAACAAGCCGAGGTTCTTAGCGCGCTTAAGAATCGCTCGGTTTCGGCTGGCATCATCCAAGCTGTGGCGGCGACGTGCCGGTGCCGGAGGACGACTGGGGCTACACGCCGGACGAGACCGCCGTGCGCCAGCCGTTGCGGCCGGCGTCCAACCCGGTCGATCTGACCCAGGCGGGCGGCCCCGGCTATGCCACCACGGGCTCGCGCATACGGCCCTGGGTTTTCAGCAGTTTCCGAAGGAATCGGACGACTGCTCGCCGATTCTGGTGCGATTGCACGAGGATGTCCAGGACGTCACCGTCCTCGTCTACTGCGCGCCACATATACTGTTGGCGACCCTGGATCTTGACGAACACCTCGTCGAGATGCCGTTCCGGTGAGCAGGTCACCGTCCCAGTGCCCCGGGATGGCTCGATCTTCGATCTCCGCTGGCCGCTCGCGAATCGAGATAAGGCGAGAGACCTATCATCACGGATCCATCTCGGCGTCACCGCAAGATCCCTCGCGGGCGGCACGGCACATGTCCACCCGCCCCCAGTCGGTCACAAGGACTCGCCCTCTAGGCACTCCGCCAAGCCTAGTTCATTTGCTAGCTCGCTTGCGCTTCCGGGAGTATCCCCATACCGGTGCTTCCGTACTTCTCGTACATCGATTCGAACCTGTTACGTAGATCGTCGTTGCCAACAAGCTCCTCGTGGTACGCTCTCAGTCCACGGACGAACGCCAAATAGACACCCTCGACACTGACGAGGAAATGATCCGGCTTCTCAGGGTTCTCCAAGATATCGAAGTCCGGTCGCCGATTCACTAGCCAGATCTCCCGCTGCTGGTCATACAACGTGAACGAATGCAGCAACGGATTCCTGAGACCGAGATACAGCACTAGCGCCGAACGGCCAGGATCCTTGGATGTCGGGAACATGTATCGAGCCGCGAAGTTCCTGATTCTGGCACTCACACCGCCCACTTCATCTGACCCGGCGTAGAACTTCGCTAGCAAATCTACCCCAGCCATCACAACCATCAGAGTCGCGAACAGCCGGTGCTCCCCGCGCATCGCCTCCTCTACTACTGCATCCTCGTGGAGCACCTTCCCGATGAGGCAGTCCTGAGCTTCACGACGAACCAAAAACAGAGAGCTATATGTGCCTGAGCCGTACGTACCTGCTTCAGTGGGTTGCTCGGGACTCGTGAAAAAGAACGTGATCTTCTCGTCAAGCGTCATGCGCCAATCCTACCTGGCGTGAACGGCCTGTAGACTAGGATTTCCATGTTGAGGGCGTCGACGCAGAAGCCCGCGTCGAGGGTGTTCGACAGCCGCCAGGCCAGCACATACCGACTCGCCAAGTCCATCTGCCACGCGGAACTGCGTGTTCGTGCTGTGACGGGAAGCGCTCAGGTGGTCGGTGATGAGTCGCTTGGCCATCGCCGTCACTCAATTGTGGGGCGTCGCTCTACTAGACGGCAGCGGGGCGGTAACGCTTGACCCTGATATCGCCTTCGCGCATCCGTGCGCGGGCGATATCGTAGGACGCCTGCATCCGCATGAGCGTGTCCATCTTGATGCTGAAGGCCTTCTCGATGCGCAACGCCATGGTGCCGGACAAGTCGGAACGCCCGTTGAGGAACGTCGACAGTGCAGGACGGGAGACGCCGAGTACGGTCGCAGCGGCGGCGACGGTCAGGTTGAGCGGTTCGATAACCTCGGTCTTGACGAACTCACCGGGATGTGGGGGGTTCAGCATGCGCATGGTCGTTCTCCCGCTAGTGATAATCCTCCAGGTCCACGTCAACAATCTCGTCGCCGTCGACCCGGAAGGTGAGCCGCCAGTTGCGCGTGACGTGGAGGCTCCAGGTACCCTTGTGGTCGCCAGTCAGTTGATGCGCCTTCCAGGTGTGGATCGTGCGTAACTCGTCAGACGTTCCCATATCCTGCAGAAATGCCAACATCCTGCGGAGTTTGTCCACGGCGGCGGCCGGAACCCCTCTGTGGTCGTCCCTGAGAAACAGACGACGGACACCCCGATGGACGATGTGCCGGATCGTCACTCGTTATGTGTAGCCTAACACATTACAGTCGGTAACGGTCGAGGACACCGGGGACCCGAGGCCGATCACTTGAGGCCCTCGGTTCGATTGCGATCGGGACGTCACGGAAACGGCAGGTCCTCTGTACGAGGAGCGTTGCCACAATGTTGCCAAGACCGGGGTCGACTCGGGGGAACTCCCGGGGACTGGAGGGGACGGCCACACGGCGGGAACGTGATGACCGACAAAGACTTAGCGCCAGAAGTCCTTTGCCATCATTCACTTAGCAAATCGAGTGGTTCGGGTTCGACTCCCGAGGGCGATTGCGCACGCTCAACCTGCTACCGGTCCATCAGCACATGCCTAGAACCATTGGGACAGGACACTAGGATTGGAGGCTCGCCCGGATCGTTTCGTAAAGTGTCTTCAGTATAGCCTTGGTCTCCTGCGCCGCTAGATTTCTCTCGTGGCGCGCCTCCAGCATGCGATAAGCTATTGCCCGTTTGTTCGGAGGGCTGATGCCCTTTGTCTGACACCATTGATCGAGGGCGATAACGCGACCGGTTCTCGGTATCTCCGCTTCTTTGATTTTGCAGCCATCCCCGTGCGAGCGCCTGAACTCTTCATTGATCGCACAAACATAGCTCCGCAGTTCCAGAAAGTCCTCAAGTACCGTATCGGACTCGTCAATCTTCGGAAGCGAATGGACTAGTGTGGCCGGTATACCAGCGGCGATGACCTTTTGGTACAAAATTCGCCCTGATTTATCGTTGTCCGTTAGGAACACTACTCTTGGCGACTCATTCTTAACTAGCGCCAATTGCTCTTCGGAAGCACTTGATAGCCCTGGTGCGACCTGAAACCCAAGATGCTCGACCGCGAGTACTTCTTTCAGGAGCGCAGGTAGAAGGATCATGTCTGTGGCACCTTCGGTAAGAACAGCGAATCGAATCGGAATAAACGCCAATGTGCTGGCTCCCATTCCAAACAGCAATCGGGAGAAGCCAGGATAACCATTACTCCAGAACCAATTGTTTATCTGACTTAAGTGGTCGGTGGCTTCGACCATTCGAACGCCGAGACCGAGATCTTCAGGGAGGCAACCGAGAGAATGAGTCGTGTACACAACCTTTGCCGCAACGTCCTGGTGCGCGAGCATCTGCACAAGATCGGCCTGTGCGTCGTAGTGCAGGTGGCGTTCGACTTCATCTATCAAGACTATCGGCGGACCTTAAGATTAGGGTGACTGGAGAGAAACATAAAGAGTGCTAGGAACTGGCGCAGCCCATCACTCCTCTCAGCGATGCGATCGAACTGACCACCCGGTGATTTAACAAGAATGTGTAGCACTCTTCCGTCTAGCCGTAGCCGAACGGTGATTGGTGACTGCGACCAGTTTGTCTTTAGAAGGTCTCTCAGTATTGCATTCGCGCTGTCCAAAAGCGTTTCAATGTGGCCTTCGTCGTTGATGATGGCGGCGTCGTAGAGTTCCCTGAGCGTTAATCTCGCAGCACCCGAGAGATTCTTCAAAGCGCTCGGAATGGATAGCGGGTTGTTGGGTCTGAAAAGTTCCTCCAAGTTGTACTCAGACTCAAGTAGGCGATGGTCGTCGCTGAAGAATAGGAACTCCGGCTTCAATGCGAGGAGGGCCTTCGCCGCAGAATTCGCTGGGTGTGCAAGCAACTCGGACTCGGCTACTTTACGGAAGATGCTCGGGATGGCTTGGAGTTGCTCGGAAGCACCCTCAACGATTGGGTCGATTACTTCTGCTTGGCTTTGGAGGATTTGGAGCTTCGCGCTCGAAAGAGTCTGATCCTCGTCCAAAAGCACCTCGCGAACAGCGTCGAATTCTACAAACTCCTTCGCGGCCTCATCTTCCGACGACTCTCCAGCCGTGGATTCCGAAATTCTCTCTATTTCAGACCTCGCCGCGTCAAACGCGGAGAGCGCGCGTCGTCGCGGCTCGAGATCCCTTTCTGGCTCCGGGTTCTGGCGTGTTTCCAGAGGCCCGCCCTGGGCTTTCTTTGACAAAGAAAACCACCTTATCTCGGAGGCTTCTGGAATGTGGCTGATCACACGGTGGTCATCGTCATCGAGCAAGAAGGTCGCTTCGATGACGTAATCCTCTGGGCTGACAGATTTTCCCCGTGTCGTTTCCTGCGACGAGCCCGATAGGCGAAACTCGGTCTGGTGATTCAGGTGCTGTAGTGCGTCGAGGATGGAGGTCTTGCCTGACTCGTTCGGGCCGACGACCGCCACGACTTTGGTATCAAAGTTGACTTTGGACCGAACAGAAAAGCGTCTAAATCCTTCGATCTCGAACCAAACCAGCTTCATGTCTCTATCTCCCGCTCAGCTCCACAGCCGCACCACCTCGACTTTTCGCTTGAAGTGATAGAGCACGCCGACCACCGCGAGCAGCATCAACGATTCCGTGCAGGCAGCGATGAAGAAAACGGCGAGTGGATACCCGGCCAAGCCGGAGCTACGCCTTTAGGTTCCGTGTGGCCCTGACGCTCACCCCTTCAGTATCTACCTCTTCACATCGGGGATCCAGAGGGCGACGCTCCCTGGCCGGTGATTGCTCGGATCTGGAGAGAGGTATCGCCAATCACTTTGACGTCATCTTCGGCCTGAGCCTTGAGCGTCAAACGGTTTCGGCTTGTTCAACCAGCCATTTCCGAATGTGGCCATCGAGTGGTGATAGGAATTCTTCGCCTGTCGACGCGTACACGCCAACACTCAATAGTCGAAGCTTCAGTGAAAATGGTCCGGCAGCACCGAGCGTTTTGAGCAGCTCGCTCGCGGAGCGCGGAAATGTCTTTGTCAGGAAGAAGAAGAGCGCCTGATCGCCGTATTGCAGTTTTGCTGGCACCTTTGTCGAGTACGGGTCGTCGGGCGGAAACACAACGTACGATTGTCTTCGCAATCCTCTTTGCTTCCACATGATCCCGGACACGACAACTTCCAGAGACCCGCGGTTTACAACCCGGATCTGGAGGAACTCTGCCCCGTCCCCTAACCGCTGGCCCGTCGGAATCATCCGCACTATGGAGCAGGACACTCGAACCCTGTGCCTCGACATTCGGCTCGCCAAATAGAGCGAGACCAAGACCGCACACAGCGTCCCGAGTGCCGAGAACCATGGTGCGAAGGAGTTTATAAAATCCCAAGTCTCACGATCGGGCATCTACTTCAAAGTCCGCTCGATGTGGGGCCGCTTGAACTCCATGCAAGCGCCCGGTGAAGGCGACGCTCGTGAATTGGCGGCCCTGGTCGGTGTTGAAGATCTCCGGCGGGCAATGGCGGGCCAGCGCGTCGTTGAGGGCGTCGACGCAGAAGCCCGCGTCGAGGGTGTTCGACAGCCGCCAGGCCAGCACATGCCGGCTCGCCAAGTCCATCTGCCACGCGGAACTGCGTGTTCGTGCTGTGACGGGAAGCGCTCAGGTGGTCGGTGATGAGTGGCTTGGCCATCGCCGTCACTCAATTATGGGGCGTCGCTCTACTAGACGGCAGCGGGGCGGTAACGCTTGACCCTGATGTCGCCTTCGCGCATCCGGGCGCGGGCGATATCGTAGGATGCCTGCATCCGCATGAGCGTGTCCATCTTGATGCCGAAGGCCTTCTTGATGCGCAACGCCATGGTGCCGGACAAGTCGGAACGCCCGTTGAGAAACGTTGACAGTGCAGGACGGGAGACGCCGAGCACAATCGCAGCGGCGGCGACGGGCAGGTTGAGCGGCTCGATAACCTCGGTCTTGACGAACTCACCAGGATGCGGGGGGTTCAGCATGCGCATGGTCGTTCTCCTGCTAATGGTAATCCTCCAGATCCACGTCAACAATCTCGTCGCCGTCGACCCGGAAGGTGAGCCGCCAGTTGCGCGTGACGTGGAGACTCCAGGTACCCTTGCGGTCGCCAGTCAGTTGATGGGCCTTCCAGACGTGGATCGTGCGTAACTCGTCAGACGTTCCCATATCCTGCAGAAATGCCAACATCCTGCGGAGTTTGTCCACGGCGGCGGCCGGAACCCCTCTGTGGTCGTCCCTGAGAAACAGACGACGGACACCCCGATGGACGATGTGCCGGATCGTCACTCGTTATGTGTAGCCTAACACATTACAGTCGGTAACGGTCGAGGACACCGGGGACCCGAGGCCGATCACGAGAGGCCCTCGGTTCGATTATGATCGGGACGTCAATGAGAAGGCAGGTTCTCCTCGTAGGAAGCGTTGCCACAATGTTGCCACGACTGGGGTCGATTCGGGGGGACTCCCGGGGACGGGAGGGCACGACCGAACGGCTGGAACGTGAGGGCCAACAAAGGCTTGTCGCCAGAAGTCCTTTACCATCATTCACTTAAAAAATCGCGTGCGTCGGGTTCGACTCCCGCCGCTTCCAAGGTCGCGTGCGGCTCAGCGCCGGCCACCGAGCAGGCCCGCACTGCAGAGGACGTACAGGCACGTCCTGCGCGGCGGTTCGGCTCTCTTGTGCCGCGCTGTCCGCCCGCCACGCGTACGCGTCGCTGGCCGACGCTCGATCGTCGTTCGGTGACAACGGCAGTCGTGACGATGGTGCCCCGCGGCGCCTGATCAGCGCGTAGTCGTCTCTGCGGTCCACGATCTCACGCCGTCCACAGAGGGTCTTCAACGCCCTCGGACATCTGATTGCGAACGAGGGGCACGATGAGGGGAAGAGATTACAGCTACAGCTGTAAGATATTGCTATAGAATGAGTTACTTCGACTCTATGGCAGACGCCCAGTCGTTCATCAGCCGCCGCCGACGCTCGAAGAGATCACTGCGCGCGTAGGCCGCCTCGGTGGAGTTCTGTACCGTATGGGCGAGCGCGGCCTCGACCACCTGCGGGGTGTGCTCGTCCGTTCCGCGGCCCAGTCCCGGAAGCTCGACCGGAACCCATGCGGCACGGCGGCGATGCCGAGTTCCTTGGTCAATTTCGATAGCGTCATGTTGGAGAGTGGCTTCCCGCGCAGGCTGCGGAACACGAGACCGGTGCCGTCACTGCGTCTCCGTACGTCGTGCAGGATCGTCAGCGCCCGCCCCGAGAGCGGAACGCGGTGATCCCGCTTCGCCTTCATGCGCGCGGCTGGAATAGTCCAGACGCGCGCGTCCCGGTCCATTGCGTCCCACGTCGCCAGGCGTACCTCGCCGGACCGCGCCGCCGTCAGCACCAGGAACTCGAACGCCCGCTTGGTGGGGACCGAGGCCTGGGAGGCTCGCACGGTCGCGAGGGCGTCCGCCACCGCGCCGTGCGGCAGCGCCCGCATGTGCTGGACGACGGCTTACTGCCGCCGAGGGCGTCGCCCGCAGGGTTGTCCGGCCGGTAACCCATGGCGACCGCCCACTTCATCACGGCACCGATCCGCTGGCGCACGCGCCGTGCGGTCTCGGGCTTGTCGTGCCAGATCGGGGTGAGGATGGCCAAGACGTCGGCCGTCGACACCTCGGACACAGGCAGCGCCCCGATGCGCGGGAACGCATAGGCGCGCAGACTGCGCGGCCAGTCCCGCGCGTGCTTGGCATTGCGCCAGCTGGGGCGCTGCTGCGCCAACACCTCGGCGGCGGCCTCCTCGACCGTGGGCACGCCTTGGCCATGGCGCTTCTCGGCCAGCGGGTCTCCGCCCGCCCGGGCCCGCTGGCGGTTTACGAACGCCGCGTTGCGCGCCTCGGCCAGTGACACCAGCGGGTAGCCGCCGAGTCCGAGCATCCGGGGCCGGCCCCGAATGACCAGCCGTTGTACCCACTGGCGCGCCCCGGACGGATCCACGCGCAAGTTCAGTCCGTGGCCGTCGCAATAGAACCCGGGCTCGGCGGTACGCACAAAGGCGGCGCGGCGCCCGGGGGTGATTGAGGTCGCATCCGCAGGGTGTTGTTGTGCTCAAGTGGTAGCTATACGGTAGCTACGTCAACAACAAGTTCCTGCGAAATGCGCCGCAAGTAATTGAAAATATTGGAGCCGGCGCGCGGACTCGAACCGCGGACCTGCTGATTACGAATCAATATTGAACCGCAGCCCATGGCGCTCGACTGCGGATCCGCAAGGACTTGTGTCTCCACTCGTTGCCGACCGCTGGACGGACGAGGACACCTACGACGGAGAATTGTGCAAGAAGCTGCACGTGACCCTACAGAGTCCAAGCTATTCGTCGTTCTCATCGGATGCACGGTCCCCTTCCGATGGCCCCAGGGCACCGGCGTCCCAGCCGACGCAGGGATTCCCCAGTCCTTGGTGTTCCAGTTGCAAGTTGTGTATACATACGTGTATGTTTACTAGTAGTGTTATGATAACTTATTTATAATAAGTAAGTTATGTAATATCAATGGCGGAGGGACTGGGATTCGAACCCAGGAGACAGTTTCCCGTCTAACGGTTTTCAAGACCGCCGCCTTCGACCACTCGGCCATCCCTCCATAGCGCTTCGGGCGGCAGGGGTGGGCCCTCATCCTTACATAGGAAGCTTTCGCGGTGGGTCTGCCGCCAGCCCCCACGATTCACTGCCCCGCTTGCCAGCATCTCACCTGGGTTCGATCACTTCCACACCGCGCATGTACGGCCTCAGCACCTCTGGGATCGCCACCGACCCGTCGCTCTGCTGGTTGTTCTCTAAAACCGCAATCAGCGCGCGTCCGACGGCGACACCAGAGCCGTTAAGCGTGTGGACGAACGTCGGCTTGCCTTTGCCATCCGGCCGAAACTTGACGGTCGCACGACGAGCCTGAAACGCCTCCGTATTGCTGCAGGACGAAATCTCTCGATACGCGTTCTGTCCCGGCAGCCACACCTCGATGTCGTATGTCTTGGCCGCGGCGAACCCCATGTCCGCGGTGCAAAGCGTGACGGTTCGGAACGGCAAGCCGAGCCGCTTCAGCACTTCCTCAGCGTGTCGCGTGAGCGTCTCAAGCATGTCATAAGATTCGTCAGGAGCCGTGTACGCCACCAGTTCTACTTTGTCAAACTGATGTTGGCGGATCAGCCCCCGTACATCCTTGCCATAAGAACCGGCTTCGCTCCGGAAGCAGGGAGTGTAGGCGACGTACTTCAACGGCAGGTGGCGTCCGTCGAGAATCTCGTCTCGGTGCAAGTTGCAGAGTGGGACCTCGGCCGTCGGGATGAGGTACAGGCCCCACTCGCCGGTCACTTTAAAGAGATCGTCCTCAAATTTCGGCAGGTTCCCGGTGCCGATCAAAGCATCGGTGTTGGCAAGAAACGGCGGTGCAACCTCGACGTAGCCATGCTCGCTGGTGTGTAGATCGAGCATGAACTCGGTCAACGCGCGCGCTAGGCGCGCGCCCGTACCAGACAGCACTGAAAACCGCGCGCGCGCGATCTTCGCTGCCCGTTCGAAATCGAGTATGCCGAGCGCCTGACCGAGATCCCAATGCGCCTTCGGTTCGAAGTCGAATGCTGGCGGCTCGCCGTGGCGTCGCTCTTCCCGGTTGTCGGCAGGCCCCGTGCCGAGGGGCACGCTTCGGTGGGGCAGGTTGGGCAACGTCAGGAAGAGCTCCCGCAACTCATGCTCTACCTTATCGAGCCTCGCCTCCTGCTCCTTGATCCGGGCCCCGTATTCTTTCCCGGCCTTTATGAACTGGCCGGCCGATTGCCCGTCGTGCTTCGCGCGCGCGATCTGCTCGCCCACCTGTTTCCGCGCATGTCGTGCCTCTTCAAGAACCGGCAGAACTTCCCGACGCTCGGTGTCCAGCCGCGTCAGGAGGCTAAGCTGGCTGCGAAGGTCCCCGCCGCGTGTCTCGAGACGCGATCGGACCTCAACTGGGCATTCACGCAGGAGAACCGGGTCCAACATGAGTGAATTCTAAATCCGACTGTGACCATTCCCGCGTCGTGGGATACGATCGAAGATCACATGCCGAGGCACGTCGCCGTTCGGAAAATGATCGTCCCGGCTGCCGGTCTCGGCACCCGGCTGCTGCCGGCGACCAAGGCCCTACCCAAAGAGCTCCTCCCACTAGTCGATCGCCCCATCATCCAATACGGCGTCGAGGAAGCCGTGCGTTCGGGTATTCGTCACGTCGTCCTCGTTACCAGTCCCGGTGACACCATGACGGCGGCCCACTTCGCGCCACATCCGGCGCTGGAAGCGCTGCTCGCCGAACGTGGCAAATCCGACTTGCTCGCCACCGTTCGGGCGCTCGCGACGATGGTCAACGTCACCACGGTTCACCAAGAGCAGCCGCTCGGGCTCGGTCACGCGATCCTCTGCGCCAAAGAAACGGTTGGCGAGGATGCGTTCGCCGTTCTGCTCCCCGATGACGTGATCGATGCCGACCCGCCAGCTCTCAAACAGATGATCGACCTCTTCACCGAGCTCGATGGGCCGGTTCTGCTCGTCGAGCGCGTCGCTCGCGAGGCTGTGAGCCGCTACGGCATTGTTGACGCCGAACCGGTCCGCGACGGCGTGTTCAAAATCCGCGACCTGGTAGAGAAACCAGAGCCCGAGCGCACGTCTTCTAACCTCGCCATCGTCGGACGCTACGTCCTGACGCCGGATGTCTTCGCAGCCCTGGAGCAAATCGAGCAAGACACCGGCCGTGAGATCCAGCTGACCGACGGCCTGCGGCGCCTTATACACGAACGTCCGATCTACGCCTGCGTGCTCACCGGCACCCGACATGACGCCGGCACTAAGCTCGGCCTTCTGCAAGCCTCCATCCACTTCGCCCTCAAACGCCCGGACCTCGCGCCCCAGCTTCGGGCATATCTCGAGGCCCAAAACCTGAAGCCACAAGCTTAGCAGCCCGGGGAGCAAGCCCAGCTGCGTTCGGTCGGGCTGTGCACCACCAGCTTCGGTGCGATGTTGGGCTTGCACCACGGGCCACTATCAATCCTAGCGGCCTCGGGGAGCAAGGCCACCAATTTGCTGACGCTGAAGATGGCAACGCCTCACTCGTGGCAGTCTCTGGACTTGCTCGTCGAGGTGTCCGTAGAATCTTTGGATCCTTGGGCGTCTTTGGGTTTTTTCTCGGACGTGGTGTTATCCGAGGAAGCAGCTTTCTTGTCGGTCGGCTTGCGCGCGTAGTCGGTGACATACCAGCCGGACCCTTTGAATTGGATCGCCGGGGGCGACAGCAGCTTTTTTACCCGCCCGCCGCACGATGGGCACGTCGAGACCAGCTTGTCGGAGAACTTCTGGATGCGCTCGAAGCGGTGCCCGCAGGATTCGCACTCATATTCGTACAAGGGCATCGTCTGACAGTAACCAACCTCCCATCGTAACGGGGCGGTCCATCCCTCGTCAATTTTCCCGGCCGCCCAGGTGTGCGCTCTCACTCTAATAGCCCGCCGCCGGCGCCGACCATGAGCTCGCGGTGCATCCAGAACGGGATGCTTCCCTGACTCAGCAACTGATCGTGGAACCGCTGCAATGAAAACGGCTCTCCTTCCGCCGCTTCACAGTCCGCGCGCAGCTTGAGAAGTATTTGCTTGCCGATGGCGTACAGGACGTAGATCGGGTCGAAGGTTCCTCGCTCCGCCTCACGGCGCGCGCTGCTCTCCTCGAGATACGCTTCGTCCCGGAAGAACTGCTTGCCCTGCTCGACCGAGAGATCCTCGGTGTGTAGCCTGATACCGACGACCGTCCGGGCTAGGCGAACCAGCGCTTCGGCAAGCTGACCCAGCTTGACCTCCGCATTGCCGCGCTCGAAGCCCGCGTCGAGCATCATCTGTTCACCGTAGTGCGCCCAGCCCTCGACGAATGCTGTTGACGAAAAAAAGGCTGACTTTCTCAAAGGAGACGCGAGCCGCCGCGCGTGCTCCAAGTGCAGCAAGTGTCCCGGGTATACCTCGTGCATAGAAATCGACCAGAGCGTAGCGTAATTGAAGTCGCGGAGGTGTTCCTCGCGTCGCTCGGCCGGCCAGGACGAGTCGGCGTTCGTGATGTAGTAGTACGCTGGTGGCGGTTTCGACTCGAACGGGCCCAAGGTCCAGAGACTGGCAAACGTCCACCGATAGAACTCGGGCGTCGGCGCGACCGCCACCCCTTTGTGCTCTGGGATCGTGACGAGTCGCCTCCGTCGAACGAACGCGGCCAAGTCTTGAATCTGGCCGTTAACCACACCGATGAGCTCGCCCGAGTCAGGATGTCGCGTCTTGATCTGACGCCACGCCTCGACCGGATCTGGACCCAGCTTCATCGCCACGCGCTTGAATTCCTCCTGTGTCGCTCGAAGCTCGCGCATGGCGATCCGCAGGAGTCGCTCGGTCGGCATGTCGACCCCGTCGTCCAGCCGCAGCAGGTCCGCGAACCGATTGGGCCCCAGACGAAAAGAGGCACGGCTCCGCGGGGCCACGGTGTCGCGAAGATGGCCAATGTAGTCGCGAAGCGCGGCGACTGCCTCCGCCGACGCGTCCGCCAGGTCCCCTAATAGGTGCAGGTCCTCGAGATCGCGAAACGCTCGCGGGAGTTCACGCTCGATAAACATCA
Source organism: Vicinamibacterales bacterium (assembly GCA_965197375.1). Taxonomy (GTDB): domain Bacteria; phylum Acidobacteriota; class Vicinamibacteria; order Vicinamibacterales; family UBA8438; genus CBDAMZ01. The sequence continues at coordinate 206,467 of CBDAMZ010000009.1, forward strand.
AGACGCCCTCGAGCGCCTCGACCCCGACTTTAGTAAAGAGCCCGGGCGGATTAGTCACGTTCTGGCGCGCCGCCCCGAGGAACCGCGGCACCTGTCGCAGCTTCGAACTGACCCGGCGCGCCCGCTCGGACAGATCGGCATAGGCAAAGAGGACCCGTCCGGCCAGACTCATGGCCAGCGTCTCGGCGTAGTAAAGTGGGTTCCGCTCCCAGTCGCGGGTCTCTTCAAGCGCGAACAAACGTCCGCGAATACGGTCGCCGAGCATCCGCTGCTCGAGCCGCTCCTCGGGTGTCTAACCCCGAGGGGTCGATTCCGGCCACGCGGCGGGCCCAGCCGCCCAGCTCACGTGCGTGAGTATCGATCGCCTCCCGACCGAGATCCTCAAGGAGATCGTCGTGGGCATGCATTCCGTCGAATGCTGCCTCTGTCGGATAGGTTTCGTGGAGGTAGGCGAGGTAATCGTCGGCAAAGTGAGAAAGTGGCTCCGCCGCAGACATCCCTCGGCGCATGTCAAACTATATCCAGGAAGGTGGCTCACCCTGATGGTACAGTACCCACCGCCGCCTCGCCCTATGCTTTCAGGTCCGAAGCCAGTGACGCTCCATCTCGTCGCGACGCCGATCGGCAACCTCGAAGATGTGACCTTCCGCGCCGTGCGCGTCTTACGCGAAGTCCATCTCATAGCCGCCGAAGACACGCGCCGGACCGGAAAACTGCTCAACCACTACGGCATCACGACCCCCAGGACCAGCTTTCACAAGCACAACGAGCACGAAAAGACCCCCAGGCTCCTCGCTCGCCTTGCCCGCGGGGAGTCAATCGCCCTCGTGAGCGACGCCGGCACGCCCCTCGTCTCCGACCCAGGCGCGCACCTCGTCCGCACCGCTCTCGAACGAGGTCTTGGTGTCCAGGCTGTGCCCGGTCCGAGTGCCGTCCTCACAGCCCTCGTCACCTCCGGCTTCTTGGAGAACTCCTTTGCATTTGTCGGCTTCCCGCCGAATCGGTCGAAGGCCAGAAAAGCGTGGTTTGCCTCTCTCCACGATGAGCCGCGACCGCTCGTCTTCTTCGAAGCACCTCACCGAATCCGTCGCTCGCTCCAGGACATGCTGGAAGTCCTGGGTGACCGCACGGTCGCACTGTATTGCGAGCTGACCAAGTTACACGAAAAATTGGTTGTTGGCCCTATTTCAGCTATTCTCAGATAGCTCTCACATCCGAGGGGTGAAATTACGGTAGTCCTCCAGCCAGTCGAAGCACATTCGGGCAATCCGGGAGGGCTCCCAAAAGGGACCCAGCTGTTCGCTGAATTCTGTCGTTTAACCGAACGTGGGGCCACACGACGGGTCGCTATCAACGTGCTTGCACAGCAGTATGGGATCCCGGCACGCTAGGTCTATCGCGAAATAGAAGTTGAAAAACAGAAAATGTCTAGCTAGTGACTGATCAACATAGCTTCCCGACGGACGCGGTTACCCTTGCTGGTCGTCTCACTTCTTGACCGACCAAATACCACTTTGCTAATGTTTCTGCTCCGCGCGCGCCAAACTCCTCGGCCAGCTGCCCGTCATTGTGCGCCGGTGTCCGGCGGTGAGGTCGCAATGGCAAAACGCCAAGCTCAAAAGCAGCCCGCAGCGAGCAAAGCCTCGCGGACCCGGAGCCGCGCAAGCTTCCGGACGCACCGAAAGAGTCGCCCTCCCCGGTCTCCGGCTACCGACTTCACCGGTGCCCAACGCGACGACTATTTGAAGGCGGTCGGCCTCTACGAGCAAGGGATCGGGGTAGTTCAGCGCCGTAACTTCGCGACCGCGGCCACGACGCTGCGGCAGGTCATCGAACTATTCCCCGAAGAGCACGAGCTCCACGAGCGATGCCGGCTGTACCTAAAGATCTGCGAGCGCGAGGTGAAGCCACCCGCGCCGCCCCCACAAACGCCCGAGGAACGTGTGTGCGCGGCCACCCTGGCGCTGAATGCCGGAGCCATCGACGAAGCCCTCCGATACCTCGAAGCGGCGGGCAGCGAGGCCCCCGAGAGTGATCATGTGCAATATATGCTGGCGGTCGCCTGCGCGCTGAAAGGCGAGACCGGCAGAGCCATCGAGCACCTGCAGCGTGCCATTGAGCTAAACCCAGACAACCGACTGCTGGCGCGCCAGGAGCCAGACTTCGAGTCGCTTCGCGGCAACGAGGCAGTTCAGCGAGCTCTCGAACCTCCCCACAATCTGTCATCGCGGCATCGGTCGCGCAACCGCTCGCCTCGCTAGCTATCATCATTTCGCATGCCCGACCGCCACGTGATCGTGCTGGCCGCCGGCAAGGGCACGCGCATGAAGTCAAGCCGGCCAAAGATCCTGCATCGGCTGGCAGGACGTCCACTCGTCGAGCAGGTCCTGCGGGCAGCGGCGCCACTCGGGGCCGCGACGACCACCCTCGTCGTCGGCCATCAGGCAGCGACCGTCGAGCGGCAGTTGGACGGGGTCGACGTTCCAGGGCTTCGCTTCGTGCCGCAGGACCCACAGCTCGGAACGGCGCACGCGTTGTTGCAAGCCGAGCCGCTATTCGATCACATCACAGGTACCCTAATCGTCCTTTCGGGTGACGCGCCGCTCATCCGCTCACGCACGCTCCGCCGGCTGGCGGATAGGCACGAAGCGTCGGGGGCTGCTGCGACCGTGCTCACCGCGGCGCTGAGCCAACCATACGGTTATGGTCGCATCATTCGCCGCAACGGTGAACTCGCACGCATCGTTGAAGAGACTGATGCCTCGCCTAACCAGCGGCGGATTCGAGAAGTTAATGGTGGGATCTACGCTTTCGATCTGGCATCGCTCTTTGCAGCGCTCCATCAGGTGCCGGAGGCCGGCCAGAAGCACGAACGATATCTGCCAGCAGTGATCCATCTCTACCACCGGCAGCAACTCCCGGTGGAAACCGTGGCCGCGGAGGACCCGGACGAAATCCGCGGCATTAACAGCCAGACCGAGCTGGCGGAAGTGAGTAGTGTTGTGAGACAACGCAAGAACGAGGAACTGATGGCTGCCGGCGTCACCATTGACGACCCGGCAACGACGTACATCGACGCGGAAGTCGAGGTGGGATCCGACACTGTCATCCACCCCAGTGTTATGCTCGAGGGACGCACCGTCATCGGCGCGCGGTGTGAACTCCACTCCGGGGTACGCGTCATCGACTCGACGGTCGGCGACGACGTGACAGTCAACAATTTTTGCGTCATCACCGAGTCCAGGGTCGCGGACGGCGCACGCATCGGACCGTTCGCCCACTTGCGGCCAGCGACCTCGGTCGGCACGGGCGCGCGTGTGGGCAATTTCGTCGAGCTCAAGAAAGCAGTCCTCGGCGCAAGAGCCAAGGCGAACCATTTGAGCTACATCGGGGACGCCACTGTGGGTGAGGAAGTCAACCTCGGAGCGGGCACCATCACGGTCAACTACGACGGCACGACCAAGCACCAGACCACGGTCGAGGACGCCGCGTTCGTTGGCTGCGGCACCCAGCTGGTGGCGCCGGTCACCGTCGGCCGTGGTGCCTATGTGGCGGCCGGCTCGTGCATTACAGACGACGTCCCGCCAGGAGCGCTCAGCATCGCGCGGGGGCGGCAAGAGAACAAAGAGGGCTGGGTAGCCAAAAGGAAGGCCCGCCGTCGATAATCGGTCTGAGATGTGTGGCATCATCGGCTACATCGGCGCCAAGCCGGTCACGCCCGTCCTGATTGACGGGCTACGGCGGCTGGAGTATCGCGGGTACGACTCGGCCGGGATCGCGCTGGTGCGCGACGGCGAAATCGAAGTGCGCCGCAGCGCAGGCAAGCTGGCCTGCCTCGAAGAAGTCATCCGCAAGCAGCCCGTTGACGGCACCTACGGCATCGGTCACACGCGGTGGGCTACGCACGGACGTCCAACCGAGGAAAACGCCCATCCGCACCGGGACTGTAGCGGTCACATCGTCGTCGTCCACAACGGCATCATCGAGAACTACCTCGAGCTCAAGCACCAGCTGGAAGCTGACGGTCACCGCTTCGAAACCGAGACCGACACGGAAGTCGTTGCCCATCTCGTCGAGCGCGAAATGCGTGACGATGGCCTCGAAAGTGCCGTCCGGCGTGCACTGTCAGAGGTGCGCGGCCTCTTCGGCATGGCGCTCGTGGCCGCGAGTGATCCCGGCAAGATCGTCGCGGTGCGCAACGGCCCGCCGATCATCATTGGGGTGGGCCGCGACGAGTACCTCGTGGCGTCCGATGTCCAGGCTGTCCTGAGCTACACCCGCGACATCGTATTTCTCGACGACGGGGAAGTAGCGGTCATCACGCAGCACAGCATGGAGTGCACCGACTTCATAGGGAACGCGATCTCAAAACCCACGCAGCGGATCCAGTGGGATCCGGTGATGGCCGAAAAAACCGGCCATAAGCACTTCATGCTTAAGGAAATCTTCGAACAGCCGAGGTCGATCCAGGAAACCGTGCTCGGCCGCGTCTCCGAAGAACGCGGCAGGGTGATCCTGGGCGAGCTTGAGATCTCGGACAAAAAATTGCGTGCGGCTGACCAGGTCGTGATCCTGGCGTGCGGTACCTCGTGGCACGCCGCGCTGGTCGGCAAGTTCCTGATCGAGCAACTTGCGCTGGTACGGGTTGAGGTCGACTACAGCTCAGAATATCGCTATCGAGACCCGATCGGGGATAGTCACACGCTAGCAGTTGTCATCACGCAGTCTGGCGAGACCGCCGACACGCTAGCAGCGTTGCGCGCGGCGCGCGCCAAAGGAGCCACGAGCATCGCGATCTGCAACGTCGTCGGCAGTATGGCGGCCCGCGAGGCGGACGGCACGATCTATACGCACGCCGGACCGGAAATCGGTGTCGCCTCAACGAAGACGTTCACCTCACAGCTTGTCGCGCTCAATCTCCTCGCCATCCACATGGCGCAGGCGCGCGGCACGCTGGCAACCGCAGGCGCGCGCGCGCACATTGCGGCCCTCGTGCAGCTCCCAATTTTGCTCGAGCAGACCTTGAAGTGCGATCCGATCATCGCTGAGATCGCGAAGCGCTTTTATCGGTGTGCCAACTTCCTGTATCTCGGTCGCGGGATTAATTACCCGATCGCGCTCGAAGGAGCGCTCAAGCTGAAGGAACTTTCCTACATCCACGCCGAAGGATATCCGGCCGGCGAGATGAAGCACGGGCCAATCGCCCTCATTGACGAGGGCGTACCCATTGTGGCTTTGGCACCGCGTGACAAGGTCTTCGAGAAGATGACGGGGAACCTGCAAGAAGCTAAAGCACGGGGGGGGGTAGTCATTATGCTGACGGACGCGGACGCCAAGACAGTCGAGGATGTTCTCTCGCCAACACGTGACTTCGCGATCGCGATTCCGCCTTCCCATTCGCTTCTCACGCCCATTCTCCTCGTGGTGCCTCTCCAACTCCTCGCCTACCATATCGCCGTACTGCGTGGCTGCGACATCGATCAGCCGCGTAACCTCGCCAAGAGTGTGACGGTGGAATGAACTTCCTTCGCGATCTCAATCCTGAGCAGCGCCGGGCAGTGTTACATCGAGCAGGCCCGCTGCTGATTCTCGCGGGTGCGGGATCGGGCAAGACGCGCGTCATCTCCTATCGCACGGCCTATCTCATCGGCGAGGGCCACGCCGGGCCGGAGCATGTGCTAGCCGTGACGTTCACCAACAAGGCTGCCGATGAGATGCGCACACGCGTCGAGCGGCTGCTCGAATCCGAATTTCCGCAGCTGTGGATCTCAACCTTTCACTCGTTTTGCGCACGCGTTCTGCGCCGAGAGGCCCCGCGCATTAACCTCACGCGTGACTTCGTCATCTACGACTCGGTCGACCAAATCAGCGTCGTCAAACAGGCCATGCGTGCCATGGACGTCGACGAGCGGACCATGTCAGCGCGAGCCATGCTTGCGCGGATCAGCCACGCAAAGAACCAAATGCAGGACGTCGGCGACGTGAGCCGCGATGGTCTGAGCTACCGTGACGATCAGCTCGCTCGCGTCTATGAACACTACGCCCGCACCTTGAACGCGAGTAACGCGCTCGACTTCGACGATCTACTACTGAAGACCGTCGCGCTCTTCGAGACGTCGGCCGAGGCACGTGCGCATTACGCGGGGCGCTTCCGGTTCGTCATGGTCGACGAGTATCAGGATACGAATCGCCCACAGTATTTACTGATCCGTCACCTCGCCAGCCAGCATCGCAACCTGTGTGTGGTCGGCGATCCTGACCAGTCGATCTATAGGTGGCGGGGCGCTGATCTCGGGAACATCTTGGACTTCGAAGTTGATTTCCCCGAGACGACCGTGGTGTGCCTCGAGCGCAACTATCGCTCGACTCAGGTCATCCTCGATGCCGCCTCAGGAATTATCAGTCGCAACCGGAATCGCAAGGAGAAGCGGCTTTGGACCGACCGCGGTGGCGGCCAGCTCATCGTCTGTCACCGGGCGCACGACGAGTTGGAAGAGGCTGATTTCATTCTCTGGAAGCTCCGCGCGGCGCTGGACGCCGGCGCCGACGCGGTGGCCGTCCTCTACCGCACCAACGCCCAGTCGCGTGCCATCGAGGACGCACTGACCCGTAACGGGTTGCCCTACCGGATCGTCGGTGGCGTGCGTTTCTACGAACGGAAGGAGATCAAAGACGCGCTCGCGTACTTGAAGGTGCTACGCAACCCTGATGACGATGTCAGCCTTCGCCGGGTGATCAACGTGCCGGCGCGCGGTATCGGTAAGGGGGTAATAGAAGGTCTCGCCAGAATCGACCCGCGGCCAGTGAACGATTCTCCGCCGTTGCTCAAATCCGAGCCGGCACACGAGCCGACCCCGACGCGGTCATCGCTTTGGGCCAGGCTCGTCCACGCGACCAATGAGAAGCTGCTCCCCCCGCGGGCAGTTGCGGCATTGACTCGGTTCCGCGAAGTTCTGACAGCGTTGTCCGACATCGCCCGAACCGAGTCGGCGTCGGTTACGCTTGCCAAGGCGCTCGACCAAACCGGCTACCTTCAGGTGCTCCGCGAAGATCGCAGCGAAGAAGCACAAAGTCGGCTTGGGAACCTCCTGGAACTCGTGTCAGCAGCCAGAGACTACGAGGTGCGCGAAGTGGAGCCGAGCCTGTCTGGATTCGTCGATCGGTTGTCGTTGCTCTCCGAAGTGGACGAGACGGCTGGTGCGCTCAACGCGCGTATCTGGCTGATGACTCTGCACGCAGCGAAGGGTCTCGAGTTCCCGGTCGTTGTAATAGCGGGCATGGAAGAAAGACTGTTTCCGCACGCTCGTTCCAGCGAGGACGACGACGAGCTCGAGGAGGAGCGCCGGCTCTGTTATGTCGGTATGACGCGCGCGCAGTCCGGGCTCGTGCTAACGAGCGCGGCCCGGCGGCGGGTGTTTGGTGAATACCAATCAACCGAGCCTTCACGCTTCCTCCTGGAGATCCCAAGCGAGCTCGTGGAGGTGGTCGAGCCGGCCTTCGGCAGACCGGGCTACGCGTCAGTGGTGCAGCCTGCAAGGCGGCGCTCGTACGGACGGCCCCGGCGACATCGCCAGACGGAAGAGCAAGTGGACACCCCGGCCTTCGCCGTCGAAGACGAAGACCAATCAGCGGTCACCGGCGTTTCCGCCGGCACGCGCGTCCGACACCCGACCTTTGGCGTCGGCACGGTGGTGAGCGTGGAACCGTTACGAGATGATGTGAAACTCACGGTACGATTCTCCGGGGCCGGGGAGAAAAAACTCTTCGCGAGCTACGCAAAATTGGAACGGGCGTGAGGACGTCGGTGACCAGGTTGCCGGATCGCTCCTGGCGGATCCGCATTGCGGTCAGCTAACTGAGAGCGGTAGACTCGCCGCAGCTCCTGCCACGGCAGGAAGTGCTCAGACGCGTGCGGCTTGGTCGAGGAAGGGAAAGCCATGGCGGACAGGCATTCAGACAATCTGAGACGCCTCGCAGTATTCCTCATCCTGTTTGCTTTCTGGTTGGTCTTATCCGGACATTACGATTCCCTTCACCTCAGTTTTGGCCTCGTTTGTGCTGCGCTCGTTGCTGTCTTTTCTTATGACCTATTCCTTCCTGATGCGACCTCCCCAAAGAAATTGCTCAGAACGTGGAGGTTTCTTTGTTACCTCCCGTGGCTTCTATGCCAGGTTGTCCTCGCGAACCTTCATGTTGTGTCCCTCGTTATTCATCCTCGAAAGATTCGCCCTCAGATCATCCGCTTCAAGACCAGCCTAACGAGTGACCTTTCGAAGCTCACCCTCGGCAACTCCATCACCCTAACCCCAGGGACGATCACAGTAGACATCGACGATGGGGAGTTCTACGTTCATGTACTAAGCGACAAAGCAGCAAGAGAACTGGTCACCGGCAACATGGAGCGACGAATCGCACACATCTTCCTCGAACCGGAACCCGAACTAAAGGCTTCCGCTGGATCGGAGCGGTGATGCAAGCCTTCTTTCTCTCTACGTCTTTGATTATTCTGCTCGCGGTCCTACTGTCCATCTATCGAGTGATTAGGGGACCCGTCATTATCGATCGCATCATCGGCGTCAACGTTATCGGCACGAAGACCATCGCGGTCATTCTGTTAACGGGCACTATTTTCGAACGGCGCGAATTCTTCATCGACATCGCTTTCGTCTACGCGCTCATCAATTTCATGGGTGCGCTCGCGCTCTCGAAGTACTTCGAAAGGAAGGGCGTGGATCACGAAAAGGTGACGCGATGACGGCGCTCACGGTGGCCCTCACTTGCTTGGGAGTGTTTTTTCTGCTCATGGGTGCGATTGGCCTACTTCGCTTCCCGGATTTCTATACGCGGATGCATGCCGCTGGAAAATGCGACACGTTAGGGAGTCTGCTGGTCCTCACCGGCCTCGCCTGTTACGGCGAACTCGACCTTGCGAGCGTAAAGATTCTGTTGATTGCTCTCTTTCTCTTCCTGACCAGCCCTACCGCGACCCACGCGATCGCCAGAGCCGCCTTCAAGAATCAGATGCCCCTCTGGACAAAGAAAGAAGAGAGCTAGCGTGATCTGGCAAGTCGATGTCGTCCTGCTGGGGTTTAGCGTCGTTTGTGCGTTCTGGGCGGTGACCGTCAAGGATCTCCTAGCCTCGGTCATCCTGTTGGGGGCCTTCAGTTTGTTCATGTGCCTCCTGTGGGCCGAGATGGGAGCCGTGGACGTGGCTTTCACGGAAGCGTCAGTGGGTGCCGGTATCACCACCGTCCTCTTTGTCATTGCCGTCTTCAAAACGGAACGGGTGAGCAAAGATTGAAGTCGATCTATCTTGTCGTGACCGGAGTGACCGGCCTCCTGCTGATCTTCGGATCGCTGGACATGCCAGATACGGGCGATCCAGACTCGCCGCCCAGCCTCCACGTGTCTCCTCGGTACATCGAACGAGGCTTAGTGGAGACAGACGTACCCAATATCGTCACGGCAGTTCTCGCCGACTACCGTAGCTTCGACACCTTGGGAGAGGTCGCCGTTATCTTCACCGCGGCCGTGGCCACCCTGCTCATCCTGCGACCTCGACGGAAGAAGGATTAAGGCGTGATTGCGGAGCAACAGAGTATCATCGTCAAGACCATTTGTCGCTTGCTCGTGCCCTTCATCCAGGTATTCGGGCTCTACGTCATCGTGCATGGCCACAGCAGCCCAGGGGGGGGCTTTCAGGGCGGCGTGATTCTTGGATCGAGCTTTATCTTACTTGCCATCGCCTACGGCATCGAGGAAATGAAGCGAAGATTTTCCCTCGCGGCAATCATGGTCTTCACCAGTATGGGTGTCTCTCTCTACGCCGGGGTCGGGCTCCTCTGTTTACTACTGGGAGCGAATTATCTCGATTACGGCATTCTTCCGGTGGCCGAGCCGCGAAGCATGGGGATGCTGGGCATCGAGATCGGCGTGGGGATCACCGTGATGGCGGCCATGGTTTCTATCTTTCACGACCTGATCACCTTCGAGTAAGGTCGAGATGACTGAGTTCATTATCGGACATTTTAACATCGTCGCCTATGTCATCCTCATGATGATTGGCTTCTATGCCATGACCGGGAAGACCAATCTAGTCAAAAAGCTAGTGGGGATGAACATCTTCCAGTGGTCTATCATCCTGTTCTTTGTCTCGCTCGGGGCAAAGCGCGACGCCACCATACCTATTGTCCTGGACGGCACCGGCAACGGTCCTGGCAAGGAGCTGGTCCTCGAGGCTTCTCAGTACGTCAATCCGTTGCCTCACGTTCTCATGCTGACTGCCATCGTGGTAGCAGTCGCTACCACGGGGGTGGCCCTAGCGCTTCTCCTCCGGATCCACAAGACATACGGGACGCTTGAGGAAAATGAGCTGCTCGAGAGAATCCGATCCTCTGGCAGCCCTCATGTCCCGCCGCAGTGATTCGTCATATGAGTCCCGGGCGGGGGCATCGTGTGGATCCCGGGGTCTGCGCAACGAATCCCTGAGCCGGGGCACTAGATGAACATTCATCAATCCGCGGTTTCCGTCCTGATCGTCGTCGTGCCGCTTCTCACGGCATTCGTCCTCCCCGTGGTGGGCTGGTGGAAAAAAGCGGCGGCCTTCCCGGTCGCCCTCGCCGCCCTCGCTTTTTCCTGCGGTGCTGCGATTGTGGCGGCGCGAGAAGTGCTGACGAACGGCCCCGTGCAGTACTTCCTGGGTGGGTGGGCGCCGCCCTGGGGCATCGAGTATCGAATCGACCACCTCGGGGCCCTCATGCTGGTGCTCGTGGGAGTCATCACGCTACTTGTCGGGATCTACTCGAAAAGAAGTATTGCGAGGGAACTCCCGGAGAAGGCCGTTCCCTTCTACAGCGTGTATCTGTTGATGGTCAGCGGCTTAATGGGGATCGTGACAACGGCGGACATGTTCAACTTGTATGTTTTCCTCGAAATCACTTCCCTGGCTAGCTACGCCCTCGTCTCGATCGGCGACGGGGCGGCGGTGGTCTCGGCGTTCCGGTACGCCATCCTCGGAACCGTGGGTGCCGCTTTTTACCTGCTCTCCGTTGGGTATCTCTATAGCGCCACCGGTTCTCTCAATATGGCTGATTTGGCGCGCATTCTTCCAGATCTCTATCAATCGAACGCGGTCCTCGTCGGCTTTGCATTCTTCGTCATCGGGATGTCAATCAAGATGGCGCTTTTCCCCATGCACGCCTGGCTTCCTGGCGCGTACACCAATGCCCCTTCGGCGGTCAGTGCTTTAATCGCTGCCACCACGACCAAGGTGGCCGCGTACGTATTGATCCGGGTGATGTTCTTCGTTTTCGAGCCGAGCTTCTCGGTGGAGATAATCCCTGTTACCACGCTGTTGAGCTGGATGGGGGTGCTCGCCATGATCCTGGGATCGGTAATGGCGCTGGTCCAGTCTGACCTTAAGCGGATGTTGGCCTATTCCTCGGTTTCACAAATTGGCTACATCGTTCTCGGGGTTGGGCTAGCGAACGCGATGGGATTGACCGGAGGGCTCTTACACCTCGTGAACCATGCGTTCATGAAGGGATGCCTCTTCTTGGTAGCCGGAGCCATCGCCTATCGAACCGGTTTGCGAGACATCCGCGAATTTCGGCACCTCTCCATCAAGATGCCATGGACCGCTGCCACGTTCACGGTTGCTGCTTTCTCCATGATCGGCATCCCGCCAACTTCCGGTTTCTTCAGCAAGCTCTACCTGATCCTCGGTGCCATCGACGCGGGGCATTGGGTTTTCGTAGGAGCGATCCTTTTCAGCAGTGTGCTGGCTCTCGTATATTTCGTGAACGTCATTCGGTACATGTACTTCCCCTCTGACGAAGCCGGGGCACCCGTCGTTGGATCCGGCGGTGGAACACCGGCCATGGTGATGCCAAAACGGGATGAGGTCCCGTTGACCATGCTTGTGCCCATGCTTGTCTTGGCCGTAGGAATCGTGCTCCTCGGTTTCTTCAATGGTGAGATCGTCTCTCGCTTCATCGACCATGCTATCCCGGCGAGCCTTATTAAATGAGATCGGTGACGATTTTCGCGGCGTGGGTGTGCATCTTTTCGCCATTGGTAGGCGCGGCAGTAACGCCATTGCTCGCCCAGGTTTCTGCCAAGACGAGAGACCTGGGCGCGGTGCTGTTCTCCTTTGTCTCCGCGGCGGCAGCGGCCCGTCTGCTTTCCGCGCTCTTCTATCCTGAAACGCTTCCGCTCGAGAGCAGCATCGGCTGGCTCGACTCGCCGGTCCGGATCGGGTTCGGCATCCTGATCGATCCGTTGAGCATCGTCATCGCCAATATCGTTGCAGTGGTGAGCTTCATCATCATGATCTACTGCTTGGGGTACATGAAGAGAGACCCCGCGCGAACCCGGTTCTGGATGTGGATGAATGGATTCATCGGTAGCATGTTGCTGCTCATCCTCTCCAACAATCTGCTGTTTCTCTTCGTCGGCTGGAAGCTGGTCGGCCTCTGCAGCTATGGCCTGATCGGTTACCACTACGAGGACCAGCGCAAGTACTGGATCGGGGGGCCGCCCCCCACCGCCTTTGTAACGCCCTCCCAGGCAGGTCTCAAGGCCCTCATCGTCACCGGCGCGGGAGACATGCTCATGTTGGGGGGCATTCTCATCATGTACGCCTACGCCGGAACGTTGAATTTTCTCGAGCTCTACGAGACCGCGCCGACCTGGCTTGCAGCAATGGCAACAGCGCCAGGCATGGTCGCCTTCGTGAGCCTGCTTCTACTAGCGGGACCGATGGGCAAGTCGGCGCAGTTTCCTTTTCACGAATGGCTCCCGGAAGCAATGGCCGGCCCGGGGCCGGTTTCGGCCCTCATTCACGCGGCAACGATGGTCAAAAGCGGTGTCTACCTCGTGGCGCGGTTGCTCCCGTTGTTCTACTACGGGTACTGGGTAGCAGGAATTGATGAGGCATCGTGGTTCTTTCACGCAACGGCCTGGATTGGCGCCTTCACGGCACTCCTCGCCGCGACACAGGGCATGGTGGCACTCGAACTCAAGAAGGTCCTTGCCTACTCAACCGTCAGTCAAATTGGCTACATGATGTTAGGACTTGGCGCCAGCGGACTCGCGCCAGGTCTCCTCCTCGCCGGCTATACCTCAGGTATCTTTCATCTCGTCAGCCACGCCCTGTTCAAGGCCTGCCTGTTCCTCTCTGCGGGCACCATCATTCACGCTGTCCGTTCCATCTACATCAAGGACATGGGCGGCGTCAGGAAACATCTTCCACTTACCTGGGTGTTCACCCTAGTGGCATCCTTGTCCCTCGTTGGGCTCCCGCCCTTCCCGGGGTTTTGGAGCAAGGATGCAGTCCTGCTCGCTACCCTGGGCGCCAACACGCTTTTGTTTGTGGTGGCGCTGATCACCGTTGGCGCCACGGCCTTCTACACAGTTCGCTTCTTGGGCATCGTCTTTCATGGACCGGAGTGCGCGAACCTCGTTCAGGTCAGACACACGGACGGACAACAAGTGAACGATGGGTCGGCATCAATGCGCCTTGCCTCAGGCGTCCTCGCCGCGTTCATCGTTGTCGCCGGCATCGGTGGCCCGTTCCTTGAGCAGATCCTCCACCGTGGCTTCGACGCCAGCCTGGCACAGACGGTTTCGGCCGATTTTATGGGGGCGTCGGCCGCAGCTGGCGAATTCTCCTCTCACGGTCTGGTGTCCGTCCTGGCCCTGCTCTTCGTCGCAGTAGGAGCATGTCCGGCTTACTATTTGTACGTCGCGCGCCGGGTGTCTCCCCAAGCAGTCCTCGAACGATTCGCTCCGCTCCGGTTGCTCCACACGCTTTTCTGGAACCGGTGGTCGATCGATGCATTCTACCGCTGCGTCTTCGTTGACGGGACGCTACGGCTGGCCAAATTTGTCGCCGGTACCCTCGAAGACCGCTGGGACCGTCTCATTCACCGGCGGCTACCATCAGTGTTCACGGACAAAGCCCAGGGTTTCATGCACCGCTTGCGCACGGAAACCGAGGAGCTTATCTACAACGTCTCCTATGTCCTCGTCCTGCTCATCGTGTTCCTAACCTTCCTGTTTTTCGGAACCGGCGGAGGCTAAGAATGCCGGCTGTTCTCCTGCAGATCCTGTTGACGCCGGCCCTCGCCGCCACGGTGGTGTTCTTGACCCGAAAGACGATCGGGCGGTTTGCCGGATGGATCGTGGCCCTCGCCTTGCTGTACACAACCGTTCTTGTCGTACTAGCCGGGATCGAGGTGTACGAGGGGGCGGTCATCGTCGAGGAGTATCTGATCATTGCACCAGGCATCCGCCTCGGCCTCCTGGCCGACGGGCTCAGCGTGCCCACGCTGGCCATCGTCATCCTGCTGTGCAGCGCCCTAGCGTTTTACTCCATCCGTTACATCGAGCACCGCGTCGCGACCTTGTATCACCGTGAGTCCGAACGTGCTCGGATCGGGCACTACGCGCGATTTTTCTACCTGTTTCCGTTTTTCCCGATTGGCTTCATCGGCACGATCCTGAGCACCAACCTCGTGTCGCTGTATTTCTTCATGGAGATATCGACCATCACTCTGTTTTTCCTGATGGCGTACTTCGGGTATCTGGAACGGGTGCGGGTCGCGTTCGTCAGCTTGTCGTGGGGGATCATCGGTGCGCTGCTCTTCCTCGCAGCGTCTCTGGTCGTGTACAGCCAGGTCGGGAGTTTTGAGATTTCAGAACTCCATCACATGGCGGGGAGCCCCTTAGTGACGGGAGCTATTGTGTTGTTTTTGGTCGGCCTCTTGATGAAACTCGCCATGGTGCCGTTCCACGTGTGGATGCCGTGGGTCCATGCCGAGCACCCCACCAGCATCGCCGGACTCCTGGCGGTGTACGCCAACTTGGCTTTGTACATTATCGTCCGGGTGATCGTTCTACCCCTGGGTGGCGACTTCCAGCCGTTCGGGGTTCCGCTTATGGGGCTCGCGCTCCTCACCATGATCTACGGATCCTTACTCGCGTTGGCACAAACGGACATCAAGCGCTTGGCAGCGTGCTCGACCATCAGTCAAATCGCGTGCTCAGTCCTTGGCTTGGGCGCCTTGACGAGTACCAGCGTCGAGGGAGGGATATTCTTTTTTCTAAGTCACATCATGGGCAAGACAATTTTCTTTGCCACGGCCGGCATCGTCGTCTACACCACTGGTCTCCGCGACATGCGCGAGATGGGCGGGCTGGCGCGGAAGATGCCTTTGACGGCAATCCTGTGGCTGATGAGCTGCATGATGCTTTCCGGGTTCCCGCCCTTTAGCAGCTTCACGGCGGAGTGGATCATGTTCACGGGCGTCTTCGCGTGGGGCGTGCGCGGCGGCCCGTTCACGGTCGTGATCGCGATCGGGGGAGTCACCGCCATCGTACTAACAGTGGCGTACTCGTTCGGCGCGGCGCGGCGCATTTTCTTCGGCCCGTTGAGCCCCGCTCTCAAACGCCGGCATCTTTCGGACCCGTGCTGGACAATGACCGCACCGCTGCTGGTGGTAGCCGCCGCGTCGATTATGCTGGGGATGTATCCCCGGGTAGTCATGGAACTTCTGCACACGGTCCTCGGCGGGATTTGACTGCCTGGCGGGCGCACAGGGGGCAAGGTCATGGTGGCGCCCGCGGATCGATCTCAGACATCGCCCAACAGGTCACCAGCCGATACCTACGTAAGGCCCATCTCGGCAACAACGTCCTGCAGCTCGATATTATCATGGGAAGGGTGGACGTTGGTGCCTTGCTGGGGCTCGCCCAGAGCTTCTCGGCTGATGGTCTGATGTGCCCCCGCGCTAACATCGCCGGGGCACCAACGGTGCAACAGTGGGTCGACGGCATCAAGCACGGGCGGACAGTCACGGTCCTTGCGCTCAAGAATGCCCCGGGCGACTCGTCATCTGAGAAAGCTCCGAATGCGGATCTCGCTGAGCATGTGGCGCCAAGGGTGGAATTTTAAACTCCCCACGGCGAGAATGCCACTCGACCGGTTCGAGGTAAAGTTGGTGCTCAGCCACCTCGGTTGCCGACACGAGGTCATGCTGTTGGATTACGCAACGACACCCGACGGCAAGACGAAAAATGTGTTGGTGAACGCCGAGAGTCTTTAGCCTTCGAGCGTGAGGCTCGGAGCATTTGGTAGGAGAGAAACGTGGCAAAAGACATGGTGGCTCCTGAGAGTGGTGCGTCTCTGAAAAAAGGCCGAGTTCTCGATCCGCCTGAGGCGCTCGACAAAGCGGCTGTCTATAACCCACCGGCGGAGTTTTCCGCCAACGCCCATGTCAAGTCACTTGACGAATACCGCGCAATTTACGATCGCTCCGTCTGTGACCCCGAAGGTTTCTGGGCCGAGCAGGCCGAACAGCGGATCACCTGGTTCAAAAAGTGGCACACCGTCCGGCAGTACGACTTTCATAAAGCCGAAATCGCATGGTATCTCGGCGGAAAGCTCAACGCCTGCTACAACTGCGTCGACCGGCACGTTGAAGCCGGCCGCGGCGACAACACCGCGTTGATCTGGGAAGGCAATGACCCGACTGAGAGCAAAACCTACACCTACGCCGAGCTTCAGACCGAAGTTCAAAAAGCCGGGAACGCGCTCAAGAACCTGGGTGTCGCCAAGGGCGACAGGGTTTGCATTTACATGCAGATGATTCCGGAGTTGGCGATCGCGATGCTGGCTTGCGCGCGGATCGGCGCGGTTCACTCGATCGTGTTCGGCGCGTTCACGTCGGACAGCCTCATCACCAGGATCAACGACTCGCCGTGCAAGGCGATCGTCACCCAAGACACTGGCGTGCGTGGTGTTAAACAGGATGTCGCGATGAAGGCGAATGCTGACAAGGCCGCCGAAAACACTCCGAGCGTCGAAAAAATCCTCGTCGTCCAGCGCACCGGCTCGCCGGTCAACATGACTGACGGCCGAGACGTCTGGTGGCACAACGCGCTGGCAGCTGCTGACGCGACTTGCGTGCCAGAGGCGATGGACGCTGAAGACCCACTCTTCATTCTCTACACTTCGGGATCGACAGGTAAGCCAAAGGGCGTGCTGCATACCACTGGTGGTTACCTAACCTATGTCGCGACCACTTTCAACTACGTCTTCGACTACCACCCAGGCAACGTCTTTTGGTGCACGGCTGACATCGGTTGGGTGACCGGCCACAGTTACATCACCTACGGCCCGCTCGCTAACGGCGCAATCACAATGATGTACGAAGGCGTACCGAACTACCCAGATTGGGGTCGGTTCTGGGAGGTCTGCGAGAAGCACAAGGTCAACATCTTCTACACCGCGCCGACTGCCCTGCGCGCGTTAATGAAGGAGGGGGATGACTGGCCGGCGAAGTACGATCTGAGTAGTTTGCGCCTGCTGGGGTCCGTCGGCGAACCGATCAAATCACCGGAGTGGATCTGGTATCACACCGTTATAGGTAAAGAAAAATGTCCGATTGTTGACACCTGGTGGCAGACCGAAACCGGTGGCATCCTCATTTCGCCGTTGCCGGGCGCGACGCCGACCAAACCTGGTTCCGCGACGTTTCCGCTCTTCGGCATCAAGCCCGCGTTAGTCGATGACGAGGGGAACACCCTCGAAGGCAACGACATTCGTGGAAATCTCTGCATCTTGGAGCCCTGGCCCGGCCAGATGCGCGGCATCTACGGCGATCGACAACGTTTTTTCGACACTTATTTCGCGCGGTTTCCCGGTAAGTATTTTCCGGGCGACGGCTGCCTACGCGATAAGGACGGCTACTATTCGATCACCGGGCGCGTCGACGACATCATCATCGTTTCCGGGCACAACCTTGGCACCGCTGAGGTCGAGGGCGCGATCGGCACGCATCCGTCCGTTGCAGAAGCTGCAGTCGTCGGCTACCCGCACGACATTAAAGGCAACGCGATCTATGCCTTCGTCACCCTTAAAACCGGCCAGACGCCGACTGACGAGATGAAAAGGGAAATTGTTGAAGCCGTCCGGGCCAACATCGGCCCGCACGCCGCGCCGGAGAAAATCCAGTTTGCCGAAGGCGTGCCAAAAACGCGTTCCGGTAAAATCATGCGCCGCATCCTGCGTAAAATCGCCGAGGGTGACATTCAAGACCTGGGCGACACCTCAACGCTCGCGGATCCAAGCGTTGTGGGCTCGCTAGTCAGTGGGCGTGTTTGATTCTGCACGCTCCCCACGAGACAGAACCTCTACGAACCACGACGTCCGGAGAGGGCGCGGCGGCCCGTAACGTCACCCGGGGCTCGTCCTCGCGGTACCAAAACGCCCTAGCCTAGGAGGGGACCAAGAGCAAGGACGCCCAAACAACGCGCAGCAGCCTAGGCCCAAGGGGTCGACCTGACCCAGCCACCGTAAGAGTCTCAGGCCCCGAACGCACTCACGCAATAATCGTAATGACCCACCGGCCGTCGATGAGCGCGCCGTCGGAACCCTGCAGCTCGACCTTCTGGAGGGTGATCACCATTGTCCGCTCTTCGGAAGCTCCATCCTTCTCGACCGTCGCGTTGATGGTCACCTCCTTCGAGATCAGCTCGCCCCCCAACGACCGTACGTCGATCGGGTTGCTCGGGTCGAAGACGCTCACCTGGGCCACCAGGCTCTCTTCGTTAACCGCGCTTAGTGCACCGGAAACCTGCTTGGCGAACATTCTCTCTTCTTCGCGCCACGTCGTCCAGGCTTCCTGAACTTCCTGGTCGCGCCGGCCGGCGTTTTCACCGGCACGCTCGGCCTCGATGACGCGACCGATGGCTTCCATACGCTCGTCCTGATAAACCTTTTTCCGCTCCCTGAACTCCTGTTCCTCGGCCTGTATCCTGGCTAGCTCCTCACCCAACTCACCCAGACGCAGTGTCCGGCGCTGCTCTTCCGTAACGTTTTCGATGCTGAAGGTCGGGACGGTGCCATCAGTATCAGGGTCGAAGGCCACCATGGCGAGATTGCCGAGTGTCGCGCGGTCGTCCACGCGCGACGCCAGAAAGAAGCTGCGAATGAGTTGCCGCTCTTCCCCGGAACCACCGCACCCGACCAGCAACCCGGCACCGATCGACGTGGCAAGGACAATGACAACGAATGTCTTGATGTTTAACCGACCCATGCTGCCTAGCTCCTTCCGGTGAGCCTGACCAGAGGCCGGGCTCACAGTATCACTTCGGGGTCAGGTTGAAAACTCTCGCCTTCCCCGTTTGCGTCTTTCTCAACAAGCCGGGCAAGCGACACGACCCGATCCCGGCCGTCGATCTCGATCAGCCGCACGCCCTGCGTGCCCCGGCCGATCGGGCGGATGTCGCGCGTTTCCATCCGCAACACCTTACCCTGCTGCGTAATAAGCATCAACTCGTCCTCGTGCTCGACATGCGCAACCCCAACAACGCGGCCGTTCCTCGCGCCGGCCTGCATGCTAATAATACCGACCCCGCCCCGTAATTGCACGCGGTATTCTGCCAGCTCCGTGCGCTTGCCGTAGCCGTTTTCTGTGACGGTGAGGAGCGTACCGGTCGGACGGACCACCGTCATCGCGACCACCTCGTCCCCTGGCCGAAGTAAAATTCCGCGCACCCCGTAGGAGGCCCGCTGCCTCGGGCGCACATCCGCCTCCGCAAAACGGATGGCCATCCCTCCGCGAGTCCCGAGGAAGATCTCGCCCTGCCCGTCGGTGAGCTCCGCGCTCACGACCGCATCGCCGGCGCCGACCCTCGTTCCCACGATGCCACCAGCCCGCGGGCGACGGAACGCCCTGAGGTCAGTTTTTTTGACGACGCCCTGCCGGGTGCCCATCACGACGAACCGTTCCCCATCTTCGCCGGGCCACTGCTTAACTGCCTGCAGAGCCGCGATTCGTTCGCCCGGTTCCATCGACACCAGATTGGCAATCGCCTTACCGCGGCCGGCGGGACCGACATCTGGGATCTCGTGGACCTTCAGCCAATAAACTCGCCCGCGGTCAGAGAAGATGAGGATGTAGGCGTGGGTTGACGCGACAAAGAGATGTGTCAGAAAGTCCTCTTCCCGCGTCCGCATACCGAGACGGCCTTTTCCGCCCCGGCGCTGGTTCCGATACTCCGAAATCGCCGTCCGCTTGACGTATCCAGTGTTGCTCACCGTGATCGCCATGTCCTCTTCGGCGATCAGGTCCTCGATGCGGAACTCTCCCTCCTCATCGATAATCTCGGTGCGCCGCTCGTCACCGTATTTTTCCTGGATGGCCCGGAGCTCTTTGACGGCAAGGCTCATCAGCAGCGTCTCGCTTTCTAGAATCGCACGCAGCTGCTCGACCGCCTTCAACAGTTCGGCCAGCTCGTCAACGACCTTCTGGCGCTCAAGCCCGGTGAGCCGCTGCAACTGCAAGTCGAGAATCGCCTGCGCCTGCGTCTGGGTCAGTGAGAACTGCTCGATCAGCCCGACGCGCGCTTCGGCCGGCGTCTTGGCGCCTCGGATGAGCTTGATGACCGCGTCAAGATGGTCCAGGGCAGCCTTGAGCCCTTCGAGGATGTGGGCGCGGGCCTCCGCCTTGCGCAGCTCGAACTCCGTCCGCCGCCGCACGACCTCACGCCGAAACTCGATGAAATGCTCGACGAGATCGAGCAGCGTGAGGACTTGCGGGCGACCCGCCACGATGGCGAGCACGATGATCCCAAAGGATGTCTGGAGCGGGGTGTGTTTGTAGAGGTTGTTGAGCACGACCTCCGGCACTTCGCCGCGTCGAAGCTCGATAACTATTCGCACGCCATTGCGGTCAGACTCATCCCTAAGGTCAGCGATGCCCTCGATTACCTTATCCCGGGCGAGCTCGGCGATTTTCTCGAGCAGCCTGGCCTTGTTCAGCTGGTAGGGAATCTCCGTCACGATGATGGAGCCCCTCTCTCCCTTCTTCGCTCGCTCGATAGTGGCACGTCCCCGCAGCGTGAGGCTGCCCCGTCCCGTGTGATACGCCTGGGCGATGCCGGTGCGCCCAACGATGAACCCGCCGGTCGGGAAGTCCGGACCCGGCACGCAGGCCATCAGGTAACGTTCCTTAGCATGACGAGACTCCCCTTGGTGCTCCGCCACCCAGGCGATGCCCTCAATAACCTCGCGCAGGTTATGCGGGGGGATGTTAGTCGCCATGCCGACCGCAATGCCTGCCGACCCGTTCACCAGCAGGTTTGGGAACGACGCCGGTAGCACCGTGGGCTCTTCGGTGGTCTCGTCGTAGTTCGGGACGAAGTCAACCGTCCCTTTGTCGAGATCGGCCATCAAGCCATCAGCCAAAGCCTTAAGGCGCGCTTCTGAGTACCGCATCGCTGCCGGCGGGTCGCCGTCGATCGAGCCGAAATTGCCCTGTCCATCGACCAGTGGGTACCGCATGTTGAAGTCTTGCGCGAGGCGGACGAGGGTGTCGTAGATGGAGGCGTCCCCGTGGGGGTGAAAATTGCCCATCACCTCCCCGACGATCTTCGCGCACTTCCGATACGGCCGGTTCGGCGCCAGCCCCATCTGCCGCATGCCGTAGATAACGCGCCGATGGGCCGGCTTCAGCCCATCACGCACGTCAGGTAGAGCGCGGCCAATGATCACGCTCATCGCGTAATCCATGTACGAGCGCCGCATCTCGTCTTCGATGTTGACGGGAACAGGGAGTTGGCGTGTTTCAGACATCCAAGTTCTTCACGTCCAGCGCGTTGTCTTCGATGAACTTCCGGCGGGGTTCCACTTGGTCGCCCATCAGAATAGTAAATATGAGGTCCGCCTCGGCGTCATCCTCCGCGCGGACCTGCAACAACGTACGATTCTCCGGCTTCATTGTCGTCGTCCACAGCTGGTCAGGGTTCATCTCGCCGAGGCCCTTGTAGCGATTCACCGAACCGCCGCGCTTGCCCGCGGTAATGAAATACTCCACCAGCTCGTCAAGTGAGCCGATCTCAACGTCTTGGTCTTTGTCCGCTCGCCGCGGCTCAGCGGCTAGCTTGGTCGACCGACCGATCGGTGCACCTCCGATGTTCGTCGCGTCGGCCGCAGCGCCAACGGGATCATCAGCGGCCTGCTCAGAGAGCCGCTCCGGCTCGCTGCTCGCAGCCGTCGTCACGATCATCGGCCCCTCCAACCCCTTGATGTCGCCATGGCTCGCTAGCAGCGCCCGGTACTCCGGCATGGTCACGAAATCGACGCCAACCTGGTGGCGTCGCGGGTAGCCGCCTGTGCGGTCCTCGATCAACAACACGAAGGCGTTGTGTTCCTCGTCCGGTCGGACGGCAACCGTGCGCGTGGCAGTCGTCAGCGCACGCACGAGCGCGTCGACCGCGCCTCGATCCGCAAAAAAGGTTCGCCCGTTAACCCCCCGCTCAAGCAGCACCATGATGACGTCGCGACTCGGCCCACGTCGTTCGACCACCTGGAGCAGCTTCCGGAAAGCCACTAGCCGATGGAGCACCCGCTCGAGCCGCTCGCCCGAGAACTCGATTCCCGCAGCCGGCCGCCGGAGCGTGCGCGACTCGGTGGCCCGTTTGATCAAGAGGGTCTCTAGCTCACGATCGTCCTTGACGTAGTGCTCTGCCCGTCCCCGCTTGACCCGATAGAGCGGTGGCTGCGCGATGTAGATATGACCCCGCTCGATCAACTCGCGCATCTGCCGATAGAAGAAGGTCAACAACAAGGTGCGAATGTGCGAGCCGTCGATATCGGCGTCGGTCATGATCACGACACGGTGATAGCGCAACTTCGAGATGTCGAAGTCGTCTCGTCCGATCCCGCAGCCGAGCGCCGCGATCATGGTCCTGATTTCGTCGCTGCCCAGCATCCTGTCAAACCGGGCCCGTTCAACGTTGAGAATTTTTCCTTTGATCGGCAGCACCGCCTGGAAACGGCGGTCGCGCCCCTGTTTTGCTGACCCGCCTGCCGATTCTCCCTCTACGATGTACAACTCGCTGCGCGCCGGGGCGCGTTCCTGGCAGTCGGCGAGCTTTCCCGGCAGCGAGCTGTTGTCGAACGCGCCCTTGCGCCGCACGAGATCCCGCGCCTTGCGCGCCGCGTCGCGCGCGCGCGCCGCGGCGATCACTTTGTTGACGATCCGTTTGGCAACCGACGGGTTCTCCTCGAAGTAAGCGCCCAACCTGTCGTTAAGGATCGTCTCGACGATCCCTTTAGCCTCGGTGTTGCCGAGCTTGGTCTTCGTCTGGCCCTCAAACTGGGGCTGTGGAATTTTCACACTGACAACTCCCACAAGACCCTCACGGATGTCATCCCCGCTGATACTGTCTCCGAGGTCCTTCCCCAAGTTCTTCTTGTTCGCGTAGTAATTGATCGTGCGCGTCAGCGCCGAGCGGAAACCAGAAAGGTGGGTCCCGCCTTCCTGCGTGTTGATGTTATTGGCGAAGGAATACACCGTGTCGGCATAGCCGTTGTTCCACTGCAGAGCGATCTCCACCTCAATCCCGTCCTTCGCGCCCTGCATGTAGATCGGCGCCGCGTTCACTGCCGTCTTGTTCTTGTTGAGAAAGGTCACGAACGAGATGATGCCGCCCTCGTACTGGAAGCGGTGGCTCTTGCCCGTGCGCTCGTCGTCGAGCGCGATCGTCACGCCGCCATTCAAGAACGCTAGCTCGCGGAGTCGATGTGCGAGGGTGTCGAAGCTGTATTCGATCGATTCGAAGATCTGGTCGTCCGCCTTGAAGGTTACCTTTGTACCACGCCGCTTGGTCGTGCCGGTCGCCTCAAGCTCGCTGGCCGGCCGGCCTCGCTCGTAGCTCTGTCGATAGACCTGGCCGTCGCGCCAGATTTCAAGGGCGAGTGACTCCGCCAATGCGTTAACAACCGACACACCGACACCATGCAGTCCACCTGATACCTTGTAGCTCCGGTCGTCAAATTTTCCACCAGAATGGAGAACCGTCATCACCACTTCCGCCGCCGACTTCCCGCTAGTATGCTCATCGACCGGGATACCGCGGCCGTTGTCCACGACGGTGACGGAGTTGTCGATGTGGATGGTGACGTTTATGGTGTCGCAGAACCCGACCAGCGCCTCGTCAATTGAATTGTCGACGACTTCATACACGAGGTGGTGAAGCCCAGGCGCGCCGGTCGATCCGACGTACATCGCCGGTCGCTTCCGGACCGCCTCCAAGCCTTCCAGGACCTTGATCTTGTCTGCCCTGTAGTCTGCAGACTCCAGTGTGGCGGCCTCTTCCCCAGCAGCCGTCTCTGGGGGGGCAGCACCGCCAAGTATCGGCCCTTCCCGGCCTTCATCGCGCTCCTGTTGTGTCATTCCGTCCGTTCCGCCTTACGTCCGCGCACGGGCCGCTCCTGCCTCGGTTTGTCTACCTCACGGCTCACCCGCGCTCAACGGCGTCCGGCGCGCACCCTACTACACACAACCGCGCCGCTAGGTGCTGGGTAGGAGGAGAGGCGATCATCCTCGACTGCGGTTTATTTAAACCCGCATCGGCATGATCACGTACGTGTAGTCGCAGCCTTCGCCACCAATTGGGCGCATGACTGCCTGGCTCATCTCGTCTTTAAACTCCAGGGCGATGCTGTCTGTTCCAGCCACATTAAGGAAGTCGATTACATACTGCGCGTTAAAGCAAACCTGGACCGGTGTCCCCCCGTACTCCACAACCAAAGTTTCCTTCGCCTCACCTACTTCTGGGCTGCTCGAGATCACCTCAACGCTGTCCTTACTGATCTGAAACTTCACAGCACGTGAGCGCTCACTGGATAGCAGCGCGACTCGTTTGATGGCGCTCATCAACCGATCGCGCTCGAATTCAATCGTCTTGTCGTTGCCTTGTGGAACCACTCGTTCATAGGCCGGAAATTGTGCATCGATCATCCTGGAGATTAACTGGCGGCCGTCCACTTTGAAAAACAGGTGTTTCTCGCCACGCCCGTATTCGACGTCTCCGTCGCCCTCCGCCAGGAGCCGCGCCAACTCCCACATGGTCTTCTTAGGCAGAATAGCCCGCGCCTCTCCCTCAACGTCTTTTCCTGTCCCCGCCTGTGCCCGCTTCGCAGACACCAGAGCAAGCCGGTGGCCATCAGTTGCCACTAGGGTTATCTGGTCCGGCTTCAACACAAGAAGAGCGCCGTTTAAAAAATACCGTGTGTCGTCGTGTGTAATCGTGAACTGCGTCTTTGCCACCATCAGTCGTAGTAGCGCGCGCGGTAGGGTTGCCGTCGCAGCGTCGCCAGGCTCCGGCAGCGTCGGAAAGTCTTCTCGTGGTAGGGTTTGTATGCGCGAATCAAAGCGATCCGCCGCGACCTTTACTGAGCCCTTTGCCTCCTGCTTGATCCGAATATCAGTTTCAGGAAGCGCCCGAACAATCATATATAACTTCTTAGCTGGGATTGTTAGTGACCCTGCTTTCGTGATCGTGGCTGGGCACCGACTTCGCAGCCCCACTTCCAAATCCGTCGCCAGAAGCTGTACATCTTCACCGCCGTTCGCTTCCATTAACACATTTGCGAGAATCGGAATCGTATTCTTGCGCTCAACGATCCCCTGTATGAGGTGCAGCTCGCGCAGTAAATCACTTTTCCGGACACTTAATTCCATAAGGGGTAACGACCTCAATTAACAGATTTAAAGCCAGCAGTCACAAGGCAATTTAATAACTATCAAATTACAGAAGAATTATATCAGGTATAGGATACTGTTGAAAACACTTAAGTGCTTTTTAACCGCTTTAAAATCAACACTTTAAATAGGCTTACTAAATGAGGATGTTTAACACCTAAAGTGGGTATTTAAGTGCTCACAACCTGTGTGGTTGGCAGGCCTGTGGAAGCTGTGGACGGAATAGACAACGGATAGCGGAGAGTAGTTGTATTCCGGTGGACTCTTCACAAAGACCGCGAGTTTAACACCCTAATATTAGGGGAAACACACTATTTAAATGATTGTAAGAAGCTATTAATAAGAGTGTGAAACTCCCGGTCGTGTGTGCAGAGGTTCTCGATCTTACGAATGGAATGGATCACTGTCGAGTGATGCTTCCCATTAAAACTCTTCCCAATGTATGGCAGTGAAGCGTTCGTGAGTGATTTACAAAGATACATCGCGATCTGCCGTGGGAGCGCAACTACTTTTGAGTTATTCCGTGATTTTAAATCAGAGGTCTTTAACTGATAATAATTCGCGACAAACTTCTGCACCATCTCAATACTAACTACCTCATCTTCGCGATTAAGGATGTCGCGTAGCACTTCCTGCGCGAGAGGGAGAGAGATCTGGCTCCCAGTCAACGACGCGTACGCGATCAAACGAATCAATGATCCCTCAAGTTCACGAACATTCGACTTAATCCGCCCGGCAATATAGAGCGCCACATCGTCGGGTAATGGGACGGCTTCTGCCCCAGCCTTCTTTTTTAAAATCGCCACCTTGGTCTCGAGGTCTGGGGATTGGATATCGGCGATCAACCCCCAATGAAACCTGGACCGGAGGCGTTCCTCGAGCGTCGGGATCTCACGCGGAGGACAGTCACTACTGATCACGATCTGCTTCTGCGCGTCGTACAGCGAGTTAAACGTGTGGAAGAACTCGGTCTGGGTTCCCTCTTTACCAGCGAGGAACTGGATGTCGTCCACCAGTAAAACATCCATACTCCGATAGCGCTCGCGAAAATCAAGCACGCGGTCGTAGCGAACAGCGTTGATCATCTCGTTCATGAAGCGCTCGGTCGAGATGTAGGTAAGCTTTAGGCTTGGTGTCTGATCAAGAATATATTGACCGATCGCGTGCATGAGATGGGTCTTTCCAAGGCCAACCCCCCCATAGAGGAACAAAGGGTTATAAGAGCGGGACGGTGCTTCTGCAACTGCTACGGACGCGGCGTGTGCGAACTGGTTTGAGGATCCCACCACAAAGGTGTTGAACGTGTAACGGGGATTGAGCCCGCGCGGTGGCGCGGTGGCTGGTGGGTTGTCGGTGAGCGGTGGAACCACCGCCGGTAGCGTGGGAACTTGAGCCGTCTCTCCTTCGACGACAAACGAAATGTGCATTCCTTCGCGCTCGATCTCCGTTACGGCTTCGGTAATAACGCTGGCGTAGTGTTTGGTTAACCAGTCGCGGAACAAGGCGTTCGGCACGCGCACAGTCAATGCTTGGCCGGCGTCTTGGATAAACACCGTCGGCCTAAACCAAGTGTAGAAACTGTGCCGGTTAACCTTGGTTTCAACGCGGGATAGGATCTGGCTCCAGACGTTACCAGACATCGCCGTTAGGGCTCGGTCGTGCGCACGGTTTCGCTCGTTGATCTCCTGGGTCCCGGCTGTGCGTGGGTCGGCAAGAGCGTGAAAATCAGACTGTAAAATAAGGCGATCCAGCCAAATATGCTTACCAGACCACCCTATAACTCATCCGAAACGGCAACGAAGTCAGGCGAAAACCCAGGGATTTCCACAAAAATTTCCACAGTTGTGGAAAATGGCCTCGACAAGAACCCCCAGGGGCCATAGGCCGGCGACTGTAGCACACCCGATCGGGCCGGGCAATCGGAGACCCACCAGGCGCACGATATCGGGGGAGTTACGGTTGGAAATGGGCCCGGTGGGTTGTGATGACTCGTACAAACCGCGGCGCGGATGGACCCTGGGTCTTCGGGTAAGCCGTGCGCTACAACACGGCAGCATCTCCGTCGCGTTGACAGTCTCGAGAGCGCTTCGCTACCATTGTGGTCTTCGCGACGTATGTAAGGGGCTCGCTGTCGCCGCGGACAGGCTTGGGGATCGCGGACATGAAGAGGACATACCAGCCAAATCGTCGCCGCCGCAAGCGCACTCACGGCTTTCGCAAGCGGATGAGTACGAAGTCCGGGCGGCGGGTGTTGAAACGCCGCCGAGCCAAGGGGCGCAGACGTCTTTCTGTCTCAGACGAATAATATAGCCAGCAAGTTAAAACCTGTGGAACGAACCTTAACCCGCCCCGAACGAATTCGGCGGCGGACGGAGTTCCTAAGGGTCCAGCAACGCGGCGTTCGGAACCGGGGGCGGTACCTCACGCTGTTCATTCTTCCGAATGGCCTCGATGTCAGCCGGCTCGGTGTCATTGCCACGCGCCGGCTCGGCGGGTCGGTACAGCGGAACCGTTCAAAGCGTCTTGCCCGCGAGCTATTTCGCCAGAATAAAGGGCAGCCAGGCCTCGACATCGTTGCGTTGTTGCGACCAGGGTTTTCCGATGCGCGGATCGATGCCCTTGAGGCTGACTACCGCGCTGTCCTTCAGCGCCATGCCCGGACGCACGCCGGACAGTAACACCCCGGACGAGGGCAGATCAGCCAGCGGCCGCTGGCTGGTCGGGGTCCCAGCACGGGGCGCAAGGGGCGCGATCTGGCTCTACAAGATCGTTATTTCACCAATGCTTATGAGGTCCTGCCGCTTCATTCCCTCCTGCTCGTCATACGCTGATGAGGCGATCGAGCGCTATGGAACACTCCGTGGTGTCTGGCTCACGGTCCGCCGCGTGGCACGGTGCCACCCGTTGTGCCGAGGCGGTTTCGACCCCGTACCCCCGGGCGTCAGGACGACGCCACCTGGCAGTTAGACATATCTGGGATGGAACGTAGAGTTCTGCTCGCCTTCTTCCTGTCGTTTCTGGTCCTCTTTCTTTACCAGAGCCTCGTCGTGCCACCGGCGTCCCCGCCCTCGTCCGAATCGGTGAACGACGAAGCTGCGGCTGCTACCGTTGATCCGGCGCCGAGGACGGATCCCTTCACGGCACCGTCCGGCGACGACAACGAGCAGGCCACGCCGGCCGCGATTATTGCTGACACAGCGCCTCGCGAAATCATCGTCGAGAGCGATACGATCCGTGCGGTCTTCGCGAATCGCGGCGCCGAGCTGGTGAGTTGGGAGCTGAAGCACCACCTTGCTGAGGACGACGGTTCGCCAGTCGAGCTCGTCCCGCGTGATCTCCCTGCTGACGAACCGCGGCCCTTCACCCTCGCCTTCGACGACGAAGCCCTTACCGCACGCGCGCAGCAAGCTCTGTTTCGAGCCAGCACAGCGGCGCTCTACGTGACGGACCGCGAGGAGACGCTGACATTCGACTTTGAGGATGAGACTGGGTTTCGGGTACGGAAGCAGTTCCGGTTTGATGGGGCGATCCACCCTTACGTCGTCGTGTTGACTGTGGACGCGGCGGCAGGGGAACGGCGGCTGATGCCCTCGATTCGCTGGGGCCCCGCGCTCGGCGGGGTCGAGAGCAGCACGTCGGGGATGGCGTATCGGGTTGGCCCCCGGGGCGTTATGTACGGGCGCATCCAGGAGGACGGATTTTTGTCCGAGCCTGATGTCGAGCGGCCGGACGCCTCAGATGTCGCACGGCGCCGGACGTACGTCGGCCAGCTTCAGTTCGTTGGGGTCGACAATCATTACTTTCTCGCCGCAGCTTTGCCGGGAGCCCGCGAAACCAAGACGACCTATCGGGCGGTACCACTGCCGCCGTTAACGGCGGAAGGAGACGCGCGCGACCTGATGGCGTTCGACCTTTCGTTCTCGGAGGGGATCACCGACATCCCGTTTTTCCTCGGGCCGAAGGATTTCGACATCCTGGAGGCGGCCAGCCCCGTGCTCGTGCGGTCAATCGAGTTCGGCTGGCTCTCCTGGCTCGTCGTGCCATTGCACCGCTCCCTGAAATGGGTGTACGGCTTCGTCAGCAACTGGGGCTGGGCGATCATCATCCTGACTGTGCTCATCAACGTTGTCATCTTCCCGCTCCGTCACAAGAGCGTGGTGTCGATGCGCAAGATGCAGGAGCTGCAGCCGCAAATGAAAGCCATCCAGGAGCGGTACGCCCACCTGAAGACAACTCATCCAGACAAGCAGAAGATGAACCAGGAGATCATGGCGCTGTATCGAGACCGGGGAGTCAACCCGGCGAGCGGGTGTCTACCGATGCTGCTCACGATGCCGATCCTCTTCGCGTTTTATCGCCTGCTGTCGATGGCAATCGAGCTTCGTGGTGCGCCGTTCATGTTGTGGATCCAGGACCTCGCGCTGCACGACCCGCTCTACATCACGCCACTCGTCATGGGCGGGACGATGGTGCTGCAACAGCGCATGACGCCGACCCAGGCAGACCCGACGCAGCAGAAGATCATGATGTTTATGCCGATCTTCTTCACTTTCCTCTTCCTGTGGGCGCCCAGTGGGCTGGTGTTGTACTGGTTGACAAGTAATGTCCTGGGCATCGGCCAGCAGGTGATCACTAATCGGATCATCGGTCCGCCGAGGCTGCGGACGGTCCGCCCGCCCGCCGAGCGTCGGATCAAGAGTGGCGGCACGAAAGGGCAAGCCGCTAAAGACCGCCCGCCGAATTGAGTGGTTAATGATGAGGCCGGCGCGCACGCCGTGGTGAAGCGAAGCAATGGAGGGTGGAGTCCAGTGGTTGACGATCTGAACACGCAGGTGGTTGAGTTCGTGCGGGCGGTCGCGGGCGCGCTGGGGATATCAGCCGAGGTCAAGGCCGAGCAGATCGAGGACGGAACGCGCATCACCATGGCGGGGGATGGCTGTGACATCTTCCTGCAGCGCAAGGCAGTTGCCCTCGATGCTCTGCAGCACCTCGTTAACGCTGCCTTCCGGCGCGCGCATCCAGGGCGGCATGTCGTCGTCGACTGTCTGAACTACCGAAAAGGCAAGGACGCCGAGCTGCGCGAGACGGCAAAGGTGCTGGCTGAGCGCGCCCGGGAGACCGGACTCCCGCAGGAGGTCGGCCCATTGAACCCGTACGCGCGCCGGATCGTCCACCTAGCGGTTGCGGAAAATCCTCAAGCCACCTCCGAAAGTGTTGGCGACGCCTTCATGAAGACGGTGATCATCACGGCGAGCGAGCCTCTTCCCGGCGCGCCGCGGAAGTAGTTGTTTTCCACCGACGACACCATCGTTGCGATCGCGACCCCACCGGGGCGGGGCGGGATCGGCATCGTGCGCGTCAGCGGATCACAGGCGGCACCGATCGCAGCGGCGATGTTGAGCCCCGGCGCGCGCCTTGAGCCCCGGCGCGTCACGCTGGCCCAGGTGGTGGACCGGGACGGGGGTGGACGTCCAATCGACCGGATCCTGGCGACCTACTTTCCAAAGCCCGGTTCCTACACGGGCGAGGACGTTGTGGAGATCAGCGGTCACGGGAGTCCCGTCTTGCTGCATCAGATCGTCCAGATCGCGATGCGGGCCGGTGCCCGATTGGCCGGGCCGGGCGAGTTCACGTTTCGTGCCTTTCTCAGCGGCCGACTCGATCTGATCCAGGCTGAGGCCGTAGGGGATCTCATCAATGCTGTCACGCCTGTGCAGGCGCGCGTCGCCTTTGACCAGCTCGAGGGGACGACGACGTCGCTCATCGGTGAAATCGATGCCGCGCTGTTCGATCTCGTTGCGCGGCTCGAGGCGTCGCTCGACTTTCCGGACGAGGGCTATCACTTCGCCGAACCCGGGACTGTGTGCTCAGAGACCCGCGAGCTGGTGGCGCGGCTCGCGCGAGTGCTTACCGACGCGCGGCAGGGACGACTCGTCCGCGAAGGGTGCCAGGTCGTCATTCTGGGGAAGCCGAACGTTGGCAAGTCGACGTTGTTCAACCGGCTGCTTGGCGCGCCGCGTGCAATCGTGACCGAGGTGGCTGGTACGACCCGCGACCTGCTCACCGAGACCGCTGAGATGGAGGGTATTCCGGTCACGCTGGTCGACACGGCGGGTCTTCGACCCACCGCCGATGCCGTCGAAGCAGAAGGTGTGCGCCGCGCACGCGGGGCGCTAGACGTAGCGGCGATCGCAGTCGTTGTGCTAGACCGCTCGCAGCCTCTCGACGGGGACGACGGTGCGCTCCTTGCGGCGACCCGCGACACGCCGAGGCTCGTCGTGATCAACAAGACCGATCGGCCGGCGTGTTGGACGCCACCCGATTGCGCGGAGCTCAGGCCGGAGGATCACGTCGTCGAGATGTCGCTCCTGAGTGCGGACCAGCTACCGGTCCTCCGTGCGGCGCTGGCGCGGGCGCTGTGTGGTGGAGAACGACTCCGCGACACTCCCGCGGTGTCCAATATTCGGCACATCCAATTGCTCGAGAATGCCCACGCGGCGCTCGCGCGCGCGACGGATGCAGCCGCGGCAGCAGCATCCGAGGAACTTGTGCTTGTTGATTTGGACGAGGCCCGGCGCGCGCTTGAGGAAGTCTCGGGCAAACGCACACCGGACGCGGTGCTGCAGCGGATTTTCGAGCAGTTTTGCATTGGAAAGTGAGACGGGCCGAGCGCCACTGCGCGGTCCGCCTGTGAGTGATGAGTGAGCGCGTTGATGTCATCGTGATCGGTGCAGGGCATGCCGGCTGCGAGGCTGCGCATGCCGCTGCGCGGATGGGTTGCTCGGTCGGGCTCTGCACGCTGTCGGAAGCCACGGTGGCACACATGCCATGCAATCCGGCTGTGGGCGGGACCGCGAAGGGGCACCTCGTTCGGGAGATCGACGCGTTAGGCGGGCTGATGGGCCTGGCGATCGACGCGACGGGGATTCAGTTCAAGCTGCTCAACCGGAGTCGCGGGCCAGCAGTCTGGTCTCCCAGAGCACAGGCAGACAAGAAGTACTACAGCACGTGGGTGGCGGCTGAGCTGAAACGTCAACCTGCCATCCGGTGGATCGTCGGGCGCGCCGGGCGCATCCGAGTCGAGCAGGGCCGGGCCACCGGTGTGGTACTGGAGGAGGACGACAACGTTTGCTTACGGTGCGGCGCGGTGGTCGTGACGACGGGGACTTTCCTTAATGGCCTGATTCACGTGGGACCAGAGTGCCGGCCGGCAGGGCGCGTCGGCGAGCCGCCGTCACACCACCTCGCTGAATCACTGAAGGCGCTCGGGTTCAAATGGGGGCGGTTGAAGACCGGCACACCGCCGCGCTTGGACCGGCGGAGCATCGATTTTTCCCGCTTCGAAGCCGTGCGCGGCGATCAGTTGCCCGTGCCGTTTTCCTTCATGACCGACCACCTCAAACGGCCGGAGATTCCCTGTCATCTCTTGCACACGAATGAGCACGTGCGCGACCTGGTACGTGCCAACATCGACAAGTCGCCACTCTATAACGGCCAAATCCAAGGGGTCGGGCCACGCTACTGCCCGTCGCTGGAAGATAAGATCATGCGCTTCCCGGATCGGGAGCGGCACCAGATCTTTTTGGAGCCGGAGGGCCTCGACGTCGACGAGACGTACGTCAATGGTTACTCGATGAGCCTGCCGCGCGAGGTGCAGGAGGCACTCGTGCACGCCCTACCCGGGTTGGAAGATGCGGTGATTTTGCGTCCCGGGTACGCAGTTGAGTACGACTTTATTCAACCGACGGAACTTTTTCGATCGCTCGAAACCCAACGGGTCGCCGGGCTCTTTCTTGCGGGCCAGATCAATGGGACGTCGGGATACGAGGAAGCGGCGGCGCAAGGGCTACTGGCTGGAGTGAACGCGGCACTGCACGTGCAGCGCCGAAAGCCGCTGGTTCTGACACGTGATGAGGCGTACATTGGGGTCCTTGCGGACGATTTGACGACGAAAGGATGCTTGGAGCCGTACCGATTGTTCACATCACGTGCGGAGCACCGATTGCTGCTGCGGATCGACAACGCGGACCTGCGACTGACGCCGCGGGGTCGAGAGACAGGGCTCGTGGACGACGATCGGTGGGCACGGTTCGAGAAGCGGCGTGCGCGGTACCGCGAGAACGTGCGACGTGTCATGCGGACGACCGTGACGCTCGAGCGAGGCACGCGCGCACGGGCGGACCAGGCACTTCGGCGACCGAAGACGCGGCTCGCGCAACTCGTGGCAGCTGGTGAGCTCGAGCTGCAAGTGGCTGCTGGCCAAGGACACGTGGACGTGGTGAGCGTGGAAACCGAGTTTAAGTACGCTGGGTACCTCCGCCGACAGGAAGCGGCAGTGGAACGTTCTCGGCGCGAAGAGCATCGAAGGATCCCGACGGACTTTCAGTACGAGGGGGTGCCTGGCTTATCAAATGAAATCGTGCAGCGTTTGTCGGAGACACGGCCAGAAACCCTCGGCCAGGCGCTGCGGGTTCCGGGGGTGACGCCAGCTGCCGTGGCGATCATTTCTGCCTGTGTCGATCGCCGCACGCGGAAGACTACGGCTAGGCGCCGGTCGCTAAGGTGGGAACGGTGACCAAGAGGTCTCTCACGCGCCGCCTGCGGCGGCGCGCGGAGCGCGCCCGGGTAGAGCTAGGCGAAACACTCGCGGAGCAACTCGGTGTGTATGTGGAGTTGCTGCAGCACTGGAACGCCCGCATGAACCTCACTGCCTTGGACAACGATGACGCCGGCCTGGACCGTCTGGTGATCGAGCCGCTGGCGGCTGTCACCCATCTCCCACCACACGGTGCGGTGGTCGACATCGGTTCGGGCAGCGGCTCGCCGGCTATTCCGATGAAGCTTGCCGTGCCCGGCATGTCCCTGCGGATGGTCGAAGCAAAGACACGGAAGGCCGCCTTTTTGCGCGAGGCGGTGCGTCGGCTTGGGTTGGACCAGACCGTAGTGGAGACCGGTCGGTACGAGGAGCTCTTGGCGCGGCCCGATTTACACGAAGCCCACGACGCGCTCACTCTGCGGGCGATCCGGATTGAAACGCGGGTCTTGCGCGAGCTACAGGCATTCGTGGTGGCGGGGGGTGCCCTGCTGCTCTTTCGCGGAGGTAGCGGTGCGGATGTGCTAGAACTCCAACCGCCCCTCGCCTGGGAGGCGACCTACCCGCTCGTCGAATCGCTTCGGAGTCGGCTCGTCCTTCTCCGAAAATTTCCGGTACCCGTTCGTGGTTAGCACGCGCTTCCTGCAGCTGGTTGCTCAGGGTCCGGCCGCTGATCGAAAGCCGTGTCCGACGTGATGAAAGAGAACAAGTCGGGATTTTGTGACGCCAAATGGCCCCGTTCGTGATTACGAACGGGGCCATTTGGTTTAGGAACGCTCAGCAGATCGGACGTGCTTCTCGAACCGTCCGGCCGGCACTAGAGCCGCCAGCGTCCAGAGCTGCGGTGATCTCGTCGATGATTCGTTGTGCCGCATCACGGGGATTCGGAGCATTTCGGATCGGCCGGCCGACGACCAGGTGCGAGGCACCATATTCGATGGCCTGGCGAGGTGTAGCATGGCGCTTATGGTCGTTAGCCGAGGCGCCGGCCGGCCGAATGCCGGGACTCACGATAGGAATGGCCGGATACGCGTTCCTTAACAGGCGGATGACTTCACCAGAGGCGATCACACCGTCGCACCCCGCCTCGAGAGCGGCGGTGGTGCGCGCCACGATGTAGTCGTCGAGATTTGCATGAGCGCCAGAATCGGGGACAAGTGGATAGTCCTTCGCGTCTAGGCTGGACAGGTACGGCACCGTCAGAAGTTGCGGATCTCGTCGGGCACCGCGAGCACGGCGGGCGGCTCCGATACTTTGTGCAGGCACGTCTCTGCTCAACGTCAGGAACCGCACGCGCTCGTGGCGCAGGCACACATTCATCACCGCGTGAATCGTGTTCCCAATGTCTCCTGGGACCTTCAAGTCAACGAAAAAGTCGGTTGTCTTGCCAAGTTTCTCGATCAGCCACGGAAGCTGACCCGAGACAAACAACTCCCAGCCGAGCTTGAAGAACGACACGTTCGGGAGCTTGTCCACGAGGGCAAGAGCCTCGTCTGCAGTGGGCACGTCTAGTGCGACGATGAGGCGGTCTTTACCTGTCAGTTGGTGCACGAAAACCCCTCAATTATTAATTAACCTTGATGTGACATGTCTTGCAAGCAGGGTTCGCGGAAAGGGTCAGTTACTTCAGTAACGTCAGGAGCTTCGCGGCCGGCCTCCCTAAGCCGAATCAATTCAGGTGTCGCAAAGTACCGCCTGCCCCGTCGTTCGCCACGCGGCACAAGCAAACCGGCATCGCACATGACCTTGAGATCCCGAGTGGCCAAGTTATAGGAAACGCCGGCGGCAACTCGGTAATACTGATTCCTGATTGGCACACGCGGCCTGGTCGCTGCGGTTGCCAGCGCGGTTGCCATGCGCGCTGGTAGGCCGCGCCGAGCCACCAGCTCTTCAACAGAATCCCAAAGGCGCTGCGTCTCTCGGGCGCGCCGCCTGAGCTTGCTCGCCTGGCGCAGATGGGCCGTTAAACAAAACTGAACCCACGGTCGTGCGTTCCGTTCGGGATTCCAACTTCCAGCACCGACCTCCGCCAGAACGTCGTAGTACTCCGGACGGTGCCGCCCCAAGTACTCCTCGACGCTGCAAAATTCAGGACTGAGCATGCCTTCACGTGCAAGAACCAATGTCTGGAGGCAGCGGGCTATCCTTCCATTTCCGTCGGTGAATGGGTGGACCATGACAAGATTAAGGTGGCTCATTGCAGCACGAACGAGAGAGGGAGCTTCAGTGTCCTTGGTGTTGAGCCAGGCGACCAATTGATCAATTCGTTCAGGCACGTGTTCTGCGTTCGGGCCTTCGTACACTTGGTCGCCGGTCTTATCATTCCGCACAAGGACAGGCCCCGGACGGTATCGGCCAGGACGTTTGTCAAGCGCGTACCGAAGCATCATGAAGTGGAGGCTGCGAAGCACGTCGGAGGAGTGCTTAAAGTGAAGATCGTCGGACAACTGAAGAACGTACATGGTTGCGTCTCGATAACCCGTAACTGCTGCCCAGGTCTCTCCTCTTGTCGCAATGGGTTCTTCGCCTTGTACGGCGGCCATTGCGTCCTCGTCGCTAACACAGTACCCCGCGATGCTGTTCGAGCCTTGAATTGCCCGAGCGACAAGCATTCGACCAAGAAACCCGGTCCAGTGACGCTGTTGGACGGCATCTTGCAGGTGCCTTCTGGCCCTATCAATCTGTTCACAGATCTCACGTTCCCTAGTGGTTAGTTGAGGCGTGCTGAATAGCATCTGGCAAGCAAAGTTTTAATAAGTTTTAATGCATGATATTATACGACTAAATGTTGTTATAAATAAATAGCTGGTTGCCAGATTTCGACTGGCGGTACAATGAGCAACTGAACACATTCAGACCAGTCTCGATGCATATTGGTCAAACACTCCAGGTGTTTTCCTGCTTTATCGTGAGCCAGACACGGCTTCGCTTGCCGGGCCGCCTCTGGGGCCTCACCGTATTTGTGGGAAGCAGTGCGATAGTAGAGGTGGCTGATTACGGTAAGCCTAAGCTGTGCACATCTGAGGCTGTAGCATCGCTACGATCCAAAGCGAACGGATTTTTCAGCTGGAGGAAATGACTCTTTCGTTGGGTAATAATATACTTGACTCCCTACTGGAATACCAGTATTATTAGGTCATGTCAGACGCAGCGAACCCAAAAACACTGCAAGATGCCGTCATTCATTTTGCTAATCCTGACGTTGCCCACGAGACGATGGTCAAGATGCGCTGGCCTAACGGCGTAGCCTGTCCCACCTGCGGCAACATCGAAGTTAAATACCGTGCCAAGCGGCGCACCTGGCGTTGTCGTGAGCATAGCAAGAATCAAGACTTCTCCGTCAAGAATGGCACTATTTTTGAGGACAGCCCCATCAGCCTCTCGAAGTGGCTGACGGCCGTCTGGCTGATTGCGAACGCGAAGAACGGCATTAGTAGCTACGAACTGGCCCGCTCCATCGGCGTCACGCAGAAGACAGGCTGGTTCATGCTCCAGCGCATCAGGAAGGCGATGCAGGCCAAGACGTTCGACAAGCTTGGCGGAGAGGTCGAGGCCGATGAGACGTACATCGGCGGAAAGGCCAGGAACATGCACAAGGGTCGGCGCAAGATCAGTGGCCGTGGGGCCATCGGCAAGGCCGTCGTCTTGGGGCTTCTCGAACGTCACGGTCCGGACAAGCCGCACTCAACTGTGCGTGCGGCCGTTATCCCTCGCCCGCGAAAGTACGTCCTCCAGGGTGAGGTCATTGATGCCGTCGAGCCTGGAGCGACCGTTTACACCGACGAGCTGGCTTCGTACGAGGGTCTTGCCGACAGCTACGAGCACAAGGTTATCAACCACGCTCAAAGCTATGCTCGTGGTAACGTCCACACGAACGGGTTGGAGAATTTCTGGAGCCTGCTGAAGCGGTCCCTCTTCGGCACATACGTCAGCGTTGAACCCTTCCACCTATTCCGGTATCTTGACGAACAGGCGTATCGATTCAACCATCGCAAGCAGACCGACGCTGAGCGGTTCGCTGGCGTGCTAGGCTCAGTTGAAGGACGGCGCGTGACATACCAAGAACTCACCGGGCGGCCGGGAGATTTGTAGGGGCCACGGAACTGCCAGTTCCGAGGGAGACGGCGCAAGCCAGATGACTCCGCGACCAGCGTGGCAACCGCCCGTAACCGAAGGCCAGACACCACACGATCGGTTCATAAACCTACTGGACCGCCTTCTCAGGGTTCCGAAGCACGATGTCGACGAGCAGAGGCAGTCAGACGAAGCACAGGTTGAGAAGAAGCGTGAACCGAGTTAGAATGTCGTTCTCAGAGTGAATGAAACTTCTGAGCTGAAGAAAAGGGGACCGTGCGGTCCCCTTTTCTTGTGTACTTGTGCGGGCGTGGTGGAATTGGTAAACACAGCCACCTCTAAAGCGGCCGAGCTGCCTAGGCTCTTGTGGGTTCAATCCCCACCGCCCGCACCTTCGTTGTCACGCGGCCGCAGGTTCCATCACGACCACACCGGAGGTTGATAGGTCCACCTGTGCCGTCTCTTCAACGAGTGGTCTCGCAATGCCATCGATGGCGAACTCAACAAGCGTTTCCGGGAACTCCCTGAGCACTGCATCAAGAAGTGACGCGAGTCGGACCGGTGCATCGAGGCTGATGTTCTGTCCCTTACAGAAGTGCCGGACGCCCTTGATTGTAATCCCGACGTACCGGCTCGCCCCTGGAGTCGATTTGTAGTGCGTATCTTCCAGGACAGTCACCGCCGCGTTCACGCGGATTGCGGTGATACTACAGTCCCGCGTAAGTATGCGGATGCAGTCCAAGCGGTCCTCGAAAATTGCGCAGCGACGGAACTCACCAGAGTGACCGGCAAAGGCGTCGTTGACGAGCGCCGTAAGCTGTTGTTCTGGCGTCATGGTCTGCTCCAAAGTTTGTCCTCATACCTAGTTTTCCAACCAACAGGCGCGCCTGGAAGCGCATCATCTTCCCGAACGAAGCTCCATTGTTCGACGGTTCCGCTCACCCCGTCCTTGTCGGTTTCCTGTAACTCCCGCACGAGCACAACGGGGACCAGCCGCGGCGGAAGATCTACCGCGATCATTTGCGGAAGTTCGCAATGTGGGTCGTGGTGTCTCCCGCCGATCCATATCCAATCGCAGTCCGGCCGCCACGTATAAACCAGGACATCCTGGTCAGCTTGCATATTCTCGTCGTGCAACAGTGGTCTATTCACCCCGCGAAAAGCATGGACGGCGTCGGCTATGCCGTCTTGTACAATTCCGTGGTACTGGCAGAGAAACGTCTTGGCCATCGCCTCGACGTACAGGGCGACGGTCGTCTTCAGAACGCCGAAGCCGACGGTGTCGCTCTTGTTGTTTGGAGAGGACACCGACACGATGTCCCAGTACGGCCCGATTGGCGTCGACTGTCGCACACAGCTCCCCCCCTAAAAAGAGCGACAGACCTTCAACCATACCAGATTTGCCTTGACTTCTCAAGGCTTTCGTGAATGCCGCGAGAGGGGAGAACCCGACCACGATTGTGGCCACGGCAGGAGTATAGCAGAGGAGTTTCTGCTCAGCAATAATTTATTTTTTGTTGATACTGACAGGTTGCCGATGAGACACTACTTGCTTCTGTTTCGGCCTCCTGGGCTCCCAGTTGAGAAAGATGGGTTACCGACCAGATCGACTCGTTGCGGCGATGAAAGAAAAAGAGTGGAATGCAGCCGATCTCCGGCGCGCCACCGGAATCGGCGCGCCACAGATAGGCCGCTACATGAAACCAGCGGATGATCCGAAGGCGGGTCGGCCAGATACCGAGACAATAGCGAATATAATTGTCGCCATGGACCTCGACGCTAACTATCTGCTCGACACGGATCAGAGGTATAGCGAGGACAGGATGAAACCCCGTCGAGCAGCGGCGAAGATGTCCCTAGACCGGTATTTGGCGAGCAAGGAGCTTGAGTATGACCCAGTGAGCAATGAAGACGAACGCGAACTTCAGCTTCTAGCGGACCACGACGACCAGCCGCCAGTGTGGGTGAAAGACTGGCTGATTGAGCACAAACGAGCCAGACTGAGAGCAGCAGCGCGCCCACAACCGGCAGAGGCGCCTATACCACGTACTAGGCGAACTCGAACACGGCCATCATGACGGGAGCGTCAAAGCCTTGACGCCTGGGGGGGGGGGGGACGAAGTATATTATTGCCTTTCGTTGGCCAAGTGGAGACCAGGAATTGCGTGAGATTCTTGAGGCCGGTCATCGTAACAAACTTTTCAAGCGCATGGATAGTGGACTAGGGACAGCTCGAACCCCGTTCGGGTTGGTGGGTCCGCATAGGATATGCGGGGTCTGGGCCTGCCTTTACTCACCTCGAGGCACGATCGAGTCCTGTGTGTATGTTCCACGTGGAACAGGTTGACGGGAGGTCGTTTATGCTGTTACGATGTAGGACGACTCATGATAGGTTGTATGACCAAATACGATCATCAAATCGTCCGCCCAGGCAGCCAGCGTGTCCGTCTGTTCTGGGTCTCGACCCCCTCGCTTCAACCGAACACCCGTAGTTTTTAGATGGCCGCCAAGAAGATCTTGGCCGTTGCTAACCAGAAAGGTGGCGTTGGCAAGACCACCACGGTCATCAATCTGGCTGCCTCTCTCGCACTAGCAGATCGTACGGTTCTGCTCGTCGATATGGATCCCCAGGCCAACCTGACGAGTGGCCTCGGGGTAACGGGGGCAGCCTCCACCGCCGGGACCATCTATAACGCGCTGACTGTGGAAGTGACCCCGGACGTTTCGCGTTTCGTTGTGGAGACCGGTGTCGACGGTCTGTCTCTCATCCCAGCGGATCGCAACCTGACGGGAGCCGAAATCGAGCTTGTTTCTCTTGCGCACCGAGAATCTCGGTTGCGGCCGCTGCTACACCAAGCACGCGATCGATTTGACTATGTCTTCATTGACACGCCGCCGTCACTAGGTTTGCTGACGCTGAACGCCTTAGTGGCGGCCGAGGCAGTTCTGATCCCCCTCACGTGCGAGTACTTTGCACTCGAGGGGGTGGCTGACCTGATGTCGATCTTACGGCGGGTTCAGGCCGGGCTCAACTCGGAACTTGAGATCGCCGGGGTGCTTCTGACGATGGTGGACCGGCGAACGAACCTTGGCCAAGAAGTCGGCCGAGAGGTCCGCGAGTTCTTTCGGGAAAAGGTGTTCAACACAGTGATCCCGCGGAACGTGCGGTTGGGTGAGGCGCCGAGCCACGGCCAGCCAGCCATCTTGTATGACGCCAAGTCAAAGGGGGCTGAGGCCTACCTGGCGTTGGCACGCGAGTTCCTGGCCGGCTCTCGTCCCGTCGGAGTGGAGACGTCGTGACACGGCACACCATCGACATGACCAGGAGTCCCGGACGTGGCTGAGAAACGACCTGCTCTTGGGCGTGGACTGAGTGCGCTCATTCCAGACGTGCGGCCGACGGTGCCGCCTCGTGAGTCACCACTGGAAATTGACCTTGACCTGCTGCAGCCCAATCGGCAGCAGCCACGCGCCGGCCTGGACGACGCAAAGCTTGAAGAATTGGCGCAATCGATCCGTGCCAACGGCGTGATTCAGCCCATTGTGGTCAGCCGTCGGCCGGATAATACGTACGAGATCGTGGCGGGCGAGCGCCGCTGGCGCGCGGCACAACGCGCCGGCCTGCTACGCGTGCCCATCGTTGTGCGTGATGTGGCGGAAGGCAAGCGGCTTGAGCTTGCGTTGATCGAGAACATCCAGCGCGAGGATCTTAACCCGATCGATGAGGCAGCGGCTTATAAGCGGTTGGCCGATGAATTCAATCTGACACAAGCGGAAATCGCACATTCGGTCGGCAAAGACCGGGCGACGGTGGCGAACTACCAGCGGCTTCTGACATTGCCTGCCGAAGTGCGCGCGGACGTCGCTGCAGGTGTGTTGACGATGGGACACGCACGCGCGATCGCCGGGCTGCCTGACGCAGCTAAGCAGCGCCACGCCGCCCGCGAGATCCAAGCCCGCGACTTGTCGGTGCGGGAGACAGAGGCGCTGGTCAAGAAGCTTGCCACGCCAGTCTCTATCCAGAAGAAGGTCCATGCACCGAGCGAGGTACACACGCGGGCGGCTGAAGAGCATCTGCGGAAGGCCTTGGGTACCCGCGTCAGGATCGTGCGCCGGCGCAAGGCTGGGCGAATCGAGATCACGTTCGTGTCTGAAGTAGAACTTCAGCGCCTCTACGAACAGCTGACACAGCACTCATCTGTCTAGTCTGTCCCGCCGCTCGACCGAGCCACGTTCGTGTCGGTCGGCACGGTCCCATCAGGCTGGCCCCCGGCACGGAGACGTTGCTGCCAACGAGAGTTGGAGCTTGCCCGGCGTTCAGGCCGAATGGTATAAGTGGTTGCTCGGCCTACTACGATCAGCCCACCCAAGAGCCGTTCTCGCTTTGGCACAGCGGTTCCCGTGCGGCAAAGCCCGGCGAGTGTGGACCTTGGTTGTGACCATCTCCTTGTCGTCGCGCGACACCGAAGTAAGAATGGCTCTAGTCTGCCAGGACAGGACGTGAACCAAGGATGATGGATCGGACGGCGGCAACGCGGTACGCACGAGCACTGCTGGACGTGAGTCTGACGGATGGCGACCCGCAGCGAGTCGAGCCCGAGCTGGTGGCGTTTGGCGGGCTGCTCCAGGAGCACGCGGTGCTCAGAAGCGCGTTGCTTAATCCCGCCATTCCGCCGGCGCGCAAGCGCGCGGTCGTGTCTGACATTCTAGAATCCACCGGCGACACCTCAGCCATCGTCGGCCGTTTGCTGATGACGCTAGCCGAGCGCGATCGACTCAGCTTGTTACCCGAGATTCTTAAGGTGTATCGCGGGCGGTTGATGGACCACCTACAGGTGGTGCGTATCCATATCACCACCGCAACACTGCTGAATACCAAGCGGCTGAAATCGCTAGAGCGCACGTTGGCTAAGGCAGCCGGCCGCCAAGTCGCGATCGAAACGACTGTTACCCCGACGCTCCTCGGCGGCATGGTGACCCAGATCGGCAGCACGGTGTACGACAGCAGCGTCGCGCGGCACTTGGACCGGCTCAGGCGGAGGCTCATGGATCAGGTGTAGCGCAAACGGAGTTAAAGGATGAACATTAAAGCAGACGAAATCTCCAAGATCATCAAGGCCCAACTTGGCAACTATTCGCTCGACGTCGACGTAGCCGAGGTCGGGACGGTCGTCACGGTGGGCGACGGCATCGCGCGGATCCATGGTGTTGAGCGCGCGATGGCGACCGAGATGCTGGAGTTTCCGCATGGGGTGTTTGGCATCGCGTTCAACCTCGAGGAGGACAGCGTGGGGGCTGTCATTCTGGGTGAGGCCACCACGATCAAGGAAGGCGGCACGGTCAAGCGCACAGGACGCATCATCTCGGTGCCGGTTGGCGACGAGATGATCGGACGCGTTGTTAACGCGCTCGGTCAGCCGGTCGACGGCAAGGGTCCGATTAGCGTGACACAGCAATCCCCGATCGAGCGGATCGCCCCTGGCGTAGTCGATCGGCAACCGGTGAAAGAACCGTTACAGACTGGCCTGAAGGCAATTGACGCGATGATCCCGATCGGTCGGGGACAGCGCGAGCTGATCATCGGCGATCGTCAGACTGGGAAGACAGCGGTCGCGATCGACACTATCCTCAATCAAAAAGGGCTCGACGTTGTCTGTATCTATAACGCCATCGGCCAGAAGCAGTCGACCATCGCGCACGTGGTGAAGACGCTCGAGGATGAAGGCGCAATGGAGCACACCATCGTCGTGGCGGCCGCTGCGTCTGACTCAGCGCCGCTGCTCTACGTCAGTCCGTATTCCGCCTGCGCGATCGGCGAATACTTCCGCGACAACGGACGTCACGCACTGTGCGTCTATGACGATCTCTCGAAGCACGCGCAGGCGTACCGGGAGATCTCTCTGTTGCTACGCCGCCCACCCGGCCGCGAGGCCTATCCCGGCGACGTCTTCTACCTGCACTCGCGGTTGCTCGAGCGTGCCGCAAAGCTGAAGGACGAGCTGGGTGGGGGTTCGCTGACTGCGCTCCCGATCATCGAGACACAGGCGGGCGACCTGTCGGCTTATATTCCGACCAACGTTATCTCGATTACAGACGGACAGATCTTTCTTGAGTCGGATCTGTTCCACCAGGGGATCCGCCCGGCAATAAACGTCGGAAACTCAGTGTCGCGGGTCGGGGGATCGGCCCAGGTGCGTGCCATGCGGCAGGTCGCCGGGACACTGCGCCTTGATCTCGCCCAGTTCCGTGAGCTCGCCGCGTTCGCCCAGTTCG
Organism: Vicinamibacterales bacterium; assembly: GCA_965197375.1. Classification (GTDB taxonomy): domain Bacteria; phylum Acidobacteriota; class Vicinamibacteria; order Vicinamibacterales; family UBA8438; genus CBDAMZ01. The sequence continues at coordinate 250,963 of CBDAMZ010000009.1, forward strand.
GCAGCGACCTCGACAAGGTGACACAGAATCAACTCAATCGTGGCCGGCGGCTCGTCGAGGTGCTTAAGCAGCCGCAGTACCAACCGCTGCCAGTCGAGCAGCAGATTCTCATCATCTTTGCCAGCACCAACGGCTTTCTAGACGCCATCGCTGAGAACGAGGTCGCAGCCTACGAGCAGGATCTCTACCGGTTCATGGAGACCCGACACGCTGACGTCGTCAAACGGTTGGTTGACGAGAAGAAAATGGACGATCAGCTTAAAGCGAATATCACAAGCGCGGTCAAGGAATTCACCGAGCAGTTCACGGCAGCGCGCAAGAGGGCGGCAGCCTAGCAAGGCCACGGGATCTGGAGAGGCTGTAGACCGACGGACTGAGCAGCGACGAAGAAATGCCGTCAACCATTGATTTGCGCCGGCGCATTCGTGCCGTGAAGTCAACGCAGCAGGTCACGAAGGCGATGAAGACCGTCGCCGCGTCGAAGCTGCGGAGAGCGCAGGAGCGCATCATGGGGGCGCGGCCGTTCGCGCAGCTCATGCTACGGGTACTAAACGGGCTTGCCACACGGGTCGACCCGTCCCTGCACTCGTTGCTAGCCCCGCCGCCAACCGGATCATCGGCCGCGCCAACCTTGCTCTTCGTCATCACCGCTGACAAAGGCCTTTGTGGCAGCTTTAATTCTACCCTCCTGCGAGGTGCAGGTGCCTATGTGCGGGATGCCGACCGAGAGGTAGTGCTGGGACTCGCAGGGAAGAAAGGTCGTGATTTCTTCGTGCGACGCGGCTTCGACGTTCGGTTTGAAGAGATCAACTTCTTCAACGATCTCCGTTATGTGCACGCACAAGCGATGGCGCGTGTGGCCATTGAGGAATACACCACCGGCGCGGTCGCAAACGTGTACGTGCTCTACAACGAGTTCAAGAGCGTCTTCAAACAACGCGTCGTGGTCGAACGGCTCCTGCCGATTCCCAAGCTCGAGTCGTTGAGTGACGAGCAGGCGGAATTGCTCTCGACCTATCTCTTCGAGCCGTCGCCTGGGGGGATCTTCAAAGACTTGCTGCCGCGCCACGTGGAGACACAGTTTTTCCGCGCGCTCCTTGAGTCGGCGGCGGCGGAGCATGCAGCCCGAATGGCGGCCATGGATGCCGCGACCCGGAACGCCGGCGATATGATCAACCAACTCACGCTATATATGAACAAAGCACGGCAGGCGACGATCACTCGCGAGCTAATCGAAGTGGTGTCAGGGGCGGAGGCACTGTAGGGCTAGGGGCCAGGGGTAGAGATAGTGAGCGGGTGAGTACTTGCTGCTGCGTTTTGGTTAACCGAGCAGCTAGGTCCTAGAAACGAAAAGGCAGGCGGGAGATGGCAGACACAAAGGGTGGAGGTAAACAGGGCAAGGTCGTTCAGGTTATCGGGCCAGTAGTGGACATCGAGTTCGAAGACGGCCGTTTGCCGCCAATCTACCACGCGGTTCGGATCACCGGTGACAGTAACGGGTCCGATGCGATTGATGTCATTGCCGAGGTAGAACAACATCTGGGCGAAAACCGCGTCCGTGCCGTTGCCATGAAGCCGACAGACGGCATGCAGCGCGGGATGCTGGTGGCCGACACCGGCGCGCCGATCTCTGTTCCGGTCGGGCCCAAGACACTCGGTCGCGTCTTGAACGTCCTTGGTGAACCGGTCGACTTTCCCGACCGGCCGGTTGAGTCCGATGAAGTGTGGCCGATTCACCGCCCGGCACCAAGCCTCGAAGACCAGTCGACCGAGTTGCAAATGTTCGAGACCGGGATCAAAGTTATCGATCTCCTGGAGCCTTATCTGCAAGGCGGCAAGATCGGGCTTTTCGGTGGAGCTGGTGTCGGCAAGACCGTCATCATAATGGAGCTGATCAACAACATTGCGCTGAAGCATGATGGCGTCTCCGTGTTCGGCGGCGTGGGTGAGCGAACGCGCGAGGGGAATGATCTCTGGCTCGAGATGCAGGAGAGCGGGGTCATCAACATCGAGGACCCAGGCAAGTCACGTGCGGCTCTGGTGTACGGACAGATGACAGAGCCGCCGGGCGCGCGGTTGCGCGTCGGGCTAAGCGCATTGACGGTTGCCGAGTACTTCCGCGACGTGGAGAGCAAGGACGTTTTGCTCTTCATCGACAACATCTTCCGCTTCACGCAGGCGGGCTCGGAGGTTTCGGCACTCCTCGGGCGCATGCCGTCCGCCGTCGGCTACCAGCCGACGCTGCTCACTGAGATGGGCGAGCTGCAGGAGCGTATCACGTCGACGAAAAATGGCTCGATCACGTCGGTGCAGGCCATCTACGTGCCGGCTGATGACTACACCGACCCGGCACCCGCGACGACTTTCGCCCATCTGGATGCCACCACGAACCTGTCTAGGGCCATCGTCGAGATTGGGATCTACCCGGCCGTCGATCCGCTTGCCTCGACGTCACGCATTCTCGATCCACGCATCATCGGCGAAGAACATTATGCGATCGCGCGCGATGTGAAACAGGTGTTGCAGCGGTACAAGGACTTGCAGGACATCATTGCCATCCTTGGGATCGATGAACTATCTGAAGAAGACAGGCTGATAGTCACGCGCGCGCGAAAAATCCAGAAGTTCCTTTCACAGCCATTCTTTGTGGCCGAGCAGTTTACTGGCACGGAGGGCAAGTACGTGCCAATCGCCGATACGATCCGCGGCTTCAAGGAGATCGTCGAAGGTAAGCACGACGCAATCCCAGAGCAAGCGTTCTACATGGTGGGTACGATCGAGGAAGCGCTTGCCAAGGCGGAGAAGGACCAAGCTACCGCGTAGCGCAAGGGCCGAAGGAGACCAATGGCGATTCCGTCGCACCTGGCGCTTGAGATCGTCACGCCCGATCGGTTGATCGTCCACGAGACCGTCGACGAGGTCGAGATTCCAGGTTCAGAAGGCTATCTGGGTGTGTTACCAGGACATACGCCGCTCCTGACGATGCTCCAGCTGGGCGAGCTGTGGTTCAGAAGGGGTGAAGAGAGGTTCTACCTATCGATTGCCTTTGGCTTTGCCGAGGTGCTTCCTGGCCAGGTCCGGATTCTGGCACAGATGGCGGAGCGCGCCGAGGAGATCGACGTCGCACGGGCCGAAGCGGCAGAGCGGCGCGCCCGGGAGCGGCTCGCGTCGCCGGTCGTCGACATGGACTTCGAGCGAGCGCGTATCGCAATGATGAAATCGTTGATGCGTCTCCAGGTGGCCTCCAAAAGCCGCGTGTGAGGCCCGGCGGGGCTATGATTGAAGTGCTGTCTTGGGGGGCCTTCCACCACGGGATGCTAGAACTTGTCGGCGGGCATTACCTGGGTGGCAAGCGGAATCCCTAAACCTCCTGTCGCCATGCGTGTTTCCTGGGCTGCCCGCTCGGATCCCGGCCGCCGTCGCCCCACTAACGAAGACAGCTACTGCGCGCGCGCAGACCTCGGCCTGTTCATCGTCGCTGACGGTATGGGCGGGCATGTCGGCGGCGAGGTGGCGTCACGGCTGGCCGTCGACGAGCTCGAGCGATTCGTGGACGCGACGACCGGGATCGATGCTGGTGACACTTGGCCAATCCCGATCGATCCTGCCGTTGGTCGGAACGGGAACCGCCTTCAGGCAGGCCTCGACTTGGCAAACCGTTGCATCGCCGATCGGGTGGAAGGCTCCCTGGATCTCCGCGGGATGGCGACGACCGCCGTCGCGTTACTCGTAAGCGAGGATGTTGCCGCCCTCGCGCATGTAGGCGACAGTCGGGCGTATCGTCTGAGGGCAAACCAGCTCACCAGGCTTACCCGCGATCATTCGTGGGTGGAAGAGCAGATGCGGGCCGGAATGTTGTCGCCGACGGCCGCGCGCGCGCACCCCTGGCGTAACATTGTCACCCGAGCCCTCTCGGGCGCCGACGATCTGAGGATAGATCTCTCGGAGCTCCGGCTCGAGCCTGGGGATGAGCTGCTGCTCTGCTCCGATGGGCTATCGTCCGTGGTGGCCGACGACGAGATCGGGGTGGTTCTCGGGGCCCCCGGCACGCTCGACGGCATGTGTGGGGAGCTTATTCGCCGGGCCAATGACGCGGGTGGCCCAGACAACGTGACCGTGCTCGTGCTCCATGCTGGATAATTTGCACACTCTCTTTCGCTACCGCGGGCTCATCCAGACGCTGGTTGTGCGCGAGATGAAGGCGCGCTATCGAGGGTCGGCGCTGGGGTTCTTCTGGTCGTTCGCCAACCCGCTGCTCCTGCTTCTGGTCTACACGTTCGTTTTCTCAGTGGTTTTGCGAGGGTTTCGCCCGGTTGACGTCGAGCCTTACGCGCTGTTCCTGTTCTGCGGGCTACTGCCGTGGACCTGGTTCTCATCGTCCCTGATCGAGTCGTCCAATGCGCTTATCGTCAACGGCAATCTGATCAAGAAAGTGCTGTTTCCAGCCGAAATCCTACCGATCGTCTCGGTCGTCTCGAACATGTGCCACTTCTTTCTCGCGTTGCCGATCCTTGGCGCGGCGCTTTTGTTCTACGCGCCGGACCTTCGTTTCTCCGAGCTGATCTGGCTCCCCGTCGTGATAAGCATCCAGCTCGTGCTGACTCTCGGGCTAGGTTTGATGCTGTCAGCATTGACCGTCCACTTCCGGGACATTAAGGACTTGTTGGCCAACGCCCTTACATTATGGTTTTTCGCTACGCCGATTATCTATCCCATGGCAATGGTCGACGAACGAGGTCCACGGCTTGCCGGTCTTCCCCCGTTGGGTAAGGTCCTTATGGACCTCAACCCGTTCGCCCACCTCGCCGTTTCCTATCAGGAAATCCTCTTCTACGATGGGCCGTACGGGCACTGGAAGTGGCTGCTCGCTCTCGGGTTGGTATCCGTCACAGTTTTTTTCGCCGGGTATGCGCTGTTTGATCGACTGCGCGATTCGTTTGCGGAGGAAGTGTGAACGCCGCAATCGAAATTCACAACGTCACCAAACTCTACCGGCGGTACGCGTACCGCCGACGGTTTTCCACGCTCAAGAGCGCCCTGCTTACAGGCAGCCTCGCGGGCGATCTAAGACCGGAAGAAGCACTCGCCGCCGTGAGCGATGTGTCGTTACGCGTGCCGGCGGGCAGCGCCTTCGGCATCATCGGTCGAAACGGCTCGGGCAAGAGCACACTCATGAAGCTCATCGCCGGGATTACGAAGCCTACGTCTGGTGAGGTAAGTGTGCGGGGTCGAATCTCGGCGTTGATCGAGCTGGGGGCTGGCTTTCACCCCGAGATCTCCGGGCGTGAGAACGTCTTCATCAATGGTGCCATGCTGGGGCTGTCGAGGCTGGAAATCACTCGGAGGTTCGATGAAATCGTCGAGTTTGCTGAGCTTGAAGAATTCATCGACGCGCCGGTCAAGACCTACTCGTCTGGCATGTACATGCGCCTAGGATTCGCCGTCGCGGTGCACGTCGATCCGGACGTCCTGCTTGTCGACGAAGTGCTAGCGGTCGGTGACGAAGGGTTCAGCCTCAAGTGCCTAGACAAATTTTCTGAGTTTAAGCGTCGCGGAAAGACGATCCTGCTGGTGACGCACGGGCTCGCCATGGTCGAGCGATTCTGTGATGGCGCAATCTGGCTCGACGGAGGACGCATGCGCGCCCACGGAGATCCCCGGCGGGTCGTGCACGCGTACGTAACCGACGTCGAGAGGGCAGAAGAACGGGTGCTTGCAGCCGGCGATCGCAAGCTCCTCGCAGTAACGCGATCGGGAGAAGACGAAGCAGTGCAGGTACGGGGGGAGACCGTCACAACCGAAAAGCCGCCCGCCGACATGTTCCAGGCGGCGCCGGGACGCTGGGGCTCTGGGCCGGTTCGGATCGACCGGGTTGACCTGGAGGGCGACGGGGGGGGCGGGCATGTCTTCCACACCGGCGAGCGCATGGTTGCCCGCCTGCAAGTGAGCAGCTCCGAGGCGGTCACCGACTTCGCATTCGGTATCAGCATCTTTAATGCGGAAGGAGTCTGCTGTTACGGGACAAACACGCACATCGAAGAGCTGCAACCCGATGAAATGTCGGGTGACGGCGAGGTCGTATTCACGATCGACAGTCTCGATCTCGTCGAGGGCACCTACAAGCTCGACGTTGCTGCTCACACACGCGGGGGTGTTCAGTACGACTACCACCGCCTTCTCTACACGTTCCGCGTTAAGGCACGCACCAAAGAAGCCGGCATCTACCGTCCCCGTCATCACTGGACCTTCACCCCAAACATCCGCTTCAAAGAGAACGAGTAGGTTGGGCGGCCGGGCTGAAAGCCCCGCCCATGTCTCGAGCACGTGTTAGAATGACGGGCTCGGCTCACGTCTACGCCCGTGTCGCTGACGCTCCGCGCCCTGTTGAAAACGGCGGCCAGTCGGGCTGGTCTAGGGACCGCTGTACCAGACGTGGCCTCCTTCGCGGGGCTGACGCCGGCGGCACAGGCGTTTGCTGTCGCGGTCGTTGCTGGTGACGCGCCGGCCATCGTCGTCGTTCCCACCGACGGTGATGTCGAGCGAATGACCGCCGACGCCCGCTTCTTCTTCGCGGCCCTTGAAGGGATGGGCGACGCGGAGGTGGTGCGGGCGGTACTGCCCTTTCCCTCCCAGGAAATCGACCCGTACCGCGAGCTTCCCCCGCATCTCGATGTGGCGTCAGCCCGCGCCCGTGCGTTGACGGCGCTTGCACGGGGAACGGCACGCATCGTGATTGCCTCTGCACCCGCACTGTTACCGCGCCTCAGCTCGCCGGACCGCCTGCTCCGGGCGACCGTTGATTTGGTGGTCGGCGGCTCGCTCTTACCCACCGATCTCGCCGACCGGCTCGCGGACGCCGGGTTTACCCGCGAGGACCCAGTCGATGCGCGTGGCGAATTCTGTGTCCGCGGCGGGGTCGTGGACGTCTTTCCAGCGGGCGAGCCGCATCCGATTCGGGCCGAATTCGCTGGTGACGCGATCGAGTCACTGCGTCGATTCGACGCGGCAACGCAACGCTCGGTGACCAAGCTGGATCAAATAACGGTCGTTCCGCTGCGCGATCTGTTCGAGTTGACGTCAGACGACGGGGCGACGGTCGACCGTACCAGTTCGGTCTTCGACTATGTGGAGCGTGTGCCGGCGCGCGTGCTGGTATCCGAGCCGGTCGACACCTTGGAGCGCCTGGAGCAGGTCGCCGAGCAGGTGCGCGCGAGCCACGACGAGGCGCTGGTGCGTGGCGAGACCGCACTGCCGCCAGAGGCGCTCCAGGTTGACATCGGGAGCGTGCGCCGCTGGCTGGGACGGGCCACGACCCTCGAAGCACTGAGCATTGAAGCAGCGGGGGTCGCGCATGCCACGACAACTGTCCGTCACGTCCCGTGCCAACCGACGGTCGAGTTCCATGGCAGGCTCGGAAACTGGGTCAGCGAGGTGCGGCGCGGTCGTAATCGGGGTGAGGCTCAGCTGTTTGTGGCCGCAACGACTGGGCGGGTTGAGCGGATCGTCGATCTACTGACCGAGGAAGGGCTTACCGCAGTCTCGGTCGACGGCGCCGAAGACACCCACGCGGCGGCGCTGTTCGTGGCCACAGGCCACTTGTCGCGTGGTTTCCGGCTCCCGGCTGCCGCCCTGCAGGTCTACGCCGAGGCAGACCTCTTCGACGAAGAGCACCAGGTTCGTCAGCGTCGCCGGTCGACCGCGCGTGCGTTCCTATCCGATTTCCGCGATCTGAAGGTGGGGGATCAAGTGGTGCATGCCGATCACGGGGTCGGAACGTTTGTTGGCCTTACGCAGCTCGCGGTTGACCACGAGCCGCATGAGTTAATGGAGCTGCGATACGAGGGCGGGGACAAGCTGTTCGTGCCGGTCGAGCATCTCGACCTCATCCAGAAATACACTGGCGCTACCCGACCAACCCTTGACCGCCTCGGTGGGACCACTTGGGAGCGGGCCAAGACTCGGGTGCGCCGCTCGATGCGCGACATGGCGGAAGAGCTGCTCAAGCTCTACGCGGCCCGGAAGGCGTTGCCGGGTCATGCCTTTAGCTCAGACACTCACTGGCAACTAGAGTTCGAGGATGCGTTTGAGTACGAGCTCACACCGGACCAGCGAACCGCGATTGCCGACATCAAGCGGGACCTGGAAGCACCGACCCCGATGGACCGCCTGTTGTGTGGCGATGTTGGTTATGGCAAAACCGAGGTGGCCCTGCACGCAGCGTTCAAGGTGGTGATGGACGGCAAGCAGGTCGCCTTGCTCGCACCGACAACCGTGCTGACCTTCCAGCATTACAAGACGCTACGTGAGCGGTATGCCGCGTTTCCGGTTCGGATTGAGATGGTGAACCGTTTCCGGAGCAAGGCGGAGCAGAAGGCGATCCTCGCCGATCTCGCGGTTGGCAAGGTCGACGTCGTTGTCGGCACGCATCGGCTTTTGTCGAAAGACGTCGCGTTCCGCGATTTCGGTCTTCTCATCGTAGACGAGGAACAGCGCTTCGGCGTCACGCATAAGGAGCGCATCAAACAGCTGCGCCGACGCGTTGACGTTCTGACACTCACGGCCACACCCATTCCGCGTACGCTGAACATGTCACTCGCCGGCATTCGTGACATGTCGGTCATCGAAACGCCGCCGAAGGACCGGCTGTCGATACAGACGAACGTTCTCAGGTTCGATCAGCAGGTTATCGCACGAGCCATCCGAACCGAGCTCGCGCGTGGTGGGCAGGTCTATGTCGTGCACAATCGGATCCAGTCGATCCACGGAGTTGCAGAACTGCTCTTGCGCCTTGTACCGGAGGCACGGCTGGCGGTGGCTCACGGTCAAATGAACGAAACGGATCTCGAGCGGGTCATGGTCGATTTCGTCGCGCACAAGTACGACATCCTGGTGGCGACCACCATTATCGAGAACGGCCTCGACATCCCAAACGTGAACACCATCGTCGTCAACCACGCCGAGCGATACGGTCTCGCCGACCTTTATCAGTTGCGTGGACGGGTGGGCCGGTCGGCTCGCCGAGCATATGCCTATCTCGTTGTGCCGGCCGACAACGTCCTGTCGCAGGTGGCTCGCCAGCGGCTGGCCGCGATCAAAGAGTTCAGCGAACTGGGCAGCGGATTCCGGGTCGCCGCACTTGATCTTGAGATCCGCGGCGCGGGAAATTTGCTTGGGGCCGAGCAGAGCGGTCACATCGAAGCGGTCGGGTTCGATACGTACGTGAAACTGCTCGAGCAAACGGTGAGAGAGCTCCAAGGAGAGAACATCGAGGACGAGCGTCGCGCCGTCATCAACCTGGGAGTGGATCTCCGAGTTGGCGACAAGTACATTGCCGACACCAACCAGCGCTTGGCCGTCTACCGCAAGGTGGCTGCGGCGACCGACGAGGCGCAGCTGGCAACGGTCCTCGAGGAAGTAACGGACCGCTACGGGCCGCTCGATCCTTCTATTTTGCGCCTGGTCGAATACGGCCGGGTCCGGGTGCTTGCTGATTGCCTCGGCGTGGAATCGATCAACCGGGAGGGCCGCCGCCTCGCGATAAAGTTCAGGACCGACGCACCGCTCGATCCGAGGCGACTTGTCGAGTTCGTGCAGGCGAGACCAGCTGTTAAGCTCGTCCCTCCGGGCGTGATCCAGGTCGATCTGAGAGCCGGCGATGAGGTTGGTGACACCTCGTCGCCCGGACGCGAATGGCGGCCGGGTGGCGAGCCCACGTCGTGGTGGACCAAGCGGGCGCCCACCGGTTTCACGAAGGCTAGGACGCATTGGGCCGGTCGGCCGCGAGCCGGTGTCGAGCTCTTCAGTCGGGTGAGTGGACTGCTGAGCGAGTTGAGCGGCGGCGAGTGACGAGCTAGAATTGTGAAGGGCCAATTGCGGGACACAAACGTGACGACACGCATGACGAAACGGGCCGCCCTCGCGGCGTTCGCGGCTTTGGTCGCAAGCGTGGCGTGGGCGCAGCAGCAGGGTGGTACCAGTCCGGTACCGGCCGAAAGCGAGATCCTCGAGCGGATCCTGGTGAAAGTTAATGGCGATGTCATCACCCAGACGGACTTGGAAAACCGCCAGGTCGAGCTCTTGCGGCAGCAAGGCACCGTCCCGGCAACCGAGGCGGCGCTGGCGGAAGAGCTACGTAAGGTCACGCCAGGCATCATTGTTTCGGCGGTCGACGAGCTGCTCCTCGTCCAGCAGGGTCGCGAGCTCGGTTACCAGCTGACGGATGAGCAGTTTCGGCAGCTCCTTAACAGCATCAAGGAAGATAACAATTTAGTGAGTGATGAGGAGTTGGTAACGGTACTGGAACAACGGGAGGGGATGACGCTCGACGACCTCCGTCGCGTCCTGGAGCGCCAGATGCTGGTTAGCCAAGTGCAGCAGATCGAAATCCTGCAAAAGATTTCCATCACCGACGTTGAGGCCAGGCAGTACTATGACACGCACCTTGAAGAATTCACTAAGCCCGAGACCGTGACACTGCGCGAGATCCTCGTCGAGGTGCCGGAAGGCAGCGCGGAAGTGAGCGTGGTTGCCGATGAGCGGGCACGTGAGGAGGTCGAAGTTGCGCGGCAGTACATTCTTGACGGCGAAGACTTCTCGCGCGTTGCAGTCTCAGTCTCCGATGCCCCGTCCAAGGCCAACGGTGGACTGATCGGGCCGATCGAGTTGGCCGTGCTCAGCGAATCGGTACAGGAGCTGCTGCAGACGCTGGAGGTGGGTGGCGTGAGCGAAGTTATCAACACTCCGCCTGGGTATCAGGTGTTGATGCTCGAAGCTCGTACGAAGGCAACCCCACGCCCGTTCGAAGACGTGCGCGACCTCATCGCCGACAATGTGTTTAGTGATCGCCGGAGAGCTTTGTACGGACGCTACCTCCGTCAGCTCCGGATACAGGCAATCATCGAGTGGAAGGATACAGCGCTCCGCCAGGTTTACGAGAAATTCGAGGCCGAGCGGGCTGCTCAGCTCGGATCGAGTAACTAGTGCGCCGGGACAATCAAGCGCTTGCCCAGCGTGATTCGCCAACCGCCTCCAGCTATCGAATGTGCGGCACCCCGTCATCGGTCACGAACGGCGTGCAGGAGTTGGCGTCGGATGCCGACGGCACGTGGTTCTGGTACGCCGTCTGGACGCGGTCGCGACATGAACAAGCCGTGCGGCAGCAGCTCGAGCTCAAGCGTATCGAAGCCTTCCTACCGACTATCACGCGGTGGAGCCGGTGGAAAGATCGCAAGAAGAAAATCGACTGGCCGTTGTTTCCAGGCTATTGCTTCGCGCGTTTCGATCCGCGGACGCGATTGGCCATTCTCAAGTGCTCAGGGTGGTCAATATCGTTGCCTTCGACGGTGAGCTTGCCCCCATTCCCGACATAGAGATCGAGAGCATTCGACGGCTGGTGGAAACCGACTTGGCATTCGACCCGTGCCCACTGATCCGGGAGGGGATGATGGCGAAGGTTGTGTACGGCCCGTTGAGAGGCGTTGTTGGGCGCTTGGTCCGTAAGAGCTCGCACGCGCGCCTGGTGCTGTCGGTCGATTCGATTGGCCAGGCTGTGAGCGTCGAGGTCGATGCTGCAGACGTGAAGCCGTACTAGGCGTCAAAGCTCGGCGTGAGTGTCGTCGGGTTGCTCCGGCGTGCGGAAGCGGGCGCGCTCGCTTGGGTACCTTGCTATGAAGAAGATCGGGTCCGTCCAGATCGATCCGCCGTTCGTCCTTGCGCCGATGGCCGGTATGACCGACACGGCATTTCGCCGTCTCGTAAAGCGCACGGGGGGGTGCGGGTTGGTGATCACCGAAATGGTGAGTTCTGAAGGGCTCGTGCGCGGCATCGGACGCACTCTCGAGTACGCTGAATACACCGAGGAAGAACGTCCTGTGTCGATCCAAATCTTCGGTGGAGACCCCGCGAAGATGGCGTTGGCAGCGCAGATTACCGAAAGCCTTGGCGCCGACATCGTCGATGTCAACATGGGGTGTCCCGTGCCGAAGGTCGCCAAGCACAACGCCGGCTGCAGTCTGATGCGAGTGCCGGACCACGCGGCCGCCATCGTACGGTCGATGACGAAGGCGGTCCGCATTCCCGTGACCGTCAAGATGCGCGCGGGCTGGGACGATCGGGCGATCAACGCGCCGGTCATGGCCCAGATGATGGAAGATGCCGGCGCGGCGGCCGTGTCGGTGCACGGACGAACAGCCGCTCAGTCTTACAGCGGGCAGTCGGACTGGGCCTTGATCGAAGAGGTGGCGGCGCGCGTGACGATTCCGGTCTTCGGGAGTGGCGACTGCGTGACGGCCGATCAAGTCATCGATCGAACGGCTCGGACAGGCGTGGCCGGCGTGCTGATCGGGCGAGGCGCGCTGCGGAACCCCTGGATCTTCCAACAGGCAGCTGCGATGGCCGCTGGGCACCCCGCGCCGACGGTCTCGCTCGAGGAGCGGGGCCAGTTCTTGCGTGACTACATCGAACTATTGCTCCACGAAGGGATCGACGAGGCACGAGGGTTCCGCCACGCAGCCCGTGGGGTAGACCCAGCGTCCCGTCCCGCTGCGACCCGGCACGCGAAAGGCCGGGAGCGGTGGGCCGTTAACAAGCTACGGGCATTAGGTGCCTGGTACACGAAGGGTTTTAGCGGCGGATCACGTCTCCGGACCGCCATCAACTCGGCGGAGTCGATCGACGAGCTCCGCGAGGTCATCCACGACTGCTTTTTCCAGCCCGGGCCGGCCGCCGTGGCGAGCACGTGACGCCGCTCCATGGTTCGAAGCGACCCTTTGAACTGAATGGTCCCGTCCGTAATTACAGAGGCATTCGGCCGACCGACGTCATTGTGGTCTCGTTCCCTGGCGCGCTGAAGTGGACGCTCCGATTCGTGGCACACTGACCCTTCCATGGAGGCCCGGCACGTCGCCGACATCGACTGGACTAGCTGGACGGCCGTTGACCCGGCCACACTCGTGTTCGTGATCCGTAACGGGAAGGTGCTTCTCATTCGAAAGAAACATGGGCTTGGTGCCGGGAAGATCAACGCACCAGGGGGGCGTCTGGAGTCCGGCGAGACCCCTGATGCGTGTGCGGTGCGGGAGATGCGAGAGGAGCTCGGTGTAACCCCGTTAGGCCTCGTCAAGTTGGGGGAACACCGGTTTCAGTTCGTCGATGGGTACTCGATCTACGTTCACGTCTACCGCGCGTCCGATCTGCACGGCGTCCCAGTTGAAACCGATGAGGCCGTGCCGATTTGGGCCGGGCTCGACGAAATTCCATTTGACGAGATGTGGGAGGACGATCGCGTCTGGCTGCCGTTGCTGTTGGAGGGGAAGAAATTCTCGGGGCGCTGGATCTTCGATGGGGATCGGATGGTCGATTACCGGCTCGACGTCGTGGCGTAACGGGTCAGCCGGTCGACGCCTTCCAGGCCAGGTGCCGGGACAATCGCTACAGCCCCAGTCGCCGCACTTTCTCAATGAGAGTCGTACGCTTGATATTCAGCAACTTCGCGGCCTTGTGCTTATTGCTTCCGGTTCGCTCGAGCGAACGTCGGATCAGCTCCCGCTCGATGCTGTGGAGGTGCTCCGGAAGGTCGAGGCCGTCATCAGGGAGCGAAACAGCGACATTGGTCGGGTCTTGCTTCCCCTGTTGCACTTCCCGCGGCAGATCCCCGGCGTCGATTTGTGATCGCTCTGGGCTGAGTGCAAGCGCGCGTTCGATGGCGTTCTCGAGTTGGCGAATATTGCCTGGCCATCTAAACGCCATCATTTGACGCATCGCCTCCTGGGAGAAGACGACATCGGCCCGCGGCGGGGTCAGGTTTCGGCCGATCCGCTCCGAGAGACTCTGGGTTAGCAGCGGGATGTCCTCGCGGCGCTCCCTGAGCGGCGGGAGATGGATCGGGATGACGTTGAGACGGTAGTACAGGTCTTCGCGAAATCTCCCCTCTTCGACCAACCGCGCCAGGTCGGAGTTCGTGGCGGCAATCACCCGCACGTCGATCTTGATTGACTGCGAGTCACCCAGCCGCTCGAACTCGCGTTCCTGCAAAGCCCGTAGCAGCTTCGCCTGCAGATTGGCACTCATGGAACCGATTTCGTCCAGAAATAGAGAGCCGCGGTGCGCTTGCTCCAATCGCCCCTGGCGATTCGCGACAGCGCCCGTGAAGGCGCCCCGAACGTGGCCGAACAGCTCAGCCTCGAGGAGCGTCTCGGGGATCGCCCCGCAGCTCAGCGCCACGAATTGCTGGCCGCGGCGCGGGCTGTTGTGATGAATGGCCCGCGCGACAAGCTCCTTCCCGGTGCCGGTCTCGCCGGTGATGAGAATCGTGCTCGTCGTGCCCGCTACCGCCTCCAACACCTGAAACAGATCTCGCATCGCCTGGCTTCGCCCCACGATGCCCTCGAAGCGATATCGCTCCTCGAGCTGCGATCGTAGGTAGGCATTTTCAGACTTCAAGCGACGTTGCTCGAGCGCCGACGAGAGGACGTGCAGTAGGTGGTCGAACTGGAAGGGTTTTGTGACGAAGTCGGTCGCGCCGCGCTTGATCGCTTCGACTGCGTCTTTGACGGTACCGTAACCGGTTACGACGACCGCGACGATTTCCGGATACCGTTCGAGGGCTGCTTCGATCACCACAGTCCCGTCGATCCCCGGTAGCCGAAGGTCGGTGACCACGGCGTCGAACGCGAAGTCAGTCAGGCAGTCGAGCGCGGCCTCTCCGGTCTCTGCCTGGACGACGCGGTACCCGTGCTCCGCCAACCGCTCGGCGGTCGCCGCGCGAAGCGCGGGTTCATCTTCGACGAGCAGCAGATGTGCCTCGTTTTCAGTCACTTGCTCGAGCGCCAGCATTTTGACAGCGGTGCGATCGGCGGTCAAGGCAGGCAGCTGCCGGGTCGCGTCGGTCCAGCGCCAGCGTCGCGGGCTACAGCTCTGACCGGACGGTGCCGATATTTCTCGTCGGGGTCGTTCGGAGCTACGCCGGGAGCTCCGTCGTTGGCTATTTTCATTTCCCCGGTGGTGCAAGTGGCGAGCGAAACGATGATTGTCGACAGGAAAACGATCTCCATCATGAAGGCGTGCGAGTTGGTCGGTGTAAGCCGCCGCACCATCTACAACTGGATCGCTAGCGGGAAAGTCGAATATGTTAGAACGGCTGGCGGATCGGTGCGGATCTTCATCGACACATTGTGGCGTGAGCCAGAAGATCAGGCGGGCCGGAAAAAGTGGCGTGTGGCATCGGTCCGAAGCGACGCGTAGCTATGGCGAGCGACGTTCCCCGCCCACCTTCCGGCGCCGTAAACAACGCCCTTCCGGCCGAGCGATCAGAGGTAGGCATGCTGTTCCATCGGTTGAACAATCAACTCGGCATCATCCTGGCCAGTGCCGAATTGCTGGAAGGTAAGAGCGAAAGTGAAACGAGTCGCGCGCGTGCCACCCAGATCGTTGCAAGCGCCGTAGAAGCGATCGCGACCGCGAGAGATATCCAGTCCCGTAGCAGGACGCCCAACACCTAGTTCTCCGTGAGCCGTCCCTCCGGTTCCTGCGAGCTAAACCCCTCGACACACCACCTTAAACAGTCAAATTTATGACACAAAGTGCTCGTTTCGTCAACGTCTTGACACTTTGTGTGCGTGCCCTGGCAGCCTTTTGCTCGTGTCTGCACGTCCACTCACAAGCCATAACCTACCGATTAGCCAGTAGGTTAACTCGATTCGTGGCGCTGCCTGGAGATTTGTTCTTCCTTCGGGTTCGGTGTGGCATCGGCCTTGCTCTGGTAGGGGCTGGTGCGGAAACAGGTACAAACCAACGCTCAGCGAGAACGCATCGCAGCGGGGCTGCCGTTCGTCGAGGCCTTGGCACGCCGCATGGTGGCTTCGATGCCCCGCTCCATTGACGTCGGAGATCTTGTCCAGGACGGGGTGATCGGGCTGATCGACGCAGCTCGCCGCTTCGATGAGTCGCGGGGGATCAAGTTCGAAACGTTCGCCGAACGCCGGGTCCGAGGGGCCATAATCGACGCGCTGCGTCGGGACACCTGGCCGCGCGGCATCCGTCGGGTCCGGCGTGAATTGGAGGCGGCCCGGGTGAAGCTGCGCCACGAGCTGGGGTGTGAGCCGTCGCTTTCCGATCTCGCCAATCACTTGGGGTCGGACGAGGCCCGACTAAGCCGGACGATCGTCCGGATCAACACGATCGAGTCCACCTCGCCGCTCGCGACGGGGGATGTGGTCGACAGCACACGCCTGCCACCGGTGTTGGTACCCTCCGAGCCGCCCGCACCGGACAAGGCGTGTGAACATGCAGAGGTTCGTCGCCGCGTTCGCGCCGCGGTCGCGGCCCTGCCCAGGCGCGAGCGAAAAGTGATCGGACTCTATTACTACGGCGATGTCACCATGAAGCAGATCGGCGCCGAGATCGGCGTGAACGAATCGCGGGTGTCCCAGCTCCATGCTCGCGCCATCCAGCGGTTGCGCCGGCTGTTGGGATCGGACCTCGCGCCCGACGAGCTGGGCACGGTGCTGGGCCCGCTTGACAGCGTGGCTGAGATGAAGATGGCGAAAGCCAAACTCGGGAAGGCCAACAACGGTCGCGAGATTGGCACGGCGACCAAGAGGCGCAGCGTACTGATGTCCTACGTGGACGCGCGGACGCGGCAGGCAGTAGGACCCGCAATGGGAGCTGGCCCACGGCGGCCGCCGGCGTTGGCGGTCGCGCGGTAAGTGAACACCCCGCCGCGTGCCTTGCAATGGCGAGATACGGCTTACTTGGCGGGCGCGCGGCGCACCGCCGTAATTGTGAGACGGATCGCTACGCGACCACTTCGCGAGCCACTTTGAGGAGGTCACCCAGGCGGAAAGGCTTGGCGAGCCAGCGGCAGCCGCTCTCCTCGAGAAAACGCCCAGCCTCGGTGCCCGCCACGTCACCGGTCACAAACACGATCCGGTTCGCGAGCGAGGGCGTCGAGGCAGCGATCACGTTGTAGAAAGCACGACCATCCAAGCGGGGCATCTTTAGATCGCAGACTACCAGATCGTAGACGCGACTCCGGATCCGCTCCAACGCTTCTTCACCGTCGCCAGCTCGATCGATCCGAAACCCGGCATCGGTCAACGCCTCGGCCACGGCCGCTGCTAGCGCCGGTTCGTCCTCCACCACCAGTACGGACGCCCCCGCGCCTACCGTGATCGCTGGTTGAGCCACGCTTGGCGCCGCCGGCCGCGCGCCGCCGCCGCCGGTTGGCAGTTTGACGAAGAACGAGGCGCCCTGACCAGGCTCCGACGCCAAGCGGAGCTGCCCGCCGTGGTCCTGCACGATCGCATGCGCGACCGCCAACCCCAAGCCCGTGCCCTCACCGACCGCTTTGGTGGTAAAGAACGGATCGAAGATCTTCTCCTGAACATCGGCCGGCACGCCAGGGCCGTCGTCGTTGATCTCCAGCATGACGGACTCGCAGTCGGCGTCGTACCAGGTGCGTGCTATTAGCGTACCTTGCCCATTCGCTGAGAGCATCGCTTGTTCGGCGTTGATGATGAGGTTGAGTAGCACCTGCTTGAGGTGGTGCGGATCGGCGACCACCTGGGGTAGGCCCGTGGCGAGGGCGTCGAGGGTCGTGATGTTTGACATCCGCTGTTCGTAGACCCGCAAGGCGAGCGTCTCGCGAACGACCTGGTTCAAGTCGACCATCGATCGTGTCGTGTGTCGCTTGTGCGCGAAGGTGAGCAGGTTACGAACGATCTTGGCGGCTCGCTCCGACTCGCCAAGGATCGTTTCGATGCCGCGCTTGGTCACATCATCGAGATCGCGAGCCGAAAGCCGTTCAGACCACGTCAAGATGGTGGCGAGCGGGTTATTTAGTTCGTGGGCGACACCGGAGACTGTCTGGCCCAGTGCCGCTAGCTTTTTTGCTTCGACCAGCTGGTGATACACATCCCGCCCCTGGTCCTCGAGCTTCCGGCGTTCGCTCACGTCTCGGGCTAGCACGTCTATTCTTCGAGCCTTTCCGTTGTCTTTAGGACCGATGTACGCCGTGACTTCCACCCAGATCGGGCTCTCGTCGGCACGGCGGAGCCGTAGCAGGTAGTCGGTCACAGCGCCGTCTCGGTCGAGCCGCTCGAGAAATGCGGCGCGCGCTTGTGGATCGACGAAGCGCTCCGGATCGAACGGGCGCACGTCCCGGTCGTTGCATTCTGCCGGGTACCCGAACATCAACTTTAGGTGGGGGTTGGCCGCGAGGGTGCTACCAGGCTCAACACCCAACGTCCCGATGTAGATTCCTTCGCGGACCGCTTCGAACAAGCGGGTCAATGCGTTGGGGAGCGAGGCCGACTTCGTACGCGCCCGTCGGGCGGGGCGAGGCGACACGGCCGATTATAGCAGGACCACTTGCCGGCACTTGACCTGCGGAGAAGGGACCCTAATGTGGCGCAGGGGGAGTCGGCGTGCGTCTGGTGTACTGCGCGTATTTCGCCTCGATGGCCGTGCGAACGTCTCGGACCGAAGCGCCTGATGAGCGCAACCGCATCGAGTCACGCGCCACGTCGACGCAAACCGCGCACGCCATGCCATGCGTGTCCCAAGTGCGCACGCTGCCATCCGGGTTCCGGGACTCCACGAAGCAGTCGGCGTTCGCCTTGTGACCGGCAGTTTCGCAGCCGCAGAAGCACGGCACGAACTCGAGGACGTCCGGATTGTACGCGGCGAACACGTACGCGTCACGGACGACCTCTGGCGGGCGGGCCACCATATTGGGCACCAGCGGCAAGGGCGGCAACGGCTGCGTGGCGTCCGGGACCGGGCTCGCCTGGGCTGTCGGTGCCGTCGGAGCCCCGCTTGGGTGTTCGGTCGATGTCGGGGCGGGCACCGCCTCTCTGGCTGGCGCTGCTTCGGCGATCGATGTACCGGTCGACTCCGATGTGGATGATGGATACAACGCGAAGGTGACCAAGGCGGCCAATGCGAGCACGCCGCCAATAACGATCCACGGTGGACCACCTGGCTGCGGAGTTGCGGTCTGGGGAGCACTCTGCCGTGTCTTGTTATTCGAACCCATTGCGCCATTCTACATCAGATAGGACGAGCCGATAAATGGATCAAATCAGCAACGCTTCGTAGTGATCAGCGGCCGCTTGCCGCCTTATTCGGCCCGAGCGCAAACGTCATCGTTCCCTCCACGACGACTTGGTCCTCCACCCACGCGAGCCCTTTCAGCTGCCCCACTCGGCTGCGCAGGCGATCGACTGTTACCTCGATCACAACGACGTCGCCGGGATGCACCGGCTGGTGGTACCGCACACGCTCGATGCCCATGAAGTAGATCAGTTTTTCGCGGTTCTTTGGCTTGGCGAGGATGAGGATGGCTCCGACTTGTGCCACGGCCTCGGTGAGGATAGTTGGTGGCAACACCGGAAGCTCGCCCGGGCGGCGAGCAAGATAGCGCTCGTTGAGCGACACGTTCTTGACACCTACGATCCGCGTATCGACCTCGAACTCTGTAATGCGGTCCACGAGGAGAAACGGATAGCGGTGCGGTAGGATCTGCTCGATGGCAGCATTGTTGAGAGGGAGGGCGAGACCGGCGCACACAGGGCCAGTATACAGAACAAGAAGCATGGAGGCCGGAGAGAATTTTCTGCCAGGGCCTGAGGCCGTGGAAAAGGCAAGTGGCCGCGTCGGGATCGCCAGCACCTCACACAACGGGATGCAGCGATGCCATTTCCTGCCTGAGTTAACGCATCTTGCTGATCTCGCGAAGGCTATTTCGGTCGCCATTAAATCCCACGCTGGTTCCCTGGCGTCGTAGATTGCTGGTTTCTGCGATCTACTCCACCCGGCGTTCTGTAGGGGGTGTTTCGCTCGCCCTTTCGAGTTGACTACCTGCTGCCGCGAGCGGACGGAGTCTGTTAGGCGACGAGCCGCTACGTGCGCGCCCCCCAACGTTGGCTCCCCGGCATCAGGCTGGACGAGGAATTCGCGATCGCAACGAGCCATTGCTGACCGCAACGCTGGACGAAGCCGAGCCACCGGCGGGTACGATGACGCCGCCCTTATCCCTATACCTACGCGCGCTGGGCGCGGTCCTGGGGGTCCGCCACGACCAGCGTCGTGAGCTGCGCGGCGATGATGGATGCGAGGACCTGCACGGTGTTACTGGTCTCCCAGCCCTGTCTGAGCTCCGCCGACATCACGCCAACACAGCTCGCCGACGAGATCAGCGGCGCGACGATCGCGCCCCGTCCCTGGAGATCGCTCGGCACGACTTGCATCTGTACCGTGCGATACGCGGCGGCGGTTGCGTTGTCGCCGTCAGACGCAATGGCACCCAGGCGGGCGAGTGCTTGTGGTGGGTAGCCGTGGACGATGGCCGGCCGGAGTGCGGCTCTCGTTCCATCCCGCACCCAGACGATGATCACAGAAGCGTTCAGGAGCTTGGCGGTGCGGGCGAGCAGCGACGGTAAGTCCTCCGAGCTCGACAGGCAGCCAAGATCCGTACAGAGTTCCGCAGCGAGCCGGGGATCGGGATAGGCGGGCTCCGAAGCGGCCCCGGCCGGCAGTGGCCAGTCTGCTAATGACAACCGGGCGGCGTCGAAGGCGAGCAGCGGCCGTACCTTCGAGAGACGTGATATCTGCTCCTCCTCCGACGCGGCTGGCCCCGCCACCGCCGGTTCGCCGGGGGCTTCCGCTTGAGCTTGCGGCCTGGCCGCGGGGAGCAACAGGAGTGTCACCAATAGGCCGGTGCCCACCGCCGTGGCGAGCGCGACGCCCTGAGTGTTGCGGTGTTGTCTGGTGCTTGCGTCCCGCGCCGCACGCTCGGTCACCCGAGCGAACTCGAGATGACTCCCGGCCTTTCTGGTCAGCTCGAGCCCGTCGGTGAAGATGAGATCGGAAGCTAAGAGATCCTGACCCGTGGCCGCGTGCTCGCGAGCTAGCGTGTCTATCCGCTTCAAATTCTCGACCGATGAAGAGGTTTCTTCAAGCGCGCTGGTCGTGCCGGATACGGTGGAGATGTTCGTGAGGGTGCCGAGGTTCGTGGTGATCGCGTTAAAGTGAACGACGACCTTCTCAACCCAATACCCGCGGTCCTGTCCCGCTGCCACGTACGCTTGCTGGGCGGCGCGCAGGTCGGCGAGCGACACAGCAACCTTCCAGGCGAGTGCGGAAAACGCCCGCTCGGTTTTCCGTTCGTCCGCGATCTGTTGTTCAGCGAGAAAGGCCTGGTGGCCAGCAGCGGCGGCCACCCCCAGCATGATGATGACCGACCCCGCTCTTAGCCACGGATGGCTCATCGGTGCGCTTACTATAGCACCGGAATGTCTTCGTCCGAACGACGTGATCGCCAGTCGTAATGGGCACGGGCCTTCTTATGAACGTCGGTATCAAAATCGACCCGTCCGCCAGTGCTTACTGACACCTCGGCGTGGAAACGTGCCCTCGAATCGCAGAAGCCGTGCTCTAGAGCTGTGCTGTGAAAAGGAGATCGTGTTCACCGAAGGTGTCGGGACTGCACACGAGCTTGCCTGAGCCATAACTGACGCCGGGGCATCGACGATGGTTGTCTGGAGCGGGGACGGCACTATCCATGAAGTCGGGTCCGACAGCGTGCCGAGGTGGGGGCTCGGTGGCTACTCACATTCCACGTTGACGGCGCAGTGTTCTCGGGAGAGAGGTCTCTATGGGTCCGCACGCATACTCACTCGGGCGATCCGGGCGCGGACACCCAGGACGTGGCGGGCGTCGAGACGTGGGGCCGGGCCGTAGCCCCAGCCGTTAACGAGCCTCGCTCACGACGGCTGGCGCCGCCATCTTACTCGGTCGCAGAATGGCGTAGGTCGGGAGGCCGATCGCCTCGAATCGTTCCATGACTTCACTAGCGGGCGACGAGCTCAAATCTTCGGCCTGGAACTTGATCTTGACGTAACCATCGAGGGCCGTCTGAACGTCTGGCTCCTTGAGCGTCGTTTTGTCCATCGTGAGGCAGTTCTTGCACCAGGTCGCCCAGATATCCACCAGGACCAGCATATCTTCGTCCTGAGCCGCCTGTAGTCCCTGGCTTAGTGTCGGGTGCCAGCCTGCTTCGATGAGCTCCTGCACACTATCAGCAACCAGGTCGGGGTTGACCCATCGCTGACTGAAAAGCCCGTACGAG
Source organism: Vicinamibacterales bacterium (assembly GCA_965197375.1). GTDB lineage: Bacteria > Acidobacteriota > Vicinamibacteria > Vicinamibacterales > UBA8438 > CBDAMZ01. The sequence continues at coordinate 273,089 of CBDAMZ010000009.1, forward strand.
AGGTAGCCGTAGTACACCGCTGATCCGAGGATAAATAGGCCGAACGCTTGCTTAACCCGGATCATCCAGGGCCCCGGCTTTGGCATGAGCGTTAGGCCGGCGCCTGCGATCGGCCACGGGATCGCCATACCGAGACCGAGGATGAAAGGGAGGGCCAAAGCAACCGCCGTTCCGGTCGCATAGAGGTTGCTCGAAAACACGATCACCTGGATCACGACCGGCGCTACGCAGGCGCCCGCCAGCAGGGCCGAGACGCCACCCATGCCGAAGGCCACCAGAAACGACCCGCCCCCCGAGCTGCTGAAGGGAACCTTGCTCTGGAAGCGCGAGAAGTCAATCGTCAGGACATCGAACAACGCGAGCGCGAGTACGACGAAGAGCAACGCAATGCTCAAGTTAAACCAGGGGGACGCGTTGATCGTCCCGAAGGTCCCGGCCGTCAGGATCACGCCGAGCCCAAGCACGCCGTACACGAGCGCCATTGCCAGTCCGTAAGCGCTACCGAGGGCAAATCCCCGTCGCCGCGAGCCTGCCTGAGTCCCCGCCCCGATGATCGCTAGGTTTATCGGGATCACCGGGAGTACGCAGGGCGTAAGGTTTAAGGCGAGGCCGCCGATCAGAATCAGCACAAGGATCGCCAGTGGACCGCGTCCCTCGAACCATCCCGGCTCGGTCTGACCAGATTCCGCCCGCTCCACGAATTCAAGGAACTGCCCGGCGTTTAGGTACCCGCCGGTCGTGCCGAGGACGGCGAATCCGTCGAGTTGGGGGATCACGTTAGCGTCGTCCCACGTCGACAGCACGGGGCGTTTATCAGGATCCCTGCCGCCGGCGTCCCTTGTGCCCGCCGCGGTGAAGGTGAGCCCGTCGAAGAGCGCCAGGTGGAGGGTTTTCAGGAGCTGCGTCTCCGGGACGACAGCGAGCTGGAACACCACCGGCACGGACACCGGCGCGTAGCACATTGTCTCGTCGCAGGCCTGATATCGGAGCGTCCCAGGCACCACGTGCTCGCCAGGCGCGACGTCCGGCGCGAGCGCCAGGCGAACCCCGATGACGAACTCTTCTTCGAACACCGCTAGCGGCTCGTTGGCACCCACCTGGTTCAGCATGACTGGATCGGGCCACGCGAGCCCCTCCAGCGTGATGCCGGCCGGGGGATCCAGCGTGAGGTCGGTCGGAATCAAGAACTCATCGAGCGGCTTGTTCGAGTTGACGTGGAACCCGGGTTCGATCCGGGCTTCGAGGGCTATGCGATGCGTGGCCCCGGCGTGAGCGGCGTCTGCCTCGGCTAGGGGGGTCAGGTCAATGCCGATGTGTCGCAGCTGAGACTGCGCCACCGGTGTTGCCGCGACGGTCACGGCGACCGCCACGACGCCGCTGGCAAAAACCGGAAAGCGAACCCTGGGCATCTCGTGACACTTACTATGATGCCGCAACGCCGGAACAGGATGCGAACTAACGGTCGATTTCAACCAGCGCCGCACCATCCTCGTTGACCTCCACGCCGCGGAGCTGGCCCCGAACGGGCACCCGCACCTCGGTCACTTGCTCGGTGACGGGAACGACGATCGTTTCATCTGTGCCGGCGCGATACCGTAACGTGACAGTGATTGGGACCTCGAAAAGCTTCGAGCCCTGCTCGAAACGGAGCACGGCGTCGGTCCCCCCCTTGTTGTCCGCCCAGCTGCACCTCCGTGCGATAGCTGAAATTAATCTCCGGAAGGTCCGTTCCGTGAATCCAGCGTTCGAAGAAATTTGCCAGCGAGCGATTCGCTTCGAGTTCGAAGGCACTGATGAGGTCGTCGGTACCGGCGTTCTGGAACCGCATCTCGTTATAGAAGCGGCGAAGGCCGTTGAAGAACGCCTTGTCGCCGACTAGGCGGCGTAGCATATGCAGAACCATCGCACCCTTGTTGTAGACCAGCGCTCGGAACACTCGCGGCTTGTTCTCTAGGCGGCCGAGTCGATGCCCAAGGTAGACCGGCCCTTGTTCGGTGTGCCGCAAGCTCCAGCGTTGCATTTGGGAGACGATTTTGGCAAACACCTCCGTGCCACCCTCGTGCTCGGCGTACAGCGCGGCGAAGTACTGTGCGAGACCCTCACTTAGCCATCGCTCGTGGTAGTTCTTTAAGCCTACCCCCTGGCCCCACCACTGGTGCGCCAGCTCGTGCGCGAGAAAAAAAGAGGGATAGTTGCTAAAGGCCACTGGGTCAGTTCGCCACGATATCGTGAGACCCGGGTGCCTCGGGAGTTCTTGGTTGAGCACCGCGAAGTAGGCTGGGCTATGGCCGCCGGGTAGAAGGGCGTCGGTCAGCGTGAGCGTGAAAGTCGGATATGGAATGTCGCCGATAAGTGACGCGTAGAAGTGGAGGACGTCGGCCGACTTGTCGTAGAAATCAGCAACGCGATTCTTGCTGCGCTCGTTTGATTCGACCGCGAGCAACAGGCTGTCGTAGGACACGCCCGCGCGCAGGACAGCTGATGCTGCGACGTCACTTTCAAGTACGACCTCGCGCGACTCGGTCTCGCCGGCCGCGAACCGGCTGATGAGGGACGACAAGTAGCGGACCGGCTGCGGCGTCACGAACGCGTAGCGGCGAGTGCCGGTCTTGCCTGGCTCCGTCCGCGCCAGCGGGTTGCCTGCGGTGGGAACGCCGCTAGCCACGACCCCGTAGCCGGCAGGGACCGTGAGATTCATCACGGCGGTCGCGTAGTCGTGGACGGTCGACTGGGGGTACCAGTAGCTCGAGTTGCTGTAGACGTAGCTGGATTCAGCGCGCCCGAACGGCATCTGGGATGTGATCCCCTCGAACACAAACCGCTGCACGCCGATCCAATTTTCGTCCAGCGGCTGTGCCTTAAGGAGGCCGGAATAGTTAACGACAACCGTGAACTCGGCACCAGTCAGCACTTCCCCGGGGAGGTTGATAACGATGTTGTTCTGTCCCCGCATGCGGAAGAACCGGAGCAACCCGAACTCGTTCGACGTGACCGAGAACACCTCGAGATCGTCCGCCAGGCGGAGGGTCAACGTCGTCAACGACCGAGCGGTCACGCGCAGGGCCAATCGTGTCGTGCCTTCGATGAAGCACCCGCGGAGTCGCGGGCGGGAGCGGAAGGACTCTTGGACCGTACCGCGCGGCTTGAACGAAGCCTCGATCCGGTAGTCCAGCACGTCGTAGGATACGGTGTCGTTCTCGCTGTAGTAGCGGCCCTGGACGGCACGTTTCTGCGCCGACGGGTACAGCGCGATGATGCGATTAAGCGCTCGATCGTAGAGCGTGATGTCTTCTGGCCGGTTCTGTATCTGCGCGTATGTCAACGTCCCGGAGCGACGCGTCCGGATTTCGGCGATGAAATCGCCGATGCTTGGCACCAGCGACCATGTCTTACCACTGAGGTCACCGAGGTCGACGACAAACGAGAGCATGGAAAACTCGTCGAACACCTCCTGTGCCAGCTGGAGGTCGTCGATAGCGACTGATGTTTCGACCAGCGTGCTGGTCGAAACCAGAGATGAGAACGTCTCCGGGTGCACACGGACGAATGCTTCGGTGAACTTCGCTTCGAGTGTTTCGCTGCCTGAGAAGATTCGAACCTGTCCACGCTCGGCTTCTGGCTGTGGCGAGAAAGTTAGGACACCGTCCCCCACGAGGACCAAACTGGTGATCCCCTGGTCGGTCTCGGCCACGAAGGCGGCACCGTGCGACATCCGTAGCGTCATGTCCTCGCCGGTGATGACCAGGTCGGCCGCGTCAAACTGCTTGTCGAGGCTCAGCGTTAGGTGGTGCAGCCCCTCGACCGAGTCGATGCTAAGCTGGTCAGCAATCCGCCACGCCGAAGGCGAGCCTCCCACAGCAGGGTCCTGGACTACGGCCAGCAGCCAGGTCTGCAGCCGGCCGCGGGTGCCGCTTTCGGTGAACACTTCCACCGTCAGCTCATAGCCAGTACCCTCCGGTGCGCCCTCCAGTGGTACCGAGGACCATACCCGCACGACGGCCTGAGTGACATCCGGACGTAAGCCATCGCGCGCGAATTCGCGCGCTGCCTCCACATCGGCGTCGCCAGCGAGCAGGTTCAGATAGGCCGTCACGTCCGACGATCCAACGGCGGTTTGCAGCGTGTCGACGAATGGATCGAAGTCGGCCGCCGAGATCGCCGGCTGGGCCGCGGCCGTGCACGGGAGCACCAGGCCCAAGACCATGATCAAGACGCTACCGGCCACCCACGTCATGTGGGGAGCCTCCCCATCCTCACGCCTTGTCAGAGTCGGACGCGTCATCGTGTGGTCGGCCTTTGGGGTGTCAGCGTAACTACGAAAGGCAGCACTTAGTCTGATGCGTATGCCCTCTCGGATGCAAGTGAAGGGGAGGAGTGGTTAGGGTTCTGAGAGCTCAGTTGGCCAGAAACTCGGCGGTGAACGCCTCGATCGTGTCGAAAAATTTGGTTAGCTCGGCGGGGGAGGCTAGAAAGACGATGCGAAAGTAGCCATCGCTGGGCTGCGTACCGAAGCCGGAACCATAGACGCACAAAAGCCCCGTGGCGCGTACCAAGCCCAGGACGAAATCTTCGTCTGTACAACCGGGCGGGAGCTCAACCTTTGGCATGGCGTAGAAAGCTGCCCGGGGCGGCACGCACGACATCCCCTCGATGGCGTTGAGCCGCCGCGTCGTCAGTTCCGCACGTGCCTTCAAGCCATGGCAGAACTCTGCTTGATGGCCCTTATCACCGGTCAACGCAGCGGCGATTGCATATTGCATCGGTCCCACGCTGCACAGGCGACCGTCCGCCACCTCCTTGACCGCGGCGAGGACCTTATCCAGCCGCGGCCCGCCGCCGACTGCCATCCAGCCGGCGCGCCAGCCGGGCGCGATATAGGCCTTAGAGAGAGACGAAAACGAGATCACTGGGGCATCTGGATTGGAGGCGCCGAGTGGCGGCACCGGGCCATCATAGGCCAGGTCGGTATAGCCCTCGTCAGATAGCAGCACGATGTTGTAGCGATCGGCGATATCGACAAAGGCCCGCCTCGCCGTGTGCGCGTAGACGGCGCCGGTTGGGTTGTTCGGGTCGATAACGACGAGCGCGCGCGTCCTCGGGCCGATCAGGCTATGCACATGCTCGAGGTCTGGCTCCCAACCACGCGCTGGATCCGTTCGATAGTAGACTGCGTGCGCCCCGAGCTTGGCCAACACCGCAGTGTAGAACGGATAGCTGGGAACCGGTACCAGCACCTCATCGCCGCGATCGACGAGCACGCTTAGTGCTAGGTCGATGCCTTCGGACGCACCCGATGTCAGGACGACACGGTCGGGGGGCGTTGAGAAACCGCGTGCCTCGAAATCCGCCGCGACCGCCGTGCGGGCCAGCTCGATGCCGGCTGCAGACGTGTAGCCGTTACGGCCCTCGCGCATTGCCCGCTCGACCGCCTCCACGAGATGTGGCGGGGTCTTGAACCCGAAGAGTACCGGGTCCCCGATATTGAGGTAGTGAACCTTCCGGCCGCTGGCTTCAACCTTTTTGGCCTCGGCGACGATGTTACGAATGGCGTAGTTGAAGCCACCGACGCGGTTAGCCACCGGAATGGGTGTGGCCGCGCCAGTCGCTGTTACTTTTTTCGAAGATGCCATCTCTCTACCTAATGCTATCGCAACTTGGCGCACAATTCTTGAGTGCCGTGGCGCGGTTAAGGACCCGGACCGGCCCACAGATACTGATGAATTGCCAGAGACGCCCTGGTGTCCAGGACAACGCGATTAGGGTAAGCTCCTCGGCATGGCGATTCGAACGGAGCTCTCACTGAGATTACAGAACAGCCCAGGAGCCCTGAGCCGCGTGTGCCAGTGCCTTTACGACGAGCGCGTTAACATCCTAGCCCTGACGGTTGAAGGGGGTGGCACCCTGCGCGTGGTTGTTGATAATCCGCTTCACGCTGCCGGAACACTGCGGGACCGGGACTACGAGGTAGACCAACAGGACGTGCTGTTCATCCAGTTGCCCAACGGTCCTGGGGCGGCAGAGAAGGCCGTGCGGCTATTGGCTACCGCCGGTGTCAACATTGAGTACGCGTACGGCTCGGCGCTCGACGATCACGCCATGGCTGCGGTGGTCGTTGGCGTCGAAGACGCACAACGAGCCTCGATGGCTGCGGGCGTTTAGCGTCCAGACTCGGGAGACCAGCGTGTAACTCGATGCACCTTTACATTGAACCGATGGACGCCGTGTTGGTGGAGTTTGATGGGAAGGGGCGAGTGAGGCTCGACGGCGAGGACTGGAGAGCAGGCCTTCGCTTCAGGAGATCCGCGCTATCCTCTACGCGGCCGAGAACGAGACGGCAAACCTCAAAGGGCTCATCGACGTGCTCGACGTGACAGGGGACTAGCGCTCTGCGCCAGCGGCGGCTTCACGCTCAAGCTTTCCCACGGTGACGCTGGCCGGCCGCAGCACGTCTTCCCCGATCAAATACCCAGGCTTGACGACCGTGACGACGATGTTCTCTTGCTTGAGATCGGCAACCGGGACGGTCGAGAGGGCCTCGTGCGCGGTGGGATCGAACGCCTGGCCGGCCGCGGCGATTTGCGTCACCTCATACCGGCCGAGCATCGCGAGAAACTGGTTCCGCACCAGCGCGACACCTTGCAGCAGGGCATCCGTGGTGTCTTCGGCGGCGGCTCCGTCGCGTCCAGCCGCGATGGCGCGGTCGAGATTGTCGACCACCTCCAAGAAAGCGCCAAGGATGCCACGCTTTTCCCGCTCGACGTCCTTGGCCATCTCGCGGCGCAACCGATCACGCGTCTGCTCGAAATCGTTCGCGGCCTGCTTGAATCTGTCGGCGTACTCTTTGAGTCGCGCGTCTTTCTCTGCCAGCTGCCGCTCGATGTCCTCGACGTAGGTTGGTTTGTCGGACCTCCGCTCCTCGCCTTCGGCCTCGTCGCTTCCGCGCGCCCACCACCGCTTGTCGACGACTCGGATCGGCGGTGGAGTTCCTGGGGAGCCGTCTGGCGGCCGCACGCCACCTGCAGGTGGGAGACCGGCGCCGGACGTTGATGAGGCGGAGGCCGGCTTACTCACTCGTTGCCTCTTCGGGCGTGCGCCCGGGAGCTTCCGTGACCGCGGGTGGTGAAACAGCGTCGAATGCAAACACGAGTTTGCCATCCTTCGACCCGATCCGGACGGTGCCGCCACGTTCGAGTCGGCCGAAGAGAATCTCGTCGGTCAGCGGGTCACGGACCTCGGTCTGGACCACGCGGGCCAGCGGGCGCGCGCCGTACACGGGGTCGTAACCCTTGGCGGCCAGCCAGGCCCGCGCGTCAGGCTCGAGCGTGATAGCGACGCGGCTCTCAGCTAACTGGGCTTCGAGCTGCAAGATGAATTTTTCGACGATCGTCTCCATCACGGCTGGCGTCAGCGTGCCGAACGCCACGATGGCGTCAAGCCGATTCCGGAACTCTGGGCTGAAGATCCGCTGGATGGCTGCCTTCATTTGCCCCTTCGCTGAATTCGTTTGATCTGTGCTGAAACCGATGGCGATGGTGCTTGCCTCTCGTGAGCCGGCGTTCGATGTCATGATGAGCACCACGTGACGGAAGTCCGCCTTGCGGCCGCTGTTGTCGGTCAGAGTGGCGTGGTCCATGACCTGGAGCAAGATGTTGTAGACATCTGGATGTGCCTTCTCGATTTCATCGAGCAGCACGACGCTGTAGGGGTGGGTGCGAACGGCGTCAACGAGGAGCCCACCTTGCTCAAAGCCGACGTAGCCGGGTGGCGCGCCGATTAGGCGTGCCACGGCGTGCTTTTCCATATATTCGCTCATGTCGTAGCGGGTGAACTCGTTGCCGAGGTGGATCGCGAGCTGCTTGGCAAGTTCTGTCTTGCCGACGCCGGTTGGTCCTGTGAACAGAAAACATCCGGCCGGGCGTTCAGGCATTCCCAGGCCTGCCCGGGAGCGCTTGATCGCCGTCACGACCGCGCGGACGGCGTCCTGTTGGCCGAAGACCACTCGCTCGAGCGACTCCCCGAGAGTGCGCAGCCGTTCCTTGTCGGACGCCGTGGCCTGCTTTTCCGGAATGCGGGCCATCCGAGCAACCACTCGCTCGATGTCGGTCGTTGTCACCTCCGCCGAGTCCTCCTCCAACCGCTGGCCACCGGCCTCAGGCCCCTGAAGTGCTAGCACTGCGCCTGCTTCATCCAAGACGTCGATCGCACTATCCGGCAGCCGGACGTCGCGCAAATGCCGTTTGGCGAGCTTCGCCGCCGCGCGCACCGCGTCGTCGGCGTACGTGACCATGTGATGCGCCGCGTAGCGTGACCGGAGTCCCTCAAGGATCAAAATTGTTTCCTCAACTGTTGGCTCGTCGACGGTCACTTTTTGCAAGCGTCTCGCCAACGCGCGATCTTTTTCGATGTGCTTGAAACCTTCGAACGTCGTCGAGCCGATCACGCGCAGCTCGCCGGCGGCGAGGATCGGCTTGATCAAGGTCGCGAGGTCCATCGCACCGCCCGTCGCAGCCCCTGCCCCCACTGCCGCGTGCACCTCATCGATGAAGAGGATCGGCATCGGGTGATTTTCGAGGGCGCCGATGATCGCTTTGAACCGTTCTTCGAAGTCGCCGCGAAAGCGCGTGCCGGCCAGCAGGGCGGCAGTGTCGAGCGCGAAGATCTCTGCGCCCCTAAGTCGAGTGGAGGCATCGTTGTCCAGGAGCCGCGTGGCGAGACCCTCGGCGAGTGCTGTCTTACCCACTCCGGCATCGCCCACGAATATGGGGTTGTTTTTGCGGCGCCGGCACAGGATCTCAAGCGTGCGCTGCAGCTCGCTCGTGCGGCCGATGAGCGGATCGAGCTTACCCGCCTTGGCACGTGCCGACAGGTGGATGGTATAGGCCGAAAGCGTGTCACGGGTGGTCGCCGAGCCTTCGTCGCCCACATCCGCCTTGGCCCTGTCGCTGGCCGTCTTGTTGTTGCCGGTGATGAGTGGGACTTTCGAAATGCCGTGGGATATGTAGTTGAGAACGTCGAGTCGGGTGACGCCTTGCGCTTCGAGGACCTGCGCGGCGTGTGTTTTCGGTTGCTGCAAGATGGCGGCGATCACGTCGCCCGAGCGAACCTCGTCCTTGCCAGAGCTCTGCACATGCAGGACAGCAGTCTGGAGTACGCGACGGAAGCCGAGGGTCTGCGCCGGTTCGCGAGAACTTTCTGTCCGTGCAAAGGTCTCCAGCATGCCGAGGACCTCGTCCAGCGTTCGCCGAAGTGCCGGCAGGTCAGCACCGCACGCGGCGAGAATTCGCTCGCCCTCTGGGTCGTGCGCCAGCGCGTAGAGCAGATGTTCGAGCGCGAGGTGCGTGTGACGGCGGGACGCCGCCTCGCGATACGCGACATTGAGGACCAGTTCGAGCGATGCGCTGAACATGTCACTCTTCCTCAATACTTGCTTGCAGTGGGAATCCTGCACGCGTGGCCAAGTCTCGAACCGTGTCGACCTTGGTCTCGGCTACCTCGTAGGTATAGGTGCCGCACACTGCCCGCCCCTGCGTGTGGACCTGCATCATCAGGCGGAACGCTTCGGCTGGACTCCTCTGGAACACGCTCTCGAGCACGTTCGCCACGAACTCCATCGTCGTATAGTCGTCGTTGAGCAGCAGGACGTGATAGAGCTTCGGCGTCTCCGTTTTCTCCTTGTGCCGTTCGAGGACGGTGCTGCCCGGCTGCTGGTCGCTGGTCGTCATGTGTGCAATACGGCAAAAGAGAGCGTCACCCAGCGTACTGAGACGCCTTTCGGCAGGTCAAGGGAGGACCAGCCCGCCGAGCCGGTCACTCCGCAACCCGGGTCGGTGCAGACCCGGACGGAATGGCTAGCAATGGCGTCATCTCGTTGTACACTTGGGCCCCATGGAAACGATTGCCCGAGGCGTGACGTATGCCGATCTCAACTTTCGGGGGCACGCCCGCGTTATCGCCACGGCCATCATCCAGAGCGCGGCGGGCGTTGCCCTCGTGGATCCCGGTCCCTCATCCTGCCTAGAGACTCTCCGCGCGTCGCTGGGGGACCACGGGCTTTCGGTTGGTGACCTGCGGGCGGTGCTTCTGACGCACATCCACCTCGATCACGCTGGTGCAACCGGCTCGCTCGTGCAGGAGAACCCCGAAATTACGGTTTACGTGCACGAGCGTGGCGCGCCGCACATGATAGATCCGGCGAAGCTATTGGTGAGCGCCGCGCGCCTCTATGGCGACGCCATGGATGAGCTCTGGGGTCCGTTCCTGCCGGTGCCGGAGGGAAACATTCGGAGCCTGAGTGGTGGCGAGCAGATCGACGTCGCCGACCGCCAAGTTGAGGTGGCCTATACGCCCGGCCATGCGTCGCACCACGTCAGCTATTTCGACCGCGCGAGCGGGATCGCCCTGGTCGGCGACACCGCGGGTGTGCGCACGGGGCACGAGCTGTTCGCGATGCCTCCGACGCCGCCGCCTGATATCGATGTCGAGCGGTGGGAAGAGAGCGTAGCGCGTATCCGGCGTTGGCAGGCCTCAACTCTTTTCGTGACTCATTTTGGCCCGCACGAAAATCCGCCGGCTCATCTGGATGCCTTCCTGGAGCACTTAAGCGCGATGAAGGGCATGGTGCGCAAGGGTCTCGAGGGTGGGGGAAGCGACGACGATCGCGTGGCCGCGTTCACTGCGGAAATGCGGCTCTACCTGCAGCGACACCTGCCGGCCGGCGAGGTGGCGCTCTATGAGCAGCCGGCGCCTCTGTCACTCTGCTGGCTCGGGTTGGCGCGGTACTGGCGCAAGCGCGGGGTGGGGATGTCGAGCTCCACGTGATCACCGTGCGGCGCAGACGCACCTCGACGTCCTCGGTGCGCTACCGCAATTACGAAGGGACCACTTAGCGAGCGACGTTGGAACGGTGTTCGGCCGTCAGTCCGCTTCACTCCCCGGCACCAGATTCCCAGCGATCCATACCGCTTCGATCGTGCGCGTGTTGCTAATGCGGTCGAGCGGGTTGTTCCCAAGGACGACGAAGTCGGCCCACTTGCCCGGCGCTAGTGTGCCGAGCTCGTTGTCGACCTGCATGCACCGTGCGGCGTCACCAGTGGCCGACACGATCGCTTGCATCGGCGTCAGGCCGGCCTCTACCATGAGGTCGAGTTCACCGTGCTCGAAGTAGCCCTGGAAGCGAGCAGCCGGGCCAGTGTCGGTGCCGAACGCGATCCTCACGCCGTTGTCCACCAGTGTCTTGAGGTTGTGTTGCGCTACGCCGAGCGCCTGCTTGTATTTCTGCGCACTGCGGCTGTTTTTGATGCGTTCTTGATACTCGGGCGCCTCGAGTGCCTGCACGACGTCCGAGTTAGCCGCTCTTAAGAAGAACGGATCGTCAAACCACTTCGGTCGCTTCTCATATACAAAGGTCGACACCTCGCGCATGAGTGTAGGGCAGATGCAGGTGTCGTTCTGGTTGAGCAGCTCGATCAACTCATCGTCAACCTCCGCATCGCGCACGCTGTGCGCAATGAGATCGGCGCCGGCTTTGAGTAGATCCTTGGCATCGCCGAGGTAGTACAGGTGCGCCGCGAGCCGCAGGCCGCGCGCATGCGCCGTCTCAATGACCGCTTGATACACTTCGGGTGGCATCTTCTCGGCAGCACCCAGGTTGTCATCGACGCGAATCTTGACGAGGTCGGCGCCGCTGTCGGCGACCGCGAACACCTGCTCGACCGCTTCCTCGGGAGTCCTGGCGTCCACGACCCGACCCGCGACGTAGAGCCTCGCGTGATCGAGGTCAAGCCCCTGGCGGTTGCGGACTGCCGTGCCGGCCGGCCCGTCACCGCCCAGGCTAAAGACGGTCGTCACACCGTAACGCGCGTAGAGCCCCAACTGGTACGTGACGTGCTCTTCCGTGTAGAACGCCGGGTTGGCCTTCAACCCGCGCACGTTGCTCACGTGCCCGTGGGCGTTGATCAGCCCGGGCATGATTGTCTTGCTCGTGGCGTCGAACAGCTCGGCATTGAGTGGCACGCTGATCGTGTCGCTCGGTCCGACCGCCTCGATCCGCCCGTTGCGGACGATCATCGTGCCGTTTTCGATCACGTCGCCGTCGCCGGTGATCAACCGCGCGTTGGTAAAGACCATCAGCCCGGGCGTCGGTTCGACCAGTTCGGAGTGTGCGCCACAACAGGCGAGGATCGCGGCGGTCGCAGATAGGAAGATGGCTGTTGGCTGACGACGAACGCACTCCATGCTGCTTTCCAAGCAAGAAGGGCCTGTGGCAGGCCGGCACTTGGCTGTGAACTCCTGACGCATTTACTGGCTTCCACTCAGCTGCATTTGCTCCAGCACGTCGCCGAGGCGCTGGATCTCCTCGCCATAGAGCGTCCAGTCGCCTTCGCGCTGGGCCCGCATGGCTCGCATGAAGTGGTCCTGTGCCTGTTGCGCCGAAGTGTCCAACTTCCCACTCGCTACCAACAAGGGTGACGGTGCCAGTGTCCCGGAAGCCACGCCGGCGACTAACATCGACGGGGACGGCGTGCCGAACCCGGCCGGCGACGCCCCGAAGAGGCGTTCGAGCGCCCCATTGAGCGTCTCCTCCATCACGATCCGGTTTTGGTAGGCGACGATGACGCGCTTGAGCTCAGGAATGCGCCCACCGGAGGCGCGCAGATAAAGCGGCCGGATGTAGAGCAGGGCCTCCTCGATCGGGATGACGAGGAGCGTGCCCTGGATGACCTCAGACCCCTGTTGGTTCCACAAGGTGATCTGTGGCGAGATGTCTTGGTCCTGGTTGATGCGAGCGACCATCTGTGACGGCCCGAAGACGACCTTCTGCTTGGGGAACTGGAAAACGAGCATCCTGCCGTAGTTGGCGCCGTCGCTACGGGCCACCATCCAGGCCGCGAGATTGTTCTTACCCCGTGGCGTGAACGGCAGCATCTGGATGAACTCTGCGTTCTCCTCACCTGGGAGCTTCATGATCGTGTAGTACGGCTCCATCTGCTCGCCGTCGATCACCGGAACTTCCCACTGGTCTTCCCCGTTATAGAAGACCAGGGGGTTGGTCATGTGGAACGTCGAGTACGTCGCGGTCTGCAGTGAGAAGATTCCCTCCGGGTAGCGAAGATGGCTCCGCAGTGACGCGGGCATCGCCTCGAGCGGCCGCAGGAGGCCCGGAAAAATCTTCCCCAGCGTTACACCGAGCGGATCATCTGGCTCGGCGAGATAGAACGTCGTCGTACCGTCGTAGGCGTCGAGGACGATCTTCACCGCGTTTCGGATGTAGCTGATACCGGGGGCGGCCGGCGTTGAATACGGGTAATTGTCTGTCACCGTGTAGGCGTCGAAAATCCAGTAGAGTCGGCCGTCGGCGATCGCCAGATAGGGATCCAAGTCGTACTGAAGGAACGGCGCGATCGCCTCAACTCGCTCGGAGATGTTGCGGTGGTAGAGTATGCGGCTATCAGCGTTCAGCTGGCTGCTTACGAGGATTTCGTACGACCGGAAACGCAGGCTGAATAGTAGGCGCCGGAAGAGCCCTCCGATCTTGACGCCACCCATTCCGTCGTACCGCATCGAAACGTTGTCCTCGCCCTGGGGATAGTGAAATTCGTCGGTGTTGGTATTGACGAGCACGAAGTCGTTCGACAGCTCCCCGAAGTAGATGCTCGGCTGGTCGACCACCAAATCGGTCTCCGAGCTCGGCGGGAGATCTTTGATGAAGAGGACCGGGAGTCCCTCTTCGGTCACCTGGTTGACGGGGCCAAGCGCTACGCCGAACCCGTGCGTGTATTGCAGCCGCTCGTTGATCCAGGACCGGTTCGGCAGATTGTCCGAGTTCAGCTCGCGACTCGAGACCATGGTCTGTCGATATTCGCCATCCACCACATAGCGATCATTGTCAACCGATGCGAACTCGTAATAGGTTCGGATTTCCTGGATCTGGCCGAATGTGTCGAGCAATGGCTGGTGATCCCAGAGCCGCACGTTATTGATCGTCTCAGCGTTGTTGGCGATATCGTCGAGCGTGAGGAGAGCGTCGCCCGACACCTGACGCTCTTCGACCTCGTCGAGATCGAACGCCAGCCGCGTGGCGGCGATGGTTCGAATGATGTAAGGCGTCTCCTTTTCCAGCTCGTTCGGCGTGACCACCAGCTGTTGTACGAGCATGGCCAGGCCGCCGCCGCCGATCCACACGACGAGATACCCTCCGATGCCGACCGCTGCTGGCCAGTTCGAGGACGAATAGGCCGCGAACACTGCCGTGCCTGCCCCGAGAACCGAGACGACCATGAGGACGCGGAGGAGCGGGATCCGAATGGCGACGTCGACATACGATGCCCCGTGGACGATGCCGGCCGGCGTTGTCAGCATGCGCGGCATGTCAAGATACGAACCCCACGCGACTAACACGAAGAGCACCGCGACGAGCAGCAAGAGATGCTGCCGCGGCTGCTGATCCACTTTCAGCCCGTCTTTCGGATCGAGCGCGAGCCGGCCAGAGACGACGTACGCTGCCATCGATCCGATCAGTGAGAGGACGACGACGGCGAGAATGGAGGACCGAACAAAATCGAGGAATGGCAACGTGAAAACGTAGAAGGCGACATCTCGCCCGAACAGCGCGTCGGTCTCCCCGAATGGTGTCGCGTGCAGGAACTGCAGAACGACGAGCCACTGGCCTGCGGCGATGGAACCGACGACGAACGCAAGCAGCACGGAGATGCCAGCTACTAGCCAGCTGAAGTGCCGGCGCTCGAGCACCAGCGGCTGCAGATCGCCGCCGCCCGGAAACACGGTGTAGGGGCGTTTAAACCCGCTCACCGCCAGTCGCAAGCTCCCGAACAAGACGAGGAGGGCAAACAGGAAACCGACGATGCCGACCAGGCCTTTGGTGGTCAGGCTTTTGAGAAACACGTTCTGATAACCGGTTTCCCCGAACCAGAGCCATTCCGTGTACAGCGAGGTCAGCGCGGGCAGCGTCATCAACAGCAGGAGGGCGATCGCCGCGAACACGAGTCTGGTGGGCATCAGGCGCCTCGTTTCTCAAGGGGCGGGTGGGCGGCCGACCCCCCGCCGATAACTCGGACTGTGCTACTAGAAGATTATGTGAACCGGCCGCTCCGCACAACCTTGTGGCCCCCTCCGGCCACGAACGGGCTAGGCGCTGCATTTTACAGCCGGCCGGAGATTCCACGGAAATGGTGGGGACGAAAACTGGCATCTCGTGATAGCTTTCGGCCTTACTCCCTATGGCATTTACGCGGCGCGCGTTACTCCGAACGTGCATTGCCTCGACTGGTACTCGTCTCTGGGCCCAGTCGGGTGCGGAGATCGCGGACGAGCTCGCCGCTTTCCCCGGGACTACCGATCCTGTCGGTGTGTGGCACCAGCGACTGTCGGAGGCGGCCGCCCGGCACGCCTGGATGCCGACCGCGGCGTGGGGTGTCCCGCGGACCGATGCAGTGCCATGGGCAGAACTGGGCCAGCTACTCCGGAGCCGATACCGTGACCTCCGGCGCCACTTCGTCTTCGAGTACTACCCATGGTATGACGGCGATTCGTTCTGGCACTGGGACCAATGGGGCCGCCGGCCGCCGGCGGACATTGCCGCCAACAGCATGCCGCTCCTGGGAGCCTACGACTCCCGCTCGGCGGCGGTCATTGAGCAACACGCCCAGTGGATGGCGGAGGCTGGCGTCGGCACCATCAATCTAAGCTGGTGGGGGATCGGGAGTTTTAGTGACCGTGCCGTGTCGCTCGTCATGGACGTAATGCATGCGCACGACATTCACGTTGCCTTTCACCTGGAGCCGTACGGGCCTGATCGCGTCGATCGTTTGGCGGCTGACGTGTCGTACCTGCTGACGAAATATGGGGAGAGGCGCCGCTGGGACTGCTTTTTCTTTCACGAGCGCGCCGACGGCTCGCAAGGACCGGTATTCAAGGTATTCCGGACGACGCTTCCTCAACAAATCGAAGATTGCCACGGTGTCATGCGCCGAGTGCCCGACTACGTTCCACCCAGCACCTGGTTGCGCGCTACGGATCACGTGCGCGCCGCAGTCGACGGCACGTTTGACCACCTGACGTTGCTGTCAGACACATGGGATGCCGCGTGCGTGCGTGCGGCCGGCTTCGATGGGATCGCGATTTATGATCCGGTAATCGAGCGAGAAGAGTGGCTTGGACACGCGCTTGCCGCCACACGACTTGGGATGCCGTTCTCGTTCAGTGTTAACCCGGGTCTGGACGAGATCGGTCGACGAGGGTTACCTGCCGATTCCTGCGATAGGCCGAGGCCGTTTCTACCGCATATGCCAGGCCTCAGCTGGTCAACGGCAGCGGGTCGCGAGCAAGCACGACGACTCAGTGAGCAGCGGATTGCCGAAACCTTGGAATGGACTCTCTTACTTCAGACCCACCCGTGGCTCGGCAATGTGGATCAGGGATTCTTTCTCGTTTACGTTACGTCTTTC
Organism: Vicinamibacterales bacterium; assembly: GCA_965197375.1. GTDB lineage: Bacteria > Acidobacteriota > Vicinamibacteria > Vicinamibacterales > UBA8438 > CBDAMZ01. The sequence continues at coordinate 289,552 of CBDAMZ010000009.1, forward strand.
AACGAGTGGCACGAGGGGACTCAGTTCGAGCCGATGAAGGCAGAGGCCGAACTGATCCCGGAAGAGCGAATCTACGGTTATCGCAATCCAAGCGACGGGGGTTACCGTCTCCATCGCCTCGCGAATCTGCTGCGACGGTTGCTAGCCTAGCCTTTGTCGTGGGCTGAGAGTCACCCGCCGAAGCCGTAAGCGATCCCCGTTAGCATGCGGGTCTGCCCGAAGGCCTCGGGAGCGAACACTCGCCGATAGTCGAACGCGACGCGTAAGACAAACCGCCGGCCCGCGGTGTCGCCCAGCGGAACGTCGACGCCACCACCTACTTGGAACGACGGGTGGGTTTCGTCGAAGGTGGCGGTGCTCGCGAACGGGAAGTCGGACGTCACCAGCAGGTCGATACGCGAGCCGCCGAACAGCCCTTGTGCGAACGGGCGGAGTCGCCCCGTGGAGAGAAAGACTTTCGACCCGACCATAAGCTGGTGGAAGTCTGCATCGGCGTGGAGCAGGCCGAGCGCCTGGCGGTGAGAATTGCTGCCCCCCTCCATGGTAATTGCGAGTTGGGGATTGACGTACCACGAAAGTCCGAAGAGCCAGCCCGGGCCGTAACCATCGATGACGTCCGAACCATCGAGGAAAGTGTAACCGCCAGAGACTTCGAACTTCCCAATGGTTTGGTCCTGGGCCGAGCCGGTCACCGGCAGCGCAATCAGCGTTAGGGCGAGGAATACCCAGAGACGTGGCACGCAACGTTTAGCATAGTGGCACTGCCCGTTCCCCTCAAGTCAATCCGGCTTAACATATGGCACCGACTTTGACCTCTGGAGTGGAGGAAACGCCGTGGCACTTAACGTTGGCGATGCCGCACCTGACTTTGAACTTGCGAGCCACCGCGGGGGTCAGGTGACGCTCTCGAATTTTCGCGGGAAGAAGCAGGTGGTCATTGCTTTCCACCCGCTCGCCTGGACGCCAGTCTGTGCGAACCAGATGAAGAGCTACGAAGCCGAGCAGGACTGGTTCCATCAGCACGATACTCACGTGCTAGGCATCAGTGTCGACGCAGTGCCGTCCAAGGTCGAGTGGGGAAAGAGCCTTGGCGGAATTTCTTTCGACCTGCTAAGCGATTTTCATCCACACGGGGCGGTGGCCGAGGTCTACGATGTTGCACGCGAGGGTGGAATCTCGGAGCGTGCCATTTTCGTGGTCAACAAGAGCGGCAAGATCACATTCGCGAAGGTCTACGACATACCCGCGCTTCCCGACAACACCGAGGTGCGCCGGGCGATTGAGCGACAGCAGGACTGACACGTGACATCCCGACTCGCTACCACTCCTCCATCTCGTATTTGATGTGATTCCGGTTAGCTGTTTCTTCGATGTCGGCCATTGACCAAGGGTTGCCGCATGTGAGGATCACCGTCTTGGTGGGATCGAGCCGCTCGCGAAGAGCGGTCCTCGACACGTGCTTGGGTAGCTCGGGCTTCGGCGTCCGCTTCATTCCCGCTTCGGCACGCGCGAGGTCGCTCTTGCCTGCTTTCGCCGCGGCCAGCACCTCTTCTTCCTTCATCGGCAGGTCGAACATGTGACGCAGCACGTTGTTTGCGCGGCCAATGCCCATCCCGTTGTCGTCGACGTCACGTTGGGTCGGTCGGCTGACGGTCGGCACGTAGACGAAGTCGAGCTTCCCCGAGCGCTCCATGTCGAGTAAGTCCTGGTGGTACGCGAGCTCTTCGTACGTGCGGTTAGTATGGAGAAGCGTGTACTTGCGGCCATCACCACGTGAGTTGGCCGCCTCGTGATGGAGTTGTTTGGCCATGGCGATGAACGGTGCGAGGCCGGTCCCGGTCCCCACCATTAAGATGTTTTCGCAGTTGGCCGTCCGTTGGTCGAGCGTAAAGCTGCCGGTAATTCGGTCGAAGTACGTGACTTCGTTGGTGGCATCAGGATCTAGGTTCATGAACACGGAGCTCAGTCGACCAAACTCCCCCTTCTTGATCACCTCCAGCACCACGTAGAACTCAAGGTACCCGTGCTCCTCTTGCTCCCAGGGCGCCGATGCGATCGAATAAGAGTGGGCGACCGGACCGACTTTCTGCTGGCCAGTGTCGTCCAGGGTAGGTTCGTAAACCGGCACTCCGTCGTCTCCGACACCCATCTTCTTTGTCAACTTGCAATCATCGCGGCGTAAGGCGATGTACTGGCCCGCCTTCGAGGGCGGAAAAGCACAGCCGTCCGCCGGCATGAGTCGAAAGATCGTGAGGATCGACGAAAGGTCTCTCTTATACGAAACCGTGGCAACTTTGCGGCCTGCCATTTAGTGCCCTTTCACTAGGTGATCGCTCTGGGCCTCTACTAGACTGTTTAGCCGACAAGGATCGTGTACGCGCGGAGCAGCTGTCAAATCGGCGACCGATGGACAAAACGAGGGTTGTTGCTGTAGATCAAAGGACACCATCCCACCACGATGACCAGAAAGTATCGCCAGCGGGGGTATCAGGATGACGGACCCGAGCGCGACCGCGCGCCAAAGGTGGATGAGAAGCGCGAGCGCGGTCCGCGACAGGGATACGGTCCGCGAGAGTCCCGGAAGGTCAACATGCCGGGCTTCCGCGAGGTGCTCAAGTGTGCCCGCTGCGGGGCCCCCATCTCCGCACTGATCACCAGCGACAGCCAATGCCCGAAGTGTGCGAGCGATCTCCACAGCTGTGCGCAGTGTGCATGGTTCGATTCGGGTAGCCGGTTTGAGTGTAGCCAGGCAGTGCCTGCTCGTGTCTCGCCGAAGGACGGACGCAACAACTGTACCTACTTCGAAGGACGTGTTACCGTCGAACGCGAGACCCACTCCACGGGCCCTCGGAATGTACGCCAGGCGTTCGACGACCTGTTCAAGTGAAACAGACAGGAGACCGCCTCTTTTGCCATAATTCCCTCGTGCCTGGTGCAGCCGACGATCTTGCCGCCCGACTCGCTGCGCTGCCAGATCCAGTCCGTCTGGTCTTCTTCACCCAGACGTTTGGCTGTGATGCCTGTCTGGCCGCACGGGGTGCGATCGACCAGATCGTGAGCCTCTCGGACCGCATCACGGTCGAGGAGCATAATCTAGTACTCGACAAGGACAAGGCGGTTACATTCGGGATCGACAAGGCTCCCGCGATTGCGATCGTTGGCGATGAGGATCCCGGCATCCGGTACTACGGGGTGCCCGCTGGCCATGAGTCCGGCGCGCTCATCGAGACGATCGAGCTGGTCGCATGCGGCGAGACCAGCCTGTCTGCTGAGAGTATCGCCGCTCTCGACGGGTTGGAGCGGTCGGTGCACATTCAGGTATTCGTCACGCCGACCTGACGGTTTTGCCCCCAGGCGGTCAGCCTGGCCTGTCGGCTAGCGGCAGCGAGTTCCCTCGTGACCACGTCCGTGATCGAGGCGGCTGAATTTCCCGAACTGGTACAGCGTTACCGGGTGACCGGCGTGCCAAAAACGGTGGTCGACGACCGGATCGAGATTCTCGGTGCGCAGCCCGAAGAGGTCTTTGTGCAACAGGCGCTGCGACTGGCCGAATGAACGGTTCCGCGCATCCATCGCCACACCGGGAAGGTGTCGCGATGGATGTGCGGAACTGCGCGCGACGGCTCATGTATATCGAAACACGCGACCCCGTGTGCGGCATGCAAGTGGATCCGGACACGGCCCGGTATACCCACGAACACGACGGCACGACGTACCTCTTCTGCTGTCGTGACTGCCAGGCAGCGTTCAAGAGCGAGCCGGATCAGTTTCTCCGGGCTCTTGCAGCTGGCATGCACGACAAGCATGCCGCTCCCTACCATCACCACGCACCACGCGTTGCTGCCGAGGTTCCCGCCCCGGGCCTCCAATCACCGGCCGTTGGCGCCTATGTCTGCCCGATGTGCCCCGATGTCTGCGAGCCGCAGTCTGGCGCCTGCCCGAGCTGTGGGATGGCGCTGGAGCCGAACGTGACCGCTGATCGGCTGACGAACATCGAGTACACCTGCCCGATGCATCCGGAGGTCGCGCAATCTGACCAAGGGCCCTGCCCGATGTGCGGAATGGAGCTCGAGCCCCGGGCGGTGACGCGCGAGGAGCCACACAATCCTGAGCTGGTCGACATGACGCGGCGGTTCTGGCTCGGCGCGGTGGTAGGCTTCCCGGTCTTCTTGCTGGCCATGGGCGAAATGGTCTTCGGCGGCGTCATCGAACGCGCGTTGTCGAACTGGGTCCAGTTAGCCTGTGCCACGCCGGTCGTCGTCTGGGCCGGTGGGCCTTTCTTTAAGCGTTGCTTTGCTTCCATTGCGCGCTGTAGCCCGAACATGTTCACGTTGATAGGCCTCGGCGTCGGGTCGGCCTATCTCTACAGCGTCGCGGCGACCGTGACGCCGGGTGTCTTCCCGGAAGGGTTCCGTACCGATGGCAGGGTTGAGCCCTACTTCGACACCTCGGTGATCATCATCGTGTTGGTGCTGCTCGGTCAGGTTCTGGAGCTACGCGCGCGCCGGCGGACGGGCGCTGCCTTGCGGATGCTCCTCGATCTGGCACCGGCCGTCGCACATCGTGTCATCGATGAGGGGGCCAAGCAGGACGAGAATGTGCCGTTAGCGTACGTGCAGGTCGGCGACCTTTTGCGAGTGCGGCCGGGAGAGCGGATCCCGGTCGATGGCAGCGTGATCGACGGGCGGAGCGCTGTCGACGAGTCGATGGTCAGCGGCGAGCCTATCCCGGTTGAAAAGGAGCGCGCGGCCTTTGTGATTGGCGGCACCGTCAACGGCACCGGCAGCCTGACAATGCGCGCCGAGCGCGTGGGCGGTGAGACCCTTCTCGCTCAGATTGTGCGGATGGTGAGCGAAGCGCAGCGCAGTCGTGCACCGATCCAGCGTCTGGCCGACCGGCTCGCGGTGTATTTCGTCCCGGCGGTCGTCGCCGTCGCCGTCGTCGCTTTTGGGAGCTGGAGTTTCTGGGGTCCCGAGCCGCGCTTCGCCTCGGCGCTTGTGAGCACTGTCGCGGTCCTTATCATTGCCTGTCCATGCGCGCTCGGGTTGGCGACGCCGATGGCGATCATGGTTGGGACCGGCCGTGGGGCTTCGCTGGGTGTTCTTATCCGGAACGCCGAGGCACTCGAGACTCTGGAAAGGGTCGACACGCTGATCGTCGACAAGACCGGCACGCTGACAGAGGGTAAGCCACGGGTTCGAACGGTCGTTGCGACCGACGGTCACAGTGAGGATGAGCTGGTCAAGTTGGCGGCCGCGCTCGAGCAGGCGAGTGAGCACCCGCTTGCTGCGGCGGTCGTCGCAGAGGCTGGGCACCGGGGACTGTCCTCGGTGGCGGCGTCCAACTTTCAGTCGGAAACGGGTCGTGGGGTGATGGGCACCGTTGACGGTCGGCGCGTCGTGGTGGGCACGGCCGGGCTGCTGAGGGACCGCGGGATCGAGTTGGGGCGCTTGGTCACCGACGCCGATGAGTTGCGCCGCCGTGGCGAGACCGTCGTGTTTGTCGGCATCGAAGGCCACGTGGCTGGCCTATTGGGTGTCGCCGATCCAATCAAGGCCTCAACGCTCGAAGCGATCCGGTTGCTCAGGGCTGACAAGCTGCGCATCGTGATGGTCACGGGGGACAGCCGGCTGACCGCCGACGCGGTGGCCACCGAGGTGGGTCTGGACTCCGCCGACGTCGTGGCCGACGTGTTGCCGGCCGACAAGCGTCGCATCGTCGCCGAGCGCCAGGCGCGCGGCCAAGTGGTCGCGATGGCCGGCGACGGGATCAACGACGCGCCCGCGTTAGCCGAGGCCGCCGTGGGGATCGCGATGGGAACCGGTGCCGACGTGGCGATAGAGAGTGCCGGTATTACGCTTGTCAAGGGCGACCTGCGCGCGATCGTGCGCGCCCGCCGCCTCAGCCGCGCCACCATGCGGAATATTCGCCAGAATCTGTTTCTCGCCTTCATCTACAACGCGCTCGGCGTCCCGGTGGCCGCGGGGATCCTTTATCCCGTCGTCGGTCTCCTCATCAGCCCCATCTGGGCGAGTGCCGCGATGACGATGAGCTCACTCTCGGTCATTGGCAATGCCCTCCGCTTGCGCCGCGTAGCCTTGTAGCCACCCCCGCTGAACTGGGGATATCGAGGGGTTTGGCCCACGCGCAAGTGCCAGGCCTACTGCTGCCATTCCTCAGCGCGGTGGAAGTTCCCAATAAACCAGGACGCGAACCCGACGAGTAGCGCGCCCAAGATCGCCCAGCCGAACGACCGGACTCCAAAGCCTGGCACGAGCGCTGCGGCGAGGCCGAACGCCAGGCCGTTGACGATGAAATAGAACAGCCCAAGCGTCACGATCGTGATTGGCAGCGTCAGCAGGACCAGAAGTGGTCGGACGACGGCATTAATGAGCCCAAGCACAAGCGCCGCCACTAGCAGGGCGGGTAGCGAGGCGACCCCGACACCGGGCAGTACCCAGGCGGTCACACCGAGCGCCAGCGCCGTCGTGAGCCAGTGGGCGAGGAAGCGATTCATGAGAGCGAACGGCCTGCCGCCGGTGCAGAAAATATTACCCCCGGCGCGAGCTTGCCGGTGGGATCCAGCGCCGCCTTGACCCGTCGCATTTCATCGATACCAGCGTCACCGTAAAGCTGCCTGAGCAACGCCTGCTTGATGGCATTGCGACCGACGCCGTGCTCGGCCAGCGGGCATCCGTTCAGCCGGACGATTGCGCGCCCGCATTCGAGAATGGCTTCGTTGCCGCGACGTACGTCGTCGAGCGAATGCGGAATGACGTTCGGGTGTACGTGGCCGTCCGAGATGTGGCTCCAGATGGCGTGGTCGAGATCGCGGCCCGCGAACGCCGTGCGAAACAGCTCCAAGCTGTCGGCGAAATGCTCGAACGGCACAATCATGTCGGCCGCCGTCTTCGCAATTCCGGTATTCACGGTTCGTTTGGCTTTCCCCACCCGCCGGTTGACTGCTTCCGGGACCGCTTCGCGGATAGCGAGTAGTTGAGCGCGTCTGCGCTGATCCTGAGGGAGCGTGATCTCTACTCGGTCGAGGATACCCGCCTGGGCGAACAGGCGACAGAGGCGGACCAAAGGGGTGTCTGGCGCATTCAGCGACCCCGAACCGCTGATCTGCTCGTAGGCCTTTTCCGGCGTCGGAATCGAATCTGAGGGGACTTCGATGTGAGCAAGCAGCGCGACGGTCGTGTCGTCTGACACCTGGATCGCGTGCGTTCGGTCGGCACCATCTTCTTTGACAAGGTCCAGACTCCGGCGGTCGAGATGCTCGATTCCCGCCACGTCGATCCCCCGCGGGTCCTGCGTGCGCCACGTGGCCGCGGAGGCCGCGCGGAGCGTCGCGACCAGATCGATCGCGGCGCGCTCGCTAGCGAGTGGCACCCACGCGAGGCAGACGGCTGGCTTCGGTGAGGCAAGCGCGAAGGTGATTTCGGTGACGATACCGAGCGTGCCTTCCGACCCGATGAAGAGGTCGATCAGGTCCATCCCGGGCGCAGCGAAGTATCCGGCCGATCGTTTTGGCACGTCCGGCATCCGGTAGCTCGGCACCGGAACGCGCTGGACGCCTGCGGACGTTTCCAGCGAGAAATATCCGTCCTCGCATGCCCGTACCTCGCCGCGGGTGATCTCGAGGACGTCGCCGGTAGCCAAAACGACTCTCAGCCGACACACCCAGGCTCGCACGCTGCCGTATTTGAAGGTCGATACGCCCGCGGCGTTCGTGGCCACGACCCCGCCAGCAGACGCGCCGTCAAAAGTTGGGACCGGCGGGTAGAATGCTCCGTAACTTCCGATGGCTTCCTGCAGGACAGCTAGTGGCACCCCCGGTTGCACGGTGACCTTCTGTTTGCTGATCGTCACGATTCGGTTGAGCCGGCTCGTCGAGACGATCAGCTCGCCCATCGGTGTCGCACCCCCGGTAAGTGAGGACTGCACGCCGACCGGGAGCAGCTGTTCGACGCCGCACATCAGCGTGGCGATCTCGGCTTCCGAGCACGGCTGGGCGACGCCGGTCGTGTGGCCACCGGGATAGTGTGCGGCGTCCTTAAGAAAGGGTGCAACCGTTTCAGCGTCACGCTCGACGTCTGGCTCGCGACCGGTTACTGGGAGTGGCCACGCCTTGGTTCGGTGTGATGACATGGAACTGGCATTAATGGGTACATAGATTTTGCGAAAGAGCGAGTGATACAGTGGGTCTCAACGTGCGAGACATGTGAAGGTGTTTTTTATGCCGGTTTTTCCTGACGGGAGCATTATTTCGACAGCAGTCGTTGCGATTATGGTCTTGTGTGGCGCTGGACACGTTCACGCGCAAGAGGATCGCGAGGCGGCCGCTCGCATTGGCGATGTGGTGGTCACGATGGTGGATGTCGACGGCGCCTGGCATCGAGATGACGCGGTGTCCCGGATCCGTATACTTCAGCAGCTCTACGACACTCGCCGGCGCGCACTGGACATCGTTATCGGCGAGCAGCTCATCGAGCGCGAGGCGAAGGCACGCGGCATAACCCGCGCACAGTTGCTAGCCGCGGAACTTCCCAGGCTGACGCTGGCGGTGACCGACGCCGAGGCCGAGCTTGTCTACGAACGCAATAAGGATCGGTTCGTGGGCCGAACGCTCGAGGAGATGCGCCCGGAGATCCGAACGATGATGGACGAGCAGCGTCCGACTCAGGCGCTGTATGCGTTTATGCGCGAGCTACGGATGGCGGCAGATGACGTCGAGATCTTGCTTGACCCACCACGGCAAGACATCGAGACATTGGCCAGCGATCCGGCACGTGGTCCCGTAGATGCGCCGGTGGAGATCGTCGAATTTTCTGACTTCGAATGTCCGTTTTGCTTGCGGGTAACCGTCACACTTGCTGAGCTGATGGAACGGCACGGCAATCAGATCCGCCTCATTTATAAGGACTATCCGCTCCCAAGCCACCCGCACGCGTTTAAGGCGGCCGAAGCCGGGAACTGCGCGAACGAGCAGGGGAGATTTTGGGAGTACCACGATAGGCCGTCTTCGACGGCCAGCAGGCGCTCGGCGTGGCGTCACTGAAGGAGTACGCGTCTGAGCTTGGCATGGACCCAGCGGCATTTGCGGACTGTCTTGACGAAGGTCGCTACGCCGAGCAAGTTCAACAGGACCTGGCGATCGGTCAGCGCTACGGTGTGTCTCCACGCCGACTCTTTTTATTAACGGCCGAGCCGTGTTCGGAGCTGCACCGTTGGAGGCGTTCGACCGCATTGTGCGGGAGGAGCTTGCCGGCAGCCGGCCCCCAGGCTGTCGGCCGGCGTCGCTTCGCGTGCCGGTTAACCACGAACAGTTTGCGGGCCGCTCGATTTGGCTGAGGTCTGGATCTGTTCTTAGGGCGGATCCAAAGGCAGTCTGTCTTCGCAAGGAGTCGATTGGCCATGAGCACCGGGGTCTTTTTGCCCGTGCTGGTTGTACAGGTGATACCGACGGCCCAAGCTCAGAACGGCACGGGCTGCTATGAGCAGTTCGCCCAGGCTGCGGAAGGGCACGACGCCCTGCCGGCGTAATACCTGACCGGTCGACACCCTGCCGAAGAAATGTTGTCAGTTCGGTGACGGGCGGAGTGCGGGGGAGGATCAGTTGCCGTTGCGGGCCACTTCTTCCGCCATCCAAGCGTCAAACTTGGCCTGCGACTGGACGGTGACGAAACCACGCATCCGGAAGTGCCCAAGACCGCACAGCTGGGAGCAGTTCACCTCGTACTCACCCTCCCTGGTCGGCACCCACCAGACTGGGATCTCCATCCCTGGAATCGCGTCCTGCTTGACGCGCATTTCGGCGATCCCCATGCTGTGGATGACGTCCTGGGTCGAGAGATAGACTAGGACCGGCTTGTCAACTGGGAGGTTCATTTGGTTGATCGTGTGCACGTCATCGGCAGCGTTTGGGTCGCTACGATCCAAGCCGGTCGAGTTGGTCGGCGTGATTAAGCTGATGTCACGCCTTCCAAAGCGGCCGTCGGCGCCGGGGTAGTGGGAATGCCACTCGAACTGCTTCGCGATCATGTGGATGACCGTCGACTCACCCTCCGGAGGAAAGTCGTTGACACGGTGCGCCCACGCCGGAATTGCGAACCCGACCAGCAAGACCGTTTCGATCACGCCAATGCCGATTTCGAGATGGCTTGAGGTGTGACTTGTGACTCCGGCATAGTCAGCCTTCTGGTTCGCGCCGGCGCGAAATCGAAGGAGCGTATAGATGAAAAAGGTTCCCCAACCGACGAACAGAACCGCCATCAACCAGTGCACAAGGACGATCATCTGATCGATCTCGCCCGCGTGCGCCGATGCTTGTACCGGCAACCCTAGTAGTTCCTGCATCTACAGTCTCCTCGCAGAGCGGTCCGCGACTTCAGATTCGTGTCCCAGCGTCTGGCGTGAGCGCTTCATTAGGTGGAAGATGAATCCGACGAACGCGCTCAGCACGCCACCGGTGATACCCAAGAGTGTAAAGACTGCCCAGTTCGCGCCCCTGGCCACCGGCGAATCGGGCTCGCCGAAGCAGATCGGGCACGCGTGCAAGACACTCGGCGTTAGGACCAGCAGTGCCACCGTCGCACAGAATGCCCAGGCGAGTTGTTTCATGATGGCTATTCCATTCCTATCGCACGAGTCTTACGTACGAACGCCACTGAATACACTCCCAGCCCGCCTGCCGACAGGAGCGACCCCACTGCAAAGGCCACGTGCCCGACCGAACCTCGCCCGGACATGTACATGCCAATGCCCCAGATCGCGACCAGAATCGCGAGGACGATCGACGACACAATGAAGATGAGGTGAATTGATCTAAGCGACATGTCTTGCCTCTGGCACCTAGTGTTCGCCGGCTTCGTGAGGCGTGGCAGCAGTGGCCGCGTCGGCGTTTGGCAGTGTCATGTACTCGCCGACTCGATCCGTGTGGCTGAGGAGTGGCAGGAACATCAGAAACAGAAAGAAGACCGCTGTCAGGAGAAGCGCAGCGTGAATTCCCCTGCGCTCACCGACCAGGTGCATGAAGTAACTTGCGACCAACGAGCCCTTTGTGGCAGCGATGATCAACGCTACGGTGATCGCCAACGGGACCGCGAACTGAACGTACGAGATGGCTACCGTCACCAGGGTGAGCACCAGCAGCGCACCGCCGATCGCCCAGTACGTCTTGATATGTTTCTTGGTTTCTTCCGCACTATCGCTCATTTAGCCCCCTACCATGCCCCGGGTTCGATGGCCGCCTCCTACAGGAGGTACAACACCGGGAACAGGAAGATCCACACCAGGTCGACGAAGTGCCAGTACAGTCCGGCTGCCTCGATCCGGTTGATGAACCGCTCGGGTTGGGTCTTCCACATGGCTGTTCCCGGGCCGAGGAAATAGCTGTTGACGACGACGCCTGCCAGGATGTGGAGCCCATGGAGCCCAGTTAGCGTGAAGTAGATTGCCAGATAGGTGTTCTCACTTGGGAGGTTGCCATGCGAGAACTTCTCATAGTATTCGAAAGACTTGACGACGAGAAAAACCAGGGCGAGCCCGATGGTGAGACCCATGTACAGCTTGTACTTGGGGAAATCGTTCATCTTGAGCGCCGCGTAGCACATCACCATCGTGACGCTCGATGAAATCAGGACGACCGTATTAAAAGCACCGATCGGCACGTTGAGAATGTCCGATCCAAGCGGCCAGTTTGTGGCGCCGAGCCTCAGCAGGACGTAGGACGAGAACAACCCTCCGAAGAGCATCACCTCTGACGCCAGGAAGAGCCAGATGCCCAGCTTGACGTTGTTGAGGCCGGTGTCGGGGCGTTCAGCGACGGTATACGGAATCTCCATGCGTTCTATTAACCCCTTGCCGGCTCTTCTCGCGGCTCGTCCGCTTCGCCCTGCATGATGAAGCCCTTCTGCGCGCCCGGTGCACTGTACTCGTAGGGACCACGGTGTGCTTGGGGGGGAGTCAAGAAGTTGCCGTGCGGCGGCGGCGACGGCGCTTGCCACTCCAGCGTGGTGGCCTGCCACGGGTTAGCACCCACCTTCTCGCCACGCTTGATGCTCCGGAAGAAATTAAAGATGAAGAACAGTTGGAAGAAGCCAAGCGACCAGGCGCCCCACGAGATGACCTCGTTCCACACCAGGACATCCTGGTTCATCATGTACGTCGCGCCACCGTCGTACATCCGGCGGTTCATACCAGACAGCCCCTGGATGAACATCGGCATAAAGACAACGTTGATACTGATGAATGAACCCCAAAAATGGATCCGCCCCAACAGGTCGTTCATCTTTCGCCCGGTCGCTTTCGGGAACCAGTAGTAGATTCCACCCATCAGCGCGAGCACCGTGCCGGGCGCGACCACATAGTGGAAGTGGCCGATCACGTAGTACGTGTCATGCAGATGGAGGTCGGGGGCCGAGAAACCCAGTGGCAACCCGGTGAGTCCGCCAATGCCAAACATCGGCAGGAAGGCGAGAGCGAACAACATCGGTGTTGTGAAGCGAATCGATCCGCCGTACAGCGACAGGAACAACGCCGACAGGATCACAATCGATGGGATCGAGATGATCATCGTGGTCGTCTGGAAGAACGCACTCATGGTCGTGCCCATGCCCGTCAGGAACATGTGGTGCGCCCAGACGACGAACGACATGAAGCCGAGAAAGACTATCGAAACCACCAGCGCGCGGTAGCCCCAGATCGGCTTGCGGGTGTTGTTTGAGATGATTTCGACCACGATGCCCATCGCCGGAAGAACCAGGACGTATACCTCTGGGTGGGCCAAGAACCAGAACAGGTGTTGCCACAGCAGCGGGCTCCCGCCGCCGCTCACTTCGAGCGGCACGTCCGCCACGACCAGACCGCTGGGCAAGAAGAAGCTCGTTCCTGCAAGACGGTCCATTAGCTGCAGAACGCCAGCCGCCTCCAGCGGTGGAAACGCCAGCAGCAGCAAAAACGCGGTGACCAGCTGAGCCCAGACGAAGAACGGGAGACGCATAAAGTTCAACCCAGGTGCTCGCAACTGGATCGTTGTGACGATGAAGTTGACCGAACCGAGTAGTGACGAGGTGATCAGGAAGATCATCCCCACAAGCCACAGGGTTTGCCCGGTCGTGGCGATTACCGACAACGGTGCGTACGACGTCCAACCGGAGTTGGCCGCGCCGCCCGGTACGAAGAAGCTGGCGAACATCACCACGCCGCCCAGGAAGAACGACCAATAGCTCAGCATGTTGAGCTTTGGAAACGCCATGTCGGGCGCGCCGATCTGGAGGGGTAGCACGAAGTTGCCAAAACCTCCCACCGCCAACGGCACGACCCCGAGAAACACCATGATCGTGCCGTGCATGGCGCCGAGCTGGTTGTAGAACTCCGGCAGCATGATGCCGCCAGGCGCGTTCGCCGCGCCTAACAGACCGCCGATAACTGGAATCGGAACCAGTGGGTAGGCCAGCTGCCACCGCATGACCATCATCAAACAGAAGCCGAAGAACAAAAAGAGCAGACCGGTCACAGCGTACTGAATGCCGATGACCTTGTGGTCCTGCGAGAACACGTAGGTTTGCAGGAAGCCCTGGTCGTGACCGTGCTCAGCAGCGTGTTCTCCGTGGGGCGTCTCGGTTGTCGTCACGCGATCCAACTCGTGACTCCTTTCGTAGGGCCGAACATTTTCTTCAAGCCCGCGCATCCTCGGGGGGAAGAACCTCGGGGCCGGGGAGCTGAATCCTTAACCAGCGTAGCTATAAGCGCTCCGCGCCTCAGCTGGAACCCGTAGCGGCCAGGGAAATTCTAACCGGCAGGCAGTGGGGGTGCAACCGCCGTGGACGCGCTGGGTCAGTCACCGGTGGCTTCGCGCAAGGCCTGCCGGGCCGTCCGTGTCACCAGCGTTGTCACCGCGATCATGGCCGCGAGGCCAAGGCCTAGGACCGCGTAATAGGTTGGACCATGCATGGACGCCCCGCCCGCGAGCAGCGCGACATCGCTCGCGATTTTCCCGTAGTAGACGTACAGCAGGGTGCCTGGCAACATGGCTGGCGACGCGAAGACGTAGGCCGTAAAACTCACGCTGGTCAATCCCAGCGCGTAGTTTAACAGGTTAAACGGAAACATCGGTGACAGCCTTAGTAATATGACAATCTTGAGACCTTTTCGGCCGATGGCGCGATCGATCGCGGCGAACCGCTCGTTGTTCTGGATCCGATCCTCGATGACCGACCGCGCGATGTGTCGAGAGATCAGGAAGGCCGCAGCCGATCCGACGGTGGCGGCGATGAACACGTAGACGAGGCCGCTCGCCAGCCCGAAGATCGCGCCCGCCGCGAGGGTGAGGACGGAGCCCGGGACGAACGCCACCGTCGCCGCGACGTATCCGGCCATGAAAATAAGCGGTCCCCACCACCCGAGGCCATCCACCCACTCCGCGAACTCCGGTAGGTACCCGCCAAGCTGTCGTCCCAAGCCCATGAGCGCGATGATGGCGACGACCCCGACGAGGAGGCGGCCGACAGGAATTCGCTTAGTCGGGGAGGGCGGGACCATCGTGAGGGAATTCTATCTCCTCCCAGATATACTCTCCGCGTGACCCGCATTTACTTTGCGGTCGTGGCGGTCCAGCTCGCGGTGCTCCTCGCGTTATGGTGGTTCTCCGGACACTTCGGAGCATGACCGTCGATGCACTTTCTCGACTGGCTCATCATCATCGGTTATCTGGTCTGGGTCCTGTACGACGGGGTCAAGCGGGCGAAGGGAACGGATGCTGTGGAGGGCTATTTCCTGGCATCCCGGAGCCTGCCGTGGTGGGCGGTTGGGCTGTCGGTCATGGCCACCCAGATGAGCGCCATTACGCTCGTCGGGACCACCGGTCAGGGGTACGACGACGGCGTGCGATTTGTGCAGTTCTACTTCGGACTGCCAATTGCGATGATACTTCTTTCGCTGACGCTCGTCCCGTTCTTTCATCGCGCACGTGTCTTCACTGCCTACGAGTACTTGGAGCAGCGGTTCGATGCAAAGACGCGTGCCCTGGCGAGTTTTCTCTTCATGGTGTCGAGGGGGCTGAGTGTCGGGGTGATCATTGCGGCACCAGCCGTGATTCTGTCAATCGTCCTCGGGTGGAGTCTGCCGCTCACCGTCTTGGCGATCGGCCTCCCAACGACCGCCTACACCATGTTCGGTGGTGTCCAGGCTGTGACGTGGGCCGACGTTAAGCAGATGGTCGTCATCACGGCAGGCATGTTTGCCGTGATCGTGGCGTTGGTCCTTGGGCTCCCCGATGGGGTCGGTCTCGAACCGGCGCTCCACGTGGCAGGTGTCACCGGTCGGTTACAGACTATTGACTTCACGTTAGATCTTAACGAGACGTACACTTTTTGGTCCGGACTGATTGGCGGGCTGTTTCTCATGCTCGGCTACTTCGGCTGCGACCAAAGCCAGGTCCAGCGGTATCTAACCGCGAAGTCGGTTGACGCGGGGCGCTATTCGCTCCTGATGAGCGCGTTCACGAAAATCCCGCTCCAGATGCTCATTCTGCTGACCGGCGTTCTCGTTTTCATCTTCTACCTCTTCAATGAGCCTCCGATGCTCTTCAACGCCGCGCACGAGGACCGCGTGCTGGCGAGTAGCCGTGGTGCGGAATACGCCGCGCTAACCGATGAGTTCGCAGGGGCCTTCGACGCGCGCCGCCGTGCGGCTGACGACCTCGTTACGGTCCGTCGGGCGGGAAGCGAGGTGCGTTCGAATGCCGCGTCTCAAACGTTCCTCGAACGCGACGCCCATCTGCGAGATGTGCGGACGCGGGCTGTGTCGTTGGTCAAGAAGGTCAGCGGGGATGATAACTACACCGATGTGAATTACGTGTTTCCGACGTTTATCATCACGCAGCTTCCGGTGGGATTGATCGGGTTGTTGATCGCCGCCGTTTTTGCCGCCGCCATGTCTAGTATCGCGGCGGAGCTTAATTCGCTCTCGGCCGCGACCGTCATCGATGTCTATCGGCGACACTTAAAAAAGGGGGCGTCCGACCGTCACTACCTCCGCGTCTCGAAAGTCGCGACCGGCTTTTGGGGGATTTTCGCGTCCATTACGGCACTCTACGCCACCAGCTTGGGTTCACTCATCGAAGTGGTGAACTTCTTCGGGTCGTTCTTTTACGGCGCGCTGCTTGGTGTATTTCTTCTGGCTGTCGGTTTCCGCCGAGCGACAGCCGACGGCGCCTTCTGGGGCCTGGTCGGTGGCATGGTTGCGGTCGGCATCGTGGCAACCATGACCAGCATCTCCTTCCTGTGGTACAACTTGGTTGGGACAGCTGCAGTCCTTCTCATTGGCGGGTTACTGCGCGCCCGCCGGCCCGCTTAATTCTTCTAACCACTCGCAAATATAGGATGGAGATAGTGTAGAATTTAGATATACGACTAATTTGGTCTGAGATTAGAAAGAGGGGCACGATGAGCACCTCCACAGATGTGGTCGAACAACTCGCAAATCGCGAATACAAATACGGTTTTGTAACCGACGTCGAGGCTGATGCGGTGTCGCCGGGTCTCAGCGACGAGACCATTCGGCTTATTTCGGCGAAGAAGGACGAGCCCGCGTGGATGCTGGAATGGCGGCTGAACGCGTTTCGCTTCTGGCAGACGATGGCAGGGCCGACGTGGCACAACGTCCACTTCCCACCCATCGACTACCAGAACATCATCTACTACTCTGCGCCGAAGAAGAAACCGACGCTCAACAGTCTCGACGAGGTCGATCCAGAAATCAAGGCCACCTTCGACAAACTCGGGATCCCGCTCGAAGAACAGAAGCTGCTAACTGGTGTCGCAGTTGACGCGGTCTTCGACAGCGTCTCGGTGGCGACGACGTTCAAGGAGAAACTGGCCGAACTCGGCATCATATTTGGCTCGTTCTCCGAGGCAGTGCGAGACCATCCGGATCTAGTCCGAAAGTATCTCGGGTCGGTTGTGCCTCCGACCGATAATTTCTACGCTGCGCTCAATTCGGCGGTCTTCAGCGACGGCTCCTTTGCTTACATCCCGAAGGGGGTCAAGTGTCCGATGGAGCTGTCGACCTACTTCCGGATCAACGCTGCGCAGACGGGACAGTTCGAGAGGACGCTCCTCATTGCTGACGAGGGGGCGACTGTGAGCTATCTAGAAGGATGCACGGCGCCGCAGCGAGACGAGCATCAGCTGCATGCGGCGGTGGTGGAGCTTGTTGCACTCGACGACGCGACCATTAAGTACTCCACCGTCCAGAATTGGTACCCCGGTGATAAGGATGGGAAGGGTGGCATCTACAACTTCGTGACGAAGCGCGGGAAAGCGTTTACGAACGCGAAGATCACGTGGACGCAAGTCGAGACCGGATCGGCAATCACGTGGAAATATCCGAGCTGCATCCTTCAGGGCGACAACTCGGTCGGCGAGTTCTACTCGGTGGCCGTGACTAACAATTACCAACAGGCCGATACCGGCACGAAAATGATCCACCTCGGTCAAAACACGAGAAGCACTATCGTGTCGAAGGGGATTTCGGCCGGACATGGGCAGAACACTTACCGGGGGCTGGTACGGATTGGTAAAAACGCCAAGAGCGCGCGAAACTTTTCGCAGTGCGACTCGTTGTTGATCGGTGACAAGTGTGGCGCGCACACCTTCCCGTACCTTGAAGTTCGGAACACCTCGTCCCGAGTTGAGCACGAGGCGTCAACGTCGAAAATCGACGAGGACCAGATCTTCTACTGTCGCCAGCGGGGGTTATCGACTGAGGATGCGGTCAACATGATCGTTAACGGGTTCTGTAAAGAAGTGTTTCGGGAGCTGCCGATGGAGTTCGCCGTCGAGGCGCAGAAACTCCTAGGTGTGAGCCTGGAAGGTAGCGTCGGGTAGCGCAGACATCCCTTAATCGTAGGTTTAAAGGGCCAGGCTTGAGCGCAGATCGCCCGAGCTCAACGCGGCAAACGGCGGAGACGGCGAGGCGAGTACGGAGGCGCTAGCAGAACGATGCTCGAAGTCACGAACCTATGCGCCCGTGTCGGCGGGCGCGACATACTCAAGGGGATCGACCTCTCAGTTGGCGCCGGCGAGGTCCACGCCATCATGGGGCCAAACGGCTCTGGGAAGAGCACGCTGGCGAATGTTCTTGTCGGCCGCGAGGACTACGTGGTCACGCGGGGCTCGGTCCGCTACAACGGGCAGGATCTTCTGGACATGGCACCGGAGGAACGCGCGCGGGAGGGCGTCTTCCTCGCGTTCCAGTATCCGGTTGAGATTCCCGGTGTGAACAACGCGTATCTGCTCAAGGCGGCGCTCAATGAGGTTCGGAAGCGGCGTGGTGAACCGGAGCTCGACGCGATGGACTTCATGGTGCTCGTGAAAGACCGGATGAAAGCGTTGGGGATTGAACAGAGCTTGCTCAATCGTCAAGTAAACGAGGGCTTTTCTGGCGGCGAGAAGAAGCGAAACGAGATCTTTCAAATGGCGGTCCTCGAGCCAAAGCTCGCAATCATGGACGAGACTGACTCTGGGCTCGACATCGACGCACTCAGGATCGTTGCACGTGGCGTCAACGCCATGCGAACCCCGGAGCGCGCGATCGTCGTGGTGACCCACTACCAGCGGCTGCTTAACTACATCGTCCCCGACTTCGTTCATGTGCTCTCTGGCGGCCGTATCGTCAAGTCCGGCGGGAAAGAACTGGCTCTTGAACTTGAGGAGAAAGGCTACGGTTGGCTCGAGGCCGAGCAGGTGAGCGCGTAACGAGGGTGCCGATGGCCCAGCTTGTCAGAAGTGGCAACACCTACGGTGCGGCGTTCGAGTGTGTCAAACGCGAGACCGTCTTCCCGGCATCGGTCGCTCGCCTGCGCGATTGCGCCTTCACCCGTTTTGCCGATCTCGGGCTCCCGACCACCAAGCTCGAACGGTGGCGTTTTACCAACGTCGCGCCGATTGCCCAGACCGAGTTCTCGCTCGCCGAGCCGATTAATCTACCGGCGTCTGTGCTCGAACCGTATGCGTTGGCCGGCGTTGCGGGGCCTCGGGCCACCTTCGTCAACGGGCGATTTGCACCTGACCTGTCGAGCGACCATGGCCTCCCGGCCGGGGTCGAGGTTCGTTCGATTGCCGAGGTGCTTGCTGCCGATGCCGGATCGCTCGAGCCGTATCTCGGACAAATCGCGTCGTTCGATACTGAGGCGTTCACCGCGCTGAACACCGCGTTGCTGCGCGACGGAGCGCTGGTGCGGATCCCAGCAAATGTGGTCGTGGAATCGCCCATCCAGATCCTCTTTGTGACTGCAGCCACGAACGGTGACGCCCCCAGGTCTCTAATGGCCCACCCGAGACTGCTCGTGCTAGCCGGTGAGAACAGCCAGGTGCGTCTCGTGGAGAGTTACGCTGGTTTGGGGGGTGATGGACGCTACCTGACTAACGCGGTGACGGAGGTCGTTGGTGGCGAAAACTCCGTGATCGATCACTACAAGCTGCTCCTCGACAGCTTTCAAGCTTTTCACATCGCAGCCACGCATATACGTCTTGCTCGAAGCGCCAACTTCTCGTCACACTCGGTCACGCTCGGCGGTGGGATCGTGCGGAACGATGTCGGCGTGGTGCTCGATGGCGAGGGGATCAACTGTACGTTAAACGGCCTCTATTTGGCGAACGACCGTCGCCTGGTCGACAACCACACAACCATTCATCATGCCAGACCGCATTGTTGCAGCCATGAACTCTACAAGGGCATTCTCGACGGTCAGGCGCACGCGGTGTTCAACGGGAAAATCGTCGTGGTGATCGACGCCCAGAAAACGGATGCCAAACAGACCAACAAGACCCTGTTGTTGTCGGAGGACGCGCAGATCAACACGAAGCCCGAGCTCGAGATTTTTACCGACGACGTCAAGTGTACCCATGGTGCAACAGTAGGACAATTAGACGAAGATGCGCTCTTTTATCTCAGGTCGCGCGGACTCGGGTTCGATCAGGCGCGCAACATGCTCATCCATGCGTTCGCCAGCGATCTACTCAACCGGATTACCGTCAAGCCGATACGCGCTAAGCTCGAGGCCGTGCTGCTCGAACAGCTCCCTGGTGATGGTGGAGGCACGTGACGTGAGTAGCCTGACTGAAGCGCGTCACGACGCTACTCCGGCAACATTCAACGTCGACCACATCCGGGAGGACTTCCCGATCCTCCGGCGCACGGTGCACGGCCATCCACTGGTCTACCTTGACAACGCGGCCACCACCCAGAAGCCGAGACCGGTGCTCGATGCGTTGGCAAGTTATTACGCCCATGGCAACGCCAACATTCACCGTGGCGTCTATGTCCTCAGCGAAGAGGCAACCCACGCCTACGAAACCGCGCGCGGGAAGGTGCAGATGTTCCTAAACGCCCGGCGCGCACGCGAGATCATCTTTACGCGCAACTCCACTGAGGCCATCAACCTGGTCGCGCAGAGTTTCGGCCGCCGGACCGTGGGTCCAGGCGACGAGATCCTGATCACGCACATGGAGCACCATTCGAACATCGTGCCGTGGCAGCTGCTCTGCGAGCAGACGGGCGGCCGATTACGTGTAGCGCCGATCGATGATGCCGGCGAATTGATGCTCGATGAGCTCGACAGGCTGATCGGGCCGCGGACAAAACTGGTCTCGGTGGTCCACTTGTCGAATTCGCTCGGGACGATCAACCCGGTCGCCGAGATCGTCGAGATTGCCCATCGGCAGGGCGTGCCGGTGCTGATCGATGGCTCACAGGCGGCGTATCACATGCCGGTCGACGTTCAGGCGCTGGACTGTGACTTTTACGTATTCACCGGCCACAAGCTGTATGGCCCGACTGGGATCGGCGCGCTGTACGGCCGCGAGGCACTCCTCGAGCAGATGCCGCCGTATCAGGGCGGGGGGGACATGATTCGGTCGGTCACCTTCGAAAAGACCACCTATGCCGATCTCCCCAACAAATTTGAGGCTGGCACGCCCCATATTGCCGGTGCGGTCGGCTTTGGTGCGGCGATCGACTACCTCCAGGGCGTCGGGCTGGAGTGTGTAGCCGCTCACGAGAGGGACCTGTTGGCCTATGGTACGGCGGCGCTGGTTAAGGTGCCCGGGCTACGGCTGATCGGCACCGCCAGCCGAAAAGCTAGCATCCTATCGTTCGTAATTGACGGGACCCATCCACACGATATCGGTACGATTGTCGACGCCGAGGGGGTGGCCATCCGGACCGGCCATCACTGTACGCAGCCGGTGATGGAACGGTTCGGGGTGCCGGCAACAGCGCGCGCCTCGGTGGCTATGTACAACACGCGCGAGGACATCGACGTGCTGGTTCGCGCCTTAGGCCGGGTGCGCGAGATGTTCTCACCATGAGTGATCTGCGCGAGCTTTATCAGGAGGTCATCCTTGACCACAACAAGCGTCCGCGCAACTTCCGGGAGCTCGAGGGCGCCGACCGCCGCGCGGACGGGTATAATCCGCTCTGTGGCGATCGGCTGGTGATCTACATACGTCTCGACGGCGAGGTAATTTCGGACGTGAGTTTCGTCGGATCGGGCTGCGCGATTTCGAAGGCGTCGGCTTCGCTGATGACCGAAGCCGTTAAGGGGAAGAACCTGGCCGAGGCCCGGCAGCTCTTTGAGCGGTTTCACGCGTTGGTCGCCGAGGACTCGGTGGAGGCGAATCCGGCCGAGCTCGGTAAGCTGGCCGTGTTCGCTGGCGTCCGCAACTATCCGTCCCGAGTCAAGTGCGCGAGCCTGGCGTGGCACACGCTGCGTGCGGCCTTCGACGACATTCATACAAGTCACACAGTCGTGACGACGGAGTGATGATGGATATTCTTGATCTCAATTCCGTGCCGCCCCCGAAAGTACGAACGAAACCAAACGAGGAACCGGCGCAACCCGAGCCCGCCACGCCGCCGGGCTTCGACATGAGCGCCTTCACCGCGCCGCCGCCAGCGGCCGCCCAGGCCGAAGCGGCGCCTGAAATCGAGGGTGATCCACTGAAAACCCTCGAATTGAAGCCGAAAATCATCGAGCAGCTCTCGACGATCTACGATCCGGAAATCCCAGTTAACATCTACGAACTCGGCTTGATCTATGACGTCGTTATCGACAAGGACAGCCTGACAGTGATTAAGATGACGCTGACGGCCCCCGGATGTCCAGCAGCCGTGACGCTCCCGGCCGAGGTGAAGGGGAAGGTCGGCTCGATCGAGGGCGTAAGTGATGCCCGTGTCGACCTTGTTTGGGATCCGCCATGGTCGAAGGATCGGATGTCCGAGGCCGCAAAGCTGCAGCTAGGAATCTTCGACTGAGAACTCACGGAGGCTCGAGTGCCACGCGTCTCGTGCCGGCGCTATGAGTCCCGTTGAAAGCGAATATCAGCTAGCTTTAAAGTGGTTCCACCGTGATGTCGCTGATTGTCACCGTCGATAGCAGTGCCATATTTTCCGAGATGTATTCCGGCGAGAGCATGTCGACCGGAACCCGCTCCCCATTGACCGCGTAGTTCTCCTGGTCGGAAAAGAGCACGCCACCAACGCGATTAAAGGCGATCGCTTTCCGATACCGAAGTCCCCCATTGAAGTCGTAGCCGAACTGCTCGACGCGACCCGTGTCTGGATCGAACCAGAAAGTATACGCGTCGTCGGCATCGTTGCTGGTGCCAAGTGTGAAGGTTACCTTCATCCTGTGAAGCTCCCGGCCTTCCCAGGTTTCGAGGCCGAGGTCATCGAAGTGGATGTCCTTGCTCTTGAGTGTGTAGGGCAGAAAGGGGAAGAAGACGCGGGCGTTGGCGAACGCGCGCGTTCGCCGCTCGCCTTCGGCATCGAGTTTGATCTCAACACTGTCTCTCCATTCCTGAACGGTGTCGTTTGTCAACCGCACCTTCCGCTCTGATTGGTCGTGCCCGACGTGCCCCGTCACCACGTATTCGAAATTTCCGCCGTCTTGAGACGCCTCGATCTGGAAGCTACCGGAGAGCGACGTGATGGTTAGCGTGATCTTTGAGTGTTCGTAGAGGGCGCCCCCGTGGAAATCGATGGCCTTCGCTACGATTTCGGGTAGCACCGGGCCGGTCACGGGCGGCGCGTCGCTCGGTACACAGGCCGCGAATGTGACTATCAACATCACAGCTGGCACAAGCTGCATCTGCATAAGGACTCTCCTAGTGGATCGTCTCAGCGGAAACGAAAGCGTCTCACGCCTTAAATGCGCGAGCCGGCAACATCTGTAGAAGCTGCCGAAGTCGCGTAAACACTACACGAGCGCCGGCTGGCTGCCCAGAGGCTTCAGGCGCTGATGCCGACCACGGTGACTACATGCAGTCGAATTCTCGCATGTCGCCTACTGCGGTGGCCAGCGACCGGACGCTGCACCCCGCGTCGCGGCTTAAATATTCTCCAGCGTTCTCGTTCGCCGCATCTTGCGATGGCCGGGACACGGTTTCGGCCAACCGGTGTTGGTCCTTGCGGGACAGGGAGATGCCGCCGTCGGCATTTCCGATGTCACGAGGATCCGAGCAAAGAGCGAACAAATAGCTGACATTTGGAAGGTCTGACGGCCGGGTCGCCGCTCTCAAGGTCTCGCGGTGGGTTGCACCGGTGACACGATTACGCCACAATAAGTTAATCCTCAAGATTTTCGGCGGCCTTTGTTGGTTGGCTTGCGGGGTGTTCGTCACGTGCGGCGCTTGGGTCTGGGCCATCGATGCTGCCTGTTTGACTGAGCGGCAACGGTGTTCCTGGTGGCGAAGGGAAAGGCAGTCATGGCTAGGAGAGGGCTCAGTCTTCTCGTCGGCGTGTCGAGCATGTTGCTCTGTGGATGCGAGCGCCCGACGCCAGAGATGCAAGTCGTTCATGACGTCGCGGAAGCCATGGGTGGCCTCAATCATGTGGAGGAGGCGGAGAATGTTCTCATGACGGGGCAAGGCCGGCAGTACCGCCTAGGGCAGAACAGATACCCGACGGCCGAATTGCCGTATTGGGAGATCGGCGAATTTACGCGTGTCATCGACCTCCAGAACAACCGGTGGAGGCAGACGCAGATCCGTTCTTCCGCGTTTCTCACTGGGAACCCAGTGTTCAATCAAGAACAGGTGTTCGGCTTGGATGGGGACGTCGCGTACAACATCGGCGCGAACGGTACGGCCCGGCGGGGCTCCGAGCAGGTTGCACGTGACCGCAGGGCCGAGTACCACCACCACCCGGTGGCACTCGTGCAGCTTGCGCTCGCCGCAAGCTCCACCGTCGGGAATCTGCGTCAGGAAGACGGTCAGATTGCAATCGACGTCACCTCAGCTGACGGCAGCACGTACACGCTCTACGTCGACCCTACGACGAACTGGCCCAGCCAGATCGTCTCGGAGGGCTACCACCCCAATCTCGGTGACGTGACGCTCACGACGAAGTTCGATAACTATCAGGAAACCGGTGGGCTGGGTGGCTTCCAGGCACGGTTGATCCTCCCACGCCGAATCTCAGCGCGCAGCGACGAGTGGCTGACTTGGGATGTGCGCGTCTCGGTTGATCACAACCTAGAGATCGAAGACATCAGTGCCCCTGGGGAAGCCCGATCGGCTGCGACATTGACGTTGCAGGCTAACGTGGAGGTCGAGGAGGTGGCGGATGGCGTTTGGCATCTGGCAGGCCAGTCCCATCACAGTGTGCTTGTTGCGTTCGACGAGTTCCTGGTGCTGGTCGAGGCGCCGCTCAATGACGCACGCACCCTGGCCGTCATCCAGCAGGCACGTGAACTGTACCCTGACAGGCCGCTACGCTACCTCGTCAACACTCACCATCACTTCGATCACTCTGGTGGCGTGCGCGCCGCGGTCTCTGAAGGTCTGACACTCATCACCCACGAGTGCAACCGGGCGTTCTTTGAGAACATCGTTTCACGTCCGCATGCCCGGAGGCCAGACGCGCTTGAGCGAAATGCGCAAGCGCTGACGATCGAAACGGTAAGTGGCAACGAGGTATTCGAACTTAGTAGTGGTCAGCGCACCTTGCAGATCATGCGGATTACCGAGGATGAGCATAGCGACAGCATCTTAATGGCCTACTTGCCACGCGAGCGGATTCTCATCGAGGCAGACGCCTTCTCCACTGGATCGCAGGCCGTGCCGTTTGCCGCCAACCTGCTGAAGAATATCCGAGATCGGAAACTGCGCGTCGAACACGTCGTACCAATTCACGGCGGCGTGGTCGAACTCGCCGCGCTCGAGGAGGCGGTCGAATCGGCCGGTCGCTCCAGCGTCTCGTGACACTAATGCTCGGCGGCCTGCGTGGTCCATCCTATAATTACGGCCGCTGATGCATTCCGCCCCGAGACGTTGCTCGTTGGTTAAATACTTCCGGCATGTCCTCTCTTCGCGTCCCGCGGGTCGGGTGCTTCGGTGCCGGCCATGATCGCGAGGCGGTCAACTTTGGCGCGTGCCTCTTGGCCGAAAGGCCTGTTCTCCACTTTCCTCCCCGCTTCGGCTCCCAGCATGCTGCCGCGAGCCCAGGCCGTTACTCTGATTAACGGGGCGTGGGTATCGAATACTTCTCATGGGCCGAACGTTCCTTGTGTCAACGATGTCAAATCAGTTGACGACCAGGGTTGACTCCAGAGACGGTCGATAATCGACACCTATGACTGACCGTGTCCGGGTCTTTGCTCCGGCTTCGGTGTCCAATCTTGGGCCCGGTTTCGACGTGCTGGGGCTGGCGCTCAACCAACCTGGTGACGTCGTCGAGGCGGAGCCGCGGAAGGGGGCCGGCATCGAAATCGTAGAGGTCACAGGTGCGGAATCGCTGGATACCGATCCGAAGACCAACGTGGTTGGTATCGTGGCCGCGGTGACGCTCGCGCGGCTCGGCAAGTCCGCGGCTGGCGTCAGGTTGTGGTTGCATAAGCAGATGCCGATCGCCAGCGGCCTCGGAAGCTCGGCGGCCAGCAGCGTGGCCGGTGTTGTTGCCGTCAACGCCCTCCATGGCCTCGCCCTCTCGCGTCAGACTGTTATCGAGTGCGCTCTCGAAGGTGAGGCTGCTGTGTCGCAGACGGCTCATGCAGACAATGTAGCTCCCTGTGTCCTGGGCGGAATCGTCCTCATTCGACGTTGCGACCCGCTCGACCTGGTCCAGCTGCCGGTGCCAGCTGCGCTCCATGTCACCGTCGTTCATCCGCACACGGAGGTGGTGACTGCCGAAGCGCGCAGGCTCGTCACCAGCGAGCGGTTCGAGATCGGTCAGGTCGTGGCTAATCTCGGCAACGTGGCCGCGCTTGTGAGCGCACTGCACAGCGAGGATCTGGCTCTCCTCGGTCGTAGTATCCATGACGCGCTGGTGGAGCCGATCCGCGCCCCGCTGGTGCCCGGCTTCGCCCAGGTCAGACAGGCCGCCCTCGGAGCGGGGGCGCTTGGTTGCTCGATATCCGGTTCTGGACCCTCGATGTTTGCCATGGCCGACGCCGACGACGCGGCGCGAAGGGTGGCCGACGCGATGCAGGAAGCGTTCCGCGAGGCCGGCCTCGCGAGTGACCGTTACGTCGGTCGGATCAATACCTGTGGGGCCAAGGTGATTGACTGATGTGCCGGACCACTACACGCCGCAGGACATCATCACGGAGCCAAACGGCGAGGACGTCCAGGTGGGTGCTTGCGGGCCTGGCTGGAGTAGTCGTGGCCGCCGCCGGCGGCTGGGCGTTTCACTCGTCGACCGCTTCTAACACCGGCGCCACCCAAGGCAGCGGCGTTGTTAAATCGCTCCGCGTCGACGTCATTCGCGCATTCCCGCACGACCCGACTGCGTATACCCAGGGCCTGCTCTGGTGGGACGGCAAGCTCTACGAGAGCACTGGCCAGTACGGGGAGTCGACCTTGCGGCGAGTCGATCCACAGACGGGCGAGGTCGAGCAGCGAATTAACATCACGCCGGCCTATTTCGGTGAAGGTCTGGCGCAGGTCGATGGCCGGCTGATCGTGTTGACATGGAAGGCCGAGCGCGCCTTCGTCTACGATCTCGAAACTTTCGACCAGCTGCGCACCTTCCGATACAGGGGCGAAGGCTGGGGGCTCTGTCATGACGGCACACGGTTGGTCATGAGTAATGGGTCGGATGCGCTCACGTTCTATAACCCGAAGACGTTCGAAGAGATCGGCAGCTTGCGCGTCACATTGCGCGGCCAGCCACTGACCAGTATCAACGAGCTGGAGTGTGTGGGAGACGAGGTTTATGCGAACGTCTGGGAGCGCAACTTCATCGTTCGCATCGACCTCGATAGCGGGCGTGTAACTGATCTGATCGACGCAGCTGGCCTGCTGAATCCAACGGAAGCACGCGGCGTCGATGTGCTCAACGGGATCGCGCACAGCCCCGAATCGAATACCTTCTACATCACCGGCAAGTGGTGGCCGACTATGTTCGAGGTGCGGTTCATTGAGTAAGCGCGAAGTACTGAGCGCCAGGTGCGGGTGCTTGGTCTTCTTCCGCGTCTCCGTGCATGCCTACGTGCTCGGCGTCAACGGGGCGATCCGTGCGGTGACACGCTGGGTCCCGGACCAGGCAACAACTATTGTCGTCTCGGCACCGCAGCCCGTCCACCACTGCGGGAGCGACCGCCTTGCGTGTACCCGCCTGGGGTAGCCTTTCCGCCAGACGCGCTGCCCGCGCCGGAACGAGGAGCGACAGTGCTGCTGCTGTCGCCACGCCGATTGGTGCGGCGCGACACACTGGTGGTGACACGTGGCCGCGCGCGTGTATAGCCGCGATCCCGGACGGCTCGTCCGGACGGATCGTCGTCGAGGTCGTTCCGAAGCGCGATAAAGGGGCTCGCGGCTCTTCCGTAAAAGTACGGGGCGTAGCCGTTCGACCAATAGCGATGTCCGAGCGGCGTGACATAGTAGGGGTACAAATCACCGTACCAGATGGGGTTGTAGAACCTACCAAACCCACCGCCCAACCGCGCTTCAGGATGGTCTCTGCGCTTCACGACAAACTGATCAGGGTACGACAATGCTACCAAGAGGTCGATCGCATCACCGTCGAGACCGGCGTCGTCCAGCTCGATGAGTGTTGCACTCGTGAGGTCGACGCGAGGTTTCGTCTCCGTGAGCATCGCTTCGACCACCCGCGCAGCAGTTTTTTGAGTGGCGTCCAGCACCGCAAGCAGAGTGGGCGGGATCGCGCTCTCGCGCCGCGCTCGCAAGATCTCGCTCGGACCAACAGGGAGTGCGAACGGCGTGCCGAGCAGCTCGTCGTGCTCGGACGTGTTCACAGGGTTGTAACGTCGGATCTCGAGATGTTGGTGAACTCCGACGTCGACCAGCTGTATGTCCACCCAGGTCGAGCGTGTCGCCATGAAGCTGATGCCGCTGTGAGAACGAAGAGGGCTATCGCCGCACCGGAGTTCGGCCCTGGTGAAAAGCCGGCGCCCGTCGCGAGACCACTCGCCGTGGTTCCAACCCTGGCAATTGCCTTCGTCCACCTGACGCATCGTGGCGTTAGCCACCAACGTGCGTTCAACTAGGACGCGACCGCCAGCGACCGTTACCAGCTTTACGCCGGAGGCACCGTCAGCCGGCGTCACGCATACGAGCGCTCGGTCTGGGAAGTTACTCGCGTTATTAAACCCGTGACTCTCATGGGCTGCCCGATCCATCTGTTCATCCGAAAGCTGCCAGCACCCGAGCCAGGGTAGCCATCGGGAGTCGAGGTCTCCGGCCACTGCTATGTCCGGCGGTGTGTTGCTCGGCTGCGCGGCCGTCGGTAGCACGCAGGAGAGGATGACTGCGAGCCCAAACACGCTGTCTTTAATCCGCATAGCTTGTCCCTTCCGCCCCTTAGCGCCTGGTGCGCATTAAAACAAGAACTGCACGCCAGCTGTTATCCGAAGACCAGCGAGATCGATGCGATCGAAGCCGAGGAAGTCCCGTTTCAGCTCGGTTCTGGCCCACACGTAGCGAGCTTCCGTCGTCAGGAACAGTTGACGCGTGAGTTTGATGTCGGTGCCTCCGGACACGTGTGCGCTTGGGGTCCACCCGCTCGATTCGAGGAGTTCGGTGAAGATCGATAGATCAAGGAAGTCGACAAAGTCCCCTTCCTGCTCGAACCGGTACCAAAGAAGCCCTCCGCCCGCGGCGACGTACGGTGTCACCGCGCTTGGGATCCACGCGAACTGGCCGATCTTGCGCCCGCGCGGTCCGAGGGCAAACTCGACGCTTCCTGCTAGGTTGAGCTGTTTGAGGGTGGTCTGCTGCGCGATTGGCAGGCCGTTAGCGTCCGTGAAGTCACGATATTCGGAGGACGCGAACGCATGGGTGAAATCTACTCCGAGCAGGGCATCTAGCCGCGATCCAAGTGCGAAGCTGACATCGACACCGATTCCTGACGCGTGAAAATCGTTTTTTTCGAGGGTCAACTTGCTTGTCGTGAATTCGAAAATTTCGCTATTGGCACGAGCCAGCAGCCACTGTCCCCGTATGCCGATCGACCTTCCCGGTCGGCCGAACAGAAAATCTGGCGTCTGCTGCGCGCTGCTGCTCATTTTTTCCTCCGAGGCTATCGCCTGGCTCGGCTGAGCCAGAACTGTCGTCAGTGCAAGGGCAAGCCGACTCACCCAGAGGACGCACTTACCAGCCCGTGGTGCAAGTTGGTCGTCGTATCGAAGCGTCAGGCTGGCAGGGTATGACGAGGGAGTAAATCTTAAATTTTTAACCGAGGTGCAACGCTGCCAGCCAGAATGTCCCGCCGGACGAGTACAGATTGACGTACACCACGGGCTGGTAAGCATGATGTTGTTGAGGGCGCACAGATCATGCCACCCGAACGGCCCCAGTTTTAGGGCGTGTTCCTGGGCGCCCACCGTCCAACGCACCGGACACGCTGTCTGCTCGGGGAGACTCAATGATCCGCCCTAGGCGTTGACGACATGCGGGAAGGGACGTTATCTTAGTTGTCCCTCCCTGTCCCGAGGGCGGTGCAGCCGTGCTGAATTTTCGAGAACCACAAATTCTTCTACTGTTTTTCCACGGATGCCTGAGCCGTCGAGATCAACGTCCTCGTGCACGCAATGACGCGCTAACCTGACACCAACACCACACGTTGTCTTCTTCCCCTCACCTGGAAACGGTCGAGATCAACCCCGAGTCGCCGGCCACCGCCTCCGTCATCTGGATGCATGGTCTAGGCGCCGATGCGTACGATTTCTATTCTGTGCCGCCGGAGTTGGGCCTGCCGGCCGCGCTGAGCGTCAGATACGTATTTCCCAACGCCCCGAAGATCCCTGTGACGATCAATAGGGGGATCATCATGCGTGCGTGGTACGACGTGACCGGGCTCGGCGTGCGAGGTGATGACGAGAAGCGTGTCCGCCAGGCCACCGGCTGGATCAACGAGCTGGTGGATCGGGAACTTGAACGTGGTGTGCCTGCTCATCGGATCGTGCTCGCTGGATTTTCACAAGGCGGTGCGATGGCACTCTTTTCGGGACTCCGTTATCCGGAGGCGCTGGCCGGCATCGTGTGCTTGTCGGGCTATCTGTTGCTCCGCGACACACTGGTAGCGGAGGCTAGCGATACCAACCGATCCAGACCCATTTTTCAGGCGCATGGCACCGATGATGCCGTCCTGCCCTACGAGCTGGGACGTGGTAGCTTCGACTTCCTCACGGAGTCGGGGTTCCAGGTCGATTGGCACGAATATCCGATGGCCCATCAGGTATGTCCGGAAGAGCTCCGGGACATCGGCGAGTGGTTGGCAGGGGTGTTCGCTCCTTGATTGCCGCGTTAGTAACTGTGAATGCTTTACTCTTCAGATGGAGACATGCGGAGGAAGTAGTGCAGAGACGAAGTGGCCTTCTTGTGGTGTTGGTGTTCGCGGTCGCCTGCGGCGGTGCGCCGGAGGGGATGCCACAAGCCGACGCTGGCGGCATGCCGGCAATCGCGTCCGGTATCAGTGTGGACACGCTGCTGGCGGAGATCGAGACCCTTGCGTCTGACGAGCTCGAGGGACGCGCCCCGGGATCAGACGGTGAGGCGCAGACCATCGCCTATCTGACCCAGCAGTTCTCGTCGCTCGGGCTTACGCCGGGCAATCCAGATGGGACGTGGGTCCAGGACGTGCCGTTGGTCGGGATCACACCTCAACTTGGTGACGGCCTGATGGTGAGCCGCGGAGGTGAGACTCGCACGTTCGAGCTGGGCACCGACTACGTCGCGTCGACCAAGCATGTGATTGATGTAGTTGATGTCGATGCCGAGTTCGTCTTCGTTGGCTATGGTGCCGTGGCTCCCGAGTACGACTGGGATGATTTCAAAGACGTCGACGTTAGCGGAAAGATTCTCCTGTTTTTAGTCAACGACCCGCCGCTCGACGACATCTTTGGCGGGCGGGCGATGACCTACTATGGCCGGTGGACCTACAAGCACGAGATCGCAGCCGAGAAAGGCGCCGCCGGATCGCTCGTCATTCACGAGGAGGGCCCGGCCGGGTACCCGTGGGAGGTGGTTGGTAGCAACCCGTACGGCGAGGCGTTCGATTTGGTGGCGGCGGACAATAACATGAGCCGAGCGGCGATCGAGGGCTGGGTGAAACGCTCAGTTGCTGAGATCCTGTTCAAGATGGCTGGGCTCAACTTCGAGGAGGTCAAACGACAAGCTGCCGACCGGTCGTTTCAGCCGATTGCACTTGGCGTTTCCGGGACCACTCGCGTCCGGAACACGCTGCGCACGATTGACTCACAGAATTTCGTGGCAAAGCTGGAGGGGAGCGAAGCACCTGACGAGATCGTGATGTACGTCGCCCATTGGGATCATCTTGGGACGGACGCGAGCCTGAGTGGCGATAAGATTTTCAACGGCGCGGCCGACAATGCTACCGGGACTGCCGGGTTGATCGAAATGGCGCGTGCCTTCGTCGAAGCCACGAAGCGACCGCGCCGGTCGGTAGTGTTCCTAGCGGTCACTGCCGAAGAGCAGGGGCTACTTGGTTCTAAGCATTATGGTGGGAACCCGCTTTATCCGCCGCCACGGACTGTAGCTGCTCTCAACATGGATGTTCTCAACACCTGGGGGCGGACCCGCGACCTCACCATCGTCGGCATGGGGCAGTCGGGACTCGACCAGCTCGCCAGCGAGGTTGCCGGTCGCCTGGGACGCACCCTGAGCCCGGATCCCGAGCCGGAGAAGGGTTTCTACTACCGCTCAGATCACTTCTCGTTTGCTAAGGTTGGTATTCCGGCCTTCTATGCGGATCCCGGCGTTGAGTATCTTGACAAGCCGGAGGGGTACGGAATGGAAAAGCGCCAGCAGTATACGGCGGAGGACTACCACAAGGTATCGGACGAAGTGAAGCCGGACTGGGACCTCTCCGGTGCGGTCGAGGACTTAACCTTCCTCTATCACCTCGGCGGGCGGCTGGCGTTCAGCGAGGAGTGGCCGTTATGGAGCGCGACGAGTGAGTTCCGGACAATACGGGAAGGACCGGTTCGGCGTTGATATCGATGATGATGCCAAACAATATGACCAAGCCGGACACGAGCCTGTGGGCGAAGGCCAATGGCCCCCAGCCTACCCTGCAGGTGATGAAAGGAGATCGCCTATGTCCACCTATTCCTACCATGAGACCCGAGGAGGTGCCTTGGCACGAGTGAGGAGAATGAGTTGCTTCGTGGTAGTGGGAGTGGGACTAGCCACGCTCCAGGTTTCTGCGGCTGGTAAGGGTTGGGACCGCTTCCGTGGACCCAACGGCTCGGGTGTCATTGCAACCGCTCCGTTACCGCTTACGTTCGGGCCCCAGACTAACGTGGTCTGGAAGACGGCTCTGGGGCCAGGGCACTCTTCACCGGTGATCAGCGGCAATCGCATCTTCTTGACGGCCTTTGAGGAAGACCGCCTGTTTACTGTGTGCATCGGTCGGAAGAGCGGACGCATTCTGTGGCGCCAGGCCGTAAACCGACCAAGAACAGAAACACTCGATCACCGTAATAATCCGGCGTCTCCCAGTCCAGTCGTCGATGAAGCCGGGAACGTGTATGTCTTTTTCGGTGAGTTTGGACTGGTCTCCTACGACCCCATGGGCGTCGAGCGATGGCGCCTTCCCATGGGTCCCTTCAACAACGTGTACGGCATGGGCGCGTCACCCATCATGGCGCGAGGCATGGTGATTCTGGTGTGCGATCAGCAACAAGAATCGTTTCTGGTCGCGGTCAACGCCAAAACAGGCCAGGTGCACTGGCGCAGATCGAGGCCGGAGGCAAAAAGCGGCCACTCTTCGCCGGTTCTCTACGCGCCAGAGGGAGGACCATTGCAAGTGCTGGTAGCTGGGTCCTTCCTGCTGACGTCGTACGATGTGATGACGGGCGAGAAGCTATGGTGGGTGGGGGGATTGCCCTTTGAAATGAAGTCGACGCCGGTCATGAACGGCGACACCTTGTTCGTCAATGGCTTCGCCCTGTCCTTGAACCAGCCCGGACAGCTGATCGATGTCGAGAGCTGGGACGATGCGGTAGCTGCCCATGACGCCGACCGTGACGACTTAATTTCGACCGAAGAGTTTCCAAACGACCGTACACGCTCTCTTCTTCATTTTTTCGATCTCGACAGTGACGGTCAGATGGATGAGGAGAGTTGGAACTACTATCGTGCTGCCATGGCAAGCGTCAACGGGATGATTGCCATCCGGTTGGGTGGCTCCGGCGACATGACCGACGAAAATATCTTATGGCGTTACCATCGGGCAGTTCCGCAGTTGCCGTCACCCCTCCTGTTTCAGGGTGTGCTCTACATGATCAACGATGGCGGGATCGCGACGTCTTTTTGCCCGGCGACCGGCGAAGTGATCGCGCGCGGACGCATCAAGGGCGCCGTGGACGAGTACTACGCCTCACCCGTAGCTGCGGACGGTAAGATCTTTTTTGTCAGCGAGTCGGGTAAGGTGGCCGTCGTTCGGCCCGGCGGCAGTTTTGAGGTTCTGGCGGTCAACGATCTGGGCTCACCGGCGTACGCAACTCCCGCGATTGCCGATGGCCGGGTTTACATCCGTACGGCGGAGGCTTTGTGGGCGCTCGGGGAACAATAGCTGTACCCGTCGCAACGATTTGTTGATCTCGGCAGTTTCTTTTAATGTCCAGGCCGACGGACTGGCCGAGGTTACACAGAAAAGAGCGTCAGGGATCCCGGAGTAAAGCGGGGGGTCGGGTTGTGCAACGCCTTCTGAAACGGACGGCAGCGGGCGCCGCGACATTGTTCGTGGTCGCGAGCGGTGGTTCCCTCTTTGCCCAGGCCCAGGATTTTTCCGGCACCTGGAAGCTGGACAGAGCTGCCAGTCGGTTCACTTTACCTGCGTTCAGCGGCGGCCGTGGTGGCACTGCGATCGACTGGCTCTTTATCACGCATGCGGCAAACGGCACACTAGTCATTGGGAGTGAGACGAACGGGATCAAGGCATGGTCCTATATGCTTGGTCACGAGGGCACGATTCCTGTGGGGCGGGACTCCACCATGATGGTCACGTCACGCTGGGAGGGTGGGCGGATCATCGTCGAGGGGAACCGGAGCGACTTGGGCATGCGAGAAGTCCTGTCACTAAGCCCCGATGGCCAAACTCTTACTATCGAGGTTACTACTACGATGCCGGACGGCGAGCGCGTCAACGTTCTGGTGTACGCGAAGGGGCACCGCGTCGGGCCTTGTGAGACATGGGCCACTCCCTGTAAGGAATTTCCGCAGTAGACGGGCTCGGGTTACCGGGCTGTTGCTGCTAGTGACGGGATGCTTAGGTCGAAGGCGATGATCTTTTCGCGGTCGCGGGCATAGAGTGTGGTGCCTACCAAAGTCGGTACGGTCCAGGAACGTGTATCGAAAATCTTGGCCTTGGCGAGTATCGTCATCCCGCTCGGCGTCAGCCTCGCGAGAGTAAGGTCGCCATCCTCCTCCAGGATTAGCAATTTGTCGTCGGCGTAAAGGAGGGTGGCACGGCTGAATCCGCGCTTGCGCCACGCCGTCTCGCCGGTCTCGATATGGGCGGCTGTCATGATCGCAGTGGCACCCTGGCCGCTTGTCCCGTAGACGAAATCGCCCACGCGAATCGGATTGAGGAAGGTAAACCGCAGATGCGGGTCGTACCAGAGCTCCTGCGCGCGGGTGGCTTTACCATCTCGGGTCAACCTGAGCGCTCGGCTGCCCGCGATGTAGCCAGACGATACAAACATAATTTGGTCGTCACCCCATAGTGGCACCTGGAAGTTGAAGTCGTTACCGGCATCGTGCGGGTGCGCCCAGAGCACCTCACCGGTGTCTGGAAGGAGTCCGTGGACTGCCTGCCCGGCGAAGATGACGAGCTGCTCCTGGCCGTCCACGGTGATCAACCGCGGCGGCGCTTCGGATGTGAGAAAGTTGCCGCTCTTCCAGACAACGCTGCCATCGCTCTGCCGAAAAGCCATTACTGATTGTCCAGGCCCACCCACTTGGCAAATGATGGTGTCCTTGTAGGCGAGCGGACTGCACCCGTAGCCGGGCTTGACCATGGGTCGGATCAATAGTGGCGGTGCGTCGAAGGCTTTGACGAGGTCGTGCGACCAGAGGAGTCGCCCTGTGCTGGCGTCAAAGGCGTGAAGCTCTTTGTTGGTGCCGAACGTGAAGAGAGCCTCTCCGGCGAGGAGCGGTGTTGCGTGTGGGCCGGCGCCCCGGCCGAAATCCTGAATCTTAGAAAAGTAGCTGTACTCCCAGATGGTCTCGCCGGTAGCTGCGGCCATGGCGATGACCGTTTCTTTGTGGCTCCATGGACCGGATCCTCCCTCGCCATGCGCAACGCGATACATGGTGAACAGCCGCCCGTCGCCGGCAAGGATCGCCGAATGACCGGCGCCGAGCGGCCGGCTCCAGATCACTCGAGGGCCCTCCGGCGGCCAACTCTCGGCGAGTCCGGTCGCCTCGGCGATGAAGTCGCGATGCGGCCCGCCCCATTGCCTCCACTCTTGTGCGGCGGCGTTGTCCTGGGCACCGAGACGAACACCGACCACGTTGGAGAACGCTGCCGCCGGACCCACAGCCAGAACGATTGCCAGCATTAACCGTTGCATCGAAGGTCCTCGATCAAAATAGGTCCAAGGACATTGTCGTCCAGGGTGTTGTGCGAACGCAATCTCGTTACGCTGCCCAGCATTTAGCGAATCATAGCCCGAAGCGCTGCAATTCGTTGAAGCACCGGTGGGTGCGTGTAGCGAACGAATGCATGGGAGGGGTGTGGCGTCAAGTTGGCGGCTAACGGTGTAGGGCTGAGCGACCGAAGGTTTAATAGGCTTGACACGGTCGCGAGGGCGTGACCACCGAGGAGGGCAGTTCAAATTGTGAGGGCGTACAGGTTCATAGCCTTGGGTTCCTTGGAAACGCAATTGGTGAAGCCGATCTCGGTGTAATCATCTATACTTCCTTCGCGCTCTCCAACGACGGCAGGAGAGTGTTACAGAAACGCCAGGTCGTTGACCGCCCGGCACCGCGAGGGCATAGGCCTGACTGACATGTCGGATCGTCTTCCCTACGTGTCAACCACGCTCGCCGCGGCCTATACGGATCTCGGCACACTCCCGGTTCGAGTTGTGCTCCACAACGTGCGCAGTCTGTATAACGTCGGCGCCTTCTTCCGGACCGTCGACGCAGTCGGCGCCGCATGCCTCGTTCTGTCTGGGATCAGTGGTCACCCGCCTAACAAAGAGATCGCCAAAACCGCACTCGGCTCCGAGGCGCATGTGCGCTGGGAACCCTGCGCTGACACCACGACACACGTCGAGACTGCGCGCGCCTCCGGTTATGAGATAACTGCCATCGAGACGAGCCGCCACGCCGTTGACCTTTTCGATTGGCAGCCACGGTTTCCGGTCTGCCTACTGTTCGGTCACGAGGTAAACGGGCTTGACGCCGGCCTGCTGGAGCGGTGCGACACGCACGTCCGCCTGCCGATGCGCGGCGTCAAACACTCGCTGAACGTCGCAACCGCCGGGGGCGTAGTTCTGTACGAACTCCTAAGGAAGTATCGTCAACCGTACGGATCAGGCCCGGTGAACACTAGCGCCTGAAAGCCTTGGGGGAGAATCCTGATCGTGCATCCCTACGGAAACTTCTACCAGCACCACTGATAGAATTAGTTTGATGCCCGCCTTCCACTATCAACCGCTTTTTGAGCTGGGACGGGACGGGACTCCTTACCGAAAGCTGACGTCGGAGGGTGTGTCGACGGTTCAGCTCGATGGGTATGAAGTGCTGAAGGTGGAACTCGACACGCTCCGCCTGGTGGCGCGGGCCGCCTTCGACGACATCTCTCACTTGCTCCGCCCTAGCCATCTCGCACAGCTGCGCAGCATCTTCGATGATCCTGAGGCATCTGCCAATGACAAGTTTGTGGTGTTGGAGCTCCTGCGGAATGCAAACATCGCTGCCGGCCGCGTCTTACCCGGCTGCCAGGATACTGGAACGGCCATCGTCATGGCGCACAAGGGTGAGCGCGTCCTAACCTTTGGGGACGATGCCGCGGCGCTGTCGCAGGGAATCTACGATGCGTACGAACAGCGCAACCTGCGCTATTCACAGCTAGCGCCACTTGACATGTATACGGAGAAGAACACGGGGTCGAATCTCCCGGCGCAGATCGAGATCTACACGGATCCGGGTGACGAGTACGAACTGCTCTTTATCGCTAAGGGGGGAGGGTCGGCCAATAAGAGCCTGCTCTACCAGGAGACGAAGGCGCTCCTCAACCCAACGTCGCTGCTAGCCTTCGTCGAAGCAAAGCTCAAGTCAATCGGGACGTCGGCGTGTCCACCCTACCACCTTGCGCTTGTGGTCGGCGGCACGTCGGCGGAATTCACTCTAAAGACGGTCAAGTTGGCGAGCACCAAGTATCTGGATCGCCTTCCCACGAGGGGTAATGAGCACGGGCGCGCGTTTCGGGATCTCGACATGGAGCAGGAGGTCTTCGAAATCGCCAAGCGGATCGGCGTGGGGGCACAGTTCGGCGGCAAGTATTTCGCCCACGACGTGCGCGTCATCCGGCTCCCGCGACATGGAGCCTCCTGTCCCGTCGGGCTCGGTGTGTCCTGCTCGGCCGACCGACAGGCGCTAGCGAAGATCACACGCGAAGGCGTCTTCTTGGAACAGCTCGAGGAGAATCCGGCGAAGTACCTGCCTGACGTTACCGACGAGGAGTTGCCGGGCGACGTTGTCCGGATTGATCTCAATCGACCAATGCGTGAGATCCTCGCCGAACTCAGCAAGTACCCCGTTGCCACGCGGCTCTCGCTGACCGGCCCGATGGTCGTCGCGCGCGATATCGCCCACGCTAAGTTAAAGGAGCGACTGGATCGAGGCGAGGGTCTGTCGCAGCACTTTAAGGATCACATGGTCTACTATGCTGGGCCTGCGAAGAAGCCGGCAGGCCGACCGTCGGGTTCATTTGGCCCGACGACTGCGGGGCGCATGGACCCGTATGTGGATCTGGTCCAGTCGCACGGCGGCAGCCTGGTGATGCTGGCCAAGGGCAATCGATCGCCGCAGGTGGCCGAGTCTGCGCCCGCCACGGTGGCTTCTACCTTGGTTCGATCGGCGGCCCAGCGGCGCGTCTCGCCGACCACAGCATTAAGAACGTTGAGGTGCTGGAGTATCCGGAGCTCGGCATGGAGGCTATTTGGAAGATCTACGTTGAGGATTTCCCGGCGTTTATCGTGATCGACGACAAGGGAAACGACTTCTACGCCCAGTTAATGAAAACCAAGCCGGCTACGCTGATCCGATCCTGAGTTCAGACCACCTGGGGCCTCGGGAATGCCAGAGCTCATGACATCGCCATCTGGCACTTCCGTGCCGTTTACCCACCGCCAGATCCTAATCATCTTCAGCGGCCTCATGGCCGGGCTGCTTCTGGCGGCGTTCGACCAGACCATCGTCGCTACGGCGCTCCCGGCCATCGTCGGAGAACTGGGTGGCCTCGATCACTACTCGTGGGTCGTGACCGCCTACCTGCTTAGCTCCACCGTTTGCACACCGCTGTACGGCAGGATCAGCGATCTCTACGGGCGACGCGTAACTTTCCAGGGTGCCATCCTAATTTTCCTGTTTGGGTCATTGCTGGCCGGCGTGGCGCAAAGCATGTTGCAGCTGATCCTCTTCCGCGGCATCCAGGGTATTGGCGCCGGGGGGCTGATGGCGATGACGTTCGCGGTTGTGGGCGATGTTGTCTCCCCACGCCAGCGGGGGCGGTACATTGGGTACCTTGCTGGCGTCTGGGCCTTCGCTAGTGTCATTGGCCCTCTGGTCGGTGGCTTTATTGTGGACCACACGTCGTGGCGCTGGATCTTCCTGATCAACCTGCCGGTCGGCGCGGCCGCCCTGGTCGTCACGTCCAGCGTGCTTCGCTTGCCGGTTATGCATCGGCGGGCCCGAATCGACATCGAAGGTGCGGCTCTACTGATCACCGGTGTCAGCTGCTTGCTGTTGGCGCTGGTGTGGGGGGGGACGGAATATCCGTGGGAGTCACCCGTGATCGTCGGGCTCGCTGTTGGGGGCACGGCATTGACGGTGGCGTTCCTTGCGTGGGAAGGACGCGCCCAGGAGCCGCTCTTGCCGTTGCGCCTGTTCAGCAATCCGATCTTCTCGGTCAGCTCGACACTGAGCTTCCTCATCGGGTGCGCGCTGTTTGGAGGGGTTGTCTTCCTCCCGTTGTTCCTGCAGGTGGTGACGGGTGTGTCGGCAACCAACTCCGGCCTGCTGATCTTGCCGCTGACTGCCGGTATCGTGGCGGGTTCAGTCGGCTCTGGGTGGCTCACAACGAGCACGGGGCACTACAAGGTCTTTCCCATCGGTGGCATGGCCCTCGTGACGGTCGGCATGTATCTGCTGAGTCTTATGCAGGCAGAGACGCCGTGGTTGGAGAGTTCCGGGTATATGGTCCTGCTCGGCCTGGGGCTCGGGATGGTCATGCAGGTGAGCCTACTCGCCATCCAGAACGTCGTTGATTACCGGGATCTTAGTGTTGCCACGTCATCTGCTCAGTTCTTCCGGTTGATGGGCGGGTCGTTTGGTGTGGCGTTCTTCGGCGCTATCATGAACACCCAGTTAGCGATCGAGTTACCGGCGCGCATCCCTGCTGAGGTGCTCGCCCGCGTCAGCGGTGAGGTCAGCCAGTTACTCAATAGCCCCGTGGCGATCCGAGAGCTGCCAGCCCCGGTGGCTGTTGGCATCGTGGGGTCGCTTGAGGCGGCCATCCAAGCAGTGTTCTTCTCGGCCGTGCCGATCATGGCTGGCGGGTTCGCCCTGTCCTTGTTTCTCAAGGAGATCCAGCTTCGGGAGACGGTCGGGCCAACACAACTGGTTGAGGGCGCTTCCGAGCCTGCGATGGTAGACGAACCGTCGGGCCCGGAGCTGAGGCCTTCGCGGAAGGTCTGCGTGACTGGCGACAGGCCTCACACGGGTCCTCAGTGAGTACGGTCGCGGCGAGACCGACGATCACGGGCGACTCCCACGGATTTTCCACCCCCCCACCGGCACCAATAACAGTCCGCTGACACCGGTGATCAGTAGAGCCGCACCTTCGACGTCGATTCGGGGCTGCCGATGCCACTTAGCAGCTCACGCAGTTGTGGTTGTTCTTTGAACCCTGGCTCTCGAGTAATGCCACCGTTTCGGGAAAGGGCTGTACCCGCTGGACAGGGCCGTTCGCCATGTCGGCGGTGGTCTGTCCTCGACAACTCACGGCGGTCACATCGGCACCTTTTGCCACTAGATAGTGGATGAGTTCGTTGTCTCCCCTGGCTGCGACATGGTGGAGAGGCGTGTAGCCGTGGTGGTCCCTGGCGTTCACGTCGGCACCAAGCTCCTCGACGAGGAACTTCACCGCGGGCAGCCAGCCGTCAGGTACGTGCCGATGAGAATTCCCGGCGCACCCTTGGCCGTATCCGGTGCCTGAGGCCGCATGGATTGGGAACACTGCCGGCCTACCGAGCGGAACCGGTGAGCGCACGGGGTAATCCGTGTCGTCACCACGTCTCTGGCGTGCCGGCAAGTTCCCTCGATGACCGCTTGGGCTGTGGCATGATCTGGCTGGACGCTGGTAACCAGAGGCTCGGCCGACTGGGCCTGCGCCGCCAGACCGGCGGCGACAGCCAAGCCTAAAGAAAGCGCCGCCGCGCCGAGTGTCCCCATAGGCGTCAACTTCACCATCTTCGCCCCACGTCGTGGTCGAACACCGGCAAAAACTAAGGGTCCGCCCAGAAACAACATTTTTG
This sequence comes from Vicinamibacterales bacterium, assembly GCA_965197375.1. Taxonomy (GTDB): domain Bacteria; phylum Acidobacteriota; class Vicinamibacteria; order Vicinamibacterales; family UBA8438; genus CBDAMZ01. The sequence goes on from CBDAMZ010000009.1 coordinate 330,809, forward strand.
GCCGCAGACCCGCCCTGCCTGACGACGCTGCCTGTCGGTTAAACACACGCGGTCTCCTCCCTCCCTGCGCCTTACCAGCTGGGCTCCTCGACGCCAAAACGATTAAACTTATTTCTGAACTGGGTCCTAGTGTAGCCTACCGCACCCAGGCGAACCAGCGGCTCAAGATGGACTTCTGCGTTTGTGAAAACCGCGCCTTCCGCATCACGTTTGCGACTCTGCGGAGCACGTCAGCCTGTGTCGGGTACGGGTGAATCGTGCCGCCGATCGTGCCCAAGCCGACGCGCGCCTTCATCGCGACACTGACCTCGCTGATCATGTTGCCGGCGTTAGCCGAAACGATCGTTGCGCCGAGGATCCTATCGGTACCCTTCTTGACGTGGACCCGAGCGAAGCCTTCGTCCTCGCCGTCCAGGATCGCGCGATCGACCTCGTTCAGATTCTGGGTGAAGGTTTCAACCTCGATGCCCGCTGCCTCGGAGTCTCTGGCATGCATTCCCACGTGTGCGATTTCTGGCTCGGTGTAAGTACACCACGGGATAATCAAGGAATCAGTTGATGCCGTGCCAAGCCCGAGCGGGTGTGGGAATAGGGCATTCTGCACAACGATTTTGCCCATCGCGTCGGCCGTGTGCGTGAATTTGAACGCGAAGCAGATGTCGCCGGCGGCGTAGATGTTCGGGTTGCTCGTGCGAAGCCGTGTATCGACCTTGACGCCGGTCTTGTCGTACTTGACACCTGCAGTCTCGAGGCCGAGCCCCTCGACGTTTGGGGCGCGGCCGACCCCGACCAAGATCTCGTCAACGACGAGCTCGCATGCGCGGCCGTCGCACGAATAGGTCAACACCTTCTCGCGGTTTCGTCGCGCCGCTCTGGTGATCGTCGCGCCGAACGCGAACCGTACACCGTCCCGGGCCATTCGGTTTTGCACGACGGCGGCCGCGTCCAGATCCTCGCGGGGGAGGATGTGGTCGATGCGCTCCAAGAGCGTCACTTTACTCCCGAACCGCGCGAACGTCTGAGCCAGCTCGCACCCGATCGGCCCAGCGCCGACGATCGCCAGCCGGCGCGGCAGCTCAGTGAGCGAAAAGACGGTCTCGCTGGTAAGGCAACCGGTCTCTTGGAGGCCGGGGATCGGCGGCGAGACGGCGCGGGCACCGGTGCAGATCACAGCGCGCCGGAATGTGAGCGTTGCCCCGTCAACCTTGATCGTGTCAGGACCCGTGAACCGGCCTTCGCCGATAAAAACGGCGACACCAAGGTTCTTATAGCGGTGCGCCGAGTCGGTTTGGCTGATGCGCGCGCGGAGCCGGCGCATCCGCTCCATGGCGGCACCGAAGTCGTGCTGGACACTAGCCGGCAGGCGCAAGCCGAAATCCGCTCCATTGGCCGCCGCGGCCCAAGCCCGCGCGGCACGAATAACACCTTTTGATGGCACGCATCCGACGTTCAGGCAATCACCGCCCATGAGATGCCGCTCGATAAGCGCCACCCTCGCGCCGAGCCCGGCGCTGACCGCGGCAGTGACCAGGCCGGCCGTCCCCGCGCCGATTACGACGATGTTGTATCGTTCCGTTGGCTCAGGGTTGACCCAATCAGGTGGGTGTACGTGGCCGATGAGCTGCGCGTTGAACGCGTCGTTCGGTAGGAGCAGGTTTTGTCCGCCCGCGGGTGGCGTCGTCATTGACATGGCTGTTCGTCCTTAGTTCATTCGCCGCAGTGATCCTCACTGCTCGAACCGCTGAAGCGCGTGTCCGTTGGAACCGCGAACCCGCTGGTGAAGTCCAGTGAGACCCCTGGAGGCGTGACGATATCAGAAGAGACGAGCCTTAGGCTTGGCGGATCGCCAACGCGCGCGCGCGCGCACGTGCAACGTTTGAACACATCGTTATGAATTCACTCATGCGGCTCAGAACGCTCGGGCAGGCCGTCCTCAGGCTCTTCAGTGATGTGTTCGACAGGTTGCTTGCGGCCGTCGAAGCACCGCGCAGAATGCCGTGCCGCCCCACGGTGAGGCGACAGCGGGCCAGCTTACCGCCAGAGCTCGCGTCGGAGGTGGACGTGGCATTCGCGGGCTGGGAAGCGGGTGGCAAGGTGTCACGTCTGTGGAAGCGTGATGCGACGCTGTGGACCGGCACAACCGAAGGGCACTGGATGGGCTGGCTCGGCGTGACCGACGATCGGCTGGTTCACCTGTCCCGCCTCGAAGCCGTCGCTGCAGACGCTCGAGACGGCGGGTTCGACCACGCGCTCCTGCTTGGTATGGGCGGGTCAAGCCTCTGCCCAGAGGTTCTGAAGATGACGTTTGGGCGGGTCGACGGGTTCCCTGAGCTTCACGTGCTCGATTCGACCGATCCGGCGCAGATCCGCTCGTTCGAACAACGGGTTGACCTAAGCCGGACGCTCTACATCGTGTCGAGCAAATCTGGATCCACGCTTGAGCCTAACATCCTCAAGCAGTACTTCTTCGACCGCGTGAGCCAGCAGATAGGTGCCGACCGCGCCGGGGGGCGTTTCATCGCTGTTACCGATCCCGGATCGAAACTCGAGCAGATTGCCGAGAGAGAAAACTTCCGTCTGGTGTTCAAGGGGGTGCCGAGTATCGGCGGTCGCTACTCGGCGCTTTCGGATTTCGGCTTGGTACCGGCTGCGGTCATGGGCCTCGACGTGGCATGCCTACTCGACCGCGCCGATGAGATGGTGCAGGCCTGCGCGCCGTGCGTCCCCGTGCGCGACAATCCGGGTGTGGCGCTCGGGCTGGTGCTGGGGCTGGCGGCTCGTCAGGGCCGCGACAAAGTCACGATCGTTACCTCGCCCAGGATCTGGGATTTTGGCGCCTGGTTAGAGCAGCTCCTCGCCGAGTCGACCGGTAAGCTCGGCCGCGGGTTGATTCCGATCTACCGGGAGCGTCTCGCGTCCCCAGAGGTCTACGGTGCCGATCGGCTGTTCGCCTATCTTCGGCTGGAGTCGGCACCGGATGCCGAGCAAGACGCGGCCGTTACGAAGCTCGAGCACGCGGGGCAAGCCGTCGTGCGGATCGCGCTGCGCGACCCATTCGACCTGAGCCAGGAGTTCTTTCGCTGGGAAGTCGCCACCGCGGTTGCCGGGGCGGTGCTCGGCGTCAACCCGTTCGACCAGCCTGATGTTGAGGCAAGCAAGGACGCGGCGCGGCGGCTCACGAGCGAGTATGAGGCGACGGGTGCCCTGCCGGGCGAAACCCCGGTGGTCCGGGAAGGAGATCTGGCACTGTACACTGACAGGGCCACTGCTTCGCTGCTAGCGCCTGGCTCAGCCGCGTCGCTTGCCGAGATAATACGCGCGCATCTCGAACGACTTTCACCCGGCGACTATTTTGCGGTGTTGGCCTACGTCGAGATGAACGACCGGCATGACACCGAGCTCCAGGCGTTGCGCCACGCGGTGCGTGATGCCACGCGGGTAGCAACCTGTCTCAGCTACGGGCCACGCTTCCTCCACTCCACGGGGCAGGCTTACAAGGGGGGGCCGAACAGCGGAGTATTCCTGCAGATCACGTGTGATGATGCCGCGGACCTCTCTGTGCCGGGCCAGAAGTACACCTTCGGGGTGGTGAAGGCGGCGCAGGCGCGCGGGGACTTCGAGGAATTGACTGAGCGCGGGCGTCGCGTTCTTCGGATCCATCTCGGCCACGACGTCGACGCGGGGCTGAAGCAGCTGTGCCAGCTCGTTGAGCGCGCCGTGGACGGCATCGCGCGAACTGGTTGAGGAACATGGCATCACGTGAGTGCATCGACCTCGACAGCGGCGGTTTAGTCTGGCCAGCGGTCATCTTTCTCGTGAAGTTGGCTACGAGTGTCGATGAAGGCACGTCCTATTAGTCTCAAAGATAGAATTTGCCGTGCCCACCTCCATTGACGATAACGCGCTGTTGCGATCACCTATCTAATTTGGCTGCTCATGCGAATCGCGACATGGAACGTCAACGGTTTGCGCGCGCGTCTCGACTTCGTGCTGCATTGGTTGCGAACGAGACGGCCAGACGTGGCCGGCCTGCAAGAGCTAAAGCTGGCCGACGACCAGTTCCCCCACGCCGAGATCGAGGCTGCCGGTTACCAAGCGCTTGTCCATGGGCAGAGAGGTTGGAACGGCGTTGCGATCCTGAGCCGTAAGGAGGGCGTCGTCACGCAGCGTGGGCTCCCCGGCCAGGAGGGTCGCGGGGCACGGTTGCTCGCAGCGAACGTCGCCGGCTTGTCGTTCACGACGGTCTACGTACCCAACGGTAAGAGCGTTGCTCACGAGGACTTCCCGCTCAAGTTGGCGTGGCTCGACGCGTTGGGGCAGCACTTCCGGGATCGCCACGCTGCCGGACGCGAGGTAGTCTTGTGCGGGGATTTCAACATCTGCCCCGCGCCGATCGACAGTTGGAGCGAGGATACGCTCAAAGGCACCATTTGCCATACCGACGAAGAGCGCACTCGGTTTACGGCCTTGCTCGGCTTGGGCACCGGTGACGTGTTCAGAGAAAAATTTCCCAACACACAGCAATTCTCATGGTGGGACTATCGCGGTGGTGCCTTCCATCGGGGCATGGGCCTTCGTATCGATTTCCTTCTGGCGACCAGGAGCGTGATGAAACAGGTGCGCTCTGTAGAGATCGACCGGGATTACCGGAAGAAGAAAGACGGGCTAACGGCATCAGATCACGCCCCGGTGATCGCAGATCTGGATTAACGAGGGATACTAGGGCTCGTGGTTGAATCCGATTGTGGTGGACCATGAGAGCGGTGGTGCGGTTGGGAATGGCGCACCGTCAAGGTCAGAGGCAGGCATACGCAGAACGTCGGCCACGCTGATCCTGTCTCTGCATCCGCTGCCAGCGCAGCGTTTGTCCGTGTGACGACATCGATCATGGTTCCTGCTTCATAATCGACGACGAACATCTGATGGTCCGAACCCGCTTCGCACCCAGCCCGACCGGACATCTTCATATCGGCGGCGTTCGCACAGCGCTCTTTAACTGGCTGTTCGCACGTCATCACGGCGGCCAGTTCATCCTGCGGATCGATAACACCGACCAGCAGCGCAATGTCTCTGAGGCGTTGCAGACGATTCTCGAAAGCTTCCGTTGGTTGGGGATTGACTGGGATGAGGGTCCAGACACTGGGGGGCCGTACGCGCCGTACTACCAATCACAACGATCCGAGCGCTATCGGGCGTCGGTCAATCAGTTGCTAGCACGCGGTTTGGCATATCGAGACTACGCCACTCCAGAGGAGACCAGGGCCGAGCGGGAAGATGCACAGCGTACAAAGCAGCGGTTCATTTACAGCCGCCGCTGGATGGCCAAGACGGCCGAGCAGGCGGCCCGCTTTGAAGCTGCGGGGCGCGTTGCCGTCGTGCGGCTCAAGATGCCACGCGATGGGAAGTGCGAGTTCGACGACCTCGTGATCGGTCGAGTGGAGTTCGAATGGGCGCTGGAGCAGGATCACGTGATCCTGCGATCCGACGGTTCCCACCTGTACCACCTTGCGAGCGCGGTCGACGATCATGACTTCCGGATCACGCACGTCATTAGGGCCGTCGAGCATCTGTCGAACACACCGCGTCAGATCTTCATTGCAGAAGGGTTGGGCTATCCGCGGCCTCACTATGCTCACCTGCCGTATGTCGCCGAGCCTGGCAGCAGCGAGAAGCTGAGCAAGCGAAAGCTCGGCATGTATCTAAAGCACCCCGACTTCAAAAAGATCTATGACCACGGCGCCGCGATCATGGCGTCGCTTGGTCGGCCGGTGACGTCACAGAACTTCAGCCCGGTTGTCGTCGATTTCTACCGCGAGGTGGGCTATTGTCCGGAGGCGCTCCTTAACTATCTCCTCCTGCTCGGTTGGTCACTGGACGGCAAGACCGAGGAGTTTTCACGGGACGAGATGATTCGTCTGTTTTCGCTCGAGCGTGTCAATCGCTCGGCGGCGAGCTTCGACCCACAGAAGCTGCTGGCTTTCGAAGAACGTCACATGCAGGCAGTGCCGGTCGAGGACAAACTGCCCCTCGTGTTGCCGTTCCTGCGGCGTGCCGGTGTCCTAGCAGCAGCCTCGTCGGACGTCCATCGGGAAAAGCTCAAGCAGGTTCTGGAGGCTGCAGGCGATCGCATCAAGGTGGCGGGTGACATCCTAAGCTACACCGAATTCTTTCAAGCCGACTCGTCGTTTCCCTATGACGCGAAGGCGTTCGGCAAGCGGGTCCGCGCGGACGGTGCGGCTGATCGCTTGCGGAGATTCAGGGCGCGGCTAGAGACTGTGGAGCCGTTCGATGCGCCGACACTTGATACCTGCCTGCACGCATTCGCTGAAGCCGAGGCGATCACAATCGGTCAGATCATTCATGCCGTGCGGGTCGCCGTCACCGGCAAAGAGGTGGGCTTTGGTCTCTTCGACGGATTGGCAATCCTTGGCCGGGCAGCGTGTCTCGCCAGAATCGATCGAGCGCTTGCCAGGCTGGAGGTGAGTGTGGCAGATCGGCGGGACTAAAAGTCACGCCCCATAAGAGCATGGACACAGCCGAAAAGAAAACGGTGACCGGACTTGATTTCATCCGCCAGGTCGTGGCCGACGATCGCCGTGCCAACAAGCGTGGCGGGCACGTGCACACGCGCTTTCCCCCGGAGCCGAACGGATATCTCCACATCGGCCACGCGAAGGCGATTTGCTTGAATTTCGGGATCGCCGCTGAGAACGCCGGCCTGTGCAATCTCCGGATGGACGACACAAACCCGGAGACCGAGGATCTCGAATACGTTCGTGCCATAAAGGAGGACGTGCGCTGGCTCGGCTTCGACTGGGACGACCGCTTCTGTTACGCGTCAGACTACTTCGAGCGACTATACACGTGTGCCGTCCAGCTCATCAAAGACGGAAACGCCTACGTCGACGACCTGACGGTGGAGGAGGTAAGCCAGTACCGTGGCCGATGGAACGAGCCAGGACGCGACAGTCCGTATCGGAATCGTCTCATCAGGGAGAGCCTTGATCTCTTCGAGCGGATGCGCGCCGGGGAGTTCGAAGACGGGTCCCGCACGCTCCGCGCGAAGATCGACATGGGGGCGCCCAACATGAACATGCGGGATCCAACGATCTATCGGATTCGGCACCAGCCGCACTACCGACGGGGCACTGCGTGGATTATCTACCCGACCTACGATTTCACCCATCCGCTCTCAGATGCGTTCGAAGGGATCACGCACTCACTCTGCACATTGGAATTCGAGGACCATCGCCCACTCTACGACTGGTATCTCCGGGAACTGAAATTCGAGGACTCGCCCCAACAGATAGAGTTTGCCCGCTTAAACCTGACGCATACCGTGCTGAGCAAGCGGAGGCTACTGGAGCTTGTCGAGAGCGGCTGCGTCAACGGGTGGGACGATCCCCGGATGCCGACACTCATCGGCATGCGCCGCCGTGGCTACACGCCGGACGCGATTCGAAAATTCTGTAACCGCATCGGCATTGCCAAAGCGAAAAGCGTGGTCCAGATCGCGCAGCTCGAGGACACCGTTCGGCGAGACTTGAACCAGCACGCCCAGCGAGTGATGGCGATCCTGCGCCCATTACGGGTCGTTATCGAGAACTATCCCGAGGGGCAGACTGAGGAACTCGATGCCATTAACAACCCGGAGGACGCGAGTGCCGGGACGCGCAAGATTCCCTTCTCACGGGTGCTCTATATCGAGCGAGACGACTTTCGCGAAGACCCGCCAAAGAGATACTTCCGCCTGGCGCCCGGTCGCGAGGTCAGGCTTCGGTACGCGTATTTTGTCAAGTGTGTCGATGTTGTCAAAGATGCGCAGGGTGAGGTCGCCGAGCTGCGTTGCACCTATGACACGGAGACGCGGGGTGGCTATGCCCCGGACGGCCGGAAAGTCCGTGGCACCATCCATTGGGTGTCGGCCGAGCATGCGGTCGAGGCGGAGATCCGACTCTATGATCACCTGTTTCTTGAGGAGGAGCCGGATGATCTGGCGGAAGGTGCCAACTACAAGGACGTGCTTAACCCGGCCTCGCTCGAGAGTCTGAAGGGATGCTACGTAGAGCCGAGCCTGGCCGATGCTCCTGCTGGGGCACGCTATCAGTTCGAGCGCCAAGGGTACTTTTGCGTCGATCCGGTTTCGTCTTCGGGCGCGCCTGTTTTTAACCGAACGGTAGGGCTTCGCGACACATGGTCTAAGATCGAGCGAAAGGAAATTGCGGGTTAGCGTGGAGAGGAGACCTATGCGGAGGGTCTCGCCGAGCGGGGCCGGCAAACGGTAGAATATGTGGGGAGGATGGTAGGGATGGGTGGGGCAATGAGAGGTCTCGTTGTTTGCGCGTGTGTGTCCGCCGTTGCACTGAGCGCGATGATCTTGGTCGCCTGCGGTCTGACCGAGGACGTTCGCGTGCCGGATCAGGTCTTCCCGTTGAGTGACGGCGGGATGACGCTGCAGTTCGTGAAAGAACCGGCGCCGATGGCCGAGTTGACCATGCAGGATCTTGATGGACGATCTATGTCCACGAGCGACTGGCGTGGCAAAGTCACGCTGGTTAACTTCTGGGCCACGTGGTGCGCGCCGTGCCGTGAGGAGATTCCTCACTTAATCCAGCTGCAAGAACGTTACCCGGACCACCTCCAGGTGATTGGGGTCTCGACCGATGAGGGTTCGACAGAGAAAGTTGAGGAGTTTGTGCGCGAGCAGGGGATCAACTATCCCATCGTTATGGCGACCCCTGAGATCGGTCGTGGGTTCCCTGGTGTCTTCGCGCTCCCGACGTCGTTCATAGTCGATCCGGAGGGCCGCATCGTGCAGACGCACGTGGGGTTGATCAGCCCGGCAGTTTTTGAACAGGAAACCCGCTACCTTACATCGCTCCCTACCAATGTGACGGTCGAGATTGTCGAGAAGGATGCCCGTCCCCAACTTGCCAACGCCGCGAAGGCGTTCGAGATCCCAGGTCTCTTCTTCGATCTCGAGGCGCTTTCGGCCAAGCAGAAGGAGCAGGCGCTACAGCGGCTCAATGAGGACACCTGCGTATGCGGCTGTGCCCTAACCCTCGCGCAGTGTCGGATTAACGACTCGACGTGCGAGGTGAGCCTGCCGATGGCAAAAAAGGTGGTGGCGGAAATTGCCGGCGCGAACTAAGTGGGCCGCTAAGTTTCACAGGCAGGGCTTGCAGCTCTAGAGGGGCACGCGTCGCTCCGCAGTATTTCTCTTTACCGGCGCCGCGACTTCCGCTGGCCCGAGCACCTTCCGCATCGCCAACTTAACATCTTCCAAAATCAGGTACGCGGTTGGCACGAGGACCAGGGTGATGAACGTCGCGAAGACCACGCCGAATGCCAGCGACACGGCCATTGGAATGAGGAATGCCGCCTGAAAGCTTCGCTCGGTCACCAACGGCATCAGGCCGACGAACGTGGTCAGCGAGGTTAAGAGAATCGGGCGGAAGCGCGAGACACCAGCTTCCCGCACCGCCGTCTCGAGGTCGACCTGCAGGCGGCGTTTGCGATTAATGAAGTCGACCATGATGAGGCTGTCGTTAACGACGACACCAGACAACGCGACCAGGCCAAACATCGACATTATCGTTACGTCCAGGCCCATGATTATGTGTCCCCAGACGGCACCGACCAGGCCGAAGGGAATCGCGCTCGTGATGATGAGCGGCTGCACGTACGACTTGAGCGGAATGGCCAGCAACGCGAAGATCGCGACCAGAGCAATAGCGAAGCCGACTTGCAACCCGCGGACCGCTTCCTGCTGCTCGGCCTGAGCTCCCTCGAAGCTGTAGAGGACGCCCGGGTGGTCGGCGAGCACCTCTGGGAGGATTCGGTTGTCGAGATCAGCGATCACCACGCCGGCGGAAGTTACATTCGCGTCGACCGCCGCCGTCACATTGACGGCCCGGTTACGGTCCACCCGCTTAATCGAGGCGAAGCCGCGCCCAGGCTCGACGATGGCCACCTGACTGAACGGGACTTCCCCACCGCCAGGCGTGCGAATGCGCATATTCTCGAGGTCCCCAAGGGAGCGCCGCTGGTCAGCCGGATAGCGCACCATGACGCGGATGTCGTCGCGGCCGCGCTGGATGCGCTGTGCTTCTTCTCCGTAGAATGCCTGTCGGACCTGACGGCCCAGATCTGACAGTGTGAGGCCCAGCGTTTCGGCTGCCGGCTTGATCCCGAGCTTCATCTCCTGCTTGCCTTCCCGGAACGAGTCGGTGATGTCGTAGATGCCGGCGTAGGCTCGCAGCTGCCGCTTGACTTTTTCCGCCGCCGCCCGAAGTTCATCGATGTTCGGGCCGACGAACATAACGTCAACGTCCTTGCCTGGCGACATGACCGACGCCGTGAAGTTGGTCTCTACCGCCTCAGGAATTGGACCCGTCAGCTTTCGCCACCGGTTAGCCAATTCCTCGCTCGTGATCGTTCGCGTCTCCGCCGGTGCCAGCTCGGTGGTGACCTCACCGATGTGCGACGCGGTCAGGTTCCGGATGGGTCCCATCGGCCCACCCCCACGCGACGCCATCGGTTGATTACCGACAGAAGCCACAATGTGCCGGAAGTAGTCCTGACCGGTCTCGTCGAGCAAGGCACGTCGTAGCCGCTCGGCACCCTCCTCAAGCCTCCGCACTGCGTTGGACGTGACCGGGGCCGGCGTTCCCTGGGGCATCGTGACCGAGGCAACCATGAAATCGGCTTCGACCGACGGGAAGAAATGGAAGTTCGTCCAGCCGCCGAGCACCATGCCGACGGTTACGATTAGTGTTCCCAGTCCTATAGCGGTAGTTAGGTACCGCCAGCGGAGGCTGAGCTCCAGGCCCGGTCTGTAGACCCGTTGGATGAACACCTTGAGGCCGCTGGTAAATAGACCCTGGAACCGCCGCCACGGGCCGGGGGGTCCGCGCTTCGGAATGTGCGAGAGGTGGGCTGGCAGGATGTTCAGCGACTCGACGAGCGAGAACAGCAGACACGGGATCACGATGAGCGGGATCACCGTGAAGATTTTTCCCATCATGCCTGGTACAAATATCAGCGGACTGAACGCCGCCACCGTGGTGAGTACGGCGAAGACAACCGGCGTCGCGATCTCTTGTCCTCCTTCGATCGAGGCCCGCAAGCCGTCTCCATGTTCCTCCTGATGTCGGAAGATGTTCTCGCCGACTATGATCGCGTCGTCGACAACGATCCCCAGCACCAAGATGAAGGCGAATAACGAGATAACGTTGACCGAGATATCGAGCCATGGCATCAACATGATCGCGCCCAGGAACGAGATCGGAATCCCCAGGCTGACCCAGAAGGCAAGGCGCAGCTCGAGAAAGAGCGCCAGCACCAGGAACACCAGCGCGAACCCGGTGAGTCCGGTGCGGAGCATCAAATTCAGCCGGCTGTTTAATATTTTTGCCTGGTCCTGCCAGACCGTGAGCGAAATTCCCTCCGGCAGGGTTGCCTGGGTCTGCCCCACGTACTCGTTGACGAGGGCCGCGATCTCGAGCGCGCTTTGATTGCCGGCCCGAAACACCGTGACGACGATTACCGGCTCGGCGTCAAACCGTGCGAACTGGTCGGTCTCGGCGAACCCGTCGACCACCGTCGCGACGTCGCCGAGGCGTAAGCGTGTGCCGTCCGCTCGGGTTAGCAGCGCGAGGTTTTCGTATTCCCTACCGCGATATGCCTGCCCGATGGTCCGCAACAAGATCTCGCCGCTCTCGGCACGCACCGCTCCCCCGGGAAGGTCGAGCGATGATCGCCGCACGGCGCTGGTCACATCGTCAAACGTCAATCCATGGCGCCGGAGCGCCAACTCAGAAACCTCGATCGAAATTTCGTACGGCCGTGCGCTGACCAGGTCGACTTGGGAGATCTGAGGAATGGCAGCCAACTCGTCCCGGACGCGCTCGGCCAGTACCTTTAACGTAAACTCGTCGGTCCGGCCTGAGATCGCGACATCGATCACCTGATTGCGTGCTGCCATCTCGCGGATGACTGGCCTCTCTGTTTCCTCGGGAAATGTGTCGATCGCGTCGACGTTGCTCTTGATGTCGTCGACCACCTTGCGTGCGTCGGCGCCCAGATCAAGCTCGACCAGGACGGTGCCCATTCCCTCCAACGCGGTCGAGGTGATCTGCTTGATGCCCTCTATACCCTGGATCGCCTCCTCGATCCGGATGCAGACGGCTTCTTCCACCTCTTCTGGCGCGGCGCCAAGATACGGCACCTCGATGCTGATCATGTCGAGCGAGAACTCCGGGAAGACCTCCTCCTTGACGTTGAACGCCGCGATCAGGCCGCTGAAGGCGATGAAGACCATCAGCAAGTTGGCGGCCACCGAGTTCCGTGCGAACCAATCAATCATCAGGCCCCGATCTTCCCCACGGCGTGCGCATCGAGTTGCTTCAGCAACTGATTCGGCTCAAGGCCCGAGTGCTTCCCTCACGCTGTCGCTTACCGCTGCCGCTACCCGGTCCATGAGCTCTGGCAGGTCGTCGGTGCTGCCATCTACCTTGACTGCCTTGAGCACGGCGCTGCTGTCGACGTCGACGACCTGGACCGTGACGCGCACAACGCGTCCCATTTGCTGGATACCACCGCGCACCACCAAGCTGGCGTCTCCGTCGGCTAAGAAGACAGTCAGCGACGTCACGGTCGCGAGGCGATTCGCGATCGCCTCTTGGAAGGCTGCTCCGAGCGCGCCATCCGCAGACTGTTGGTTGAGATCGTCGAAGGAGAGCACGGCAATCGCGGTCGTTTCGGTGGCCGGTAACGCACGGCTGGCCACCGCGGCGCCTACCAGCTCCTGTAACGTGTCACTCAGGGTCGTGACCACCTCGTCCTGAAGGCGCGCCAGGTTATCGACGGTCCCGTCAACCTTGATCGCGCGAAGGACGGCGTCCTCGTCGCCGTCAACGAGCCGCGCGGTAACGCGGATCATGCGGCCCACCCGCTGGATACCGCCGCCGATGATCCAACGCGCCTCTTCGCTGGACGACGCGACTGTTAGTGTGTCCATGCCAGCCAGCCGCTCGGAGATGGCTCGGGTCAGGGCACGGCCGAGCTCCCCATCTGATGGCCGCTGGCTCAGGTTCCTGAACGGCAGAACCGCGACGGCGTTGTCAACAACCGTTGGTACGCCAGTAGGAACAGACGCGACTGCCGGCGCCGGCTGCTGGACCGCAGCCGGAGTGGTCACCTCCTCCCTGTCTGCGGGCTGTCGTGGTCTCGGTGCCGCGGGTACGGCCCGTACCGTGGGTGATGAGTTGCGTCTGACCGCTGTGCGCGCTACAGGCGCTGAGGCCGCCGCGTTCTCTTCAGCGATCAGCTCCGTGAGCCAATCGGGCAGCGCTGCAGGTGAGGTACGCGGCCCCGGGACCGCCGTAACAACCTTTGCCACCGGCTCAGGTGCCGCGGGCGGGGCATCTCTGTGACGCGCCAGTAACGATGGGTCATCATTCGTTATTTGAACCGTCATGTCGTCGATGGGACTATCGATCGCCGAGACAACCACTAGCTCACCCTTAGCGATACCGCGCTCGACGATGATCGAAGTGGTGGTGGCACGCAGGATTTCTATGTCGCGGAAGCGGAGGCGGTTCTGCGCATCAACGATCAGCACCTGCCCCCGTCCTCGCAGCGCGGTGCGTGGCAGCACCGCAACATCGCTGAACGTCCGGCCTTCGATGTCTGCCTCGACATACATCCCGACGGCGAGCGGGGGTCGAACCTGATCGGGTCCGGAGGCGTACGGATTCTGGACTTCGGACACGGCGTGCACCATCCGGGTGACCGGGTCGATCTCACTCTCGGTTCGGACGATGCGGCCTTCCCACTGGTGGGTCCGGCCGGCGAAGGTCGCCCGCAACGTGACACGCGGGCCAGGCTGGTCATTGCCGTCCCGATACGACAGCGGCAGATTCAAATAGGCCAACGCCTCATCGGGAAGTGGGAGGCGGATTTCGGCCACATCGACAGCGTAGACGGTTGCAATGGCGGTGCCGACTGTCACGAACTGCCCAACGTCAACACTCTTCCGACGGACGCGTCCCGCGTACGGTGCGGTAATATCTGCCCGCTCTAGATCGCGTTTAGCCCGCACCAGATTAGCCTCGGCGGCAGCCACCGCCGCACGTGCTTCGGCCAGCTGCGGCTCTCTCAAGGTCAGCTCCTGCGGATCCCCTACTCCGAGTGCCTCCCATTCGCGCCGGGCCACCCCCGCCTCGGCTTCTTCCTGTGCCAGCCGGAGCCGGGCCTGGGCGAGCGCGGAGTGAGCGCTGGCCACCGCCTGCTGGTAATTAAACGAGTCGATTTTTACGAGTACATCGCCCGCTTCGAAGAACCCGCCCTCGGCGAAGGAAGGCCTGACCCAGACAACCCGGCCCGAGATTTCTGGCACCAGCTGACTCTGGGTCCGCGGCCGCACCGTCCCCTGGCTCGAGACCGACAGCTGGACGTCTTCCAAACGCACCTCGTGCACGCGGACGCCAGGTGGTTCGAATTGCGGGAGCTGTGTTTCCACCGGAGGCCGGCTCCGGATCATCGTGATCGCTGCATAGCTGGCGCCCGCGAGCACCGCCAGCGGAAGTACGATCTGCAACACGCGCACGAGCAAGCGAGTCATTTGTCGAAATCTGTCTACGGTTGACTCGATAGGTTGTTGTGGTTGCTTCCGAGCTGAATCGGCGCCTCGAGCTGTTCGAAAGCGCCGCCCAGCGCTAGGTAAAGGTTCACCCGATTCTCAAGCCGTAGACGTCTGGTGGTGATCAGCTCACCCTCTACCTGCGCAGCGGAACGTTGTGACTCAAGGACAGGGATGTACGTATCGAGCCCAGCGCGGTAACGCTCCTCGGCCAGGCGTTCGGCGGCGCGCGCCTGCTCGACCGAAGTCGTGAGGTGACTTGCACGATCCTCGAGAAATGCCTCGGCCGCAAGCGCTGTCTCCACTTCCGCGTACGCCTGGAGCGCCGTGTTGGCGTAGCTCGCACGGGCCTCGGCCGCCTGCGCCTCGGCGCGACTAATCTGCGCCCGTAGCCGGCCTCCTTGCCACAGCGGGGCGACGACGTTGCTCACGAAGCTCCAGATGCCGAAGTCGCCGTCGAGGAGCGACCGCAGCGCACTGGTCGCCGTGCCAGTGTTTGCCGTGAGGATGATCCCAGGTAACAGCGCCTTCCGAGCGATACCGAGGCGTGCTTCGGTAGCAGCCAATCGGCGCTCGGCGGCCACCAGGTCCGGCCGACGCGCGATGAGGTCGGCGGGGAGCCCACCCGGGATCTCCGGCGGCGTGCTCGGCAGGTCAGCCGGTGGCTCGACCGTACCTGCCGCGTACCGGCCAAGGAGGACGTCAAGCTGCCGTTTGGAGGCGTCGAGCTGCTGGCGCCGCTGCTCCAACAATGCTTCGGCGTTCGCCAGGTTCAAGCGGGCCAGCCTAAGATCGAGCGCCGGCCGAATACCCGCTTCGAACCTCTCCTGCACTTGGTTGACTGAGTCGCGGAAGCTCTCAACTGTCTCCTGGGACAGCACGACTTGCTGCTGGGCTTCGGCGATGGCGAGCCACGCCTTGACCGTCTGCCCAGCGATTGATAGCTGCGCGCCGCGCAGATTGGCGGCCGATTGCTGCAGGTCGGCCAGCGCGGCTTGCACATCGGCCCGCAGGCGCCGCCAGAGGTCGATCTCCCATGACACATCAAGCGAGACCCCATGGTTGGTGAAAATCGTGCTTAGCACCTGGTCCTTGGCACCGGGGATCGGGAAGCCGATGAAGTTCTGTTTGCGCCGGCTACCGCTGTAGCTTGCCTGCACGGTCGGCTGCAGACCGGCCGCCGCTATTCGGGTATCCGCTGCGGCCTGTTCCAACCTCGCTGCTGCTGCCTGCAAGTCGAAGTTCTGAGACAGCGCCACCTTCACCGCTTCCGACAGGCCCAGGTCACCGAAATCAGTCCACCAGTCCAGGTTGATTTGCCCGGGTGGCACGGCTGCAGCTGTCCACTGCTCCGGCGTCACGACGTTGAGTTGCGGCAGCTCGATGGGTGGGACGGTGGCGCAGCCCGCGGCAAGTACTGAGACGGCGATTGCCTTCGACACGTTCACCGACGCGCCCTCCGTTTCGGTACCGGAAGGTGCTGGCGCGATCTCGTCGGGGCGGACATACCAGCCGCCGCGAATTGAACCAGCGTCTCGAGTGTCTCTTCAGGATCGCCCAGCCGTGGAACACCCATAGCGTCGCTTGTCTCGGACCACATCATCGTGTGAGCCATCGCCCCGACGACGAACATCAGCCGCCAGCCGACTTCCTTCGACTCGAGTTGCGGCAACGCGCGATGCAGAGCGGGGACGAAGCGCCTGATGACCGGCTCGAAATGCTTCACGAAGCGAGCTCGCGTGGTGCCGCCCGTTTCCACGTACAGCCGCCCGATCAACCTCATGAACTTGGGCGCGCGGTCGCTCCACTCGCGCCGTTTGTGAAAAGGCGGAGACAGGAACGCACGGATGATCTCTTCGAGAGCGGGCGGCTTGTCGTCCGCCATGGCTTCCAGTGCGTTGAGCCTCTCAAGCCGCTGTTGGTTCACCGGCCCGAATCTCCGCTCAACGATTGCAGCCAACAGTTCTTCCTTCGACCCGAAGTGGTAGTTGACGGCGGCGAGATTGACGCTAGCCTCGCTTGTGATATCACGCAGCGAGGTGGCCGCGAAGCCACGGTCGGCAAACAGCCGCTCCGCAACGTCGAGGATGAGTTCCTTGGTGTCGGTGGCCATGAGCCTCGCGGTCCGGCGCCGGAGAAAATCAAACGTTCGCTTTAATCATACGTATAAAAAAGCCTGAAGGTCAATCGTGAGTCCTGAGCGGTTAATAATTTATAAAGCGCTTATTTTTAAATAGTTGGGGTGTGTTCGGCTAAACACTATTATCGCTGACCTACCCACCGAGGTCGCTGATGACATGATCGGGGAGAACCTTGGTGGTGTTGGGAGACGAGATCTTTGGTGGAGTGCTCGCAGGCGCTCGGTGTCGCCGTCGTAGCTGAAGAAAAATCATGATGTCGTTGTAAGGTGGCGGTGTGCGAGAGCTTCGTGGCGTGGCCACTCTAGGCATTTTCCCTGCTCGCGCCTTACGGGACAGGAGCCTTAGTACACCGTTTCATAAGTTCGTACACGTATTTCTCATGCGGCGATCGAGTCTGGCTTCTGGAGCGCCAGTTTGGCGAGCAAACGGGCCAAGTCGCGCCGCGTGAAGGTCCACTCGAATGGTCGGGCCAGCGATTGATAGTGACGCTGAAACGCCAGGACCCGGGTCTCCACGTCGGCCAGGGAATCGCAGTCGTTCGGCGTCAGGACCTTGCGTTGCACGATCGAGAAGTAGGTCTCGATTTGATTGAGCCAACTGGCATGGACGGGCCCGTGCACGAGCACCAGATTCGGATACTGCCGCTGGAGTCGTTCCACGGCGCGCGCACCGCGGTGCGACGAACCGTTGTCGACGATCCAGAATACGCGCCGCGCGTCGCGATAGGGCGGAAGCGTCATGACTTGCGCGACTAGGCGGTCGAACGGGGCAATCCCGGTGGTGGGCTCGCAGCGGCCAAAGAGCCGGGCCTGATGCACATCCAAGGCGGCCAAGTACGCCCAGGCTCCGGCGCGCTCGTATTCATGCTCGACCTTCATCAGGGCCCCGGCCCGGGTCGGCTGCGTCGCGTGGCGGCGGCGGCGCGCTTGAATGCTCGTCTTCTCATCGGCAGAGATCACGAAGTCGTCAGCGGTCAGGGGGCGCTCCTCCCAGACGCGCTCGTAGAGGTCGAGGATCCGCCCGGCCTTGGTCGCAAACTCCGGATCGCGCGGAAAGATCCAGCTCCGGTGGAACCACGGCCGAATCGCGTCGTCGTGCAGCCAGCGCCAGATCGTGCTGCCGCTGATGGATGCCACCAGCCCGGTCCGCTGGGTTTCGGCGGCCAACTCGCTCATGCTCCACCGGGCCAGCGGGCGCTGGGCGCGGGCAGGCAATTCACACGCGAGGGCTTTGACGGTGACGACGACTTCTGGGGGGAAAAGCCCGGGGACGTCCCGAGCGTGATTGATCCTCCAGCCCGGGGAGCCGTTCTTTAAAAAAGCGTTTTCGCCAGACCGAGACCACTTCCCGCCGGGTCCGCAAGCCGCGGGCGATCGCCTTATTGGACCAGCCCTCGGCCGCCAGCAGGATCATCGTGGCGCGGAGCACCTCGAAATACGGGCGCGTGTATCGTGCCGCCCGGTCGATCAACGTCCGTTCTTCGGCGGCCGACAGCACAATCCGATAGGGGCTCTGCCGAGGCATCGTTTACGGTGCCACTCCGTCTGGAGTACGGTGCCATATTTTGGCGCTCAGTACAAGAGGAAAACGTTAGCGTATTTATGAAACGGTGTACTTAGTGCCCCCGGTGCGCAACCGTATTGGTGAAAGGCAGCGCTTAGTATGTTTGGAGGTTACTTGATGTGGGGACGTGGTCGATCGCGCCCCGTCTGGGCAGGACTGAAGTCCGGACCTACTCTTGATGACGCAGTCTTTCGCGCGGGTTCTCGTCCTCTTGCTCAGTGGCATGACGGTTCTGAGCGCGGCCCGTGACAACCTGACGCTCGCCGCCAAGGCACGTCTTTTTGACGTTGACATCGTCGAGCGCTTCCTCCACGACGGGCAGTTAGCGACCCGCCGCCGCCTGCCGATACCGGAACGTCCGTTCGTTACGTACAACATGCCGGACAACGCCTACATGACCGGTATTTACTGCGCCGCACAATCTTGGCGATTTGCTGCTACCGGCGAGCCGGAAGCCGCCCGACTGGCCCGCTCAGCGTTTCTCGCGTTGAACCACCTTACTGGAGGTTAGCGGCCGGCCTGGGCTTCTGGCCCGGGCTGCGGTGCCGATCGGCCGCCC
The DNA here is from genome assembly GCA_965197375.1 of Vicinamibacterales bacterium. Classification (GTDB taxonomy): domain Bacteria; phylum Acidobacteriota; class Vicinamibacteria; order Vicinamibacterales; family UBA8438; genus CBDAMZ01. The sequence goes on from CBDAMZ010000009.1 coordinate 349,716, forward strand.
CTGGTTCGATGACGGAATCTGGCGTGAGAGCCTGGACGGGCGGTATCGGTGGCGCGGTAACGTGAGCTCTGATCAGGTCGTCGGAGTCATATTCGGGTACTACGTCTACTTCGCGCGTGTCGCGGATACGGCTGACAGGGCGCTGCTTGCCGAGAAGGTGCGCCAACTGGTTGGCCGAATCCTCGACGACGACCTGCGAATCATTGGCTATGACGGTAAGGTGACGACATGGGGCCACTACGAGCCCAGCTACGTAGTGAACCGGGAGCCGATGAACGCGCTGCTGTTGCTTCAGATGGTCAAGATCGCGCAGGTCGTGACTGGCGACGCACGGTTCGACCGCGAGTATCGCCGTCTTACAGACGAAGGTGAGCTCAATTATGCCCGTATCGCGGAGAATGCCCGCCTTGATGTCCCTCCGCTCGAAGCGAACCATTCTGACGACATGTTGATTGCACTAGCGCTTTACTCGCTGCTCGAGTTGGAGCAGCAACCGACGATCAAGCCGTACCTGCTTGAGGCGGCACGACGGTGGTTTTACGGAGTCACGCACCCGGGTGGCGCGGTCGAAGCTAACCCGTTCGCGAGTTTTCTTTGGCACCACTGGACGGGCGAAACCGATCACGATAGCGCGGCATTCGACACATTGCGCAACATGCCGCTCGACATGAAGTGGAACCCGGACACCATCGAGCGCTACGCTCGCCGGTTCGGGTTCTCGCTCGAGCCCGAGGCGTCAAGTCCAGAACCGGCCCCTGGCAAACCGTTACCGATCGACCGTCGTGGTCGGACCTGGAGTTTTTTGGTCCACAATCCCTATCGCGCAGGCGTTGCCCGTGCGACGCCTGCGCCCTTCGAAACGAACGGAATGGACTATCTGGTCAGCTATTGGTTCGGCCGGGCGCATGGGATGGTCGCGGGCGATCAGTGAACGGGTCTGGCCGGCGAGGCGCCGACGCTCGCACCATTACCCACGACATCAAGCACAAAGTGTTGAGGATAAGCCATTTTTGAGCTATGCACCCGGCAGTTGGCCTTACGGTATCGTGCTGCCGCGATAGCGGTCTTTAAGCTTGTCTTGACTGCTGGCCGCCGTGCTACACTACCGCGTCCGGAGTATTCATCCCCTCAGGTTCCGACGCGCCGTCCGCGCGTATCGAGGAGGTCGTCTCATGGGAGGCGTGGATCGCGATCAGACAGATGAACAGGGAGTTTCAAGGCGGGGCTTTATCAAGGGGGTCATCGCCACCGGTGCGGCTGCGTCGGCGTCGAGCTATGTCTTTCGGGGCGGCGGGCATGATGGCGTGGCCTTGGCGCAAGCCCCCGGAGCCGTCGAGCGACTCGTCACGCTAAGTGTCAACGGCCAGCAACGTCGCGTTGACGTGCTACCGCAGGAAACGCTGGCGTGGACGTTGCGCTACAAGTTGGGCTTGACCGGCACCAAACTTGGCTGCGACCGCTCGGAGTGCGGCGCCTGCACGGTGCTGATCGATGGCGTGCGGCACTATTCGTGCTCGATCTTGACCCACATGGTGCGCGGGCGCGAGGTGATGACCATCGAAGGGTTGGAGCACCCGGACGGCACGTTGCATCCGGTGCAGCAGGCGGTGGTTGACGAACAGGGGTTCCAGTGTGCCTTCTGCTTGTCCGGGTTCGTTATGAGCATGGTCGAGCTGGTCAATGAGAATCCCAACCCCACACGCGCGGAAGCGGCGCATTTTCTGTCGGGCAACCTATGCCGGTGTGGCGACTACAACAAGATCCTAAACTCCGCCATGAGGGCAGCGGAATACACGCGGAAGGTGAGCTGATATGGCCGACTATAAGTTGATCGGCAAGGACTACCAGACACCGGATCTCCTGGCCAAGGTCACCGGTCGGTCTAGGTACGCTGAGGACTTCCGCGCCGAGGGTATGCTCTTCGCGAAGCTGCTCCTTAGTCCGATGCCCCACGCACGGGTGCGCCGGATCGACACCAGCGAAGCGATGGCCATGCCAGGCGTCGAGGCCGTTCTCACGGCCGACGACCTGGAGGCGGTCGAGGCGCCCGCCGAGGCTGGGCTCACCAACGAGCCGTTGTACGAAGGCGAGCCGATTCTCGCCGTTGCGGCGGTCGACGAGGAGACCGCGGCCGATGCGATCGAAAAGATCCATGTTGACTACGAGCCGCTTCCGTTCGTTATCGATCCGCTCGACAGCCTGCGTCCAGACGGGCCGAACGCGCGGCTCGAGGGCAACACGATGTCGGGTCGCGAGTTACAGACCATTAAGTGGACCGACGCCGACTGGAGCGAGCTCGACCGTGGCCGGTTGCCGATGGGTAAGGTTACCGACGAGTGGCAGGTTGGCAGCGACCTTGAGGCCGGTTTCGCTGAGGCAGATTTAATCCTCGATGAGACGATCTTCCACCAGTCGCTGTCCCACCAGCCGATGGAACCCCGAAGCATGATGGCCTACTGGCAGAACGGCAAATGTTACTTGCATGTCTCCACGCAGAGCACAGGTCGGACGTTGGCTCCCGCAGCCAGGGCCATCGGCATCGCCCTAGAAGATCTCGTGGTCGTCGGCGAGTACTGCGGCGGGGGGTTCGGCAGCAAGATCGCCGGTTGTATCCAGATGAAAATTCCACCGCTGCTGTCGCGGAAGGCCGGCAAGCCAGTTATGTTGCGGGTCACACGCCAGGAAGAGAATTTCTTCGGTCGCGCGCGGCCCGGGATGCAGGCGCGGGCGAAGATCGGCTACCGTCGCGACGGCCGGGTGACCGCGATCGATCTGTTTGTCGTGCAAGACGGCGGTCCGTATGGACGCTCCGGCGACTACATGTCGGCGGGCGACCAGGTGTCATTGATGTACCAGCCGCCCGCTATGCGGTTTCGCGGCATAACGGTCTACACGAACACGCCGCCGCGAGGAGCGCAGCGCGCGCCGGGCGGCGTGCAGGCAGTCGCGATGTTCGCGCCGGTCATGGACAAGGCGGCGAAGCAACTGGGCATCGATGCCGTCGAGATGATTCGCATCAATGCTCCGGAAGGCCAAGCTATTTTTGGCCGGCCGCGTCAGGGGCAGCAGTCCAATGTCTCGAGCGCGTTCGTGAAGGAGGCGCTCGCCAAAGGTGCCCGGGAGTTCGACTGGGAGTCGATGAAGCTGAAGAGCGGCCAGCGACGCGGCACGAAGGTGACCGGCGTCGGTGTCGCACTCAGCTCCTACGCGGGTGGGTCGTCTGGCCTCGACGGATTACTCGTCATCCGGCCGGACGGCAAGGTCCGCATCCATACTGGTGTTGGCAACTTGGGCACCGAGTCATTCAGCGACACCTCGCGTGCGGCGATGGAGGCACTCAATACCTCCTGGGATCAGGCGGAGGTTGTCTGGGGCGACACGAGCAAGCATCTGCCCTGGAGTGCGATCCAAGGTGGCAGCCAGACGACTCATGCTCACACCCGATCGAACTGGGCGGCCGGGCTCGATGCCAAGCGAAAGCTCCAGGAACTTGCGGCGCGCGATTTAGGTGGAGCTCCTGACGACTACGACGTAGCCGACGGCCGTGTCTTCCGCCGGGGTAACCGGTCCCAGGGGATGAGCTTCGCTCGGGCCGCCGAACGAGCGATCGCACTGGGTGGGAGGTATGACGGTCACGAGTTGCCGGAGGACATCAACTCGATGACGACAACTTCGGCGACTGCCCTGGCCGGCCAAGGGTTACTCGGCGTAGCCAAGGACAACTTCCCGACCGGCGGCCGCAACATGTCGTATGCCATCGGCTTTGCTGAAGTTGAAGTCGACATAGAAACCGGCACGGTCACGTTGAGGGACTACTGTGCTGCCACGGACTGCGGCACGGTCCTACATCCGCGCAACCTCGCTGGACAGCTCCATGGTGGCGGCGTCCAAGGCTTTGGCGTCGCCTTGGGACAGAAGTGGGTCCTTGACCCGAAGTGGGGCTTACACCTTGCGAAGCGGTTCTACGCAAACCGCCCGCCGACGATCCTCGATGTCCCGTACGAGAAAGAGATGCGGTGGGCTGCAGCTGATTTGCCGGATCCCTTCAACCCGGTGGGGTGTCGGGGCATCGGCGAGCCGCCAAAGGGCGCCGGCGCCGGTGCCGTGCTGTGCGCCATCGCAGACGCGCTTGGGGAGAATGGCTACTTCAACCGCTCACCCATTATGACGGACATGATTCTGACAAAACTCGAGAACTTGCCCGAGGCGGTCAAGCCGCTTTCGGCGCACGTCTGATGTTGGGGGAGAAGAACCAATGGCCGTGATTCGTGACAAAATGTCGGCATTCGAGCTCTTCCAGCCTGCCAGCACGGAAGCCGCGCTGGGGTTGCTCGATCGGTACGGCGCCGACGCGTGGGTGCTAGCCGGCGGCCTTGATACGTGGGACTGGCTCAAGGACCGCGTTAAGCGGCCGGCTGCCGTCGTTGACCTCGGTGGTATCGACTCGCTGAAGGCAATCCGGGCGACGGGTGACGGCCTGGAGATCGGGGCGATGGCCAGTCTCCGTGAGGTCGTCCGACACCCGAAGGTGCGGGAGCAGTACATGCTACTCGCCGAGGCGGCAGAACTGGCTGCGTCTCCACAAATTCGTAACCAGGGGACGATCGGCGGGAACGTCAATCAGGACACACGTTGCTGGTATTACCGTGACGGCTGGAGTTGCTACCGGGCCGGCGGTAACATCTGCTATGCCGACACGCCGACGGCGATGAACCGGGAGCACTGTATTCTCGGCGCGAGCCGTTGCGTTGCGGTCAGTCCGTCCGATACAGCTCCGGCGCTCGTCGCGCTTGATGCTCAGATGGTCGTTCGCAACAGCGGCGGTGAGCGTGTCGTCGATGCCGTGGACTACTTCATCGGTCCGTCCGTCGACATCACGCGGATGACCGATCTGCAGCCAGGCGACCTTCTGACTGCCATCCGTATTCCTTCGACGTGGGCCGGGGCGCGGTTCTACTTCGAGAAGAGCCGCGACCGACAGGTGTGGGACTTTGCGTTGGTTAGCGTGGCTTCAGCTGTCAGGATCAACAATGGTGCCATCGAGGACCTTCGCGTCGCCGCCAACGGTGTCGCACCGTATCCTGTTCGCTTTACGGCCGTCGAAGATGCGGTTCGCAGCCAACCAGTCAACGAAGAGACCGCCGCGCGTGCCGGCGAGATCGCCATTCGTGGTGTTAAGCCGCTAGCACACAACGGTTACAAGGTGCCGTTCCTGCGCAACCTCGTCAAGCGGTCAATCCGTGGCACCGAGGTCTAGATGGATCTGTTTCAGTACGGTACCACCCCGTGGGGCCAGGAGGTTCTGATTAGGATCTCCTGGGACCTTCTCTATCTCGCGTTTTGGGCCGGCGTCGCGTTCATCATTTTTCATCTCATCTACGCTGCAGTGTGGCTGCCGAAGATCGCCCGTGCTAGCCGCGGTTCAGCTGGGCACGTGCCGGACACGATGAGTGTGCCCGAGAAGATCACGCGGCACACGCTTGCGGCGCGGCTGTTTCACTGGGTGATGGCGGCGGCGATGCTGACGCTGATCATCACCGGCTTCTTCCCGATCGTCGGCATTCAGTTTCCCTGGATCACCATCCATTGGGTGGCCGGCGTCGCGCTAGCGATCTCCATTCTCTACCACATCGTTCACGCGACCTTCTTTCTCGATTTCCGGTCAGTCTGGATCTTCCCCAGTGATTTAAAGGAAGCCTGGGCTCGGACGAAGCGTCAGATGGGGCAACAGTCAGCGGAGATTCCGAAGCACGGCAAGTATCCGCTCGACCACAAGTTGTACCATATGGCCGTCACGGTGGCTGGGCTCGCCGTTGTTGGTACAGGCATCGCGATGTTGCCGCGGGTCGAAACGCTACTGGGACCACCCGATCCCTACATCTTCACCGACGCCACCTGGGGGGTCATCTACGTACTACACGACCTCGGGGCGGTCCTGTTTGTGACACTCACACTGACCCACATCTACTTCGCCGTTCGCCCTGATAAATTGTGGCTAACGAAGTCGATGGTCTTTGGGGACGTCGACCGCGACCGTTACCTCAAGCACCACGATCCGAGGCGCTGGGTCGTTCCTCGAAAATCCACAGAAAGTTGAGCCCGGATCCGTCGCCCTGCGCCGCCGGACCGCCTCTTGCGGTCGACGGTTGCGGTCAACGAAGGGCGTAGCCTGACGACGTGTCGATGTCTGCCGCTGACAAGCTGAAGACACGAATCGATGTAATCGAGGAAAGCTACGAGTTTTCCCTCGCCTACGCGGCGAAGGGGCTGAACGTTGAGGCGGCGCTGGAGGCTGGTGGCCAAGCGCGTGAATTTCTCGAAAAATCAGCGCGGGCATTACCGGAGTTGGCGGATCTCTTTGCGACGCTCGTTGACGAGCGTCGCGTGTCCAACCCAGAGCGGTACCATGCCTTCATCGAGGTGCTCCGTCGCGACGCCGACGCCGCCCTGGCGGCGGTCCGGCTCGTCCTTGCCCAGCCGGTTGTCACATCGCAGATGATCGATAACCTTAACGCGATGATTCACCTACGGGCGCTGCTGACCGACGTTTTCCTGATCGACGAAATCCTCCGGCCACAGTCGCCGGCGCAGTTCTCAGGTGCCCAGTAGATCCTCAGGGGGATACTGAGGTCAAAAAAAGCAGAAATCTGCGGCGATCTTTGGCACAATGCTGGAGTTTCGACGAAACGGATGCGAGGTCTGGGTCTGCTGCTGCTGCGTGTGGTTGTGGGTGCAGTCTTTATCACTCACGGCCTTCCCAAACTGATCCCGCTCTGGGGCGGAAGTCCCGGTACTGCCGCCGCCGTGTTTGAAGCGATCGGCGTCAGCCCCGCGCATGCCCTCTCAGTCGCCACTGGTATCGTTGAGGTATTGGCCGGCGCGCTGCTGGTTGCTGGGGCCTACACGGTATGGACAACTGGGCTCCTCGTAGCGACCACGTTCGCGACCAGCTGGAAGCTCAACGTGTCGCAAGAGTGCTTCCCTAACTGGGCGCTGGAACCGGGTGTCTGGCATCGCGTCGAATTCGACGTTGTGCTGATGAGCGCGCTGGTCTGCCTGCTGCTGGCTGGTCCCGGATGGTTGTCGATTGACGCGAGACGCACCCGTGCTTCGAAGGCCGAACGGCTTCACGGAAAAATCTGAAGCCAACATGGAACTTGAAAAACGGGTCGCATTGATCACCGGATCCAAACGTATCGGTGCACCGGTGGCGGAGGCGCTCGCTAGGCGCGGCGCTGACGTCAGCTTGTCGTACAACCGCTCGAAGAGTGACGCTGAACGTTCGGTTGAGGCGGTGTTGGCACTGGGTCGGCGTGCCATCGTCACCCGGGCTGACGTCTCGCGGGCCGAGGACTGCCAGGCCCTCGTCGAGGCGACCGTGACGGCTCTAGGTCGGTTGGACGTGCTTATTAACATGGCATCGAGCTACGTCCACAAACCGTTCGACGAGTTGACTGAAGCCGATTGGGATCGCGCGCTCGCGGTCGATCTCAAGGGTGCGTATTTGTGTGCGCGGGCTGCTGTACCACACCTCCGTGCTGGGGGAAGCGGTCGGATCATCAATTTTTCCGATTGGGTTGCGCGAAGCGGGCGCCCGCGCTACCGAGGTTATCTTCCCTACTATGTCGCCAAGTCAGCTGTTGTGGGACTCACCGAGGCGCTTGCGCTCGAGTTAGCAAGTGACAACATCCTTGTAAATGCCATCGCGTTAGGCCCGATCTTGCCCTCGGCTAACCTTGATTCCCATGAGGTAAAAGAGGTTGAGCGCACCACGCCGCTTGGGCACTGGGGCGGGACTGCAGAGATCGTTAAGGCGGTCGTGTCTCTCATTGAATCCGACTTCATCACGGGGGAGACGATTCGCGTCGACGGCGGTCGCCACCTGCAGTGACCATCTGCGCTGCCGGCCCTGTCCCACGACTTCGTAGTCGAGGATCGGGTGTGGGTGCTACGATTCAAGCAGGGCCCGGATGGCGTCAAGCGCGCCCTCGAGCTCCGCACGTTCGCGAGAGAAGGCAAAGCGAATATAACCTTCCCCACGCGAACCGAAATCGACCCCAGGCACGCAGCCCACTTTCGCCTGGCGCATCAGCCATTCGGCCAACGCCCACGACCGCGACGCACCGGGTCTCAAGCCACCCGCGGGCTGCCAGCCCTCGTCGATTCGAAGAAACGCGTAAAAGGCACCTTTTGGTGGTTCTCCGGTGAGCAGGCCGCCCAGGCGTTGAACGCCGGTGTAAAAGAGGTCTCGTCGCGCCTGAAGCTCAACGCGGAAGGCATCGACCCAGGCCGGCGATGCCTCGAGGCCGCCGATGCCGCCCCATTGGATGAGGCTACTGACGTTACCCGCCGTGTAGCTGATGAGCTTCGACACGCGCTCCTGGACGATCGGACTACAGATCGCCAGATAACCGAGCCTAAGTCCGGTCATGGCGAACGACTTGCTGAACGTATACACGGGGATCGTGCGCGCGTAGATGTCGGGTAGGGAAGCGATGCTGACGTGCTCGGTCTCATCATAGACGATATCCTCATAGGCCTCGTCGGAGATGATCCAGAGATCGTGCTGCTCGGCCAGCTCGGCGATGCACTCGAGCTCGTGGCGGGTCAGCACGCCGCCGGTGGGGTTGTGGGGCGTGTTTAACAGAATCGCGCGGGTCCGACCAGTAATTTTCGACGCCAGCTCGTCCAGGTCATAACGCCAGCCGAGCGATTCGTGAAGTGGACACGCGACCGGTACGGCACGCGTGGTGAGGATGTGTCCATAGGTGGCGGGCCACACCGGATCGGGAAGGATGATCTCGTCGCCTGGTTCCAACAGCGCATGACTAATTACGTAGAGTGCGTGCATGCCCCCGGCCGTGACGAATATCTCACTAGGGTCGTTGACCGCAATGCCGTTGGTCCGCCTGAGCTTGTCGACGAGGAGTTCACGCAGGCGTGGCAGCCCGGTCGTCTGGACATAGTGGGTGTGATTCGCGTCGAGTGCTTGCTTCATTGCCGATTTGATGGCGCCAGGGGTCTCGAAGCTCACCTCACCCTGATCGAGACGGAACGGATGCTCCATGCCAAACATCATGTCGCGAATGCGGATGATGCCGGGGAGCGGGATGGTGTCCAGGTTGTGGCTCATGGTCGCCATGGCCATTGGCGGGAGGACGAACGCCTGATTGCAGCGGCGTAAAGGGTGGTTACTGGACGGGACCGAGGTGCGTGTCGGGCCAGTCGAGAGTATCCGCGATCACCTGGTTCCGCATACATCTCCATTTGGCGTCTGTGCACCTGGCCACTTACTGAATTGGCGTCGCAGGAGCAGGCGGTGCACCAGTCTGTGTCACGGCCACGGCTGCCGTCGATTGAAAGATCGTGCCACCCTGATTCGTTGCGAAAAACCGAGCACCACCACCAGGAGTGGGGTTCGCGCCCGCGAAGTACGTGGATGCGCCGTTGCCGGCTGCTACACCGTTGCAGGATGCCGGTGCCCCAGACGCGCCCGCGCCCCGTGTCAGTGTGATGGAGTAACCGCTTTTCATCGACGGGTCGGTCGACAGGTCTGGGCCGATGAAGCCGTCGCCGCCACTCACGGTTGGTGGCGTCGCGAGGCTGGCCAGGCTCGGGGCGTAAAATCCACTCCCGCAGCTTGCCGCGTAGATCGCCTGGGCGCTATTGATAGCCCTGAGCGAGCCAATCGCCGACGCTTCATTCGCCGCCAGGCGTGCCCGAAGCAGTCCAGGGACCGCGATGACGGCGATGATGCCAATGATCGCAACAACGATTAGCAGCTCGATCAACGTGAAACCTCCACTCGCCCTCATCTCCTGCATCGTTCGCTTCCCTTCCAAGGCCTTGTTTATGACCATGTCACCAATTTCACGTTGCTCAACGCGTCGGGTTGCTGAAGGGGCCTTTATAGCTTCTCAATTTCTGAGACTGCTGGCTAGCCCAGGCCAGCTTGCATAGCCCCATTTTATATCTCCCGCTTGGTGTCCTTCTGGTCGTCCGAGTGGAACGATTTCGAGGCTGTCGAATAGCATTCGCGATAGGATACTTAAAATTAATGGTGCACTGGTTGAAGCTTACACGTCCTGCATGAAGAGCATCCTTTTTCTGTGCGTTGCCAATTCGGCCCGTAGCCAGATGGCCGAGGGCCTGGCGCGCGCGCGCTTCGGCGATCTGGTGCGAGTCCAGAGCGCCGGGTCGCACCCAGCCGAGGTCCACCCGCGCGCCGTACAGGCTATGGCCGAGCTCGACATCGACATCAGTGCCTATCGGGCCAAGAGCGTCGATACGATTGATCCGGCGAGCGTTGACACGGTTGTGGCCTTGTGCGCGGAAGAGATGTGCCCGTCGTTCTTTGGTCTGTTTCGCCAATTGCACTGGCCGCTACTCGACCCCGATCGGGCTGCCGGGTCTGAGGCCGATCGGCTACAGCGGTTTCGGGAGGTGCGCGACGAGATCGTACGACGACTGGAGAGCTTGGAAACTTGATGTACTGTCACGTTGGACGCGTGCTGAGACCAAAACTGAAAACGTGCTCGTTGTAACATGTTTCTTCCCCTTGGCGACGAGCCAAATCCACGCGGCGGTCCGGTTGTTACCTACGCGCTCATTGCGCTCAACTGTGCTGTCTACGTCTTCCTTGCGCTCCCGCTTAGTGCACTTCGGCCAGACTTCGATGATCCCGTGTTGGCAGAATACCTGCGCGTCATCGTGCAGCAGTTGCCTCAGGAAGTACCACTCGCAGAGCTACTGCAGCGAGTGACTTCGTACGACTTGGTCGTTTTCAGCTACGGTTTCAGGCCAGCCGCGCCTCACCTGATGGCCCTCCTCACGTCAATGTTTCTCCACGCCGGGTTCATGCACCTGGCGGGAAACATGCTGTTCCTGTGGATCTACGGGGACAACGTCGAGCATCGGCTAGGTCACGTCCGATTTCTCATTGCCTACATCGCGACCGGCGTGGCCGCCACGCTGTTCCACACTGTGTTCGATGCCGATTCCGCGCTCCCACTGGTGGGGGCGTCTGGCGCCATTTCCGGCGTCCTCGGCTTCTACTTCATCTGGTTCCCGCGGAACCGCGTGCGCCTCTGGGTGGTGCTGTTCCCATTCTTTATGAATGTGATCTACGCACCCGCCAGGCTGGTACTCGGCGTGTATCTCGTCATCGACAATCTGTTCCCGTTTTTCTTAACGCGTGGGCTAGAAGGTGGCGGGGTGGCGTACGGGGCACACATCGGCGGGTTCCTTGGTGGCGTGGCCTACGCGTGGTTGGCTGACCGCCGCTCGGTTACCGCGCGCCCGCGAGAGTATCGACCTGCCTACCGGTCCGTTGATTGGCGCCGACCGTCGACGGTGCCACCGCCTGTTGATTGGCGAGCCAGTCACCCGGCGCCAACGCCTGCGGAAATGGTAACTGGGTTGGTCGCGAACGGCGAGTTCGAGCAAGCGGCGCCGGCGTACTTCCGGCTCAGCCCAGACCAGACCCGGCGCCTATTGACGCCCGGTCACTCGATCGCACTCGGCGACTGGCTCACTAATCACGGGCACCCAAAGGCGGCGTTAACGATTTTTCAGCGCCACCTCCGAGACTACCCGCTCGGGCCGCTGGCTGCTGAAGCTCACCTCGGGGCGGGCTTGGCCCAGCTCCACGCGCTCGGTCAGCCCACGGCAGCGTACCAACACCTCGTTGAAGTGTTCGACTTCGATCCCCGTCCCGAGACTGACCATCTCGCGCGGCAGGCGCTTGCCGACATCGCAACGCGGCAGAAGTTTCAGGTGAAAAGAACGTAAGGCCTGAGGCTTGTTTTGATCGGGCCCTCATTTTTTGAACAGCGCAACTTAGTGACCGGCGCCCGGCCAGGCCCGGTCGGCCACGTCAATGACAACTTCTGCAGACACGCGTCAGGTGCGACGCACAGGCCAGGATCAGGCTCCGAGAGTAGCTTCGGTCCGTCCACCTGGGTTTGGCTATAATCAGGGGTTCCTGCCTGTTGTGCATCCCCTTGCTGGGAGGTCGTTCAATGGTAGGACACGTGGCTCTGGACCACGGTATCGGGGTTCGAATCCCTGCCTCCCAGCCAAACTCTTTTTTCGCCGAATCTGACCCGTCAGCACCTGCTGCGTTCGTGGCGAGGGTGGCGTAGCGGGTTGCTAGCGCACGATGCACCTAATCTCACGTCGCACGGTGTTACAGGCGCTCGTGGCGCAGACGCAGGCGGTGAACACCGCCCGTGGACAAACGCGTCTACACCGGAAGCCGAAACCGCTGGCTGAGGGGGCCGTGACTCACGATTGGGCCTCGTTTCTTGGGCCGTTACACAATGCGGTATCAACGGAGACGAGGCTGAGCCGGCAGTTGCCGCCGCCGTTGGTGTGGGAGTTCGCCAAGGGGAGCGGCTATGCGTCTCCCGCCATTGCGGACGAGCACCTGGTGTTCGTGCATCGATTGGCTGACGAGGAGATCGTTGAGTGCCTGCACCCGGAGACGGGGTCGAGCCAATGGCAGTTCCGGTACACGAGCGTGTTTCAGGACCGGTACGGGTACAACAACGGTCCGAGGTCGAGCCCGGTCATCGACGTCAACGGTGAGCTCGTGTACACGGTTGGGGCCGAAGGAAAGCTGCATTGCCTGGAATTGGGATCGGGGCGGGTGGTCTGGAAACGTGACCTTCGGGCGGTGTACCGAGTCCCGCAGGATTTCTTTGGGACCGCATCGACTCCGTTGGTGGAAGGTGGGCTGCTGGTGATTAACGTCGGCGTGCCTGGCGGGCCGACGGTGGTCGGGCTAGACACCGAGACGGGACGCGAAGTCTGGCGCGCTGGTACGGAGTGGGGCCAAAGTTACGCTTCACCTGTGCCAGCAGTAGTTCACGGCGAGCGGCGGGTGTTTGTGTTCGCGGGAGGAGAGTCCTCTCCTCCCAGCGGTGGGCTGATGTCGATCAACCCGACAACCGGTGGCGTGGATTTCGCATTTCCGTTCCGTAGCCGCACGCACGAATCAGTGAATGCGTCGTGTCCGGTGGTGTTTGACAATGAAGTGTTTATTTCAGCTAGTTATCGCGCGGGAGGTGCGCTTGTGGAGGTGCGACCGGATTTCACGCACCGGGTAGTGTGGACGACGCAGGAATTTGCGCTGCACTACAACACAGCGATCTACCGAGATGGGCACCTGTACGGGTTCGACGGGCGGAACATGGGTGACTCCTCGCTGGCATGCGTGGATGCCGCAAGTGGGCAGGTGGTGTGGCGAGAAGTTCTGTTATGGACGGAGACGTTCGAACTCAGCGGCCGGCAACGGCAGCAAATCATGGGAACGGCTCGAGGCTCCTTACTCGCGGCGGACGGACACTTCCTCTGCTTGGGGGAGTTGGGGCACTTGCTATGGATGGACTTAACGCCAAAGGGGTACACGGAGGTGTCGCGAGCGTGGTTGTTCGCGGCGCGGGAGTCGTGGGCGCTTCCGGTGCTCAGCCGGGGCTTGCTGTACGTGGTGCAGAACGCGCGGGACCTATTGCATCGCACAGGGCCTCGGCTATTGTGCTATGACCTGAGGGCATAGCCGCGATACGCCCCGAGAACTCGGAGAGCTTTAGGCTATTTCCTAGCATCATCATCGGCAGCCTCAATTTGCTTCGGCACTCCGATCGCGCAGTGGTCGGCGCTCGCCTTTTTAGCCAGCACCATGCGGATCGCGTTGAGAATCAGCTTAAAGGTGATCTGCGAATCCAATGTCACCGCGGTTCAGAAGCTGGCTTTTAACGAGACGATGTTTGCTTGCTCGCACAGCCACTCGTTGTCGAGTAGCCAGCCGCTCACGACCGTCTCTCTTGCGTCTGGATAGTAGGAGATGACCTCGCCGGGTCATTAGAACAGCACGCAGCGTTTGATTCACAGGGCACTTGCCCATAAGCTTGAAGCCGAAGGAGACACACGGCTGTGACACGTTGCTGGTTGGCGTTTGTTGTCCTCTGCACGCTGACGTTTGGATTTGTCTCGGCCGTGCCGGCCGGAGCGCAGAACGAGCGCCAGGATCGTCACCGCGTGCCAGCGGAGTTCATGAGCTTCCGGGGCGCGCAGTGGCTGGAGCGTGCTGAACGGGAGCTCGAAGAACGACCGGATCAGGTAATCGACGTTATGGCGCTCGAACCGGGTGACGTTGTGGCGGATATTGGGTGTGGCTCAGGCTACTACGCCCGGCGGATCGCGCGGCGTGTGCAGCCTGGCGGAACCGTCTACTGCGAGGACATTCAGCAGGAGATGCTCGACATCATGCGGCAGCTGGCGGATGCTGAAGGTGTGACCGGCATCGAGCCTGTGTTGGGCACGACGATCGATCCCAAGCTGCCGGCCGGCGAGGTCGACTGGATCACCGTCGCTGACGTCTATCACGAAATGTCCGATCCGAGGCCGATGCTGGCCAAAATCCTGGAGGCGCTCTCGCCGGACGGTCAGGTTGCGCTGCTCGAGTATCGCGTGGAAGACGGTACTGGCGACCATGTGAAGGCCGACCACACGATGTCGGTGCGTCAGGTGTTGCTCGAGTGGAAGGCCGCCGGCTTCGAGCTGGCTGAACTGCACGATTTCCTACCGGGCCAACATCTCTTCTTCTTCCGTTCCGCTGATGGTGAAGCTGGGGGCGACGTCCTGGCGGACTACGACCTATTGGAGGCTATGGACGCTGGCCTCGTCGAGGCCGAAGCGATCGGTGGCGGGGAAGACGCCGTTACGGTCCGGATCAAGCGGACCGGCGACGCGCCGATCGTGGTCACGTCTCCCGGCGCGTTTTATTTTCAGTCTGACGGCAAAGCGCGCGACATGATTGCCAGGCGAGACGGCTGGATCGTTCTTGTTGATGATGACTGGCATGACTGGTCGATCCGTGCAATCGGCCGGCAGTGGGACCGTGAAATTTCTGGCCATGGCGTTCGATTCGAGATGCTACCGTCGGCCAGCCAGCCTCAGCTGGAGGAGCTGATGCACGAAATCCAGGTGGGCACCTACACCGTGGCCGACTCGCCGACGCTTTATCCGCCGCGGACGTACGAGGTGGAACAGGCTGCCGTCTGGATCGCGGATGGCGATCTTGACTACGCCACGCTTGCCCCTAATGTCGACGCGCAGCGCGTCCCAGCTCAGTATGCGGTCGCCTTTGCGCTGGTGTTCTGTGACCTCGCGGGGATTGACGTCGCCAGCCGGCGGGTCTGGGGCGATCACGAGCAGGTGTTCGGCATGCTTCGCGACCGCGGCCTCGACGCCTGGTATCAGATCAAGACCGCCGGCCGATTCACGCGATGACGCCAACCTGATGGCTCGGCTGCTGGTAGACGGATTTCCCACCAGTCCAGCTGCTTGTGTCCACGGGAGGCGAAAGGTTTAGACGTTGGGCCTGACCGTTTTATCTTCCTTGATGGGACCTATGGGGCGGCGATTGTCGTTTTTCGCACCGTCAGATGTGTCACCCGATCGACGTCAACCTCGATGCCGAGCCCAGGCCGTTCCATCGGTACCTTCACCATACCGCGCTTGTCCATATCCCACGCCGGTGTGACGATGTCCTGCTCCCAATAGCGTGCGCTTGGGCTCACGTCACCCGGGAGGGTGAAGTTGTGTAACGAAGCCAACGCCACGTTGTACGCTCGACCCACCCCGCTCTCGAGCATGCCGCCACACCAGACCGGCACCCCGTTGTGCTGACAGAGGTCGTGGATCGCCTTCGCTTGTGTGTAGCCGCTCACGCGGCCAGGTTTGATATTGATGATCCGCCCGCTCCCGAGCGCGAGCATGTCCTCGGCACGGTCGACGCTCGTGATCGACTCGTCGAGACAGATAGGGGTCTCTATCCGGTCCTGCAGCTGTGCGTGCCGGCGCAGGTCGTCGTGGGCCAGCGGTTGCTCGAGCATCAACAGCTTAAACGGATCCAGTTCCGCCAGGTGGTCGACCTGGGCCAGGGTGTAGGCGCAGTTGGCGTCTGCCGCGAGGGGCGCCCCCGGCCCAAGTTGTTCGCGGACGGAAGCGATAGCGTTGATATCAGCACCTGGCTGGATCTTGATTTTGATTTTTCGGTAACCGCGCTCCAGGGCCGCCCGCGCCTTCTCCACGAGCGCAGCCGGGCTGTCCTGAATGCCGATGGAGATGCCGGTTGCAATCTCGTCACGCGTTCCGCCGATCAACTTCGCGAGGCTTGTTTGCCTGCGCTCCGCCAAGAGGGCCCAGCTGCCCATTTCGACTGCGGCCTTCGCCATAAAGTGACCACGAATGCCCGAGTGCAGGCTGTGGTCGAGCTCCCTGGGATGACTGATGCCCCGTCCGAGGACCCGAGGGGCGATCCACTCTTTGATGGCCAACCAGGCGGTGTCGATCGTTTCTGCCGAGAAGTTGGGCTGCTCGCCTGCCACACACTCGCTCCAGGTGGTCACGCCATCGCTGTCTTCGAGTTCGAGGAGCAGGATGCGCCTATCGGTTGTCAGCCCTGACGAGATCTGGAACGGTTCGCGTAAAGCAAGACTTATCTCGCGCAGTGTGATCCGGATGATCCGGAGCGCCATGGTTGGGTCAGGCCTGGTCTGGATCACTCGTAACTAAGTAGAAGGACCGGCCTGGGTCGGTAGAATAATGAAAGGCGGCCACCCGATAGCCGTTGGCCAGATACTGCTGGAAAGCGCGCCGGGTGGCGAGCTGCCATAGACGGGCGTCGTCGGGCGTGGCTATCTTGACCTGCTCGATGTCTGGCGGCACCATGACGCGCACCCAGCGGGTGGTGGGGAGCGGCTGCCCCCGGGCGTGCGGTGCGTGCCCAGTTACGGCGTCTGGGTTTACCACAGGCGCTGCGAGGGCCTCTGGTGGTGGGAATGAGGCGCCGTTGTTCAACTTGGCCCGAGGGGCAGCGAGCTGCCACTTGACGACGAACCGGTCGGTGTCGAGTCCGGCGTGCAGCGTGCTGCCAGTGTCGCCGTACATGTTGGCGACGTATTCAACTACCATGGCACCCAGCCCGTTGAGATTCAGGTTGGCGTTCTGGGCGATGAGTGGATCGTACGTCCAGTAAGCAACCTTGATTCCCTGTGCCAGCAACAGGTCGCGCTGAAAGAATTTCAAGCGCTTGCCCAGGCCGAGACCACGAGCCTCTGGCCGGACTGCGAGCATGTCCGACCAGTGCGCCAACTCGCCGTTCTTGACTCCGCTGATCCCGAAGACGAAACCGATCAATCGACCGCTCGCGTCAAACGCCCCCGCGGTGACACCTCCAACCTGCTGGCTCACGATCAGAATGGTCGCCGGCACGACGTCGTGGAAGTTCTCGCCCCAGATTTTGCGCTGGAGCCGCACGCAGGCCTCGTAGTCTTCGTGCGTCTCGAGCTGACGAAGCGCGTACCGCGGTCGATCCGTCATGAGTTCGGCTGCTCTATACTGTTGTCTTGGACGCTGGCTTCGCGATCTCCTGCTCGCGAAGCTCGCGTCGAAGAATTTTGAGAACGGTGCTCTTCGGTAGATCGGTTCGGAGCTCGATCTGTCGCGGAACCTTGTAGGTGGCAAGCTCCTGCCTACAGTAATGTATGAGCTCTTCGGCCGTCGCGGCATGGCCAGGTCTCAGCACGACGAACGACTTGACGGTTTCACCGCGCTTTTGGTCTGGGAGCCCGATCGTCGCGGCCTCCAACACCGCCGGGTGACTCATGAGAACCCCGTCTATCTCGTCAGGGTAGATGTTGTAGCCACCAGCTAGGATCATGTCTTTCTTCCGTCCAACGATAAAGAAATACCCATCCTGGTCAGTCACTGCAATGTCACCGGTATATAGCCATCCGTCCCTAATCATGGCGCGCGTCTCATCAGGTCTGTTCCAGTAACCCTTCATTACTTGCGGACCTTTGATGATGAGCTCACCCTCAGTTCCTACTGCGACCTCGGTCTTACCGTCCTGAAGGTCTACGACCTTAGCATCGGTGTCAGTCACGGGAATGCCGACACTGCCAACTTTTCTGATGCCCTTTAGGGGATTGGTGTGGGTCACTGGGGACGTCTCAGTCAGCCCGAATCCCTCGACAATCTTGCTTCCGGTTAGGGACTCGAATCTCTCCAGGATATCGGTTGGCAAGGGAGCTGAGCCGGAGAAGCAGGACTTGACGCTTGTCAGATTGATTTTATCGACCCCAGGAAAATTATTAATGGCGTTAAAGATCGCCGGAACAGCTGGAAAGAGCGTGACACGGTGCTTTGCGATGTTCTTCACCATCTGCGGGATGTCTCGCGGATTTGGCATGAGTACCATCGCCGCCCCAGACGAAACGGAAAAATTCATCGCCACAGTCATCCCGAAGACGTGAAAGAAGGGTAGACAGGCGAGCATAACTTCTTGGCCGCGCAGCGCGTCAGTGAACCAGGTGCTGACCTGCTGAGTGTTATACGACAGGTTGCGATGAGTGAGCATCGCACCTTTCGAGACCCCCGTCGTGCCACCGGTATACTGGAACAGCGCAGTGCTGTCCATTGCGACAGCGGCCCTAGGCGGGTTGGGCGGCGTGGTTTGGATGAGTTTCCTCATAAAGTGTATTCCCTCTCCGGTGGCCACCGTTGCTAGCAACGGTGGATTTGCTTTCCTGAGTTTGATGGGCGCGAGCAGGTTGAGCGGGAAACGCAGGTACTCCGGGATCGATGCGATGATGTAGTGTTTTACCGGGAGCTTTTCACGAATGCCCTTAATACGACTCTCGAACAAGAAATCTGCGACCACCGCGAGGGTGCATCCAGCGTCCGTCCACTGGTGTGTAATCTCTCGTTCCACATACAGCGGGTTGGTCATTACAACTTTGGCGCCAAGTGACAGAGTCGCGTAATAAGCAATCACTGTTTGGGGCAAGTTGGGCAGTTGGATCGCCACCCGGGTGTTCGTGCTGACGCCGAGCCGAACAAGCGCTGTCGCAAACCGATCAACCTCTTCCTTGAGCTGCTGGTAGGTAAGCCGGCAGTTCATGAAGATGATCGCTGGTGAGTCACCGTATTTAACCGCGCTTCGTTCGAGAAACCCTGGCAACGAAACCTCTTCGAAATCGATGCTCGCCGGAACCCCGTCGTCATAAAATCGATGCCAGACGCGTTCTTCCATTTTCCCTCCAGTAGGCGCAGACACCCGTTGTCGCTAAGAGGACAGAAAGAATAGGAAATTCTATCTGTCAATCACCGAGAGCGAAAGCTCAAGAAAGCTACCGGGCGACGGTCTTCGGCAATCGCGACCGTCGAAGGGCCTGCAACCTATGAGATTGCTGGATGCCGTCCAAGTGCGTCGCGGCGATCGATGTTGCTAGAGATTGGAGACCACGCAAATTTCGCTAACCTTCATGTCCACAACGGTAAGACTTTCATTTCGAGTTTCTGGCGGATGCAATCGACCACGGGCGGCAGCGAAGCCGCGCGGTAAATCAACTGGTGGCGGTTGATGCAATCATGTGCACGCTCGACTTCACCATATGTTAACGCGAACGGAGGCAATCTTCAGCGCTTCGAGCTCTGGACGGAGCCAACTGTTTACGAACTTGGTCTGCTCAGCCCCCGGTCATTCCGCTAGCCTTCGAGTTGAACGCTCGTTTCTCGAGCGCCGGATGGTGGTGCGGACGTCACTCGACTCGCGCGACTTCTGGAGGACCGAAGTCGAACCTGAGCGGCCTGGCCGCATCCCAACCGCTGCATTGAGGTGAGAACGGCTCTAGGAAAGTCTCACCCTGACCTGCTTGGTGCGGCCCGCCCGCCAAAGTGTGACGGTCACAACGTCCCCCACCTGATACCGATCTAGTATGGTCTGTAGCTCGCCAAGCGACTCGACAGGGTCGCCGTCGATCGCCTGGACGATATCGCCAGGAACCAGGCGATTTCTGCGCATTTGCGATGGGCGAATGCCGGCTTGCGCTGCACCACTTCCTGGTTCGACGAGGTTCACGAGTACCCCGGTCGTGCCGAGACGACGGACAACCGCGCTGAGCCCACGCGGGGACGTGATACCCAGATGGGGAGATTCGTATTTGCCTGTCGCGATGAGTTGCGGCGCGACACGGCGAACGGTGTCGATCGGGATCGCGAAACCGATGCCAGCGGATTCCCCGGTCGTGCTGGCGATCGCCGTGTTGACACCGATTGCTCGTCCCGCGCTGTCGAGCAACGGCCCGCCGGAGTTTCCGGGGTTAATCGTGGCATCGATCTGAATGACGCCCTCGATAGGATTGCCCGCAACGCTCTGGATCCGGCGGTCGAGCGCTGAGATGATCCCGATGCTCATGGTGGCGCTGAGCCCAAAGGGATTACCGATGGCGTAGACGCTCTGGCCTACGCGGAGCGTCTCGCTCTCACCGATCGCTACCTGCTGCAGCTCTGGTGTCGAGTTGATCCTCAAGACGGCCAGATCGTGCTGAGGCGAGCCTCCTACGAATTCGGCATCGTGCGTGCTTTGATCGGCGAGCACGATTTGTGCGCGGTTGCCTCCCTGCAGCACGTGGAAGTTTGTCACAATGTGTCCGTCCAGATCCCAAACGAAGCCCGTGCCGGTACCGCGTGGCACTTCCTGGATCATCCCAGTAAAGAAATTGGCGCGCTGGCTGAGGGTCGTGATGTAGACGACTGCCGGACTCGCGCGCTTGAAGAGATCGACTACAGCCTGCTCATTGCTGCTGAGGGCACCGCGCGGTGTCACGGGCGGAACCTGCTCTAGTGCCGTGACGGCCGGTTCAGCCGGGAACGAATCAACCGTGCAGCCGGCGGATCCTACGGCCAAGATAAGCAGCGTGAGGAATCTCGAGATTCGCATTGCGATGACCTCTGAGAGCGGGAGGAGCGGCGCTCGATGATATCGCAATTGGTCTTGGCAATATGGATCCACCGCCGGGGGCTATCGGTCCCGGCTGCCGCTACTATGCCGGTTACGCAGCCAACTGGTCTTACCGCCCCTACCAGGAACACCTACGGCTAAACATTAAAAACGAATATAAAGCGAAAAAGGCTAAAACTCATCACTTCGTGAGTTCTTTGAAACCTGTGGTGACATTTGGAGTGTATGTCAATATATTAGCATAATAGACTAAGATTAGTTGACTGAAATAAAATCATATGGTATAGTAAATTTCCAGGTGAGGCATTCGGTCAGTCGACCGAATCTAGTGCAGGTAAGGAGGATGAAGAGAATGAATGTGTTTAGCCTGACTCGTTGGAGCCCGTTCGAGGAATTGCACAACCTACACCGAGACATGGACCATGCGTTCGGCCGGCATCGTGGTGAATCCTTGTTCCGCACAACTGCTGGAACCTGGGTACCGGCGACCGAGATCATCTCGGGCAAGGACGGTTGGCAGGTGAAGATGGAGCTCCCAGGTATCGACCCGCAGGATATCTGCATCGACCTGCATGGCAATGCGCTGACCGTCAAGGGCGAGCGGCGCCGCAAGGAGGAGAAGACTGAGCCCTGCACGTCGGAGCTCAGCTACGGCGGCTTCGAGCGAACGTTTACGCTGCCCTTAAAGGTCGACGCCGACAAAGTGGCCGCTTCCTACAACAACGGTATGCTGGAGCTCACGCTGCCGTTGGCCGAGAGCGCGAAGCCTCATCGGATCGAGATCGGCGGGGGCACCGGCTCGTGAAATTGGCGCCAAGAAGACCGCATAAGTCTGTCGGGCCCAAGGGTCCGGCCGTTGGGTCCGGCCTTCTTTAGCCTTACCTGAGGGGAAGAAGCAAACTACCAAAGGCGGTCGTAACGATCGCCTCAACGCCTTGCCAAGGCGTGTGACTTTTTGCTGGTGAGCTAAAGCCTTCCCTACTCGTTCTGGGCGGCTTTCTCGGCTGCTTCCTTCGCACGCTGCTCTTCCTCTTCGAAGAATTCGAGCTGCCAGTCGGCCATCGGTTGTGGACCGGGAACAACGGCGCTGATGTCAGGGTCATAATCGGTCGGACGCGCCTGAGCCCCTGCGCGGCGTACTTTCGCGTCCGCCCGCTTCGAGACCTTCACCTTTTGCCGCTCTTGCCGCGCCCGCTCGCGCTGACGCTTGATCTGCGTTGGTCGCCCCCGAGTTGCCAAGTGCACCTCCCCCTTTGTAACAACGAGGATCGGGCGCGCGCTGACGCCCAGCGGATCTTCCCCATGCTATCAGACCCGTGTCTAGGAGAATAAAGCCTTCGCCGAGGCGTCGGGTGGCCTCGCCCCGCTACAGTCCGGGATCGCCAGACACCTCCCGCACGAAGTCGCCAGCTTACCGTGGCGCCTTGTACTTCAACAGCTAGGTGTTACCGAATAACCCACGTCCTTGATATCGATGGGGCTGGCATAAGGCATCGACGATCTCCGGCGCGCCTAGTTGAAGCAGTCGACGCCGGGGCTGAGGTCGTCTGAGCCGGAACGCCTGGCCCTGGTGGCCCGCTCGGCTCGGACCAATGCATCAAGATCACGCGATTACGGTTGCCGGCGCAGTGCCTCGATGTACGCCTTGAGCTTCTTTCGGTAGTCATCGCTGGCATCGACGTCGAGCGTCTCCAGGTACAGGTCGTACCATTCGATGGCGCGGTCCAAATCTCCTTCGTCCTCGTACGCCTCGGCGATAATGGTTAGCCCGCGATCCTGGGACGGGTCGAGCGCGATGGCGGTCTTGGCGGCTTCGATCGCCGATGCCGTGTCCCCGCGGAGCGCGGCCACCTGGGCCACCGCCAGGCTAATCGTTGCGCTATCGGCGTCGCTGTGCGGCGCCGGCCCGATGGCAAGCTCTAGCGGAACGATGCGGAGGGCGTTTTCGGCTGTGATGCCTGGCGGGAGGCTGGCGGCGATCACATACGGTCCGGGCCTGAGGCTCGCCAGATCGCCCTCATCCAGGACGAAGGTCGCTCGCGCTGGCGTCGGACCCAGGCGCCGACCCGACGGCGACGGAATCGGGTCCAGGAGGCGAGTGTGCCAGTCGAACCCGCCGAGCACAACCGTCCCATCCGCTGCGGTCATGCATAACATAAGCCGCCGTTCCCATGGCGTCGTGGCGTCATCGAGAGGAATCTCGGTAGTCGTGGCAGTTTCGGCAGGATCGGCCCGCGCACGGTTACGCGCGCGACGCGCCTCGAGATTCAGAAGCACGACGTCGAACACCAGCGGTTGGCCCGCGAACAGGCGTGAGGCACCGCCGCGACTGGTCAGGCGGAGCTCGACGACGGCTCGGCTCTGGAGCGGGGCGGCGGCATCCGGTGTTGGGTCGTCAAGACTCGTGGCGGCTGGTGCGCTGGGGACGTTGGTGTTGCGCCACGACGATGCAGCGATGGTGCCCAGTACGAAGAGTGCTGACGCGCCGGCGGTGATGAGAACGAGGCCCAATAGCCAATCGATCAGTCGCCACATATGCTTGCCCGAGCCGTTGAGCCGAGGATAGCACGGGCGACGTGGCGCCGCCGAACCACACACGAACTCCGCTGAGCAGGCGAGGGCCAAGAGAGGCCAACCAAGTACAGCACAGCGTGCTCATGGAAATGGTTCCCTGGGGGATATGGGGTAGGGTAAGGGGCTCTGCCAACCGCCTCTACCAGCGCGGTTCGCGCCCTCCGCCGCCAAAGCCGCTATCGATCGGACGCGGGGCTCTCGGGCGGGCCTCGTTGACTGCGAGCCGGCGTCCCTGAAACTCAGCCTGATCCAGTTCACTGATTGCCTTCGACGCGTCCTCCTCGCTCACCATCTCAACGAACGCGAAACCGCGTGGCCGACCGGTGGCCCGGTCGGTGACGACGTGCGCCGACTCGATGGAACCCACCTGAGAGAACAGCTCCCGTAGTTGGTCTTCACCGGCGGCGAATGGAATGTTTCCGACGTACAACCTTCGACCCATCAATGACTCCTTTGTCCCGCCTCGCGAGATATCCTGAGACCGTTCTTGGCTGATACCGGCCGGCCGGTCGATGGCTAGCCTGGGGTGGCAATCACTCCGTTCGCCGCGGAACCACCTATGGGAGGAAAGAGGCTACGGGCCTCGTCGGCTCCCCGTCGCGGGTGAAAACGAGCGGGCTAGCGAACGCCAACAGCGGGCAGCCTACTCCGGATAGGCGCGGATTGCAAACGTAAACAGCCGCCACGGCCAACCGTAGAAACTGCTAGGTCGTGAGGGGCTCGACGGTAGCGGATTTTCGTATTTTGAACGGACGCATGACCATCGACAGTGTGGTAGTGGCGTGCCCAAAGCCGGGCCGGAACAGGGAGGGGATCGCGCGATGAGCGCGGCGCGCCGCTGATGCAGGACAGTGCTTGGACACCGCACCACCAATTTATCATAGTCTGTATTGGTTGCCCTGGGTGGTAAGCCGGGACGGACCGTGCATTAGGAGGGCTCATGATAATCCGAAGCTTCACCATCGCATTTTTGGCCGTTGGCTTGCTCGCTCTCGCGCCGGAACCGACCATCGTCGCGCAGGAGCGGGCCGATCTCATCTTACACAACGGTAAGATCTTCGCCGCCGACAATCTAATGTCGATCCATCAGGCGATCGTCGTCCGCGACGGGAGAATCGTCGCAGTTGGTGGTGAATCCCTGGCGCGGCAGTATCTGGCGGACCGGGTGATCGATTTGCGGGGCCGGCTCGTCACCCCCGGCTTCAACGATACGCACATCCACATCGGCGGGACCCCACGTCGGCAGGTCAATCTCGCGGGGTCGAGATCGATGGCTGAGTTACTGGCTCGGATCACCCAGAAAGCGGCCGAGCTCGGCTCCGGCGAATGGGTTGCCGGGCGCGCCTGGTCGGAAGACGAGCTAGCTGAGCAGCGCCGACCGCTCCGCGTTGATCTTGACAGTGCCGAGCTCAACAACCCCGTCGTCATCACGCGCGCCGGCGGTCACAGCTCGGTGGTGAACACGCGCGCGCTCGCACTCGCCGGTATTACGTCGACAACCGTGCCACCTGATGGGGGCATCATCGAGCTCGACGCTCAGGGTGAGCCGAACGGGGTCCTCCGCGAGACCGCGCAGACCCTGGTGCGCCGTCTCGTGCCAGATTCTACGGCCGAGGAGCTGCGCAACAGTTTCGTTCAGAACCTGCGTAATCTCCTCGAGCTTGGGATCACGAGCATCATCTTCGCCGGCGCCAGGGGAGACGGTTACGCCGAATGGGAGGAGGTCTATAAGCAGTACGGTGAGGAACTGCCGCGAGCGACGGTGCAGTTCCGGGTCGGTGCAGATCCCGACGCGGCGATCCAGGCCATCCAGCGCTTTGGGCAGAAGACTGGTGACGGCGACGAGCGGCTGCGGGTTGGCGCGCTAAAACTCGGCGTCGACGGCGGCTACACCGGAGCGGCCGCGTGGACACTCCAGCCCTACAAGGGCCAGCCCGATTTCAACGGCAGCCAGTTCATCTCGCAGGCTGACCTCTACAAGCTGGTCCGATTCGCACACGATCGGGGCTGGCAGATGGGGTTCCACGCCATTGGCGACGCGGCGATCAAACTGACCGTCGACGTCTTCGCCCAGGTGCTTGACGAATCACCGCGCACCGACCATCGGCATTACCTCAATCACTTCACCGTGCTGCCGCCCCACGGAACGCTCCAGAAGATGGCCGACTACGACATTCACATCGCGCAGCAGCCGAACTTCACCTACACGCTGGAGGGGAGGTATGCCGAGCATCTTGTAGACCACAGGCTGCAGACGAACAATCCGCTCCGGACACCGATGAATTACGGAATCTTCATGGCACTCGGCAGCGACATCCTGCCGATCGGCCCGGTCGTAGGGTTGTACACAGCTGTTACGCGGAAGGGGATGTCCGGCGAGGTCTACGGCGAGGGCGAGCGGTTGAGCATGGTGGAGGCGATCATCGGCTACACGAGGAACGCTGCCTATCTGGCGTTCGAGGAGGACATCAAAGGGACGCTCGAGGTTGGCAAGCTCGCCGACCTGGTCGTCCTCTCGGACGATCTCCTAACGATCGACCCGGAGCGGATCATGGACGTCAAGGTGGACTTAACGGTCGTCGGTGGGAAGGTGCTCTACGAGCGCTAGATCAGGTCGCGTTCGAGGCGGGCTTTTGCTCGTTTGACTGCCTCGTCAACCGTGGAGCGCATGCTCTCCTGAAACACCTAGACCAGGCCCTCGGATGCCTTTTCACCGGGCCGCTCGTGCGGGGTTCATGAGACACGGATCGGTCCTACCGGCCACCTCTACCCCCGGGGGTGCTCGTCTGGCGTGGAGGTACCGTTGGCCCCCATTTGCTACCGGATCGTCTCGATCTTTCAGCCAGTGAGCGAGGTGAGTGTCTGCGCCTCGCGTACCTAACGGTCGGCCAGGTTTATGCGTGGCAGGTGCACTAGCGCGAAGGCTGGCGCGGCATGGAATCATTGACCTTGGGGTCTCGCAGGGATGAGAATGTCTGCAGCCTTCGGGCATGAGGGAGACGTCATGACAGGTGTGGGGATCTATCGTTTGATACGGTTCATCGGGGCGAGCACATTAGCGGCTTTCCCTGGCGTAGCGATTGCTGCCGAGCCAGAGGCGCCGGCGGTCCCGACGTTCGCTATGGACGTGGCCGAAATTTTCCAGCTGAAATGTCAGGTGTGCCATCAACCGACTTCCATCGCGCCGATGTCGCTGTTGACCTACCGTGAGGCACGGCCATGGGCGCGGGCCATCAAGGCTAAAGTGCTGGCGCGCGAGATGCCGCCCTGGCACATCGACAAGGCGGTCGGGATCCAGCAGTTCCAAAATGACCGGTCGTTGACCGACGAACAGATCGACACCATTGTCCGGTGGGTCGATGGGGGCTCGCCACTCGGCGACCCGAATGATTTGCCGCCTCCAATTGACTGGCCGGATCCGACCAGGTGGCGGCTTGCCGAGCAGTTCGGCGACCCGGACCTGATCGTGCCGTCGGAGCCGTACACGATGCCGGCCGATGGGCAGGATAAGTGGTGGGAGCCGATCGTCGACACGGGGCTGACCGAAGAGCGATGGGTGCAGGCGATCGAAATGAAGCCGTCCTTCCCAATGGGGCGCAAGGTCATCCATCACGCCCTTGCCAGGCTCGATCAGGAGGAAGATGGTGTCACCGGGCTGGCGGCGGGCGTAGGCGCAGACGATGATATTGGTCCCGGGCTCTTCATGGAGTGGGCAGTCGGTAAGGTCGGGGAGATCTTCCCCGAGAGCGCCGGAAAGTTGATGCTGCCAGGCGCGCGGATCCGGTGGGATATCCACTACCACGCCGTGGGCGAAGAGGTAAAGGACGACGTCATCGAGCTTGGCGTCTACTTCTATCCGAAAGGCTATGTGCCGAAATACCGAACGATTCTGCACCTCATGCGCGCGCATGAGGGTAGCGCGGAGACCGGATCGATTGACATACCGCCCGGTGAGGTCACGGTGACCCAGGGCTTTACCGTGCTCAAGGCGCCGGCCAGGCTCGAAAACTACCAGCCGCACATGCACATGCGAGGCAAGGCGATGTCGATGGAGGCGATCCACCCGAACGGTCGCCGGGAGCTCTTGAGCAGCGTTAACAACTTCCAGTGGAACTGGCACATCAACTACGTGTACGCGGAGGAAGCGGCCCCGGTGCTGCCGGCCGGGACGGTTCTTGCCATCACCGCGTGGCATGACAACAGCGAGGCCAACCGCAACAACCCCGACGCGCGGCAATGGGTCGGCAATGGTTCGCGAACGGTCGATGAGATGGCTCATGCGTGGGTAGACGTGACCTACCTGACCCAAGAGGACTACGACGCTGAGCTCGCGACGAAGAAGGCGAGGGAAAGCAACAACAACGACGAGTAACGCAACCTACTCGATCGGAGTGTAACGGCAACGCCAGGCCCTGAACCAGGGCCTGGCGTTTTTTGGCTATGTGTTCCCTAAGTCCTGATACGACCTAGCTGAATTCATTGGACGCGGGCATCCAGGAGATTCGAGATGGATCAAGCTATTATGGTCCGTTGCGCGGCCCGCCGAATTTTCGGCAGGCCGCCGCCGGGAACGCCAACCGGGAATACAACTACGTGCGTTGGTTCCGACGGGGCGCCAACCCGCGTCTCCCGACCGCTCAGAGAGTCAGTAACGCCGGTTCTTCGATGAGGGATCGAAATTCTGCGAGCAGCGCAGCCCCGGTCGTGCCGTCGGTCGTCCGGTGGTCCGCCGACAGGGTGCAAGCGATGACGGTCCCGACCGAGAGCTCACCGTTTCGAACGATCGGGCGCTGTTGGGCGGCGCCGATGCCAAGAATGCAGCTCTGGGGCGGGTTAACAATGGCATAAAGGCTCTCAACGCCATACATGCCGAGATTCGAAACGGTGAACGTTCCCCCGGAGTACTCCTCTGGCTCGAGGCGCCCTTCTCTGGCCCGCTCGGTGAGCGCCTTGAGCTCGTGCGAGATAGCGGCCAGATTTTTGGTGTCGGCTGCGCGGACAATCGGCGTGATGAGCCCTGCCGGTGTCTCCACGGCAACCGCGATATCTACTTCGTTGTAGATACGGACGGCGGTGTCGGCCCACGCTGAGTTGGCCCGCGGCACCTTTCGGAGCGCCAGCGCGGCGGCACGCACGAAGATTTCGGTGAGCGTCAGCTTGAAGTTCAGGTGGCGCGCGGTGGAGCGCGCCTTCATCTCCAGGACGGCGTCTCCCGCACACTCTATCCGAAGGTAGAAATGAGGAATGGTCTGCTTGGCCTTCGCCAGGCGCGTCGCGGTAGCACGCTGCATGGCGGAGAGCGGTTGTTCCTCGAAGCGTGCCGGAACATGGCTGGGCGCCGGGGACGCGGGTGTCTCGGGCGGCACGGCGATGAGGTTGCGATCGCCGGTGGACCGATCGCTGGTCTCCTTCCACCGTCGTTCGCGAAGCGCGCGGTCGACATCTGCCTTTAAGATGCGCTTTCCGCGGCCGGTGCCCTGAATCTTCGCCAGATCGATGCCGGCGGCCCGTGCCATGCGATGCGCCAACGAGGTGGCCACATCGATCAAGACTGCCGCGCCGTTCGCAGGTGGCGTCTCCGACACCAGTGATTGTGGTTTGACCACCGGCACATCTCTGGTTTCCTCCTCGCCGCAGTTTGGATCGGCGTCGTCGGAGCGGGCCGGAACGTTTGGAACGATGCCGATGCCCGCCGATTCCTCCACGCTCGTCCCTACTGGGGCCCCAGTAGCGGTCGCCGCGCCATCTTTTTCTGTAATGACCGCCAGAAGCCTCCCGACCTCGAGCCCCTCCGTGCCGGCGGCCACGTGGATTTTTTGCAGCACGCCGGTGGCCGGCGCCTCCAGTTCCACGGTGGTCTTGTCGGTCTCGATCTCGGCGATCGGTTCACCAGCCTCGACGGCATCTCCCTCTCGTTTCAGCCAGACCGCGAGCGTCACGGACGTTACCGATTCGGCGAGCTGGGGTAGGCGAAGCTCGATGGGCATCTGGTCCTTGTCGCCTCAAGCGTCGCGCTCGACACACAACCTGGCGGCGGCGGTGACTATCGCGTCGGCATCGAGCCCGTAAGCGCGGTACAGGTCGGGGATATCGCCGGCCTGACCGAACTGGTCGACGCCAAGCGAAATAATGCGATGGTGCCGAACTGCTCCGAGCCAGGCCAGTGTTGCGGGATGCGCGTCGGCTACGGCGACCAGTCCGGCTGTCTGCGCCAACGGTTGCAATAACCGCTCGACATGCGAGGTCAGGCGCCGATTGTCCATCGGAGCGGCTCGCTGACTCCGGATCCATTCGCCCTGGAGCCGTGCGGGCGAGGTGGCGACGAGCAGGCCTGCGCCAGGAATGTCTTCGCTGATCTGGTGGTGCGCCTCGCGCGCCTCCTGGACAACAGGCCCACAGCAGACGATGGCCAATTCCGAACCAGACGCCGGCGGCACCAACCAGTACCCGCCGGCGGTCACCTGTGTGCGGAGCACGGCACTCAGTTCCCGTTGCGGCTGCGCGATCGGGCGGGTCGTCAAACGGAGATAGACGGATGCTCCATCGTCGGTCTGGATGTGCTCCAGGCTCCAGCGGAGGATTTCGCTGAGCTCGTCGACGTAGGCAGGTTCGAACGCCGTCAGTCCCGGCTGGCCGGTGCCGATGAGCGGCGTTAGTACAGACTGATGTGCGCCTCCTTCCGGCGCCAGGCTGATGCCAGCGGGCGTCCCGACAAGGATGAAACGCGCGTCCTGATAGCAGGCGTAGTTCAAGGCATCGAGGCCCCGGCTGATGAACGGATCGTAAAGCGTCCCAATGGGTAGCAAGCGCGCGTCGAACAGCGGGCCCGCTAGGCCGAGTGCAGCTAGCAAGATGAATAGGTTGTTCTCGGCGATACCAAGCTCGATGTGCTGCCCGCGCGGCGACATCGTCCAGTCCTGCGGCGATAGCACGCGCCCGTCGCGAAAGGCGTCGGCCCGATCGGACCGAGCGAAGACGCCTCGGCTATTCACCCAGGCGCCGAGGTTGGTCGAGACCGTCACGTCCGGCGAGGTTGTGACAATGCGGTCGGCGAGCGGTGGGTCCGTTCGTGAGAGGTGCGCCAGGAGTCGGCCGAATCCCACCTGCGTCGACATCCGCCCGGCAGCTGGCAACTCGAGGTGGGACGGCACCGGGATGTGCGGTGTCCGGTGACACCGGACGGCAGGTTGCGCGAACGGGACCGTTCGGAGAAACGCCCGCAGCTCGTGGGCCGGCACATCCAGCCCCGCGAACAGTTCCCATTCCTCGCCGTCAGCGACGTGGAGCGCCTGTTTAAAAACTTGCATCTGCTCGGGTGTCATTAGCCCCGAGTGGTTGTCCCGGTGGCCCTCGAAAGGCAGCCTGTGCCCCTTGATGGTGTATGCGATAAAGCAGGTCGGTCTCTCGTCTCGCACGCCATGGAAGGCGTCGAGCACGGATTCGAGATCCTGACCCGCAAGGTTTGTCATTAGATGGTGTAGCGCCGCATCGTCGTTCCCGTCGAGGAGCTCTCGGATGCCTGATGTGTCACCGAGGTCGGTCAGGAGCTGTCGTCGCCATGCCGATCCGCCTTGATACGCGAGCGCCGAGTAGTGCGAATTTGGACAGGCATCGATCCAGGCACGCAGGGCGTCACCTCCACGGCGCGCGAACGCCCGTTGCAGAAGCGTTCCGTACTTCAATGTCACGACGCGCCAACCCATGTCGTTAAAGAGGGTGGCTAGGCGCTGGTAGAAGCGGTCCTCGACGACGGTATCCAAACTCTGCCGGTTGTAGTCGACGATCCACCACACGTTGGCGGTCCGGTGTTTCCAGGTCTCCAGGAGTGCTTCGAACACGTTTCCTTCGTCGAGCTCCGCGTCACCGGTGACGGCAATCATCCGGCCCGGCGGCACGTGGTCATTGACGAATCCCTTGGCGCGGACGTAGTCTTGGACCAGCGCGGCGAAACTCGTCATCGCTACCCCAAGGCCCATTGAGCCGGTTGAGAAGTCGACGTCGTCGCTGTCCTTGGTGCGCGAGGGATACGGCTGTGCTCCACCGAAAGCACGGAACCGCTCGAGCTTTTCCCTGGTCTGCCGGCCGAGAAGGTACTGGATGGCATGATAGACGGGGCTGCCATGGGGCTTAACTGCAACCCGGTCATCCGGCCGGATCACATCGAAGTAAAGGGCCGTCATCAGCGTGACCATGGAAGCCGACGAAGCCTGGTGCCCGCCAACTTTGAGTCCATCGCGCTTGGCCCGAAGGTGGTTGGCGTGGTGGACCATCCAGACTGCTAACCACAGCACCTTCTGCTCGAGTGCCCTCAGACACTTCAGCCGTGCTGACTCGGCCACCTTGGGTGCGTCCGCCGATGTCCGGACGGTGCTCATACTCGATTCAACCACTTGCTTGCGATGTGCTTGCTACGCGCGAATTTCTAGTCGCCAGTCTATAAACATCTTATGGTGATTCACAAAATACCAACTCCGAATGGCCAACGGGCCATTTGGGAGGAGCACGGCGCTGGGGCAATGCGGATCTCGTGCAGGTGACGGTCGAGAGGCACGACTGGTCGAGGACTCTCGGTGAGAGCCAGCATCCGAGTTTCTACGAATACTGATGCGTCTGCGCGGTTGAAGTGTCTGAGGGCACTCGGGCAAAAGGTGCTTGAGAATGCCAGCCGGTCAGGTGAGGTTTTCCCTTTGCGCGCGAGAATCAATAAGCGATTCGCGTTACGTTTGGCCGTCGGTCGCATCAGAACGGCTGCATATCCACGTGGGGTGGGTGTTGGGGCTCCTGCAGGGCGCTGCTGCAGACGGCTCAGATAAAAAAGCTCCACCCGTCTCCGGGTGGAGCTTTCAAGAACCCCTGAATTACCCAACCGAACTAAGCAGCGAACTCAGTTGGCTGAGATGTGCTTGACTGCGTCTGTGGTGATGGTCTTCACGCCATCCGACTCGCTGACATCGCCAGTCAACTCGACGGTATGGCTCATGTGTGGCACTAGCGCAGCGTTGTTGTCAGACGTCACGCTTCCGGCCAGCATATACACGTCACCACCAGCGGTCACGAGCGCGACGGGCATGCCTTTCATCGCACAATCCTTCGCGCATTGCGCGTGCCCGGATCCAGAGCCATCCTCCGCGCCCCGCTTCGTGTAGCAGGTGTGGTCGATTAGCTCCCCTGTGATCGTCATTTCGTCGGCCAGAGCCGGAACGGCCGCGATTCCGACGAACGCGATTGCCGCCACCATCAATACGAAGCGTCGCATGTACCCTCCTCGGAAGAGGCCCCTGCCCGGGACCAAGGGCTTGAGACCAAATTTCAGGTTCAAGCCAAATAACCCAGCCTACATATATCTCTCATTTGGAGTCGTGTCAAGCATCCTCAGGGTCTCGGCACCAGGCCGAGGCTCCTGCCCTCGCTGCCCATGGACTGTGGCCACGATGTTACCGGGGGCGCTACTGATTGCCATTATCGTCGGTTGCCCAGCTCTGGGGTTGGCCCGTCGGCGTTTTCACGTGGCGGGGATGAGCCAAAAGATGAATTTTCCAACCCCGTCTCTTCCTGACACTGGCTGAAGTCACCGGATGTCGACCGGCGGGGTTAAGTGCCTGGATGTATTCGACCTCGAACGGTGCGACCTTAGATCAAGGCGGCCCCTCTCTCAAAGTGGCACGTCCCCCTCCCCTATTCGACAGTGCCGTCTGGCCGAATGGTGAACGCTAGGACGTTGTTGCCGATGACGTGGGTGATGGGCGTGCCGTTAACGGTCACCCCCATCGTTACATGTCCGGACCCCTCGGGATCACGACGACACTCGTTGACGTCGTGGACCGCCATGGTGTTCTGAAAGTCGACCGGCACGAAGGGGAAGAGAGCAGTGAAAAGCCATGGCTCCGTTTCGGTGAGCGGAACGATCTCACCCGCACGCCAGCTTGGTTCTACATTGTTTACTTGATGCATGCGGTTGAGGCAATTTTCGAACTTCTGTACGTCGGCTGGCGGCGGCGCAGGCACACTCGTCAGCACGAGCTCGATCGGCACGACCACCGACGGGGTTGTGCCTCGAGGTGATTCCCCGCACTCGGTGGCCACCGAGGCAAGGATGGGAAGTAGCACCCAGTAACGCCCTATGGTTGAAGCCATGCGTGCCGGTCGTCTCCCGTTTGTGACACGGGCCCCCAAGCATATCCCGAATCTGCAGGCAACAGGGCCAACCCTTGAGAGAATGCGTGACCGGTTTAACCGCGCAAATGAGCCAAGCGTGCTGCCCACTCCCCTGCAGACTCGCTCACCGAGACAGGTGAGCCCGGTACGGCCGGCGCCACTGGTGATGGCCTACGAATTCGCCGATAGATGAGTCAGACGGCACACGGAGGCTGCATGTTCATTCTGAGGCGCTTATTCGCTGCGGCTGGCTTCGCGCTCCTGGGCGGCATCCTGGGCATCATCGCCGGTGTGCTGATGGCCCCTGCCAAGGGGGAGGACACACAGCGGCGGCTCTCGTCGCTGGTCCAGCAGCACGGCCCCGCTGTGGTGGACGGCATCCGCAAAGGTCAGCAGAAAGTCGAGGGTGCCATTGACTACGTGCGCGCCAAGATCGACTCGGCCGCCAACGGCAACTGACCCACCGGATCCCTCACGCTACGCATTTGCACCGCTACTCGCCCGTTCCCAGCTTCGTTCCGGCCCAGGTCATCGAATACGAAGATCGGACCTTGGAATTTACCAACAGCGAAGTGAGCGATGCGCTCCCGGCGGATTTCTTGCGCACGGCTGGCTTGCTGGCCGGAGCTCCCGTAGAATGTCAGCCTGCTTCGCGCTCAGTGAACGTCCCGCGCTGAAAATCCAGGACCGCCTGACGGATCTCCTCCTCGGTGGTCATGACGAACGGCCCGTAGCGCGCCACCTGTTCGCCGATCGGCTTGGCGGCAAGCACGAGCACCCACACGGGGTCGGTTGCCACCAGCGACACGGTGTCCCCGTTGCCGAGGACGGTCAATTCTCCGGTGCCCACCTGTGTGCCAGCCGAGCCGTCGCGCGCCCCAATTTCTCCTCGGCCTTCTAACTACATAGCAACAGGCGTTGCGATCCGCAGGTAGCTCGAGGGTGACGCGTTCGCCCGCTGGGATCGCTAGGTCCAAATAAATGGGCTCGGTCGCGACTCCGGCGACCGGCCCACGCACCCCGCCGAGCGCGCCCGCCACGATCCGCACGTGGGCACCTTGATAGCTAACCTCTGGGATCAGCTCTGGCGCGATGTCCTGGTAGCAGGGCTCGGCCGTCTTCTTGACGGCCGGCAGGTTAACCCAGAGCTGGACACCCCACAGAAGCCCGTCAGTTTGCTGCGGCATTTCCGAGTGGACGATGCCGCGCCCCGCGGTCATCCACTGCACGCTTCCAGCCACGAGGTTCCTCTCGTGGCCAAGGTGATCACGATGCCGCATCGCGCCGGCCAGCATGTAGGTCACTATCTTGAATCCCCGATGCGGATGGTCCGGAAACCCAGTCTGGTAGTCGGTGCTGTCATCCGACTTGAACTCGTCGAGCAGCAAGAGGGGGTCGAGGTGCCCGAGCTGCGTCGTTCCGAGCGCGCGCTTCAGACGCACACCACCTCCCTCCGCAGTCTCTTGAGCCCTGACGACACGCTCGATGCTCCGCCACATCATGCGACCCCCCACTATTTAGCGACCTGCCTCCACTGAGTGCTGCGTCGCGCTACCTGATATTCATGGCCAGTCCGCTCACGATTAAACCACTGGCGTTGCTGCCGATGCGGCCCACTAAATCGTCATCAGATGCGGGGTCTAGCCGAACCGCCGACGGTTCGCACTATTGTCATCAGTCGGCTGTGCTGAATTGTTTGGTTCGAGCAAGTCTGAACTAAACTAGCCTGGCGCTGCGTCTGACCTAACGGTCAGGCCTTAGAGCTTATGGCTCGAGCACGATTGACCTACACCCTGAACCTGAAAGTTTTGGGCCAAGCGGTTGCCATCCTGTTTCTATGAGACCGCGCTTCTTCTACGGCTGGATCATCGTGGCCGTGGCTTGGTTGTGTTATGGCTTCGGGATGTCCCCTGTGTACTACAGCTGGGGCATCTTCGCGCGGTCGATCACCGAGGATCTCGGCATCGACCGTGGCGACGTCGGCGGTGTGTTTGGGCTGTTCAACGTCCTGTATCAGTGCGTTGGCGTGCTGGTTGGTGTTGTGCTCGGTCGGGTCGGGATCCGACCAGTGATGGTTGTCGGGTTTCTCACCACCGCGCTCGGCATGCTCTACCTCAGCCGGGCCGCCTCGGTCCTCGACTGCTACGTCGGGTTCTCGATCCTCGGCGGGCTCGGCATCGGGTTTTCGACGGTCATTCCGACTCAGACCTTAGGCCAGAACTGGTTCCTCGCGCGTCGGGCGCTGGCGATCGGTATCATACTTACCGCCGGCGGGATCGTCGGCCGCCTCGTGGCACCGGCCGACACCTGGCTCTTGGAGCGCCACGACTGGCGAACCGGCTGGCTCCTGATTGCTAGCGTCTCGATGGCACTCGCCGTCATCGCCGCAATTTTCGTGCGAGACACGCCGGAACAGCTTGGTCAAGAGCGTGACGGCAGGAGATCCGGCGTCGACGCTCTGACACATGAGGGACTGTCGCCCGTCCTTGGACGTGACCAGTGGACGGCCGCTCAGGCAGTCCGGACGCCACAGTTCGCACTGATGCTGTTGTGCGGTATCGCGTATTCCGCGCCGTACAACGCGATTGCGGCGCACCTCCCGCTTTATCTTCAGGATCTGGGGTATTCGGCGGCGGCCGCCGCGACGTTTGTTGGGACCATGGCCCTCATTAGCATCGGTGGCCGACTGGCGGGCGGGTTCGGCGACCGGGTCGCGCCGCAGTTGGTGCTGGCGGTGGCGCTTGCCCTGGAAGGGCTGGGCACCGGCGCGCTGCTGCTAGCCAATCGCTCGGTCGTCGCGTATCTTGCGGTGGCGCTCGTTGCCCTGGGGTTCGGGACGGCTTACGTCAGCATCCCCGTCGTGTTCTCGCATTTTTTTGGACGACGGGCGTTTTCGGTCACCGCAGGACTCCGCATGACAGTAACCGGCGTCTTCAGCGGGCTTGGCCCGTGGCTGAGCGGCGAGCTCTTTGATGCGACAGGGACCTACACGCTCCCGTTTCTCGGTTTGATGATCATCGGGCTGCTGGGTGCAGTAAGCGCCGCCGCGCTCCGGCACCCCGGTGGGCCGGCGCCACCAGTGACAGCGACGGCTGAATTTTAATATGGAACCCTCTCGATATGTTCGCAGAGCTGCGATGCTTAGGACCCGCGCGCTGAACCTTTACGGGACGGGAGCTCCTTATGTGCGATAATGTCCGTGGCACTCGCGCACCGTTCGCTGCGTCGCTCTTCCCTACGAATCGCACGGTTGCATGGCACGGGAATCGGTGCTCTACGTCACGGCGGGTGTGTCCCAGTGGTGTGAGACGCACCTGGTCGAAACCGTGCCTCAATGAATTAAGGTAGGCCATCGAGGTTGGCAGTCGGGCTACAATGGGCGGCGGGCAAACGGACGAAATTCTGATGGGAAACACGCATGTCAGAAACCACGCAGAAAAACACACACAAAGTCACAGATGGTAACTTCGAGGAATCGGTACTGAAGTCGCCGGTGCCGGTGCTCGTCGATTTTTGGGCCGAATGGTGCGGGCCGTGCCGCATGATCGCGCCTACCGTCGAGGCGCTGGCGTCCGATTACAATGGCAAGGTGACAGTTGGCAAGCTCAACGTCGACGAGAACCCGAGTACCGCCACGCAGTTCAACGTTCGGTCCATCCCGACGCTGCTGCTCTTCAAAGGCGGGGAAGTCGTCGAGTCGGTCGTTGGTGTTGCGGACAAGCCGCGCCTCCAGGCAATCATCGACAAACACCTCGGCGATTGATCAAGCTCACGCAACATCGGCATTCGCGGTAGCCACCATGCGCTCAATTGCGGTGTCGACCAGCCGATCGAGCTGCGCAGCGGCGCGCTGGTAGGTAATGCGAGCCCCGCCGTACGGATCCCCAACCTCTTCACCAGTGCCAGCGAAGTCCCCCAGCATCTCGACCGGCGCCTTCACGCCGCTCGCTTTAGCCTCGGCGGTCGTTGCCTTGTCCATGGTGAGGACGAGGTCCGCCTTCATCTGCTTTGTCACCGGCCGCGCGCGGTGGCCGTTGATATCGATGCCGAACCGCTTGTGCATCTCACCGACTGAGTCGGCGCACGGCAGATCACCCTCGCAGGCGATAGTGCCAGCCAACGACACCTCGATCTGCTCGAGCGCCGGGTGGTCCTTCAGGCGCTGTTTGAACAACGCTTCGGCCATCGGGCTACGACAGATGTTACCGGCACAAACAATGACGAGCGTTCTGATTACCACGCGCGTCCAGGAACGACGCAGGGCCACCACGGAGCCCATCGCTGACAGTTCAGGACGCGGAATTATAGCGCAGGACGAATTAAGGCAAACACGGGGCACCCGACTGCTAAGTCAGGCACACTAAGTGCCCAGTTGGGAAAACGGGTGTGTGAAAATTTTGTTGTTTCCCGTTGACAGTGCCGGCGACGTACACCCTTACGTCGGTATCGCTCTCGCGCGGACATGTGAGCCGATCGAGGAGAGGGGACAGATGCAGATACGACCTCGCGTATCGGGTCCTTGCATCGCGGGAATGGCATCCTACAATAGACGCAACTTCCGTAACTAGGAGGCCTCTTGGCCGACGGAGACCTGGAGAATCGTTAGGAGGGGCTATGCGTGACGCATCGAAATCGGTGATCGTCGGGGCGGTCGCCGTGGCGGTAGCCACCGCTATTATCGTGACCGGGCAACAGTCAGATCCACTTGGCATCGAGCCGGTTAAAGACGGCCTGTACGTCATTAACGGCACTGGCGGCAATGTCGGCGTGCGGGTCACCTCGGCTGGGGTGATTCTAATTGATGACAAGTATCCGCGGAACTTCACCGAGATCCAGAAACGCGTTGAGGGGGTGACGAATCAACCGGTGCAGTACGTCCTCAACACGCACCACCACGGAGATCACAGCGGTGGCAATGTTGAATACATCAAATTCGCCGAAATCATCGCCCACGAAAACGCCCGGGCGAACATGATCAAAGGCGATCAGCCTAGCCCACCCCGCGTCGTTTTCAGCGACCAGGCAACGGTGTATCTTGGCGGTGTTGAGGTTCGGGCTTATCACCTCGGGCGTGGCCACACGAATGGCGATGCGGTGATCTACTTCCCGGACCTGAGGACCGTTCACGGCGGAGATTTGCTGCACGGTGTTGCTCCCTTCATCGACTACGCAAACGGTGGGAGCAGTCGCGAAT
This sequence comes from Vicinamibacterales bacterium, assembly GCA_965197375.1. Lineage (GTDB taxonomy): Bacteria > Acidobacteriota > Vicinamibacteria > Vicinamibacterales > UBA8438 > CBDAMZ01. Next base: position 388,451 of record CBDAMZ010000009.1, read on the forward strand.
GGGTGAGCACGCTCGATAACATCCTGGAGCTCGACTTTGATACCGCGATTCCCGGTCATGGCAAGGTGATGACCCGGGCCGACGTTGTGGAATTTCGAAGCCAGTTCCAGTCGGTTCGACGGCGGATGTCTGAGCTGATTCGCGAGGGGGTGTCGAAGGATGCGGCGGCCGAGCGCATCAGGACGGGCGAGCTCAGCTGGACTATGCGGCCCGACGGGTTGTTCATGCGCCGCAGCCTGCCTGGGTTCTACGATGAAATTTCGGCTGAACAATAGGGCGAGCGGAAACCGGGTTGGGTTTTGAGGCCAGCTTGGCGCTGGTGGCCTAGCCGCTGCCGTGTGCCTTTGGCATTCGCAGGATCGCAGGTGTTTATGACAGCCAACACGCTCCTGCAGCGGTAGCTTAGCTTCGGCGAGGTCGGTGGCGGCGGGTGCTCGACCTCCTCGGAGGACGATCACACCCACGTGCGCCCAGGTTGCTTCAACTTCCCGCGGGAGGCTTTCTTAGTGATGAGCTTGCTGCCCCCACCCGGTCGTTTTGCGCCGGCTTTGAGGAGAGTTCGCGCGCGCGCGACCGCCATAGCCGAGGGACTCCTAGACGTGCAGAGTGACACGCCGGTATTCAAGGACCTGGTGCTCATCGGTGGCGGACACAGTCATGTCATCGTGCTCCGCCGATTCGGGATGCGCCCGATGCCGGGTGTGCGAATCACCCTCCTGGCGCGGGACCTTCACGTGCCATACTCCGGCATGTTGCCCGGGTTGATCGCCGGTCACTACTCGTTCGACGACGTTCATATCGACCTTGGACCGCTGACCCGCTTTGCCGGTGCTCGGTTGTTTCACGCCGAATCGGTTGGGCTTGATCTCGAGCGACAGACCGTGCTCTGCCGCAACCGTCCGCCGGTGCCGTACGACGTACTGTCGATTGATATTGGTATTGCCCCTACGCTAGGCGTTGCTGGTTCACTCGAGCATGCCGTGCCGGTGAAACCGATCGGCGGCTTGGTCGCGCGGTGGGAGGCGCTCGAGCGGCGCGTGCGGGACAGCCAGCGCCAGCTTCGTGTTGCGGTAGTCGGCGCCGGGGCGGCCGGCGTCGAGCTCACGCTGGCGATTCAGTACGCCCTAACGACCAGCGCAGCTGAGGCGGCGTCGTTTGAGGCACCAGTGTTTCATCTTTTTGACGCTGCCTCGACATTGTTGCCAACACACAACCGCGGTGTGCGGGCACGCTTCGAACGCGTGCTGGCTGAGCGCGGTATCAACGTGCATCTGGGCCGGCCGGTGTCGCGCGTTGATGCCGACCGTATTGAGCTCGAGGGCGGTGCAACATTTGACGCTGACGAGGTTATCTGGGCAACAGAGGCAGCGCCGCAGCGGTGGCCGGCAAACTCAGGCCTGGCGGTTGACGAACGCGGGTTCATTGCGGTGGCGCCAACGCTGCAGTCAACATCGCACTCCAGCGTCTTCGCTGCAGGTGACGTCGCTTCGGTTTTGCAGCATCCTCGCGAGAAAGCAGGCGTGTTTGCCGTCAGGCAAGGACGGCCACTTGAGGCCAATCTGCGACGAGCCCTCAGGGGCGAGCCGCTGAAAGCGTTTTCCCCACAGTGCCGGTTTCTGAGCCTCGTGAGCACCGGAGATCGGTGCGCCGTCGCATCACGTGGGAGTGTGTCGCTCGCAGGGGCCTGGGTCTGGCGATGGAAGGATTGGATCGATCGTCGGTTCATGCGACGTTTCACTGACCTTCCCGAGATGGGGAACACTGGTTCGGTCCCACAGACAGTGTCGACGGGACTCGTGTCGCCAGATGCTGCCCGAGAGTTCTCGTCGGCCGCGATGCGGTGCGGCGGTTGTGGTTCGAAGATTGGTGCATCAATACTCGACCGGGTGATTGGGCGGCTCGATTCAATACGGCGTGAGGAAGTCTTGGTCGGTCTTGATGCGCCAGATGACGCGTCTGTGGAATCGATTCCCCCGGGTAAGCTCGTTGTGCAGTCTGTTGATGCCTTCCGGTCGATGGTTGACGATCCCTATCTATTTGGTCGGATCACAGCGAACCACTGTCTTAGCGACCTCTATGCGATGGGCGCTGAGCCGCGTTCTGCTCTTGCGATTGTCTCGATCCTGCGCGGCATCGAACTCAAGATGGAAATGCAACTTGAGGAACTTCTTACAGGAGCTGTCGCGGTGCTCAACGATGCCGGTGCGTCGCTTGTCGGCGGCCACACCAGTGAGGGTGCCGAGCTCACGCTCGGATTCGCCGTCACTGGAATCGTCGACCGCGACAACTGTTTGCGAAAGGGCGGGTTAAAGCCAGGCGACGCGATCATTCTCACCAAGCCGCTCGGTACTGGGACGCTGTTAGCAGCTGACATGCGGGGAAAGGCAAAGGCTCGGTGGGTGGATGGTGCCATTCAATCCATGCTCTGCTCGAACCGGGAGGGCGCTGAGGCTATCCGTGCGTTCGGCGCGCACGCATGCACCGACGTCACCGGGTTCGGTCTGTTGGGACACCTCGTTGAGATGATAAAGGCATCGACGGTAGACGTTCACCTGAACCTCGACGCCGTCCCGTTGCTCGACGGAGCGCGTGTCACGGCTGCCGCCGGTCTACTGAGTTCACTCCAGCCCCAGAACGTCAGACTGCGCCGCGCCGTGGTGAACATCGACGCGATCGCCAACGACGCTCGCTACCCCCTGCTCTTTGATCCGCAAACGGCTGGTGGACTGCTCGTGGGCGTCCCCAGCGCCAGATCCGACGCCTGCGTGGCGCGACTGCGCGAGTTGGGCTACAGTGACGCGGCCGTGATTGGCGTCGTTGAACCGCGCAGTGCTCGCGACGAGCCAATTGCGATCACCGTATGACCGTCTGGGGCAACGAGCATCATGATAGAAGTGGGAGGAAAGCCACCTGCTTTCAAGCTGAGGAACCAGGACGGTGAGACCGTGAGGCTTGCACAGTTCAAGGGACAGTGGATCGTTCTGTATTTCGAGCCCGCGCGATGACACGCCAGGATGCACGAAGGAAGCGTGTGGATTTTCAGAAGGCGTCAAGGAGTTTCTGAAACTCGAGGCGGCGATCCTAGGTTGCAGCCCGGATACGCCGGAGGCTCACCAGAAGTTCATCAAGAAGTACAAGCTCAGGGTCGAGCTCCTCTCAGATCCGACACACGCGACGATGAAGAAGTACGGTGCGTGGGGAGAGAAAGTGCTCTACGGTCGGACGTCGGTCGGTGTCATCCGATCAACGGTTCTCATCGGTCCAGACGGTAAGGTCGCGCACCATTGGAAAAAGGTACGTGCGGTCGGTCATGCTAGTCACGTCGCGGCGAAACTTGCCGACCTGCGTGGGTGATGCCGGATTCGGATCATTGCACGCGTCTTACTGAGGTTGCCAGAGTTTCGGTCAGGCGATGGAAAATTGCTGTGTTAAGCTTTAGAGTCGCTTATGTTCTACCGGCGCACACAGTTGTACTCATTTTTCGCATGTGGATCCCTTGCTCTCGTTTGCGGCTGCGTCGAATCGGCAGTTCCGCCAGATCCTCCGGTGGTGGCATTAGCGGAAGACATTGAACTACCGCTTGACACACGAATAGTCGAGGCGACTGTGCCGCGGCGCGCCACGCTGGCGAACTTGCTGGATAATCACGGTCTTGCCGATGAGTCGGTTGCGCTGATTGAGGAAGTGCGCGCTGTGTTCAACCCACGCCGCCTGCGCGTTGGTTATCCGTATCGGATAGTTTTCGATCGTGATAACGGCGAATTCAGACGGTTTGAGTACCACGTCGACGACGATCAATTCCTCCGTGTGTCACGCGCTGCGCCTGGCTATGCCGCGGAGCTGGTGTCCTACGTCAAAGAGCGGGACGAGGTCTCGATGCGGGGCCGGATCGACGAAGCGAACAACTCGTTAGTGGCCGCGATTGACGCGGGCGGTGAGCGCGTGATGTTGGCCATCGAGATGGCGGAGATTTTCAGCGGCGAGATTGACTTCAATAATGACCTTCGCCGCGGCGACCACTTCGAAGTGCTCTTTGAAAAAGTGTATCGGGAAGACCAATTCTCCGGCTATGGTGACATCATCGCATCGGAGTTCGTTAACGATGGCCGCCGTGTGCAGGCATTCCGCTTCCACGTCATCGGGGAGTCCGAAGCTCAGTACTTTGACGAGCATGGCCGGTCGATGAAACGCCTCTTCCTTCGCTCGCCGTTTCGATTCGAGCCGCGTGTCACATCACGGTTTTCCTATCGGCGGCTACATCCGGTACTTGGCGGCGTTCGACCGCATCTCGGTGTTGACTATGGCGCGCCGACCGGCACGCCAGTAGTCGCCGTCGCTAATGGCACGGTGGTGTCAGCGGAAATGAACGGTGGCTCCGGCAACACGATTCGCATCAGGCACACGAACGGCTACGAGACGTATTACTTGCACCTCTCCGCGTTTGCGAAAGGTATGCGGCGCGGCGCACGCGTCACGCAAGGACAGACAATCGGGCGTGTTGGGTCGACGGGACTCGCAACGGGTCCACACCTCGATTACCGCATGCGCAAGAATGGCGTGTTTGTGAATCCGTTAATCGAGCGCCGGCAGCTTCCACCGGGCGATCCTGTTCCGGAGGTGCAAATGGAGACGTTTTATGCGGTGCGCGACTCGGCGCTCGAACGCCTCGCTTCCTTGACGTTGCCCGCATCGGCACCCACACTAGCACAGTAGGTTGTGGCCGTTATTCGTCCTTTTCGCGCGCTCCGACCAACGGCTAAGACCGCATCGGCCGTGGCGGCTGTACCGTACGACGTCGTCTCGACTGAGGAGGCGCGAAGCCTGGCGGCCGGCAACCCGCTCAGCTTTTTGCGCGTATCCCGTGCGGAGATCGATCTTCCGGTAGGGAGTGATCCGTATAACCCCAAGGTGTACAAGCAAGCGGCGCACAACCTCGCCGCGTTGACCGATACGGCGCCTTTGGTGGTTGAGGCGGAGCCGGCGTTGTACCTCTACCGCCTTCGCACCGCTGATCACGAGCAGATCGGGCTCGCGGGTTGCTTCTCACTTGATGAGTACGACCGCAACGTGATCAGGCGGCACGAGCGCACCCTCCGCGATAAAGAGAACGACCGCACTCGTCATATACTGGCCCTCCGGGCGCAGACCGGCATCGTGTTCCTGGCCTATCGGGCCGCACCAGATATCGCTGCCGTTATGGAACGGGCCAGTCGTGCCGATCCTTTGCTCGACGTTGCAGCCTCAGATGGTGTCCAGCACACCGTCTGGCGACTGAGCCGCTCAGACGAAGCCGCGGTCAGCGCCGCGTTCACCCGGCTGCCGGCCCTCTACATTGCGGACGGTCATCACCGAATCGCGAGTGCCGCCAGGGCCCGCGACGAGTTGACCAACCCCGTTGGCGACGATCCGGATGCCGAAGTGCGGTTTTTTCTCGCTGTGGCGTTCCCGGACACCGAGACGCGGATACTGGCCTACAACAGAACGGTGGCTAACCTGGCCGGGTTGACGCCCGAGCAGTTCCTGAGGGCAGTGGCCGCGCGCTTCCCCGTTCGACCCGCAGGCTCACCGACGCCGCCGCCAGGTCTGGTCACTATGTATCTCGCGGGCAGGTGGTATGCCATTGATTTCACGGCGCGGAAAGCGGCGGGCGGCAGTGGCAGTCAGACGGCTGGGCTGGACGTGGCCCTGTTACAGGACCAGGTACTGGCGCCGTTGCTCGACGCGGGCGATGTGCGTACCGATCCGCGGATCACGTTCGTCGATGGAGCGCGTGGTACCCGGGCGCTTGAACAGATGGTCGACTCGGCGGCCGCGGCCGTTGCCTTCTCGCTCGCGCCGGTTACGGTGGCAGAGTTGTTGGCCATTTCTGACGCCGGCGAGATCATGCCACCGAAGTCGACCTGGTTTGACCCAAAGCCCCGCGACGGGCTCTTGATTTATTTGATCTGATGAGCTACCCCGAGCACCGAGAAAATGAGCTGGCGACTCGCACACAAATGAGCCACCTGCGATAGGACACGATGACCGATCGAATTTTCAACTTCGGCGCTGGCCCAGCCGTGCTGCCAGAGCCGGTGCTCGAAGAGGTGCGAGAGAACCTGATGGCACTCCCTGGTGTCGGCATGTCGGTGTTTGAGATCAGCCATCGGTCAAAGGCTTTCGACGAGATCCTCACGATGGCAGAGACGAACATCCGCACGCTCGCCCGTATCCCTTCTGGGTACCACGTCTTGTTCCTCCAGGGTGGTGCCACCCAGCAATTCTCGATGGTGCCGATGAACCTGCTGCCATCCGGCGGAACGGCTGACTACGTGATAACGGGCTCCTGGGCAAAGAAAGCGGCCGCAGAAGCTGAGAAGTTCGGCACCGTTCACGTGGCCGCGACGACGGACCCTGATGGCTTTACCTGCATTCCGTCGCTGTCCGACCTCGACCTGACTCCCGAAGCGGCGTACGTTCATCTGACATCCAACAACACGATCTACGGCACCCAGTGGCCAACACTGCCGGACGTCGGGAACAGGCCACTCGTCGTCGATGCGTCGTCGGATTTCTTCAGTCGACCAGTCGACGTGGCGAGGTACGGACTTATCTATGCCGGTGCCCAAAAGAACCTTGGCCCGGCTGGTGTGACGGTCGTTGTCGTACGTGACGATCTCCTCGAGCGTGCCCCGACGTCGCTCCCGACGCTTATGCGATATGCGACCGTGGCTGAGCACCGCTCGCGCTACAACACACCGCCCGTGTTTGCCATCTACATGGTCGCACTCGTCACGCAGTGGATCCTGGCAACCGGTGGGCTCGACGCAATGGGGCGCCGGAACGAGCGGAAGGCGAGCAAGCTATACGCGGCGATCGACCGAACGGCGTTCTATCAAGGCAGGGTACGGCCGGATAGTCGCTCGCAGATGAACGTGACATTCTGTCTGCCGACTGCTGAACTGGAGGCCCAGTTCGTTATGGAAGCGGCCGCCGGTGGTCTGGCTGGTCTCGCGGGACACCGCTCAGTCGGCGGGCTTCGGGCCTCGATCTACAACGCCTTCCCCGAAGCAGGCGTTGACTCACTGGTCGATTGCATGGCCGAGTTCGAGCGGGCGCACGGGTGAGGTCCCACGAGGCGTCTAGCACCGAGCTCCCGCACCTTGTACCCTGTAGCTCGTGAGGCAAGCTCAAGGATCCATCGTCTGCACGCGGTGCCGCAGGTTGATCGGCATCAATGAGCCGAGCTGTCCATTTTGTGGTGCGTGGCGGCCGGGCTTGTTCGGGTGGGCGCCGGTGCTGCGCACGCTGTTCGGGGCAAAGCTCGATCTGATCACGCTTGTCTTGGGTGCCTGCGTGACGCTCTACGCCCTCGCGCTCCTCTTGCAGCCGGAGGCCATCCTGCAGCCGAGTAGCCTGCTGTCGTTTCTGTCGCCGGGGAGCCGGGCGCTGTATCAATTGGGGATGACCGGCGGTGTTGCCTGGCAGCGTGGTTGGTGGTGGACTTTGCTGACCGCCATCTATCTTCATGGCGGCTTGCTGCATATCTTTTTTAACGTAATGTGGATTCGCAATCTCGGGCCTCTGGCGACCGAGGTGTATGGGCCGGCTCGTACGTTCGTTCTCTTCAACATCGCCGGCGTGTCTGGGTTTTTTGCGTCGAACGTTATGTCAGGGGTGCCAACCATTGGTGCTTCCGGGGCAATCTTCGGATTATTGGCGGCCTTGATCGTCTACGGCCAGAAGCGTGGGAGCTCAATGATGTCCAACCAGCTCTGGCAGTGGGCCGTTGTCCTGTTTATCTTCGGTTTCCTGATGCCCGGCATCAATAACTGGGCGCATGGCGGGGGTTTTGCCGGCGGGTGGGTTACTGCGCATCTCATGGGGTTCAGCGATGAGCAAAGGGAGAGCACCGGCGTGCTGATGGCCTCGCTTGCTCTCCTGCTCCTAACCGTCGTCGGGTTCGGCCTTTCGTTCATGAAGGTGACGGAGATCCTGCTGGCGGGGTGAGGGCGACCGGCGAAGCCTAATCACACTCAACGCGCACATCGTTACGTTGGGTTACCTTAAAACTAATTCGGATCAGGGTGCATCCGGGCAGCGTCGTCGCGTCGAGTTGCTCCGCGTTCCCACGGTTGGTTTCGTTAGCGATCCAGATGCTTCGATGCCGGTGTTTTGAAAGAGACCGCTAAGGCTCGGAGGAGCTAGTGCGCCGCCGCCGTCGCCTCTTACCCTTGCGCGGTTCCGCTGCTTCGGTTCGAACAAGCTCTCTCCAGCGCCCGAGCGAGACGGGGTCGTGCCCGTAAATCGCCAGCCAGGTCAGCGCCTCATGGAACACGCTCCGGCTGATCAGCGCACGCTGTACGTGAGGGGGAAGTTTCGGGTTGTGCAGGCTCGGCTGGAGGGCGAGGATGAGCCGCAAGCGTTCCAGGCCTCGCCGAGCGACTGGAAGCTGTCCTATGGAGACGCCTGGCGCTTGGCGCTCGGCATCTATCCGTCGTTGCTGGGGGGGGCCGAGATCGAGTACGGGCACGACGAGGCCGCCGAGTAGGATAGGGTTGGTCAACGTGTCTGGCGCGGTCGCGAAGCGCGACCGGTAGCTGTCGAGGGCATCGAGAGAGCTCCACAGAGCTGCTGATTTATGGCGCTCCAGCTCTGGGGCGATGTGTTCGAGCAGCCCAGCCTTCGAGAGCTCCCGGAGCGTCGTCGCCGACACGCCGCTTCGCAAAATCTTGTAGAGCTCTTCGAGCATGCGAGCAGGAGAGGCATGAGCGATCTCGGCTCGATGACGAGCGATCGCCTCGCGTAGCGGCCGATCCATGCGGAAGCCTAGCCGTGCGCTTAAGGCGATCGCTCGAAGCATTCGCACGGGATCTTCGATGAACCGCTCGTTCGGATCCCCAATGCATCGGATCAGCTCGTTCCACAGATCTTCCATCCCGCCGACGTAATCGATGATCGCAAAGGTTGCAATGTCGTAGAACAACGCGTTGATGGTGAAATCTCGTCGGAAGGCGTCTTCTTCCGGGGTCCCGAACGTGTTGTCGCGCCGGATTGGTCGCTGCCCTACCCCCGTACCACCGGCGCCCGCCCGCTCAGGCTCGTGCCTTGGTCCCGTTGCGGCAGTAGGCGCGTGTTCGTCCAGCGGAACCTGACGTCGAAACGTTGCCACCTCGATCGTCTTGGGACCGAACTTCACGTGGGCCAGCCGGAACCGGCGGCCGATAATCCAGCAGTTGCGGAAGATGCGTTTGAGCACGTGCGGATGCGCCGAGGTCCCGATATCGAAATCCTTAGGACGGCGGTCGAGCAGTAGATCGCGCACGCCGCCGCCAACGAGATAGGCGGTGTGGTTGAACTTCCGCAAGCGATACAGCACCTTGAGGGCGTCCGGATCAATCTGGTGGCGGGAAATGGGGTGATCAGCGCGCGAGATAATGGTGGGGGCGACCAATGGAAAAACACCTAGTGTTCCGTCACAGTAATCCGTGGCATAAGTCCCAGAGCACGGTGCCTGGCTAATAAGGCGCGACGGGGGAGCAAATTTAGCATTTGTGACTGAGGAGCAACACCACCGGGCGGGGTGCCACGCCCGGGAATTATGTTACGAATTACTGTAACGGGACGCTAGCTTTTCGCCTCCTTCCAATTCTTGCCGATCCCGACGTCGATGGTCAGCGGTACGGCAAGTGAAACCGCGCCTTCCATCTGTTCCTTGATGAGGCTCGCCACCTGGTCGGCCCGCGACTCGGGCACCTCGAAGAGGAGTTCGTCATGGACGGTCAAGATCATAGCGGCGTCGGGTGGCAGTGCTCGATGGACGTCGATCATTGCCCGTTTCAGGATGTCGGCCGCGGTCCCCTGGATCGGGAAATTCACCGTTCCGCGCTCGGCCGCGGCGCGAATCTTCCCGTTGCGACTCGTGAGCTCAGGAACGCGGCGCTTGCGTCCGAAGATCGTTGCGACGACGCCGGCCTCCCTGGTGCGACCGATGGTCTCGTCAATAAAGTGGCGAACAGCCGGATACTCTGCGAAGTACGCATCGATGAACGCTTGAGCCCCCTGTTGCGTCACCCCAATGTCTTTCGCGAGTGTAAAGGCCGTTTTGCCGTAAAGTAGGGCGTAGTTGACGATTTTTGCCCGGCGTCGCTGCTCGTGCGTGTCCAGACTGCTGGTCGACCCGAAGATCTTGCGCGCTGTCTGGTCGTGGATGTCTTCGCCACGCTCGAAGGCCCGGATGAGGCTCTCGTCGCGAGACAGGTGTGCTAGGACACGCAGCTCGATTTGCGAGTAGTCCGCCGAGATTAAGACCGCGCCTGGTGCGGCGACGAACGCGCTGCGGATGTCCCGTCCGATCTCGGTCCGGATCGGGATATTTTGTAGGTTCGGATCGCTGCTACTGAGGCGCCCGGTCACGGCCACGGCCTGGTTGAACGATGTGTGCACGCGTCCGGTGTCCGGGTTGACGAGCTGTGGGAGTGCGTCGATGTAGGTGCCTTTCAGCTTCTGTAGGCTACGCCACTTGAGCACCTTGCGGGGCAGCTCATGGACTAGCGCAAGCTCCTCGAGCACGTCTGCCGAGGTCGACGCAGCACGGGTTTTGCCGGTCCGCTTCAGTGCTGGCAAATGCAGTTTGTCGAACAGCACCTCGGAGAGCTGTATTGGCGAATTGATGTTGAACTCCTGACCCGCGAGCGCGTGAATGTCCCCTTGCCGGGCGGCAAGCGCGCCCTCGATCCGGGTCGATTGCGCTGCCAGCGCCTCGACGTCGACACGCACGCCGGCGCGCTCGATGTCAACGAGCACTGGGACGAGCGGGAGTTCGAGGTCGCGATACAGCGAGTCGAGCCCCTCGGCCGCCAGACGGGATGCCAGGCGGTCTCCCAATTGCAACGCGAGGTCGCTCCGTTCGCCGGCGAAGTCGGCCACCGCCTCGGCCGGGACGTCGGCGAAGTTCACTGCCTTCGCGCCGCGCCCGATGATGTCCTCTTTGGGGATCGCCTTGTAGCCAACCTGCTCGAGCGCGAGGTCTTCGAGGCGATATGTTGGTCGGGTCGAATCCAGCAAATAGCTGGCTAAAAGCGTGTCGAGGTCGAGACCATCGAGCTGCAAGCCTTGCCGGCCAAGCACGAGCGACGCGAGCTTGAGATCGTGTCCGACCTTGTGCACGCGTCGATCGGCCAGCACGCGGTGTAGGAGGGGTAAGGCCGTTGCCCGGTCCAGATCGGTACCCGCGTCGAGCGCGCGGTGTCCAAGCGGCACGTAGCGCGCGTGACGCGGTCCGATCGACACGGTGAGGCCAACGATGTTGCCCCGCATCGCTCGCGGCTCGTCGGTCAACACCCCGATCCCTGCGCGACCCGCCGCGGGCAGCGTGTTGATCAAATCTTCCAGCTCAGCTGTCGAGCGGATGATCGCGTAGTCCTTCTCGATGTTAACGGCCGTCGGCGCGTACTCGGCAAGCAGCGTTCGGAAGCCGAGCGCGGAGAACAACGTAAAGCAGCGCTCTGGCGTTGGCCCGTGGTAATGCAGTGCCTTTGGCTCGAACCGGACTGGGACGTCCGTGTGGATCCGGACCAGGTCACGACTGAGCCGCGCCATATCCGCATGCGTTTCGAGCGCGGTTCGGTACCGCTTCTGAGGGACCTCGCTGATGTGGGCTAGCAGCTCGTCGAGCGAGCCGTGAGTCGCGATCAGTTCGTGCGCACCCTTCTCGCCTATGCCCGACACCCCTTTGACGTTATCGATCGCATCGCCCATCAATGCGAGCACGTCGACAACCTGAGACGGTTCGACCCCGAACTTGTCTTTGACGCCGCCGGCGTCGTACCACGTGCCTGGTTCGCGCGGATTGAAGACGCGGATTCCGTCGCGCACGAGCTGAAAGAAGTCCTTGTCACTAGTGACGATCGCTACCTCGAGCCCTTCAGCCGCGGCGCGATCCGCGAGGGTCCCGATCACGTCGTCTGCCTCGTAATTCTCCTGCGTTAGTACCGGTACCCCGAGCGCCTCGCATGCCTCGTAGATCCAGGGGACCTGCTCGGCGAGGTCAGGTGGCATCGGTGCGCGATTTGCCTTGTAATCGGCGGCGAGCTCAGAGCGAAACGTTGGTCCCGCGACGTCAAACGCGGCGGCGATCAGTTCTGGCTGATGGTCATCGATCAGCTTGCGCAGCATCGTCACGAAACCATACACGGCGTTTGTCGACTTACCGTCCGGCCCTGTTAGCCCGTGGATGGCGTGATACGCACGATACATTTGCGAGCTGCCGTCAATCAGAAACACGCGGGCTTTCGTCGCTGGCATGGTGGGCGAGTGGAGTGTATCAAGCGTTGGTCTGACAAGCACACCCACTGTGCGGGCCGGCAGGCCACGAATGCGGGAGGTCTCGTTCAGCGGGAGAGGTCGCTAAGTGGGCAACGATCCCCGCCCCGACTCATCGGGTCTGGGCGGGTTTATACGACACACGTGCGGAGAGAGGGAACGAATTACCCGAGCTGCTCGAGCTCAGCCGTAATTTCACTTGGTAAGCGCAACTCGTTCGTCACCGACAAGGCGTCGAACTGCGTTGCCAGCACTCGGGCTAGGTGCCGGTCCGTCTCGCTGTCGACTACACCGGTCAACGTGACGTGGCCACGCTCAACAACGATATGGATCGACGGGTTCGATCGCGCGGCGTAGTGCCAGAACGTAGAGTTGCCGTAGATGGCGTGCGCCACTCGATATCGAAGCTCGTTGTCAAGCAGCGAGACCGGCAACACCTTGATCTCGTTCTTCAGCCTGGCAATGCCATCAAGCGTTGCCACACGCTTCGCGATGCTCTTCTTCTTGTGCGGGCCGGTGACGCTCCCGGTCAGCGTGACGACACCGTCGTCGGCGATCGAGATGTTGACGTCGTCGAACACTGTGAAAAACTCGTAGCGGAGCACCTGCTCCTGGATTCCCTTGAAGAGGTCGTGCTTCGTTATCTCCGCCGCCGCTGCAGTCGACGTTGCCAGTGCAAGAGCCACCACGATCGCGGCGGTCATCCATCCTAGGTACCCACGGATCTTCGCAAGTTGGGCCGACATTGTGCATCTCCTTTCCCGGGAGTTTGTACGCGGGCCCGACCGGCGCCCGTTTTACCTTTTCCAGGGTTAAAGCAAGGTTCGTGCCAGCCTTCGCAAAGCAAGCAAACTGAATAAAATTTAGTGCAGTGGTGCACGCCCAAGCGTGCAGGTTGTCATCCCAAGGGGTCAGACGACCAGTACCGTGGCGATGCCAGCTGCGATGAGCAGCACCTGCCGGGTTGCTCCCACTTCGGTCGTCCCTCGGTGCAAGCCAGGGATTAGGTCGGCCATCGCGACGTAAAGGAAGTTGCCGGCGGCGAAGGCGAGGAGATACGGTACCGCGCCCGGCACCCAGCCGGCCGTACTGTAAATGACGATGGCGCCCAGGCCACCGGTCGTGGCCACCAGCGTGTTCATCATCAGCGCACGCCGCCGCGAATAGCCGGCGCCGAGAAGGATGGCGAAGTCGCCCACCTCCTGAGGGACCTGATGCGCGGCAACGGCGATGGCCGTGGTCACGCCGAGTGGGATTGAAGACAGCACGGCCGCGCCGATGATCGCCCCGTCTGCGAAGTTGTGGACGGCACCGCCCACGAGAATGAGTGCAGCGCTGCTGTCTCGGTTGGCGTCGTGGACGTCGCAGTCGTCCACGTGGCAGTGTCGCCAGATAACCAACTTCTCTAGCATGAAGAAGCCGAGGATCCCGGCGAGCAGCGTGCCGAGCACGGGCGGCGCGTCGAGTTGCGCCAGCGCTTCCGGCAAGATGGCCAGCAGCGCGACTCCCAGGAGCGTCCCGACCGCGTAGCTGATCAGGCCGGGCACCAGGTTGGACCGGGTTTGGCCGCGGAGCAGCAAGAGAAGCGAGGCGGCCGCTAGTCCACCGAGGCTTCCCACGACACTGAGACCCACGGCGGCCGCTAGTAGAGTCACGCGGCGATGTTAGCAGAATGGACGTGGGCTATGTGGCCACGTTCGTGATTGCCGTGGCATCCGGGGTTCGCGATGTAGCCCCGTCCGCGCTCGTATGAGCATGAGATAGCCCCAGTTCCAGGCCTTGGCGCCTGGTGTTGCTGGTTCGGCGTGCGAACCGGTGTAGAGATTGCACTTCAGCTGAGGCGGGGCGTTCTTTTTAGAGGTCAGGAGCTGGTGGTACCCGGCTTCTGATCATTTTGTTCCCTCGATGAAGCTCTTCCCGTCCCGTTCGGCAAGGCGCCGCACCGCGCGAAATCCCTCAGCCTTGAGCGCGGCCTGCGCGCCGCCATTGGCCAAATACTGCGGGTCAAGCGCGCGCTTCGAGAACAATCCCCCCAGGCCACCGCGCATCGCCTGTTCGATGAGCAAGCAGCGCCCACCGACCCGGAGGACGCGTAATGTCTGCTGTAGGCAGGTGACTCGGTTATTCATGTCCATATGGCCGATGACGTCCTGAACGACGACCAGATCGAACGCTTCCTGAGCGTATGGCAGTGCATTCAGTGGAGCGATCTCGACCTCCACGAGAACGCCGGCAGCGGCCGCCGCGCGCCTGAAGCGTCCTGCCTGGGTCTCGTTTTTCACCACCGCGCATGCTTCACCGCTGATACCGACGGTGCCAGACAGCGCGGCGATGAGCTCCCCGTCGACACCATCAAGCTGGAGCACCCTTAAACCCAGCTTGAGGCCAGCCATTGAGACCTCGAGAGCGCGTGGATTGCCGATTTGCTTGAGCCTGAAGATGGGCATGCGTCGGCTCGTGATGTGCCGAGGCAGCAGACAACACCATGATATAGTTCCCCGCTGTGAAAAGCCCAAAGGAAATCGCTCCGGCCCACGGTCGTTTAGGGGTGCTGCTGGTGGGGTTGGGCGCGGTCAGTACGACCTTCATCGCTGGCGTCCACGCGATTCGAAAGGGGTTAGCTGCCCCGAACGGTTCGCTGACGCAGATGGGCACGATCCGGCTCGGCAAGCGGACCGAGGGGCGGTCGCCCCTGATTAAAGAATTCGTGCCGCTTTCCTCGCTCGACTCGCTCGTGTTTGGCGGCTGGGACATCTTCAATGACAACTGTTACGAGGCGGCACGAACGGCTGGCGTGCTCGATCAGTCGTTGCTTGACCAGGTGCGACCGGAGCTCGAGTCGATCCGACCCTGGCCGGCGGTATTCGACCAGCGTTACGTCAAGCGTCTGTGCGGTCCAAACGTCAAGACAGGTGCGAACAAGCGCGAGCTGGCCGAACAGGTCGTCACCGACATCCGGCACTTCAAGGAGACGAACCAGCTCGACCGGCTCGTCATGATCTGGTGCGGGAGCACCGAGGTCTTTATGCGGGAAGGTGCAGTGCACCAATCACTCGCCGCGTTCGAACGGGGACTTGAAGCATCGGACGACGACATCCCTTCGAGTATGGTCTACGCCTATGCGGCCGCTAAGGAGGGGGTTCCCTACGCTAATGCCGCACCGAACCTCAGCGCGGACGTGCAAGCACTCGAGGCGCTCGCGCTCGACACCGGCACGCCCCTGGCTGGCAAGGACTTGAAGACCGGCCAGACGCTCATTAAGACGATCGTCGCACCCGGTCTTAAGGCACGTCTGCTCGGCATCGCCGGCTGGTACTCGACGAACATCCTGGGCAATCGCGATGGTGAGGTTCTCGATGATCCCGATTCATTCAAAACAAAGGAGGAGAGCAAAAAGTCAGTGCTCGACTATATCCTCCAGCCTGATCTATATCCCACGTTGTACAAAGGGCTCCACCACGTAGTGCGGATCAACTATTACCCGCCGCGGGGAGACAACAAGGAGGGGTGGGACAATATCGATCTCGTTGGGTGGCTTGACTACCCGATGCAGCTCAAGATCAACTTCCTGTGTCGCGATAGCATTCTCGCCGCGCCGATCGTCCTCGATCTCGTCCTGCTGCTCGATCTGGCGAAGCGCGCCGGCATGAAAGGGATTCAGGAGTGGTTGTCGTTCTACTTCAAGAGCCCCATCCATGCTCGTGGCCTCTACCCGGAACACGATCTGTTCATCCAGCATTCGAAGCTCAAGAACACGCTACGCTATCTCCGCGGTGAAGAGCTCATCACGCATTTGGGGTTGGAGTACTATGATTAGCCTCGCACGGCGAATAGTCGAGCCTAGGCGATCACTTAGTTAGTGACAATATTCCCGGGCTGGTCATGTCACAAAGAGCGACGCTGGGCCCGAGGCCAGCCGTTTCCTCGCCGCGCCTTGCGCGGGCCTGGCGCGTCTTGAGACCAGCGGCCTGAACTTACGCCACGAATCACCGTGACGGGCTAGTTCCCGACACGCGCATCGGATCATCCACCTTCGTGACGGGCAAGTGGAGAAGGGCGTTCGAAAAGCCGACGCCCAACGAAGGACGCCGGTTGCCAGGAGCTAGGTGTTTTTTCGATACTCCCCGAATACCTTCCGCATCTTGTCTGAGATTTCCCCAACGGTCGCCTGAGCTTCGACGGCAGCGATGATCGGCGGCATCAAATTTGATCCGTCCCGCGCTGCCTGCTCAACGCGTTGAAGCGCCGAGTGCCAGGCCGTCTGGTCACGTGACGTGCGAAGCGTGCGGACCTGCACGGACTGTGCTGCCTCGATCTCCGGATCGATCCGAAGCGTTTTGATCGAGACCGGATCGGGGTCGGTATCGACCTCGTCGGTGGTGAAGCGATTGACTCCAACGACGATTGCATCGGCTCGGTCGATCGCCTGCTGTGCCCGATAGGCTGATTCCTGGATCTCTTTCTGGATGAAGCCGCTTTCGATCGCCGCGAGTCCCCCACCTTGTTGATCGATACATTCAATCAGCGCGACGGCCTCGTCCTCGAGCCGGTTCGTTAATCGCTCGATTGCCCAGGCGCCCCCGACCGGATCGACAGTGTTGGCGACTCCCGTCTCGGATGCGATGATCTGCTGCGTACGTAAGGCGATCTGCGCCGCTTCCTCTGTCGGCAGCCCAAGCGCCTCATCTCGGCCGTTGCAGTGCAGTGACTGGGTGCCGCCCAGAACCGCGGCCATGGCCTGCACGGCCACACGAACAATGTTGTTATCCGGCTGCTGCGCGGTGAGTGTACTTCCCGCTGTCTGGGTGTGAAAGCGTAGCTGTTGGGCACGCAGCTCTGTGGCGCCGAAACGGTCTCGCATGAGACGGGCCCAGAGGCGTCTCGCTGCTCGATATTTTGCGATTTCCTCAAGAAAATCATTGTGAGCATTGAAGAAAAACGAGAGTCGCCGGCCGAATGAGTTCACGTCGAGTCCCGCGTTCACGGCGGCTTCGACATACGCAATGGCGTGCACGAAGGTGAAGGCGATCTCTTGTGCGGCGGTCGCACCCGCCTCACGGATGTGGTAGCCGCTTATCGAAATTGGATGCCAGCCCGGCAGCTCGCGGTCGCAGTACGCTACGACGTCGGTCACGACACGTAATGAGGCGCGCGGCGGGTAAATGTACGTGCCTCGAGCGACGTACTCCTTAAGAACGTCGTTTTGCACGGTACCGGCCAGCGATCGCAACTTCATTCCCCGCCGGCGGGCTTCCGCGACATAGAGCGCTAGCAAGATGATCGCGGTTGCATTGATCGTCATCGAGGTGGACACACGGTCGAGCGGGATCCCATCAAAGAGCCGCGTCATATCCTCGATCGAATCGATTGCTACGCCGACACGACCTACTTCACCGGCGGCCAACGGGTGGTCGGAGTCGTATCCCATCTGCGTCGGCAAATCGAAGGCCACGCTGAGGCCGCTGACACCTTGATCGAGCAGGTAACGATAGCGCCGATTTGATTCGGCGGCGGTCCCAAAACCGGCGTATTGGCGCATGGTCCAGAGCCGACCCCGGTACATCGTGGGGTGGATGCCTCGCGTGTAGGGAAATGTACCTGGGGTGCCGAGGCCTTCGTCGGCCGTCCAGTCGGCCAGGTCATTTGGCGTGAAGACGCGCGATGACATGTGCGTGCGAATTGTACAGGAGAACGTGGCCCAGGCAGACGTATTAAGGTTAAATGACCAAATTAAAGCACATTATGTTGCGGTTCTTTACGAGGATACCTCGATATGAGGTGGTGTTTGTCTTGACACGCCTGAGCGCCATGTCTACAATCTGCCGTGTCTCCTTTTCAGGTCTTCCCTGCCCTGGTGCTCACCGAGTGAGCTGGTCGGTTGAGCCGAGGGTCGGCCGGGCGGAAGTGAGTGAGGTCGTAGCATGGACGACGTCGTGAATCGGCTGGCGCGGGAGCTGGCCGAGGCCATCGGTGCTGCTGTTGTCGAGGATTCCAGGGTCGAGGCCTGCCGCGAGAAGGCGCGCGCGGCCGGGTACGAAATGCGCATCTCCTTGGAAGCAGTCATTGGCTTCGGGAATCATTCTGGCTCTCGGGCGCTCGCCAAGGTCAGCGCGCGCGCCGACGCGGGCGTGGACCGGCAGCAGTTCGACATCACACCGAACGACCGCCGCTTTCTGCGCTCACTCCGAATCGCCGCTGACGAAGTGAAGCAGCAAGTCGATTGACACACCCTTGTGGTGTGTCCCGCCCCGGCAGGACAAGCGCCAGTCAGTGCGGTGGCTTCGCGAATACGAGGCCGTCTGTGGGTGCTGCCGGTTGTTGCTAGCCGCAACGATGGGCTCACTCGCGTCCGGCGTCCCGCACCTGATCGGCGTTACTTGATCCACTGTAATGATCACGGTCCTGCCCGTGATCCAGGGATGGCATCCTATCCGGTTCGCGTCATCATCTTGTAACATCTTTTCTTTCAACACGTTACAAAGTATTAAGTCGTTTGACTTGGGGCCAGAGGTCGCCTATCATGAGGAGTTGATTTCGACTGGACCGCCTCACTTGGGAGATCAGACCCAATGAATTACAGCACCCGATATCGGTGGGTCGGGGTGGTGTGCGTCGCAGCCAGTTTGCTGTTGGCCGCTTCGTCAGCCACCACTCAGGATCAGGATCAGGATCAAGACCAGATCGCCCAGCTTGAGGAATGGCAGCAGCAGGAGCTGCAGGAGCTTGTCGAAGTGGTGAAAGCGGCGCTGCAGGGTCAGGTCTTGGCGACTGAGAAGCCTTTCTCGCTCAAGCCTGCTTTCCTCAAAGGCACCGATGGAAACACCTATGTTCCGTTCACGCTGGTTATCGACCCGGCTAAGGTCACCGCATCCTCCCTTGCCATATATCTCTTCGTCACTGAGCACGTCGAGCGGGATCCGGAGACTGAGGACCAAACCGAGAACCAGAACGGAGACGAGCAGCAGCCCCCCGAGATCCCCCAACCGGTCTACGAGACGTATTACTTTGTCGAGGTCGACCCGGCTGCTGGCGAACCGATCTTCATCGACCGCTCGTTTACGGCCCCGGGTGGTGATTACGACGTGTATGTAGCGCTTCGCGACAGTGCCGGCGGAGCCGTCGAGGAAGGGAGTAAGCCGGCCACAGTAGTGATGGTACTGGAGGAGGAACTGGCCGTTCCCGACCTGTGGACAGCGGATCTGCGGACCAGCACCGTTATCTTGGCTCAGCATATGGAACGGATGGCCGCGCCGCTGACACCCGAAGAGCAGATCACGAGCCCGTACACGATCGGCATGACGCGGATCGAGCCGAGACACGACACAAACTTCGGAAAGCAAGAGGAGCTGTCGCTTATTTTGTTGGTCTATAACCCGGCGTTGGCTGGCGGTTTGCGAACCGAGGACGCTGAGCCGGCTCCGGAGACAGAGGACCAGAACAAAGACGAGCAGCAGGCCTCCGAGATCCCCGAGCCGGTCTTTCCGGATGTGACGGTCGAGTATAGCTTTCATCAGCGGACCGCCGACGGCGAGCAATACTGGCGCAAAACGAGCCCGCAGCAGTTCAACGAGCAGACGTTACCGTCCGGGTTCGACGTGGCGTTGGGCCACCAAATTGTGACTGGACAGGTGGTTCCGCTTGAGAACTTTCCGGCGGGCGATTATCGTCTCGAGGTCAAGATCACCGATAACACCTCGGGGGCTACGGTAATCCAGGACGTCAACTTCACGGTGCTGGAGACCTAGGGAACGATTCAAGGCGCCTGCCTCGAGCGGGCACCAGCCGACAGTCTGACGAATGCATTATTTGGTAATGCTTGGTACCAGCGTGCTGCTGGTGAGCGCGGCGACCGCGCCGGCCGTTGCGTCCGGAGCGGTCAATGCCCGCCAGTCGTCGACTGCCACGGGTGAGGCGAGCACTCACGTGGTGCCGGTCGCCACCGGTCAGATCCTTGGTGTTGTCACCGACCGCGCCGGCGCGCCGGTTGACGGCGTGCTGGTATCGGCCACTGGCCCGTCAGGCGCCACGGTGGTAGTCTGTGACGCCGAAGGTCGCTTCGAATTTCGCTCACTTCAGCCTGGTCCGTATCTGCTCCGCACGCATCGCTCAGGGTACGTTGCCTCTCGTCGCCACGTTGTCGTGGTCGAGCCGGACGTCCCGACCGTCCGGTCTTTAACCCTCCGGCAGCAGACCGACACCAACACGCCCGTCTCACTGCCAGCCGTCTTCGAAGCAGGTTTTGGCGCAACCGACACGCTCGTCGCGCAGCCTGACCTCGAATTCGACACAAACCAGGACGAGCCGATTACCGCTGCGCCGCCGGTTGAGCTGGCGCCGCACGAGCACGGCACCAAGGCGTGGCGGTTGCGGCACACCAAACGCAGCGTTCTCAAAGACGCAACTGGGCACGTTCATAGAAGAGTGAGCACTGAACACGATAGCTTCAAGCCCCCCGAACGGTGGACGATGGCGCTTCGCCCACCGTTGTGGGGGGCAGATCACGGGGCCGGTTTGGGTGATGGTTTCCCCATCACTGGAGAAGTGCAGCTGTTGGCGCGCACTACCGTTGACTCGCCGGGCGAGCTGTGGTCGGTCGACGCCCTACCCGGGCAGGTGGCGTACGTGTCACTCGGTGCTCCTGTGGGTGAGGGTGCGTGGGCTGCGCGCGGCGCGCTGGACATGGCGTCCGGCGATGCGTCCTCGTGGGCGGTGGCTGGCTCGTACGTGGCTGATCCGCACGAGGACCATGCCGTCGAGTTCGGGATGTCCTATAGCGTGCAGCGGCGGGCCGCGATGGACGATTCCGGCCTGCTCGTGCGTCCCGATGCTTCGAGCGGCTGGCGCAGTCGTGACGTTGGGGGCATCAATGCGTTCGACACCTGGTCGGTCTCGCCGCAGCTGACAGTAGGCTACGGTGCTAGCTTTGCCCGCTACGGCTATCTGGAAGATGGCAAGCTGTTCAGCCCACGTGCGCATGTAACGTTGATGCCAGCTCGCCGGACGCGTGTCCGTGTCGCGTGGTCACAACGCATGACGGCTCCAGGCGCTGAGGAATTCCTGCCACCGGTGTCCGGGGTGTGGTTGCCACCGGAGCGGACGTTTGCCCCGCTGTCACCAGTCGATCCACTACAGGCGGAACGGGCCCGGCACCTTGAGGTGGCACTGGAACGGAACGTGGGTGGCGCGTCGGTGGTGAGCGTGCGCCGCTTCCGACAGCAGATCAGTGATCAGTTGATCACCATGTTCGGCGTGCGGGCGGACGCGTTAGGCTCATCCAGAGAGCACTACTATTTGGCAAGCGCGACTGGTGTTGATGCCGATGGGTGGGGCGTCACTTTCAGTTACGATTTGGCGGGGCGCCTGCGAAGCGCGATCGACTACAGTATCGTGCGCGCGAGCTGGGCGCCGTGGACTGCTGCGGGTCTGTTACCCCGTGCTACCGGTGCCTTTCGCGCCGGGACTGAGCGGTTCCACGACGTGACCGCGTCGATCGAGTCCGAAATTCCCGAGACGTCAACCTGGGTGTTCGCGCTCTATCGAATTAACACGGCGTTTACGCGAACCGATCAAGATGTGATGACGTCTGGGATCGACGCGCGCTTCGATCTCCGCGTCACTCAACCGCTACCGTTCTCGCCCTTCGGTGGCGGCAGCTGGGAGGTGCTCGTGGCACTGCGGAGTCTCTTCCACGAGCAGGCACTCTGGGGATCGGCGTACGACGAGCTCCTCGTGGTGAGCCCGCCAAAACAGTTTGTCGGCGGGTTGGTCGTTCACTTCTAACCCTGCATATCAGGTCCGGTAGCCGTCAGGGTGTCACTCGACGAAGTCGGCTTTCGGTGGGGGCTTACGCAATTATGAGATCCAATATTTTGGTCTGGCACTTCGAATTATTGAATCGAGCCGACTCCCCAGCCACAAATTGCCTATTCCCAAGTAGTTTTGGATGCCAGTTTGGAGGACGGGAGCGGAACGTCGTTTGCGTCCTGCCTGTCAGGGCTTGGGATAGCTCCGGATCGCGCTAGGCGTACGAGTAAATGGCGTTAGTCGGCCGCGAGGCGAAGGCGAGACGATACCGAGAGGGGTGGAGCCGTGCACTTCTGGCTGTCGGCGTCGTGGCGGTACTCGTCTGTCTTGCGTTCGCCAACGTCTTGGTCCGTGCCAACTGGCAAGAAGTGGAAGACGGAGTTCTCTGGACCGAGCGGGCCGACGGTCTGGTCGCGGAAGATGTTGCGCCGAGCTCGGCCGGCGCGCAGGCTGGGCTCGAGCCTGGCGACGTGCTGCTCGCCGTTGATGGACAGCCCGTGGAATCCCTGGCCGACGTGCTCGCGGTACTACATGCCGGTCACGCCGGCACGCGAGTCGGCTACACGGTGCTGCGGGTCGGCGACCGGGAGCTGCGTGAGCTGACCCTACAGCGTGCGCCGACGGGCGACGTGTTGGTGTACTTCGTCCTCGCCGCCGTTGGTCTCTTTGCCCTGCTGGTCGGTGCGGCGGTGCGCGTGCGTCGCCCAGGGCACCAGGCGACGCTGCACTTCTTTTGGCTCACGGTCGCGTTCTTTGGGATGCTGGCCTTCTCGTTCAGCGGGCGCCTGGACCGCCTCGATTGGATCCTCTTCTGGGCTGACGAAATTTCCATCCTCTTACTGGCTCCGCTCTTTGTGCACTTCGCGTTCGTCTTTCCTGAGCGGTCACCGGGTTGGATGCGTAGTCGGCTCGGGCCTGTGGTATTTCCCCTGGTTTACCTGCCGGCGCTCGTGCTCGGGATTGCACAGGTCGTTGCAGTCGTGGGGCCAGACGAAAGTGCTGGGTTTACCCGCGCCGTGGAGCGGATCTGGCGTCTCGAGCATGTGTATTTGGCAGTGTGCATGGTGGGTGGCCTCGCGACGATGATCGTCGCGCTGCAACGCGTCCGGTCGGTGACGGCACGACGCCAGTTGCGATGGATCGTTTCGGGTGCCATCCTCGGCGGACTGCCGTTTACGCTCGGGTACGCGGTGCCCTACGCGCTTGGCTTCGATCCGGTTGGCTGGCTCGATTTCACGGCGATTCCGCTCGGTCTGATCCCCCTGGCGTTCGCATCGGCGATCGTCCGCTACCGGCTCCACGACGTCGAAGTCATCGTCAAGCGTGGACTGGTCTACACGGCGGCAGTCGCGGCAATGATCGCGATCTACCTAGTGCTGGAGCGGCTCGCGAGCGAAGTGTTCTTGGAGGAGTCTGACGGGCACAACTCGATCATCGCGCTCCTCGCCACCGCGGTTGTGGTACTTCTGGCCACGCCGGTGAAGAACTGGATTCAGACGATGCTCGACCGGGCACACTATCGTGACCGTTTCGACTACCGTCGCGCGCTGGTCCGGTTTGCTCGTGATCTCAACAGCGACCTGGATCTACAGCGGCTGAGCGAGCGACTCGTTACTCGCGTGGCCGAGACGTTCGTGGTCGATCGGATGGCGCTCATGTTGGGTGACGCCCAGGGCGGGGACGCGAGCAGGGAATTCCGCCCGATTCGGTGGACGGGATTTGACGCGGCGCCACCACCGTCCCTGTCGCGTAGTTCGAGCATCGGGGAACGCCTTGACAGCCGTCACACGGCGGTCCTGGACGACCCCACGAGTCGACGTAAGCTTGCCCCTGACGACGCGGCGTTCTGGCGCGCACAGGGAATCTATTCCTTCGTCCCCTGTGTGTCCGAGGAAGGGACGATCGCCGTGATGGCGCTTGGCCGCAAGGGAAGCGGCGAGTCGCTGAGCAGTGAGGACATGGCGTTGCTCGCCGCTGTCGCCGGTCAGGTCGCCACGGCGCTCGAGAACGGTCGACTCTACGGCCAGTTGCAGCTGAAGGCAGGTGAGCTCGATCGGATGCGCCAGTTCAGCGAGAACATTATCGAATCGCTGAACGACGGCCTCGTCGTGCTTGATCTCGACGACCGGATCGTACGGTGGAACACCGGGATGGAGCGGCTCTACGGCTTGACGCGCGACGAGGCGACTGGCCGGAGCCTCGACGCGTTGTTCGACACGGCGTTCGTCGACCGCCTCCGCAAGGCGAGACAGGAGACCCCCGCAGGCGCCGAACTCTATCGCGTCCAGCTTCCGTCACGCCAGGCCGGGAACCGGCGGCTGCTCGTGAACGCCGCGACGGCGCCCCTGCTCGCACCCGGCGGCGGTGCGAGCGGTACGATGATTATCATCGAAAATATCACTGAGCGCGTGCAGCTCGAGGAGCAGCTTCAAATCTCCGAGAAGATGGCGTCGATCGGCCTGCTGGCCGCGGGGGTGGCGCACGAGGTCAATACGCCGCTCACGGGCATTTCGAGCTTCACGCAGATGCTACTTGAGGGTGCCGACCCGGAAGACCCGAAGACGCGGGTGCTCGAGAAGATCGAACGGCAAACGTTCCGCGCCGCTAAAATCGTCAACGGGTTATTGCACCTGGCACGACAGGGTCGAACAGACACCGCGGGTCCGATCGATGCCAACGTAGTCGTCAACGATGTTCTCGCATTGCTGGAGCACCAGCTCCGGGCGGTGAACGTCAAGGTGCGGCGCGAGCTGTCCAAGACGCCGGTGGTCGTGCATGGGATTGAGTTCAAGGTTCAGCAGGTGTTCCTCAACCTGTTTCTCAACGCCCGTGACGCGATGTCCAAGGGGGGGTGGCTCACAATCCGGAGTCGGATTGAGGATTCGCAGGCGATCATTGAGGTGGCGGACACCGGATCGGGTATCCCCAGGGAGCACCTGTCGAGAATCTACGATCCGTTCTTCACCACGAAAGCGCCTGGTCAGGGCACGGGGCTGGGGCTCTCGGTCACGTACGGGGTGATCCAGGAGCATGATGGACACATCGAGTGCGAGAGCCAGCCGGGACAGGGCACCAGATTCACGTTGACCCTGCCTCTGGCGGCGTCTGGCCGGGAGCGCCCGTCAGAGGCTGTCAACTGAACGTTACCATGCTGCAAAACGCTTCCATCCTGGTTGTTGACGACGAAGCGATCATGCGCGAGATCCTCGACTCACTGTTGACGCGCGAGGGATGTCGCGTTCGGCTCGCGGGGTCTGGCGAAGAGGGCGTCGAGCTGGTGAAGACCGAGTCATTTGACGCTGTCGTCGTCGACGTGATGATGCCTGGGATGAGCGGGATCCAAGTGCTGGGAGAAATCAGACGGCTCGACGATGAGTTGCCGGTCATCATGATCACCGCGTTCGGAACCTCGAGCAATACGCGGGAGGCGTTCCAGCGTGGCGCGTTTGACTTCATTGAGAAGCCGTTCAAGAACGACGACGTCCTGGTTGTGGTTCGCAACGCTGCCGCGCAGCGACGCCTCGCCACCGAAAACCGCGCGCTGCGCCAGAATCTCCAGGCGCAAACGGACCGGTTCAACGACATCATTGGACCGAGCCCTCGGATGCGTCGGGTATTCGACCTGATCGCCCAGGCGGCCCCAAGCCGGACGACGATCCTCGTCCAGGGCGAGAGCGGCACCGGTAAGGAGCTGGTGGCCCGAGCGGTGCATGCTAATTCGCCCCGTAACGCTCGACAGTTCGTTACGGTTAACTCCGGAAGTCTGCCACCCGATCTACTGGAGTCAAATCTCTTTGGCCACGTCAAGGGGGCATTTACCGGTGCCGTGGCGCCGAAAAAGGGCCTATTCGAGCTGGCGGACCGGGGCAGTATTTTCTTCGACGAGATCGGGAACATTCCACTGGAGACCCAAGCGAAGCTCCTCCGGGTTATCCAGGAACGTGAGTTCATGCGGCTCGGTGGTATTGAAACGATGAAAGTCGACGCGCGGATCATCGCCGCGACGAACGTTGACCTTCAGCGTATGGTCGAGGGGGGGCGCTTCCGGGAGGATCTATACTACCGGCTGCACGTCATCACGATCGAGCTCCCACCGCTGCGCGATCGCAAGGAGGATATCCCTCTGCTGGCACAGAGCTTCCTCGAAAAGTACGGGGATGAAAATGGCAAGGCGGGTCTAGAGCTCGCGGCGGAGGCGCTCAGCCTGCTTGAGGACTATCACTGGCCGGGCAATGTGCGCGAGCTGGAAAACGTCATTGAACGAGCGGTTGTACTTACGCCAGGCCCCCGGATCGGCGCTGACCTGATCCCAGAGGCTGTTCGCGTGGCGCACTCCTTCCAGCTTCCGAGCTTCGACATGCCACCCGAAGGGGTTCCCTTCAAGAAAATCGTCGAGGACATGGAGGCGAACTTGATCGTACGCTCGCTTGAGGCGGCGGACGGTGTACAGAAGCGCGCGGCGGAATTGCTACAGATCAAGCCGACGACCCTCAATGAAATGATCAAGCGCTATGGGATTAAGACACGCCGCCGGCGCGGCGCCGGCGGCGCGGTGCCGGCGGCGCGACGGACGCGCCACGTGGTGGGGCGGGGACCTTGACACCACCCGTCCATCAGCGGGCGAGTCTGAGGTCTGGCTCGGGACCCAACGCGGAGCCCGCCGAGCTCATCGGCCTCATCGATGAGTACCTGCCCCGTGTTGAATAGTGGCCTAGCGTTCAGACTCGGAATACTAGTTGCCTGACCGGGGCCGGCCGCGGCGCGCGCGCGCACGCGTGCCGTGCGACGACCTGGTCTGGCGCCGCTCAGTGACGACCTCGATCATCCGTTCGTACTTGTCGAGGATGAGGTCCCACGCGTAGTTGGTTCTGATGTACGCTTGGCCGTTTCGGCCAAGCATGGCTCGGAGCTCGGCGTTGCCAAGCAGCATCTTCAGGCACTCGACGAACTCGTCTCGATCCGCGTAGTAGAGGCCGGCGTTACTACGTTGACAATGATCGGTCAGCACGTCGCTTCGCGCGTTCGCAAGCACGGGCGTGCCGACGGCGAACGCCTCCAGTGCCAATAGCGACAAGCTCTCGTAGGGTGACGGCACCACGACGACGGTGGCTGCCTCGAGTGCATCGAGGCGCTCGGCCTCCGGCAGCATACCGGCGAACCGAATGAATGGCTCTTCGGGAATCGGCATCAGCTTCACCCCTATGAGAGCAAGCGTGGCGTCTCCCTGCTCGGCAGCGTAGCTGGCGAAATACTCGATCAACTCCTCGCACCCCTTACCGCGGTCGATGCGCCCACCGTACAGCGCGAAGGGTCCATACAGGCGGTGCCGCCGGCGAAATGCGGCACCATGAGATCCGGGTCCGTTGTCCTGCGCGCGGTCGTCGTTCGATTCAGCGGTGTGATTCACGGTCCCCTCAAGGTGGGGTGGCAAGTTGACGCCGCAGCCGACGATCTCCTGTGCCTTCGCCCGAATGTTGAAGCGGTTTCGCAGGAAGGTGCGCTCGACGGACGTGTTAAAAGCTATCCCTGCCGGCAGGTTGAAGACGTCTCGGTATATTTCGAGTCCGATGGCTGGCTCGTCGTGCGCCGTCGGCACCAGGATGCTCCGCCCCGGGTCGACGCGCAGGCCGAGCACGGTTGGTGCATAGAGGTAGGTGAAGAAGATGAGGGCGTCGTACGACGCATGGTGCTGTTCTAGGTACTCAAGCAGGGCGGGACACCAGGGCCCTTGCTGCTGCAGCCACTCCTGCTCATCCTCGGCGGTGTGTGGGTTGGCGAAGATCCAGTCGGAGTACTCGTTGAAGCGTTTGATGTCACGAGCACGCGCGCTCGCGAACCGCCTGACGGCGACACCCCGAATCCGGTCCGGACCCTCGGGATATTCGTTCGCCCAGCAGATATAGTCTCGAGCGCAAGTGGTTAACACTTCGACCCGGTGACGAGTCGCGAGGCGCTCGGCGATGAGCCGACAATGATACTCGGAGCCGCCCAAGATCTCGGCGCCGTACCGTTGGACGATAAAAGCGATGTTCACGCGCTGAAAGCGTCGATCATGCGGTCGAGCGCCGTTGCGGCGCGATCCATAGTGAGGGCAACCAGTCGCTTCCGCTGGCCGGCGATGACTGACGCTCTCAGGGTCTCATCGTACACCAGGAGGCCAAGAAGCTCCGCGGCGTATTCGAGGTCCTTCGGTGAAAAGCATACCCCAGCACCACCCAGCGTCTCTGGCACGGCCGCGGCGGCGTAGGCGAGGATTGGCACATCGGCGGCCATGGCTTCGAGGAGGGGCACGCAGAAACCTTCATGCTCGCTCATGGAGACGTACGCGTCAGCGTGTCGATAATAGGTCACGAGTTCCCTATCTGGGACTGGCCCGGTGAACAGGAACCGATCAGCCTGCATTCTATATTCGGTGAGCAGTGCGCGGAGCATCGCGTAATAGCGCGGCACCGTGTTGACATGGCCGACGAAGATAAATCGGTACTCTGTATCGACATACCGCTTGTAGTACTCAGCTAGCCGGATGTGATCCTCAAGTTTCTTGTTGGGGGCGACGCGACCGACAAAGAGGATGTTGGTGAGGCCGTCGTTTAACACGTGCTCCAACGCCGGTTGGCTCGGTGTGTTAGTAATGCGATCGGTATCGGCGACAATCGACATCACGCCCGTCCTCTCGAAACCGAGTGCCTCGAGCTCTTGCCGGTTGTATTCCGAGTCGCCGAGCGCGAGGTCGACGCGTCCGGCCAGGCGAGCCAGCTCGTGACGACCGAGGACGGCGAGGCGGAAGATCCCTGGGTCGTACGGGGCAAAGAAGTGCGCCGGGGTGACGTTGTGGTACTGGAGCACCCGACCGCCTGGAAGCTCGGCCAGCGCGTCAGTCATCGGCGACGGAACTGCGAAATGCAGCACCGTGATGTCGCCGCGGCGCGCGCCCGGGTCGGTGAACTGGTGTGCGTCGTTCCTCAGGTCATCGTCGATCGACAACGCGTAGAGGTCCGAAGTGTGGCCCTTGTGCCGGAGCAGGTCTCGAACTCGTAGTGCGCTGTTACCAACAGCGTCACCGTGGTGAGCCGCCGGGACCCACTGGTTTATGACCATTGGGGTGACATCAGTCCTCATCCTTGGATGGTTTCGGTAGAGCCTGGAATGCCGACGGCCGATAACGTTGAAGTTTCTCCAGTTCATTGGCGCGGTCGAATTGGTGCCAGAAGTCCAGGGTGACGGGCGGATGTGGTCGCCTCGGGGCGTGACGTACCTTGTCAACAAATCCGAGCAGTTTAGCGGAAAAATCTTTTTGGAGTAGGCGGTCTAGCGCCGAATCTTGTGTGCGCAGGATCTCCTCCTGCAACGCCTGGTTGGACAAGACGGCGTGCATTAATGCTGCGACGTGCCGGGCATCCTTGTGATCATATAACACCCCTCCGCCGTCCATCGTCGCTGGGACCACTGCCGCGTCGAACGCCATCACCGGAATCCGCTTGTAGAAGGCTTCGATGAGGGGAACACAGAAACCCTCGTGTTCGCTGGCTGAGAGGTAGAGATCGGCCACGTCATACAGTGCGACAAGCTGCTCATTCGAGACGTGGCCGATGAAGTGCACGTCCGGTGTGCGTAAGCTTGCGATTAGGCCTGACACCGACGCGACGTACTTCTCGAACCCGTGATGCGAACCAACGAGCAGGAGCTTTGCCGCCGAATTGTATTTGAGACGGTAGGCATGGAAGAAACGCACGAGATCCTCGATGCGCTTATTCGGAATCAGTCGGCCCACGAAGAGAATGTTAGTTGAGGCATCGTCGAAGTCTCGAGCTAGTAAGTCATTCGGCGCCACCTCGAGGTGATCGAAGTTTGGGACAACCGGTAGGACTCCTGTTCGTTGGAATCCCATCTGTTCTAGCTCTATGCGATTGAACTCGGAGTCACCCAGCGCGAAATCGCACCTGGGCACGTACGCGCCAAGTTCACGCCGGCCGTTGTAGCACGCCTCGACGAGCGTGGGATTGACGCCAATGAAATACTGGGGCGGCGTGATGTTGTGGTAGACAAGAATCATCCGTTCTGGGAGCGCGAACGCGACGCGCGAGGCACGAGAGGCAATCGAAAAGTGGTGAATAAGGATATTGTCAGCGTCGCTGTCCGCGAGGAGCTGGCGGTAGTCGACCGTCCGATCTTCCAACAGCGGGTCAACCGTTTCCACGTAGATACGCGATTCGTTCCCTGTGCCTTGCAGCACTTTCTGAATGCCGAGCACCTCGTTGCCGATGGCATCGCCGTAGCCTAAGGTGGCGAGGACCTGGTGCACCTGGGCTTCGTGCTTCCCGTTCGTTGACACCGTCTAGTCGTTACTCCTTATCCTGCTGGTGATCGATGTGTGAGCCAACTGTACCGCGAAGCTCTGGTAACACGGGACCGGTTGGCAGACAGTCGACCACTTCCCGTGCTGCGCGGAGATCACGGCGCCGGCGACCGAACCACCCTGGTAACCGTTCGATGCGGTGCTCGATGCCCCGGCGGTCTTCACGTCGCAGCCGTTCTAGCATATCGAGGTATTTTCGTTCGACAACTGGCCAGGTGTAGTGCTGGTCGAAGTACGCTCGACCATTAGTGGCAAGTGCCGTGCGAAGGTCTCGGCTGGTTTCCAGCGTGTGCAGTGATGCAGCAAACTCTTCGTAGGTTGTGTAGTAGAGTCCCGCGTTCGCACGGACGGCCTGCCCTCTGAGTACATCGCACGCCCCATTCACGAGCACGGGGCGTCGCATTGCCCAGGCCTCGAGCGTCACCATCGACAGACTCTCGTAGTAGGACGGCATTACAAGGAGGTCCGCAGCGGCCATGGCATCGAACTTCTCTTCGTCTGTCACGAATCCCAGATGATGGATCTGTGGATGCGATGGAATGGTCATGACCGGGTTCCCGATTAGGACTAGTGTCAGCCGTCGGGACACGCGACTCGCATAGCGGCTGAAGTGGGAAAATAACTCCGCGCACCCCTTGTTCTTGTCAATCCGGCCCACGTAGAGCACGAAGC
Organism: Vicinamibacterales bacterium; assembly: GCA_965197375.1. GTDB lineage: Bacteria > Acidobacteriota > Vicinamibacteria > Vicinamibacterales > UBA8438 > CBDAMZ01. The sequence goes on from CBDAMZ010000009.1 coordinate 419,586, forward strand.
GTCCCCGGATGCCGGTTCGTTCGCGAAAGCGCCTAGCACTTGCGCGCGGGGGCACCTCGGAGCCGACTCCAACCACGACACCCGGCACGTCACCGTTGTCCGAGACCCTTTGAATGAGGGCACGTTCCTCGAACGAGTTGTACATGAGTGCGCGGACGGTACGGAACGTCGTCCGGAACATAGCCAGGCCGAGCGCCGGGTCGCGCTCGGCCGTCGGCACCAACAGCGCGCGCGGCGCGACCGCTCGGATGCTGTGATACGCGTGGTAGTACCGGTAGCTGAAGAAAATGAGGTAATCGTAGGTCGGTGCGTGGCGGCGAATGTGGTTAACGAGCGCCGGGCTGGTCGGCCCTTCTGAACGAAGCCAGCCGAGCTCATCTGCCAGCGAGTGTGTGTGGCCGAAGACGTGCTCCGAGCGACGCCCGAAGTCGTCCGGGTCACGCTCCCGTTGCACCGGAAAGCGTCGTACCGGTAGGTCGTTCACGAACTCGACGCCGGCCGGGATTTCGTTACGCCACGTGATGTAGTCGCGGGCGCACGTCGTCAGGACTTCGACTTTGGCGTGGCGCGCCAACCGCTCGGCTACATAGCGCGCGTGCAGTTCGGCCCCACCGTTGAGATCAGCGCCGTAGCGCTGGACGACGACCGCGAGTTTCACTGGTCAGGGGTGTTTGAGTCGCCGGGGGGCGTGCGCTCCTGGTTGGGAGGCGCGCCGGACTTCGACTCGGCCGGGGCCGCTTCGGCGTCTGATGCGGCCGAGCTTTTCCCGCGGGCGGAGGCCGCCGCGCTCTGCACGCGCCGCCGCCGCCGCCGCCGTTTGGTTCCGCCAGCCGCGGGATTTTCGGCGTTCGAATCGCGAGCGCTTGCGGACGGCAGCGCGTCGGTGCCGGATCGATACTGCACCACGCTCTCCAGCGCACGTGCCCGCCGCTCGTCGAAATCCAACCGGCTGGCAATCGACTCGACACGCATCATGTGGTTCTTCATGTCGATCGCGAGGCGCGTCATCTCGACGACGAGGTTATTGAGCACTTCGTAGTTTAGGGCATCGAGCTCCTCGCGCGCGGCCAACTTCTGTCCGGATTGGCCGAACAGACGCGCCTGCGATGCGTTGATCTCTTGTTGCACGTGCAGGGCGTGCACGATCGGCGTTGGGTTAAAAAAACACTTCAGCACTGGGTTCAGGAGCCGGCGGATCCCGTAAAGCACCCGACCCAAGATGCCACGCGACGAACGATAAATGATGTCTGGATCCCAGTCGTACTCGAGAGAAGGAGGTGTCAGCGGCTTGGAGGTCTCGGCTTTTGTCGGGCGCCGCCGGCGGTAGTGATCGACGAGATCCGTACGGACCGTCTTAGAGTCCAGAAAGCGCTCAAGCTTAACGTTGGCGAGCTCGCGGATCTGGTCCTCGGTGTAGTCCGCCCCCCGCTTCTCACGAACGCGGGCGCGGATCTGTCTCATGATCTGCTCGACGTCGATCGATGCCGAACGAATGTTGAACTCGGACATGACGCGTGTTGTACGCCGCACCAGGGGCCAATGGAGAATGTGTGGTCCCGCTGGTGGAAGGTTCAGCGCAGCTCTTTACTAGTATGCAGCGGCGGCCGAAGGCCGAGCCACGCGAGATCGCGACACTCGCTTGCGCGCCGATCGATCGCCAAACCACGTGGCCGGGCTCCTTACAGCCAGCCGCACAGGTGTCTCCGTCACCTGTTGATCCGCAGCCCGGCGCCGGTCCCATGCCGGACGTGGCCGTAACTACGCGATGGGGCCACTTAGTCGGTCTCCCGCCTCATTTTCTTGCGCGAACGCTTCCTCGCCAGTGCCTGCTTTGCCCGGCGCTTGTCGCCCGGCTTCAAATAGTAGGCGTGCCTCTTAATGTCCTTGATGATATCTTCTTGCTGGACCTTGCGCTTGAAGCGACGGAGCGCGCTTTCGATTGATTCTCCTTCTTGTATCCTGACTTCAGCCAAGCTCGATGTCACCTCCTCCGTCGGAACCAGTGGTCGATGATCAGTTTAAGCGCGTTGGATGTGCTACTCTAAGTGGCCTTGCGATGGGTGGACGCGGTGTCCATCAGCGGGACCTCAGTTCGTCGCAGTCACGCTGCAGTTATGAGGTGGACTTCTAAGACCCTGCTTCCAACCCGTCGCAGAGCTACCATCCTAGGTCGAAAGCCGAGTTGTCGTCAAACCGGGGTTCCGGCGGGCTCTCCGCCAACGACCGCAGCCAGACATCGCGTAAGCGCTTGCAATAGAGCAGGATAACGGAATGAAAGTCCTGGTCATCGGGAGCGGTGCGCGCGAACATACTGTCGCCTGGAAGCTCGCCAGCGAAGGGGGGGTCGAGGAGGTCATCTGCGCCCCCGGTAACGCGGGCATCGCCCAGATTAGTCGCTGCGTGCCAGTCGACATCGAGGATTCGGATATGGTGTTAGAGCTGGCCGCCCGAGAGTCCGTCGATTTCACCGTTGTAGGCCCAGAGCTCCCGCTCGCACGTGGCGTCGCGGACGTATTTGCTGCCGCTGGCCGGCTGCTCTTTGGGCCCTCCAAAGCAGCGGCGCAACTGGAGTGGAGTAAGGCGTTTGCCAAGAGCTTCATGGCGAAACATCGGATCCCGACGGCACGATTCGAAATCTGCGCCACCGAGTCCCAGGCGCGCGCCGCTGGGAGCGGCGAGACGTTCGGCTTCCCCGTTGTCGTCAAAGCGGATGGCTTGGCTGCCGGTAAAGGGGTGACGGTTGCGCCGGATTGGGAGACGGCCGAGGCGGCGGTGAGGGACGCGATGGTTGCGCGCCGGTTTGGCGACGCCGGCGCACGGGTGGTCATCGAAGAGTGCCTCGTCGGCCAGGAAGTGTCGTTCTTGGTCCTCTCTGATGGCCGACGGGCGCTAGCTCTTCCGGCAGCCCAGGATCACAAACGGGTGTTCGATAGCGACGAAGGACCCAACACTGGAGGGATGGGCGCATTCGCGCCGAGCCCGCTCTTCTCTGACGAGCTCGAGCAACGTGTCATGCGCGAAATCGTCACGCCGACGCTCGATGGCCTGCGTGCCGACGGGCACGAGTATCACGGAGTATTGTACGTTGGACTCATGCTGACCGCGGAAGGGCCCAAGGTGATTGAGTTCAACGCCCGCTTTGGCGATCCCGAAGCTCAAGTGATCCTGCCGATGATTGAGACCGATCTCGCGCCTGTGTTGTTAGCAGCCGCGAAGGGCGATCTTAGCGGCTCGGCGTGGCACGTGACCTCCGATCCGCATGTTGGCGTCGTCATGGCCTCGGGTGGCTATCCTGGGGCGTACGCTACCGGGATGCCGATCGAGGGTCTCGATGCCGCTGCGGCGGTGCCCGGGGTCCGTGTCTTTCACGCCGGGTCGACCCGCCAGCACGATACGATCGTCACCGCCGGTGGCCGGGTACTCACCGTCGTCGCGCGTGGCGCCAGCTTCGGGGAGGCGACCGAACGCGCCTATCAGGCTGTGGGTTGCATTTCATTCCGTGACAGTTACGTTCGAACTGACATTGGTCAGAAAGCTCTCCAGGCGGTGATTTCCGGTCGCGCCGGAGGATGAGGTGGTCGGATGGCAGACTGGCAGGTTCAGATACTGTTGGGATCAGATTCGGACACGTCGATCATGCAGAAGTCAGTCGAGGTGCTGAATGAGCTCGGCGTGTCATGTCAGATGACCGTCGCGTCGGCTCACCGCTCCCCCGACCGCGTGCACCGGCTCATCGGCGAGGCGCCCGACCACGGTGTCAAGGTGTTCATCGTGGGTGCAGGCGCCGCGGCTCACCTGGCCGGCGTTGTCGCCGCGCGTTCCACCCTGCCGGTCATCGGCGTACCGATTGATTCGTCGCCCCTCAAGGGTTGGGATGCCCTGCTCGCAACGGTGCAGATGCCGCCGGGCGTCCCCGTGGCGACGGTGTCAGTCGGGAGTGCTGGCGCGGCGAACGCAGCCGTGCTGGCGGCCCAGATCTTGGCCGTTTCCGATACGCAGATTGCATCGGCGCTGAGAGCCTACAAGGTGAAGCTGGCGGAAAAAGTCGAGCAGGCTGCCGCGCGGGTGGAAGGACGGGATTAGGAGCACCTGCTGCTCTGGGCGGGGTCTCGGGATTCCTGGGTGCCCGTTCCTCCCGGCGCTAGTCCTCGAAGAGCATCAGCAAAAGTGCCTTCTGCGTATGTAGGCGGTTCTCCGCCTGGTCGAAGACAACTGACGCCGGACTGTCCATCACCGAGTCGGTGACCTCCTCGCCACGGTGGGCCGGCAGGCAGTGTAGAAAGCAGGCGTCTGGCTTGGCATGCGCCATGAGCGCATCGTTTACCTGATAGGGACCGAATAACCGCGCCCGGACTGCCACTTCTGCCTCACGGCCCATCGACGTCCACACGTCCGTGTAAATGGCATCGACACCCCGCACCGCCGCCACCGGATCACGAAAGCGTCGAAGTTCAGCCCCATCGCGCGCGACCCGCGCAACGGTTTCATCGACGGTCTCAGGCAGCGCGAAGCCCTCCGGTGAGGCGACGTGTACGTTAGCACCGAGCATCACCGCCGCCTGAGCAAACGAGGTGACCACGTTGTTGCCGTCGCCGATGAACGCCACGGTACGGCCACGAACGTCGCCCCACCGTTCCTGTAACGTTAGGCAGTCGGCCAGAGCCTGACACGGATGTTCCTCGTTGGTTAGTGCGTTGATTACGCGGAGGTTCTTCGTGGCGAGCGCAAAATCAGTCAGGCGTGCTTGTTCGTAGGTTCGCACGACGGCACCAGCCACCCAACGCTCGAGGCTCCGGCCGACGTCGGCCAGCGACTCGCGCTTGCCAAGCGCTACCTCGGCCGCCGGGTCGATGAAATTGCCACCAAGCTCCCGAATGGCGATCTCAAAAGTCGACCGCGTTCGTAGCGACGGCTTCTCGAAGATCAGAGCGATGTACGTGCCCTGAAGCGCCGCCGAAGTAGCCGCCTCGCGACCCAGAGGGCGGTCCCGCTTCAGTGCCGCTGCAAGCTTGAGGTTGTGCTCAAGGTCGGCCGGGTCGAAGTCGAGCACCGAAAGAAAGCAGCGGCCCTCGAGAGTGCCGGCGTCCCACGTCGTCTCGTGAGCTCCTCGTCTCATCCTTTCCTACCTTATGCCGGTCAGGACCGGACACGACCTTGCGTTGCAGACTTTCAGTGCGTGGCCGTAATGACGTGATGAACCACTACGTCCGGTAGTCGGCGTTGATCCGGACGTATTCGGCACTGAGATCGCAGGTCCAGATCCTTGCCTCGCCAGATCCTCCCGTGCCAAGGTCGACCGTCACCTCTACTTCTCGGTTCTTGAGGTGCTCGGCCGCAGTTGGCTCACGGTCCGCCCACACCGTGCCGTGATCGAACAGCACGGTAGGACCGATCTGCACGCGCGATCGGGCCTCCGTAAACGCGACACCCGCGCGCCCGGCGACCGCAACGAAGCGGCCCCAGTTCGGATCACCGCCGTGCAGCGCTGTCTTGACCAGCGGCGAGTTTGCCATCAAGCGGGCGGCCTGCTTCGCCTCGTCGTCTGATTGCGCACCGGTCACGCGAACGGTAATCAACTTTGTTGCGCCTTCGCCACCGCGCGCAATGTCCCGGGCCAGTCCAGCGCACAGGTCGCGGAGCGCCGTGACAAATGTTGGATATAGGAATTCGTCGATCTGCACGCCGCTCGCGCCATTGGCCAACAGAAAAACGGTGTCGTTGGTTGAACATTCGCCGTCGACGGTGATCGCGTTGAATGTGTCGTCACTGGCTTCGATCAACGCCCGACGGAGGCGCACTGGGTCGATTACGGCGTCGGTCGTCAGAAACCCGAGCATGGTTGCCAGCAGTGGTTCGATCATCCCGGCGCCTTTGGCCATCCCGCCCAGTGTGAACGCCCCGGCTGGCGTCTGCACGCGAGCAGCCGCTTCCTTAGGCGAGATGTCAGTTGTCATAATGGCCTCAGCCGCCGCACGATGTGCCTCGCGGCTCAAGACGCACGCGGCAGCGTCGATTCCGCGTGTGACCTTGTCCGTCTCGAGGGGCAGCCCAATTACGCCGGTTGAGGCCACTAGAACGTGCTCGAGATTGCAGCCAAGGGCCTGTGCCGTTGCAGACGCCATCCCACGAGCCGCGGTCATGCCGGCGTCGCCAGTGGATGCATTGGCACACCTGCTGTTGACGACGATGGCTTTCGCGTAGCCGTCGGAGTGCTTCAGATGTGCCTTAGAGAGCACGACCGGCGCTGCCACCGCCAGGTTTGTCGTGAAGATTCCTGCAGCGCTAGCCAGACTGTCGGAGACGACCAGCGCCAAGTCGAGGCCAGATGGTTTAAGACCGCACGCGACGCCAGCAGTCCGGAAACCGGTTGGCGCTGTAATCCCGCCGTCGATTTGTTCTGGCATTGTCGAAACTAATTTCATCGATCCTGCATTAACCGTCCGAGGTCGAGCACCACGGCGTACTGCTGGCAGTGGCGGAACCACTGACAGGTGTGGCAATCCGTCGCAATTTTTTCAGGCACCCAAGGGTGTGGCACGATCGTGAACCCAAGACGCACGAACTGGCGGGGCTGGTGGGTAAAAGCACACAGCGTCGGAAAGCCCTGACTCCGGGCTGCCGTGACGAGTTCGCCCAGCAAACGCCTGCCCAGCCCCACCCCGCGATGGGGCTCGGCGACGACTAGCGAGCGGATTTCGGCGACGGTTGGACTCAAGCGGGCCAACTCCCCGCAACCCACGACGCCGTCTGGACCGGCTGCCACCAGAAAACGTGGCACATGTAGGTGGACTTCGTTGAGAGGTCGCGGCAAGAGATGGCCCGTCTCGAGATTTTCCGAGATGAGCCGATGGACTTCGACCGCGTCGACCAGCGTTGCGGAGCGAATGACGACGCCATCGGCTGCGGATGACGGATTCGACGCAGCGACCGTCTCGATCATATTCTCATGTCCGTGTCTAAGGGTCCGCCGCGTGTGCTGTGGCTGGCATCTTCAAACGCGCCGTTCAACCGTTCCAGCGCATCGTCGATCTCCCGGTCGGCGATCGTGAACGATGGCAACAGTCGGATGACCGCCCCCGCCGTTCGATTGATCAGCAACCCGCGTCCAAGTGCCGTATCGACCAGGCGCTCGGCGATGTCAGGCTCGACGTCGAACCCCCACATTAGGCCGGCTCCGCGGATCTCACCGATCGTCTGGTGCTCGGCAGCCAGCGCACGCAGACCTCGTTCGAGGCGGTGGCCTGCTCGCTCGACCCGATTCAGCAATCCCCCTTCGATCGCGTCGAGGAAAACGAGTGCCGCGCGGCATGCCAGTAGATTGCCTCCATACGTGCTGCCGTGATCGCCGAAGGTGATAGCGTCGGCTACCCGCTGGCTCAGCAACGCGGCACCGATCGGCACGCCCGCACCGAGAGACTTGCCTAGCGCCATTAGATCTGGGCGGAGCGCTAGCGCGTCGGAGTAGAAGGGCCGGCCGGTTCGCCCGAGGCCGCATTGCACTTCGTCCGCGATCAGTAGCGTCCCGGTCGTACGGCACAGCTCGGCGAGCGTTGCCGCTGACTCCGGTGGGATCGGCCGCACGCCAGCCTCTCCCTGGATCGGTTCCACGATGATCGCTGCCGTGTCCGGCGTAACGGCCGCGCGGATCGCTACGGGGTTGTCCGGTGGTACGAACATTACCCCTGGCACGAGTGGCTTGAATGGTGTCCGAAAGTTCTCCCCGGACGTGACCGAGAGGGAACCGAGCGTTCGACCGTGAAACGCTCCCTCGAGCGCCACGATCCCGGTCCTAGCCGTGTCACCCTGGGTGTGCCAATAGCGTCGCGCGAACTTGAGGCAGGCCTCGACCGCCTCAGTTCCGCTGTTGCAGAAGAACGTGTATGGCAGGCCCGATAGGTTGGCGAGGCGACGCGCCACCTGACCCTGAAGCCCGTGGAAGTAGAGGTTGGACGTATGGAGGAGCACTCGCGACTGATCGGCGATCGCGTCTGCGAGACCAGCGTGGGCGTGCCCAAGCGACGCCACACCGATCCCCGAGACCAGGTCCACGTACTCGCGTCCGTCGGCGTCGTAGATCCGCGATCCCTGCCCACGTACCAGGACAACCGGTAAACGCTTGTAGACCTGCAACACGTGGTCGGCTTCTATGGCACGCACGTCATCGGCGCGCGTCGTCATTGCTTGCATGTCCCCGGCCGGTTCGCGGTTCCGGCAATTACCCTTGTGCCATCCGTACACTCGAGCAAGCCCCGTCGCCCGTCGACGATCGCGACGTCGGTGACCCCTCCTCGCTGAGCGGCCTGACAGGCGCGGAGCTTGGCGATCATGCCGGCGCTGGCCTGCCCGTTGGTAATGAGCCGCTCGACCACCGCTTTGTCAACGACCGGGATAGTGCGGCCATCTGGGTCGAGGACCCCGGCGGTTGTCCCCGCGATGATTAGCCATTTTGCTCTCAGTCGCGTCGCGAGATCGCCGGCCAGTGTATCGGCGTTCACATTGAAGAGCCGCCCCCTGGCGTCGCTACCGATACTGGCGACGACCGGCACGTAACCCTTCGCGCACAGATCGAGTAGGAGTGTAGGACGCTCGTCTCCGACGGGCTGCCCGACGAATCCGAGATCAACGCGCGACCCATCACTGGCCCGGTACCGACGAGCACGCCGGACCCTGGCGATTGACGCGTCAGCGCCGGTCAGGCCGACCGCGCTCCCACCTGCTGCGCCAACCGCCGCGACCACTCGGGTGTTGACGCGTCCGGCGAGCACGCCAACGACAACATCCAGGGTCGGCGCATCGGTAATACGTAGCCCGTCGACCGTCCGCTTCTGGATCCTGAACCGCGCCATGTCGGCGTCAACTTCGCGCCCGCCGCCATGGACCACGACGAGCGGCTGGTTGGTGGCTAGCCGTGTGAGCGCTGCGGCGATACGTCGAAGCTGTTTCCTGTCCTCGAGCAATTCGCCGCCCAGCTTGATGACGACGGGTCGACGGCGCGCGCGGCTTTGCCCACCCGGGCGACGCGTAGCTCGTGCGGCCGAGCGGTGGCCGAAGGAACTCGGTGCGGCGATCTGAGCTGGTCTCGATGTCAGCTGCATTTAGAGGAGTCCCTCGCGCTCGTCGAGGTCGAACGCGACGTTGAAGTTCTGTATAGCCTGTCCGGCTGCCCCTTTCATTAGGTTGTCCAGACACACAACCATGACCAAGCGGCCGTCAGCGACCTTCCAGCCGATGTCACAGAAGTTTGTATGTACCACGTGCTTGATCTCCGGCAGGTTGTTACCGGTGAGTCGTACGAACGGTGCCTTGCGATACACCTGTCCGAGCACCTCACGAATCGTCGCCGCCGTCGTCCGGTTGCTGACCCTGGTGTAGATTGTTTCGAAAATGCCACGGTCGAGCGGCACCAAATGCGGCACGAATGTGACGGGTCGCGACAGTTCCTGTTCGATCTCGGCCGCGTGACGATGGGCAAAGATGCCGTAGGCCGCAATGCTCCCATGACACTCGGAAAAATGCGTCCGTTCGCTCGGGGTCTTGCCGGCACCAGAGATGCCCGATTTTGCGTCGATGTAGACGTCGTCGTCGATGGCGACGAGATCGGCCGCGATGAGTGGCCGTAGCGCGAGCAGCGCCGCCGTTGGATAACAGCCCGGACAGGCGACCAGCTGCGCGTCCTTGAGTTCATCTCGGTTCCACTCCGTCAGGCCGTAGACGACTGGAGTGCCGAGCGCCGGGGTCTTCGGGTACCAGTGTTTCCGTGCGGCTGCGTCACGCAAGCGGAACGCTCCCGACAGGTCGAACACGCGTGCTCCGCGTCTCACGAGCTCGGGGCCGATCTCGGCACTTGCTGTGTCGGGCAGCCCAAGGAACACGACATCGGCCCGCTCAGACAGCGCGTCGATCGAGAACGCCTCGACTCGGCCGTTCCACAACCCCGCAAGCGCCGGCAAGCTGCGAGCCCCATCGTTCGTGCTCGACGCCATGGCAACGGTGACCTGTATGTGCGGGTGGCGAGCCGCCAGACGCAGTATTTCCTGGCCGCTATAGCCAGTCGCTCCAGCGAGCCCGACACGGATCTTCGTCATGAGAAAACACCACAGAGATGAATATTTATACGAAACAGAGTGTTTTTATACATCCTGATCCACATGGCGTCAACGGAAAAATGTGAGGTTCAGTGAATATTGTCCAAGCCGTTGGCTTCAGCTAACCCTTGCCAGCGACAGCTAGTCAGTGTATACTAATTCATAATAACGCATAACTATGAAGCGCTACCGTCAGTCGGCCATCCTCGATCTCGTTTCCCACGAGGCCATCTGCAGCCAAGATGACCTCCGGCAGCGGTTGCGCGCACGCGGGTTTCATGCGACCCAAGCCACCATCTCCCGTGATATCAAGGAGCTCCAGCTTGTCAAGCGCGCCGCCGACGGGGCCTACCGACGGCCTGGTTCCCCGGGGGGCGTACGAGGGAGCGGAGACGCTGCGGTCAGGCGTGCCGTCGGGGAGTATCTGCGCCGGGTCGACCAAGTGCAACAGCTCTTGGTGATCAGAACTGACCCTGGTCAGGCCCAGCCGCTCGCTCTGGCGATCGACCGTGTAGAGCTGCCGGAGGTGGTCGGCACGGTCGCTGGCGATGACACGGTCCTGCTCATCACGCGACACGCCCGCGCGGGTCGAGAGATGGCGCGGCTCTTTGAGGGTTGGGCGAGAGGGTAGTAGCCACTTAGATCTGGGAACCGAGGAGTGCCCGCGGCGCTGTGGCGAGCGGTTTAAGAAGTAGCGAGCGCGTCTGGGGGGGCAGCGAGTGCTGATTGAAGACGGCTGCGGCCAGAGGAGCAAAGAACATGGAACGGATTGTCTTGGCGTACTCGGGAGGGCTGGACACGTCGGTCGCGGTTCGATGGCTGGCTGACACCTATGGTGCAGAGGTTGTGGCCGTCACGGTAGACCTCGGCCAGGGCAAGGAGCTAGACGACATCCGGGAGCGGGCCTTGGCCGTTGGGGCGGTCCGTGCGCATGTCGTCGACGCACGTGAGGAGTTCGCCAAACACTATGTCCTGCCGGCACTACAGGCGGGTGCCATCTACGAGGGGCAATATTCACTCGCCACGGCACTGGGGCGCCCGTTGATCGCCAAGAAGCTCGTTGAGATCGCCGAAGTCGAAGACGCGAGCACCATCGCGCACGGATGCACCGGAAAAGGCAACGACCAGGTCCGGATGGACGTTTCGGCGCGCGCCCTCAATCCGAAGATTCGGGTGGTCGCGCCGGCGCGCGTGTGGGGGATGAGCCGGCCAGACGAGATCGAGTACGCGCGCGAGCACGGTATTCCAGTGCCTGCCTCGGTCGAGAGCCCGTACAGTACCGACGCCAACCTGTGGGGGCGTTCGATCGAGTGCGGTGTCCTCGAGGATCCCTGGACCGAGCCGCCGGAGGAGATCTACGCGCTGACCAAATCGCCCACCGAGTGTCCCGCCGCGGCGGCCTATGCCGAGATCGATTTCAAGCGCGGTGTCCCGACTAAGGTCAACGGCGTGGCGATGCCGCTGACCGAGCTCATCAACTCCCTCGAGACGATCGCGGGTACACACGGCGTTGGGCGGGTCGACATGGTTGAAAATCGGCTAGTGGGGATCAAATCGCGTGAGGTTTACGAAGCACCGGCGGCGACGGTGCTCCACGCGGCCCACCGCGAGCTGGAGACGCTCGTGATCCCGCGTGATCTCGAGCGGCTCACACGCGACCTCGGGCAGACCTATGCCGACCTCGTGTACAACGGCTTGTGGTTCACACAGACGCGCGAGGCGATCGACGCCTTCGTCGCTAAGGTGCAGGAACGCGTGACCGGCACGGTGCGGGTGAAGCTGTTCAAAGGATGCTGTTGGGCCGTTGGCCGCATTTCTCCCCATGCGCTGTACGAGCCCACGCTGGCGACCTACGACGAAGGCGATGAGTTTGATCACGCGGCCGCGGAGGGTTTTATCAAGATTTGGGGCTTGCCCGTCGAGATTGCCGCGAGCAGTGCGTTGGCATCGGACGCCGAGGGCGGAGCTACAGCGGGATCAAGACACGATGGGTCGTAAATAAGGAGATAAGCGAGGCTTCGGTATGAACGACGAGCGCCATCTGTGGGCGGGCCGTTTTGCGGACGCCCCTGACCAGCGCGTCTTTGATTTCCAGGCGTCATTCGAGTTCGACCGCCGGCTCTTTGACGACGACGTCGAAGGAAGCCTCGCCTGGGCAGAGGCGCTTGCCGAGGCGGGTGTCCTTTCGGCCGACGAGGCCACAGCCACACGCGATGCCCTGACCGATATTCGAGAACGCGGCCGCCGCGATCCGGCATTCGTGAGTGGTGCCGATGAAGATGTGCACGCCTTCGTCGAACGCCAACTAGTCGAACGGATCGGCGATATCGGGCGCCGGCTCCACACGGGCCGTTCTCGAAACGAGCAGGTCTCTCTGGACCTCCGGCTGTACCTTTGCAGACGCCTTCCCAACCTCCAGAAAGGACTGGTGTACTTGGTCACCGCGCTCGTGGACCAGGCCTCGGCGGCCGGTTCGGCGCTCATGCCAGCCTACACGCACCTCCGACGCGCTCAGCCGATGCTCGTGGCCCATTTCTTTCTGGCGCACGCCGCGGCGATTCGTCGCGACTACGCGCGCGTCGGGATCGCGCGCGACGAAGCGGACGCTCTGCCGCTGGGATCCGGCGCCGGCGTCGGCACCGGTTACGCGATTGACGTCGAGGCACTCGCGCGTCGGCTCGGCTTTTCGCGTGTGGTGGAGAACAGTCTCGATGCAGTGGCCGATCGGGACTTTGTCGCGACGATGCTCCACACGTGCACGCTGGTGATGGTACATTTGAGCCGGCTAGCCGAGGATCTTATTATTTTTAGCGGAGAGGAGTTTGGCTTTTTCGAACTGGCGGACCGCGTAGCCACCGGAAGCAGCCTGATGCCGCAGAAAAAGAACCCCGATCCGCTCGAGCTCGTGCGCGGTAAGACGGGCCGCGTTGTCGGCCACCTCGTCGGATGGCTGACGACGATGAAAGGACTGCCGAGCGGCTACAACAAGGATTTGCAGGAAGACAAAGAAGCTGTCTTCGGTGCCGAAGCGTCGGTTATCGCGTCGGTCCAAGCCGCTGCCGCGGTGGTCGAAAGCCTTGACATTGACGTCGCGCGCAGCGACGCAGCGGCAACCGGGCTGCTGCTGGCCACCGATGTGGCCGACGGCCTGGTTAAGCGCGGCGTCCCGTTTCGGCGTGCCCACGAAGTGGTCGGTGGCATTGTGCGCGACCTGGTCACGCAGGGCCGCGACTTCTCCTCACTCACACCCGACGACTGGCGGCACTACGATGAGCGGTTTGACGGCGACGTTGCTAGGTTGATCACAGGCCGGACGTCGGTTGAGGCGCGGCGTACTCCGCAGTCGACGAACCCTGGCGCGGTCGCCGCGGCGCTCGCCGACGTTCGGGTTTGGCTCGCAGCACGTCAGTAACCCACTCACGGAGCAAGGGAGGGACAGTTCACGTTCTGGTTCGCCGCGTTTCTGCTGGTCGTCGGCCGCGGCAAGCACGCGGACGCATGGCTCGGGCAGGCCAGCTACGGTCCAGGGCGGCGGTAGCGGGCCGTTTCGTTTGCCTCGCCGTCGCTGGCTCTGTTAGACTCCGGGCTCCTGCGCGCGGACTTTCCCTTTCCCGCCTCAAGGTCCTGACTGTTGGGGGGCTAGATGCAGCGGCGCCATGCTAGCGTGGGTGACACTCTCGATGACTACTGCCCGCGCGACGGCCGTGTCACGACTCATACCGTTATCGTCGTGGGTGAAGACGGTGTCAGTGTGACGCGCTGTCAGGTGTGCGACGCCGAGCACGGCCACGCCGACGTCGGCTCGCCGGCACCGGCCGGCGCTAGCGGTGCGGCTGACGACGCGGAGCCCGTCCGGCGCTCCCTCATCCGAGCCACGCTCAAAAAGCCCGAAGGCTCACCACTCGTGGCCCGTCCCGCACCCGTCTTCACGATACAGCAGCAGTCACGTGGGAGCGCGCCAGCACGAAGAAAAAACGCCACCCCTGGCGGACCATCGGTGTATGCTCCTCCCGTTCACCATAGGAACGGCCAGCCGAAGCAGAAAGGCGCTCACCGCAGCAGTTCAACCCGGATGTTTAAGTCAACCCGATCAGACAGTGGTCGGCCGGAGTCCGATCGGCGCCCGGGCAAGACAGTGCATACCGACACCGCCCGCTCCGGTCCGAAGTCTCGCTCGTCGTCCGCCCGTCGCGGGAAAGGGCGCTAGGCCGCGTACCAATGGGTGACCTGACGGGCAAGAACGGCCTCATCGTTGGCGTTGCCAATAAGCGGTCGCTCGCCTGGGCGGTCGCCAAGGCCGCCGATAAGGCCGGCGCACAGCTGACGCTTAGTTATGCGACTGATCGCTTCGAGGAGAACGCCCGCGCACTGGCCGGGACGCTCTCGCACCAGGCCCAACTCGTGCCGTGCGATGTCAGCCGGGACGAAGACATCACGGCTCTTTTCAAGGCGGTCGACGATGTGCACGGCGGAATCGATTTCTTGGTGCACGCCGTGGCTTTCGCGTCTCGCGAGGCGATCTCGGAGCCGTTCCTGCAGACGACGCGTCAGGACTTCACACAAGCCCTCGACGTCAGTACCTACTCGCTGATCGCGTTGGCCCGCGGCGCCGCCCCGCTGATGTCGCGTCGAGGAGGCGGGAGCATCTTGACCCTAACCTATCTTGGCAGTGAGCGCGTCTTCCCCCACTACAACGTCATGGGCGCGGCCAAGGCGGCGCTTGAGGCCACGGTGCGCTACCTTGCGAGCGATCTCGGTCCAAGCAACACTCGTGTGAATGCTATCTCGGCCGGGCCCATCAAAACACTGGCGGCCTCTGGCATCTCTGGATTTACCCGGATCCTGCAACACTATCGCGAACGCACGCCGCTACGTCGAACGGTCGATGCCGGCGAAGTCGCCGATGCCGCGGTGTTCCTGCTCGGTCCGGGCTCGCGTGGTGTGACCGGAGAGGTGCTCATGGTGGACGCCGGTTACCACGTCACCGGCATGTAGTTGTCTTCGAACTTGCATCTCCATTGCCAATAAGCCTCCGCCGGGCACGCGGCGTCCTTTTGCGACTCGCCTTTCATCGGCGCGCTGCCTTCGTCGTGAGTTGTCTCTTGGTCGGACCGGCGGGCTGGCTGCTTACCGCCGACTTCGATTGGGAAAGCTGGTTCTCGGACGGTCTGAGTTTGATCCTTGGGGCCAGCGGCGTGGCCCTTCTCATTGCGGCACTGGGGAAGCGGCGCTCCGACTAGTCGGATTCCTAAGTGGACGGGCTACTGGGCAGCCCTGTTCGTAGCTGCAGTGGTATTCGGCCACCGACGCGTCTCGTTAAGGGCGGTGCTGTTCTATGGAAGCGGAGTCGAATGCCCCTGGCATGTTCCCGCCCCGCGCCTCACCGTAACCGTGAACGAGCCCATTAGGACTGACGGTTACAGTGCGCCTAGGGAGCTGTCGCCCGATCCCTCGTCGTTGTAGATCTTGCCATCGGGACAAATTGGCGGTCACATCCAGCTCTATTGTGCCTAGTTTCTCAACACGGCAAAAGTGCTCCGAGATGCTAAGCTAACGACCGTGCCGCGTCGAGCCCCAAGCTTGCCCAGTAGCCCAGATTCCCGTTATCTGGCCGGCGCGCCGATTCGTTACTACTGCCCGCAGGGGAGCACGGAGGTCCGTCACCTGATCGACGAGGGCTTCCAGGCCTTCAACGCCGGCAGGTTGTCGGAGGCCTGCCACGTCTTCACCGAGCGAATGCTTGACCCGACCCATGACACAACCATTGCTTTAACGATGGCCGGCGCACTGACGCCAGCGGGGCTCGGTGGGTGCGTGAACGCGATGATGGATCGCGGGCTCGTCGATTTCATCATCAGCACGGGGGCCAATCTCTATCACGACCTGCACTACGCACTGAATTTCACGCTGCACCGGGGCTCACCTTTTCTTGATGATGTCGATCTCTATAAGCACGGCATCATCAGGATCTACGACGTACTGTTTCCCTCGAGCGTATTACTGGAGACCGACGCCTACCTGCGCGAGTTCCTCGTTCGCGAGCAGGTCGACGGGCCGGTGTCGACTGCCGAGTTCCATTATCGGTTGGGACAAGACCTGCTCGAGCGCCACCCTGGGTGCGAGGCGTACTCGGTGGTTGCCAAGGCCGCATCGGCTGGCGTGCCCATCTACACATCGTCGCCCGGCGATAGCTCCATCGGTATGAACATCGCCTACCACGAACTGATCAACGGCAGCCGTTTCATGATCGATCCGAGCCGGGACGTCAATGAGGTGTGCGCGATCATTCTGGCAGGTGAGAAGAACGGGTGCGTGATTCTTGGTGGGGGCTCACCGAAAAACTTCTACCTGCAAGGGCAGCCGACTCTCTGGGAGGTCTACGGCATCCCGAAGGGTGGCAACGATTACTTCATCCAGATCACGACGGATCAAGCCGTCTGGGGCGGGCTCTCCGGTGCGTCCCCGGCAGAAGCCGTGAGCTGGGGCAAGGTGAATCCTGATGGGCTACCCGAGGCCGTCGTTGCGTACTGTGATTCGACGATCGCTTTTCCGCTCTTCTGTGAATACGCGATCGGCTCCGACCGCGGCCGGCGGGCGAGGAAAGAGCTCGTTCACCGACGTGCCGAGCTGGTTGCAGAACTTGAGCGCCAGGCTCGAACACGCCGCGCAAATCGGTAGATCAAAGCTGACGTCTCCGGGAGCGCCCGTGCACCTAACCTAGCAGAGTAGGTGGTACTGGCGTCCGAACTTAGTTTGCGCGACACCTCGCGGCTAACATCTGGCCGACACCGGCGGTGGGGTGTCACACACCAGTGGCAGTATCGTTTGGCCTGAAGGCGTACTGAGCTGGATCCTCTAGTCCCGCGGCCTCGAAGGCCTGTAGCCGCTCTCGACATTTGCTGCAGCGCCCGCAATGCGCGGCGCGCGTGGTCTTGTCTCCGCTCGTCGGGTTCAGGCATGAAAGCGTGAACGCGAACGGTACCCCAAGCGATGCACCCAGTACAATCACGTCGCGCTTGTGGAGCGCGGCGAACGGAGCCACGATCCGAATCTCATGCGCGAGACCTATCGAAAGTGCCCGTTTCATCGCTGCGAAGAAGTCCGGCGTCGCGTCAGGAAAGGGATTGCCGGCTAGCGGCCCGACGGCGATGCGAGTAATCCGGTGGATTGCGCAGTAGGTCGATACTTTAGCTAGCAGTAAGACATTACGCCCCACCAGATAGACGTCGCTGTCAGGGGTATTGTAGGAGGGCACGGCGCCGCTCAGCGCCCAGTGCGTGGCGGGGTACGTGTCGGCGATCGGGCAGTCAAGCTGGGCAAGTGGGCGCACGGCTCGGTCGAACGGCGGCGCCTCGAGGAGGCGCGGCAGACTCTCCCTCTCTGATGCCTCCCAGGCGAGCCCGCCGCTGACGTAGACCGGTTGGACGACCCCGGCTCGTGCCTCGTGCGCGACTAACACCGCGCTGTCGAGTCCGCCGGAGCAGAGGACCGCGGTCGGTGTTCCTTGACCCTGTTTCGGCGCGTCGATTACCATCGGGGCGGGCTGGTGATCATAGCTCGTTGGTCAACTGATGTATTCGGTCACTAAACGGATCGACTTCTGCTACGGGCATCGGCTGTTGGACTACGACGGCGTCTGTAAACACCCCCACGGCCACAATGCGGTAGCTGAGATAGAAGTCCGAACTGGGTCGCTCAACGCCAGCCAAATGGTGTGCGATTTTAGTGAAATTAAACGCGTGATTAAGAGCTGGGTCGATCGCGAGCTCGATCACAAGATGATTCTCCGGCACGACGACCCGCTGGTGCAGCCGCTCCGGGAGTTAGGCGAGCCGGTCTATGTGAGTGATTCCAACCCGACTGCCGAACACATTGCACGCCTGATCTTCGACTACGCGACCGGTCAAGGATTCCGCGTGGTGCGGGTAACGGTTTGGGAGACTCCCACGTCGTTCGCTACCTACGGGCCGGTTGCCCACGATACTGCTGCGGCACCGTCAGGTTGAGGAGTACAGCTCGGCGACCGCAGCCCCATCTCCTAACTTGCACAATACCGTTGGTGAAATTGAAGTTGCCGGAGCAGGTCGGCGGGTTATGCTGGAACTTTCTACCGCGCGCGGAAGGTGATGAGCCCGCGTGTCGGATCGTACGGTGATACGCCAACCTTGACGCGGTCGCCAGGGACGACCTTAATCCGGAACCGTCGCATTCGGCCACTCAGCTGCGCTAGCACCTCGTGGCCTGGGTCGCACTGCACCCGGTACAGGCCCCCGCTGTGCACTGCCGTGACCGTGCCCTGTACCTCAATGAGATCGTCCTTCGCCAAACTTCCTCCTATCGGGAGATTATATCAGGCGCTCCCGAGGGGTACTCGGAGTGCATTATTAAATTAACAGGATCACGCGTGGGCGCCCCTGAATGTGAAGCGTTAATCCTCGTTCGGTAGGCGCGCGTCACTATACCCCAATATCCCATACCAGAAACGAGCGGGATTTCGGTAAGCGGTGGCGAACGATCTGCGCGAACCGTATCAAAGATGTTTTCTTCGCACGCTGGTATACCGCGCGCTCTCCCGAGGTTATAATGTGCCTGCCGGGTGAGGGGCGCCTGGCGCAGGACTAAGGCACCGCCGATGCGCGTGTACATTGTTAACCCGAGTCATTTTTCCTTCGGGACGGCCTTCATCACTCCACGCTGGATGTATGTACTCGCTGCGGCTACACCAGCCAAGTGGGGTGACCCCATCTTGCGCGACGAATCGCTCGATCAGTTTGACACCGACCAGCTTGAGATGGGAGATGTCATCGGCATCGGGCTTCACACAGGCAATGCCCTGGTCGGTTACGAGCTCGGGCAACGTGCCAGAGCGCGCGGTGCGTGGGTGGTCTACGGTGGTAGTCACCCCACCCTGTTTCCTGAAGAGGCGCTTGAACGGGGCGGCGCACATGCCGTGGTGAAGGGTGACGGCGATGTTGCTTGGGGCGAAGTCATCGAAGATTGCGTTAGCGGAAGGCCGAAACAAATCTACGAAGGTGGGCGGATTAACGCCGGGATATTCCGAAAAGCGCGTTGGGAACTTATAGATCGCAAGAAATATGCTTGGGCGTCGGTGCAGACTGTACGCGGGTGTCCCAAGCACTGCTCGTTTTGCTCGGTGTGGCGTACCGATGGACAGGAACCTCGTCAGCGTCAGGTCAACCCGGTCATTGAAGAGATCGTTGAACTTCGGCGAATGGGCTTCCGGTTCATTGCCTTGGCCGACGACAATTTCTACCCGGTCACACTTGATGACCTCAAGATGGCCGATCGCCGCAAGGATAAGACCAGGTACAACGAGCTCAAGGCACTTCGCGATGAGCGATTTGAGCTAATGGCTCTAATGGCGAAGCTGCCGGGCGATCTCAATTTTTTCACACAGATCACTATGGAGTCTGCCGAAGATCCGGAGTTCCTGGACGCGATGAGGGCGGCTCGCATCAGAGGCGCTCTCGTCGGCATCGAGGCGGTCACCCCGGAAGGCTTGCGGGATGTCTACAAGGACTTTAACCTTGTTGGTGATGAGCTCGTTGAGCGTCTTCAGAAGTTCCGGAAACACGGCATCTATATTCTTGGCTCGTTTATTTTCGGTCTTCCAAGCGACCGCCTCAGTACTTTTGAAGCGACGGCTGAATTGGCTAAGCGGGCCGACATCACCTTCGCGCAATTCGTGACGCTGACACCGTTCCCGGGAACACTTGACTTTGAAAAGTGGGAGCGCGAGCAGGGCGACAATATGCCGGCGGTTGACGGTATCCCGGTGTCGCGTCACTGGCTAATCCCTCAGCAGAAGCGGCCAAAGCTACTGACTCCGCACCCGGTGATGTCAGGCGAGCAGATCCGACAGGGAACCCAGAACGTTTGGAACAACTTCTATAGCCTTAGGGCGTCTTGGGAGCGGTCTGACATGCTGAAGGCGTTCAGGAACCGCGTCGCGTTCGTGATAGCGTCGAAGGTGATGCTCCAAGCGTTCGGTAACACGGGTCTGTCGACCGACAGCGCCCGGGCGTCTCGTGCTACCAAGCTAGGTGGAATCGGCTTCTCTCTTCTGCAGAAAATGTTCGCTGCCGAGCCGATGCCAAATCTGCAGGTACCGGGGCCACCGCCGTCTTTCACGGCGGCATCGTCAAATTGACGGGTGGTGAGTAGGGAGCACTGTCAACTT
This sequence comes from Vicinamibacterales bacterium, assembly GCA_965197375.1. GTDB lineage: Bacteria > Acidobacteriota > Vicinamibacteria > Vicinamibacterales > UBA8438 > CBDAMZ01. The sequence goes on from CBDAMZ010000009.1 coordinate 439,872, forward strand.
GACAAGGACCGCATGCGGGTGCTCCTGAATATGGGGCTCGAGCCCTTGTTCAGCAGACGCACGCCGCTGCATCCAACGCCAGTAGTGAGCGGGTCTCCAGCGAGCGGCGGTGAGCGGGTCGTAAGGGGTGGTAGGCCGGCCGGAAGAAATTCTTAAACCAGTCCGTAGTGCGTAAGCCCGCCTGCTCCAGGGGCCCGTGCGGCCTCGGCAGTTGCCTCCCCCGCACGTGACGTTCTTCTTAGACCAATCTAACGTTTTCTGCGCGTGGGCCTTTCGGTCCCTCACCCCCGTCGAAAGTCACGGCCTGACCTTCTCGGAGGTCGTCAAATTGCACGCCGTTGCAGGCGGACTGGTGGAAGAAGTACTCGCTACCTTCTCCAGACGCCACGAATCCAAAGCCTTTATTGCTTATTAGTCGTGTGATTGTTCCGTTCATTGTTGCCATGTTGCCTCCTGTTGGATCGACGATTTCCTGCTGAGTTCCGTTCGTGCGACCGAATTACCTACTCGCCTTACCGACGAGGGCGGCTGTCGCCGTCGCTCATGCTGACGGTGACGCGGTTTTTAGAAGGACCCTAGCCAAAGTGGCGGTCACTCCTGCTTCTTGCGCGCGTTGTTGAGGAGACCGAGGTTGGAAGGCTCGTCCGCTCGCGACGTGGGCAACGCTGGACTAATCGTCCTCCAAGGGAGCCACACTACTCTATTCCGCCAGTGAAACGCAAATACGCGGACTGTTTGGCGACGCACCCAGATCACGATTACGCGGACACGACGCCTCGCAATAGGTAGCCCATCGCACATTCGGCCGGCGAGGGCCTCGACGACGAGCCGGCGCGTCCGCGCGCCGGGAGCCACGTTGGAGGCTACCCTTACAACAGGGATCTGCCGGAAATTCTGACCAGCGCCAGCGGTTTGGTCTGTGCCGTACCAATGTAGAAGAAATTTAGGTCCGGATCGTAGCTACCCGGGATCCATGCGTCGCCGCCGCTGTGCAGCTCCGGTGGGAGGCTGACCTAGGTTGCTCCAGCAGACTCACGAGTGAGCGGGCTTGTGCTCACCGGGGGGCAGACGTCGGCGCTGGCCGAGTGCCGGCTGGCCGTAGGTGCTCGAGCGTGAAGCCGAGCATCTTTGCACGCCGGTGCTTCTCGAGGGCTGGCCCGCTAAGGCGATGCCGCGACTTCGGGTAGATCATCATGTCGAACGGCTTGCCGGCTTTCTGGAGTTCATAAGCGAACTGCAGGGTGTTCTGCATATGGACGTTCTCGTCCATCGATCCGTGGATGAGCAGCAGCGCACCATAGAGGTCGCCAGCCTTAAAGCGTGGCGAGCTCGTCCGGTACCCATCTGGATTGTGTTGCGGCATGCGCATATACCGCTCGGTATAGATCGTGTCGTAAGCTCGCCAGTCAGTCACGGACCCACCTGCGATGCCCATGGCGTAGCTCTGGCTGTGCGTCAGGGCGTAGTTGACCATGAAACCACCGTAACTCCAGCCCTCGATGCCGATTCGACTCGCATCTACGTACGGTTGCTGCGTTAGCCAGGCGATGCCGTCCTCGAAGTCGCGCAATTCGAGTTCTCCGAAGTTCTGGTACACCGGCCAACTTGATGCCGCCCCCTTGCCGCTTGCGGTACTATTGTCAAGCACCCAGACGATGATCCCGTGCTGGGCGAGCAGCTGCCAGTACAAGGTCTCGTGACTCCAGGCGTTTCGAACGCGCTGCGTGTGTGGACCACCGTAGACATGTTGGTAGACAGGGTAGCGTCTCGTCGCGTCGAAGTCAGGCGGCTTGATCATCAACGCTTCCATGACAAAGCCGTCGCGGTTGGTCACCTGCACGAATTTTGGAAGCGCTAAGCGGTAATCAGTCGCTTCGGTGACAGGGTTAGCGTCGATGATGCGCACCTCCGCTCCGTTCGACGCGTGTAGCCGGACCTGAGGTGGTGTTGTGATGTCGCTCCAAGTGTCGAGGTAATACGTCAAGGCTGGGTTGATGCGTACGCTATGGGTGCCCTCGGGTTCTGATAAGCGCGCCAGATTCGAACCATCTAGCTGCACTCGATAGACGTCGCTCCCGATCGGGCTACGCTTGGTTCCGGAAACGTAGATCCAGCCGTTCGTCTCGTCGACACCGTGGAGCTGTCGCACCTCCCAGTTGCCGTCAGTGACCTGGCGGGTGAGCGTTCCATCTGCCTGATAATGGTAGAGATGCTTCCACCCCGACTGCTCGCTGAGCCAGAGGAACGAGCCGTCCTCGAGCCAAGTCGGCGGGCCGATGACCTCGACCCACGCGTCGGTTGTCTCGCGAAGCAGACGAGTGACATCGCCGGTGGCGATACTCGAGCGGTTAAGTTCGAGCCAGGTCTGCTCCCGGTTCTGAACCTGGAAGACGACGTGCTGGCTGTCTGGCGTCCAGTTAACATTGACGACAAGCGGGTCGCTGGGTATGGACTCTGTAATGTCGACCCAGGTCGTCTTACCTCCGGCCGACCGTACGATACCGAGCTGGACCTTGGGGTTCGGGTCACCCGCCTTTGGGTACTCCCAGTGCTCGACTTCGAGGTGATACGGGATATGGTCGAGGATCTGGTAGGTGGGTACGGCCGAGTCGTTGAGTTGCAGGTAGGCTAGCCGTGTAGAATCCGGGCTCCACCAGTAGCCGCGGGAGTTATTCCGGCCGTAAATCTCTTCCTGATAGACCCAATCCAGCTGGCCGTTGCGCGTCGTGGTGTTGCCGTCGGTCGTGAGTGCGTGTTCCCGCCGGTGATCCACGTCCACGACGAAGAGGTTACGTTCTCGGACGAAGGCGACCATCGATCCATCGGGACTAAACGAGACCTCATCCTCGGTGGCGGGGGAGCGAGTGAGGCGCCGCGCACGAGTTGCGTCGAACGCGTAGTGAAAGAGATCGTTAGCTAGCTCGAACACCAGCGCTGTCCGCGATGCGTTCATCAGGTAGTGCGGTCGTCTCGCCAGCCGGCTGGCGTCCTCGGCGGTGACGCCTGGGAGTTCGGCGACGGCGGCTTTTAGCTGTGCCACGTCGAAGAGTGGCTCGCTGTTGCCGGTCACGGCGTCGACTTTCAGGAGGCGGCCACCGGACGCGCCCGGTTCTGGCAGTGGCTGGAGGTAGTGCTGATCGTCAAGCCACGTCAGCCCGAAGGGTGCATTTCCGTCGAAGTCCACCCCCAACTGGGGATCAAAGAGGGCGTCGATGGTTAACTGGCGCTGCTGCGCGACAGCCGTGCCCGCGGCACCAAATGACCAAACAACCACAGTAAGAGACGCGATGCGATGGTTGAGAGACCGGCCCATACTCACACTCCCGTCCCTGGCAAGCGACAAACACCCAACGTAATATAATCGCTGAGCTTACCAGATTCCGTTGAGCCCTAGTAGATACTAAGTTGGGTCTCACAGAAGGAGTCGAACGATGCGTTGGCTAGGAGCGTTGATGGTGGGACTGTTGGCCGTTGCAATGGTTGGATGTGGGTCTGTGGAACATGACGAAATGTCGCAGGTGGAGGCTCCGGCGGCAACGGGGTCGACCGACCGCAAAGATCTCCTCGAGCGCATCGATGACGTGGCGGTCGCGCAGATCTACGCAGACGGTTTCGAGTCGCTTGGTCTTCGAGACAAGGTGGTCATCTGGCATCTCTACGAGGCGGCCCTCGCCGGACGTGATATCTATTACGACCAACGGTATGCGCACAGCCTGGTGATGCGCGAGGTTCTCGAAGAGATCCTCACGCACGCGGACGGCGTCGCCCCAGAGACGCTCAACGAGATCCATCGCTACACGAACAATAACCTAACGGCCCGTAAGTTCGTGCTCCAGGTGACGCCGGAGGCCTTTGCGGTGGCGGTGCGGGCGGCGGCGGACGCTGGTGCGCGTTTTCCTTTACGGGAGGGTGAGAGCTTGGAGGCAATGCTGACCCGCCTTGAACCGATGTTCTTCGACGAGACGTTCGACCCGATCGTCACGAACAAAACGCCGGGCGAAGGTCAGGACATCTTACGTGCCAGCGCGAACAACCTGTACGACGGCGTAGCGCTGGCGGATCTGACGAGTTTTGAGGAGCACTATCGGTTAAATTCCCGCCTGGTTGCACGCGACGGCCGGCTGATCGAGGAGGTGTATCGCATCGACGGACGCTACGGTAAGCAGATCGCCGAGATCGTTCGCCATCTCGAAGCGGCGATCCCGCATGCGACCGGGCCGATGGCTAAGGCGTTGGAGGCGCTGATCCAGTGGTACCGCACAGGGGAGGTTGAGGATCGCCGCGCGTACGACATCGCGTGGGTCGCCGACCAGGACTCGTCGATCGACACCATTAACGGATTTACCGAGGTCTATATGGACGCACGTGGCGCCAAGGGATCCTGGGAGGCATTGGTCTTTTACGTGAACAAGGAAAAGACTGAGGCTATTCAGGCGCTGGCCGAGCACGCACAGTGGTTTGAGGATCATATGCCGTGGGACCCGCAGTATCGGAAGGGAGAGGTCCAGGGGATCACGGCTAATGCCATCGATGTGGTCGTCGAGACGGGTGACTCCGGACCGATCACGCCGATTGGGATCAACCTGCCGAATGACCAGAGCGTCCGCGAGCAGTACGGCAGTAAATCAGTGTCGCTCTCGAACGTCAATGAGGCCTACGATCGCTCACGGCCTTCGGCCTACCGGCGTGAGTTCGTCTGGAGCGAGGAGGAGGCCCTGCGCTCTGAGCAGTGGGGCAGCTTCGCCGCTGAGCTCAATACCAACATGCACGAGGTGATCGGCCACGCCTCGGGTCGGCTGGCAGAGCGTCTCGGCGGCAACCCGCAGGCCTTTCTATAAGGAGCAATATTCAGCGCTTGAAGAGGCCCGAGCCGACCTCGTCGCACTTTACTTCATTGCTGATCCGAAGCTCGTGGAGATCGGGATCGTTCAGGCCGACGACCATGCCGCCATTATTCACGCTGAGTACGAGGCGTACGCACGTAACGCAATTCTGCAGCTTCGCCGCGTACGTGAAGGGTCACAGCTAGAACAGGATCACATGCGCAACCGGCAGATGATCGTCAACTGGCTGATAGACAACAGCGAGGCTATCGAGGTCCGCGAGCGCGACGACAAGACATTCTACGTGATGACCGATTCGTCAGCGTTCCGCGATGGGGTCGGCCGACTGCTCGCCGACGTGCAGCGGATCAAGTCTGAGGGGGACTACGACGCGGCCAGGCAGCTCTTCGAGACCTACGGGATCCACTTTGATCCGGCGCTGCGCGACCAGGTGCTTGAGCGTGTCTCGCGGATCGACCTCGCCTCCTATACCGGCTTCGTCATGCCGAAGCTGGAGCCCGTCACGGATGCGGCCGGCGCGATCATCGACGTCACCATTTCTTACCCGCAGGATCTCACGCAGCAGATGCTCGAGTACTCCGGCAAGCGGTAGCGTGCGCCCTTCGTGTCGCACCGATGGCAAACACCGGCGCCGCGACCGTGTAGAATGGGCCGCTGGCTGGCAGCAGGACCACTAGCCCTCGCCTATGGCCAAGACGCGTTACGGCGTGCCCTTCTGGCTCGCTCAACTGCCCAAGAAGCGTCGCCCGAGTTATCCTCGGCACCGCCGGCACGTCGAGGCTGAGGTCGTGGTCGTTGGCGGTGGTATGACCGGTTGTGCGACGGCTTATGCCTTCGCGGTTGCTGGCATCAAGGTCGCGTTAGTGGAGGCCGGCTACATCGGTCAAGGTGCGACGGCAAGCAGCACGGGTCTGTTGATGCAGGAACCGGAAACCGACTACCGCCCCCTCGAAGAGAGGTATGGGCGCCACGCGGCTCGCTACATCTGGCAAATGTCGCGGCGGGCGATGCTGGACGGCGTAGCCACGCTACGGCGTCTGAGGGTGCACTGCCAGCTCGACGCGAAGGATGCCATCTATGTCACGCGGGATCCTGACCGGGTGGCCGCGCTCCGGCGCGAGCTCCGTGCGCGGCGCGCGGCCGGTCTCAACGCAACCTGGGTGACGGGCGACCGTTTGCACCAGGAGACGCGGCTGGAAGCGCTCGGGGCGATCCGTACGAGGGGCAACAACCAAATCGATCCGTACCGTGCATGCCTCGGTCTGGCTATGGCCGCTACCCGGCGCGGGGCTGAACTTTTTGAGCGCTCGCCGGCGGCCAGAATCCGGTGGGACCGCAAGGGTGTCGACGTTACTACTGAGGGTGGCACGCTTCGTGCGCGGCGCGTTGTCGTTGCGACCGGGACGACCGGGTCGCTGTTTGAGGCGCTCGCTCGTCATCAGCGCACCACACACACCTACGCTGTGATGACGCCACCGGCAGGTAGGAAAATACGGGCGGAGCTCAGCCGACGCGACGCGATGGTGTGGGACACCGAGGAGCCGTATCACTACCTGCGCTGGAACCGGGATGACCGCATCTTGTTCGGCGGAGCCGATCAGCAGCCAACCCCGTCCAGGCAGCGTGAGAAGGTTCTGATCCAGCGGACCGGCCAACTCATGTATGAACTGTCGACGCTCTACCCCGTGACTTCAGGCATCCAGCCAGACTATGCATGGGACGGTGTGATTTCGGCGACCGTCGATGGACTGCCGTTGATTGGGCCACATCGGAACTACCCTCATCACCTGTTCGCGCTGGCGTACGGTGGCAACGGTCTGGCCACGAGTTTCCTGGCCGCCAGGATTTTCCTCAGGCATCACTTGGGCCGATCGGTCAAGGGTGACGAGCTGGTTGGGTTTGGACGCTGGCCGCGCCACTAGACAGCTTCCAAGGGCGACATCATAACGTTTGAAACAAGTTGGTTGGTCGCCTCGGAAAGGTTTCCAGTTCCCGCGTTGTGGGGCTGTAAGGAACGCCCTTATTTAGCGGTGCTACGCCGGTTTTGTCCGGGCGGCTTGAGGCGCAGCTTCGCTAGCAAGCGAACGTCTGGATCCGGCTGTCTGCTAGGGAATGCGATCCGACGCTGCTCAAGGATTGGATGGCCCTTGGCCACGCCGGTGAGAGGCGCGACTCATGAACATTGGGATCGTCTGCTACGCGTCGGTCGGGGGCAGCGGCATCGTTGCCACGGAGCTGGCCAAGGTGCTCGCGGGGCGCGGGCACGAGGTAAGGTTAATCAGTACCGAGCCGCCGTTTCGGCTTGGCAACTTTCAGGCCGGGCTGGCGTTTCATGCCGTGCAGACCCCCGGCTACCCGCTCTTTCGCGCGCCGCAATACCTACTGTCACTGGCCAACAAGCTCGTTGAGGTAAGCCGAGACTTCGAGCTCGACGTCATCCACGCGCACTACGCAATTCCGCACGCGGCCGCGGCGTACCTCGCGAAGCAGATCTTAGCTTCGTCCGATCGCGCCAAGGTACCGCGGGTGATCACCACGTTGCACGGCACCGACGTCACGTTGATCGGCAATGACGCCTCATATTCGGAAACAGCTGCGTTTTGTATCGAGCAGTCGGACGGAGTTACTGCCGTGTCCGAAAGCCTGCGCCTGGAAACGTACCGCGAGCTCCCTGTGCGAGCCGATATCAGGGTCATCCCGAATTTTCTTGACTGTCAGTACCACCAGCGTGCGCCGGACGCTGGCCTTGCCGCTAGGTATCGCGGCGAAAATTCAGAGATGAAGCTCGTCATCCATGTCTCAAACTTTCGACCGGTCAAGCAGGCGCGAGCCGTGGTGGAGGTCTTTCGTCGCATCTGTTCGCGTGTGCCGGCACGGTTACTGCTCGTGGGCGACGGTCCCGATCTGCCACCGGTCCTTCAGATGGTGCGCGAGCTCGGACTATCGAAGGACGTGGTGTCGGTGGGAGAGCAGGAGCTCGTCGTGCCACTGCTGTCGGTGTCTGATCTGTTTCTTTTGCCTTCCTTACAGGAGAGTTTTGGCCTGGCCGCACTCGAGGCAATGGCGTGTGAGGTGCCCGTGGTCGCGTCCCACGTTGGCGGGCTTCCCGAAGTTATCGGCCACGAGGTCTCGGGTTTCCTGCATCAGCCGAACGACCTGGACGGAATGGTGGCTAGTGCGATCGCCCTATTGACGGATCCGGTACTACATCAGCGCGTCGTGGCAGCGGGGTGGGGAGCAGTGCATGAGCGGTTCTGTGCCGAAGCGATCGTGCCGCGCTACGAGGCCTTCTATCGGGAAATCCTTGCCCGCGAGCCGGCGGCGCTTCCGCCTAGCTAGTACTCTCCGCGCCGGCTTGGTGGATGTTCCTGCGATGTATACTCGCACAACCATGCAAGTGCGCCGCTGGACGGTGGTCATTACGCTCGTGGGCTGCTTCGGTGGCGGGCCTTGGCTCGTTCCGCCGGTCGATGCCCAGCCGGTGAGCGCGAGGGTCGGCCGCATCGAGTTAGGTTTGGCACTGCGCCAGTTGAACAGCGTTGGCACCTTCATGATGGTGACGGCGCATCCCGATGACGAAAATAACGCGCTGTTGGTGTTACTCGCCAAAGGCCAGGGACACCGCACGGTGCTAGTCACGGCCACCCGTGGTGACGGCGGTCAAAACGAGATCGGGCCTGAGCTGTTTGACGCATTGGCTGTCCTGCGGACGGAGGAGCTGCTGGCTGCGCACCGGCTCGATGGGGCTGAGCAATACTTCACTCGTGCCGTTGACTTTGGCTACTCCTTCAGCATCGAGGAGACGTTCGAGAACTGGGGTCGCGAGGAAATCCTCGGCGACTTCGTTCGGATGATTCGGACTGTGCGGCCTGATGTCATCGCCGGCATGAGTCCTGAAGGCCGTGGTGGGGGCCAACACCACCAGGCGTCTGCCGTGCTCGCGCACGCGGCCTACCACGCCGCAGCCGATCCGAACCGCTTCCCAGAGCAACTCGCCGAAGGGTTGAGACCGTGGCAGGCGCAGAAGTTCTACTTTAACGCCGGATTTTCCTTTAGCCTCGGCGGTGGCCCAGCGCTACGCCGTGCCAGCCGGGTCTGGCGACGGCTACCACCACTGTCCGACACCAAGATGACCCGCGTTGATCTCGACACGCACGATCCGCTCTTGGGGCGAACTTACGCCGAGATCGGCAGCCAGGCGCGGAGTATGCACAAGTGTCAGGGAATGTCACAGCTGATCGTGCTCCCCGGGCCGGCGACGGCCGAGTATCGTCTGATCGAGACGACCATTTCTGGCCAAGCGGGCGCCGATGAATCATCACTCTTTGATGGGATCGACACCTCGGTCGAAGGATTGGTCCAGCTTGCTGGTGCACGCGCGCCTCGGGATCTCACGATCGGTTTGGCCTCGGTCGCGCGTCATGCGCACGGGGCGCTGCGTGCTTTTGGCCGAGGCGAGATGGAGGAATCGCGCGCTGCTGTCGTGCTTGGATTGGCGGCCGTTCGCAACCTCCGTGGCCGGCTCGGCTCACTGGAGCTGTCAGGCGAGACGCGCTGGGAAATCGACTTCCGGCTAGAGGCCGAGGAGCGCCAGTTCGAAACGGCGGCACTCTTGGTGCACGGGCTCCAGCTTGAAGCACTGGTAGATGACGGCCTCGTCCTTCCTGGTCAGCACGTGACCGTATCGACGCTGGTGGTCAACCGGGGCGACACTGATGCCGTCGTCGAGCGAGTGAGCCTGGCCGGGTTCGACCGCCCCAGCGTCGCGTGTGGGGGGGGTGTGGTGAGCGCGGGTAGCATCTACCGATGCTCGTCCGAGCTCCGCATTCCGAGTGACGCACCGCCTAGCAGCATTCACTGGACCCACGTACCCGGTACCGCACGCCACGCCTTCGATCCTGACGTGCCGTTCGGGGTGCCGTTTCGCCAGACCCCGTTCCGTGCAACCTTCGAGATTGGGTTTAACTCGGCACGAGTGTTGATCGATCGGCCGATTCAGCACCGCTACGCGGACGACCTCTTCACCGGCGAGAAGCGCACGTCCCTTCAGGTGGTGCCGCGCTTCGCTGTTAAGGTGACACCGGAGATCGCGATCATTCCCGCTGCGGCACGGGACGCCAGGGAGATCCGGGTCACAGTCACCCATGCCGGCCGCGCGCCTACTGAAGGGGAAATTGCGTTGGAGCTACCGACCGGGTGGCACATGATGCCGGGGCCGGTGACAGTACGCTTCACGCGCGAGGACGAGGTGCGCACTGTGCGCTTCAGGGTGTCGCCGGGGGAGGCGCCGATCGGCGAGTACTCGATCCGAGCAGTTGTCCGAACGCTAGACGCCACGTATAACAGCGACTTGCAGGTCGTTGAGTACCCGCACGTCGCACGCCGTCATCTCGTGCGAGCGGCGGAGGCCACCTTCAAAATCGTTGATGTTAATGTCTTACCAGATCTCACCGTGGGTTACATCAACGGCGTCGGCGACGAAGTTCCGTCGGCCATCGATCAACTTGGGGTGCGGTTGGAGTTCATCGACGCTGATGTCCTGGCATGGGGTGACCTGTCTCGCTTCGACGTGATCGTGACGGGGGTGCGCGCGTACGAGCACCGGCTAGACCTGCGCGCGAATAACGATCGCCTGCTTCGGTACGTCGAGGACGGCGGGACCGTGATCGTGCAGTACAATAAGTTCGAGTTCAATGACGACCAGTATGGCCCTTACCCAGCAGTGGTCAGCCGCAACCGCGTGACCGACGAGACTGCGCCGATCACGATTCTGGCCAACGACCACCCGGTCTTTGCCCAGCCCAACCGAATAGACGCGGACACGTGGGACGGCTGGATCCAGGAACGAGGGCTCTATTTCCTTGGCGAAAAAGACCCCGCTTACGTGGACCTGGTCGCGCTCGAGGACTCGTTCGAATTCAATCCAGGGGCGAAACGTGGTGCGCTGGTTGAGGCGCGATCCGGCCGGGGTCGCTGGATTTACGTTGGGCTGGGCCTGTGGCGACAGCTCCCGGCGGGGACAACGGGTGCCTACGAGTTGCTGGCGAACCTCCTCAGCCTCGGCAAAGTCGACAGCGCGCCGTCAGGCGGGGTCGGACGGTAGTACCATCGTTGGTTCGCCCAGTGCACCCACTGCGCTACACGGTCTGCCGCGGTTTCAGAGGTTTGTGATGCGTGTGCACGTAGGCTGGATGCTGATGTTGTGCTTGGCGGCCGCCGCGCCGGCCGCCGCTCAGCTGGAAGTCGGTGTGGCGAGGGTTGACGTGACACCTCCGACCGCCGGTCTGATGTACGGATATGGCGCGCGTGGCACCAACATCTCGACCGACGTTCATGACCCACTCCTCGCACGGGCGCTCGTGGCATTCGACGGGCGAACGGCGATCGCTCTCGTTACTCTTGACCTCGGCTATGTTGACACCAGGCTCACCAAAGCGGTGCGTACCGCGGTCGAAGAGGCGATCGGGTTGGATAATGTGTTGCTTATGGCCTCACATACTCACTCGGGTCCGACGTTCGCCAAGGATTTTCCGACCGCGACGGAGTCGTATGCCGACCACCTCGTGCGCCTGATCGCTAGCGCCGTCGTCGAAGCCAACGCGGCTCGTCAACCGGCGCGGCTAGCGGTTGGCTGGGGGCGTGCCGAAGAGGGACACAACCGGCGAAAGGTCCTGCCGGATGGCACCGTCGAGATGCGCTGGGCGAACCGCAACCGGCTACCGACGACTCCCGTTGACTACGCGGTTGGTGTTCTAGCCTTTGACACACCCGCCGGCGAGCCGATCGCCACGCTGGTCAATTTTGCCTGCCACCCGGTTGTGCTCGGTCCGGAGAACCTGGACTTCTCGGCTGACTACCCCGGAGCCTTGATGGCAATTGTCGACCGGCAGGTGGGCGGCCAGACGATGTTCGTCCAGGGCGCGGCTGGTGACATAAACCCGTTCTGGGACAAGACGTCACCGACCGAGGGTGCGTTCGACGAGGTGCGGCGGATGGGTGAAGTGATCGCCCGCGAGGTCATTCGCGTGCGGGCGGACGTGACCGGGTACGAAGCGGTGCCATGGATTTCGCTATACCGAGACGTGATCTCCCTCGGGGCGCGCTGGGATCTCGACGATGCTCGGGTACATGAGGTAATTCAAGCAGACCATCTCGAGCAGTTCCGGCATGAGCGCGAGGCGGAGATCAACACGGTGCTCTTCGGTCCGACGGTGGCGATCGCCACGTTCCCTGGAGAGTTCTTCGTCGAGCACGGACTCCGTTTCAAGCGGCAGAGCATGGTTCGTCACACGTTGTTCGTTGGGTATACGAACGGATATGTGGGCTATTTTCCGACGATCCGCTCCGCTGCGGAGGGGGGCTACGGGGCGAACAGCTCGACGATTGTCGAACTTGGAGCTGGCGAGCGGCTCGTTAGCCGCGCCCTCATCAACCTCCACTTCCAAGCGGGGAAGTTGGGCACACTGCCGTAGTGGCGTCCGCCCATTGCGAGTGTACGCCAGGCGGACGTACTACGATGTGGAAAGGCTCACCAGCAGGTGCCATGGATGCCGGGAGCGACTGGATCGGATGGTGGATCCGTGAGCGGGAACGAGGTGCTAGGCGGACGGGCGGCCGATCAAATAGACCGCACCAGTGGGGGACGGAACGCCGCCTTCCGGCTCGAGGGTCACCGCCATGGGCACCGGCTCGGTGATTTCTTTCGGTACTTCAATCGTGGCCGTGACGCGTCCGGCGTCGTTGACCCTTAGAAGGCCAGCACTTACCGGGGTCGCCTTGTGCACGAGCCACACTTGGTAGATCCGGCCGGCCGGGAGGAATGGGAGCCCCGCGGCCGTGAAGATAACACCTCGTGACGGGCTCCAGAACGCTCGGCCACTGGCGTCTGGCGCCGCCGGCTGGCTGGCCAGCCGAATGGATCGGAGGTCTGGCGCGGCGAAGATTACGACGCGCCGGCGTGCCTCTTCGGCGATCTGCTGTGCGGTTGTGGCCTCGAGCCCCGCGATGTTTGCACGCAAGTTGGCGGCGTCGAGGTTCTGCCGGAGCACTCGCGCCAGGTTGACCTGCTGCGCTGCGTACCAGCCGAGGCCGCCAGCCGCCGCGAGGCATGCGGCCGCTGCCAGGCCGAAGAGTACACTGCTAATGCCTTTCTTCCGGCGTACTGGCGGAGCTTTAGCAACCGGGCTCTTGGCGGTTCGGAGGGCGTCGTCCGCGACGGTGGTTGTGGGTAGAGCATTGACCGCCGGGACGACCCGATCGCGTAACGCGGGCGGGGCGTCCTGTTGCGGTACGATACGGGCCAGACCATGTGAGACCGGGAGCAAAGATAGTATTTCGTCGGCGCACGTCCGGCATACATCAAGATGTTCTTCAAACGCCGCACGATCGCGCTCGGCCAACGCACCAAGCGCGTAGAGACTCGCTAGACCGTCGAACGGTTCGTGGGTCGATTCGTTCATCAGAGGAGCACTACGTCTTCATGCTCGTGCTGTAGACGGGCATGCTCGGTGCGTTCACCGGTGTTCTCGAGTGACACTCGTAGCTTCAAGAGGCCCGATCGAATCCGGGTCTTGATGCTGCCGACGGGTTTGTCTAGTCGCGCCGCGATTTGCGACTGCGACAGCCCCTCGAAGTACGCTAGCTCGATTGCAGCCCGCTGGAGCAGCGGAAGGCCTGCCAACGCGTCGCGTAGCCTGGCGGCCTCCTCGTCGCTTTGCACCATGGCATCCTGTTCGCGCGCCAGGTCCGGGAGCCGAGTCGTCGCCGCATCATTCGATAATTGGACCTCGTCTGGCCAGGCCGCACGCGCACGCCGCCAGTTGATAGCCCGGTTTCTGGTCATCATGAGCAGCCAGCCGGTGACCGACGCGCGATGGGCGTTGTAGCGGGGGGCCTGCGCCCGCGCCCGGGAGAAAACCTCTTGTACGACATCCTCCGCCTCGGTCTGGTCTCCGACGATCTTGAGTGCCAGCGAGAAGACGGCGCGGATGTGAATGTCGTACAGGGCGGCCAGTGCCACGTCGTCGCCGTTGGCGAGTCTACGTATCAACTCCTGGTCGGCCGTCTCCCCGGTGGGACACTGCGCCGGCCCTGCGGGGGAGGGATGTTTCACGTCGCCAACGACGGTACCAAGAAACCACATCGTTGCGTATCTTAACTCCGAACGCCCGTCAGAGAGGCGATCGCCAGGCAAAAAACAACGCCGGCCCCAGCCTTTGGAGCGCCGCGGACACGTAGGCCGGCGAGGCTTTTATTACCGGTTCGGCCGCCGCGTGCCATCCATCCTCTGGACACCCGTCGGTCCCTATTGGCGTTGCGCGCGCGTGGCCCGAATGGATGGCATCCACGTGGACCACGAAGGGACGGGCCTTAGTTGTTTTGGCGGCGGCGCACGCTCATTGAGCACCGCGGTTCAGAGCGCGCCCCCCGAGCTCGAGCGCTCCTGTGTAGATGGCCATTCCCACGACGGCATCGATGCCGGCGGCATCTAACTGATCGATTTCGGCTTGCGTGGTGATGCCGCCCGCCGCCGAGAGGCGTCGCGGCGTGGCACGCCGAACGGCCATGGCAGCGTCGAGGTCGGTGCCCTCCATCAGTCCCTCCTTGTCGACGTGCGTGTAGAGGAACTCTCCGCAGTAGGGTTCGAGCGCCTGGACGGCTTCGACTGCGGTCAGCTGGGTCGCCTCCTTCCAGCCCTTGATGACGACGCGTCCGCCTTTGCTGTCGACCGCCGCGATGATTCGGTCAGTCCCGATAGCGTCGGCGAACCGGCGTGCAAAGTCGAGGTCGAGCCGGCCTGCCTTAAACAGTGATGAGCCGACGATGACTGCCTTCGCACCATAGCTGAGCACCTCGCGGGCGCGCTTGATGGTTCGGATTCCACCGCCCACGCGACATGGTAGCCGGAGCGCGATGTTTCGGACGAGTGAGTCGTTCGTTCCCAAGCTCATGGCGGCGTCAAGGTCGACGAGCTGCACGTGGGGAAAGTCGGCGAATTTCTCCACCCAGGCGGCGATGTCGTCAGTTTCGACGGCAAGCCGCTCGCCCTGTATGAGCTGAACGATGTGACTACCCTTTAGGTCGATGGAGGGGATGAGCAAGGACGGTATTTCTCCCAGGAGTCAGGATCGTTGTAGGAAGCACGAGATGTACGTGCCGGGCGCCGGCCGGGAATCTGTCACCTAAAGTTGAGACTCTACAGTCGAACAGGGATGCCATGTGCGCGCAAGTGCTGTTTTAAATCAGTCACGGCGTGCTCGGCGTAGTGGAAGATCGACGCGGCAAGTGCGGCGTCCGCCCTTCCGGTGGTGAACACCTCGACGAAGTGATCGAACGTGCCGGCCCCACCCGAGGCGATCACCGGGATCGAAACCGCGTCGGACACTGCCGCCGTCAATGCGCAATCGAAGCCGCTCTTGGTACCGTCCCGGTCGATCGAGGTTAACAAGATTTCGCCTGCCCCGCGCGCTGCCGCTTCACGTGCCCAGTCGACGGCATCGCGCTCGGACGGTTGCTGGCCACTCCGGACGTAGACCTGGAATCTTCCATTCTGACGTTTGGCGTCGATGGCGACGATGATGGCCTGGCTGCCGTAGCGTCCGGCCAGGACGGTCAACAGCTCGGGACGCGCGACCGCCGCAGTGTTGAGGCTCACCTTGTCGGCGCCAGCCTCGATCGCCGCATCGGCATGTTCTTCGTCGCGAATGCCTCCGCCGACGCACAGAGGGAGAAAGATTTCCCGGGCCACCGCCCGAATCGTGTCGGCCAGTGCCTTGCGCCTCTCGATCGTGGCGGTCACGTCGAGTATGACGACCTCGTCGATCCCCTCGCGGTTGTAGCGGCGGGCAAGCTCACCTGGGTCGCCGGCCCGACGGAGGCCTTCGAAATTGATGCCCTTGACGACGAGGCCGTCCCGTACGTCTAGGCACGCGATGATGCGCTTCGAAAGCATAGTGCCAGAAAATTTCGCAGGATCTGTAAGCCTACCTCGCCAGATTTTTCCGGATGGAACTGCGCGCCGGCGATGTGATCCCGCTCGACGGCACTGGCGAATTCGATGCCATAGTTAGCTGACGCGACACAGTCGGCGGTGACTGGAGCCGCATACGAATGGGTGAAGTACACCTGGTCCCCTTCGTGGACGCCGGCCAGCAACCACGAGTCGCGGGTGATGTGCAGGCTGTTCCAGCCGACGTGTGGCACTTTGAATGCACCGTAAACCTCGCTTGTAGCGCCATCGTTCGTGATGAGCGTGCACGTGCCCTGCATCACGCCGAGGCCAGGGAGCTGAGGCGCTTCGGCGCTGCCTTCGAAGAGCCACTGGAGTCCCAGGCAGATCCCAAGAAGCGGGTGCCCCCGACCGACTGAGTCTGTAATCGCGCGACGCCAGGGAGCATCCAATGCGGCAGTTGCCTCGAAGTGGCCCACGCCGGGCACGATGACGGCCGTCGCGGCAGCCACGTCTGATGGCGATGACGGCGTCTCGAATTGTGCGCCCAGGTTGGTGAGTGCCTTGCGGACCGACGTCAGGTTACCAGCACCGTAATCGATCAAGGCAATCACGATTTAAAGAAGTCCCTTCGTGCTCGGTAGCAGCCTGCCAAGTCGGCGGTCTGGCGAACAGGCTACTCGTAAGGCACGTGAAAATGCCTTAAAGAGGGCCTCGACCTGGTGATGGCTCGATCGGCCATAAAGCACCCTCAAATGGACGTTGGCGCGGGCGCCCTGGGTGAAGCCTTCGAAGAAGTCCTGAACGAGCTCGGCCTGCAGATCGCCAACGCGACGGACCCGCAGCTTGAGATCAACGACAGCGTGGGCGCGCCCGCTGAGGTCGATGGCCGCGACGCCTAGTGTTTCGTCCATCGGCATGACGAAGTAGCCCGCGCGGTTAATACCTCGACGTTGTCCGAGCGCCTTCGAGACCGCCTCGCCGAGTGCGATACCGAGGTCCTCGACCGTGTGATGCTGGTCGACGTCGAGATCCCCATCGACCTTCACCGTTAAATCAAACGCCCCGTGCCGTGCGACGATCTCCAACATATGGTCGAGGAAGCGGATACCAGTATGGATGTCATAGCGTCCCCGTCCATCGAGCACGAGCCGGATCCCGATCTGGGTTTCGCTGGTCGCTCGCTTGATGACCGCACGTCGCACGACGAGATCGACCTCCTTTACCGTACCCGGATGGCCACCGAGGCGGCATGGGCTTGAAGGCCCTCCGCATCAGCCAGCGAGATGACTGTGGGTGCCAGCCGCATCAGCCCGCGGCGGGTGAGCCGCTGTAGGCTACTGACCCGGACGAAGTCAGACGTGCTGAGACCGCCGCGAACACGTGCGACACCGCTGGTCGGCAGCACATGGTTGGAGCCGGTCGCATAGTCGCCAGCGGCCTGCGCGGCGTACGGCCCGATGAAAATGGTGCCCGCCGTGGTTAGCGTTCTGGCCACCGCCGCTCGATCACACACCACGTGCTCCGGCGCGATCCGGTTCGCGAGGTCGACCGCCTCGGCGATGTGTCTGGTGATCACGACTACCCCATGCCGCTCGAGCGACGGCCGTGCAGCAGGGTGGTCAGCAAGCTGCCTGTCGACGGCGCGGGCGACCGCCCGGCCCAACCGGGCAGTCGGTGTCAACATAATGGCCCGTGCCTCGGGGTCGTGCTCCGCCTGAGCGATAAGGTCGGCGGCGATCCAACTCGGTTTCCCGGTGCTCGCGACCACCACAATCTCGGTAGGGCCCGCGTAGAAGTCAATTGGACAGTCTGGCGCGACGCATGCCTTGGCGGCCGCGACGTACGCGCTTCCCGGCCCGACAATCTTGTCGACTCTTGGAACGGTCGGCGTGCCGTACGCAAGCGCAGCTATGGCGTGGGCGCCGCCGATGCGGAACAAACGGGAAACCCCAGCCTCGGCGGCGGCGGCCAGAATGGGTGGGTCAGGGCGGGGGCAGGTGACGATGATCTCGCGTACGCCGGCGACCCGGGCAGGGATCACCGTCATCAGCAAAGAGGAGGGTAGTGGATAACGTCCCCCAGGCACGTAGCAACCGACGCGCGCCAGCGGCGCCACACGATTCTCGATCACCACGCCGGGGATGACCGCGGTGCGCCAGCCCTTCGGGAGCTGTCGCTTGGCCACATGCCGGATGTGGCGGGCTGCCTGCCTGATCGCGGTTCGAACGGCTAGCGGTGCCTCACGGGCGCCACGCCGGATTTCCAGCGGCGTGACTTCGAGCGAGCCCGTGACCCGGTCGAACGTTTGGGCGTACGCTCGCAAGGCGCGATCTCCCTCCAGCCGAACAGCATCGACGATGCGAGTTACCCGACGGGCGGTCGTCGCGTCGGGCGTCCGGCTTCGCTCGACAACCAGCCGAATCGCACGTCGATTAGATGACGAGATAATCTTCATCTCAGCTGCTAGACAACGATCTTGTTCAGCGGATATTCCACGATGCCCTGACCACCGGCCGCCTTAAGCTTCGGAATCAGCTCGCGGACCGATCGCTCATCGAGAATAGTTGAGACTGCTATCCAGTTGGCGTTGCTCAGCGGGGAAACAGTCGGACGGTGGAGCGCCGGCAGTAACGCGAGTACCGCGTCGAGATCGGCATGGCGCACGTTGAGCATTAAGCCAACGTGCCCCTGCGCCTCGATTGCAGCCTTGAGTAGGAGCGAAATATTGTCAATCTTCGTTCGCTTCCAGGCGTTGTTCATTACTTGCTCGTTGGCAATGAGCCTCGGATTCGATTCCAAGACGGTGCCGATGATGCGGAGGTGGTTCGCGCGCAGTGTTGACCCGGTCTCGGTCGCTTCGACAATCGCGTCAGCCAACTGTGGCGGCTTGACCTCGGTTGCGCCCCATGAGAATTCGACATCGACGTTCACTTGCAGCTTCTTGAAATAAGCTTCTGTGACTCGTACGAGCTCGGTCGCGATCCTCGCCCCGCTGAGGTCTTCTGGTGTCTGATACCGAGAGTCCTCCGGTACGGCGAGCACCCACCGAACTTTTCGAAAACTTTGCTTCGAGTAGACGAGGTCGGCGATGCTGATGACGTCGTTGCCGGTTGCTGCATGGTGCTCGGCGATCCAGTCCTGGCCGGTTAGCCCGGCGTCGACGGCGTAGTCAGCGACGTAGCGCGCCATTTCCTGCGCGCGAATCAAGGTGCACTCAATGTCCGGGTCGTCAATAGTTGGGAAGTATGAGCGCGAACTGACGTAGATATTGAATCCCGCACGCGCAAAGAGCTGAATCGTTGACTCTTGCAACGACCCTTTCGGGATACCCAGCTTCAGTTTCATCGGGTGCTACCCATCGTCGTTGTGGGGCGACTTCTCCGTGGCGATCTCGAGGCCCGAGGCCGGAGACCTAGCCCCACGAGTAGTTGTGAGACCGGCTCTAGTCTGTTAGTTCTCTAAAGAAACAATTTCTCTCGCCCGTATGACACACTATCCCGTCGCCGATCCGCTCGACGCGAACCAGCACGGTATCGTCGTCGCAGTCGGTGAGGATGCGGCGCACCAGGAGGCGGTTTCCGGAGGTTTCGCCCTTCGTCCAGAGTTTGCCTCGCGTCCGGCTGAAGAAGGTGGCGAAGCCGGACAATCGGGTCTTCTCCAAAGCGGCCTGGTTCATGAAGCCCACCATAAGGACCTCATTGCTCTCGTCGTCCTGAATGACGGCCGGAATTAACCCGTCTAGTTTCGAGAAGTCCATATATCCGTCCTCGGTCGTCCGTCGTTCGCTGCCAGGTCGAGAGTTCCTGCACCCAAACAAAAAAGCCTCGCCGGGTTCTCGGCGAGGCCTTGTGTTGCGCCAGTTTCGATCGTGGCTAAGTCACGCGCAACGCCACCGGCCCGCCGCCAGGCGGAAATGATGACAGTGATTGGGCGCGTGGGAGACTGACCACATGAGCAGAAGTACCCTACCTGAGGTTCAGGAGGCTGTCAAACTAAGCGGTCCATTGCATGATTACGGCTAAGTGCCGGGATCCGCCGGTGGAAGCTACGTCCGGCCATATTGCAAGGCGCGAAATGGGCCATGGCGGTTGGCCCCTTGAGGAACTGCAGCGCGCTGTAGTACTACTTGATCTGGAGTGCCGGAGTCCGAAGGTTCTCAACGTTGGTCATTCGCATCGTTGGCGTCTTGATACTGAAGCCGGTTACCGGTGTCCTAGGCGAGGGGGCCAGCGCGTCTGCTAGCCCGAGCGCCCGATGGAACACGCGCCACCTTTACTTTTACTGAATGCCCAGGTCCAGGTAGGGAGAGCCCACACTTGCGGTAGGCTTCGGCCAAGTACTGATTTGCTATTCTTCTGGTTTCTGGCCTGAGGGTCGCGGGAACACCGCGAGGGAGAGTGAGTGATGAGAAGGACCACCGTTGGCGTAGCAATGTTGGTGGCAGTCGGACTGCTTGCGGCACCGGTGGCAGCGCAGGATGAGGCGGCCGAGGCTTGGGCGGTGCTCGAAGAATATTTCCGAGCTTGGAACGACGCCGACAATTCAGTCATTGCCAAGATCAGTAACTTCCCGCGTGTTAGCCTCGGCAGTAACGGTCTGGTGGTAGTGCGTGAAAACCCCGAGGAGATCGCGATCGACTTCGAAGCGTTACGGAAAGCTGAGGGATGGGATCACAGCACGCTGGACCTGGTTGACGCCGTTCAGGCGTCTGGGGAAAAAGTTCACTTTAGGGTCGTTGTCAGCCGGCGGCGGGCCGACGGGATGGCGTATCGGACGGTGCCGGCACTCTACGTTGTGACGAAGCAGAACGGGCACTGGGGCTTGCAGCTACAATCAATATTACCGGCCACCTTTTCGCGGTGACGAGTCGGCTTCTTCCTTACCCACCATTACTTCAGTCGCCTTGATGATCGCAGAGGCCACATCACCGCGCCTCAGGCGGAGCTCGTCGATGGCGTCCCGCGTGATAACAGCTGTGAGCAGTTGGTCACCGACTCGTAGCCGGACCTGCGCGAGAAGTCCTTCCTGGCGCACCTCCTCGACGATCCCGCGGAGGCGGTTCCGCCCACTCAGCGACATAAGGACACCACCGCGCGTCGGCCGGTGGGACCACTTGGTTCGCGCCGATCCCTGGTGCGCCAGCAGCCGGTCGATCTCCGTGTCCGAGATCCGGTGATGCCCTCCCTTTGTTCGCACCGTTCGGACACTGCCCTTGTAGATCCACTGCTTAAGCGTCGAGTAGCCGACACCGAGACACACGGCCGCTTCTCTGACCGTCACGAGTGACATATAATGACCTATGAATCGCATTAAACCGTTTGTAAAGTCAACTAAAATTACACTAAATTAGCTTAATGTTTTGGACTTGGCATCATCGAGGCCCGCAAAGGCCGGCCGCGGTGCCCGCTTCGCGTGCCCCTAGTGCGACGGCCGAATGGCACCACGGGCTGTTTGTGGCGGTCCTGGTGACACTACTGGCTGGCGGCGGTTGTCAGAACACCGAACGCCGAAGCACCGAACGACCCACCGTGTTCGTCTCTGCCGCCGTCAGCTTGTCGGACACATTGAGTAAGGTCGCTGCCGGCTTTGAGCGGGCCACGGGGACACGGGTGATTCTCAACCTTGCTGGATCTGGCTTGCTTGCCACCCAGCTTATCGAGGGGGCGCTGGTCGACGTCTTCATCAGCGCCGACGAGACGCAGATGAATCGGGTGGCGGCTAAAGCGCTGATCCGTCGTGCTAGCCGCATCGACCTATTGTCGAACCAACTGGTCGTCGTCGTTCCAGCCGATCGTGCAGGTACGGTCCGGACGGTTAGGGATCTTAGGTCTGATGCCGTCAGGCGCGTGGCGATGGGGGACCCGGATGCGGTGCCTGCCGGAGTGTACGCCCGGCGATATCTGGAGTCGATAGGCGCGTGGGGGGCATTGCGCGGCAAGATCGTGCCGACGCGCAACGTGCGCGCCGTGCTTGCCGCGGTTGAAGCGGGTAGCGCGGACGCAGGCTTCGTCTATCGCACGGACGCCACCACGACGTCGGGGGTCGTCACGGCGTTTGAGGTTCCGCTCGAAGCTGGGCCCTCGATTGCCTATCCTGCTGCTGTGGGGCGGGATGCGCCCAACGAAACGGACGCGACCCGATTTCTCACGTTCTTGCAGGGTGCCGAGGCCCGGTGGGAATTCGAGCAGGCAGGCTTCATCGTGCTTCATGGTGCCTGAATTAGTCGAGGTCACCGTCTTTACCGTAATCATGGCGGCGATTGCCACCGGGGTCATGCTGCCGCCCGGAATTGCCTTGGCCTGGCTGCTGGCACGTGCACACTTTCCGGGGCGGAGCGTCGTCGAAACGCTAGTCTCGCTCCCCCTGGTGATACCACCGGTTGCGACGGGACTGATTCTGCTGAGGATCGTTGGCCGCCGCGGGCCGCTTGGCCAACTGCTCGAAAGCCTCGGGGTCGACATCATCTTTACCTGGAAGGCCGTGGTCCTGGCGATGGCGGTGATGGGTCTGCCGCTGCTAATCCGGGCTGCGCGGGCTGGCTTCGAGCAAGTTGACGGTCGGTACGAGCAGATCGCCGCGACTCTTGGTGCGAGACCAGCCCGGGTATTCTTCACCATTAGTTTGCCGCTCGCCAGTCGTGGACTCTTAGCAGGTGCCGTTCTGGGATTTTCACGCGCGCTGGGCGAGTTCGGTGCGACGATTATGGTGGCGGGCGCGCTGCCCGGCACCCGCACGCTCTCGGTCGCTATCTACCGCCACGCGGAAATCGGACAGGAAGCAGCCGCGATGACGTTGCTCGCGGCCGCGGTTGCTATTGGGTTTGTCGCTGTGTGGGTGGCGAACCGCCTGAGCACGTCATCCTGAGCATGCCTAAGGCCTCGGTTTCGGTCATTCTTGATTTCACCCTCCGGCAGGGTGACTTCAGGCTGGAGATCCACGAGCGGTTGGTGGCACGTACGGTTGCACTGGTCGGGCCGTCCGGCGCCGGAAAGACCACGATCCTCGACGCGATTGCCGGATTGCGGCGGCCCGCGTCTGGTGAAATCCAGATCGGCGCGCACCCTTTGTTCGTGGCTGACCGCGGCCTCGATGTTCCGCCCCGGGATCGCAAGGTGGGCTACGTCCCGCAGGATGTCGCACTTTTCCCCCACATGAACGTGCGCCGCAACATTATGTACGGGGCTGGGCGCGATGGGACAACGTCGCCGGCCAAGGTGGTCGAGCTGCTGGAGCTCGATGGGTTACTGCAGCGCGGGATCAGTGGTTTGTCTGGCGGCGAGCGCCAGCGGGTGGCGCTCGCGCGCGCGCTGATGTCGACGCCGGATCTCCTGTTGCTTGACGAGCCGCTCGCGGCACTCGATGTGGAATTACGAGGCCGCATCCTACCGTATCTCGAGCGTGTGCGTGACGAACTCTCAACCCCGCTGGTCTACGTCTCGCATGTCGAGGGGGAGGTCCGTCGCATTGCCGATTGGGTCATCGTGCTGCAGCGCGGACGGGTTGTGAGCTCAGGAGCGCAGGCGGGGTTCTTGTCAGCTGGTGGGGTCTGAACGATGCGATTGTGCGCGGCCGTAATCGCGCATTCGTCGTTCTTGTGAGACGCGTGCGGGCTGGCTAACCGCGTTACCCGAGCCCGATTCGAAGCACCGTGAACAACAGCCAGCAGGTTGCACCGCCAACCACCGTCATCGATAGGGCCCACGCCATCAGCTTGTTGAACAGCTTCCGACTGTCCTCGCTCGCCGGGGCAGCCGCCATGCAAAGTGCCCCCAGGGTTGACAGCGGCGAGATATCCACCAGGTGTCCCCCGACGTTCATCGAGGAGGCAATCGCGAGTGGCTCGACGCCGCCGAGCTGCTCGGCCAAACCAGGGACAGTCGGCAGGAAAGCTGGGAGCACCACGCCAGAGGTGCTGCTATAGATCGAGATGAACCCCGTCGAAAAGGCGATGACGGCCGTGACTGACTCCGGTGTTGACATGCCGGCCAGCATTTGCGTGAAGAGATCGAGGCCGCCGGTCTCGTCGAGCACCGAGATGAGGATCGTTACACCGCACACCATCATGATGACCCGCCACGGCATGATTTTGACTGCCTCGAAATCGTCCCCCGCCTTGAGCAGCGACAGGAGCATCGCGCCACCAAACGCGCTGAGGCCGACGTTAACGTCGAACAGGACAACGCCCGTGATCACCGAACCGATTACGCTAATGGTAATCCAGTGCTGCCGCGCGAACGCGTCACCGGCTGCTGGCTTACTCGTGCTCGACGGCACGACGACTGCTCCCGCGTGATGGCATCCAAGGAGGCGCCATCCGCCGAAGAGAAAGTACGCGCCGAAGGCGATGATCAAATGGGCCATCATGTTATTCAGGTACGTGTGCTGCTCGAAGCCGGCCAGCCCGATATCCGCCATGACCCCGTTGACGATGACGCCGGTTGGCGCGATCGGTGAGAGCGAACCAGCATTGGCCCCGTTGCCCACCATAATTGCCATCAGAAACGCTGGAACTCCGACCTGCCAGGCCACAGCCATTGCCATCGGTGCAATGAGCGCCGTCGCCGCGATGTTACCCGGTCCGATGGATGCAAGGCCGAACGACAGGAAAAAAAACATCATCGGCATAACGCCGACGTTGCCTCGACAAAGGTGCACTGCCTTGTGCGCGATCCGGTCCAGCGTTCCGTTGGCCTGCGCCTGAGAAAACAGGAGTGTCACGCCGGTCAGCGTGAGAAAGAGCCGAGTCGGAAATCCCGCCATTACCTCATTGGCGCTCATCCCGGCGACGTAGACGCCGACGAGCCACGCTAGCGTGATCGCCAGGAACCCGACGTGAAGTCTGATCGTGCAGCTGACGATGATGGTGACGAGCAGCGCGCCGAGAGAGAAGAGGGCTGGATTCATGAGCGGGCAGTATAGCCCTACCGGGGACTGTTGGCTGGTGCAGAATCTTGGCGCATGCGAAAGCGCTAGAGGTGCGCCGGCCTGTTGGGCCATGCCGTCTAGGCCGAAAATAACTTAAAGAGAGGTTCCTGCTCTACTGCCTGGCCGTCCTAGCTGGAAGGCCCGCGCCCCCGGGGGCCAGCGCGGACGGAGTGAGGACCGAGCGTTTGTCGCAACCACGGCGGGGGTTCGTCGATTGCCACGCGCTCGCGCGGGTGCCAGAATGGGTGGTGCCGACACGAATGCATATCATCATCATCAGCGGCGGAGACACCGGCTACGCTCTCGCCGCGGCCCTCGCTCCCCAGCACGAAATCTTCATCGTTGACGCCGACCCGCTCCGCGGTGATCGCTCTACCCTTGCCGACGTGAAGTTCGTTGCCGGTAGTGGCACCAACCTGGAGGTTCTCCGGCTGGCGGGCGCCGACCAATGTGACTTGCTGATCGCCGCAACCCGCCTCGACGAAGTCAACATTGTTGCCTGCTCGCTTGCCAGCCAGCTCGGCGCGCGTGAGACCATCTGCTTTGTGTCCAAAGCAGACTTTCTCCGGCCGCCAGACGGCGGCGAGAGCCTGCGCAAGCATTTCGGTATCGGTCAGGTCATCTGGCCGGAAGCGCAACTGGCGGCGGCAATCGAGCGGATCATCATGGCCCCTGGCGCTGTCGACGCTGAAGTCTTTGCCGGCGGGCGAGTTCAGCTCCTCGAGTTTCGATTGGAGGAAAAGTCGCCGTTCGTTGACCACCCAGTCTCCACATTGGATCTGCCGTATGGCGTTGTGATCGTTGCCGTCAAGCATGAGGATTCGATCTCGATTCCACGCGGGCAAACCAGCCTGATGCCTGGTGATAAGGTCGTTCTAATGGGGACCCGAGAGGCGATGGGTCGTCTGCGAAGGAAGATCTCGCCTGGCGTTGGAGAAGCGGTCGCACAGCGCGTGACGATCATTGGCGGCGGGGATGTTGGCTACCGGTTAGCGCAGCACATTGATCAGGCTGAGGGTATTCAGCTACGCGTCATCGAACGGGATCGGGCACGGGGTGAGATGTTGGCGGCAACTTTGCGGAACGCCCTCATCTTACACGGCGACGGGACCGACCTCGAATTGCTCGAATCCGAAGATATCGGACGAAGTGACGTCATGGTGTCGGTCATCGACAATGACGAGCGCAATCTGCTGGCGTGCCTACTGGGTCGTCAGCTAGGTGTGCGGAAAGTGATTACGCGCGTTAGCAAACCGTCGAACCTTCGGCTCTTTGAGCGTGTCGGCATCGATGCTGCGCTGTCGGCGCGAGGCGCGGCCGTGACCTCCGTCGTGTATCAGATCGACGGTGGACGGGCGAGCTTGCTGGCCATCCTCGAGGAGGGGCAGGCCCGCGTGGTCGAGTTGACGGTGCCGCCGGATTACCCCCCGACCGCTCTCAAGGATCTGTCGCTGCCAGAAGAGTCGATCGTCGGATCCATTCTGCGAGGAGGCGACGTGCTTGTACCGCGCGGGAAAGATTACGTGAAGGGCGGTGATCGGTTGCTGGTGTGCTGCGTCGAGGTCGCCGTGCACCGCGTCCGGGATTTATTTGCTGCTGGTTCCGGGTAGCTGCTGGTTGCTAGCTCCTGGTACGCTTGCTCTCATGCGCCTGTCCGTCGTCATTAACGTCATCGGTCGGATGC
This sequence comes from Vicinamibacterales bacterium, assembly GCA_965197375.1. Lineage (GTDB taxonomy): Bacteria > Acidobacteriota > Vicinamibacteria > Vicinamibacterales > UBA8438 > CBDAMZ01. The sequence continues at coordinate 466,276 of CBDAMZ010000009.1, forward strand.
TTCGGCTGTTCGGCATAGTATTCGCCGTCCCTGCGGCCGTGTGTTGGTTCTACGGTGAGCGGTGGGATGCCGGCGGGCTCGTGGTGGGCGGTGGTGTTTCGGTGATCCTCGGGCAGCTGATGATTCTGTGGTCCGACGAGGCCGGGGAGGATCTACGACGGATCGAAGCGCTTGCCGTGGTGGCCGGCACCTGGCTTGTGGTGGCACACCTTGGTGCCGTGCCCTACCTCTGGGCGGGCCTTCCTTTCATTGATGCGCTCTTTGAGTCGATGTCGGGGTTCACGACCACTGGAGCAACAATCCTCGCCCATTTCGACCGGCTCGGCCGCGGCATGCTGTTCTGGCGGTCGATGACACAGTGGATCGGGGGGCTAGGCGTGATCACGCTGTTCGTGGCCGTGTTTCCCCGGCTCGCCATCGACGTGCGGCAGTTGTTCCTCACGGAGACCGAGGCCGGGGCGGTCCTAGGTGAGAAGTTGACGCCTCAGATTCGCAAGACCGTGACTTATCTTTGGCGGCTCTATGCCGGGTTGACGCTGGCGGCGTTGATCGCGTTGTTGATCGCGGGCATGCCCTTCTACGACGCCGTCTGCCATGCTATGACGACGCTTTCGGCGGGCGGCTTTTCACCACACCCTGAGTCGATCATGGGCTACGGCAACGCGGCGGTCGAGTGGGTCATCTGCGTTTTCATGTTCCTCGCCGGGGCTAACTTCGCCCTGCAGTATCTGGCGCTTCTGGGCCGCCCTAGCCTGCTGTTTCGCGACGAAGAGTTCAGAGCTTACACGGCCATCGCGGTTCTGGCGACCGCGTGTCTTGGCCTGGTCCTGTGGCGCGTCAGCGGTGACGCGACTGCCTTCCGACATAGCACGTTTCAGACCCTGTCGATTCTGACGACGACGGGGTACGCCAGCATCGACTGGGTGCTGTGGACTGACCAGGCCAAGGTCGTGCTCCTGGCGCTGATGTTTGTTGGCGGGTGCGCCGGTTCGGCCGCCGGTGGGCCCAAGGTCCTGCGGCACGTGCTGGTTGGGCGCTACACGTTGTTGGAGCTGCGGCGTACGCTTCACCCCCGCGGCGTTCTGCCGGTCAAGCTTGGGGGGAAGGTCGTCCCAGAAGAAGTGATGCGAACCGCGCTCGTCTTCTTCTTGTTCTACATCCTGATGTTTGCTATCTGCGCCGCCCTGGTGATCGGGCTCGGGGCAGACATCGTCACCGGTCTCACGGCGACGATCGGCACGCTCGGCAACATCGGGCCGGGCCTAGCCGGAGTGGGGCCGATGGCGAATTATGGCCACCTGCACCCGCTGAGTAAAATCGTGCTCACGGCTGCCATGTGGATCGGGCGGTTGGAGGTATTGGCCGTGCTGGCGCTGTTGCGGCCCGAGGTCTGGCGGGGCTCCCACTGGCGGGCCCTGCAGCAATAGTCCCGCCCGTGTCGCCTCGTTGGGCTTTTTGTTTTGGGCTGCACCCGAGCCCCGAACGGTCGACGGCGAACTCTGTGATCTATTTGGTTCACCATGGTGCAGCTGCCTCCCCAGATGTTGATCCCCAGCGTCCCCTCACGGAGGTTGGGCGCGCGGGCGTGGAGCGGGTTGCCTTGGCAGCGGCGGCAGGCGGGGCCACGCCAGAGGCGATCTGGCACAGCGGTAAACTGCGGGCTCGCCAGACGGGAGAGGTCTTCAGGCACGCCTGCAACCCGTTGGCACGGTTCACCCTGGTTCGCGGCCTGCAGCCGAATGATCCGCCCGATGTGCTGGCTGACCGAGTGATCGGTGAGACGCGTGACTTGATGCTGGTCGGCCACTTGCCACACATAGCGCGCCTGTTCAATCGGCTAGTCGATGGGAATGCGGACGGGCTCCTCGACTTCCCTTCCCACGGTGTCGTCGCGCTCGAGCAAAACCCGAGCGGGGGCGGGTGGCGCGAGGTGTGGAGAGTTGGCTAAATGCGGGGTTCCTTCCTGCGGCATTCCTTCGCCAGGTGCTCCTGTGGCGGGCTTGTCGGGAGCGCGTCGCGGATCGCCCCCGGCTTGGCGCACGACAGCACCGGGTATCGTTCAGTGCCGTTCAGGTAGGCCGAAACCCAGTCGACCAGCCGATGGCCATGGCGGCGAAACGTCTCGGGATCCATGTCGCTGAGCGGCTTACCAGAACTTCGCGACATGAGTGTGCGTGCTGGTGAGCCCATGGACGCCGAAGGCCGGCGGCTAGCCTCCCGCGCCGACGTATTCGAGGGCAAACTCCTTAAGGCCTTTGCTACGTAGGCCAATTGCTTCGGCTTCCGCCGTGGCTTCCTCAAGCGACCAGCCATCTAATTTGACTCGCTTGATCAGCCACATCGCGCCGACGCGGTTGGCCGACCCGCAATGAATGTAAATTGGCTGATTCGCCGGGTCAGCGACCGCGCTAAGGAATGACTCGATCACCTCGGCGCTAGGCTCGCGGAACGGGAGGTGGATGTAGTTCAGGCCGGCCCCTTCCGCTGCCGCCTTCCCGGCTTCGACCGTCGCGCCTCGCTCACCATCGGTGCGGAAGTTGATGACGGTCACGAAACCGCGGGTTTTTAGCTCAGCCATCGCTTCGGGCGGTGTGGCACCGGCGCAGGCAACGGTGGCGTCGACACGCGTGTAGTTCACGACATCCTTCGGACCTTCTTCATCCTGAAAGCCAGGTGGCGCATCAGTAGGTATCGGCTCGTCAGGCGCCGCAGTGGCGGTTGCCGACCCGGCTTGGGATTCCACCGCCGGCTCGGCGGTACAGGCGAGGTTCACCGCCGCGACGAACACGGTGGCACCGAACATTGCGAATAAGGTTCTTAACTGTTCCATGGTCAATGATCGTAGCATCCATCCAGGGATCCTGGGGAAAGGAGCTGCTTTTGGCAGAAATTGTTTACACTAGTCGGCTGCGTATTGAGCAGGTCAAGGGGCCTCTACGGTAGGCATTCCTTGAAAATTTCGACCAGCCGATCCGCTTCGGCGTGCATGGCGGCATCAAGAAATTTTATGGGATCGAGCCTGAGGAAGAGGTGCCCGCCACGCTTGACCACATCGTTGGCGCGGTCGGCGGCTGACTACTGGGAACTTTGGCACGCGCACTGGAGGTGCGCGCAATTCCGGCGTTCTCAAACACGATCAGCGCCTCGGTCGAAGGCGACATCGAAGCGATCGATAAGGTTCTGCGTATCACGCGGATCCGGGTTCGCTGCCACTTGAAAGTTCCTAAAGGCAAACGCGAGGCTGCGGAGCGCGCCGTCGAAAAGCACTCCACGGGCTGTCCGGCCGCTAACAGCGTCCGCGGATGTATCGGCTTGGACATCAAGGCGGACATCGAGGAAGGGAGTTAGGGAGGCGAGATGGCTTCCATCTTCTTCGAAATGGCGTTGATGAACTCCACGGTCGTCGACGTCCCACCCAGATTGTGCATGCGAGCAAATCCCTCGGAGAGCACGTCCTTGAGTGAGGTCACAATCCGGTCGGCCGTTTTGTTTTCATCGAGGTATCGCAGCATCATCACCGCTGACAGTAGCAGCGCCGGCGGGTTAGCTTTTTGCTATCCGGTAATGTCAGGAGCCGTGCAGTGGACCGCCTCGAACACTGCCACCTCATCTCCTAAATTGGCCGGGGGCACCAGTCCGAGCCCTCCGACGGGTCCGGCGCAAAGGTCAGACACGATGTTGTCGCCGTAGAGGTTGGGCAGCAACAGGACGTCGAACTGCGCCGGGTTGAGTACAAGGTGCATGCCGACGACGTCGACGAGCCGCTCGTCGTATTTCAACTCTGGGAAATTTCTGGCCACCGACCGCACGTGGTCAAGGAAGAGACCATCGCTGAGTTTCATGATGTTTGCCTTGTGTGCGGCGGTAACCAGGCGGCGCCCCTTACGGTGCGCATAGTTAAAGGCAAACCGCGCGATGCGCTCGGAGGCGCTGGCGGTGATCACCTTCAACGGTTCAACTACCCCAGGCACTACCTGGTGCTCGAGTCCCGAATAGAGATCCTCGGTGTTCTCGCGGACGATAATCAGATCGACGCTCGCGAAGCCGCTGTTGATGTGCCGGGTAGGCTGAAGACCGGGCGCAGGTCCGCGGAGAGGTCCAGCTGGCGCTGCAAATCGACGTTCACACCGGCAAACCCTTCGCCGATCGGCGTGGCGATTGGGTCCTTTAGGGAGACACTATTGCGCGCGACCGCGTCTAATACGTGTTGTGGGAGCGGGACGCCCACGCGCTGCAACGCACTAACGCCGGCGTCGTGCCGCTCCCACTCCAGCTTGATGCCGCACCTGTCGAGGAGACTGACGACCGCGTTGCTTGCCTCGGGTCCGATACCATCCCCCGGAATCAGCGTGACGCGATGTGCCAAAACACACCATTATAATCGGCACTGTCAACGTGCGCCGGTCACCTAATACGTCACATGTCACGTGATGGAAAGCGGTCCTGGTACGTCTAACTGTGGATGAGCTTGCTACGTGCGTGAACTGGCTGACCTGGAGCAACGCCGCGTTCGCGCGCGCCCGTTCCGAGCGGATACCGGTACTGCTTGCACTCGGCACGAGCTGGTGCCAGGGGTGTGCGGCCATGGCTCGCACCACTTACGATGAACCAGTCGTCGCGGAGCTCATCCGCGGGCGGTTCGTTCCGATTTGGGTCGACGCCGACCGACGTCCAGACATCAATGAGCGGTACAACCTCGGTGCGTGGCCGACGACCGCATTCCTTACTCCAAATGGTCACATCCTCGGCGGTGAGACCTACGTCGGAGCGGAACGAATGGTCTATCTGTTACGCCGAGTCGCCGACGCGTTCGCGGCCCGCCACGAGGAGCTTGAGGCCCAATCTGTCCGACGAGCGCCGTTCGTCTCGGCATCGGTCGACGCCGACCCAGATGCTGGCGTTGAGGATTGGCTCGTCGGTGAGCTGCTCGATCAGTTTGACGCTGAGCACGGAGGCTTTGGGGCCGAGGCGAAGCACGTGCAGGCCGAGGCACTGCATTTTGCGGCCCTGCGATCTCGTCTGGGCGATTCGGCATTCGCGCCCGTTGTGGCACGAACGCTCGAAGCGATCGGCTGGGGCGGACTCTATGATGCGGTTGACGGCGGCGTGTTTCGCTACTGTACGAAGCGGGATTGGACGAAGCCGAGCTTCGAAAAAGTGCTTGATGTAAACGCCGCCGTGCTCGGACTGCTGCTCGATGGACCCAACTCCGGCTATCGTGACCGTGCCGTCGGCCTTCTCCGTTACGTGCGAGAGACGCTGATCGATCGGTCAGACGGAGGGTTCTTCGCAAGCCAGCGTGCCGACGAGGTGTACTATGGCGCCACCACCAAAGACGCGCGTCGAGCGCTCAGCTCACCCCCCGTCGACCAGTCGGTGTACGCTGACGGGAATGCCTTGATGGCCACGTCATTCGTGCGTGCCGCCGCTGCGTTTGGCGACTCGTCGCTCCTCGAATTTGCCGTGACGTCGCTCGAGCGCGTGGTCCTCGCTACGTATGAACGAGGTGGTGGGATTGCGCACCAGGCCAACAGTGAGAACAGCGTCCGCGGCCTGCTCGTCGACCAAGTTTGGGTCAGCGCTGCCTTGCTCGATCTCTACGCAGCAACGGGCCGAGACGCGTACCTCGATATGGCACAGGAGTTGATGCATTTTGCCGTGCGCGCGCTGTGGCACGGCGCCGGCGGCTTTATGGACCGGGTGTCGGCGCCAGACGATATCGGTCTCCTGCGCGAGCCGGTCAAGCCGTTTGCTGCTAACTGCGCGGCGGCGCGGGTTCTGGCCCGTTTGGCACGGCTCACCCAGCAGGCGGAGCTCCGCGCGCGCGCGGCGTCGACTCTCGCGTCACAGAACGCAACGGTTCGGGCACACGGTGTGGATGCGGCACCTTACGTGCTGGCACTGAAAGAGTTGACGAGCGACACTACCAGCTGACGGGCTGCAAGGTCAGGATCCCCTGTTACACCTGTGCTAGACTCCCCGGCCGGAGGTCATCGTGTCGGCCGACCGTTCGTCGATCATTCCTGCGCTGCGGAACATCGCCACTCGGCTGCGGATCGAGTCGGTCCGTGCAACCAGCGAGTCCGGAAGCGGGCATCCGTCGAGCTGTTGCTCCGCCGCTGACATCGTGGCCGCCCTCTTTTTTGCCGAGATGCGGTTCTACCCTCGCGATCCGCAACACGATGAAAACGATCGGTTCGTACTGTCCAAAGGCCATGCCGCGCCGCTGCTCTATGCGGCCTGGGCTGAGGCGGGTGCCATCGAACGTGATGACCTCCTTCAGTTGCGGCAAGTGAATTCTGACCTCGAGGGGCATCCTACGCCCCGTCTGCCGTTTGTGGATGTGGCGACCGGCTCGCTGGGCCAGGGTATCTGCGCGGCCATCGGGCTGGCATTGAACGCCAGGCGGTTGGGCTCGGGCTATCGGACATATGTGCTCGTGGGTGACGGCGAATCGGCTGAGGGCTCGGTCTGGGAGGCTGCCCATGCGGGGCGGCGGTTCGAGCTCGACAACCTGTGCGGCATCACCGACGTTAACGGTTTTGGCCAGAGTCGCGCCACGCAGTGGGGGCACGACATGAAGACTTATGCTCGGCTGTGGCGCGCGTTCGACTGGCACACCGTCGTGGTGGATGGTCATGACCTCTCGGCCATCCTCGACGCGTTCGATGAGGCGCAGCGCATCAAGGGGCGGCCGACGATGATCCTGGCCCGTACGCTCAAAGGCAAGGGCGTCTCCTTGATGGCAGGGAAGGACGGCTGGCACGGGAAGGCGATCAAAAAGGGCCCGGACCTCGACGGTGCGTTCGAGGAGCTCCACGCACAACTAGTGCCCGGCGCTGATCCACCGCCTATTCTTCCTCCGCCGAGCCGCACCTCGGCTGATTTGAGACCGGACGAACCGTCACCGCAACCGGACGCATCGTACGAGCTCGGGAGCATGGTGGCGACGCGCGAAGCGTATGGCAACGCGCTGGCCGCGTTGGGCGCGGTTGACGCTCGCGTGGTCGCACTCGACGCCGACGTCGCGAACTCCACCTTCAGCGAGGCGTTCGAACGGGCGCATGGAGCCCGCTTCTATGAAGTCCATATTGCGGAGCAGGTGATGGTCGGCGCCGCGATGGGCCTGGCCAGCCGCGGCGCCATCCCGTTCCCATCGACCTTCGCGTGTTTTCTGACACGTGCGTCCGATTTCATTCGGATGGCCGGCATTGGGCAGGCGAACATCAAGTTTGCAGGCTCCCATGCCGGCATCTCGATCGGCGAAGACGGACCATCGCAGATGGCGCTCGAAGATCTCGCGCTCATGCGAAGCGTGCCGAACTGCGCCGTGCTGTATCCCTGCGACGCCGTGAGTGCCGATCGTCTAGTGGGGGCCGCCGCCGCGTATCGTGGCATGACGTACATCAGAACGACGCGTCCGAAAACGCCGGTTATCTACTCGTCAAGCGATCGCTTCGAGGTTGGCGGCTCGAAGGTGCTGCGCGAAACCGCCAATGATGTGGCCACGGTCGTGGCGGCTGGCGTGACCGTGTTCGAAGCTCTCGCGGCGCATGACCAGCTCATAAAGGAAGGAATCCACATTCGTGTTATCGACGCGTACTCGGTGCAGCCGATTGATGCTGTAACGCTGGCACGCGCCGGCCTACAGACCGGTGGTCGGATCATCACCGTCGAAGATCATTATTCCGCCGGCGGGCTGGGCGACGCGGTGAGCGACGCGGTCGCCGACCAGGGGGTTGTCGTCCAACGGCTCGCCGTGCGCGAGGTTCCACGGAGCGGGAAACCGCGTGAGCTGCTGGAGCGCTTCGGCATCTCCGCGTCTCACATCGTGGGCGCGGCGCGCCGCCAGATCGCCATCACGACGAGCGCCACCGCTGGACGCTCGTAGTGCCGTGCCGTTCCGGGGAACTCGATTTTTATCTTCACGACGGAATCGCCTGCGTGGCCGTGCGTGCGCCCGTGTGCACCGCCGCGCCGGCTGTATTTTTTGCGGTCGCGGCCACTTTCTGCGCTCAGGATGACTCTCAATCGATTTCAGTGGTTCGTCATCATCTTCGTCCGTCCCGTCATGCGCGTTGGGTTCTTGAAGATCCGTGCCTCGCACGCAAACGTTCCGGTCCACGACCAAGGGGGCGGCGATGACTAAAATGGAGATCTCGACCGCTGACATTGCTAGCCTTGCCGTTGACGCGATCGTGAACGCGGCCAACACGAGTCTTCTGGGCGGTGGCGGCGTCGATGGGGCTATTCACCGCGCGGCTGGGCCAGAGTTGCTCGCGGAGTGCCGCACGCTCGGCGGGTGCGCCACCGCGGAAGCCAAGATTACAAAGGGCTACAAGCTTCCTGCCAAACATGTGATTCATGCCGTCGGACCAGTTTGGCGCGGTGGTAATCAAGGCGAACCAGAACAGCTGGCCAGCTGCTATCGTCGCGCGCTCGAGCTGGCACGCGAGCACGGTCTTAGGACCGTCGCATTCTCGGCGATCAGCTGTGGGGTGTACGGCTACCCGGTCGATCAGGCGGCCGCTATCGTCGTCGGCGAAGTGAGCCGGTTGCTCGAGAGCCAGCCACCGATCGAAACAATCTACTTCGTCTGCTTCGAGTCACACGTCAGGGCGGCGTATGAGGCAACTTTACGGGAACACGCCCCACGCTAAGTTGGCGCTAACATGGAGGACCCCACCCACCGGCTTGCCGGCGCGCTGCACTGGATCGCTGATCTTCTCCAGAGAACTGGCATTCCGTTTCAGGTTGTCGGTGGTGTAGCAGTTGTCGCCTACGGTGCGACCCGGCCGGTCGCGGACATCGATCTCTACATTCCCGCCGAAGGCCTCCCGCGGCTGATGCGGCGCGCGTCCGCCCGGGTGGTCCGTCAGCCCTGGCGTCACCGTGACGAGTGGTGGGATCGCATCCTCTGCGCGCT
>CBDAMZ010000010.1:0-787500 GCA_965197375.1 Vicinamibacterales bacterium
TGGTGTTGGTTGTCGTCGGCGGATTGATCACCATCATGACCGGGGTGGTGCAATCCGGCGGTTCCCCGCCGCCCTCCGGATGGTATTAGCTGGCGCGTTCAAAAAGGATGCGCCGGGTGAAGGGACGATCACACAGTTTCAAGCCCTGTCCACGGCGCTGGCATCCACAGTGGGGAACGGCAATATCGGTGGCGTGGCCACCGCTATCCTGATCGGGGGGCCCGGAGCTATCTTCTGGATGTGGGTGACCGCGGCGGTCGGCATGGCAACCAAGTACGCCGAGGCAATTCTTGGTGTGCACTACCGCGTGACCCGGAAAGCGGGCGAGCTCGCAAGTGGCCCAATGTACTACATCGCCCGCGGAGTGCCGTACGGACCGCTTGGCTGGACGCTAGGATATCTGTTCGCCTTCTTCGGCGCCGCCACGGCCTTGTTCGGTACGGGCAACATGGCGCAGTCCAACACGGTGGCCCGAACGTTCGTTGGGGCGGCTCGAACCGTGTTCGATCTCGATGTGCCGCTGTGGGTGCCAGGCGTACTCATCACGATTGCCGTCGGCCTGGTACTCCTCGGTGGAATCCGACGCATTGCAGCCGTCGCCGAGCATCTCGTGCCGAGCATGATCGTGCTGTACATCTTGACCGCTGGTATTTACATCCTGTTGAATGTCACGTTGATACCGGATGTCATCCGCGAGATCCTGACGAACGCGTTTATCTCGACCGCCGCCGTAGGCGGATTTACGGGTTCGGCCGTGACACAGACCATCGCGGCTGGCGTTAGTCGTGGCGTCTTGTCGAACGAAGCCGGCCTGGGTAGCGCTCCGATCGCACACGGCATTGCCAAGGTTCGTCACCCGGCGCAGCAGGGCCTCGTTGGGATCTTCGAAGTCTTTATGGACACAATCATCATCTGCTCCATGACGGCGTTCGTAATCCTGACATCCGGGCTGTGGGCCGACCCCGCGTATCAAGATACAAGTGGAGATCTGACGGCCGCGGCACTCAGCACCTCCATCCCTCTGGCTTCGCTCCTCGTCGCGGTCTGTTCGTTCCTCTTTGGCTTTTCAACATTGATTGGCTGTGCTACTACGGCGAGAAGTGCTTCGAGTTCCTGTTCGGGTCAAAGATGATCGTGCCCTATCGGGCTATCTTTACCGCCCTGGTCATGGTTGGCGCAGTCGTCTCCGTCCCACTGGTCTGGGCGGTCGGCACACTACTAAACGGCTTCATGGCCTTTCCCAACCTCATCGGGCTGCTGTTTCTGGTGCGCACGGTCCGGAAGCTCACCAGCGACTATTTCGCGAATGGGGCCAACGCTGTCACATAGGCCCGAACCCGCGACGCCGGATCGTTGCCTCGCAGCAGATCAGAGATGACAGCCACCGAGCTCGCGCCAGCGCGTAACACCTCGGGCGCCCGGCCGAGCGTGATCCCGCCAATAGCGACCACCGGTCGCGCCGGGCGCAGATCGGACGCCGCCCGGACCAGCCCGAGACCGGCCTCCGAGTAGCCCGTCATCTTGGTTGTCGTGACATAAATGGGCCCAACCGCGACATAGGTAACCGCCAGCGCACGTGATGCGTCGAGCTCAGCGATCGTGTGAGTTGACAGGCCGACGATCGCGCGCGCGCCGAGCTGCCGGCGCGCATCTTCACCGATATATCTTGTTGTCCGACATGGACCCCGGCCGGCCCCGGCGAGCCGGGCCACGTCCGCACGGTCGTTCACGACAACGGTGGCATCGTAGCGGCGCGCTGCCCCGACGATGCGGTCGCACCAGCGCTGGAACGTACTGCTCGAGACGCCTGCGGCGCGGATCTGCAGCCAGCGGGCACACCCCTTGAGGTAGGCCTCAGCAAGCTCCGGCACATCCCAGCCGTGACGCGCTGCGGTTGTGGCGTCCACGATGGCGCAGAGCGGCGGGAACAACATGTCAGCGATTAGAGGCCAAGGCTACGAGTAGAAATCTCAGCCTAGGGACCGTGGCTCGTGTGGAGAAGGCGCGACGCTGGACTTGGTGAAGCGGTCATGAAGGCGGTATTCAGGTTGCCATCGAGGAAATCTGGGTCATGCAGAATTCGCACGTGAAGCGGCACGGTGGTTTCGATACCCTCCACGACGGTCATCTCCAGCGTCCGACGCATGCGGGCGATAGCCTCGTCCCGATCTCGTCCGTGGGTAATGATCTTGGCCACCAGGGAATCGTAGAAGGGAGGGATAACGCATTCGGCGTGTGCCGCGGTATCCACCCGAACGCCGGGCCCCCCAGGCACGCTGAAGACCCGAATCAGGCCGGAGCTTGGCCTGAACGTATCGGGCGCCTCGGCATTCACTCGACACTCGACCGCGTGACCAGACCAGCTTACGTCGCGCTGGCTAATGGACAACGGGGCTCCATCGGCAATGCGGATCTGTTCCTTCACGATGTCGATGCCGGTTACCATTTCCGTCACTGGATGCTCAACTTGCAGCCGCGCGTTCACCTCTAAGAAGTAGAAGCGCCCGGCATCGTCCATCAGAAACTCGAAAGTCCCCGCGTTACGGTAACCAGTTGCTCGTGCCGCCTTGACCACCTGACGGCCGAGGTTTCGTCTGGTACGCTCGGTGAGTGCCACCGAGAGCGACTCCTCGAGTAACTTCTGATGCCGCCGCTGAATGGAACATTCGCGCTCACCGAGATGAACGACGTGTCCCTCAGCATCGGCCAGCACCTGAAACTCGATATGGCGCGGCGCCACCAAATACTTCTCTAGGTATAGACCACCGTCGCCGAACGCTGCTACCGCCTCACGCTGGGCCGTACCCCACGCGGTCTCGAAGGTGTCGGCGTGCTCTACGACTCGCATGCCGCGACCGCCGCCGCCGGCCCGCGCCTTGACGATCACCGGATAGCCGATCTTGCGCGCCGCCTTTAGTGCCTGCCGAAACGTGGTAAGCGATTCGTCGACTCCAGGCAGCACCGGTAGACCCGCGCGCCGCATCACATGTCGCGCCGCAGACTTGTCACCCATCAGACGTAAGATGGAAGCCGGTGGCCCAATAAACGTCATGCGGCAGGCTTCACACGCCTCGGCCAGATAGGCGCTCTCAGCAAGGAACCCGTAGCCCGGGTGGATCGCTTCGGCGCCGGTGACCTCAGCCGCCGAAATGATCGCCGGAACGTTCAGATAGCTGTCGATCGCCGGCGCCGGCCCGATACACACATCTTCATCAGCAAACCGGACGTGCAGCGCGTGCGCGTCCGGCTCGGAGTAAACCGCCACCGTCTTGATACCCAGTTCGCGGCACGCGTAAATGACGCGAAGGGCAATCTCGCCTCGATTGGCAATGAGGATTTTCTTGAACATGGGAACAGCCGGCCGTGTCAGACAGTCTTGATGGCAAAAAGCGTGTCGCCATACTGAACCGGCTGGCCGCTGTCGACAAAAATTCGAGTGATCTCGCCGTCACACTCCGCATCGATCTCGTTCATCAGCTTCATTGCCTCGATGAGGCAAAGCACCTGTCCCTTGCGAACCCCGCTGCCAAGCTCGACGAACGGCTCCGCACCAGGCACTGGGGCACGGTAGAACGTCCCCACGACCGGCGACTTCACAAAGAGCACGCCCGGCTCGGTAGCTCCCTCGTGATCAGAGCCGCCCGACTCGGTAACAGCTGGCCCGGACTCTTGGGGAGGACTTGGAGCTAACGCAGCGCCCCTCCCAGCCACGTGCTTCCTAAGACGCACTCGCATCCCGTCGCGCTCGAGCTCGAACTCCTCGAGCCCGTGCGCTTGCATCAACTCCAACATCCGTTCAATATCGTCGAATTCAATCATCGATCACCCATGTACCGGTGCGTGCTACCGGACGACAAGAGTGCGAGGGGCGTCCGTGAGAATCTCACTCCCGTCGTTAGTCACTAGGACGTCATCTTCGATGCGGACCCCGCCGAGCCCAGGCACATAGGCAGCTGGCTCCACGGTAAAGACCATACCGGCCATCAAAGTCGGATCGCGAAGGTCTTTGTCAGCAGCATCGTCAGCCGCTTGGCGATGGCGACCGAGACGCGGAAGCTCGTGCACTTCTATGCCAAGGCCATGTCCCGTGCCATGCCCAAACGCCTCAGCCAACCCATGCTCCTCCAACACCCGGCGTGCCGCGTGGTCCACGCTGCTAGCCACCACCCCTGGACCAACAACGGCCAGCGCGGCCGTCTGCGCCTCGAGCACCGCCTGATGCACCCGCCTTGGCTCCGGGGCCGCCCGGCCAACGCACACCGTGCGGGTCAGATCTACGCAGTATCCGTCGTGTACACCCCCGAAGTCCAGCACCACCAGGTCACCCGCAGCCAGCCGCCGGGTGCTTGGGTGAGCGTGTGGGAGGGCACTGTTGGGTCCTGAGGCCACAATGGTGTCGAAGGCCGGACGCTCAAAACCGCATCGGTGCAATATCAGGTCGACATCGGTCGCGATCTCGCGCTCCGAGCGCCCGGCCTGTACTAATTCGAGGACCGCGGAAACAGCCCGCGCCAGCAGCGCCGCCGCCGTCCGAAGTGTGTCAACCTCGTACGGGTCCTTGAGCATTCTTGCCCGCTCAACCAGGTTCTCCGTCGGAACCAACTCGGCCTCAACGGTACGCACGAGCCACTGCCAGCGACGGACACTAACATGCTCAGCCTCCACGCCTATCCGCTTCCCGCCTACCCGGCCGAGCACGTTGCGCAGCGTCTCGTCGGATGATTCCTCGACCAGCACCGCTTCCACACCGCGTGGAGCCGCGTCCGATCCGAGGACTAACTCAACCGCCGTGATGTACCGAAAGTCGGCGATCAGAATAGCGCCTTCGGCGGTCACAACCACCATCCCCGCACTGGCACGTACGTTGGTCAAGTAGAAAAGGTTCGGCAGGTGCGTGACAACCAGAGCATCGAGGTCCAGTTGAGTAATGGCGTGACGCAGGCGGTCCAACCGAAGCTCGAGGAGTTCGCCTGGTGCAATCCCCATCCCGTGTCCTCTAGCGCCGGCCATCTTGGCGGCTGGCGTTGAGAGCAGCGAGGATAACATCCAAAAACCGCTCAAGGCCTTCGACCACCCGATGGTCATCGCCTAAAGGGCCTTCGCGGGCGGCCAGCGAGATGGACAGCGCCGCGTCACACCCGGTGGCCTCAGCCTGCGACACGGTCGTCATAGGTTCAGCGGCATCCTGGCGGAGAACCGTTGGCACGTCTGGGCGGACCTCGTTCTCGGACATCACTCCTTCGTCGGTGTCACTGTCTTCATTGTTGTCTGTTGCCATCAAGGTGGTTGTGGAAATCACCATGCCAGTGCCAGCGCTACAGTCCATCGTATCGGCCACAGACCACGCGGCGAGTAGTTATGGTGACGCGACGTGACTCACACGTCGGTCAGCAGAAGGCAGCCGCACGAGTCCGTTTCTTGACACCCCTAGCTGATGCTCTGTAGGATCCTTGGTTGCGGCTGTTGACGAAAAAGTAAACCGAGCGCCTTTTTGTGACTACGGGGGGGACATGCGTACCGTCGGGACGCGAACTGGTGAGGGCGTGGCACGTTATCGACGCCGACGCGCAGGTCCTCGGTCGCATAGCCACGGTTGCAGCGCGCTTGCTGCAGGGCAAGCATCGTCCAACCTATACGCCGTTTCTCGACACGGGGGATCACGTTATCATCGTGAACGCGGAGCGGGTGCGGCTGACGGGGCGAAAGGAACACCAGAAGCTGTACCGGCGGCATAGTGGGTACCAGGGCGGCTTGCGTGAGGAACGCGCTAGCACGGTCCGGCAACGCCAGCCCGGGCGCTTGGTCGAACGGGCCGTTCGCGGCATGCTCCCGAAAACTAAGCTCGGCAACGCGATGTCTCGCAAGTTGAAAGTGTACGCCGGCCCGGATCACCCACACGCGGCGCAGAAGCCAGTGAAATACGAGGCGCTCTGAGTTGGCGGTCGAGCACCACGCAACGGGGCGGCGCAAGACAGCGGCGGCCCGCGTTTTTTTGCGGCCTGGAACCGGCGCGATCACGGTCAACCGAGTCTCTCTCGAGGCCTGTTTTCCTATAAAAGCACTCCGCACCCAAATCAGGGAACCACTCCAGCTGACCGACGCCCTCGAAAAGTTCGATATTCTCGCGACGACCTCAGGTGGCGGCATCGCTGGGCAGGCAGGGGCGATCCGTCTGGGAATCGCGCGTGCATTAGTGCAGTCGGATCCGCAGCTCCGGCCTCTTCTCAAGAAGGCCGGAATGCTCACGCGAGACCCGCGGGTCAAGGAACGAAAGAAATACGGTCTAGCGGGCGCCAGGAAGCGTTTCCAGTTCAGTAAACGCTAGCGTCTATGGGCATGGAGGGGGGGGGTAGCTTGGCGCCGTTGACAATGAGGCAGCTCCTCGAGGCCGGGGTCCACTTTGGCCACCAAACAAGACGCTGGAACCCGAAGATGAAGAAGTACGTCTTCGAAGAGCGCAACGGAATCTACATTATCGACCTGGGTAAGACGGCCAAAATGTTCAGCAGGGCGGAAGAGTTCGTTACCCGCCTGGCCTCAGAGAACCGCACGATTCTATTCGTGGGCACCAAGCGCCAGGCTCAAGACCTCGTTCTCGACGAGGCCAAGCGTTGTGGCATGTTCTTCGTGAACCACCGGTGGCTCGGTGGGCTACTGACAAATTTCTCGACTATCCAGCGAAGCATTGGGCGACTCCGCGAGCTCGAGGCAATGGCTGAGGACGGACGATACGAGGATCTCTCAAAGAAGGAAATCGCCCGGATCGAGAAGGAGAAGCGAAAGCTCCATAAAAACTTGGATGGCATAAGGCAGATGACGCGGCCTGCCAGACGCGGTATTCGTCGTCGACACGCGGAAGGAAAAAATCGCAGTTGACGAAGCCCGAAAGCTCAAGATCCCCATCATCGGCATCGTCGACACGAACTGCAATCCCGACGATGTCGATTACATCATCCCGGGCAACGATGACGCCATTCGTTCGATTAAGCTGTTTGTGACGCGGATCTCCGACGCCGTGATTGCCGGTCGAGCCACCGCAGACGAGGGCGCGGACGGCGGCGGTGCCGGGGTGGGCACCGACCAGCCACAGCGGCCGGCGCAACCAGCCACGACGCAGGCAGCGCCTGCTGCCCCGGCCTCGGTCTGAGGCCCTCTCGTACCGTTACCGCTCGGCCTCTCCACCGGGGATTTACAACATGGCAATCAGCGCAATACAGGTCAAGGAGCTACGTGACATGACAGGCGTCGGCTTCATGGAGTGCAAGGCTGCGCTCACCGAAGTAAACGGCGACCTTGACCGGGCCGTGACCGTTCTACGTACGCGCGGCCAGGCCAAGGCAACTAAACGAGCCGGTCGGTCCACGACGCAAGGTCTCATTGGACACTACCTCCATCAGGGCGGGCAGGTCGGTGTGCTTGTTGAGGTTAACTGCGAATCCGACTTCGTGGCGCGCACCGAAGATTTTAAGACCCTGGTCAAGGAGATCGCGATGCACATCACGGCGGCCAATCCGATTTGCGTTCGGCGCGAAGAGGTTCCCACGACTGAGCTTGAACAAGAGAAACAGATCTACCGTGCTCAGTTCGCTGACACGAACAAACCCCCGCAAGTCATCGACAAAATCGTTGAAGGTAAATTGAACAGCTACTATGAGCAAGTGGCCCTACTCGACCAGCCCTCGGTTTCGCGACCCGAAGATGACAATTGGCGCGATGGTTAACGCCTCGATCGCCAAGCTAGGCGAGAACATCACGGTCGCGCGATTTGCCCGTTTTAAGATCGGCGAGACCGCCGAATAATACGGCAAGGCATGTCCGGCAGCTGATCTATAATCACCAGCGGCCATGGCCGACCTCGCATACCAGCGCATTCTGCTGAAACTGTCCGGTGAAGCATTGATGGGCGGGGGATCGTTCGGCATTGACTCGACGGTCGCCGATGAGCTCTCAAAGGAGATCACCGAAGTTCAAGCACTGGGCGTCCAGATTGCCGTTGTCATCGGTGGCGGGAATATCTTCCGGGGGTTAGCGGCCAGCGCGCGCGGTATGGATCGGGCGACCGCCGACTACATGGGGATGCTCGCCACGGTCATTAACGCCTTGGCGTTGTCCGATGCTCTCGAGCGACATGGCACCACGACCAGGGTTGTGACCGCGACCGAGATGCGCGAAATCGCAGAACCCTTCATCCGACGGCGGGCCATTCGCCATCTAGAAAAGGGTCGCGTTGTAGTCTTCGCAGCGGGAACGGGGAATCCGTACTTCACCACCGATACAGCGGCTGCGTTGCGCGCGATGGAAATACGTGCTGACCATCATTCTCAAAGGCACCAAGGTAGACGGGGTCTTCACGGCGGATCCCATGACCGATCCGTCGGCAACACGGCTGGACAAGATTTCCTACATGCAGATCATCAAACAGGGGCTTAAGGTAATGGATGCTACGGCTATTTCCCTTTGCATGGACAACCGCATGCCAATTGTCATCTTTAATCTTCGCACCGCCGGGAACATTCGACGAGCCGCCCTCGGGGAACCAGTCGGCTCGCTCGTCTCGGCATGATGATGCCCACGGCCCTGCACGAGGTCTCTAAGAACCACTAAGCTGACACCATGGACATCACGGACCCGAAGTCAGCCTACGCGGAAGCCCGCAAGCAAATGGATGGATCCGTCGAGCGCGTGCGCCACGAGCTCGCCGGTGTCCGTACGGGCCGCGCATCGATCGCTATCCTCGATTCCGTGCATGTAGAGGCTTATGGTACGGAGCTTCCTCTCAACCAAGTCGCTAGCCTGTCGGTACCGGAATCTTCATTGATCGTTGCCAGCCCGTTCGACCCGTCACAAGCCGGCCCCATCGAGAAGGCGATTCGTATCGCGAACCTGGGTCTGAATCCAAGCAACGATGGGAAGGTTATCCGGATCCCGATTCCGCCGCTGACCGACGAACGGCGAAAAGAGCTTTCGCGGCTGGTTCACAAGTTGGCCGAGGATGGCCGGAACAGTGTGCGACAGGTGCGGCGTAATGCGAACGACATGCTTAAGAAGCTGCTCAAGAACCACAAGCTGGCAGAGGACGACCAGCGGCTGGCGCTGGACCAAATCCAGAAGATCACGGACGAGCACATTCAGAAACTCGACGACCTCCAGAAGGTGAAAGACGGCGAGCTGCTACAACGCTAGTCCCGGTCATCACGTTGAGTGACGGGTCTTGCGCATTAAATGCCTCTCATTCGCTAGGTGCTGTTCGTATCGACGATGTCGGATCACGTAACGAACGGGATTCATGTGCCGTCGAAGGCGGTGCGCCCCGATGGCACGGCACAACGACAGACCGGCGTGCAGTTGAGCCGCTTTTACTTCCGCTAAGGCGGTTCACCTGTGTCCGCTCTCTCCCACCTCGAGTGCGCAAAACCCTGTGGCGCCGGCCCGTTCGATCCCACCCAGCCACACCACCTGTGCGTGTGCGGTGCGCCACTTCTCGCTCGATACGACCTGGGCAAACTTTCGAATACCTGGACGCGCGAAGTGCTCGCGACTCGCCCACCAACGCTGTGGCGCTATCGTGAGGTGCTGCCGGTCTGGGACGATGAAGACCCAGTGAGCCTGGGTGAAGGCTTCACGCCCCTGGTACGGGCACCACAGCTCGAGCGCGCACTGGGACTCGAAACGCTCTATATCAAGGACGAGTCATCCAATCCGACAAACTCTTTCAAGGCACGCGGGCTATCAGTGGCGGTGACCTGCGCCAGTCGCCTGGGCGCTCAGACGCTCTCGCTCCCCTCGGCCGGGAATGCGGGCAATGCGCTGGCAGCGTACGCAGCCCGTGCCGGCCTCGCCGCCAAGGTCTTCATGCCACGAGACGTCAAACGGCCTTTCATCCGCGAGTGTGAGCTCTACGGTGCCGAGGTGACGCTCGTCGATGGCCTGATTACCGACGCCGGACAACTCGCCGCTGAGGTAGGTGTCTCCCGCAACTGGTACGACGTCTCGACGCTAAAAGAACCCTACCGCCTGGAGGGGAAGAAAACTGTGGCCTACGAGGTCGCCGAGCAGCTCGGGTGGCGGTGGCCGGATTGGATGATCTACCCCGACCGGGGGAGGAACCGGCATCGTCGGCATGTGGAAAGCCTGCGCCGAACTCGAACAACTGGGATGGATGGATCCGTCGCAGCGCCGCCCACGGATGGTCACGGTGCAGGCAGACGGCTGTGCACCGATCGTGCGAGCCTTCGAATCAGGCGCCGAGCGTGCGGCCCTATGGTCCGACGCTGCAACGGTGGCCGATGGTTTACGCGTCCCGTCCACCGTCGGCGATTTTCTTGTCCTGCGCGCCTTACGAGAAAGTGGGGGCACGGCGCTGGCCGTAAGCGACGAAGAAATGATCAAGGCAATGCGGGAGATCGGGCGTGCGGAAGGAATTAGCGCAGCACCCGAAGGCGCCGCGACGGTGTGCGCGCTGCGCCGCTTGGTCGAGCGAGGGATCGTTCAGCCCTCGGAAAGCGTTGTGCTGTTCAACACTGCCGGCGCATTAAAGTACCAGGATCTTCTCACGGAATAGTGGCTAGTCCCCGACGAAAATCCCAACGCAGACGACATACCGACCTCTGGGCTAAGTGGCCAATCGCCGCCTCGTTCGGCTGTGCTTGCTGGGTCTAGTTGGATCGACCGACAGTCAGGCACGCTGACCGGGCTAGTATAGAATGGTCCGCCTGCGTCGCGTGAATAATCGATGTAGAAGACGGGCCCACCCCCTTATGGGCCGCTAGCTCAGTTGGGAGAGCGCCGCGTTCGCAACGCGGAGGTCGTGGGTTCGAATCCCATGCGGTCCACCAGATACATTCCCCCACAGTCATCACCGCACTCTCGGATTCGCTTCCCTACGGTATAAACTCTTTATTAGTCAACGTTAGAAGACCGACATGCATTACCGATCCGGTTTCCGTTGCATCGCTGGATGCTCAGGCGAGCACTCCTTGATGGAGCCAATCTATCGCTGTCCAACGTGTGGAGACCTGCTTGAGGTCTTCCACGACCTCGAGGCGCTGCGCGACCGCTCAGCCGTTTCCTGGATGCGGTTGTTCGACGAACGCTACAAGCGCACCACCTGGCCGTATGGTTCGTCGGTCTGGGGCAAAAAGGAGTGGGTGTGCCCAACGGTCGTCGACGAGAACATCGTGTCGATGGACGAGGGGGGCACTAACCTCTTCTGGGCCAACCGGTTCGGACAGGAGCTCGGTCTCGACGATCTCTGGGTTAAGCTCTGCGGCAACTCGCACACCGGATCGTTCAAAGACCTCGGGATGACCGTCCTCATCTCGGTGGTCCGGCAAATGATGCGCGAGGGGCGCGCCATTCGCGCAGTAGCCTGTGCCTCGACTGGCGACACCTCAGCCTCACTTGCTGCTTATGCAGCGGCCGGCAGTATCCCGGCCATCGTGATTCTCCCGCGTGGCAGCGTGTCAACTGCCCAGCTGGTCCAGCCGCTTGCCAATGGCGCGCATGTGCTCTCGCTCGACACCGACTTCGACGGATGCATGGCGATTGTCCAGCGGCTCTCTGCCGAAGAAGGTATTTATCTGGCGAACTCGATGAACAGCCTTCGCCTTGAAGGCCAAAAGACCGTGTCAATCGAAATCGCCCAGCAGTTCGACTGGGAAGTGCCAGACATCATCATCATTCCTGGCGGCAACCTTGGGAATGTCAGCGCTCTCGGATCCGGCTTTGAGATGATGGCTGCGTTGGGTCTCATCTCCCGCCAGCCACGCATCGTCGTGGCTCAGGCGGCCTCGGCTAACCCTCTCTACCTAGCGTACAAGAACGACTGGCACTTCGAGCCAATCAAGGCGGCCCAGACCCAGGCATCCGCGATCCAGATCGGTAATCCGGTGTCGATTGACAAGGCCATCCGCGCGCTGAAACAACACGACGGGATGGTCGAGCAGGCCACAGAATCTGAGCTCGCTGAAGCCGCGGCGCGAGCTGACCGGACCGGGATGTACAACTGCCCGCATACCGGCGTCGCGCTGGCGGTACTCATCAAGCTTCGCGAGCGAGGGGATATTCAATCAGCCGACCGCGTCGTCATTGTGTCGACCGCCAACGGCTTGAAATTCACGGACTTCAAGCTCGGCTACCATCGCGGGGCACTACCAGACATCACCGCACGCTTCGCCAACCACCCAGTGGAGCTTCCGAACGACTACGATGCGGTTCGGAAGGCTGTATCAGAGCTGACCGGGGACTAATTGCCACCCGCTCCGCGTACCGCATCAGAAAGCTACGCGATCTTGCTATAGGCACCGTGCAGCTTAAAGCTGGAGACCGGCTGCAGGTCGTCGTCTCTTGTCGCCTGAGCAACAATATGTTGGTGAAGCGCACGGGAAACGATCGGCACGGTCTCGTGGTTCGCGTCGTGGCCCCGACTAGCGAGGATCTGCCAAAAGAGCGTGGGCGGGAACTGGCGTCGTCATGCTATCCTTGATCGGTACTTTCTGAACGCTCTATGCCAATCTACGAGTACGTTTGCAGCAACTGCCAACACGCGTTCGAGATAATCGTTCGTGGGCAACAGACGTTCCACTGCCCCAAGTGCGACAGTAACTCGTTGACTCGCCAGCTCTCCATCTTCGCCGTAAGCACTCCGACGAAGGACTCGACCCCGGCTAAAGCGATCCAACCCTGTGGCACCTGTGGCGACCCCAGAGGACCAGGCGCTTGCTCGCTGAATTGACCTACCCCAGACTTGACACGCTTCGCAACTGCTCCTGACAATAGCCGTATGCCGATTCCCCGGATCACTAAGGAGACGCTCAAGGAAAAGCTCGACGGCGGTGCCGAGACAGCACCGGTCGTCATCGATGTCCGGTTGAAGTACCCGTACGAGCACAGCACCATAACGCTGCCTAGTGCGGTTCGACTCGCTACTCGAGAGTTCGACGCCTCGACCCTGCCCAGCAACCGTGAGATCGTCGCGTATGACTCAGACCCCGAGGAGCGCGTCAGCGTCCCAATCGTGGCGTCCCTGATTCGACAGGGTTATCGTGCCAGTGTGCTCAAAGGAGGCATCGTCGAATGGCTGGCAGCCAAGTTCCCGACCGACGCTAAGGCAGCCCCCAAGCAGAAACCGCCTGCAGCTGGTTCCCTGAAGTGAAGGGCTAGTGCGGTTCAAGTTTGTTGCTCCGAAAGCCTACCTATGAACCCTACTCCAAAACCCGCACGTACCGTCGTGCACGCCCCCGCGTCCTTCGCAATGAAGGTTGGATCAACGCCGGGCCGTCTCCGACGGCTCGCCGGGACGGGCGCTGTGGTCAGCGTTGGTGTGTTCGTGTGTGCCAACCTCGCCTTGCCAGCCACGGACCGTGAGAACTCTCCTCCCCCGATCGGTATCTTGATTGCGTCACTGCAGGCTACGTACGACATGGTGCATGATTTCGCGGCCGACTTCGAGCAACGCTATTCCGGTGGCGTTCTTCGCACCTCTGTCGTCGAGCGCGGAACCGTGCATGTCAAGAAGCCAGGCAAGATACGTTGGAGCTATGCCGAACCGGAGGAAAAGCTGTTCATTTCAGACGGCGAAACCTTGTATTCTTACATTCCAGAGGATCGGCAGGTAATCGTTAGCAAGGTGCCAAGTGATAACCGCGTGTCGACTCCTGCGCTCTTCCTCGCCGGGGAGGCCGACCTGGCCCGTGATTTCACCGCCGCTTACACTAACGTCGTAGATGCGCCTTCGGACAGCTGGGTCGTCCGGCTCGCACCCAAGCGCGATAACGCCGGTTACGACTGGCTCACGCTTGTGGTCGACCCCGTAAACCTCAAAATCCGCCAGCTGATCGCCGTTGATTTTCAGGGCGGCATCTCAACGTTCATTTTCTCCAACCTCAAGGAAAACCAGGCTCTACCCGATAAGCTTTTTATATTCGAAGTCCCCAAAGATGCCGATGTGCTTACCGACGGTCGCTTTACGCGCTGAGTGGCGACGCCACCGATCTCTGTCTATCCGCGTCCGGTCGGCTGTGCACCTTGTTGTCTGGATCGGCCTCGCCGCCTCCATGGTCAGCTGCGCCACCAGCGCGGCGTTCCGAGCCGGCCAGCAAGCCGAGCGACAACGAAACTACGATCGTGCCGTCGCCGAGTACACACAAGTACTGCAAGAACGTCCCAACGACCGGAATGCTCAGCTTGCTCTCGACCGTGCGAAAATGCGGGCGGCGCAGGTCCACTACGCTCAGGGGCGCCGCTTTGCAAGTCTCGAGCGCTATGAAGAAGCACTAGCAGAGTATCAATTAGCCTACGAGCTGAATCCATCAGTCGGCGATATCGAGCGAGAGTTCCGCGAGACCCGTCGGAAGGTTCAGACGAAACTCGCCGCTCGCGAAGAAGGCCAGACCGAGCTCGAGGCGTTGATCGATCGGACGCGCGAGGCGGCTCCACCCGGTCTCGATCTCCCCAGCGACATCGAACTTCCAGATTCGGTCGTTTTCCGCGACGCCAGTGCCCGAGCGGTGTTCTCCGCGCTCGGGCAATTTGGCAGCATTAATGTTGTGTTCGACCCCGCGTTCAGAGACTCGACCATTTCGGTCGATCTGCGAAACACCACCTTCGGCGTGGCCCTGGCATCCGTCGCCGCGAGCACCGGCAACTTTTTCCGCATCACGGTTGAGCGAACGGTCACGATTATTCCTGACACGCCGGCAAAACGACGGGAGTACGAAGAGGAAATCGTCCGGACATTCTACCTAAGCAATGCCGACGTTGCAGAAACTATCGATCTCCTTCGGCTCGTTGTTGATCTGCGCCGGCTGGCGCCGGTTACTGCCACCAACGCCATCTCGGTCAAAGACACGCCAGAGCGCATGGAAGCTGCCGCCAAGCTCATCAAGGCCATCGACAAGGCACGAGCTGAGGTTGTTATCGAAGTTAACCTGCTCGAGGTTGATCGCCAGACCCTTCGCGATTATGGCCTGCAGTTTGCGTCAGCGGGCAGCACCGGCATCAACACCGTCCTCGACCCGAACGTTGGCGGAACGACAGATGATGGAGGCCTGTTTATCGACGACGTGCGCCGGCTCTCTGGAGCAGACATCTTCGTAGCCAGGTTGCCGAGTCTGTTCGTCCGACTACTCGAAAGCAAGTCCAACACGCGGATCCTGGCTAACCCGCACCTACGAACGTCAGACGGCGTCACGGCTGAAGCCCGTTTCGGGGAACGTGTGCCGGTCCCGGTCACCACATTCACGCCGATCGCGGCCGGCGGGATCAGCCAGCAGCCGATCACGTCGTTTAACTACGAAAACATCGGGGTTAATATCACCATCACCCCGCGCATTCACCACAATGACGAAGTCTCGTTAACGCTTGTGGTAGAAATAAGCAACATCTCAGGTACCGGGTTCGGCAACCTGCCACAGTTCGGTAATCGGTCGATCACGACAACGATCCGGCTACACGACGGCGAGACGAATATCCTTGCGGGGCTAATCCGAGATGACGAGCGCGAGGTGCTGGAAGGGATCCCTTGGCTGAACAGCATGCCAGCATTGGGACGTCTCTTCGGGCGCAGTAAGACCGAGACCCAGGAAACCGACATCGTGCTCACATTGACGCCGCACATCGTACGCGTCCTTGACCTCGAGGAGGAGGATCTCCTCCCCTTCCGCGTGAGGCGCGACACCGCATCAGCGCTGGTCGCGCAGCCGCAACTACAACCCCGGCCGTTAGCCACCCCGGTTGCGCCAGGGACCACGCCAGATACGCAGCGGCCGGTTGGCCTACCGCGCGACCCGCAGAACTGACATCCCATCCGGCCATCTACTGCATTGTGTCGCGAGACTGAGCGCTAGTCAGTTAAGGCAGACATATTTGCGCGGCGCTGGAAACGCGCGGGGACGTCGATGAAAGCGGTGGCTGATGTGAATCGTACCGGGTTTCTCGGAGACCTCATTGCTTGGGAGGATGGGGGCTATGGGACGTCCCAGTCGGTTTTCTCCGGAAGTGCGCGAACGTGCCGTCCGGATGGTCGAGGAGTACCGGGAGGCCCACGCCTCAGAGTGGGCGGTGCTGCAGTCGGTGGCGCCGAAGCTCGGCTGCACGGCGGAGACGCTGCGGAAGTGGGTGCGGCAGGCGCAGCGTGATGCTGGGCATCGGCCGGGCCTGACGACGAGCGAGCGGGAGCGGTGGAAGGAGCTGAAGCGGGCGAATGAGATCCTGCGGAAAGCGTTCGCGTATTTCGCCCAGGCGGAGCGCGACCGCCGGAGGACGTCGCCACGATGGTCCAGTTCATCGCCGACCATCGCGCCGTGGTCGGGGTCGAGCCGATCTGCGCCGTGCTGCCGATCGCCCCGTCGACGGACTCATCGCCATCGGCACCAGCGGACACATCCGACGCGCCGGTCCGCACGGGCGCAGCGCGACGGTCAGCTCCGCGTCGAGATTCAGCGGGTCTATGACGCGCACCAGCAGGTCTACGGCCCCCGGAAAGTCTGGCAGCAGCTGCGACGGGACGGCGTCCGCGTGGCGCGCTGCACCGTGGCGCGCCTGATGCGCGCGATGGGCCTTGCCGGGGCCGTCCGGGGCCGGGCTTGGGTCACCACGACCCACGCCAGTGAGGGCGGTCGCCCGGTGGACCTCGTTGACCGCCGATTCGTGGCCACCCGTCCGAATCAGCTCTGGGTCTCCGATTTCACGTACGTCGCACCCTGGGGCGGCTTTGGCTACGTCGCGTTCGTCATCGACGTGTTTGCGCGACGCATTGTGGGCTGGCGGGTGTCGGCCTCCATGCGCACGGACTTTGTGCTGGATGCGGTGGAGCAGGCGATCTACGCCCGCCGGGGCGACGCCCTCACCGGCCTCGTACATCACAGTGATGCCGGGTCGCAATATCTCTCGATGCGGTACACGGATCGCCTCGTGGACGCCGGCATCGCGCCGTCGGTCGGCAGCCAAGGCGATGCCTATGACAATGCCCTCGCCGAATCGGTGATCGGCTTGTACAAGACGGAGGTGATTCGACGGAAGGGCCCGTGGCGCACCCTCGAGGCCGTGGAGTTCGCCACCTTGACGTGGGTGGACTGGTTCAACACACGACGACTGTTGGGGCCGCTCGGGGACATTCCACCAGCAGAGTTCGAGGCGCAGTACTATGAGCAGGCTGAGGTGGCCTGATTCAACGCATTCGGTCTCCGAGAAACCCGGTACGATTCAGATGTGGCGGACTTTGGCGCCACGGATTAACCCATCGAATGCGTCTCGATATCACACGGAGGACTCACTTGTTGCGACCGAGTGTTGGTCCACTAAACGGCAGACGAAGCCGCAGAGGGGGCTTCGGCAGGCCGACCCCTCGCACTAACGCCCCACCTGCGATGCGTCCGGTGATGGCTGGCTGGAGTCCTGCTTTTACCGCCCTTCTTCAACAGCGACGACCGCGCCAAGCGATTGCAATCGCTCGACAAGGCTGGCGTACCCCCGCTCGACCGTCTCCAGCGGCCCGACTCGGCTCTCTCCGGTGGCCGCGAGCGCCGCGGCAATCAGAGCCATGCCGGATCGCAGGTCACGCGTATCCAAATTGCGACCGCTGAGCTTCCGCGGGCCGTCGATAATCATCCGATGCGGATCGCACAAAAAGAGGTTTGCACCCATCCCGCTCAATTGCTCAAGGGCAAACAGGCGGAGCTCGTACATCCAATCATGGATAAGTGTGCGCCCGCGCGCCTGTGTAGCGAGCACGCTAACCAGGCTCACCATATCGCTTGGAAACCCCGGCCAAGGTGCCGTCGTAATCTGCCGGACGGCTGCTGGTGTCGATGCCACCACACGCAGGCGACCGTCCTCTAGTTCACAGTCGACGTTCATCCGAGTAAGCACCGAGGTGATCGGCTCCAGGTCGCACGCCCTCGCGCCCCGCACATCGATGTTGCCTCCGGTGACCGCCGCAACAACCGCCCAACTTCCCGCCTCAATGTAGTCTCCGTGCAGCCAATGTTCGACACCGGTACGCGCCGTACCACCGGCGATCCGAATCGTCGGTGTTCCGGCACCCTCGATGTCAATTCCCATGCCGCCCAGGAACACGCACAGTTCGACAACGTGCGGCTCGCACGCGGCGTGTCGAATTTCCGTGACGCCTCTGGCCGCGGCTGCCGCCAAAATCGCCGTCTCCGTCCCCGTGACCGAGGCTTCTTCCAGATAGATCGAGGCCGGCTTGAGCCCATCTGGAGCATCGAGCGCACACGGCGTACCACTGTCCTCATGCGCCCCGCCGTCAACCTCCCGAACACCCATAGCGCGGAGTGCCTGTAGGTGCGCCGATAGGGTCCGCCGGGCGGGGAAATCACCCCCCGGCGGTGATAGGCGCACCCGGCCAAGGCGCGCGAGAAGCGGCCCAACTAGCAGAACCGAGCCTCGAAGCCGTCCAACCAACCGCGGCTCAGGCTCATCGCTCAGAACACGCCGGCACCGAACACGCACGGTCGTGCTCCCCAAGCCCTCCACCTCAGCGCCGAGGCCCTGTAAGAGCTCTCCCATGACACGCACGTCATCGATCCGAGGAACATTAGTCAACACGCACGGCTGCTCCGTCAGCATGCAGGCTGCCAGTATCGGCAATGCAGCGTTCTTGTTGCCCTCCACGGCCACCCGTCCACTCAGAGGGTGTCCACCCTGCACGACGAGAGTGACAATCGGCCCCCGAACCTCGCTGCGTGCCATATTGACTGACTAAGCGTTAACTCTTACATGCCGTGGGATTCGGCCACTAATGTACCTCGCCAAGGACCGCGCTGGACAGTGAGTCAAATGCTCCCAGTGGTCTCCTTCCTCGCATCTCGCAACGATCAGACGTGGCTTCCCTCAGTAGACCTCGGTGCGTCACCGTATTCACGCAAGGTAGCACTAAGTACAGCCTATCCTCATCACTCACTGGGCGGCCACGAAAAGTCGCCAAGGCATACCACTTCCTGTCGCAACGTGACCCCAAGTTTCTGTTCGACTTCACGGCGACAGTGTTCAATAAGATCTCGGATATCCCCGACCGTCGCATGGCCATCACTGACAATGAAATTGCCGTGCACGTCAGACACCCGCGCTCGCCCAACGGTAAAGCCTTTGAGCCCGGCCCGGTCAATCAGGGCTCCGGCCGACGGGGGCACACCCACAGGAAGGACAACCCGATCCGGGTCGGGGTTTCGAAAAATGCAGCCTGCGCTTGGCTCGTCGAGCGGCTGTGTCTGCTTCCGATAGGCGAGCGACGCGCGCGCGCGCGCGCGCAGCCCAGCCGAGTCGGCTGGTGTTACCTCGAACTCTGCCCACAGGGCGACCTCACCCGTGCGCTGTAAACGGCTACAGTCGTAGCCGAACTCCATTTCGTCCACCCGCACTGTTCGTGCTGTGCCGTCCCGATCCGCCAACCTGACCTCACTCACCTTCTCTCCAATCAGACGACCTCGAAAGTGCGCGTCGCTGAAGAGTGCTCCGCCGACGGTCCCGGGTGTGCCGGCCCACGTCTCCAGACCCGCGAGACCACGATTGATCGTCCAACGCACCAGGCCATTGAGCGTCACTCCAGCCGCCGCACGTACGACGCCCGGTCGCACAAGTTCGATCCCGCCATGTCGCGTCCGAACGACAAGGCCGCGGATGCCGCCATCACCGATCAGCACGTTAGACCCGCCGCCCAACAGTGTGACCGAAAGTTCGGCAGCATGAGCAGCGACGAGTGCCTGCACTAGTTCGTGGGCGCCACGTGCCTCAACCAGCCAGTCAGCTTCACCGCCGGTTCGAAACGTGGTGAGCGGGCCGAGCGCCACACGGCACCCCACGCGCTCGGCCCCGAAAACCTCTACCAGTGCGGTAGGAATTTGCTGCTTATTACCGAAACCGCGCGCTATACGTGAATTGACTGCCATGCTTGGCTACGAAATTAAGGCACGCTCCTGTGCGATCAGCAAGCTGACAGCACGCGCATACGTACACGGTTCAAATTCCATCCAGTCCCCTGGTGCTAGTTGACCGACCACAGGTAAATCAGCGGTGATGACCGTCGCGATCTGTGGGTATCCGCCGGCGGTCTGCCGATCCGCCATCAGCACGATCGGCCGCCCCGAAGGTGGGACCTGCACCGATCCAACCAAGGTCGCTGTTGAGATCAGCTCGCGGCCACCGCGTGGGGTGATCGGACTCCCATCAAGTCGATATCCCATCCGATCCGACTGCGGCGTCACAACGTATCGGCATGTCGCGAAAACCTCTAGCATATTCTGATCGAATAACCTGTCGTGCGGTCCCGGAATTACTCGCACGCGCGCTCCCTGGATAGGAAGCTGGACGGCGGGCAGACGGGTATCACCTTCGCGCGCGGGGCGCGCCGTATCCTGACCAACCGGCAGACAGTCGCCGGTCTTGAGCGCCCGCCCCGCAAGCCCGCCCATCCGGCTCCCGAAATGGGTCGCCCGGCTGCCGAGTACCACCGGCAGATCAAACCCACCCGCCACGGCAACGTAGGCACGCACACCACTAAGTCGCCGGCCGAACGTAAGCCGCTGGCCGGCGCGCGCACGCATAGTTGCATTCATCGAGATCCACTCGCCATCAAGACTGAGCTCGAAGCATGCCCCCCCGACAGCGAATAGGAGATCCTGGCCGAACTCGAGCGTTGGACCGACCCACGTTACTTCAAGTGTTGCAGCCGACCGGCGATTGCCTACGAGCAGGTTGGCGAGCCGCTGCGAGGCGCGATCCATCGCTCCGGCAACCGGCACGCCGAAGCGTTGGTACCCCCACCGACCGTCGTCCTGGACCGTCGTCAGGATGCCCGGACGGACGACCGCGACCGCCATGACGCCTAGTGACCCCATTCGGCCAACCCCGAGGGTTGCGCCGCAGCCTCTGCCGACAACCGCCGAAACGTCGTCTCATCGACCGGCTCGAACCGCACCGCGTCGCCCGCGTGCAAGAGGAAGGGATCTGCCCGACCGAGTGCGAACGTTCGCCAGGGCGTCTGTCCGATCAGCTGCCATCCGCCTGGAGCATCCAGGGGATAGATGCCAGTCTGACGACCGGCGATACCGACCGATCCGGCTGGGACGCACAGTCTTGGCGTCTCCCGGCGCGGCGCGGCGATTCGCCGGTCGACCGAGCCCATGTAAGCAAAGCCTGGCAGGAAGCCGAGCATGTAAACCCGATAGTCCCGTCCGGCGTGCAACGCGATCACTCGAGATGACGTGCACGCACCGAAACACGCCACCTCGTCGAGGTCCGGCCCACGTGCACCCCCGTAGCAGACCGGCACCGTCAGCACGCGACCCGTGACCTCCTCCACCCGCCGGTCATCGGCTACGGCGCCACGGCTGGCCGCCGCTTTGAGGTCTATCACCACTCGCTCAACGTCGGTCTTAAGCGGATCAAAATGCACTGTCACGGTGCAGTAACTCTCCACGACGTCAAGCACCCCAGGGTGCTCGGACCACCGCACGGCATCAGCCACGCGGATCACGAGCTGGTTGAGGCTCGGATCGATCCGCTGGTCAAAAGCTAGCACCAACGCCGCATCGCCAACACGCGAAAGATTCCAGCCTGGCATCGCGTTGAGGGTTACCCTAACGCCTTAAGTCGACGTAACAGCCGCTCGTGGATCCCGTCGAAATAACCATTCGACATGATCACAACGAAGTCCCCGTCCCGCGCTTCGTCTGCAATCGTGGCCACCGTTTCCTCGACTGCCGGCAGGTGCCGGGCCGAGACTCCGACGGCCTGAAGATCGGCCACTAACTTAGGTTCAGATAGACGATCTGCCTCGGGCAACGTCGAGCGGTAGACCGCACCAACGACTACTTCATCCGCTAGACGGAGTGCGTCGACGAACGCCTCTTGAAAGACCCGGCGGCACGCAGTCGCCGAACGAGGCTCGAACACGGCCCAAACGCGACCCTCTGGGCACATGTCACGAACTGCCGCCAGCGTTTCGCGGACGGCCGTTGGATGGTGGGCAAAGTCATCGTAGACCGTCACTCCGTGCGCGACACCGCGGACTTCGAGCCGCCGGCATACGCCGCGGAATGTCCCCAGCGCGGTCGCGACGGCCGGCGGTGTGATTCCGATGGCAGCTCCAACCGAAACGGCCGCCAGCGCGTTTCTGACGTTGAAGAGCCCGATAAGCGGCAGTCGTACATGCGCAACTACCTCCCCCCGCCGCGAGACGTCAAAAATCATCCCGCCGGCTTCGTAATAGATATCAGTCGCGCGCCAATCCGCCCCCTCACTGAGCCCAAACGTCTCGACTTCGCAATGAGCGAAGGCCTGTAACGCCGCGGCTTCGGCATCGTCCGCACCAAGAATCGCCAGACCCTTGCGCGGGACCAAACGAACCAGGCGCTGAAAGGCCAAGCATAACGTGTCGAAATTCTGGTAGATGTCGGCATGGTCGAACTCGACACCGCTCACGACCACGACGTCCGGCAAGTACTTCAGGAACTTCGCTGTCTTGTCGAAGAACGCACTGTCGTACTCGTCTCCCTCGATGACAAACACTTCGCCGTGACCCAGCCGGTAGCTCGCGTCGAAGTTACGAGGTATCCCGCCAACGAAGAAACTGGGGTCGACTCCCCCCTCGACCAAAGACCAGGCGACCATCGATGCGGTCGTCGTTTTCCCATGCGTGCCAGCAACAACGACCGACCTTGAACCCCAGAGGAAGTGGTCCCGAATCATCTCCGGCAGCGCACAGTACCGGATCTTTTGGTCAAGCACCGCCTCAACTTCTGGATTGCCCCTGGAGACAGCATTCCCGATGACCACCAGGTCGAGATCAGCTGTGATGCGCTCAGTTCGGTACCCGACCATCGGCACAATGCCTTGGTTGGCAAGAAACTCGCTCATAGGCGGATAGGCGTGCTCGTCTGACCCGCGAACGTCAAAGCCGCGCGCTTTCAACAACGCCGCTAGGGTAGCCATGGCGGTGCCGCAAACGCCGATCAGGTGGACCCTGCTCATTCGACGGCGGCCTCCTCAATAACGAGCCGGGCACGCGGAGAGGTAAGCACTGTCACCTCAACCCCGAGCGGCAGCGTCAGCGTCGGCCCCTCGGTGTGCCCTGACGGGAACCCGAAGAGCACCGGTCCGGTAAAATCCGCGAGCAGTTCCGCAATGACCGCCCGAGCGGTCAGGCCGGCCGCAGCGTCATCACATCCGGCGAACTCGGTGCACACGACGGCCGACGCCTTCGCGACAAGACCGGTCTGCCTGAGCTGCGTGAGCATCCGATCGATCCGATAGGGACGTTCATTAACGTCATCGAGAAAAAGTACGTAGCCCTTCGGTGGCGCGAACGCGTGCGGCGTGGCTAACGACGCTAGCACCTGAGTTAGAGTGCCGCCCATGAGCGGGCCGTGCGCCTCGCCACCGAGGAGCACCTCCACGCCGTCCGGAGCTAACTCACCCAGGGGCTTCGGTTCGGTGACGCACCCGAGGAACGATGAGCGATCGTAACCCTTGGCCTGCCGGCCAAAATTGATTACCATCGGACCATGGAAGCAGACCGTGTCGCAATAGGACGTCAGAAAAATGAGGAGCGCGGTTAGATCGCTACACCCAACGAACGGTTTGCGCGCACGCCGAGCCTCGGCTACGTCCAACAACGGAAGCAGCTGAGCGCTTCCATAACCACCGCGCGTGGCCACGATCCCAGCAATTTCTGGATCACGCCAGGCCGCGCGCAGGGCCATCGCACGCTGTTCCGCCGGCCCCGCCAAGTACCCCCGATGCTCAAAGATACTTTCCTCAAACACCGGGTCGAAACCAAGAGCGCGCAGCTCCGCAACACCGCGTTCGAATAACTCCCGGTCAAACGGGCTAGCTGGCGCCACCAGCGCCACGCGATCGCCAGCTCGAAGCGCGCGGGGTCTCTGCTTCTGACTCATGCTAGTGTCCATCTCCTAGCGCTGTTCCAACTATCTGCAAAAAAGGCTTATCGCGGCTCCAGATGATATCGCCGTGCCAAGCTGATGGCCGGTTCGGGCCCAAACAAGTTCGCATAGCACTAGACATACCGAACCATCTCCTCCGCGACGGACTGGTGCGCGGCGCAACCGAGGATTTCACGGAGCTCGCTTCCCGCTAGGGGGCGCCACCGCTGGCTCGACACCAAGAAACGCTCCTTAACACGTCGTTGCCGTACCAGTGCATCACTGACACGGGCCTTGGGCAACGTCTCGTCCTCGATCGCGTGAATGACCGCCTCAATAGCTGAAACCTGCCGTCCGGTATCGGGCCCGCACAGCAACACCATGTCACAACCGGCGCCGATAGCCTTCACCGTCGCGTCTCCTATTGAGTAAGTCTCCGCAATGGCCTTCATCTCCATGTCGTCGGCGACAACAATGCCGTCGAAACCCAGTTCCTCGCGCAACAGGCCACTCACGATTGACGACGAGAGCGTCGCTGGAGTGCTGGCATCAAGCGCCGGGTAGACGACATGAGCCGTCATGATGGCCGCTACACCTGCGGCAATGGCTGCGCGAAACGGTTCGATTTCGACCGCACGGAGACGGTCCGAAGGATGCTCGACAACCGGTAGTTCGTCGTGGGAGTCGGTAGAACTGTCCCCATGTCCAGGAAAGTGCTTCCCGCACGCAGCGATTCCGTGTCGCTGGAGCGTGCCAATAATGGCCGCCCCAAATCGGGCAACATCGTCAGCCCGCGTCGACAGTGCGCGGTTGCCGATAATGGGATTGGCGATGTTGGTATGAACGTCCAGTACGGGCGCGTAGTCCAAGGTCACACCGACGGCTCCGAGCTCGATCGCGAGCGCCCGCCCGAATCGGTCGGCCAGCGAGAGATCGCCACTTCGACCCAGAGCGATCATCGGCGGCCACTCCGTAAACGGCGCGCGGAACCGGGCCACCTTCCCGCCCTCCTGATCCACGCTGACCCACACGGGCATCTCATGCGAGAGAGAACGTGCCTCGTACGCCAGTTCTGCAACCTGCTCAGGAGCTTCCACGTTCCGGGCGAAGAAGATGATTCCACCGAGGTCGAAGTCACGGGCCAGCGCGCGCAGCTCAGGAGGGATCGTAGTGCCCGCAAACCCGGCAACGACCAACTGCCCCACATGGCGTTGCACGTGTTTCAACATCGGAAAACGTGGCACGGGAAGGCGGCCTGCTGCGGTGCGACGGGCCACCAGGTAGCCGACCCATTATAATGCGACCCGTGCGGATTCATTCGTCGGCCCCCACGCGCATTGATTTCGCCGGCGGCACGCTTGATATCTGGCCCCTTTACCTCTTTCATGAAAATGCGCAAACGCTTAACGCAGCGATCACCCTTCGCGCCGAGTGCACACTGTCTGAAAGCCCTGACGGGCGCTTACACGTCGCGTCGGAAGATACAGGAGAGACCGTTGACGTGCCGCATTGGTCTAAGCTCGACGGCCAAACCACCCTCACGCTCGTCGCGCGGCTGCTGCGCTTCTTTGAGGCCGAGCGGCTTACCGTCACGACACGGTCCGGTTCACCGGTGGGCGCGGGTCTGGGTGGTTCTTCCGCCCTCAACATCGCACTCTGCGGCGCGCTCTCCCAGTGGTACGGCACAGCCTATGGCGCCGAAGCCTTGATGTCTCTCGCACTTAACCTCGAGGCTCGGACGATCGGCGTTCCGACAGGCATCCAGGATTTCCGACCCGCGATGTACGGCGGTCTGGCCGCACTGGAGATGGGTCCGACCGGCATTATGCGCGTAGTGCTTTCGGTCGACCCATGTGCGATCGAGGATCGGGTAGTACTTGCCTACACGGGAGCATCGCGGGACTCCGGCGTCAATAATTGGGAGGTTGTCAAGCGATATCTCGACGGCGACCCGCACGTGGCAACGCTGTTCAATGAAATCTGCAACACCGCTGCCGCCATGCGTCACGCGCTCGAAGCCAGGGACTGGGCCGAGGTCGGACGTCAGATAGCGAAGGAGTGGGAGCTCCGCAAACGTCTCGCGCCTGGCGTCACGACCCCGGCGATCGAAGATCTCATTGAGCGGGGACGTTCGGCCGGTGCACGTGCCGCAAAAGTGTGTGGCGCGGGCGGTGGTGGTTCCCTGATCTTCTTCGCCGATCCCCCAATCGTACCGGCCGTCAAGCAGGCCATCACCGCTGCAGGCGCGCACGTACTGGACTATCGTATCGATTCGGACGGCTTGCGGGTCGTTTCGGCATAATTCATGCCGAATAAGTCGCGGCAGGTAGAACAGATCAAACGCCTCTACTATCGAACAACCGCCACGACTGTCGAGCGTGATCTGAACCGCGCGGTCGCCATCCTCAAGACGCTTCCTGACGAAGAGACGCGAGCGCGAGCCGCCGTGTATATGGACGGACTCTCACAGATGCGGTCCGAGTGGCGCCTCACCAAGCGACGGAAGACGGCGAGAAAAAAATCTAAGAAGGGGCCGCGAACACCGAGAGCTGCCTGACGATTTCATCCATGGTGACAACCAGCGGTGGATCGGGGCCTGCGCGAGCTACTCGGCCGTGAAGCTTCGGTAGTTGTCTCGGTTAATACGTGCGGTCACGACCTCGCCGTCCCGGCCGAGCGATCGACCGGGGTACTCGTTAATCGCGAACACAAATGCGCCCGCATCGCCCACAGTAATAATGATCTCGCGATCGGCCTCAAGGATGTCCCGCTCGCCAGCCCGCATGACTTTCGAGAACATGCGGTGGCCGTCCAATGTCAGCGAAATCCAACAATCGGCGCGCGGGTGGATGTCAATTGTCAGTGCTAAGCTGGGTACCGCCTCGCCTAACAGCGGCATTTCCGCCACAACCGGTGCGCGTGGCGGCTTTGGGTCCGATTCTCTCCCTGGCGCTGTCGCCGTAGGTGTCACAACTCCGACCCCACCGGCAAGCGCGGGCGGTTGTTCCGTCCGGGAGAAAAGCCCCACAAACAGGAGACTCCCAGCCATCGGTACACTCAACAGAAGAAGGATGGCCACGGTTGTCGCCATCCGCTGCTGGCTCCGAAACACCTCGTACTCATTGGACTCGTTAGTGTAGGGGCTGCCAGCATGAACACCCTCGATCGCACACCGCGCGAGGAACTCGCGGATCGTCTCCTCTGGATCCAGACCGACCTCGACGGCATAGGCCCTCACGAAGGAGCGAACGAAGACGCCCCCGGCCAAGCTCGAGACGTCATTGCGCTCGAGCGCCTCGAGCGTGGTCATCGAGAGATTGGTCGAGGTGGAGATCTGGCGAAGCGAGATCCCCCGGCGCTCGCGTTCCGCGCGAAGCATCGCACCAAAGTCGTCGCGTTCAGTATTTGGCACAGACCCACCCGACGTTAGACGAGCAACCGACCCTTGTCAAATGCCTGACGCACGGCTCGCACGCGCACTGCCATTTCATCTTGGACGGCGACCCCGATCGCCTCGGCAAAAAGGCCGACTGCTGCGACCCCGGCCACGCCGACGCGGGCAACCGACGTGGCCCGTTCGACCGTAATCCCCCCAATGGCCAGAATCGGTAGTGTCACCGCCTGCGAAATCTGGCGGACCGTCTCTAGTCCAAGAGGCTGCCGACCAGGTTTCGCTGCCGTCGCATAGACCGTCCCGAGCACCAGGTAATCGGCGTTACCCGAGGCTGCAATAGCGCGTGCTCTATCGAGCCCATGGACCGATTGACCGATCAACCAACCTTCCGGACCCACCGAACGAACGCGGCCAGCTGCAATCGAGTCGCTCTTGAGGTGCACGCCCGCCGCGCCCGCAGCAAGCGCGACGTCCGGTCGATCGTTGACGACAATCCTGGTTGGCGTGGCATCGGCCACCGCCACGGCGCGGCTCACCAGATCAACCAGCGTGTGGTCGGTGAGGCCAAGTTCGCGGATCTGAACAAGATCCACACCGGCCTGGCAGGCAGCCGCAATTAGATCAACAAGAAGTCTGATATCGTCGGTGGCGGACGAGCCGCCCATCCGCTGCCGATCCGTCACAAGACACAAGATTGGTCGCCGGGTCGGCAGCAACATCAATCACGCGTGCGGGGAACGGAACGACCGGGCAACGCCCAAAACTCGACGAGCGCGGCACCTAAGTAGAGCACACCGACGCCAGAAACGCTTCCCCGGGCTATGTGATGCCCTTTAGGCAACGAAGGCACGTAAACAAGCACTAGAAGCCCCCCCTCCTACAGAATCCTATCAAACAGGGATCGAGGGCGAAATGAATGGCGGTGCACTGCGGAGTAGCCAAAACGGCGAACGGCCGCAAGGTGGGCGCTTGTCGCGTAGCCTTTGTGGCGGTCGAAGCCGTAGCGCGGATCCTGTTCGTGCAATCGCCGCATCCGTCGATCGCGTGTCACTTTCGCCACAATTGACGCGGCAGCAATAGCCGTACACCGACGGTCTCCATGGACAGCGCCGCGGTGCGGAACAAACAAGCCCGGTATCCGGAAGCCATCGACCAGTACGAAGTCCGGAGGCGGCGAAAGAGCGGTGACAGCACGTCTCATCACATCGAGCGACGCTTGACGAATGTTCACTCGATCGATCTCCGCTGACCCGACCGATGCGACGGTCCACTCTGCGTTGGCAACAATACGCGCGTACAACCGTTCACGCGCCGCAGGGGTCAGAAGCTTCGAATCGCGAAGGCCTGAAACGGGACGTCTCGGATCAAACACCACCGCGGCCGCCACAACTGGACCGGCCAAGCAGCCTCGCCCGACTTCGTCCACGCCGGCCACCCGCAGGAAGCCCTGCCGCCTAAGGGCGTTCTCGATTGTCCGCCTCGCGGAAGAACGCAACTTAAGGTCCGCTCAGAAACAAGCTCGCACCTTTAAGGTATCGAGGCTCCCGCTCCACAGGACGCAAGAAGGGAAATCCCTGGAAACTTTGACCGACGAGCAATGCAGCTTAGCGGAACGTATCGGCGGCCAAAAATGTAAAACTACTTCTGAATGAGCCCTTAGTAAACTGACTCAGCTGAAACAAAAGCGGCTTAATCGTACGTAGGCTCTGCTAGCCTGCTACTTGCCCCGCTTCCGCTCACTCATGCGTGCGGCCTTACCACGTAATTTCCTGAGAAAATAGAGCTTCGCACGTCTGACACGAGCAGACTTTACGACGTCGATCTTGCTGATCGTTGGGGAATGTAGCGGAAAGACTCGCTCGACGCCTTGGCCAAACGACACCTTACGAACCGTGACGGTCGCTCGCGCCCCGCCTCGGTGCTGGCCGATGACTAATCCTTCAAAGATCTGGATGCGCTCTTTCTCACCTTCCTTGATCCTCACGTGAACGCGCACTGTGTCGCCCGACCGTAAGTTTGGACGCTTCACCAGCTGTGCACGCTCCACGGCATCAACGGCTTTCATGCTCCTGCTCCCGTCTCTCGCTTAGATACCCATTCGAATTCTCGGAGGAACTCTTGTTCCTCGTCGTCCAAAATAGCCCCAGTCAGTAGATCGGGCCGGCGCTTAAACGTCCGTCGAATGGCTTCGCGCTTACGCCAGCGCCGAATAGCTGCATGGTTACCCGACAGCAGGACGTCTGGAACCCGATGCCGATCCACGACGGTGGGGCGCGTATAATGCGGACAGTTGAGTAAGTTCCGTACGAACGAGTCGCCTTCAACCGAATCATCGTTCCCCACGACCTCCGGCACATGGCGTGCCACGACGTCGACGATAACAGCGGCTGGTAGTTCACCACCACTCAACACGTAGTCACCGATCGACAGCTCTTCACTGGCAACGTATGCGCACACACGCTCATCTACACCTTCATATCGCCCGCACAGGATCACGAGGTGGGAAAGGCGGCTCAGGCGGACAGCTGCAGCGTGGCTCAGCAACTTACCCTGCGGCGAGGCCAAGATGACGGCACGTGGTGAGCCCCACTCGCGTCGAATCGTGTCGACCGCCAGCATCAGCGGTTCGGGTTTCATCACCATACCAGGCCCGCCACCATACGGGACGTCGTCCACACTGCGATGCCGGTCCACCGTGAAATCTCGGAGATCGTGGACCGCAACTTGGAGCACGCCCCGTACGACGGCTCGACCGACCACTCCTTCAGCGAGAAACGCCTCGACCATCCGGGGGAAAATCGTGACGATGTCGAACCGCACTTTGTGCTCCCGTACCCTAAGCGCTGCGATTTAATTCCAGAAGACCGTCTGGCGGGTCTATCACGACCGTCCGGCTGGCGGTGTCGATCCGGACACAGATCGAGTCGACCAAGGGTACGTCTACCTCGCCCTCGTGATTATGAACGAGCAGACAGTTGGCGCCGCCTCCCCGCTGAACAGCCGTGACGGTACCAACGCTTGCACCAGCCACGGTTGTTACTTTGCATCCAACGAGTACGTGCTCGTAGAACGCACCAGCCGGTAACGGATGCAGCGTCGCTTCGGGAACGCGAAGCTCGGCACCCACTAGTCGCTCAGCATCGTCGATGGTGGTTACGCCCGCGAACCCAAGGACCGGACGTCCGGACTGGAATCGAGCGGTTGTGATCCGAAGCTCGACCGCCTGCTCCTGAAAGCTGGCATAAAGCGTGTTGCCCGCGCGGAAGCGCGCTTCCGGAAAATCAGTCTCCGTATTCACAATGACCTGGCCACGTCTCCCGTGGGACCGTGCTACGCGTCCAACGACGACCATCGCATCCCAACGTCCAGCCTGAACCATAACCGCTACTCGGCCCTGTCGAGAAAGTCGACGGTTGCCCGAAGCCCATTGCGATCGGCCGCTACCTGAGCGATCGTCCGGACCGCCGCAGCAGTGCGACCCTGCCTGCCGATCAGCTTGCCGAGATCCCCAGGCTTAGTCGTCAGTTCGATCCGGACCGTGTCTTGATGCTCGTATTCGGTCACCCTGACCGCCTCGGGATAGTCCGCAAGCGCCCGCGCGATGACTTCGACAAGGTTCTTAACGTCGCTCACGACCCGGCCCGCTCCGCCACCGCCGCCCCAGAGCCTGCTTCGTCAACGGGCGCCGTCTCGTGCGAATGACGTGCCAACAGCGTGCGCACCGTTGCACTCGGTTTGGCACCCTTGTCCACCCAATAGCCCAGGCGTTCCCGGTTAACCAGAAACGTCTCCGGCTCTGTTACCGGGTTGTAGTGCCCCAAGACTTCAATGGAACGACCGTCGCGTGCCGCATGAGATTCGGTCACGACAACTCTGAAGAACGGACATTTCTTCGAACCCTGACGTCGCAGTCGAATGGACAACATTCGTCTTCCTCAGCTTTCTTGCCGATCCAGGCCAAAGCGCCTTCCGCGTCGGCGCCCCACCGCGCCCACAACTTTCAGCACCTTGCGCATCTCGGCAAACTGCTTCAACAGTCGGTTGACCCGCTGCACGGTAGTGCCACCCCCTCTGGTAATTCGCTGCTACCGACTACCGCCGTCCAAGTCAGCTGCCGCGGGTCGGCGAGACCAGCCGCGTCCCCGATTTGATTCATCCCCGGGGTTAAGTCGATCAGCCGACCGAGCGGGTCCATCGCCCGAATGTCATCCAAAGGAGTGCGGCCCAACGCAGCGCTGCCCATCAACCCCGGTGCCCTCATTCGCCGACACCAGCTTCCAAGACAGGCTCTAACAGACTCAGACGTAACGGCTTATCCTAGACCAGCCACCGCTGACTGTCAACGAACCCGCGCGGCTTTAGCTCCGGATGTCCGTGTTACACCGAGGACAGCTTGTGGCCGAGTTTCTCTTTCTTGACCCGCAGGTAGGACCTCGAGTGCTCCGACACCGGCACCTCCAGTGGCACCGATTCGCTCACGGAGAGCCCGTACCCTTCGAGACCAATGAACTTTCGAGGGTTGTTGGTCAGGAGACGCATCTCCCGCACACCAAGATCCTCCAGAATCTGTGCGCCGATCCCATAGTCGCGCTGGTCCGGCTTGAACCCGAGCCGCTCATTTGCCTCGACGGTGTCGAGCCCCTGATCTTGCAGTTCATACGCTCGGATCTTGTTGGCCAGTCCAATACCACGCCCTTCTTGATTGAGGTAGAGGAGCACACCACGCTGCTCAGCCGCGATCCGCTGTATCGCCACCGAAAGCTGCCGACCACAATCACACCGAGAAGAATGAAACACATCACCCGTAAGGCAGCGCGAGTGGACGCGCACAAGAATTTTACGACCGTCGCCGATCTCACCGCGCACTAAGGCGACGTGAGTTTGACCCTCGATAATACTCTCGTAGGCGTACACCTGGAACGTGCCGTAATCAGTTGGAAGCCCAGCCGAAGCAATTCGCCGCACGAGCCGGTCGTGACGCAACCGATGCTTGATGAGGCCTGCTACCGTGATCATGAGTAGGCCATGGCGTTTCGCAAATCTCCGTAACTGCGGCACCCGTGCCATGGTACCGTCGTTGTTCATGATCTCGCAGATCACACCGGCCGGGCACAGCTCGGCCAAGCGGGCTAGATCAACCGCAGCCTCCGTCTGACCTGCGCGTGCCAGAACGCCGCCTCGTTCGGCACGAAGCGGATATAAATGGCCCGGTCTTGCCAAGTCGCTCGGCTTGGTTGCTGGATCGATCGCTACCTGGACCGTAGTGGCACGGTCAGCAGCCGAGATCCCGGTGCTTGTCACGTGCTTCGCGTCGATCGGTACCGCGAATGCCGTCTCAAACCGAGAGCTGTTCCGATTCACCATCATCGGGATTTCGAGCTCGTCGAGACGCTCACCGGTCATCGGCAGACAGATGAGCCCGCGTCCGTAACGCGCCATGAAGTTGATTACCTCTGGTGTCACTTTCTCGGCTGCGATCGTGAGATCGCCTTCGTTCTCCCGGTCTTCGTCATCCACCACGATGATCATCCGGCCCGCGCGAATCGCCTCAACGGCGTCTTCGATCGGTGCAAACGGGCCGCGCCGTAAGCGCTTAACCGGCCGCGGTCCCAACTCTGTCACCAGCGTCCGTCCAGAGGTCTTTTTAGCCATCTCGCGCTCCTCGTTATCTGTGCTACAACCCCCCCCCCCCGGAGTCGCGCGCAACCTCGAGGGCTTTGACGACGTGCTTCCCGATGATATCGCACTCGAGGTTCACAGGATCATCCAGGGCCAGCGTGTGCAGGTGCGTGTAGCGCCATGTGTGCGGGACAAGCTGCACACCAAAACAACGTTCGCCCAGATCCGCAACCGTTAAGCTGATCCCGTCTACGGCGATCGATCCCTTTTGCACGATGTAGGGTGAGAGCGCTGGTGGGTAGCGAATCGTCACCCAGAAGAATTCCGCGTCCTCTCGGATCTCATCCACGTGCCCAACATCGTCGATGTGCCCAAGCACGAAGTGCCCGCCCAAGCGGGCTTCTGCACGCAGCGGACGTTCCAGATTAACGATCGAGCCCGGCCGGAATGTCCCTAATGTCGTGACCCGCGCCGTTTCCGGTGAGATTTCCGCATGAAATTCCTTAGCGTCGCCCAGAACGACGGTTAGGCACACGCCGTTAACGGCGATGCTGTCGCCTGGGCCAAGTTCGCCGGCCAGATCCGTCACGACGCGCATACGGAAGCCGGCCTGGATCGACTCAACCTCGGCCACTTTACCCACCGCTTCAATGAGTCCTGTAAACATCTCCCTCAATCAGCACGTCCGGCCCGTAGCTCCGCACGCGTACATTCTCAAGATCGGCCACCGACAAGGAGCCGTCGCTCAACCAGGCGACCCCGTCCGCTCCCAGTGCCGCCGGCGCAATGAAAATCTGGACGCGATCAACGACCCCGCCTGACCACGCTGCGCGGTGAACGGTTGGCCCACCCTCAAGCAACAGGCTGGAGATCTCCAGCGCACCGAGACACGCCATCGCTTCACCCATGCGGCCAGCCGCCAGCGGCTCGAGGCGCGCGCCCGCGGCCCGCAGCCGTTCGGCGCGGTCAGCGTGAACCTCGAGTGCGTGTTCGCTCGTGAGGACCACAACGGGCCCCTCCGCGAGCGTCGTGAACAGGCGCGCCGACGGTGGCGTGCGGAGTCGACGGTCGAACACCACCCGGGTCAGTGGCCGGCCCCGAGTGACCCCGCGCGCCGTCAACACCGGATCGTCGACCAGCACCGTCTTCGATCCGACACCCACGGCGTCAACTTGACCGCGCAACTGATGCACAGCGCGGGTCGCCAGTTCGGACGTCAGCTGGGTTCGCTCGCCTAACCCAGCAGCGACACAGCGATCGAGACTCGCGGCGATCTTCATCGTCACGAACGGCCGGCCGCGTGTCACCCAGGTGACGAATGCCTCATTCAGTCGCTCAGCCGCCTCCTCGCACACACCGATGTCGACGTGGATCCCGTGCGACCGAAGGTAAGTAATCCCACTGCCGCTGACGCGAGGGTTCGGATCAACCATGGCGACAACAACTCGCTCGACGCCGGCCGCGACGATCCGTGCCACACAAGGACCAGTTCGACCCTGGTGGCAACATGGCTCCAGGGTGCAGTAGAGGGTCGCCCCGCGTGCGCGTTGACCAGCCTCCCGTAATGCCAGAACCTCCGCATGGTCCTCTCCAGCGCGCATGTGGAACCCCGCCCCAACCACGACCTCCGCAGGCGACACCACGACCGCGCCCACCAACGGATTGGGGCTCGTCTGTCCACGTCCCCGTTCCGCGAGTTCAAGCGCTTGATCCATATAGCCCATGTCGCCAGCCCGCCTGACCGTATCTACCATCACTGACGACACTAGCCACTTTCCAGCTCGGACCGCTGCCGCCGAAGCATCAACTCTTCGACGGCGGCCCTGGGCTCTTTTCGCCCGGCCATGACCTCTGCCATCTGAGCCACGATCGGTAATTCCACGCCGTGACGCCCTCCTAATTCCATGGCGGCACCAGTCGTTCGTACCCCTTCTGCCACCATTTTCATTCCGGCCAACACGTCCTCGAGACGGTGCCCTTTGCCGAGCTCGATGCCCACGCGGCGATTACGGCTCAACGTGCCGGTGCAGGTGAGCACCAGGTCCCCAAGACCACTGAGACCAGCCAAAGTGTCTCGGCGGCCACCCACGGCGAACGCTAACCGCGAAATCTCGGCCAAACCGCGCGTGATTAACGCCGCGAGCGCATTGCGACCAAGCCCGAGCGACTCCACGACCCCGGCGGCAATAGCGATAACGTTCTTCAGGGCGGCGCCGATTTCAACGCCAGTCACATCCGAGCTTGCGTACAACCTCAAATAGCGGGAACGAAATTCTTGCTGCACGGCAGCTACCGCGTCCGCACACCGGCCAGCCACGGACACAGCGGTGGGCACCTCACGCGCCACTTCGAGCGCGAAGCTGGGACCAGATAGCACCGTCACCGGCCACCCAGTGCCGATTTCCTGCTCGATAACCTCTGACATTCGCAGTAAGGTTCCAACCTCAAGCCCTTTAGCGGCACTGACGACCGTCGCGTCTGCAGGTAACAGTGGCGCAACCCTCCGCACGACGTCCCGCGTACCGTGCGAAGGGACTGCCGCTACCACGTAGCGTGCCCCGCTGAGCGCAGCTTCGAGCGACGAGGTTGGCTGAACGGTCGCAGGCACCTCCACATTCGGCAGGTAAACCTGGTTCGCCCGGCGCGCGCGAATTTCGGCAACCAGAGCGTCGTCTCGGCCCCAGAGCTGCACGTCCTTCCCGAGTCGACCCAAGTACACGGCGAGCGCCGTGCCCCACCCACCGCTACCGAGCACGGCTACCCGAACGGCT
Source organism: Vicinamibacterales bacterium (assembly GCA_965197375.1). Lineage (GTDB taxonomy): Bacteria > Acidobacteriota > Vicinamibacteria > Vicinamibacterales > UBA8438 > CBDAMZ01. The sequence continues at coordinate 35,685 of CBDAMZ010000010.1, forward strand.
GAGGTGTCAGTCATCGTCTCGTCGTCTTTAAGCACGCGATTGAGCTTTCTAGCCGCCATTCCGTTCCGGCCTGAAGACGCGCGAAGTTAGCGCGATGGCGGACCAGGATGAGCAACGCCATCGCGATTGCACACGCAATGGTCGCCGGCCTGGCTTCTTCAAAGTAGGCCAGCGGTAGAAACGCCAGAGACGCCACGACGGAACCAAGCGAGACGTAACGGGTGAACCAGACGACAACAACGAACATCGCAGCGGCCATCGCCGTGGCAAGCGGCGACAACACCGCGAAGACTCCACAGGCAGTAGCAACACCTTTGCCTCCGCGAAACCGCAGCCACACCGGAAACACGTGGCCCACGATTGCTGCGCCACCTGCAGCCGCTCGGAGCGTTTCGTCGCCCCCCAGGCTCCCAGCAAACGCGACCACCGCACAGCCCTTACCAACATCGAGCACCATTACGGCCAGTGCCAACGATGGGTGCGTCGTTCGGTAGACATTCGCCGCGCCAACGTTGCCGCTGCCGGCCGAGCGCACGTCGGTCCCGGCGATACGCCGCGCCAACAAAAGGGCGAAAGGAACGGCTCCAATTAAATAGGCAATGAGAAGCAGCAGCCAGTGCATGTCATCTTTAACCAGTATGCCCGATCTGCCGACCGTAATTTCTTTTTCGTTGCTTGTGCCATCGCCAGGGCCGCCGCGGTTAGGTAGTGCCGCCCGTTCCGTTTCCCGTTGGCATTCCAAGCGGCGCCTGCGCAACGACCGCGTAGGACGGCCCCGATGGCGACAACCGACTCTCGTATAAGACCACCCGGTCCACACGCCAGGTGTGTCCCGGAAACGACACCCGACCGAGGGCGTCGCGAACCGCCAGGCCCGACGCTGGGGTCGTGCGGCGGACACGCCCGAGCGTCAAGTGCGGGCGAAACGCTCGTTGCTCCGGGGGAAAGCCGAGCAGCCCGAATCGTGCCCGCACGGCACCCTGCAGTGCTTCAAGCTCTGCTCTCCCCTCTCCAATCCCGAGCCAAACGACGCGCGGTGTTCCAAACGGCGGGAATACCCCGAGGGACGAAACACCAGCGCGGAACGGTTGCTGATGCCAACGTTTAACCATCGCCTGACGAACTGCCTCTACCCGATCTCCACCGACTTCACCCAAGAAGGCAAGAGTGAAGTGCAGATGCGGGGGGGCAACCCACTTAATCGACGCATGCCCGACGCGAAGGTGGCATCGCAGCTCGGCGATCACGCCGGCCGCCAGGTCACGTGTCGGCGAATCAAGATCGACCGCGATAAACAGACGCACCTATCACCAGGGACTTCACTGGCAGCCCACCTCCACTAGACCAAGCGCTATCCACTCCGCTGTTGCAAGGCGCGCCGGAGCAAGTCGAGCGCCACCTGGGAGGCTTGAAACTTGACGCGCGTGCGCTCACCAGACAGCCTGAGTCGCCGAACCTTTGGTGGCGCTCCTGGCCCGGCGACAGCCACGCAAACCGTGCCGAGCGGCTTCCCTGTAGTTCCGCCGCCCGGCCCAGCAATCCCCGTCACCCCCAGACCGAAGGTAACGCCGGCCCGCTCCCGTGCTCCCATAGCCATCGCTTCAGCCACGGCCCCGCTCACGGCGCCATGCTCGCGAATCAGTGCCGGATCGACACCAAGCAGTTCGACTTTGGCATCATTGTCGTAGAGCGTCCACCCGGCGTGCACGTAAGCCGAACTGCCCGGTACATCCGTAAGCCGAGACGTGATAAGCCCACCCGTGCACGACTCAGCAACAGCAACCCGTCCTCCCTGTTCACGTAAGAGCCGACCCACCACCTCCTCGAGGGAACTCCCGTCGGTACTGAACAGGGCTTCGCCAAGGACAGCCGCAAACTCAGCCGTCGCGGCATCAAGAACCTCACCCGCGAGCGCCGGGGCGGCAGCCTTCGTCGATAGGTGTAACTCGATCTGCCCAGGAGCGGCTAGGATCGTTATCTTGATGACCGGGCCAGGTGGCTGCCATTTCGAGTACAGCGGCTGGACCGCCTCTTCAACATGCGACTCGGTCCGCCCCGTGATCCGCAAGACCCGGCGATAGATAGACTGGCCGCTTCCCCGTGATGCTAGCCGATCCCGCACGACTGCTTCGAACATCGGACCGAGCTCGCGCGGTGGCCCAGGTAGGAGAAGCACTGCAGTCGCGTCACGCTCGATCCAGAGGCCGGGTGCAGTGCCGCGCCGATTCGCTAACATGACACCCCCCTTGGGGGCCAGCGCTTGACGCCTGTTGATGTCCGGCATATCGAGACCGCGCGCGGCGAAGCGCGCGCGGATTTCGTCAACGATCTGCGGGTCTTCTTCGAGCGGCAGCTCCAACACCCCCGCGACAGCCGCGCGCGTCACGTCATCGTCAGTCGGACCGAGACCTCCCGTGATGATAACCAAGTTGCCGCGTGTCATAGCATGGCGAAGCGCGTCGGCCAGATCCTCGCGATCATCACCAACGACCAGCTTCTGACAGACCTCGATCCCAAGTGCGTTGAGATGGGTAGTCAGCTCGAGCGAGTTGGTATCCACGCGGTGTGGCGTCAACAACTCAGCACCGACCGCGATGATGACAGCGCGTGAAAGCGGCGGCGTTGTTTGTAGCGTCATGACATAAGGAGAGATGGGACAACCCACGCCAGCATACGGACACACACGTTGGCATAGATGCCGGCAACGACATCATCAGCTACCACGCCCCAACCGTGAGGTAGCCGCTCAACAGAACGAATCGGAAACGGTTTCGCGATGTCAAACCCGCGAAAGGCGATCAAGCCCACGAGCCCGCCGATCCAGCTGACGGGCACCCAGAGCAAGGCGATCAGCATTCCTACCACCTCGTCGATCACAACGATCCCGGGATCCCGGCGCTGGAGAAGGCGCTCAGCCGAGGACGCCGCCCACACACCGGCGGTGAGTACAACCGTCACGAGCACCGCCTCAGAGAACGGGTGCCCAATCGATCGTACCAACACGACGAGAACTAGCCCAACCACAGACCCCGTCGTGCCTGGCGCAGTCGGAACATAGCCGCTGTAGGCCGCCGTGGCGATAAACAGCACCAGCGCGCGCATCGGGTCTCTATGAGTCATCAGCCCGGCGAACGAAACGTAAAAACCGCCGCAATGGGGGTGTCAGGACACCTTGACGACTCGCGTGTGGGCGAGGTAGTCGTGGAACGCGCGGCCCGAGCCGAACAGCAGACCGAGCAATCCAAGTCCAGCTGGGAGCACCGAGACGCCATATGCCACAGTACGTGTCACCGCGCCGACAACAGTTACCGGCATTCCATCGTCGTGCACGACGCGAAGACCCAGCACCATCTTGCCGATCGTCTGTCCGCCGAGCGCCGTCAGCGCCATTAAGTATCCGATGTCGAGCAGCCCGAGGAAGACGGCCAATGGCATTCCTGGAAATGAGCCGATAGCTTCCCAAGACAGGCCAGCTAGCCGCACAGTGAGACCAAGCACGGCGACATCGACTGCGGCTAGCAACAGCAGGTCGACCGCGCAAGCGCCGAGGCGTGGACCCACCAACGCCGCTGTCCCTCTGCGCACGACCTGTTCGCTCGGCGTCTTGTGGTCCACCGCACTGCCCCCTAGGCGCTCAAACTCGAGGCGCGGTGTTGCCGCCGTGGGGCAACCCTCCGACCGGAGCTTCGGCGCTCTTGGTGTCCGCCGTCGCACCGACAAGGGACGCGACGACGCCTGCCGGCCGGCCAGCACAACCACCCCGCCAGCGGCTGCACGCCGAGAAAGGCTTGAGTGAACGACAACCTCTGACTCCGGGGGTGATAGCTTTGGCCGATCTTTGTTTAGCGGGTCCAACGTGAGATCAATCAGTGGAGCGGGCGGCTCGGAAGCGGTCGGAAGACTCAGCGCAGAGGCGTCCGGCTGCTCTGTCGCCAGAGCATAACCGTGGCCACAGCTCGGACAGATGTCCAGTTCCTCATGTGTGATACGCTGACACCGCGGACACCTCATCGCTGTCGCTGGGCAGCCGCCTGCGGCAAGCTGTCCCATCGGTCCACCGATTTGTCGGACAGAATTACCCGTTGAATCATGGTCCGCAGCCTGTCGGCTTTGAGCCTGAGTGGACTACCTGAATCGATTGTTGCGAGCAGCCGTGGGGTATCTGCAAGGTCTTCGCTTGACCGTGAAGAAGATCAAACATGCACTCGTTTCGCCTGAAGTGGTGCGATTATGGGGGAAACACCGGTACCAGTCAACCGCAGGGAGCGGCCTAAACACTCATGATCGAGTCAGTGCCCAACGTCAGTGAAGGACGACGACCGGACGTTATTCGCGCGCTTGTAGATGCCGTCGGCAACATCCCGGGAGTTCACCTGCTCAATTGCTCGTCGGATCCCGATCACAACCGATCCGTGTTGACGCTGGTCGGTGACGGCGACGGGCTGACTCAGGCACTCCTTCGCTTGTTCGACATCGCCACCACGCAAATCGATCTCCGTGTCCACCGGGGTGAACATCCGCGGATCGGCGCCGTCGACGTCGTGCCGTTCGTCCCGCTCAAGAACATCACAATGACCGCCTGCGCCGATCTGGCCCGCTCAGTGGGACAAACCGTCGCCGACCAATTTGATATTCCGGTCTACTTGTACGAAGAAGCCGCGGCGGCACCCAACCGCCGGAGGCTGGAAGATATCCGCCGTGGACAATTCGAAGGTCTGGCCACCAAGATGGTGGCCGCTTCCTGGCACCCAGATTTCGGACCCTCCATACCCCACCCAACAGCTGGCGCCTCAGCCATCGGCGCTCGCCGCCTGCTCATCGCGCTCAACGTAAACCTCGACACCGACGACCTCAAAGTGGCTCAACAGATCGCGCGCACGGTCCGAGCACGGAGCGGCGGCCTACCATTCGTGAAGGCGATCGCCGTACAGCTAACCCACCGCCACCTCGTCCAAGTGTCGATGAACCTAACCGACCATGTCCGCACTCCGTTACACCTGGTATGCGACGCCGTAAAACGCGAGGCTGACAAGCTCGGCGTGGCGGTCGCCAACAGCGAGGTGGTTGGAATGGTGCCAGCAGATGTGCTCGTCACACCAGCCGTGCGATACCTGCAACTGGATCGCTTCACGCCTGATCAGGTACTTGAGACGCAACTACCCCTTCTGTTGAAGAATCCTTCGCCACGGTCTTTCAAAGAATAGGTAGTACCAACCTGATTGGGAACCTAACACGGCCAGCTTCGGGATACCCCGGTTGGGAACCACCGCCGAAACGGTGGGGATGGATTACCAGCCTACTACTTGGCGTCGAGCAACCCCTTAAGCTCAGTCATGAACTCGCCGATGTCTCGGAAGTGGCGATAGACAGAAGCAAATCGCACATAGGCCACCTTGTCCAAACGTTTCAGCTCCTCCATAACGAATGCGCCGATCTCCACCGCGGAGATCTCCCTGTCCGATCGCTCCTGCAAAGTTGTTTCAACCCGATTGGCCACCGTCTCGAGTGCCGCCACGCTCACAGGACGCTTCTCACAAGCTTTTAACATCCCGGCGATGACCTTCTGCCGTTCAAAGCGCTCCCGGGATCCGTCCTTCTTAACCACCATATGCGGGATCTCGTCGATTCGCTCGTAGCTGGTAAAGCGCCGCCCACATCCGGCACACTCCCGACGACGGCGGATCACCCCACCTTCCTTGCCCTCCCGAGAATCGACGACCTTGTCATCGAGATGACCACAGAACGGACACTTCACCCGGCGCCCCCTTCCTCATCAGCTGCAGCCGCCACGACTCGTGAGCCCGGCGCGTTTTGTTCGACGCGCGAGTGATCCGTGACGTCGTGTTCAGCGGACTCCGCCGTTCTCGCATCAGCCAGGACCAGCCGACCGACGCCCCGTAGCCGAACGCCCTCCTGTGCCATAAAGAAAATCCCCACTATCGTAACCGGCGCGAAGGAGATGGCGTGCAACACAAGTGCCGCCCCGACCGCCCGATCGGTCGCCACTCCGTACAGGGCGGTCGCGCCAACTTGATACGCCGCATGATAACCCCCGATCCCAGCCGGCGTCGGTACGGCCACGCCGAGCACCGTGAGGACAAGCAGTGTTGCCGCGCCGGATAGCGGGAGGGCGATGGCGAAAGCTGTCGTTACGAGCCAGAGACTCGCAGCAATACATCCCCAAAGAAACACCGACCAGGCCATCGCCACCAACAGCGTGCTCGCCTGCCGCGTGATGGCCAACCCTGTCGTGAAGCGCCGAGCCGACGCCGACAGGGCCTGCGCCATATGGCTGGGCAATAAACCGGCCGTGCGCGCAATCACCCGGCCGACCCGACCGGGATGGCCGGCAGCCAGGTATGCAACCACAAGCATGACGAGCGCGCCAGTGCCCGCCACGCCAGCCCCCACCTGCACAGCGTCCAATAGTCGAGAATCCAAGGCCTGCCTGCCCGACTCGAACATAACGACCGAGATGCCGAAGAGCAGCAGGACAGCGATCAAGTCCAGGAGACGCTCAACCACTACGGTTCCGAACGTCGCGCTAGCACTCAGCCTCGCAGTACGAGCCAGCACATACGGCCTCAAGAGCTCACCCACGCGGCCGGGAAGCACCGATGTGGCCGCAAACCCCATGACCACGGCGCGAAACGCGGCATTGAAGCCGACACGGCCGACTGGGCGCAACAGGTAACGCCAACGCATCACGCGCACGACGTAGGTCGCTACGGTCAGGAGGAGTGCGCCGCTCAGAAAATCCAAACGCGCGTCGGCGATAGCCCCCCAGACGCCGCGTAAATCGGCGTTACGGAGGAAAAAAGCCATTAGGCCAGCGGTCAGGCCGATGACCACGACAGTGCGAACGTGCCGCTGCATACAGAAAAGAACGTACTACATTTCTTGCTTGCCGTCGCCGTTTGGTTACCAGTAATCTACGCGTCTTCGGACTGCGTGAGGATTTGCCGTGTCATCTGCACCTCCGATTTTCGAAACCTCCCTGGACGGCGTCACACCTCATCGGCGCGGCAAGGTCAGGGACCTTTACGAGGTCGGCGATCGTCTTCTAATCGTGGCGACCGATCGTATCTCGGCATATGATTTCGTCTTGGGATCGGCGATTCCAGACAAGGGGAAGGTGTTGACCCAGCTCTCGGCCTTCTGGTTCACTCAAACGCAGCACATCGTCCCCAACCACATGCTCTCGATCGACCCCAGTGAGTACCCGGAACCCCTGAATCACCAGGCCGCACTGCTCGCCGGGCGCTCAATGCTCGCCCGGCACACAAAGCCGGTGCCAATCGAATGCGTAGCCCGCGGCTACTTGGCTGGCTCGGGATGGAGGGAATACCGGGACACCGGGCAAGTATGCGGAATCGAGCTTCCAGCTGGTCTCCGCGAGTCAGATCGCCTGAGCGAACCCATATTCACCCCAGCAACAAAGGCCGACAGCGGCCACGACATTAACATCAGCGAGGAAGCGGCCGGCGAGCTGGTCGGGCGGGCCCTCGTCGAGCGCCTGCGGGAACTGACCGTCGCGTTGTATGTACACGGCGCAGCGCATGCGGAAACGTGCGGCATTATTGTCGCCGACACAAAATTCGAATTCGGCATCGTCTCGAGGGACGGCCGCGACGAAATTCTCCTAATCGACGAAGTTCTGACACCGGATTCGTCGCGTTTTTGGGCAACCGACCGCTATCAGCCGGGAAGGTCGCAACCCAGCTTCGATAAGCAATACGTCCGGGACTACCTTGATGGCATCCGGTGGAACCGGCAACCGCCGGTCCCCGAACTGCCATCCGAGGTGGTCGAGAACACCAGAGCGAGGTACGTGGCGGCGTTTCGGTCGTTGACCGGCCGTGAACTCAGCTAATTGCCGCGCGAGACAACCGTGAACCAATGGGACGGAAGGGGAACGACGCGTGCGCGAGCAGCTCAACCGCTTGGTTGACGAGATGCTGACCAAGGGCATTCTGTACGAGGATGCCCGCCGAGAGATCGAGCGACGTTTCATTAGCCGGGCGCTGGCCCGCTCCAACGGCAACCTCAGCCGGGCGGCTGGCCTTTTGGGCATCCACCGCAATACGCTCAGCCGTAAGATCGCGGCCCACCGGCTCAAGCGCACCGGGTGATCAGTAGTTTGGGTAGCCGCCAGACTCTTGACGACAACCCAGCCCCCGCTGTAAATTAGCAGTGCGGTCGGTGAGTGCCAACCTCCGCGTCTTCTAGGGACCATCAGGAGTATCCCTAGTTTTTTCAACTACTTGAAGGGAATGTGACATTCATGGCTGTCAACGTACGACCACTCCACGACCGCATCATCGTCGAGCGCTTCGAAGAGGAAGACCAACAGGTCGGTGGAATCATCATTCCCGACACCGCCAAGGAAAAGCCGCAGCAGGGGAAGGTCCTCGCCGTCGGCAAAGGCAAGGTCAAGGACGACGGCACGCTGACCCCCCTCGATGTCAAGGTTGGTGACGCCGTACTGTTCGGTAAGTACACCGGCCAGGAAATCAAGCTGGACGGTGTCGAGTATCTCATCATGCGTGAGGACGAAATTCTGGGGGTCATCGAGAAGTGATCTTGGGCTGACGTGAAATGTCCGCCAGATAGACACAGGGCAATCGATTCAGTGATTGGAGTTCGAGAAGATGGCCAAGCAGATTGTTTACGGTGAGACCTCGCGGCAGATGATCACCGCTGGCGTCGACCAGCTCGCGAATGTGGTCAGAATTACGCTCGGGCCAAAGGGCCGCAATGTAGTCCTTGACAAGAAATTTGGCTCCCCCACGATTACCAAGGACGGTGTCACCGTCGCGAAAGAGATCGAGCTAAAGAATCCGCTCGAAAATATGGGCGCCCAAATGGTCCGCGAGGTCGCCAGCAAGACTTCCGACATTGCCGGTGACGGCACCACGACGGCGACGGTCCTGGCGCAGGCGGTCTACCGTGAGGGAGCCAAGAACGTTGTGGCCGGTGCGAATCCGATGGAGATCAAGCGCGGCATCGAGAAGGCGATTGAGGTCGTCGTTAAGGAACTCGGGAAGATGTCAAAGAGCGTCGGCGGGGACATGGTCGCGCAGGTGGGCACGATCTCGGCTAACAACGACTCGACCATCGGCGCGATCATCGCCCAGGCGATGGACAAGGTCGGGAAGGACGGTGTCATCACAGTCGAGGAAGCGAAGACGCTCGAAACCTCGCTCGAGGTGGTTGAAGGGATGCAATTTGATCGGGGCTACCTCTCACCCTACTTCGTGACCGACCCGGAACGCATGGAAGTAGTGCTCGAGAATCCGATCATCTTGATTCACGAGAAGAAGATCAGCTCGATGAAGGACCTGCTGCCGCTGTTGGAACAGGTGGCTCGGCTCAGCCAACCGTTGTTGATTATTGCTGAGGACATCGAGGGTGAGGCACTGGCCACACTGGTGGTCAACAAGTTGCGGGGTACGCTCCAAGGGGCCGCCGTCAAGGCGCCGGGTTTCGGCGACCGGCGGAAGGCGATGCTGGAAGACATCGCCACCCTGACCAATGGCAAGGCGATCACTGAAGATCTCGGCCTCAAGCTCGAGAACATCCGAGTCGAGGACCTCGGCAAGGCCAAGAAGGTCACGATTGACAAAGACAACACGACGATCATCGAGGGCGGCGGTTCGCAGGCGGCGATCGAGGGGCGCGTCAAACAGATCCGGGCGCAGGTCGAAGACACCACCTCAGACTACGACCGTGAGAAGCTGCAGGAGCGCCTGGCTAAGCTCGTTGGCGGTGTGGCTGTGATCAAGGTCGGCGCGGCGACCGAGACCGAGATGAAGGAAAAGAAGGCGCGGGTCGAGGACGCGATGCACGCCACGAAGGCGGCGGTCGAGGAAGGCGTTGTCCCGGGCGGTGGCGTTGCCATCCTCCGTTGCTCACGTGCGCTCGACAAGCTCAAACTCGATGGCGACCAGCAGATCGGAGTCAACATCCTTAGGCGCGCGCTTGAGGAGCCGATGCGCTGGATTGCCCAGAACGCCGGCTTCGAAGGGGCGATCGTCGTTCAAAAGGTACGCGAGTTGAAAGTGAACGAAGAGGGGTTCAACGCCCAAAGCGAGAAGTATGAGAATCTGGTGAAGGCGGGGGTCGTCGATCCGACGAAGGTCGTACGCACGGCACTGCAGAATGCCGGCTCGATCGCGTCGCTGCTCCTCACGACCGAGGCCCTAGTGTCGGAGATTCCGGAAGAGAAGCAGGATGCCGCGGCAGGTGGTGGTCCGCCGGGTATGGGTGGAATGTATTAGTCAGCAGCTAAGTTGGCCCCGCGTCGACCGAGAAGTCACGGGACGGGCACGGGGCGAAACCTCCCGGGCCTTAGACTAGACGCGGACTTCAGCGAAGGGTGAAGTACAGCTCGAGCCCCACCAGCACGGCGACCGGCTGCCCGAAGCGGGTGCCGGGTGTGAACTGCCACTTCCTGGCCGCCTTGATCGCCTCCTCATCCAACCCAAAGATCGGATCGAGGGATTTGGTGATACGTGCATCACCAACTGTGCCATCAGGTAGAACGACCACTTCGAGCAAGACGGTTCCCTGAATCTTTGCCCGCATCGCCTCGGCGGTGTATCGCGGTTTGACTTCACGGAGAAGTCTCGGTGGGCTGATATCGGTACCGGGACGGTAGGTTCCACCTCCGACACCGCCACCCTGGCCAGGCCCGAGTCCGTCTCCTTGGCCCGGCCCAATCCCGCCGCCCTGCCCGGCACCTGCCCCACCGTCGCGCCCGGTACCCTGAGAACGAACGGAGGCCGCCATCAACCCATCAAGCACACCAGGTCGAGTTTCGGTAGCCGCTGCCATTAACACGGCTGGGATACTCAGATTCTGGGTCTCGAGCGGTTGCTCTTCGAGCACAGCCTCCAACTCGACGTAGTCAGGCGGTTCTTCGACCGGCACACTCAACTCCGCTTTGTCCGGTCCTTCCAGCTGCACCTGCGCCGGTAGCTCGAGCGACTCGTTGCCGCCACCACCCCCGCCACCACCGGGGCCCTCCTGAGGCATCCACACGATGTTGTAGTTCAGACTGTTGATCTCCACTTCATAAACACGCTCAGGAACCAGGCTGATCACGAACGCCAGGAGAATGCCGCCAAACACGTGGCTGGCAGCCGATGCAGCAAATGAACGGCCCATCCGCTTTTCGACTGAGCCCAGCAGAAACCGAACATCGCAGGGACCGAAGGTGTCAGGCCGAATCGAGAGCCCGGTGTCGCGGGAGAAGCGACCCTGAAGGCCGGCGTCCCACGTGCGTTGTGACAGAGGTGTCGCGATCGGAGTGACCAAAGCTGGAATCTTGATACCATCTGCCGCCTCGCGGTTACGTTTTCGCCGACGCTTCTCCGGCGAGGTATACGGCGTGTGCGACGGCGGAAATGGAATGTGGCCGAGGCTCAGCCCGTGGCTCAAGCAAATCCCTCCCGGGTCAATTGTGACGGACGACTATCGAGCAAGCAACAGCAAAAAGCATGTCTGGCCGCCGGCCTGTCGGAGCGCACACAGCCTCCGCGTCCGCCGCTCTCCTTAGTGCTTCTACCGATGTGTCTTCCGGCGCTACGACGCGTCCTCATCTTTTAGACGCGTCCTGTCCAAGCACCAATTGCGGCATTGCCGCCGCCGTAGGCATGAAGGAGCGCGAGGGCGTCCGCCGCACGGGGTTCGCTTTCGATCGCAACAAGAATGCCGCCGCGTGCAGTAAGGGTCTCAAAAATGAAACCGTCGTGCGCCTGAAAGCCAGCGCGGCGCATGGTGGCCGCCACTCCGGTTCTGTTAAGGCCGCGGTCAGATCCCTGTAGCGTGCTAACGAGTTGACCATGTGCGATGACGGCGCTAAGACCACCGATATCTATCTCGAGCTCCCCGCCTGCAACGCCGAACGTCTTCTCCACCAAGGTCGAGGTCTCTGGCGTGTGCTTCGCCAGAATCGACAACGATTCCCCAGGAAAGCCATGCCGTGACAGCGCGTCGAGGCCACGTGCCGCCCACACGGCATCCTGGAACACGCCGACCGTAAAGCAACGTCGGTCTTCACTCTGTGCCATCGCACTGGTTCCTCTCATCGTGGCGTAATTAAAGTTTACCGGGTGCTAACGTAGATTTGCAAAACAATGAGCGCTGGTACCAGCGTTGTCGGCCCAGGCTCGGCCGGGTCCATCACCGCCCGCACACCCGAACGCCAGCGAGAGAATCTATTTCACACTGCGATCCGATCGCCGGGTTGCCGCGGCGCCCATGGGCCCCGCGCTAGCCTAGCAAAGAAAATGCACCACTCCGGGGACGCCACAGGCGACACGAAACGCTCACTGGGTAAAAGGACGACAGCCAAAAAACAGCCGAGGCAGCCGATTCACAGAACGATCCGCACGTTGCCGACCCGGCGCGTTACACGCTCGCGGTCGAGATACTCCAAAAGTGGGATCGCGAACTTGCGTGTCACTCCGAACCGCTCTTTGAACGTCGCAACGTTGATGTGAACCGATTCTCCTGCTTCAGGCTTTAAACTGCTGACCTCCGCTTTCAGCCGGCGGAGCGCCTCGACGTGGAATACGAGCGCGTCGGCTTTTTCTAGATGGTGCTGCCGAAGTAACAACCGTAGCATACGGTCGATTAGATCTGGGCTCGCACCTGTGGTGTCGACAAGCTGCCTGACATCGGGCGGCGTCAGCCCACTATCTCTGAAGCACCGCTCGACCGCATCGCGAACGCGTTGCTCGTCTGGTAATAGTGAGATCTGATGCGACGCCAGCGCCAGATGGCGGGTCGCGAGAAGCGTCCGCTCTGCCACTAGCACTCCAACGATGTAATGAAACACCGCAGCGCTGGCTCGCCGACTGAACCGCTCACGAGCCTCCTCCCGGGGGAGACCCGTTTCCAGCGGCTGCGTGCGATGATACGCTCCGATCGACGCTAGCAGATCGCGCTTCACCAAACGCACACTGTCTGACGAAACGAGCAGGTCCCCAACGACAACCACCTTCCTTTCGACTACGAGCGCCTCAACCAGCCCGCCGACCTGCGCGAGCGTAATTCCAGCCCGACTCATCAATGCCCGACGCGGAAGCCCGTGCGCAGCCGCCTCGTTAATCATTACCTCGACCGCCACCGTTGGCGCCACCTGCAGCTCGAGACGGCGAAACCGCCCGAGCCCAGCCGCGGAACGAAGGCCGCCCCGTGGTGGCTGGGGATCGAGAACCGTACCACCGGCGATGGTAACTGGTGGCGAGTACGCACGCAGGACGAAGCGATCGCCACGCGTCAACGCCGCCGGCCGCTCCAAATGTAGCCGCGCGAACGCCTGAAGCCCAGGATCGAGCACCGACGGGAACGTCCGCTCGGTTGCGCCTTCTGGTCCAGTTGCCGCACCCAGAGCGACTCGTGCCATGACTTCCGCCGTGCCCTGGTGCATTCGGACGCGCGCGCCATGTTTGAGTGCCCGCGCACTCGGGAGCAGCGTGAGTAGCCCATCGAATCGCTGTGTCGACCCGAGTCCGCCTGGATCAGCAAGCGTGTCGCCGCGCCTGAGCTCCCCCACTTCAACCCCACTCAAGTTGATCGCCACACGTTGACCCGCGTGCGAGAGCGACTGGCTAATACCGTGCACCTGAAGACCCCGAACCTTGAGGCGGCGCCCGGCCGGGTGCAACTCCAGATCACTATCGACGCGGATTCGGCCTGACACCTGAGTTCCGGTGACCACTGTCCCGAACCCCTTCACACTGAAGGCGCGATCAATCGGTAGCCGCGCTACCCCGTCATCCGATCGGCCACGCGCTCGTTTGGCGACGTGAGCAATAGCGGCGCGAAGCTCATTGAGGCCCGCCCCTGTCCGTGGAGAGACCGCCACCATGGGCGCACCGTCGAGAAACGAACCAGAAACCAGTTCACGGCTCTCGAGCCGCACTAGCTCGAGCGTCTCCGGGTCGACCAGATCAGATTTAGTGAGCGCAATAAGCCCGCCTTGGATGTCTAGCAGCCGACAGATATCGAAATGCTCGCGCGTCTGCGGCATGACCGACTCGTCCGCAGCCACGACAAGCAACACACAATCGATCCCACTCGCCCCAGCAAGCATGTTCCTCACAAACCGCTCATGCCCAGGCACATCAACGAAGGCTAACCGGGTGTCTTCCTGCTCGTAGCGAGCGAAACCGAGGTCGATGGTAATTCCTCGGGTTTTTTCCTCTTTAAGGCGATCGGGTTCCATCCCGGTCAATGCCCGAACGAGCGCACTCTTGCCGTGATCGATGTGACCGGCCGTGCCGACAACGATGTGCTTCATAGAAAAATCACTGCCCTATTAAACCGCTGCCAGCGGAACCGAAAAGAGGAGCTGGCGACAGGACCCGCGCCCAATCAGGCCGCTTGTGGTACTACCAAGCGCACTAGCCCTAGCGGCGACGCGGGCGCACTCCCTTGCGACGGGCCGACTTCCGCCTTGGTCGTGCCTGACTGCGCGGCGGTGTGGCGCTCTCGGTACGTCGAACCTCGTCAAGGATTTCCACTAGCGCCAGTTCCAGCTTCCGCTGCTCGCGGTCGACGCGGATCAGTTGGACATGCACGAGATCGCCAAGTCGATACGTTTTCTTCGTGTTCTCGCCGTGGAGCATGTGCTGAAGCTCGGTAAACCGGTAGTAGTCGTCCGCCATGCTGGAAATATGCACCAGCCCTTCGACGAAATGTTCGATAAGCTCGACGAACAAACCGAAGGCCGCCACCCCGGTGACATAGCCGGTGAACTCGTCTCCCACCTTATCCGCCATGAAACGGACCTTCTTCCATTGGACCATCTCGCGCTCTGCCTCTTCAGCGCGACGCTCCATCTCCGATGTATGACGCGCAACCTCTGGCAGATTTTCGACCCAGGCCCGTCGCCGCTCCGGATCGAGCTGCCCGGTGCGCGACGCCCGAAGCACACGGTGAACTACTAGGTCAGGATAGCGGCGGATCGGCGACGTGAAGTGCGTGTAGCTCGCCGCGGCGAGGCCGAAATGACCGAGACTTTCCGGATCGTACCGCGCCCGCTGCATCGTACGTAACATCAGAAACGCCGTCGACTTCTCCTCCGGCGTGCCCTTGAGCCTGTTTAGAAGACGCTGAAAGTGACCAGGCTTCACCGCGTCTGGCGGGACCGCCAGGCTATAACCCAACGACGATACAAATGTCTCGAACTCAGCCACCTTCAGCGGATCCGGAGCCTCGTGCACTCGGAACAGCACCGGCACGTCGATCGTTTCCAGATGCTTGGCCACCGTCTCGTTGGCGACCAGCATGAACTCCTCGATGATCCGGTGGGCTACGTTGCGTTCGGCGGCCACGATTGCCTCTACGATCCCTTCGTCATCCGTCACGAACTTGGCCTCTGGTAGGTCAAGATCGATCGACCCGCGGCGGCGTCGGCGTGCGTGCAGCACGCGGAACAGCTCGGCCATCAGCTCGAAGAGCGGAATCAGCTTGGCGTACTTCGCGCACATCTTGGAATCACGGTCGGTCAGGACCGCGTCCACCTGCGTGTAGGTCATTCTGGCGTCGCTGCAGATGACGCCGTCGTGAAGCTCGTAGCGAACCACCGTTCCGCGCCTACTAATTTCCATCAAACACGACTGCACTAGGCGATCCATGTTCGGGTTTAGACTGCAAAGACCGGTCGCTAATTCGGTCGGGAACATGTGTACCGCCCGGTCTGGAAAATAGACCGACGTGCCACGGTCATAGGCATCCGCGTCGAGGGCGCTGTCCTCCGCAACGTAGTGCGCTACGTCGGCGATATGCACACCGAGCCAGAAGTTGCCGTTCCGCAGCCGATCCAGGGTGACCGCGTCGTCAAAGTCCCGCGCTGTCTCGCCGTCGATGGTGACCGTGGTGAGCTGCCGGAAGTCCTTTCGCCCCCGACAGTCGCGCGGTCGCGCCGAGGAACGCCCCTGGCGCGCTTCTGCAACCGCGCCAGGGGCGTGCACGTCCGGTAGCCCGTACTTGCGAATAATGAGCTTAGTGTCTACCCCGGGCGTGTCGATATCGCCAAGGACGTCCACCACCCGCCCAACCGGATTGCGCGTCGCCGTAGGCCAACGAATCAGCTCCACTTCAACCATATCGCCAGGGGTAGCTACGGCCCGGGCGCCAGGCGGGATGTGAACGTCCATGATCAGTCGCCGGTCGAACGGCACGACGAAACTTATATCGGCGCCATCGACTTCGTAGCGACCGACAAAGCGCGTGGCAGCGCGGTCGAGAATTCGAACGATGCGTCCTTCGGCGCGATCCGGTTCGCGAAAACGTTCGACGCGCACGACCACGCGGTCGCCGTGCATCGCCGCATTAAGGTTGGCCCCGGCAATATAAAGATCGCCGGTAACGTCTTCGACCGGATGCTCTGGCGTAACGAAGCCGAACCCGCGCGGATGCATATGGACACAGCCTGTTACGAGCCGCATCCGATCCGGAAGCCCGTACCGGTTCCCTCGGATCTTGATAAGCGTCCCCGCCTTCACCAAGCGAGCAAGCCAGCGGCGAAAACTGACCCGTTCGTCACGTGGGACCTGAAGGCGCTGCATCAGCTCGCGCACACTAGCCGGATGGTCGACCTTGGTGCGAATGGCGTCGAGTAACTCGGCGGCGGATCGCATGTGTTCACCCGATCAGCGCGATTTGCAGATCGCCAACGTTGGTGTCGGTCGGGCCAGTACGGATTAGATCACCCACCCGATCGAAGAAGGTGTAGGAGTCGTTCGCGTCGAGGTAGCGCGATGGTACATGGAGCCCGCACGCGTCAGCCCGGCTCAGCGAGGTCGTGTCGACCAGAGCACCCGCGGCGTCGGTAGGACCGTCGACCCCATCAGTCCCCAGGCTCGCCAGCACGGCCTGTGTGAAACGCCTGGCCAGTGCCGAGGCAGCAGCAAGCACGAACTCCTGGTTGCGTCCCCCGCGACCCGGACCGGTAACCCGCACGGTGGTCTCTCCCGCCGACAGGATACACGCTGGCCGCGGCATATCATGCGCGAGCTTGGCGACGGCCTGCACGTGGGCCGCACCTGCGGCGCGCGCCTCCCCAGTAACAGGCGCGTCACGAATAGCAACGGCGAAACCCCGCCGACGGGCTGCGTTAGCCGCACCCTCGAGCGCATCGGCTCGACTGCCGATAACGTGCAGGACCGAACGTACGAGCCGTGGGTCGCCCGGCTTCGGTGTCCCGGGAAGCTCACCCCGTTGCCCGCGCACCACCGCCATCAGGGCCGCAACTGGGAAAGTTTCCCGCACCCCGGCTCGACGGCAGACCACCAGGGCATCGGCGAACGTCGTGGGATCTGCGGTCGTCGGACCCGACCCGATCACCGTCGGGTCATCCGGAACCGGATCAACGACATCGGAAATAGCCAGAGTCAACACACGGGCTCGCGTTGCAGCAGACAGCCACCCGCCCTTGATCGCCGACAGGTGTTTGCGTACGCAGTTTACCCCGTCAATAGAGACCCCCCCAGCGAGTAGAGCCGCCGTCGCTGCGACCTTGTTCGAGACAGTGACGCCACTGATCGGAACCGTCAGCGCTGCTGACGCACCGCCCGAGAGCAGCACGACGAGGACGGCATCCTCGCCAACTCCTCGAGCGATGCCGAGTGCGTGCTCACCAGCTGCCACGCTCCCTTCACCTGGCAACGGGTGGCTAACCGTGTACGATGCCAGACTGCCGACAGGATCGGCGCGGTGCGGACTGGCAACCATACCCTACGCGTCCGGCCGAGGGAACTGCCTCAAAAAAGGTGGCCGCCATCGCTCGTGCCGCCTTGCCGGCAGCGATCACCGCCGGAACCCGCCCAGACAACACGTGTGTGACGGCCTGATCGTCCAGCGCACGCTTGACCAGTACCGACGCACCGGCACCAGCGATCCCTTCCCGGGCGATCTCAAGGGCGTGTTGACGAAGAAACTGGAGGGTCAGACTCAGAGCGTTAGCCGTCCTCTGCGTCGTTCAGGACCCGGCGGAGCAGATCGTTAACCACCTGCGGATTAGCCGTCCCCTTGGTCGCGCGCATTACCTGCCCAACCAGGAAGCCGAGGGTGCCAGTCTTGCCACCGCGGTATTTCTCAACGGCCTTCGGGTTGGTATCGATCGTATGTTTGACGAGAGCATCGAGGGCGCCCGCGTCACCAATCTGGGCGAGATGGTCTTGCCTCACAATCACCTCAGCCGACTGCCCGGACGCGTGCATTCGCTCGAACACCTGCTTCGCAATGGACCCGCTAATCGTGCCCGTGTCTACCAACCTGATGAGTTCGGCCAGTGCCTGCGGTGTCATTCTGATCGTACCGATTTCGACCCCGAGTGACTTCATTTTTCGAGTCAACTCTCCCATGATCCAATTGCTGGCTGCCCGTGGATTCCCAGAAGCCTTCGCGGTGGCCTCAAAAAAATCCGCCAGGTCACAGGATTGCGTCAGCAGACCTGCGTCTTGCGGCGACAGCCGATATACGCTCACGAACCGGCGCTTGCGCTCTTCGGGGAGCTCCGGTAATGCCTCCTTGATGGCCTGGATCCAATCCAAGGACAGCTTGAGTGGCGGAAGGTCTGGCTCAGGGAAATAGCGATAGTCGTGCGCCTCCTCCTTGCTCCGCATCGGCAATGTCTGTCCAGCGGCGGCGTCCCAAAGCCGCGTCTCCTGAGCGACCACGCCGCCTTGGCGTAGCACAGCAACCTGGCGCTCAAACTCGTAGTCGAGGGCGCGCTGCAAGAACCGGAAAGAGTTAAGATTCTTCACTTCGACCTTGACTCCGAGCGTCGTCGCACCCCTCAGCCGCACTGAGATATTGGCGTCACAGCGTAGGCTGCCTTCCTCTAAGTTGCCGTCGTTGACCTCAACCGCCAACAGGATCACCCGCAGGCGGGCGAAGAAATCCGCTGCCGCCGCCCCGGAACATAAGTCTGGGTGCGTGACGATCTCAATCAACGGGACCCCGCTGCGATTAAAGTCAAGATAGGTCTTGCGATTAGAATCAGGGAACCCCTCGTGCAGCGACTTCCCAGCGTCTTCCTCTAGGTGCACACGAATGATTCTGACCGCCTGGGTCGTGTCGTTCGCCACGTACTCCACGTGACCGTCGATCGCAAGCGGCTGCTCGAATTGCGAAATCTGATAGCCCTTGGGTAGGTCCGGATAGAAATAGTTCTTACGGGCAAAGATCGACGCCGAACACACCGTACAACCAAGAGCAAGTGCGGCCCGAACGGCATATTTGACCGCGCGTTGGTTCAGGACCGGGAGCGCACCCGGCAATCCAAGGCACACCGGACACACGTGGGTGTTCGGTGGAGCGCCAAACCTGGTGCTGCAGCCGCAGAAGATCTTAGTGTCAGTGAGAAGCTGGGCGTGTATTTCAAGACCGATGACCGGTTCGAACTCCATCAACAATCGTCAGGGGACCGTAGCCCGCCTCTCATAGTGGCCCGGCGCATCTCACAACCCCGTCTACTTCAGCCTCGAACGCTTTAAAATTATCGACGAACATCGTCGCCAGCTTACCAGCTTGCGCGTCGTAGGCGGATGGATCCTTCCAGGTAAGTCTTGGCTTGAGAACCTCAGCCGGCACGCCCGCACAACTCACTGGGACATCAACTTTAAATAGCGGGTCGGTCTCGAAGGCAACGTCGTTGAGCGCGCCGGACAGCGCAGCTGTGATCATGGCACGCGTGTAGGCGATCTTCATCCGGTTGCCGACCCCGTACGGACCCCCGGTCCAACCGGTATTAACGAGCCATACCTCCGATCCATGTGCCACGATGCGCTCACCCAGCTGCTTTGCATAGACTGTGGGATGCCAGACCATAAACGGGGCACCGAAGCACGCACTGAACGTGGCCTGCGGCACGACGATGCCTTTTTCGGTTCCGGCGACCTTGGCCGTGTACCCCGAGAGGAAGTGATACATGGCACCATCCGGCGTAAGCTTCGAGATTGGCGGGAGCACGCCAAACGCGTCAGCCGTGAGCATCACAATGTTCCGCGGGTGTCCCCCTCGCCCCGACGGAACCCAGTTGTCAATAAAGGAAATCGGGTAGGCGCCTCTGGTGTTTTCGGTCAGCGTCTCGCTATCCAGATCCAGTTCGCGCGTATCGGCATCAATCGCTACGTTCTCGAGGATAGCACCGAACCGCTGCGTCGCCGCGTAGATCTGCGGTTCTGCCTCGGCGGAGAGTCTGATCATCTTCGCGTAGCACCCTCCCTCGAAATTAAAGATGCCGCAATTGCTCCAGCCATGCTCATCGTCACCGATGAGACGGCGCGACAAATCACTCGAGAGCGTTGTCTTTCCTGTGCCGGACAGTCCGAAGAATAAAGCGACGTCATCATCCGCGGTGCCGATGTTCGCCGCGCAGTGCATCGGCATCACATTGCGGAGTGGGAGCAGGTAGTTCATCACCGTGAAGATCGACTTCTTAATTTCGCCAGCGTAGCTCGTACCACCGATCAGCACCAGCCGGTCGGCGAAGTTCACAAGTATAAAAACCTCGGAGTTGGTCTCATGCCTTGACGGATCCGCGTTCATTGACGGGGCGTGGATCACGGTGAACTGCGGTTTATGCTCTCCGGGGCTGCTGCCGGGCTGGCACGGAAGAAACATTGTACGGGCGAACAGGCTATGCCAGGCCTGTTCTGTAATGACACGAATCGGGAGACGGTGATCCGAGTCGGTCCCAACGAAGCAATCCTGGACGAAGAGCTCTTTACCTTCCAGCGAGCGCAGCAGCTCACACCGCAGCGTCTCGAATAGCGTTGGTTCGATCGGCTGGTTCGCAATCCCCCACCAGACGTGGTTCTCAGTGGAAGGTTCCCGCACCAGAAACTTATCATCCGGCGATCGGCCGGTGTGCGATCCAGTGCGACACACGAGCGGCCCAGCTTTAGCCAACATACCTTCTCGGCGGCGAATTGCCTCTTCGTAGAGCGCTGCCGTATCGAGGTTGCGGTGCACGCGGCCAACTTTCGTAACACCATGGACGCCGAGGTGATATTCAGGCTGCGTGGATCCGTTCATGCCGTCTCGCAAGAGGCTAGCGCCCCGGGCAGGTAATCGTAATCGGCACTACTCCCTTAAGTCAAAATAACTACCGGGATCCTGACGCTGGATGTGTGGGCGACCGATACATGGTGTGGCGATCAAAACATGGCTCGCGCACCAACATCGAGACAACGGTCTCCGGCAGGGCGTACCCGCTTCCCATACTGTGTCGGGGCTACTCCAGCACTGCATTGGATCCGCCACGCTTAAAGTGGGGAGGGGGCTCGTTCTAGGGGTTGTCCTACTAGCTGCAACCGGCGGGAGCGCCTGCGTTCGACGCCCGCCGTCGGTGCCAGATGGGGTACCGGGCGGGTTGACCTCGACAGCCTCCGTGGTGCAGGTTCGGATCGGCGAGACCGGCAAGCCCACTCGAGCCGTCGCACTGGAAGACTACGTTGGCGGTGTATTACTCGCCGAGCTTCCGCTAGCCAGCTTGGTAGGATCGGCCGCAGGACGTACCATGACGGCCGTCCAGGCCATCGTCGCACGTACCTACGCGCTAACCAACCTTGGACGGCACGCGGACGCAGGCTTCGATCTCTGCGTAACAACCCATTGCCAGCTGTACCGACCACCGGAGACATCGATGCCCACGTTCGCTGCCCTGGCGGCCGAGGCAACCATGCGAACCCGCGGCATGGTGATCACACACAACCACCGACCGATTCAGGCACTGTTCCATGCGAACTGCGGCGGTGGAACTAGCTCAGCGGGGTCTGTCTGGGGCGGGCCGACGCCACCGTACCTTAACGGCGCCCCAGACCTATTCTGCACGATCGCATCGCCCAAGTCCTGGCACAGCGAGCTGGAGGAGACGGAGCTCCGCGACGCGTTAAATCAGAACGACCGAACTTCAGTTGGATCGCATCTGCTCGGGATCGAGGTGCTTAGGCGAGACGGCACCGGTCGGGCCGTAAGCGTCCGCCTCGACGGAAAGCGGGATCCGATCGTCCGTGGCGAAGAGCTTCGGGCGGCTCTCACTAGCGTGTTCGGACCGCGCTCATTCAAGAGCACACGCTTTCAGGTCAGACGTGTCGGCGGCACGTTCCGTTTTGAGGGAACGGGCTACGGGCACGGTGTCGGTCTTTGCCAGACCGGCGCAATTGCCCGGGCAGAGGCCGGGCACACCCCGGATCAGATCCTACAGCACTACTACCCCGGCACCGGTCTCAAGCTACCAAGCGCCGAGACGTCGCCACGGCGACCGAGTCTGTGACGCTTCGGACGCAACCTCATATTTGCTTCAGTTGATAAGGTAACTAAAGGGGCTCGGCTTTTGATGAGGGGCCAGGCAGCCGCTTCGGAATCCGCTTGGGCGGCCGTCTGTCGCGCGCGCCCCCCAAGGCGGGTTATCATGAACGCGGTTCAAGTAAACACCTGCGTGTGTTCCACGTCTAGAGTCGTAAGGCAGAGCTATGGAGCAAGGACGCACATCAAGTCCCTCCGGGTGCGGCGTAGGGGGCGATACCCAGCTGGCTGGAGAAATCAAGGCCCTCCTGGCCAGCGGTGACCGGGACGCAGCCTGCGAACGGTTCAGTGAGCTCGTCCGGCGCCACCAGCGGCGTGCGACGCGGATCGCGTATTACTATCTCCGTGACGCGGCCGACATTGACGAAGCGGTCCAGGACGCGTTCCTAAAAGTATTTCTACGCCTCTCTTCGTTCCGCGAGGAGCTACTCTTCGAGCTGTGGTTCACCCGGATCGTGGTCAACAGCTGCCTCGACCGGTTAAGGGCGCGCACGCGCCGCGGGCGCTGGTTGACCTCGGTGGGCGACAACGAGCGGGCGCTGGTTGAACAGCGTCCGACGGCTGGCGCGTCGCCTGAAGTGGCGCTCCTGAGCGAAGAGCGACGGGCGCGGCTCGCAGTGGCCATCGAACAGCTGCCGCCTCGCCAGCGAGCCGTCGTGATCTTGAGCCAGTTTGAGGGCCACTCCACGCGAGAGGTGGGCACGATCCTAGGCACCAACGACGCGACCGTACGTGTACACCTGTTCCGCGCAATACGTTCTCTCAGGAAGCGCCTCCGTAGAAAGGAGTGGCTCACCAACAGGACTGCACGAGCGGCAGCGGCAAGACAGGCCTGATGCTGCCAGTTCAGAACAATGCTTAAGCGTCATATGAAGCATCTCACTGATGACCAGTTGCTCGAGGCTTTCGTCGAGCCCACTGGGCTAGACGGGTGCGCACGTGCCAAAGCCGACACACACACCTCAGGATGCCATTGGTGTGCCCAGCGCTTAGCAGATCTCGAGACGTTTCTCGAGACGCTGAGCGGGCAGGCAGAGTTATCGTTCGGCACCACCTTTTCAGATAAGTATCTGGCCGTTCAGCGGGAGCACATCATGCGCCGGCTCGAACTGGCTGTCGGTTGCCGACCGGCGGCTCGGATCCTACGGTTTCCGGCCATCGCACGGCCGGTATTGGCCACCGTCCACAGTACGCGGCGGTGGCTGGGCGCAGCAGCGGCCGCTGGCCTGCTCGTTGGTATCATCATCGGGCAGCTAGTCCATTGGCACCCAGGACCGGCCATCGGCATCCCGCAGACCGTCGCTCCTGCGTCCTCAGCCAATAGAGCACCAGTTGCCGTGGGCGTCTCAGCTTCGTCGATGGCCGATGAAGAGTTCATTCAGGAACTGGAGCTAGTGCTCAGCAGCCTACAGGTTGCGGGACTGGTCGCCCTCGACGAAATAACGCCACGCATTCACGAAGTGTCAATCAATATCCCATAGGTAGCTCTGATGTCGTCACCTACCCTCCTTTACCGCAAGGGCTTCGGCCTTAAACACGCCGTCGCCGATGAACTCGCGCGCGACTACCACAGCCAACTGGTCGCGCAGATCCGGAACGCCAACTACCAGCTCGAAGCTGGCCGGCTCGCAATATGTCTCGCACAGGAATTCGGCTTTTGCTACGGGGTTGATCGTGCCGTCGACTACGCCTACCAGACAAGGCGGCGCTTCCCAGACCGAACCGTTTTCCTC
This sequence comes from Vicinamibacterales bacterium, assembly GCA_965197375.1. GTDB lineage: Bacteria > Acidobacteriota > Vicinamibacteria > Vicinamibacterales > UBA8438 > CBDAMZ01. The sequence continues at coordinate 59,747 of CBDAMZ010000010.1, forward strand.
ACCGGAGAGATCATCCATAACCCCCATGTCAACAATAAACTGCGTGAGGCCGGCATTCGTTTCCTCAGTGATCCGGGTGCGTGCATCGACGTGGTTACACCAAACGATGTCGTGATCCTGCCTGCATTTGGGGCCACCGTGGCCGAGCTCGAGCAACTCGAACGGCAGGGCTGCACGTTAGTCGACACGACATGCGGGTCGGTACTCAACGTGTGGAAGAACGTACGCAAGTACACGCGGGATGGTTTCACCGCAATTATTCACGGCAAGGTCCATCACGAAGAAACGCGTGCAACTGCGTCACAAGCCGTGGCGGTCAAAAATGGACATTACCTGGTGATCCTGAACCGCCAGGAAGCGGCGATCGTCTGCGGCTACATCCGGGGGCAGTCGACCTCGGCGATCTTCTTCGAGCGCTTCGCCAACACCTGCTCGCCAGGCTTCGATCCGGATCGTGACCTCCGGCGCGTCGGGCTCGCCAACCAGACCACGATGCTGATGTCGGAGTCACTGGAGATCGGCGAGATGATTAGGCACGCCATAGTCGATCGTTATGGGCTTGCGGCATTAGCGGAACACTATTGCGCATTCGAAACCATCTGCAGCGCCACTCAGGATCGGCAAGACGCCGTGCAGACGTTACTCGACGAGTACGAGTTTGACTTTGTGATCGTGATTGGCGGCTACAACAGCAGTAATACGCGCAACCTGGCCCGTATCTGCACCCAGCGGGTGACCACCTATCACATCGCCGATCCTTCCTGCCTCGTCTCGGCGGCTGAGCTCAGACATCTTCCTTCTCCAGTAGCGTCCGCCTCGGCGGCCATCGCCGGCAGCGACGTCACCACTCGAGATTGGATCCCACGACAAGGGCCGCTCTCGGTCGGCGTTACGGCTGGAGCGTCGACCCCGGATAACATCGTCGGCGAAGTAATCGCGAAGTTGAGCGAGCTCGTCGCCTAGTAGCTGCTCAGCGTCGTTCCAACCTATTTCGCCAACGAGATAGGTGCGTGCACCAGAGCGACACATGCTGGCTTTACGGCAAGGTTGATGTGCCATTTACTCGGAAGTGCAAGGTCGAACAACACTAGGAACCTGTCCTGCCAGTGCACTAGGATCCCACCTAACGGAATTTTTGGATGAGACGTCTCACCACATGGGCTCTCGTGGCAACCCTCCTGGCCACCGGCACCGTCCGCTATCTGCGTGCGCAGACCGGCATCCCGACACCCGCATCGGTCATCGGCTTCGAGCCGTGCGCCGACTATAAGCTCGCGACCTACGAACAAGTTGCGGCGTACTTTCAGGCTCTCGACAACTCAACGGACCGGATGGCCCTCGTCGAAATAGGTGAGACCGCAGAAGGCCGGACGCAGCTAATGGCCATCATTTCGTCTGAAGCGAACCTGCAGCGGTTGGAGCGTATTAAGGCGATCGCTAGCCGACTCGCGAACGCGCGAGGACTTACCGATGCCGAGGCGCGCGCGCTGGCAGCGGAAGGCCGAGCCGTGGTGTGGATCGACTTCGGCTTGCATTCCACCGAGGTAGGTCACGCACAAACCGCCCCACTGGTGGCGTACCGGGCCGTCACGGACGACACGTACGAGATGCAGGCCATCCGGGACAACGTCATCTTCTTACTCCTACCGAATATGAACCCGGACGGCACAACGCTGGTGGCCGAATGGTATATGAAATATGTTGGAACACGCTACGAGCAGACATCACCGCCAGAGCTCTATCAGAAGTACGCGGGCCACGACAATAACCGTGACTGGTTTATGTTCAATCTGCCCGAGTCCAGAAACGTAGCCAAACAGCTCTATGCCGAGTGGTTTCCCCAGATTGTCTACAACCAGCACCAAACTGCTCCGTTCCCCGCCCGCATCTTCGTTCCGCCGTTCGACGACCCGATGAACCCAAATATCCCGCCGCTCGTCATGCGCGGAGTCAACCTGGTTGGTGAAGTGATCACGCGACGGCTCGAGCAGGAAGGCAAGACGGGTGCTATCTCCCGTATCAACTTCGACACCTGGTGGAACGGCGGCATGCGAACCGCGCCCTACTTTCACAACATGGTCGGCATCGTGACCGAGACAAGTCACGCATCGGCGACACCTTCAGAGTACGACCCGGACACGTTTCCTAAGACATTCGCGGACGGGCGCCCCACCCTCGAGCCCACAACTTACTATCCCAACCCCTATCGCGGTGGTGAATGGCACCTACGGGACACCTGCGAATACATGCTCACGGCATCGATGGCGGTCCTTGACCTCGGCGCGAAGCGACGTGCCGAATGGCTGTACGACAGCTATCATATGGGTCGCGATGCAATCGAAGCTGGCCGCAACGAAGTCTACGTCGTGTCCCGGGATCAATGGGATATCGGCACGGCGGTCAAGCTCGTCAACGTGCTGCGCTGGGGCGGCGTCGAGATCGACCGTGCTACCCGACCGTTCACTCTCAGCGAGCGGCGCTATCCGACCGACAGTTACGTTATCCGAGGTGCCCAGCCGTTTAGACCATATCTAACCGACCTGCTCAACCCGCAGGTCTATCCCGACCGGCGGCAGTATCCGGGCGGTCCTCCCGACCAGCCGTACGACATCACCGGCTGGACCCTCCCGATCCAAATGGGGGTAACGATTGACCGGCACACCGGCGTGGAACGGCTTCCCGCCGATGCGCTCGTACCGGTCGAGTGGGCGGAGCTCAAACCCTCGGTCGTGCCGAACTTGCCCGGCTTCGCGTATGCGTTCGACCCCCGATCTAATGACAGCTTCACCGCCGTCAATCGACTGGTGGCCGGTGGCGAGAAGGTTCAACGCGCGACCGACGCAATCAGCATCGGCACCATGATCTGGCCGGCCGGCGCCTTCGTCGTCCCGGCCGTTTCAGGTATACACAACCAGATCGAAGCCGCAGTGCAAAACTTGGGACTAACGGTCGGCTCGCTCGACGAGCGGCCAAGAGGCAGCCGCTTGGTACCCCTCCGTCAACCACACGTGGGGCTGTATCACGGCTGGGGTGGGAACACCGACGAGGGATGGACCCGCTGGTTGCTTGAGAAATTCGAGTTCCCTTATCACCGTATACACGATCAAGACGTCAGAGAGGGCACGCTCGGCGACTACGACGTAATTATCCTCCCGGATGCCAGCTACAGCCAGATGCTGACCGGGCTGAGTGCGCTTCAGGCACCTCCGGAGTACACGGGCGGAATGACGCCAAAGGGGGTGTCAAACCTGCACGACTTCGTGCAACACGGCGGCACGTTGGTGACGCTCGACAGCGCGGCGGAGCTACCCCTGGTGGGCTTCGGTCTTCCGTTGCGTGATGTAACCGCCGGCCGCCAGCCCGCCGAATTTTACGTGCCCGGGACGTTGCTCGAAATCACGATCGACTCCGCCCACCCGGTTGGCTTCGGCATGCCCGCGCGGGCGGCGGCCTTCTTTGCCCGCAGCCCCGTCTTCGCTATGAGACGTGGTAGTGAGCGGCGCCAGTCTGTGAGAGAAGCCCAGGAATTCGATGATGGTATGACGGTCGTGGCTCGTTACCCAGACGCGGGCTTGCTTCGAAGCGGGTGGTTACTGGGCGAGCAGGTACTGGCCGGTCGCGCGGCCGTCGTCGAGGCACGCGTCGGCCGGGGCCGCGTCATCCTCATCGGCATACGGGCGCAGCATCGGGGTCAGCCACACGGCACCTTCAAGCTGCTCTTCAACGCCCTGTACCGAGGAGCGACGGGGCCTGCGTAAACGCTGGGCGCTCCGGAGCGTATTTATCCGGTAGTAGGTGCGGTCAAGAAGCGTGATTTCCTGGGACGTGGTTGCCGCAAGAGTATCGGGGGGGGAGGGGACCCCTGAGTTATGAACCCTGAGTTAACGCCCCATGGTACAGCTCGGTGGTGATCAGCACAGGGTGCCTAGCATTGGTTGTGACGCGATGGTGCATCTCGGTAATCATCGGAGCCCTAATATTGGCACTCGCCACGCCGACCGAGGCGGCTCAGCGGCGGCAAAAATGGTGGCAGTCGGGGACAATCAAGACTGCGGTCGGCCTTAGTGACAAACAATCCGACGACCTGGAAACGATTTTTCAGGCTACCCGACCGAAGCTCAGAGAGCAAATGCGGCGACTCAGCAAAGAAGAGGCGGATCTCTCCTCCCTCATACACACGATGGAGGTGGAAGAGTCTGAAGCCACGCTTCAGATCGACAAGGTCGAAGCGGTGCGTAGCGAGCTAAGTAAGACGCGAACCTTGATGATCTATCGGATGCACCGTGAGCTGACGGCCCAGCAGCGTGACACACTTCGCGAGTTGGGGGAGCGGCGGCGGAAGCAGGGACGGCGCCAGCCACCCCTGCTTCCGCCGCCGCTCCCACCACCCCGTCACTGACGAGCCCGCGGATCCCTACCGATGCGGCACCAGCCCACCCCATCGGTTTCACACAGTCTCCTTACACGGCTCCAAAGCTCGTGTGCAGGATTGAGAATATCATTGGGTATCCATGATTCCCATTAAACAAAGAGGGTGGCCTCAGTGAAACGAGCAAACATCTATCTGAGCGTCAGTCTCCTTGTAATTGGCAGCGCCGGAGCCACACAGGCGCAAGTGCTCGAGACCGGGGTCGCGCGCCTGACCGACACCGCGACGCCGGAGAACAGGCAGCCGGCGAAGAACGATCGGCAGTTCGGCCTAACCCTAGATGACGCGATCGAGCGTGCCCTCGAACGCAACCTTGACATTGCGGTCGAGCGACTGGTTCCGCAAGCGGTCGACCTGACGTTGGCTCAACAGCAGGCATTCTACCGTCCGACGGTGTCGACGAGTATCGCCAGCACGTCGCAAATCTCCCCATCGAGGACGCAACTCGACGGCGGAGAACGCGTCGAAACAGGCACGGCAACGTTCAACTCCTCAGTCGCGCAGCCAGTGCCATGGGGTGGGGGGAGTTTTGACATCGCCTGGAACAATAACCGTGTAGAGACCACTAACGTCTTCTCGAGCTTCAATCCCAGTTACCGCAGCACTTTCGCCGCCACCTACACGCAACCGCTTTTGCGCGGCTTTAAGATCGACTCGGCACGGCAGCAGTTGCAGGTAACTCGGATCAACCGTGTCATCTCCGACATCAATCTGCGTGAAACGATCACCAACACACTCGCCGACGTAAGGAACGCCTACTGGGAGCTGGTCTACGCGGTCCAGACGGTCGACGTCCAGCGCCAGGCGCTCGAGCTAGCCGAGCAGCTCGTGCGCGACAATCGTGCACGGGTGGAGATCGGGACGCTCGCGCCGATTGACGTTGTCCAGGCGCTGTCTGAGGCGGCCACCCGGCGTCAGTCACTGGTCCAGGTCGAGCAGAACTTGCGAACTGCAGAGCTAGTGCTCAAGCGGCTGATCGTTTACGGAACCGACGACGATCTATGGCTGGCCGAAATCAATCCGGTGGACCAACCGGCATCAGACTCCGCCCCGATCGACATCGAATCAGCGGTTCGGACGGCACTTGATCAGCGAACCGATGTGGCCCGTGCCCGAAAGCAACGGGACATTAACGACATCAACGTGCGTGCGCTCCGGAACTCCACGCTCCCGGCGCTGGATGTGGTAGGCACCTATCAGATACAGGGTCAGGGCGGGACACGCTTTGATCGGATCGGCTTTGGCGGTCGGGTAGGATCAATCGTCTCGGGTGGGTTTGGCGACGCCATTGACCACCTAGTCGATGCCGAGTTTCCGACTTGGACCGTTCAGTTGCAGCTAAGCTACCCGATCGGTCAGAGCGCTTCCGAGGCCGCGTACGCCCGCTCGCGTTTGGAGTTGCAGCAGACCGAGGCCCAACTGAAGCAAATAGAGTTGCAGCTCGCCACCGAAGTCACGACCGCGGCGCTGCAGCTCGGGAGCATCCAGAAGCGGATCGAAGCCGCCACAATAGCCCGAGAGTTGGTCGAACAGCAGCTCAAGGCCGAAGAGAGTAAGTTCGAGGTCGGGATGTCGACAAATTTCTTCATCGTGCAAGCCCAGCGAGACCTGGCCGCGGCTCAGGACACCGAACTCCGCGCGATCCTCGATTATCAGAAGGCGCTGATCGAGTTTGAACGGGTGCAGCAGACATCACTCACTAGGGCGGGCATCTCCATCGTTGGCGGCGCCGGTGGTGGTTAGGTCAGCGTGAAAGTTGCACCCAGGAAGTAACGAGGCGAATTCTATGAAGAAAGTGTTCTTCGCACTCGTGGCGCTGGCGGCCGGGTTCAGCGCGTACGGCTACTACAGCTTCCGGACCGTGGAGTTCACTCCAGAGATCAGCACGGTAACAGTCACCGGAGGCGACGTTGTCGACACAGTAGGTGCAACCGGAGCACTGGAAGCGGTGACCACCGTGCAAGTTGGCAGTCAGGTCTCCGGCATCATCCAGGAGTTACAGGCCGACTATAACTCGATTGTCCGCGCCGGCCGCATCATCGCCCGTCTTGACCCGTCGCTGTTCGAGACGCAGATCGAGCAGGCGCGAGCTAATCTCGTCCGCGCCGAGGCGGACCTCGAACGATTATGCGTCGCGGTAGACGACACCGCGCACAAACTCACACGCGCCGAAGATCTCGCCGATCGAAACTTGATTTCTGCTATCGAGCTCGAGGCGGCCCAGGTCGAACTACGGTTAGCGCAAGCGCAACTCAAGTCCGCTGGAGCACAAGTTGCACAAGCGCAAGCGGCGCTCAACCAGAACGAGGTCAACCTCGAGCACACAGTGATCCGAGCCCCGATCGACGGCATCGTCATTTCCCGCCTAGTCGACGTGGGTCAGACCGTCGCGGCTAGCCTGCAGGCGCCCGAGCTGTTCGTGATCGCGGCCGACCTCACAAAAATGCGGGTCATCGCCAGCATCGACGAATCGGATGTCGGCCGGATCCGGCCGGATCAGGCAGTTACCTTTACGGTCGACGCGTTCCCGGCTGAAGAATTCTCGGGTACGGTGTCGCAGGTCCGCCTCGAGCCGGTCGTCCAACAGAACGTCGTGACCTACGCCACCGTCATCAACGCGCCGAATCCGGATCTCAAGCTCAAACCTGGCATGACAGCCACAGTAACTCTGGAGATTGCCCGACGCGATAACGTACTGCGTATCCCGAACGCGGCGCTTCGGTTTCGTCCGACGTCGGAGATGTTCGCGGCCCTGAAACAGCCCGTACCGGAGTCCATCCGGCCGGTCGACCGTTCCCCCGTCAGAGCAACACCGACCGAACGAGCCGGTGTTCCGAGCATGCAGCCGGGCGGGAACGCAGCCATTGGCACACGTGACGATCCCGACCAGCCAACCGACGAGTTCGCCAATTCGGGTAGGAGTAGGGGGTTCGGCAGCCCCCGTGGCGTCTCCCCTGACCCCGATCGGCGCCGACGGATGCGAGAGCGTCTGGCACAGATGTCACCAGAGGAGCGCGAGCGGTTCCTCACTGAGCGACGTACGCGCCGGAGCGCCGGAGGTTCTGGTAGACCGGGAGGCAACCAGCCCGAGGAACGGCGTCTGGCTGCTACGCCAGAAGGACCGACGGTTCCCGCCGTCGAGCGCGGAGCCTCCTCGATCGACGCGCTGTTCGGACCGCTCCCGCCGACGGTATCGACTGGGCATGTCTGGATCCTTGAAGACGGTTGGCTCACACCAGTGAGCGTGCGTCTGGGTGTGACCGACGGGACAGCAACCGAACTACTGGGCACGCTCGGGGCCCAGCCGTCTAGGGGAAACCCCCAGATCGAGGCACTGTGGCGGCAGCTAGACACGGTGGAAGATCAGTCGGCGCGCACTTTCTTAGAGCAGGCTCTCACGCAAGTTGAGGCCGAGACCAGGAGCGAGCGACTCCCCGGCCCGGCATCAAGCCTCCTGGCCGGCACGCAACTAGTGACGAACATCACGACTCCGGCCGCTAGATCCAACGCGCCCAGTGGTGGCAGCGGCTCGCCTCTGGTCCCACAATTTCGCCGGAGGGCAAGGCGTTAAGGGAAATCATGGCGGTTATCTCCGTCAAGGACGTGACCAAGGTTTACCGAATGGGTGATGTGAGTGTACGCGCCCTCCGTGGCATCACCATCGAGATCAACAGCGGCGAATTCGTGGCAGTCACAGGTCCGTCAGGCTCGGGTAAGTCTACGTTCATGCACATCTTGGGCTGTCTCGACCGACCGACTTCAGGAAAGTACGTTCTGGACGGTAACGACGTGTCCCTACTCTCAAGAGACCAGCTGGCAAATGTTCGGAACCAGAAGATCGGGTTCGTGTTCCAGGGATTCAACCTCCTTACCCGAACCTCAGCGCTAGACAATGTCGAGCTTCCGCTCCTCTACGGACGTAGGATGCGGACATCGGTCCGTCGCGACCGCGCCAAGAAAATGCTTGCCGTGGTCGGTCTCGGCGACCGTACGGATCATCATCCCAATCAGCTTTCTGGCGGCGAGCAGCAGCGTGTTGCTATTGCTCGATCGCTTGTCAATGGCCCAGCGATCGTATTGGCGGACGAGCCCACCGGCAACCTAGACACACGCACCGGCATCGAAGTGATGGAAATCTTTCAGCAGTTGAATCGAGAAAGCGGTATCACGGTAATCCTCATCACACACGAACAAGACATCGCGAAGTACGGAACTCGGACCATCCGTTTTCGGGACGGGGAAGTTATCTCGGACACGCCCAACAGCGCTTCTCGAAGCACCAATTCTGAACTCACCTATTCGCCAACGGACAACGACGTAGTCAGGTTTGACACCACCGAACACTCAACCAGCTGACTCGAAAGGCTGCCATGTCGCTCATTGTCATTCTGCGTGTCGCCCTTAAAGCTCTCGCTCGAAACAAAATGCGAACGACATTAACCATGCTTGGCATGATCATCGGCGTTGCTGCTGTTATAACAATGGTCGCGCTTGGTGATGGGGCGAAGCAGACAATCGAGGAACAAGCACGGGCGACCGGCACCAACCTGATCACAGTTCGAGCAGGAAACTGGAGCCGAGGTGGCGTCAGCATGGGTGTGGGCGGCGCCCCAACGCTCAAGGTCAAGGACGTTGAGGCGATTCGCAAGCAAGTTCCAGGGGTTATGTATATCGCTGCACGCGTGAACACTCGAGACCAGGTTATCGCAGCAGGGCAAAACTGGTCGGCGCAAATCGAAGGCACCGACGTCGAGTTCCCGTTGATTGGACATTGGAATATCGAGCACGGCACTTTCTTCACGAAAACCCACGTGCGTAGCGCTGCAAAGGTGGCGGTGCTTGGATCGATCGTTCGGGACAACCTATTTGGCAACGGAACTAACCCAGTAGGCCAGCGTATTCGAATTCGCAACCAGTCGTTTCAAGTGATCGGCGTTCTGGGATCAAAGGGTTCTGGTCAGTTCGGTCAGGATCAAGACGACATAATTGCCGCGCCGTACACAACCGTTCAGAAGAAACTGCGAGGCCGAGACGGCACCAATATCACAGGAATTTCAATTTCCGCCACTTCAGCGGATGAAATAAATAACGTCAGGGATCAAATTTCTGCCGTGCTTCGTGTTGAGCACCGCCTTATTCCCGGCGAAGACGACGACTTCATGGTTCGAACTCAAGAAGACATCGTTGGTTTTCTATCTAGCCTGACCGAAACTATGACTGGTCTGCTTGCAAGTATTGCCGGGGTATCACTCGTTGTCGGCGGAATCGGCATTATGAACATTATGCTGGTATCAGTAACTGAGAGAACCCGTGAGATCGGCCTCCGCATGGCGGTCGGTGCCAAAGGCCGAGATGTGCTTATGCAGTTTCTCGTCGAGGCAGTCGTCCTCAGCGTGGTCGGTGGTTTGGTTGGCGTGGCTGTCGGATTCAGCGTCTCAGGCGGCCTTACGCGTTTTCTGCAGTGGCCGACGTCAGTCCCACCAGACGCCGTCGCAGTGGCGGTTGGATTCGCAGCAGCTACCGGCATCTTCTTTGGCTTCTACCCGGCACGTAAGGCCGCACGGCTAGACCCGATCGAGTCGTTACGATTTGAGTAGCTCCCACGGCAACAGCACGTTATCCAACAGGGAGGAATGGACGATGAGGTTAGTGACGGTCGTCATAGTGGCGCTGGCGCTGATCAGCACGTTCGGCCTGCCGGTGAAAGCACAGGTTGCCGATTTCTCTGGAACCTGGACGCTGGACCGCGATGCCAGTATTTTGCCTCAGGGTGGAGGACGTGGCGGGCGCGGTGGCCGTGGTGGCCGAGGCATAGCGGCAACCATACTGATCACCCAGACAGATGCCGAACTGATCATGGAACAGCAGGGCCGTGGCGGCAGCCGGACAATCACGTACCGACTGGACGATCAGGAGAGTACCAACGCGAGCCCGCGCGGTAATCTGACGACGACCTCGCGATGGGAAGGGTCGGTGCTCATCACCGACGGTAGTCAACAGATCTCGACGCCGCGGAGGGACTTCACAACCAACATTACCGAGCGGCGGGTACTGAGTAGGGATAGCCAGGCAATGATGGTCGAATCGACTCTGACGACGCCGCGGGGTGACGTGACGATGACCCTCGTCTACAAGAAATCGGCCTCGTGATGCGAGTCTACCCCTCGAGCCGGCTTCATAGGCTGTCGTAGGGACCGATCGATGCAGGTCGTCAACCTACCGGCGCGATCGGCGGGAATCGAACTCCGACAACAGCTGGCTGATGGTTAGATTCGTCACCGGATCGGCTAGGTCCGGGGCGACCGACGCCAACGGCCCCAAGACGAAGCGTCGATCGCGGAAGCGGGGGTGCGGCAGCGTAAGGCCTGGCCATTCGAGGACCAGGTCGCCGACAAGAATTAGATCGAGATCCAGCGTGCGGGGGGCCCCAATAGACAGGCGTTCGCGACCCCGCTCGTGCTCAATCGTCAATAACGCCTCGAGCAGGCGGCTGGGTTCGTCGGCGGACCAACCGAGCGCCGCGCCATTGAGGAACGACGGCTGGTGTGGGACGTCCTCGGGCGCGGTTTCGATAAAGGGCGAGACAAGAAGGTTGGTGAGGACATCGCGGAGGCGCGAGGTGGCGAATCGAAGATGCGACACTCGGTCCCCGACGTTGCTTCCGAGGGCGACAGCGATGGGACGCCGCGTCAGGCCGTCTGTTTCTCTTTGCAGCTGATGCAGACGCGTGTCCACGGAATGGCGCTCAGGCGGGCCGGCGCAATCGGCTCGCCACAGTCCAGACAGGTACCGTAGACCCCTTTCTCCATACGCCACAGCGCTTCCTCAATGGCCTGTAGGATTTTGGCATCCGTCTGCTTTAACTTTAGTTGGATGTGAACCTCGTTGGTACCAGTGGCCTGGTCCGCCAGATCACCCTGCCGCGTGTTAGTCTCAACCGGGGCCTGCAATGGCTTGCCACCACCTTCGGAGAGAATTTCGGCCCGCTTCTTCAGCAATGACTCCTTGTAGACCGTTTGCTTCATAGTGGGATCCCTTTGGTCGCCACCAACCGAACCCCCGATTCTAGCACGCGCTCGACGCTAGCGTCACGCCTGCTCACTCCGCGCGAAGCGTGGCGAGCGGCTTTCGCCGAAGCACGTTGAAGCTAGCCACGACCCCAACGAACCCGACAACCAACGTAGTGATGACAATGCCTCCGATGTAGACACCGGGCGCTAGGTGCCAACCGACCTCAAGCACCTCCCGAGTAAGCACCCACGTCAGCGCGAGTGCGCCAATCGATCCCACAATGCCCGCTAGTACGCCGAGTGCGCCGTACTCGATCACATACATCGTGGTCAGGACCCGGGTATTGGCTCCCAACGTCTTAAAAATCGATGCTTCGTAGAGCCGTTGGAACTTTGTCATCGCCACCGAGCCGGCTAGAATGAGACCACCGCTGAAGAGCGCGATGCCACCGACGACCGTGATGGCAAGCGTCACGTAGTCGAGCACATGACGAACCGTTTTAATCACCTCCAGCCCGTCAATCACCGACACGTTCTGATACCGGACGGCGATGTCACGCTGCAGTCTGGCCCGTGCCTCGATGTCATCAGGACCCTGCATAAATGCGATGTAGGTATGTGGAAAGTCCAGGAACGCTCCCGGACTAAACAGGAACATGAACCCGCCGCTTCGCGAGTCGTCCCAATCGACGGCGCGGACGCTCGTCACCCTAGCCAAGACCTCACGGCCTAACACGTCGAACCAAACCGTGTCATCGAGCTGGATGCCGCGCGCGTGCAGACGCTCCTCAATCGAGACCTCCGGGGTGGCCGACGGTGCCGCGCCCCAAAACCGACCGGCAACGACACGCTCGTTCTCCTCGAGGTGAGACCGGTAGGTGACCGTATATTCCCGACCGAACCCTGCTTGCCGCACTGCCAGCCGACCTTCGATGCGCGTCGTTGGACCATCAACGCCAACTACCCGTGCCCGGAGGACAGGGACGAACTTCGGCGTCCGATCCAAGCCTTCGGCTGCGTCAATAAGCGCCCGAATGCCGTCTGCCTGGTCCTGCTGGATATCAATCAGGAACATATCGGGGGTATCGTCGCGAAGCTCGAGCGCGAAGTTGGCCAACAGATTAGTCTGCACGGCGCGAATGCCGGTGATGAAAAAGCTGCCAAGACCGACTGCGAGCAGAATCACCCGCGTCTGATTCCCCGGACGTGTTAGATTCAGCGTGGCGTGCCGGAGCGGAAACCAGCCAGCACCTTCCAGCGGTTTGATCGCAGAAATGAGGCTGCGCCCGATCAAATGCAGCGCCACTGTTACGCCGGCGAATCCGGCCGTCACGTACAGCCCGACCTCAACTGAGCCCGCCTGCCACGTTGCGACCAGCACAAGCACTGCGCCAATAAGCCCGATGACGACCAGTCGCAACCAGTCGGGGTTTGCCGGCTGACCCGATTGGTCTTGCCGCAAAAGCAGCAGCGGCCTGACGTGTCGGATATCGAGCAACGGCACGAGCGCGAAGAGGATCGAAATCAACACGCCGATCGTGATCCCCTGGGTGACAGCCGATCCGGTCAGGTGAATCGAGGCGGTCACTAGCCCGGCCGCCGCCGCCGCCCGATCGGTCAACGAGTCCGGCACAATGGCAAGCGCCGCGTACGCGACCGCCACACCCAGTAGGCTGCCGCCCAGGCCCAGCACCGCCACCTGGGCGACATAGACGGACAGCACACGCCCAGTCGTCGCCCCCAGGCATTTGAGAATCGCCACGCTTCGCAGCCGTTGCTGGATAAATACTCTGGTCACGCTCCAGACGCCGATCCCCCCCCAAATTACCACCACGAACCCGACGAGGCTGAGGTAGTTTTCCGCACGGCCGAGGTTGCGCTCGACGCGATTCTCAGTCCGTCGATAGGAGTGAACACGGACGAAGGTATCTGCGAGGTCTTCCTGGAGGCGATTTACAAGTGGATCGATCTGCGCCTCGTCCACCTTGAGGAGAATCTGACGATCGGCCCTGCTCGAAACGTTCAGTAAACCGGCTTCCTCAACGGCATCGTACGCTACTAGCACCCGCGGTCCGAAGCTGAAAGCTCCGAGCTGGCGCCCTGGCTCGGTAAGAATGACATTGCGAATCGTGAACCGCGTTTCGCCAATAGCGATTTCGTCACCGATATCAAGTTCTAGCTGTGCCAGGAGGCCTGGGGCTACCAGTGCACCATGATCCTCGAGCAGCGCCGGCGAGTACAACTGCCCTCCCCCAAGCTGGAAGTGGCCGTAAAAGGGAAATGCATCTTGAACACCTCGTAGTTCAACGAGCTTTGTTCGCGCACTGCGTTCGTCCGGCAGGTGGACCATCGTCATGGTGTCGACCGTCTCGGTGCGCATGATCTCAGGCACCTCGGCTAGTCGTGCATCGATAATCCCTCGGACCTTGTCGGGCCACGGCTGGTCCGTGAATAGGTAAACGTCGCCGCCGGTCAGCGAGCGCGCTTCCGCCGCCAGCGCGATGCGTACGTTCTGGATCAATGAGCGCAACGCGACTATCGCACCTACGCCAACGGCGACACAGAGGAAAAAGAACGCGAGACGGCGCCAAGACGAGCGGAGTTCCCTCGCGGCCATACGCAGGATGAACTGCATCAAATCACTCGCCTAAGGTGACAGGGCCGACCGGCCTCGGGTTCAGCGCATGGACCACGCGCTCGGTCTTGCCGTCGCGCATTGCCAGCATAACGTCTGCACTCACCGCGAGCTCGTGGTCATGCGTAACCAGCACGACGGTCGTGCCACGTCCCTTGTTGACGTCCTCCAATAACTCGATGACATGAGCGCTGTTTTTACTGTCCAGGTTGCCAGTCGGCTCATCCGCTAGGAGAATTGGTGGATCATTGGCGAGAGCGCGCGCGATCGCAATCCGTTGTTGCTCACCTCCAGATAGCTGTGACGGATAGTGGTGCCCGCGGTCGACCAAACCGACCTCGCCAAGCAATGCCCACGCCTTGGTCGAGGCGTTCGTCGCCCCTGAGATCTCAAGGGGCACTAAGATATTCTCGAACGCGCTGAGCGACGGGATCAAATGGAAGAACTGAAAGACGTAACCAATTTTCGCCCCGCGGAGTCGCGCGAGCCGGTCCTCGTCGAGGGTAGTGATGTCGATGCCATCGATCAGAATCTGGCCGGTTGACGGAGTGTCGAGTCCCGCGATGAGCCCAAGTAAGGTTGACTTGCCGCCGCCGGACGGACCGACAACCGAGAGGAACTGCCCGCCAGGAACGGAGAGATCGAGCTGATGCAGGATAGTGAGTGGCTGGCCACCACTAAGAACAGTCTTTGAAACGCCCCGTAGCTCGATCATGGTCCCCCTGAAAGCTTGCGCCCCTTACTGTGGCGTCTGAGCATCGGCTACCTCAGCGAGCATCGATACTAAAGCGGTCCACAGATGTGCCGCGATACGCTTGGCTCCTTCTGCGTTGGGATGTATGTGATCTGACTGGTTGAGCTCAGGCACCCCGGCCACGCCTTCCAGGAGAAACGGGACCAACACCAGGTCGTGCTCTGCCTCGATGTCGAGAAAGGCCTGACGAAATTCGGCTGTGTAGGTAATACCGAAATTTGGCGGTGCTTCCATCCCCGCGAGCAAGACGCGAATGCCGCGGTCCGTTGCACGCTCAATAATCTCCGTCACATTCTGTTTCATCTGATCGACGGGGAGTCCGCGCAGGCCGTCGTTCCCTCCAAGAGCCACGATCAGGAGACGAACATCGCCATCGATGACCCCGGCAAGCCGGCGCAAGCCGCCGGCAGTTGTGTCGCCAGACACTCCGGCGTTCACGACGTCGAGCGCGTAACCCGCTGCCTCAAGCCACTGCTGAAGCAACGCGGGATAGGCCTCCTCTGCCTGAAGCCCCAGGCCGGCGGTCAGGGAATCGCCGAGCACGACGATGCGCGGCCGTTTATCGTGCGGCTCGTCTGCGCGTGCGGATTCGACAGCTGCCGCCCGGCCAGGCCGACCGAGTGACTCGTCCCGCGGCGAACCCGGTGAGCTACACGCGCCGAGCGCGACGCTGATGAATAGCGTTAGCGCCGGTCGTCCGAACAAGTTGCCCCTCATACTGTCGGCTCACACCACATCCCAATCACGTCATTTTACCGTCGCCTGCAAGCTCTTCCGGCCTCACGCACACCGCTGGCCTTGGCGGGATCGATGCCATAACCATCCGTAGGCGGCAAGATTAATCCCAAGCGCCACGGCGCCGAGTACGATCTGGCCCGACCGGGTCAATTCTGCCGGATACAACACCGGCAAGAAGTAGTGCTCGATGAAGTCGCCCTCATATCCCGCCTGGCCTGCCTTGAGGCGCAGCCAGTTTTCCCACGGGGTCAGCGGGCAGATCGCGCCTGACCATTCGATACCAATACCCCATACAGCGACGGGTAGGTGCACCCACGCAAGCCGGGACCACCGCCGCACCATAATGCCCCCAAAAACGACGAAACCAACGAATGTCAGATGCACTGCGACGAGCAGGCCGGCTAGGAAACCATAGAGCATGGCGTACTGAGCACTACCTTTCACAAGTACAGTAGCATTCAGGCACCGATGTATCCTGTCCCGCTGCGTTACTCGTCGGTCAAATATTCTTGGTATTCTCCCTCCCAGAGCCTTACGGGGCGGGTGCCTCGTCGTATTCATGAACAGGCAGCACCTAAGATGATTGAGGTCACGTTCTGGCCGGACTAGCCGGCTTTCAGGTACGATCTGCGACGTTTCACGCGAAGCGTCAAATGACGCGTTTTATCGGGTGTTCCACGGTCCTGGTGTCGTGGTTAGCGTTGACCGCGACTGCCGAGCAGCCGCCGGATATGACTCGCGGCCTTACGGCTATCGACGGCCTCAAAGTCGGCCACCACCAGCTTCGCCATCGGCCAACCGGCTGCACGGTGGTGCTGGCCGAGCGTGGTGCGGTCGGTGCCGTCGACGTTCGTGGCGCAGCGCCAGGCACTCGCGAAACCGATCTCCTCGACCCGATCAACTCAGTCCAGCAGGTCCACGCGATCGTACTGTCTGGTGGTAGCGCCTTCGGGCTCGCCACTGCCGATGGGGTCATGCGGTATCTCGAGGAGCGCGACATCGGGTTCGACACGGGAGTTGCGAGAGTGCCGATCGTTCCGGCGGCCATTCTGTACGACCTCAGCGTTGGTGAGGATCCACGAATCCGTCCCTCGGCCGACTGTGGCTACAAGGCATCGCAGGCTGCCACGACCAATGCCGTCGCCGAAGGTAACGTCGGCGCAGGTACGGGCGCAACCGTCGGCAAGCTGGGCGGCGCCAGCCGAGCCATGAAGGGCGGTATCGGGACCGCAGCCGTCGATCTCGGCAGCGGTGTTCGCCTCGCTGCGTTGATGGCGGTGAATGCCGTCGGTGACATCATCGATCCAGAGACGAGCGCCATCGTCGCCGGCGTGCGCACCTCAGACGGCCGAGCACTCGCCGACGCCCGGACGCTCCTTCGCACCCCCGAGATCGCCAGTACCCCTCCGAAGGGTCACAATACGACCATCGGCGTCGTGGCCACAAACGTCGTCCTCAACAAGGCTCAACTGGCGATCATCGCCAGAATGGCTCATGACGGGCTCGCGCGCGCCGTGCGCCCAGCTCACACACCGTCCGACGGAGACACGATCTTTGCCCTGTCGACGGGCACCCACTCGGGTGAGGTGAGCCTCCTGCGCCTCGGCGCGTTTGCTGCAGACGTCACGGCAGAGGCGATCGTACGAGGGGTTCGGGCAGCCACTGGTATCCCAGGCTACCCTGCCGCTAGAGATCTCAAAGGAAGCACACGATGAACGCCGCAGTTCTGGTCCTCGTCGGCCTATCGGCGCTCTTTGTCGGCTACCGCGTCTATTCGAAATTTATCGCCGAGAAAATCTATCAGCTTGACCCAACGTTCGAGACTCCGGCTCACTCGATGCGGGACGATATTGACTACATCCCGACGAACCGGGTCGTCCTTTGGGGACATCACTTCACGTCTGTCGCAGGGGCAGCCCCAATTATCGGACCTGGCATTGCGGTTATTTGGGGCTGGCTTCCTGCATTTCTCTGGGTTGTCATCGGCACAATGTTCTTCGCCGGCGTCCACGATTTTGGTGCCGTGTGGGCCAGCGTCCGGAACCAAGCACGGTCGGTTGGCTCGCTAACCGGAGACGTTATCAGCCATCGGGCGCGCACATTATTCATGATCGTGATCTTTCTGCTACTCCTGATGGTCAACGCCGTTTTTGCCGTGGTGATCTCAAACCAGTTTCAAGCCACGCCAAACAGCGTCATACCTGCTTGGAGCGCAGTGTTTGTCGCAGTCATCATCGGCGTGCTCGTCTACAAACTGCGCGTTCCACTCCTCTGGCCGACGGTAGTTGGCACGATCATCTTGTACGCTGTGATCTATGTAGGAGAGCTGGTACCAATCAGGCTGCCTGCCCAATTCGCGGGTGTGGCGCCAGGCGCGCAGTGGATCATCATCCTCTTCATCTACGCGGCGGTTGCATCAACGCTTCCCGTTTGGCTCCTGCTACAACCTCGTGACTACATCAATGGGATCCAGTTATTCGTCGGGCTCGGCATCCTGTACGGCGCCGTGCTGATCGCCAGTCCGCCGATTGTGGCACCACCGTTTAACACGAATGTGCCCTTAGCTACGCCACCGCTCGTACCGCTACTCTTCGTAACGATCGCGTGCGGGGCGATCTCGGGGTTTCATGGTCTCGTCGGTTCTGGCACGACTTCCAAACAACTTAACACGGAGACTGATGCTCGCTTCGTGGGGTACCTCGGCTCCGCTGGTGAAGGCGCACTCGCACTCGTGGCGATCATCGCGGCGACCGCAGGATTCGAGACGCTCGGAGATTGGGAAGCTTTCTACTCAACCTGGAACACCCAAGGCACGACGGCGTTCGTACAGGGTGGCGCCACTATAGCCGCCAACGGCCTTGGTCTTCCTCGGCCTTTCGGGCAGACGCTGCTCGCCGTCATGGTAGTTCTGTTCGCAGGGACGACAATGGACTCCGGGGTGCGACTTCAGCGCTACATCATCCAGGAATGGGGGGTAATCTATCGCATCCGCGCCCTGCAGAATGGGTACGTCGCCACGGCCCTAGCAGTGGGAGCCTGCTTGACGCTCGCGTTCGGGGCTGGCGGTGCTGGAGGCACGGGCGGCATGGTCATCTGGCCACTCTTCGGTACCACTAATCAGTTGCTGGCTGGGTTGACGTTGCTTGTCATCAGCGTGATGCTGATCAGGCTTGGTCGACCGTTGCGATACACAATGATACCGATGGTTTTCGTGACAGCCATGGCGCTACTCAGCGCACTCTATGAGCTAGCGGCCTGCTATAACCAAGGAAATATCCTGCTCTTATGCATCGACGTTCTCATTATCATCGCGACGATCTTCGTCATATTGGAGGCAGTCTCGGTACTCATCCGCGCGAGGAGCAGTGCCGACTCTCCATCGCCAGCCGCATAACGCTCATGGCAGCCAAACGAAAACCAAAGCAGCAGCTAGGGGAGCGCCTACAGTCGTTCCTGAGCGAGTTCTACCTCGCTCCCTATCGAGGTGCGGTGGCCCGCGCGCGTCGTGACGAAGACGACCTCTTCATGCTCTTCGTCTTCGGCGAACTCATGGGCGTACCGAACCCCGCGAGCTACTACACGCTCGAGCTGCAGCCGATTCTGCTAGAGCGCTTCCACGAGTGGCACCGGCGGATAGGCCTAGAACACTCGCCCCTCGACCACTTCCGCTGCTGCTAAGACTACTGGACTGACCCTGCGAGACCTCTTCGAGCGTCACCTCATTTTCGTGGGCGGCAAGGGGGGGGTCGGGAAGACCACGGTTGCCGCCGCGTTGGCCGTCACCGCCGCCGAGGCTAACCGTACCTGCCTGGTGGTCTCGACCGATCCAGCTCATTCGCTTGGCGACATCTTCAACCGACCGATCGGCGGGCGGGAAACATCGCTAGGGCGGAACCTGTGGGCACTCGAAATCGATCCTGATGCCGAAGCGGAACGACACATTAGCATGGTCAAGGACCAAATGAAGACATTGGTCCATCCACGACTCTACGATGAGATGGACCGCCAGCTCGACCTAGCGCGATTGGCGCCGGGCACAGCAGAGGCGGCCCTCCTCGAACGGGTAGCCGAGCTCATGGGAACAAACGGCACCCGCTTCGACGTCGTCATCTTCGACACAGCGCCGAGCGGCCACACCGTTCGCCTGCTCTCACTCCCAGAAATTATGGGCGCCTGGACGGATGGCCTCCTCCGTCATCGCGAGCGGTCGACGCGGCTCGCGTCGATGCTCAGGCACCTCGGCGGCGGGCGCGTCAAGGGCGATGACCTCTCGCTTATCGACGCTGCGACAGACTATAAGAGCGATAGCCTGCGCGCCCGGATCGACGCCGTGCTGCAAGCGCGACGGCGAAAGTTCTTGGTCGCGCGCGAACACCTACTCGACACCGCGATGACCGCGTTCTTGCTGGTCCTAAACCCAGACCGGCTATCGATCCTGGAAAGCCGAAAGATCGCCGAGATCCTCGCCCGCTTCAACGTTGCAATCTCGGCGGTCATCGTCAACCGCGTGCTGCCGGAGGATGCCGGCGGTGACTTCCTTCAAGCCCGTCGCGAACAGGAGCAGGCCTACCGGCACGACATCGATCTGACGTTCGCAGATCTCCAGCGCATCGTCGTCCCGCTACTCGTAAACGACGTGCACGGGCTGAGCACCTTACGCGAGCTCGGCCGTATCCTCGTCTAGTTGGCAGCCGACCTTCATTAGTCTGCCAATGCTTTGGTCGAGCCTGCTTCCCGAGCCGAGACGTTTCGCTACTTAACAACAAGAGAGAATCTTGCTCGTCCATGCACCTGATCGTGGACATCAGGTCTCGGCGCTTCCCGATTAGTTGGCTCGATAGGATTTTCCACATCGTCCAGAACCCTATAAATCGAAAGAAGCAACCAGCGCGGCCGTCTCACGGCGTATTAGTTAGCGACCATCACCTAAACCGGACCAAGGCGACCCCAAACAAAGTCGGCCTCTTGTTACGTGCTGCCGGCCCGGCGCGCGGCATCTCGCTGGGGAGGTAAGATCGATTGCGAGGAGGGCACTAGGGCATGGGCATATCTCCACTGATCGCGGTCCTGGTTTGCTTTGCCGCCTACCTCGTCGCGTACCGTGTGTACGCACGATACCTGGCCGAGCGGCTATTCGAGATCGATCCGACCCGCCCCACACCAGCCTACCGGCTCCGCGACGACGTCGACTACGTACCCGCTAACCGTTACGTCCTCTTTGGTCACCAGTACGCGTCGATCACCGGCTTATCACCGATGCTCGGGCCAGCGATCGCGGTTATCTGGGGCTGGCTCCCCGCGATGCTCTGGGTCGTTCTCGGCGCGATCTTCATCGGAGCCGTACACGACTTCGGTGCCCTGGTGATTTCGATTCGAGCACGCGGCATGTCGATCGGCAAGGTGACCGAGAATCTGGTCGGGTCGCGGGGAAAGACGCTTTTTCACGTCATCATCTTCTTTCTTATTGCGTTGGCGATGGGAGTTTTTGTGCACGTGATCGCCGTGCTTTTTTCCCCTGACTTCTATCCCGAGTCGGTACTACCGAGCGGCACGCTCGTCGCGCTGGCGCTACTGATGGGCACGGCAACCTACCGAGCCAAGTTGGGGATCCGGTCGATTACGGCGGTAGCATTTCTAGTAATGCTTATCTTCGTGTGGATGGGCATCCGTTATCCGATCATCGGACCGTCACTAGCGCAGTGGAAGTGGCTGCTGCTCTTCTACGCCTTCACGGCCAGTGTCCTCCCGGTGTGGTTGCTACTCCAGCCACGTGACTACATTAACAGCCTGCTCCTCTATATTAGTATCGGCGCGATGTACGCGGGCTTCTTTCTGACCAACCCCGAATTTTCGGCGCCCATGATCGACACCAGCCCCGCCGGCGCGCCCGCGATGTTCCCCTTCGTCTTCGTCGTCATCGCGTGCGGCGCCGCAAGTGGGTTTCACTCGCTCGTCTCGTCTGGAACCTCAGCCAAGCAACTCGCGAGTGAAGCTGACGCACGATTCGTCGGCTACGGAGCCATGATTGGCGAATCACTCCTCGGCCTCATGGCCGTGCTCGCCTGCACGGCTGGTTTCATTTCACGTGAGGAATGGCTAGGCCGGTACGTAAGCTGGCAAGCAGCTGACGGACTCGAAGCTAACATCGCGGCATTCATCCACGGCACCACGCATTTCCTTGGCACGCTCGGCTTCCCGGCTGATCTCGCCGGGACAATCGTGGCTGTCGTGGTTGTCTCGTTCGCCCTGACGTCGCTCGATTCTGCGACCAGACTACTCCGCTACAACATCTCGGAAATAGGCGAAACGCTGCGGGTCCAGGCCATGGGCAATCGTTATGCCGCATCGGCAACCGCGGTGACTGCCATCTGGGTTTTCGCGTTCTTCCGGGTGGACGGCGAGTTTTCCGGTCTCGTGCTCTGGCAACTCTTCGGCACGACCAACCAGTTGCTGGCCGGCCTGGCTCTGCTCGCGATTACCATTTATCTGCTGCGACGGGACAAGTCTCTCGCCTACACCGCGGTGCCAATGGGATTCATGCTCGTGTCGACGCTCACAGCGATGGCGAGTAACCTACTGAATTTCTGGAGCGCGGGCCACTGGCTGCTGTTCTTAACCGGCGGAACAATCTTCGCGCTAGCGCTGTGGCTAATCGTGGAGGCCTGGCTGGCCGTGCGCCGCTTTCGGCAGCGGCCAGTCCTAGAGGGACTCGAAGTTGAGTTTCCCTCAAGCGACCCCAAGGGACAGGCTAAAACCCACACATGACACGCCTCGGCATCTCCCATCAGGTAGTGCACCAATAGATTCTACGGTTCCATGGATATTGATGCGTTCCAGGTTACCTGCCACTCGAGGCACACCAGTGCCGCATCAAAATAGAGCTGCAGTTGCGATAGCCTCAGACTACGATTGATGGTGCACAGCCGGCCGGCCCTGCTACAATGGCCGGTGTCAACGGAGGGCCGATCATGAATCCCTGGCTCGCAGTCATCATCACCGGCGTGGCGGCCTTCACCCTCCATGTCCTGTTCGTGCTGGCCCTCCGGACCAAGCCCTAGCAGCCCTCCACTCCAGACGCCGTAACCGCGAAGGCGGTAATAACAGCCTCTTGGGGCCGTGCTGATCAGCGGGCTTCGTCCCTGCCCATGACCTTGCATCTGGACGGGTCCTCCCCGCTCGTGTTGAAGGTGCTGACCAGTCCGGTGCTACTTAGATAGCCATACGCGCGTCGGCTGTCGGCGACCGGCGTTTCCGATGTGAAGCGGTTCTTGAGACACCACTCTCACAACGGACTCATCACAACCGAAGGAAATCGCCCTTGCTTGCACGTCGAGACGCGCCGTGACACCCTTGCCCCGCAGGTGGGTGCTCACAATTAGGTGTTCTGGGGCCGCGAGGCCGAAGGTAGCGACCCGCGAGTGTCGGCCGACATAGGGAGAGAAAGCAATGAGAAGTCTAGAGCTCAAGCTTGGTCTGCTTGTGGGGCCATTCTTGCTCGCCCTCACCGCCGCGTGCAGCAGCGAGCCGGGGGAGATAGAGGGGCCGGCTAACAAAGCGGCAATGCTAGCCGATTCGTCGACGAGCGGGCCGCTGTTCGAAGTCGACCCGTTCTGGCAAAGCCGTTGCCGAATCACTGGCTACTTGGCTCGACTATCGGCGTGGCTGTCGATTCCAGAGACCACGTTTTGATCGTCCACCGGGGGAACCTCGGAGATAACGAAATACCAGCGGCACTGGACCCACCTCGAGCGGGGGAGTGCTGTTTTCCGGCGCCGCCCATCCTCGAGTTCGACCCTGAAGGCAACCTCGTCGGAAATTGGGGCGGTCCCGGTGAAGGTTATACGTGGCCAAACTCGAACCACGGAATCGTCGTCGATCATATGGACAACATTTGGATCGGCGGAAATGGCCGAGGTGACTCACACGTGCTGAAGTTCACCCGAAGCGGCGAGTTCCTGTTACAGGTCGGTGTGCCAGGTCGGGACCCCAACAGCAACAGCATAGACAGCTTCAGCCGAGTAGCCAAACTCACGTTCGACGCAGAAGCCAACGAGATGTATCTCGCCGATGGCTATGGGAACAAGCGCGTGGCGGTCATTGACGCCGACACGGGTGAGATTAAGCGGTATTGGGGTGCCTACGGCAACGATCCGATCGACGATGACCTCGGTCCCTACGATCCAAATGCGCCCCCTGCTCAGCAGTTCCGGAACCCGGTGCACTGCGCCGATCCGACGAGCGACGGGCTCGTCTACGTCTGCGACCGCCCGAACAATCGGATTCAGGTGTTCCAGAAGGATGGCACCTTCGTTGACGAAATTTTCGTCGAGCGGAACACCCTTGGAGCGGGATCAGCGTGGGATGTAGCTTTTTCGAGGGACCCGGAACAGTCGTTTATGTATCTCGCCGATGGCATGAACGAGAAAGTCCACGTGATCAAACGCAATGGGCTAGAGTATCTGTACAGCTTCGGCGACGGTGGACGCTACCCAGGTCAGTTCTTCGGCGCGCATAGCATCGCCACGGATTCGAAAGGCAACATCTACGTAACCGAGACCTACGAAGGAAAGCGAGTGCAGAAATTCATCTACACAGGTGTGGGACCGGTCACGACGACGACTCGTGGGGTCGTTTGGCCAGAGTCACCTTAGTAAGATTCCTTTTCTACAGTGACGTCCAGACCAACTAAACGCTCCGATTGGCGTGCCTCTAGACGCGGCAATATATATTCTCGAAGCTCCTCGTCACGGCGTCACTGTTGCACGAACCCCTCGAAGCGTGGTCAGCTTCCAGTGAATAATGTTGCCGTCAAAATATTCGCGGGGCTCACTATAAAAGCCTGAGGTTGTCAGCCGGATCGCCACGTCTCCACCACCGTCATTCTCCCAATACCACCCGTGCACACCAGCGAACGGCGCCGTGTAAGCGCCGTGTGCTCGGTCACTTTCCTGTTGGTCAAAGCTTTCGGCATACCCGTCTGGTGAACCGTCTGGCTCGCTGTGAAAATCGTAGCTCACGCTCCGTGTCGCTTTCCACGAATACAACATGCTGGCATTAGTTTCAATTCGGTACTTGTACTCGACGGATTCATACGGACCGAGGATAAATTCGATCGAGTCATGCTGGTAAGCAGCAGGCTGCAACGTGATAGCCAGACGATTTTCGGAAAGCCCCGTCAGCCTAAGCACGTTTCCGAAGCCAAGAGGGTCAAACCCGTACTTGACTGGCAGTACGGCTGCCAACAACAAGACCGCCGCCGCCACGATAGCCAGGCACGTGGCAGCAAGTATTTCCCGAGACGACGCGGGCTGCGTTATGGTTAACGCCGAATCACTATCAAGGGTCAAGGACGTACCACGCGACTCGAGAGTCAGCCAGCACAAAGCCGGTAGCCATTAAAAAAGCCACTGGCCGTCACAAACGCATGTCACAGGAACGCCAGGCGCCCGTGCTACCGAGCAAAAACGGTGGCGCGGGCGCCTGCGTTATTCAGGCATTGCCGCGAGGGCATGAGCACCTTCGTCGACGAGCATCAGTCGACACTCAAGCAAACCTAACGCGGCAGTGGTTTCCAGGCCGTCTCAGGCAGGAACCAAGGCACAACCAACCCCAAGGTATAGACCGTGCTGATAATTAGCACGGCGTTCGCGACACCACCGAAGTAGGTCAAAATTGTGCCGGCAATTATCGGGAACACCCAAGCGATCAACCGCGCACCATTAAAAATAACGCTTGCTGCGCTTGCCCGAACAGACGGCGTGAATAATTCAACTGGATAAATCGCCATCCAGCTAAAGGCGAAGCCGAGCGTGAAGGCACCGTAAACAAAAGCGATAAGCGAAAACACGACAATGTCCCACGATACCGCAAAGGTTAGCCAGGACGTCACGAGGCATCCGGCAAAAAGCATAAACAAGAAACGTCGCCTTCCCATCGCATCAGCAACAAACCCTGAGGAGAGATAGGCAACCACTCCGCCGGCTGTGTAGATCAACGCTATACGTGGGGCCCACACACTGGCCGCAGCACCCTGAGACGAAGCCAATTGTGCCGCGTAAACAGGTAACCATGCAGAACCTGCCCACCAACCCGTCGTCGAAGCGAAAGACAAACAGGTCGTCAGCCACACACGACGCCGCCCTTCGGGCGAGCGGAACACGCTAGTAAGCGTGAAGGGACGCTTGGCTGATGCACTGCCTTCTATCTGCAACTCTTCACCCTCAACCGCACCCCAGCGACGTTGCCGAAGAGCCGTGACCCACTGCTCAGATTCCTCTAACGCGCGACGCAGGTAGAGCACGAACAGAGCCGGAAGCGCACCGATCAAGAACATCAGCCGCCAGGTTTCGTCTCCCAGTGGAGTATAGATGCTAAGTGCGGCCCAGGTTCCTGCAGCGATAAAAGCGCCTCCACCGAAGGCCGATTGCAGAAAGCCTAGACCTTTGGGGCGAGCCCTGTCTGGCCAAGATTCAGCAACCAGCGCAATGCCCGTGCTCCACTCACTTCCCAATGCAACGCCCGTCAGAAATCTAAACACCATCAGCATGGCAAGGCCGTTGCTGAAGGCCGTAACGCCAGAGAAAATTGCGTAAAGCAGCACCGAAATCATCATCATGCGTTTACGGCCGAAATAGTCAGCGAGCACCCCACCGGCGAGACCGCCTAAGCCCCAGCCCAGAAGCGTGATACCGATGACAAGCCCCGCATAGATCGGGAAGTTGGCTGCTTGTTCAGCGGTTAACAGCGTCGATAGCGTCGGGGCAATCACCAGGACCAACGCAAAGGTCTCGTAGCCATCAAACAACCAGCCGAGATAGCTCCCGGTCAAGATTCGCCAATGCTTCCGCGTCAGCCCGGCATGCCAACTCGTGCTGCCAGACTCCAACGGTGTAGTTTCAATATTCATCTGGATGTTCCCCTCGTGAGACTTTAACCTAAAATTAAGCCATTACGAGTCTGGCCGAAAGCGCGAGACGACGAGTGAGCCTGAATATCACCACAGCCTGTAGATATCAGAACCGGCGAGGCGCATCAGCCCAGTACTTCTGATGACAGTTCTTGCACGCGGCATAAATGGTTCCGCCAGCATCAAAAAGTTGCTCGGCGTTTCTGGCCTCGGCTGCTCGAACAGCGAGCATCCCAGTATCAACGAGCGCTTGAGCAGCCTTCATCCAGTTCCCTCCGTCCACTGCCCGAGGCGCCATCATCAAGAGGTTGCCGGACTCGGCAAGCGTTAAGGCACTGTTGCGTACGGCAGTCCACTCTTCTGCGGTTGTTGGTCGGATTTCTTCGGTGCCATCAATCGTAATATCCGCTCCCACAGAGTCCCAGATGACGTCAACCTGTGGGTCCACAACGGCTTCCATCAAGAGCCTAATATCGGCCATCGGCTGAAAGGGTGGCGGCTCTGGGCCGCTGCAGCCAGTCACCAGAACGATAGAGACTACAAGGAAACGAAGGGTCGCACACACAGAGCCGACGTTACCATAGCCACGAAATCACGCAAACACAAAAGGAACGCCCGACTCATTGTCCATCTAATACCCACGTCACCGGTCTTCCGGAAACCACATCAGGCTTTCTGCTTAGGCAAAGCCAGCGCCGTGTGCTCTGGCAACGGCACAACGCACCCCTCAATGCAACAACGGCCGGGTTGACGGTTGCGCGAGATTTGGCGAATCCCATCGGCTAGCACCCCGCGCTCGAGGAGCCGGTCGACAAGGTCGACCTTGTTGCCAAGAGGGTAGCTGCGCCAAATCTGCATCTTCATCGCTTCAGGTGAACCACCGCCATGCAACGAGATCACGGAGTACCAGCCGCCCTGGTTTGACGCGGTCAGATCCTCTATGAACCGGGCCACCTCGATGCGCTTCTCATAGGGAATGTCTGAGCGTGCGCCAAGCAACTCGGAAATTCTCCCACCGTTTGACGGATTGTGGTCCTCCTCCGGCCCAGGCAGCGTGACGATCAGTCCTCCAGACACGTGGTGAGCGAGGCGGTGCATGTCGTAGATTTGGGTTGCGAGTAGAAGTTTTCCGATATTAGCAAAGACCGTATCTGGGATCGCCACGGCGGCGTCGTCTCGGCTGCAATAGGCGGAGGCGGCAACCCCGCACGCATAGAATCCTTCAACGATCTTGATAAGCTCGACCATGCTGTCGCGCAGGTTTCCAGCCCGGTCCAGATCAATACCGTTCGCCTCGGTCATCAGTGCACCGGCACCGATCAACAGGTCGCCGAAGCCGGCACGGGCAGCAATACATGTATGACGATGGTGCGTCGCATACTCGTAGGTAAAGGCCGACGAGTGCCGCCACTCTCCAGCGAGGAACACACGCTCCCAAGGTACAAATACATCGGAAAAAATTCCAACCGCCGTTGACTGTCCATATCGCCCACTAAACTTGGCCGCGGCCTCGCCCGGTCGCCCCGCCTGCCTGGCAATCAGAGTCAAACCTGGCGTGTCAATTGGTACCGCACAACACACAGCATAGTCGCTGTCGGCCTCTGTCATGTTGCGACACGGCATGACAAGAAGTTCATGCATGTAGGGCGCGCCGGTAATAATGGCCTTCGCGCCGCGCAACACGATACCGTTCTTACGTCGGCCTGCAATATGTACGTACGCGTCAGGGTTTGCTTGCGCATGGGGACGCTTCGTACGGTCGCCCTTAGCATCGGTCATCGCAGTCCCGACCGCCAAATCCTCCGCCAACACCTTCTCTAGATAGGCCCCAAAGCGCGCAGCGTGCTCGGTGCCAAGCTCGGCGTCCATTCGCTTCGTAGCCGAGAGAATCGCAGCGAAGCCATCACCAGCAAGGTAGCGCTGAATCGTACCGGGTTTCTCGGAGACCTCATTGCTTGGGAGGATGGGGGCTATGGGGCGTCCCAGTCGGTTTTCTCCGGAAGTGCGCGAACGTGCCGTCCGGATGGTCGAGGAGTACCGGGAGGCCCACGCCTCAGAGTGGGCGGTGCTGCAGTCGGTGGCGCCGAAGCTCGGCTGCACGGCGGAGACGCTGCGGAAGTGGGTGCGGCAGGCGCAGCGTGATGCTGGGCATCGGCCGGGCCTGACGACGAGCGAGCGGGAGCGGTTGAAGGAGCTGGAGCGCGAGGTCCGTGAGCTGAAGCGGGCGAATGAGATCCTGCGGAAAGCGTTCGCGTATTTCGCCCAGGCGGAGCTTGACCGCCGGAGGACGTCGCCACGATGGTCCAGTTCATCGCCGACCATCGCGCCGTGGTCGGGGTCGAGCCGATCTGCGCCGATCTGCCGATCGCCCCGTCGACGGACTCATCGCCATCGGCACCAGCGGACACATCCGACGCGCCGGTCCGCACGGGCGCAGCGCGACGGTCAGCTCCGCGTCGAGATTCAGCGGGTCTATGACGCGCACCAGCAGGTCTACGGCCCCCGGAAAGTCTGGAAGCAGCTGCGACGGGACGGCGTCCGCGTGGCGCGCTGCACCGTGGCGCGCCTGATGCGCGCGATGGGCCTTGCCGGGGCCGGGCCTGGGTCACCACGACCCACGCCGGTGAGGGCGGTCGCCCGGTGGACCTCGTTGACCGCCGATTCGTGGCCACCCGTCCGAATCAGCTCTGGGTCTCCGATTTCACGTACGTCGCACCCTGGGGCGGCTTTGGCTACGTCGCGTTCGTCATCGACGTGTTTGCGCGACGCATTGTGGGCTGGCGGGTGTCGGCCTCCATGCGCACGGACTTTGTGCTGGATGCGGTGGAGCAGGCGATCTACGCCCGCCGGGGCGACGCCCTCACCGGCCTCGTACATCACAGTGATGCCGGGTCGCAATATCTCTCGATGCGGTACACGGATCGCCTCGTGGACGCCGGCATCGCGCCGTCGGTCGGCAGCCAAGGCGATGCCTATGACAATGCCCTCGCCGAATCGGTGATCGGCTTGTACAAGACGGAGGCGATTCGACGGAAGGGCCCGTGGCGCACCCTCGAGGCCGTGGAGTTCGCCACCTTGACGTGGGTGGACTGGTTCAACACACGACGACTGTTGGGGCCGCTCGGGGACATTCCACCAGCAGAGTTCGAGGCGCAGTACTATGAGCAGGCTGAGGTGGCCTGATTCAACGCATTCGGTCTCCGAGAAACCCGGTACGATTCAGCGCTGTGCGCATCCCGTTTCCTGACACACGAGACGAACGGCCTCGAGCTTGTTGATCAGATCCTGACTCGACCTCGGAATAGCGAGCATCCGGTTTACGGTCTCCGCCCGCATTAGCGGCGCAAGGTCTTCGCGGAGTGCGTAATCGTAAGTGAGCGCAAGCGCATTCACACCTGGAGCGAGCAGTGGCTCGTCGGCCACCGACCGGACCTGGCTACCATTTATATACACCCGAGGCCGGAATCGTCTGAGCGACTCGCGGTAGTCGCTTCCCGACATCAGCACGTCGGCCTCCTAGTTAGGAACATGGGCGGCGTCGCCCCTTTCTGGCTAACGACTTCTGGTAGTGGCATGTGTCGCTCCCAAGCGTGGTTAGCGCAAGCGACACGCATCTGCCCCACCGAAAAAGGCACGTGTGACACAATTGAGAACAACGTTCGCGGGCTATATTGCATGAACTTCGTATTAGGATCCAGGTGGGGGCGACCCCTACTTGGCGGTGCACTGTCCAGCCACGAGATGGTGCGACAGGAAGCGAGACGGAATTCTTGACAAGCCCTTATTACTGTTGCTGTGCGCAGGGTCTACTAGATTTTAGACATGCTATTAATTAATTGTGATTTAATAGCGGCGGGGGGGGATCACAATGCAGCGTTGGGTTTTGTCTTCAGCAGCTGCTTCAGTCTTCATCTGGTGCAGCATTGTAGTGCTGTCGTCGGTCTCGCTGGCTGGACAAGGGGCAGCCAATAGCCTGCCTGGCGCAGGGGCCGTAAAGGCGCTCGTGACAGGCCGGACCGAGAAGGGCTTTGTCCCTCAGAAGACACCGTGGGGTGACCCCGACCTACAGGGGAACTTCACAACCAAGGACGAGGCTAACACACCGATGGAACGCCCGGCTCGGTGGACGGATCGCCGGATGGAGGACATCACACCGGAAGAGTTGGCAGCCGCTGTCGTCAAGCGACAACAACGGGCCGTTGAGCGAGCTCCATTCGCCGGGGGCGGCGAACCGGAGGAAGGCATCGCAATTGCGGTGCCGATTCACTGGTTCAGCAACCTCGACGCAGCAAACAGCCGCCCGTGGTTTGTGATCGATCCACCGAATGGGCGAGTGCCTCCCCTAACGCATACGGTTGACACTTACGCTCTCAAGAGTCGCGGGCCAAATGGCGGGGGACGGAACTCGTATACAGACCGAAGTTTGACCGATCGCTGCATCGCGGGACGCATATGGAGAAGACCTGGCCTCTACGGCAATTCTTACCAGATTGTGCAGACACCGGATCACGTGGTGTTTCGCTACGAGGCACACCGCGCCCAGCGGATTATCCCGATCAACCGATCGGAACATATCAGCCTAAAAATTCGTCCGCACTATGGAAACTCGGTGGGACACTGGGACGGAAACACACTAGTAGTCGAAACCTCGAACTTCCCGGAAGATGTCGGCTATCGAGGATACTCGGCGAAGAACATGCGACTGATCGAACGGTTCACGCGAATAGCACCAGGGAAAGTCGAGTGGAGCGTAACAATTGATGATCCGGCCATCTACACGCGGCCGTGGACATACTCGTACCCAATGACGGAAAACGACACAGAGATCATCTATGAGTATGCGTGCCACGAAGGCAACTATGGTTTGGCTAACATTCTGAGCGCTGGCCGCAAAGCTGATAAAAACGCAAGCGCTCGCGACTAATGGACCGTAAAACCTGCAGCAGTAGTTGCAAAGTAAAGGACAACATGCTTAATCGATTCATGAACGCACTCGTTGCCATGATCGTCGCTTTTGGCACTGCAGTAATTCTGTCGTCAGTCTCATTAGCAAAACAGTCGCCGACACCGGCGTGGGCAACCAACCTGCCAGACGCCTCGGTCGTGAAGGCATTTATAGCGTCGAAAGTCCAGAAGAACTGGGTTCCACCAAAGACACCATGGGGAGATCCGGACCTCCAGGGGAACTTTACTACCAAGGACGAGGCAAACACACCGATGGAACGCCCGGCTCGGTGGACGGACCGCCGGATGGAGGACATCACGCCGGAGGAACTAGCGGCCGACATCGTCGAACGACAACAGCGAGCTGTGGAGCGAGCTCCGTTTGCCGGGGGCGGCGAACCGGAGGAAGGCGTGGCGATCGCAGTGCCGATTCACTGGTTCGACAATCTTGCGGCGCAAAACGCCAGGCCCTGGTGGGTCATCGATCCGCCGAACGGAAGGATTCCGCCCATGACACCAACGGATCAGCCGGTGCCCGCACACGACCCAGACACTAGACAGCGTGGTGGACGACGCGATTCGTACCTGGACCGCAACCTCAGTGACCGTTGCATCGCGTTTGGCGCGTGGAGAACACCAGGGATTTACGGCAACTCGCACCAGATTGTACAAACCCCAAGCTACGTGGTGATTCGCCAAGAGCAGGTGCATGAGGCCCGGATCGTGCCGCTGGATGGGAGGTCGCCTGTCGACCAGAAGATCCGATCCTATCTGGGACACGCACGTGGCTACTGGGAGGGGAACACGTTGGTGGTTGTCACAACGAACTTCCACAACCAAATGCGCATTCGCAACTTCGTTAGGGGTCTGACACGCACTCGCGTGCGTGGCCGATACGAAGGCCGTCCTGCTGGGAGCCTACGCCTGATCGAGCGATTCACGCGTATCGCAGCAGACAAAGTCGAATGGACAATGACATTCGATAATCCGGAAGTCTGGACACGTCCGTGGACCTTCTCACTCCCGATGACTGAGGACGACACGCAGATCATCCACGAGTACGCGTGTCACGAGGGCAACTACGGCCTGGCTAATCTGCTTAGCGCCGGTCGGACCGAAGCGACAGCCCGTAAGAAATAGGCGGCCAAATAATTGTAGGATCTGGAGAGCTGGCAAGCAGGTGGTCAGAAGCGCCACCTTGCTCTACTGCCGAGGGAGCCGAGTCTATGGGGAATTGGTCTATACGTCCGTGGGTTACTGGAGTGGGCATCGTCGTGTTGGTCGCTGGATGGCTCCTGGTCGGAGCCGGGGCTTGGCAAGAACAGCAGTATGTGGCGCCCCGCTCGCCTTACAGTGATGGAACACCGGATTTGAACGGGATTTATCAGGCAATCAATACCGCTAACTGGAACCTCGAGCACCACGCCATGGCTCCAGGAGCCTTCTGGCAACTCGGGGCGCTCATGGGCGTTCCGCCAGGACTAAGCGTTGTCGAGGGGGACACAATCCCGTACCAGCCTTGGGCCGCCAAAAGGAAGGAATTCAACTACCGCAATCGGCTTATCACCGATGTGTACAAACCTGAGGTTGGCGATCCGGAGCTCAAGTGTTACCTCCCCGGCGTACCACGCGCCAACTACATGCCTTACCCGTTCCAAATCGTACAAACAAACCGATACATCCTAATGTCCTACACGTTCGCCAATGCCAATCGGATCATCCACATGGACAAGCATCGGGAATCTTCGGTCGATACGTGGATGGGGTGGTCAAACGGCCACTGGGAAGGTGACACGTTGGTTGTTGAGGTCACCGGCTTCAACGATCCCGTTTGGCTTGACCGCGCGGGGAACTTCGCGAGTGGTGACGTAAAGATAGTCGAACGATTCACCCGAACCGGCCCCAACCTTCTTCACTACGAGGCAACGCTTGAGGATCCGAGAGTCTACACCCGTCCATGGACGATCAGCATGCCGATTTATCAGGTTGTCGATCCGAATGCGCAGATCATCGAGTACCGGTGCATAGAGTTGACCGAAGAGGCGCTGTATGGCCACCTGACTAAGGAACCGCTGTCACCAATTCCCCCAGAGATAACACCCTCGAAGGGACCAATGCCCCAGTTCCCAGCAGAGAGCTCAGCCCCATAAGGTGAAAGTTCAACGATGAAACGCAATGCGTCGCGTTGCTTGGCCACCCTAATTGTCGCCGGTGTCGTGTCGACAGCTGCCTTTGCGCAAGAGAGGCTCGCGTCCCGGATAACAGAGGACTCAGCAGGCTCTAGCGGAGAGGCATCGCCTCTTCAGAAAGCCGACAGCCTACCGGGCAGTGACGCCGCGCAAGCGTTCATTGCAGCCCGAACAGTGAAGACCTGGTTTCCCCCAAAGACACCGTGGGGCGATCCCGATATCTCTGGAGTCTTTACAACAAAGGATGAGGCGAACACGCCGTTTGAGCGGCCGGCCGAGTGGGTGGACCGGCGGATGGCGGACATCACGCCAACAGAACTAACCGAAGCTATCACTAAACGGCAGCAGGAGGCAGTAGAGTTCGCACCTTTCTTCGGCGGCGGAGAACCGCAGGACGGCGTTGCGATTGCGGTGCCAATTCACTGGTTCGACAATCTCGCAGCAATCAACAGCCGCCCATGGTTTGTCATTGATCCACCGAATGGTCAAGTTCCCCCGTTGACGACCGAAGCGGAAACACAGGCGATACCCCGCGCGCCACTGGGAGGCCGGCGTGATTCGTATATAGATCGGAGCCTCGGCGACCGTTGTATCGCGTGGGGTGCGTGGAGGCTCCCAACTATTTACAGCAACTCGCACCAGATTGTGCAGACTCCCGATCACGTGGTGATTCGCCAGGAGCAGGTGCACGAAGCCAGGATTGTGCCGCTGGATGGCAGATCACCAGTTGACCAAAACATTCGCTCCTATCTTGGCCATGCACGTGGATATTGGGAGGGAAATACGTTGGTTGTTGTCACAACGAATTTCCACGACCAGATGCGCGTTCGTGGGTTTCGCGTTGTGGGCCGCGGCACGCGCCTGCGTGCCGGGAACCTGCGCTTGATCGAACGATTCACACGAACCGCACCGGGCACAGTCGAATGGACGATGACATTCGATGTTCCGACGGTCTGGACGCGCCCATGGACCTTCTCGCTTCCGATGACTGAGGACGACACGCAGATCATTCACGAGTACGCGTGTCACGAAGGCAATTACGGGCTCGCCAATATCCTCAGCGCTGGTCGATCAGCCGAGGTGAAGGCCAAAACCGGCCAACGCTAGACCTTTGCAGAAAGTGGGTAGCTGCCATGTACTGCCCCTGTGCTCCAGAGAGCGGCACGTGCGCATTCAGTGCTGATGAGAGGTAACTTATGAAAAGGCATTTGTTGGTCCTTCTCGGTCTTGGGTTCATCGGTGCCCTCGCTGCAGGGACACAGGCATCCGCGCACCACGCGTTTGCCGCAGAGTTTGACAAAGACGCGCCGCTCACCCTGAAGGGCACGGTTGTCCGAATGCAGTGGATTAACCCACACCCGTGGATTCACATCGACGTAATGAAGGAAGACGGAACGGTTGAGCGTTGGATGATTGAGGCCAGCGCACCGAATAATTTACTCCGACGTGGCTTTACGAGAGATTCGCTGCCTCCAGGCGAGGTCATCACGGTGGATGGCTATCAGGCCCTTGACGGCTCAAACCGCGCGAATGGGACGGCGCTGACCTACCAGGATGGTCGTCACCTTTTCATCGGTTCAGCGGGAACAGGTGCGCCGGTTGCTCCGCCGCCGTTAAACTAGCAGTAAGGGTTTCAAGCGCGGACACGGCTTGTCCTTCGAAGGAGGGAATGTATATGCGAAGGCCATCCGTTGGCTATGTCCTGTATGGCTTAATAGCAACATTGGCACTTGTCGTCTCCGCACAGGTACCGAGTCTAGCTCAGCATCCCTCAGATCTCTCTGGCACGTGGGTGTTTGTTCCTGACAAAAGCATGGGAACGCCCATGATCCCGAGGATATACAACACCACCGGAGCCCCGGCTGCAAGTGACGGGTTGGTGATTACGCAGACTCAGGCGGCAGTTAACATCACGATTGGTGGGGTTGACTTGATTTACAGACTCGACGGGACCGAGGGTAATATTAGCGCCGCCGGCCGAGCTGGTTTTCCCGTCGGTAGCGCGATGTGGGAGGGCCAGGAGTTAATAGTTTCCCTAACGCAGGAGGTTTTTGCGACGGCAAAAATGGATTACGTCAAGGTCCCGGTGCATGAGACTTACAGCGTGTCAGGCGGGATGCTGATCGTCAAGCGGACCCGGACACACCTTGATGGAACAACTACCTCTGAAGAGCTCGTTTATACCAGAGCGTCCTCGTGAACGTGAAGGTTGAACGCCGCCGCCAGCGTAGGCGCGCCAATGTAACGGTGGCCCCATCGATACCGGTGGCCTTTGAAGGCTGGCGTTTCCGTTCGAAATAACGGTGGTGTTTGGCCGTCGATCCTTCGTCGCGGTCTTGTGATTTCCTTCGGTATTCTCAATATTCTCAGGCCGCGTCCAGCCGACGCCATATACTTGAGTGTCCTCCAGTAGCGCGGTGGCTGAATCAACCATTTGGTAAGTCCGAGCATCCTTTAGCACGCGGAACCAACAAGGCTTACGGTGCTCACGCCAGCTCAAGGTTTTTGCGCCAGTTGGCTCGACATACGTTGAGTTTTTCTCGGCAGGTTATTTAAGGGGATTATATCTGAAAGTGGCGAAACCGCCGACTCACTGAGGCTTTGGGGTTGTGGTGGTAGACTAACGCTGTGATCGAATATAGGCAAGTGTTCCAGGTGGGGGACATCATCGGTATCGAACTCGCGTGCTCGAAAAAGGATTGCTCGGGCACCTTCACGCTGAGTGTCGCTCAGAATGGCGTGAATAAGAAACAGCAATGCCCCGCCTGTGAGTGCGACTGGTGGGACAACACGACGTCAAGCCACGCCTACCAAATTCTTGCGGCACTCGTTGACGCTCAGCGTGGAACATGGAAGGGTGGGCCAATGGATCCTGACCGTCGTGTCGAGTGTCCACCAGTCGTCAAGTTAATGCTTCCCTCCACACAAGATCAAGCAGTCAAGTCCTCTTGACTCAGCGGGTCTTCGGCGGCATCACCTGACGCACGCGCACAGGCCGCACCAACGCCTTGACGGCGTCCTCAAACGTTCCCTCTAGGCGCAAGTCCTCG
The DNA here is from genome assembly GCA_965197375.1 of Vicinamibacterales bacterium. Taxonomy (GTDB): domain Bacteria; phylum Acidobacteriota; class Vicinamibacteria; order Vicinamibacterales; family UBA8438; genus CBDAMZ01. Next base: position 96,402 of record CBDAMZ010000010.1, read on the forward strand.
CCTAGCTCCTTCGCGGTCGGCTGGTAGGACGAGTGTGGCACACGGACGACTGGGCGGTCAGTCGATGTGGGACGGGTCGGTTTCGGCATTAGACACCTTCCTGGATTACACCGTAGTTTTGAACATCATCTCCCTAATGCCATCCAAGATGGTGCTGTGCTTCTCCAAGATACCTTTCAGCTCTGCGTGGTCGGCCTCGTTCTTCTTTTGAAATACGTCAAGCTTTACCGATAGGTTGTCCAGGTGGGTGTCCATCGTGTCGAGCCGCTGGTCGATCCTGTTGGACCGTTGGTCGATCTTGCCGAATGCCGCGCGCAGTTCTGCGTCCATCATCTCGTCCCCCATCGTGCCTCAGCAGGAAGCGTTTAAACGCCCCTGTAGTATACTCCTCAACGCCAAACACTGGGTAGTCGTCACCGTCGGGTCGCCCGCTGAATATAATACCCCACCCAGGGGAATAGGCGGGACCCTACATATGGACTACTGGGTGTTTGGCGACTGACCCGGCGACCACTTCAGGTCACGGGTTGACCTGGGGGGTCTCGCCATGCCACGCCTCGCCATCCGTACCGTTGTTCTCCTGGCGCTCCTGAGCGCTGCCTGCGACGACGGTACGAGCCCAACCGCGCCGTCACAGACACAGATTCCACACGTCGCCGGAACCTATGCTGGACCGCTGGTCGTCACGACCGATGGTCGTACCGTCTTGAGAGCATCGGCCCAGGTGCGCGTGCAGCAGTCCGGCTCGCGTCTGACGATCACGGGATCGGTGTCTCTCCAAGGACAAATCGTTTCACTCCCACGCATCACCGGCACCGTCATGGCCAACGGGCGCATCACCAATACCAGCGGCGGCGTGGCGGAAGCGGTCGATCCAACGTGTGGGCACATCACGACGACGAGTTCCAGCGCGAATTTCTCTGGGGACATCTTGCACTACACCGAGACCGCGTCCACCACCTTCTGTGGAACTTGGCATATCTCTGGCACGCTGAGACGTGGGGCCAGCAACACGCCGACCACGCCGGTGCGGCCTGTCGATGCCCGTTTCCGTGACCGCTTCTGGCAAGAACTGGTATTCGATCAGTACGACGACCCTGGCAGGATGACCACTCGTCGATCCTGGGTACTTGAGAACCCCAGCCCGAACGTCTACATCCGCATGGGCGACCCGACTGGTCGGCGGGTTGTGTCGTACAAGCTCCGCGACCACATGCAGAAGGCGATTCCGCGTCTCGCCACGCAACTCACGGGCCGGTCGTATCGCGGCCGCATCGAGTCAGGGATCGGGGATCGGAAGCGGCCGGGCTGGATTACGGTGCGATTCGTCACGCAGGAAGAAGAACCAGAGCGTACAGAGGGGGCGTGCGCTCGGGCGTCGGTCGGGGCCGATCCTGGAAACATCTGGATCATTCGGCGCGCTCGGGGGAACAAGAATTGTGTTGGTGCCTCCTTCTTCCCCGTACTGTTCGCGCATGAGTTTGGGCATGCCATGGGATTCTTTCACGTGGCAGACCGAACCGCGATCATGGCGAGTCGCAGCTACACCGGGAGAGAAACCTTCAACGCCCGTGAACAGTATCACGCGCGGATTGCCTATGAGGTCGGACGCGGCGAGCAGTACTGCGGATGGCCATTCCAGGCGAGCTGCACGCGGTACAGATCATCACTCCGCAGCGAATCATCACTCCGCGGCCTCGCCCCCATAGTCATCGACTAGGCCCTTGGATCTGAGCCGTTGCCCGCTGGCGCAACCTGTGAATCTCGTGAGCCATCGCGCCTATTTGCGTAGTCACGAGGTCTTTAAACTGTTCGAATTGCTCTCGAAGATCAGCGACATCGCTTTGCGGGTACTGAATGGTCGTGGTAGGATCGGTAGGTTCAGTCACGGCGTAGGGGCCTCCCCAGGCTTCCCCTGCGCTACCGTCTCAAAACCCTTGGCGGGCTTGCCGAGGGTTTTGTCTGTACGGCAGCGAATACAGGCTCATCTTACCACAGCACGTTCTACGACCGTGCGCCTGACGCTAGTCCGTTCGCGGCAATCAGCGTCCGGTAGCGCAGGCGCTTGCCGTCCATGCCATCTGCGACCGCAGCCATGATGTCGATGGTGTCTTCGTCGCGGAGGTTGTGCCGGCCCGCGAACTCCTGGACGTAGCGGTCCAGATGCTTGGGGCTCAGCTTGTGGAACGTGCCCATGTGCGCCCGCTTGAGCATCGACCACAGGGATTCGATCCCATTGGTGTGAATGTCGCCTCTGACGTACTCGGAGAGCGAGTGCTTGACCGTGGCGTGATTGAACGACAGCCCATCGTAGGCGGTCGCGTCGTCGGTGTAGACCGTCGCCTCTGGGGCGGCGTGTTCTTCCACGAATCCCTGCAACGTCGGGGCGTCGGTCTGTGCGATGACACGGGCGGCGACGCGCTTGGTCCGCCGGTCCTTCGCGCCGATGACAGCGGTCTTCCCAACTGGCCCGCGTCCGGTTCCGGCGAGGGCCTTGCGCGTCGCGTTGGTCATGTTCCGGCGGCGACCTCCGAAATACGTTTCGTCCACTTCGACCGGACCCACGAACAGGGTCCCATCCTGCGAGAGGGCGACCCTGAGCCGTTGCGCGAGAAACCACGCCGTTTTCTGTGTCACACCAAGGTCGCGGTGGAGCTTCATACTCGACACGCTCTTGAGGCTGGTCATGAGCAGGAAGGCCCCGAGCAGCCAATCCTGGTAGCCGACCTTTGAACCTTCCATCACCGTGCCGGTCTTCACGCTAAACTTTTTCTTACACTCCTTCTCACGGCACCTGTAGGGCATCGTCTTGTGCTGGCAGCCAGTCTGCACATTCACCGACCCGCATGTGGGGCAGCAAACGCCGTTCGGCCATCGCTTCTCAGTAAACCACCGCTCGGCGATCTCGTCGTTGGAGAACATCCGAAGGATCTCCTTCAGCGTGATCCCCTTCCGGTAGGCTTTCCCTGGTGCGTTCTTCATGATGGACACATCTTACAGGAAAGTGGCGAAGGCGTCAATCTATTTCGCCACTTTCAGATATAATCCCCTTATTTAAATGGAATCGTTTCTGATATGGCTAGAAGAGAGCCGCGTAAGCGTAGCGATTGCCGAATCGGCGTTACTGTACCCGACCATTCTCGCCGCTCACGGCGTTGGCATGGCCGTGGTTGTTGGCCTGAACTGGGTAGTCAGCCTTCGAGTTCTTGGAATGGGGACTGCTCTTCCACTCGCATCCATGACGAGATTCTCTCCGATTATGTGGATGGGCTTTGGAGTCAATGCTATAACAGGCTTCCTACTGACAATAGCCGGCGCAACGAGAGTGCTCGTAGACCCAGTCTTTTTCTTTAAGATAGCCTTCGTCGTGCTGGCAGTTATAAATCTGAGGTCGCTCAACCATGAACTACTTCTGAACCATGGACGCCAGGGAAATGGGATGGCACGGGCGCCAGAAAGCTCTCTTACAAATCAGATTTCCAAGCCGAAGAGGAAACTTAGGCGCATGGCAGTAGCGTCTATTTTCCTTTGGGTGGGGGCAATTACGCTCGGACGTCTAATGGCGTACACGTTCTTTCGGTTCTGGCAATAAGAAGAGGATTTATGGATTTCTTTCTAACTGGTTGGCTTATCAGCAGTGTTGAATGGGTCCAGTCCACTACTGCATTTCCTGATTTTCTGAACGCCCATGGATGGATCTGGGTCGCTTCAGAGACCCTACATTTTATTGGGCTATGCCTCTTACTTGGAACCATCGGTGCGTTCGACTTACGCCTCTTAGGAGTGGCGAAGGATCTACCGATAGGCCCATTGCAGCGACTCCTCCCATGGGGTGTTCTTGGTTTCATAATCTGTCTAACAACCGGCATACTGTTTATTCTTGGAAACTTCTGGTCCACCAACGCGTACTTCAACAACCTCGCCTTTAAGTGGAAGATGGGCATGATCCTGCTTGCCGGTGCGAATGTCCTAGTGTTTAACCTAACCGGCATGTCTCGAGCGGTCTCGATTCTTGGGGCAGGAGCGAGCGCTCCGCTCGGAGCCAAAGTCGTAGGGGCGAGCTCCTTGGTCCTCTGGGTCAGTGTCATCTTCTGGGGCCGTTTCTTACCCATTCTTGGTGACGCGTTCTGAGGCTACTGAAAGATCATCGGTGTTGCTTCACCGGCCGTGGAAAACTGAGGAGAGTCGAGAGTCCTTACTTCTGCTCATCAAATCCTCACAACGAACCGGCCCCGTGCCTCCCCCTTCAGAAGAGTCGAAAAGGCATCAGGAAGATCGTCGAGCGTGATCTCCTTGACGATCGCTCGGATATGGGCCGGCTTCAGGTCGGAAGCGAGCCTACCCCAGGCCGCCAGGCGCCTGTCCATCGCGCACATCGCCGAGTCGACCCCAAGGAGCTTGACGCCTCGCAGAATGAAGGGCAGGACTGTCGTGTGAAGCTCCACGCCAGCAGTTAACCCGGAGCTTGCGATGCACCCACCGTGCCGCATGGTCCGGGTCAGCCAGGCCAGAATCGCTCCCCCTACAGGGTCCACCGCGCCGGCCCACGTTGCCTTCTCTAGCGGCCGGCTCCCCATCTCCATCGCGTGTCTCGACAGCACCCGTCGTGCCCCGACCGAACGGAGGTAATCGTGCGCGTCGTCCTTCCCAGTGAGGGCCGTGACATCGTACCCGAGTGTAGCAAGTAGCTTAACGGCGATGCTCCCAACCCCACCAGTCGAGCCGGTGACGATGACGGGACCGGATTCTGGCGCCAAGCCGTTGCGCTCCATCTCGGTGATGGACAGCGCCGCAGTGAAGCCTGCGGTCCCGAGTGCCATCGACTCAAAACATGTTAGGCCATCCGGAAGTTGAACTACCCAATCCGCTGGTACACGTACGTACTCCGCGTATCCCCCGTCGTGGGTCACGCTCAAATCATAGCCGGTTACTAGCACGTCAGCACCTTGCTTGAAGCGTTCGTCAGTACTGGAGATCACCGTCCCTGCAACATCGATCCCCCCGATTAAAGGAAAGCGCCGAAGGATCTTTCCAGCACCGGTGCCAGCCAGCGCATCCTTGTAGTTAACGCTCGAATACGCAGCTTTGATGACAACATCTCCAGGCGCCAGCTCGTTCAGTGATGCCTCGACAAGCCTGCCCGTGCTCTTTCCATCAGCCTCAAAAATTCGGAAAGCCTTGAACTTTTCCACTGGCCGTCCTCTCTCAAACGCGTCGGCGCCGATCCATGCCAACCTTCATTTCATCCAAAACCTACTCAGCCACCTCATCCTCGATAGTTGCAGTGTCGCCGTACCAGGCCACCTCGGAATATCAATACTCCGATACGCCTCGAGCTAAAGCCTATATTCTAGTGCTCCTAATCGTCTTTCCTACTGTCGCTATAACTGTTGTCTGGAGATCAGATTCGATACTGCAACGCAACCTGCAAACCCCTACACTGACGCGAGGTGAACGGCGTCGACGTACGCAGTGGAGGTGCTGCGATAAACGCTTAGTGATTTAAGGATATCGACGAAACCGGCCTTCGTGACAATGGCTTGTAGTGCTGACCGCGGACTCTATCAAGACTACGGTCTTCGGTACGCCAAGCGCCACCACCACTGAAATCAGTCGACCTAGCGAACAACCGCCATGCCTTACCTCGCCGCCTGTGTCGTGGCTTCTATGGCGGCCTTCTCAATGGCTCGAGCACCACGGAGGCTACTCGGCATACCGTAATTCCCTTCGTGACACGCGTACTCAAACATCGGCTGACCGGCCTTCTTCATAGGCACAGAGACTGACCAGGGCCTCTCAAATGATTCCGGGTCGTCGATCGTATATTCGTAGCGCAACGTGTCGACGTCTACCCTCGTGAAGCGTTCAATAAGATGCATATTCCGCCCGGAGCCTCTAAAGTTCGTCTGGTCAGTAAAATTCGTGGTCTCGATGACCAGCGACTCACCTTCCCAACGGCCACGAGAATCCCCAACCCATTGGCGGATATCAAGGGGAAGATGCGGACGCGCATCCAGAGGGACGATCCGAGCATTGTGGACCATCTCGTTGAAAATCACCACGTATCCAGGAGCCTGGAACAGCTGGACATTATTGTTATACGCACTAGGATTCATTGGTGGCCCGGAGTTGAACCCCAAGATACAACGCTCAGACACACCTCGGTCCTCAGGGCCATGTGCAGCACGCTCCCCCGCCGATCGACGCGCGTCCGATCTCACTTGCGCCTTTGGCGTCAAGGAAGGGATTTTTCCGTCAGGCGGATCCACAATTAGCGATGTTCGCTTGTCTTCTGTAAGATTCGTTCCGTAGTCCCACCAGAAGTGATTGTACGCACGAGCAACGTCGGCGGTCGCCGGAGCACCGTTAACAAACCTCTCCCGGCTCGGGTCGGCATCACGGCGGTCCGCATTTCGGCGTTCAAGCGTTTCCCGTTCAAATTCAACAGCTTCCGCTTTAGTTAGAAACTCTTTCCCTGCAAGTTTGTCAGGGCGTTGCAAAGGCGTGATGGTACGGAAGTCCCAGATGCCCTGCAGATCCGGGTGACCATCCGGCGTTCGGGGTGGAGTCCACGTGTCGGCTGCAACCGCCTTGGCCTGGCTACCTTCAGACGCCTGGCTAGCCACCAGCCCAGGTACCAGCAAAACGACCGAGATAACAACCAACAATGCCGAGAGATACATGCCTTTCATCTTTGCCCTCCCTCCTATCTGATGCCGTACTCTGCCTCTTCAGGCTTGCTTCGGAAGCAAGCCGATGATGCACCGGCAGTCCGTGCACCATCGTGCCTACTACGATAAACGCCTGCGAAATTTTGTGCGAGATTTTTAGAAAAACGTAGCCCCAGACAACCAGGAGCCGCCGAACCGGAACGCACCACGACTTAGAAATGCCTCTACCGAACCACGACACCATCGTGGTGTGCAGGCCAGAGCTGACCACCAGCTTGGTCTCGAGCACAGCCACAGGGCGCCGCACGAGCGCTTAGCTTGGTCCAATCGAGAGAATGGCACAACTGACGGGGAGAATGCTAAATCGCGCTATCGATTCGATCAATCTAAGTGTCGTCCCTGCTCTTATCGCGCCCACACCGGAAAGTTGAAATCCACGCGCGCCAGCACGCGATACGAATATTCGTATCCTTCTCGATCCGGTGAACTCTCGCTGACCCTTCGAATTCGACTCCATCAGATTCGTAAAGGACCTTTGTTAGACCGACCTCCCCATAGCGACGTGCGCGACGGAACCGCGTGCCGCCATCTCAGCGTGACCCGTAGTTCCCATCGCTCTCATCTTTGATCCAGCCTGAAGCACCCCAGCTGATCAGGTGCCCGCGCCACCCGTTTTTCTCGCCCGAGAGTCGAACAAAAATGCCATGCCCGCCGCTCGAAGATTCGTTGACGCTCGATCGATCCAGAACGTGCCTGGAAAACAGCAGGTAGCCTTCGACGACCGTGCGATCGAACCGCCAGACGCGAGGTTCGACAATGACGCCTGGTCCAAGGGCCCAGCTGTCACGGACGGGACCCTCGTGGAATAGCTCGCCGCCTTCGTGCACCACGTGAAACTGATACGCGATCGCCACCGGCACAGCCGTATCGAGTGGCAAGCGTCCGTTGACACCGGCGTCGAACCGCTCGCGATGCTCAGCAGTATTGAGCTTCTGCCAGTTTATCCACGCGTCCTGCCGGATCCGGGGAAAGTTCAACTTCCACTGCACGCCAGCTTCATAGGGACGTGTGAACGCCAGGGTCTCATTCTGTAACGGGGGAAGCAATCCGTGCAGCCCAGCACGATCGGGGCCGATGCCATCTGCCCGATCGACCGTATCCAGAGTCCCGATAATGAAGTGCTGGTAATCGCTGTGAACATCGAGTTGCAACACCGGCCGCCATTGTTCAATAAATTGCTTTGAGCCAAACCGATGATTGGTGAAGACGCCGCCGCTGAACGTGACGCGATCGTCAAGCACCACATCGACCGCGACAGTCAAGGCTGTCCCGAAGAGAGTCGCCCCGTCACGAAATGGGTTGGAAAATTCCGTGTTATCAGCGCAGAAGGTGAGATCGGTCCGAAGTGCCACACGCTCCTGCGCCATAGCCGATTGAGCAAGAACGCCGAAGCCAATGAGGGTGATGAGCGCCGCTGCTGGCGGCATCGCTAGAGTAACCGATGATGAGCTACGAAACGGTAAGCCAAACTAGGTAATCAGAAATGACTCTCACCATGCGTCGTCGCACCCAAGTTCTCGACGAACTAGCCGCGTCCCCTCAACCAGGACGGCAAGCTTAGCATAGGCTACATCTCGGTCCAAATACTTCAGTCCACAGTCAGGTGCCGGCAAGAGCCGCTCTGGCGACGTGTGTTGAATTGCCCCACGTATACGCTCAGCCACAACTTCAGGCTTCTCGATGTCGTTTGTTCCCAAGTCGATGACACCGAAGATGATTGTCTTATTTTGAAGGTCAGCCAGAATGCTTGTATCGAGACGTGGTTGTGCCCCTTCGATGGAAATTTGCTGAACGTCTGTGTCACGCAAGGCTGAAAGCATCGTGTAATGGGGCTTGCCGACCTTGTCATGCACGAACTGGGCGTATCCACAGCAGATATGGATGGCCTTCGTGGCCTTCACACCATCGATCGCTGCATTAAAGGCATCGATCCCATACTCGAGCGCCTGCTCAGTCCGTGCTTCCATATAGGGCTCGTCTAACTGGATCACATCTGCGCCGGCCGATGCCAGATCGTGCATTTCATCATTCACAGCACGTGCAAAATCCATCGCCAGCCGGCTACGGTCCCCATAATGATCATCCTGAGCCTGTTGCGTCATGGTGAAGGGACCTGGTAACGTAATCTTGATCGGTCGGTTAGTGTGCCGGCGTAAAAATTCAACGTCACGAACAGCAACTGGCCGTCGCCTTCCAACCGGACCTACAATCAGTGGCACGGGGACCTCGAGGCCGGTCCGATCCAGTGCCTTACCTGGAGGATCGATAGATACGCCATCGAGCGTCGTGGCAAAATAGTTTGAGTAACTCTCCCGCCGCTGCTCCCCATCGGTGATGATGTCGATGCCGGCCCGTTGCTGGTCTTGGATGGCCAGAATAGTGGCATCATCCTGAGCTTCGGCCAGGAATTCCTCTGAAATGCGCCACCAATCCAAGTCCCGCACGCGCGGCGGGAGATGACCGCGCAAATAGTCGCGCTTCACGAGCCACCCCGGCTGTGGATAGCTCCCAACTACGGTGGTCAGCAATACTCCTTCCATCCGTGCAGCTCTCCTGGTTTGTCGAGTAGTCATGTTAGAGGTTGCCCTCCCTCTTCAATTTGGAGCCCACACCCGGTTGTACTTCGCCAGCGCATAATCTCCAAGAGGGATGAAACGTGAACCACTCCCGTCCAGAGATGCTGCCAGCTCGTTGAGCCGATCAGGGACCGTGCTCTCCCAGTGGCCTGTCTCCAGGCGCCGTATCATGGTTTCAATGGCAGCCGCACTTTCCCCGGCGGTGAATCTACAGTGCCCCGGCGCTTCAACAATAGCATCTCGGTACAACGCGCTCATACCGTTGGCTCGTATCTGATCGTTGTACCCCTGGACTAGACCTAAAGGAACCTGATAGTCGCCGATCTCGTGCATTCGAAAAACAGGAATCTTTGGTTTACCAGTCACGTTTCGACCTGGCGCCTTCCAATACTCGAGTGCGTACGAAGACGCCTCGATGCGGGGAAACGCGTTAATCTGATCGAGATCAGCCTCAAGATCAAGACCGGCCTCCTGATACAGCTGGCGAACCCCTCGCTTGAAGAACTTATTGCCGTTCTCGAAGAACTCACGGTAGTCAACACCGGTGTTCCACGATAATTGCTGACCTTGGGCTGCACTCTCGAACAGGATTCGCGCTTCACCACCTGGATTTCTCGCGTTTTGAAACACAGTGTGATACATACTGTGCTGTAGTGCGCCAACATCGTTCAGAGCCGGTTGCTTCGTCAGCCGGTTCACCCAGGCCGGCCACTGTCCAATCGTAAATGCGAGAGCGATGCGTGCTCTCCCCTCGGGTGTTTCCTGTGCACTATCGATCGCTTCTCGCCACGCGTCCACAAGCGGTCCTTCAAGATTGTGTGCCGTACCGCCAGACTGAGCGATAGGAAGGTCGACGATCGTAAGGTCTGGCGCGATTAACGCCTTAAGCACAAACCAGGCGTCCAGGAAGGTATTCATGAGCCAGACCGGCGTGTGCGCCCCGGTTGCCACCACCCCATCGACCCGATCAGGGAAATGCTCAGCCACCGCCAAAGCGACGTGACCGCCTCCTGAACAACCGTACTGAATGACTCGGGTCGGATCACCAAACTGCCCAAGAAATTGGTCGTGTACCAGGTTGATGTTGGCGATCTCCCGAACGGGGTCGTACTGGAACGAACGGAGCCGATGCCGCTGTGTCCCGATTACCGCGTACCCTTTTTCCAGAAAGTACATATTACGGGCATTATCTGCACCTCTGACATAATCAAGGTCCCTGATGAGCGTCCTGTTCCAATCAGTTGGAACCCGCATCAAGTACACCGTTCCATCAGGCAGCGTGCCACCACGTTCGGTGTGCCTGATCTGCGCGGCAGCCTCATCTGGGAACGCGGCCACGATCACGACGGCAAGCAGCTCGATCCTAAAACGTGATGCTTGCGACGTGACACTTTTCATGATTTCCGTCTCCTCCTGCTACCCACGGCCTATAGGGCGTGATCCAAGCATTCTAGCGTAGCGCCGTTCAGACATGCCGTTGATCCTAGGTAGGCTAAGCTATTTCACCATCTCAGCAGTTCGTTGTATGCCCTGCAACACCAGGCGAGGCCGTCCGAGCGCCGTTGGCGTGCAAACGCAGCGACGCCAGCGAGCACGAAGAAACTAGTTTTCACGTGCTCGAGCAAGAAGTCAAGCCCACTTCTGTTTAAGCGTGCTCACGTTTAAACGTACTTAGGGAGGCCTCCAAGCGTCGAAGGAAGTAGCGATCGACTCTCCTTGAGACAGGTCAACGCCCTGGACGTCGCCCGCACTCCAGAGACCCAGTCTAGGCAGGCTCGATCGGTCACTCCATCAAGGATTAGGCGTGGCCGAAAACACACGACCATATGCGAGGCAGGAAGGCCACCGAGCGCGGAGAGCACCTCAGAAAGATCCGTAAAACGGTTAGAGTAAAAGCGCGCCCTACGGAGACCTAAATAAATTTCTGGTGTAGCGATTTCCTTGCTAACGTTCGGTGCCTCTGGCAGTGAGCCCACTGCTCACTTCGAATGGCACCTCGCGTAACGCTGAGTGGTCACCAGTAGATGTCGCAGCCTTCACCCGCAGCACGTACATCCCAGGCCTGAAATCCCTAAGCGGAACATCGGTACGAAAGCCACGCGTGTGCACCTCTTTCCGGCGCCCAGCTCGAACGGCTTGACGGTCGCGCGAGTTAAAGACCACACGGCCATCGCTCCCGCGCCATACGGTGGCATCATAATCGATCGCGTGCGCCCTCTCATTCGAGCGGTCGTACACCTCCATGAAGGATGTGAGCGTCTCCTCGGGCGTGAACCGGCGGTTCGCAGTCGGGGGACCAGGCAGTACGTCCTGCAACTCCGGGTCTGGCGCGTTCGTCGCGTAGGATGCGGCATAGGAGGAGGTCAGCACAAGGCCACTCAGCGTGAATGTAGCCTTCGAATGGTCCGGCACCTCAAGGTCGTACGGGACTGTACCACTTGTACCGCCAACGGTTTCATGCACGCCAACACGGAGCTGGTAACGCCCATCGGGAATCTCCAGACGCGAGAGTAGCCGTATACCAGTTCTGCTGACCACCTGATGAGTCTCAGGCGAGAAGTTCAGGTTCAACGTCTGGTTTTCACCACCTAGTATGTTCGCCCGATGGTCAACAGCAGCAATCGATAGCTCGATGTTCTCATAGAAACGACCCTCTCGCTCCTCAAACTTGAACGCGCGCCCGTCCATCTCAACCACAACTAGTACGGACGCATCCTTGCGCTCGCCCCTAAAGGATGCGGCAAACACACGAATAGGCAGGTCACCTACCGGCACCAGCGTGTTCAAGGCTACGCGAAGCGTCGGCGCCGCGCCCAGTTCCTCATCTTGCTCGTCCTCCGGAATCTCCTCCTCCGGAGAGGGCACCACGAATCCGCGGCGTGCGCGAACCCGCAGCCCTGGCCGCTTCATCCGAACTTCAATTTTCCGGAAGTCGCCAGCTGACCAATTCTCCGGGTCGCTGTGGTACCCAAGCAGATAGTACCGAGTACTGTCTCCAGAAATCCGCTCAAGTGCCCCACCGATGTCGTTCGTGTTAATAACCGCTATGCCACCCGTCTCATCGGCCAGCGAGATCAGACTCTCCTGCGCCAGCCGTAGTTCCTTCGCAAACCCCAGCACGGACCCATACTGAAGTTGCGGATACAGCGACACGCTTTGCACGTCGACGGTGAAGGTTCCGCCGGCCGTGTTCAATCCTCTGGGATCAATGCCATACACAGTGACGTTAGCACGCTGTGCCGCGGCGACTGCGTCCGATGCGAACGTCCGCATAGCCGATGCCCAGGTCCGGTTGAACGGCTCATAAATGTCGTAGTCGAGACCTTCGCTAAATAACAGCAGCGCCTTGCGACGCCCACGAATGTCCTCAACCTCCTTAGCAGCGTCACGAATCATTCTCAGCGTACGCCGCGCATTGGTACCACGCTCATGATCTAAAGAATCACGAATCATGCGGGCCCCAGAGAGAGCGTTCGGATTTCTGGTATCTACTCCGGATACCTGGGGCGAGTAAAAGTCGTCACCCGGTTGAGCCATTTGGTACAGGTGCGCCGCCAGCTTCTCGGCACCCGCCGAACGCAGCTTGCGACCCTGAAACTTGTAGATTGCTTCCAGTAGTAGTCGGCGGCTACTGGTCAGCTCCTGCGCCGAATTCGTGTAACCGCTCGTGTGGACCACCGCGGCCAAGTCATTGACACCCATGTTCCGTTCCACGAAGCGGCTCGCCGCTTCCCGCACACTCTGCGTGCGTGTGAACATCGTGTGCAGATCATCAAGCACAAACAGAAAGATGCGTCCCCCGACACTCCCGGTCGTCCCACGCACGTCAGACTCGACCGGCTCAGTCGCGTTGGCTGGTGTGAAGCGCGGCTCAACCGGCAGATTGACTAGGGCAAACACGGACGGCGTCTGCGCCTCTCCTTCTTCGTAAATCTCGAAATCCTCCTGCGTCAGGCCCGGCATGAACGCACCGTTCCCGTCAGTCACGACCGCGTGAACCTCAACAAAATTGGCGTCAGCTCTGAAGATAGCGAGCGGAGACTGCTGCCCCGCGTTCGAGGCATCTGACGACGGCTCCTGGGCCGTACCGGCCAAGCCGACGCACGTCAAACCGGCCAGCAGCGTAAGCGCACACACAACGACTGTGGGACGGACAGTTCTCATGGGCTACTGGCCGAGAGAGGTGGGGAGTGAGACTCGCCCTCACCCACCGCCAAGACATTAACGGTGGGCGAGGGCGAGTAACAGTTGGACTTAGAACAGTACGCGGAATCCTAACTGCAGGCTCCGCGGCTGATACGCAGGGTTATTGTTCCCGTCCTGCCTCGGGGTGCCGTATACGATGCTGCTCTCTCGCGTATTGTAAGCACCGTAGTTCTCGTGGTTATACAGATTGAAGATCTCGAACAGACCGTCAACCTGGACACCACCAAGGTCGAACCGCTGCATCAAGCGGATGTCCATGCGGTGGATCGGCGACCCGACGAAGTTATTTCGAGGCACGATGGTTCCATCAGGCCGCAGCCGCTGCTGGCAGCCGTAGGAGCCGCACTGGCGGTAGTCGCCACCATACCGGGTGTCGTACCGCATCCCAGACCCGAAGAACCACATCCCACTGAGCTGGAACCCGCCCGGCCCCGACCAAATGCCACTCGCGGTGATGCGATGGCGCTGGTCAGTAACCGCAAGCGTCTGCTCGCCCCCAAGGTCAGCCGGGCAAGTCTCCACGTTTTGCTGAGTGAGGCCAAGCGGCGGACACAAGGCACCATCCGTGAGGTGCCCCAGCAAGTAGGTGAAATTCGCTTGCCAGTCATTCGAGAACCGCTTCGCTAACCCCATCTGCAGACCGTTGAAGTCTGAGAACGCGTCATCGTAAGTCATTCTGACGACGCCCCAGTTGGGGAAGTACCTCCTGGTGGTATCCGAGAAGGGGTAATTAACGCCATTCTCGTCGTACTGCAGATTCCCGTTCTGATTACGCCACTCATGGCCTGCCTGGTAGACCCAGTCCATCTCGAAGCCCATGGTCGAGCTGATCTGCTGCTGCATACCGAACGACCCCTGCCATGAGTAGGGGAGCTGAACGTGGGGGGACACGACCCCACCGATGGTGTCGCGAGACCCACTGCACGCCTGCTCCAGCGTCATCCCAGACCCAATCGTGTACAGGGACTGGAGGGGCTTGTCGTTGTACGGGTTCGAGGCAAAATCCGCTCGCCCATCATTAACCGTGGTGGGCACGCATGTTTGCTTGCTGATCCTGTTCCCCCAGTGAGGCCGCGAGTGCATCATCGCGATGTACTTGCCGCCGCCGCCGCGAATCGACGTCCGGCCGTCGTTTATCGAGTAGTTAAACCCAAGTCGCGGCTGGAAGTTGCTCTTCTTCGTCGCCCGCCCAAACATAAACGGCGGGAAAACATAATCTTCGGCGAGCATTCCCGGCGCATATTCCCAACGCACCCCGAGGTTCAGGGTGACCTGCGGCGAGGCCGACCAGTTGTCCTGGAACCAGAGGGAGTAGATGTGCGCTGGCCCTTTGATAAGGGGGTCACCGAACGCCTGCGCCCACCGACTGGTGATCGACGACAGCGCATCGAGATCCCACACTCTCCAGTCATACATATCGCCAATGACCGACTCGATGTTGGTAGGAACCGGACCGGTGTTGGCATAAAGGATCCCCTTCTGACCCTGCAACCAGACCAGATGCATATTGTTGCGCATGAACTCGCCACCGATCTTTACTTCGTGGCGCCCGTTAGCCGAGAACAACATCGTTAAATCATCCCGCACGGTGGTGCGGCTTTCGATCCAGTACTGCGGGAGGTTGCTCGGCCCCCCGATACGCAGACCACCCTGCATGGGAATGTACGGCGACCCACGGTAACGGAAGTTCTCCCGGTAAATGGGCTCATCAACATAAGCAGCTGTGTAGCTGTAGTAGCTGTGGTACCCACCTTTAATCTCGTTGACTGCGCCCGCCCCAAACACCTGCGTGAGCGAGCCCCAGGCCGAATCGGACGACTTATCAGAAGTCTGCGCGGCCGAGATCGTATTTCCGGCTCTATGCCCGGCGACAGGAATGTACCGAGTCATCCGGGTGTACCGTGCCATCGCGTGGATGCTCGGGTTGATCTGGAAATCGAGCTTCAGCCCCGACATGTTGAGCAGCTCTAAACTCAGCAAGTCGTTCGCGTCAAAGGTCGGATACCCCGTCGTAAAGATCTTTGTCGACGGCTGCCGCTCCCACTCGTAATTAGCAAAGAAGTGCATCCTGTCCGTCACGAGCGGGCCACCAAAGGTGCCGCTGATCTGCTGGTCTTCGTACGGCAGCACGCGCTTGGCAACGAAATCAGCCTGATTGAACTTATCGTGACGGAAATAGCCGGCAAAGCTGCCCGAGAACTGGTTCGTGCCGGACTTGGTAATGGCATTCACCTGAATGCCCATCGAGTGACCCTGCGTGGCGTCAAAGCGGCTAGTGATGACCTCGAACTCTGCGATTGCATCCTTGCTGTAGCGTGGGTTGCCAAAGTAGTCCTGGCAACACACCAGCTGGGATACCTGCTGGCCATCGATGTTGATCTGCGACTCGCCCGATTCGTTACTGCGTTCCGTCGCCTGGTCGTTAACCGCGTTGGCCCGACTGCCCACAGCCAACATGGTCAGATCGACGAAGTTCCGCCCACTGATCGGCATCTCCTCAAGCTGGCGCGAGTCGATCCTTCCGCCAACCTCAGAGGAGACGAGCTCTACCAGCGGTGACTCGCCCGTGACCGTGATGGTCTCCTCCACGCTGGACACGGCCAGCTCGTAGTTGAGAGCAAGGTCTTCCCCGGTCCCCAGCTCGAAACCCTCCTGAACCACCGTCGTAAAGCCAGGCAGCGCGGCAGTGATGTTGTAGATACCAGCACGCAAGGCTAGGCGGTAGTTGCCAGCCCCGTCCGTGACCGCCAGGTACGTGGTGCCGGTCGACACCAGAAGTGCGGTCACCGTCGCGCCGGGCAGAACACCACCGGTCGAATCGGCCACCGCACCGGTTACTGTCGCCCCCTGCGCGGCCAGGCTGACAGGTAGCAACAGCAGGACGCCAACAATGGCCCCAACGAGCTTTAATCCCTTCAGTCCCCTCATCAACTGCCTCCTCACTGATTTCCAAACCGCACCGGAATCACACGGGCACCCCGGCTCACTGTGAAAGCTACTACAGGTGCGAACAGTAACGCTAATGGACATCAATAGTCAACACACTCGCCAGCAGCGCATCCCACCCACGCCCCCACCCAAACTTGGTGCATGGAGCGCCACCTGAGCCAAATAAACATGCAAGCTGCGTTCCCTAAGAAGAAACTCATATAAACACAATATATTGTGCTGCAATATAAAAAGCATACCTCATATAGCACAGAATATAAGACGAATCCCAGTGTTTGGATTCTATTATCCAAGAATTTGAATTTCTGGCCCTTGCAGCGTCAGGCGTCGCCACACGTACCGGCTGCTTTAGTAAACACAACGGGCGTAATGCACGAGCGATGGCCTGTCGCGTCAGCGAGCATGCATTTAGAACATTGGGGTCCACTGTGACCGTCCCGACCTAGCACCATCAACCCCATCAGCTCTGACGCTTGGGACGCAGACACTTCGACGATTTCTGATCAGGCATCCCCCACGGCCGATTGTCCTTGACGGACGGCTGACGCAGGCCTAGGATTCAATGGGGCTAGATGGGTGCCTCTCTAGTTAGGTTTTTTCGAAAAGGAGTCAGTCTATGCAACCCAAGCTGTTGGTTGTCGGTGCGGTCTTGCTCTGCGTCTGCGTGACGGGGAGCGGTGTGAGTGCTGAGAGCAACACTGAAGCCGTTCCTACGTACAACGGGAACGTCGCGCCCATTCTCTTCGACAACTGTGCCACCTGCCACCGGCCTGGTCAGGTAGCACCGATGTCGCTCCTTTCGTACAAGGAAGCCCGTCCTTGGGCAAGAGCGATCAAGGCAAAAGTCGCCAGCCGCGAGATGCCGCCTTGGTACGCGGACGCCCGGTTTGGCACGTTCCGCTACGACCGGCGTCTGACCCAGGATGAGGTCAACACGATCGTGGCCTGGGCCGACGGTGGTGCACCGCAGGGTGATGGCCCGGCGCCAACGATGCCAGACTTTGCGGAAGGCTGGAGCCATCCTTCTGGTCGAGCGCCCGACTACATCCTCGAGATGCCGATCGAGTTCGAAATCCCGGCCGCAGGCGAGAGCACCAACTTTAGTATCTACCAGGAGATGCCCGCGGACTTCACGGAGGATAGATTCCTCGAAGCAGTTCAGATCATGCCGGGTGCCATGGCCGCCACACACCACTCGAGCATCTCCGTGCGGGATTTACCGGCGGGCACCAAGCTCGGTGTGGGCGAAGCGTGGCCAGGCGGGCCTGTGATTAGCAACGTCCCAGTACCAATCGAAGGGGGCGCCTTCGACAACTCGGGAGACAGAAGTGAGGCTGAACAAGAGGCAGGGGTTCCGCACACGTTTCAGCGGCCACGTACAACGGAAGAAAAGCGAGCGGCAGCCGAAGCTGACGTGTTTAACGTAGCGGGAACATCCCACTTGCAGTTCTACATTCCGGGCGCGGCCTTCAGACAGTTCCGGCCGGGCGTCGGCAAACGTATCCGCCACGACCAGTACTTCGTGTGGGGCCTGCATTACAACCCAACCGGCAAGCCTGAGACCGACCGTCATCAGGCGGGCTTCTGGTGGCACACCGAACCGATGACCCACGAGGTGCTCTCGCATATGATCGGCGAGACACACATCGCTGAGAGTAAAGAGCTGGTGGCGCCCTCGGCGGACGAAGCAACACCCGATGAGTTGAAAGAAGGCGGAAGGGCGCGGATCCCCGTCATCCCACCGCATGACCCAGACTGGGCCATGACCGCGATCACCGCATTCCAGGATGACGTGACGGTGTATTACCTGTATCCGCACATGCACCTGCGCGGCAAGGATATGACCTTCGTTGTGACATATCCCGATGGCCGGGAGCAGGTTGCCCTGCACGTGCCGAACTACGATTTCAACTGGCAGATCCAGTACGAGCTGGCCGAACCATTGAAGCTTCCGGCTGGCAGTACAATTAAGACCATTGGGCATTTCGATAACTCTGCAAGCAACCGGTACAACCCGGCGCCGGACCGGGAGGTGTACTGGGCCGAGCAGAGCTGGGATGAAATGTTCATCGGACGGATGGATTTCACTATCGACAAGCTGGATCTCCGGCTCGAGGAGAACAAGCCCCAGACCGAGGAGCAGTAATAGCGCGGTGCGCGCAGGGCTCCGCGGAGCCCTGCGCGCACCGTTGCTGCTATCCGGGTCCCAAGGATCGTATTGCCCGATGCCTTTTACCATGACCTTGGCAAGAGGCGTCGGGCTCCGCTCGCCGGCGGTTCGCCTGCATCACATATGAGCGACCGGGTCGATGCGGCTCGGTCCGCTGAGGACACTCCCAAGGTAACCCTGCACCAGTCCGTCACAGCTGCACAGGAGCGATTGGTTCAGGCAGGCATCTCTGTTGCGAGTGCAGGTCTCGATGCCGAAGTCCTGGCGCGACATGTGCTTGGCTGGGATCGCGCAACGTATCTGTCCAACCGGCACGAGGTAGCCAGCGCGTCGTTCCAGACGCAGTATGTCAGTCTCGTTACGCGGCGAGAGCGCCGAGAACCCCTACCGTTCATCACGGGTGAAAGAGAGTTCTGGGGACTCAACTTCGAGGTCACCCGTGACGTCCTCATTCCGCGACCTGAAACCGAACTAATTCTCGAAGAGGCTCAGCAGCTACTCGCAGCGCCTACGTCAATCAGGCACATCATCGATGCCGGCACGGGGTGCGGTTGCCTTGCGATCGCCCTCGCGTTGGAATGTGAAACTGTACGCCTCACCGGCACTGACATCTCACCGAAGGCCTTAAACATTGCCAGGCGTAATGCCGGCAGGCACGGTGTTGGCGATCGAATTACGTTGGTACAGACGAACTATCTCGCCAATATAGAGAAAGTGGCCGATCTTATCGTGTCGAACCCTCCCTATGTCCCTGCCGCCGTCGCCGAAGCACTACAACCCGAGGTGCGTGACTACGAACCAGCGATCGCCGTGATCAGCGGACACGACGGGCTTGAAGGAATGCGAGAACTCATCACGCAGGTCGAGCCACACTTACGACCTAGCGGCTGGTGCATCTTCGAGTTTGGCGATGGCCAGGAGGACTCGATCAAAGCCCTAATCGACGCCTGTCCCAGGCTCACGCTTCTGAAGGTTCGTTCGGATCTGAAGGGCATTCCTCGCACCGCCGTCGTGCAGCGAACCTGAG
The DNA here is from genome assembly GCA_965197375.1 of Vicinamibacterales bacterium. GTDB lineage: Bacteria > Acidobacteriota > Vicinamibacteria > Vicinamibacterales > UBA8438 > CBDAMZ01. Next base: position 116,061 of record CBDAMZ010000010.1, read on the forward strand.
ACCAAATGGAAAGTATTCCCTCCTACACCGTTTCTCTATTCGCGACGATTTAGCTGTGCAGCGGTTTCCAGTTTTCATGATTGGTGTGTCTCTTAGTGGGCATCCGTCTCCGGGCACAGCGGGGTCATCGAGGCAACATCCCGCATCGGCGGCCTCACATAGCCTCGCTCGGCCACGGCGACGTCGAGGTCGCTCGTTTCGAGGTCGGCAACCGGGAGAAGTTCGAACGGAGTGAGAGTCTCGACGTCCACGCCCTTGAGGTACCCACCACAGGTCCGGCAGAGCTCGAGTCGGCGCCAGGTATGTTCCATATCAGCCGCGGCGGTGAGAAATGCGTCGGTCGCATCGTCGCAGTAAATGCACTGGTAGTGGGCCGGGCGCCACTCCGCGCCGCAGAACGAGCAGCGGAGATACCGAGTGCCGTCGACCGACTCAGCGAGTGCCGGCCACGAGCTACACGCCGGACAGTAGCCGTGCGGCCACTTAGCCAGAGCCGCACCGACGGCCGCATCGCTCAAGCGTCGGTCAACAAGTGTGTCGCGCTGCAGTCGGTGAGCAATCGGCCCGACACTCAGCTCGGCAACGAGCCAGAGCAGGTCGGGCACAACACTGACATGATTGGCTTTAGTGCGGATGGCTGCTTGCTGCCGCGTCAGTGAGGCAGCCAAGAGTGACGCAAGATCGATCTCGCCGCGCTCGAGGATCGTACGCACACGAAGAGCCGCGTCTCCGGCACCGCCAGACGCCAGATCGTCACAAAACCCGAGCACGAACGGCTCGAGCCGCGGCGCGGCGAGCTCGGGGGGCTCGTCCACGATGACCGAGCGTCCACGAGAGAGTCGGGCGACGAGTGCAGCAGATGACTGTGGCGGCCGTGGCACGAAACTCGCGTCAACCTGAGTGCCCAAATCGATGCTCCGCGTGACGAGTGCGCGCTGAACCGCGATGGCTGGCGCGAGGTTTGGCCGTTTGCCTAGCAACACCTGCCAGCGCTCTTCGGCCTGCGACAAAAGCTTCGCCTTAGGCATGATCGGAACAGTATCCCTTTGAACACAGTGGTCGTCCAAGCCTTCAGTCCACGCCTTTCGCTATCAGATGCTTACGATAATAACCAGCCGGCCTGGCCGGTATAATCGGCTCCGCTACGAGCGCAGCTCGCTGCCGATACTCTGGAGTGCCCTACCAGGCTACAATGCGTCCCGTTGACGGAACACTCAACCCTGGAGGCGAAGATGCAGTGGCAGAGCGCGGTCATCGTGATCAATCTTTCGTTGTTTGTCGCGTGTGCTGAGGGAAACGCCATTGGCACGGAATCGACAACCGAGGGGGCTCAGACGCCGGTCGCCGAGTCGTTCGTCGTGACCGAGGCAGACTCCCCGCAGACATCCACAGGAATGATTCCTGGGCCAGGCCGCCGCTTCCCGTACGCAAAACCGCAAAACCATGGATGAGGAGGGTCAACGTGCATATGACGTGGTGGTACACCCAGACAGCCGCTATGCCGATGGGCCACGGGGTCCGGTAGCCATGTGGCTTTACAGCCCGCGCATGGCAGAGCATATCTTTCCGGCAAGCACGTACCTGCGGTTCGCAACTGGAAAAAATCAACGCCTCACCGAGCTGACCATCCTAGCAACCGCACGTGAGGTACGCAGCCAGTACGCATGGACCGCCCACGAACCGGCTGGACTCCGGGCTGGGCTCGAGCCGGAGATCATCGACATCGTGAAACGACGCGTGCCGCTTGACGGCATCGGCGACGTCCCTGGACTCGGCGACAAAGAACGTATCATTATCCAGTTCACACGCGAGGTTGTCAGTGAGGAAAAAGTGAGCTCAGCAACGTTCGTACAGGCCCTCGAGCTGTTCGACGAGAAGGAAATCATGAACCTCACCGGACTTGTCGCGTACTACAATTTCGTCAACTTCACGCTGAAAACTTTTGACGTGCAACTCGCACCAGGACGCGAGCGGCTCTTGCCAGACCTCTGGTAGAGAGCTATGACAGCGGTAGCAACCCTCACGTCGGTCCTTATCAGAATGGATGACTCCGCCGTCGTTGCGACACTGATCGCCACGACGGCCGTAGCTGAAATATGTCGCTTCACTGTGATTACTGACACAGATAACATGGCCAATACGATGAACAGTTCGACATCTGAGTGCCACCGCTGGACGGGAGGCACCCTCGCACGCTGGGGCGGCGCGGTGTTGATACGGTAGTAAGAAACGTGGCGATCATCGTCTTATCAGCAACGGGGTTACTCATCTCGACCTACTTCACGGCGGTCGCTTATCGGTGGATCCGAGCCGACGAAAAGTGGATCCCGCCCTTCTGTCGCATGGGGGAGCAGACATGCGTCTCGATCGTATTTACACCACGTGCTCGCGTGTTCGGGCTCCCCAACTCCGTGCTGGGACAGATCTTCTACGTAGCGATCTTGTTTGGCCTTCCACTTGGATTGATCGGCCAGCCGATGCTCTGGCGCGTCTATCTCGCCGCAAGCCTGGTCACAGTGATACTCGGTGTCTATCTGTCGTATTCGCTGCTCTTTATCACCCGCGTGCCGTGTAAGCTCTGCTTCACTTCGCACGCGATCAACGGTCTCATCTTCGCGCTGTTGTTGTTACGCTGAGCCACGTTGAATCAAATTCGTCGGATACCAATGCGTGGTGCCAACCAAGCCCGCCGGCGATGATAGAATGTGCACGGCGTGGCGATAGGGGTGCACAGAATGTTCATGGGTCGACGACGATTTTCTAGTGGGTGGAACGGAGTGCTGGGAACGCTCGCGTTGGTCCTGGCCTTCGTGGGGTCGGTCTACCCCATGGCCGCTGGCGAGCGGCTAGCGGTCCAGGCTACCAAAAGGTCTGTCTGGGACGGAGTGTTCACCACGGACCAGGTGAAGCGGGGTCAGGCATCGTATCAACAGGAGTGCGTGCAGTGCCACTATGACGATCTACTGGGCGACGGGATGGCGCCCGCACTAGTTGGTAGAGCGTTCCACTTCCGCTGGAGCGACCTCTCAGTGGGTGACATGCTCGCCGCCATTCGAACAACGATGCCGCTAGGTGCGCCCGCGAGCCTCAGCGAACAGGCCTACGTCGACATCATCAGCTACCTGCTACAGGTTAATAAATTTCCGACTGGCGATACCGAATTGCCAACCGACCTCCCGGCACTCGAATCAATCATCATCGAGGAAAAGCCCGCGGAGCCTTAAATTAATCCCTAACCTCCGGCCGTCATCATAACGCCCCGGTCTGTTTCGTTGGTACTGCAGTTGGCGTCTTCACGACGGCGGTTCGAACCGCCGTCATACTCATTCATACGAACCAAGTGTCGCGTATAATCAAGCTTGAACGCCAAGCATGATCAGTTCTCAGCCCAGTCAGGTGCAGGCACATCACGCGCGCACTGCGGCGACCGCCTCCGGTACCCCCATCTTCGACGCACACGGCATCACAAAGGTCTACCACATGGGCGAGGTCGATGTGCACGCCCTGCGTGGCATCGATATCCGTCTGTATGAGTCGGAGTGCCTCGTCTTGCTCGGTCCCTCCGGTAGTGGAAAGTCAACGCTCCTAAATATCCTCGGCGGTCTCGACGTGCCGACCTCCGGGCAGGTACTGTACCGTGGGCAGGATCTGACAACTGCCGACGACGCCGAGCTAACCGAGTATCGCCGGAACCACGTCGGGTTCGTATTCCAGTTCTACAACTTGATCCCAAGCCTGACCACGCGGGAGAACGTGGCCCTCGTCACCGAAATCGCCCGTGACCCAATACCTCCAACGGAGGCGCTTGAACTCGTCAACTTAGGTGACCGGCTCGATCACTTCCCGGCCCAGCTGTCCGGAGGCGAGCAACAGCGCGTCGCAATCGCTCGCGCCATCGCCAAGCGACCAGACGTGCTCCTGTGCGACGAGCCGACCGGCGCGTTGGACGTTTCCACTGGCATCATCGTGCTCGAAGCGATCGAGCGAATCAACCACGAACTCGGCACGACCACGGCGGTCATCACTCACAACTCCCCGGTTGCGTCGATAGCCGACCGCGTCGTCACGTTGTCTAACGGTCACATCGGGACCGAGCGCCGTAACATCAAGAAAGTGTCAGCGCGCGAGCTCAGTTGGTAGGCACGGTGCTAGCGCTCAATCGAAAGCTCCTACGAGACCTGTGGACCATCAAGGGCCAGTTCATCTCTATCAGCCTAGTCATTGGCGTGGGCGTGATGATGTTCATCATGTACTTGAGCGCCTTCGACTCGCTGCAGCTGACCCGCACGGCCTACTACGACCGCCAACAGTTTGCTGACATATTTGTGACACTGAAGCGCGCCCCATGGCGGTTGCGCGACCGGATCGCCCGGATCTCAGGGGTGGCTCAGGTGGAGACTCGAATTGTCGTCGACGTAACGCTTGACGTCGAAGGACTCAGTGAGCCAGCAACCGGTCGACTTATTTCGATCCCGGGCGAGCGGCGGGCGATGCTGAACGACCTGGTCCTGCGACAGGGCCGTTACATCGACCCGGCACGGCCAGACGAGGCGATTGTTAACGAGGGGTTTGCACTCGCGCACGATCTTCGGCCTGGCGACACGGTTCGCGCCATCATCAACGGGCGCCAGAGGGATTTGGAGATCGTCGGCTTCGCCCTATCACCCGAGTTCATCTACACAATCCGCCCGGGTGAGCTGATCCCAGACGACACCCGCTTCGGGATCTTCTGGATGGAACGGCGCGCTTTAGCAACGGCCTTCAACATGGAGGGCGGTTTCAACAACATCGCCCTCTCGCTAATGCCAGAAGCCAGTGAGCAGGAGGTTATCGCCCACGTCGATCGGCTGGTCCGTCCCTACGGAGGCCTTGGGGCGATCCCGAGAGCCCTCCAGCTGTCGCACTGGTCAGTGGACAACGAGCTGCGAGGACTCCAGAGTGTCGGCATCATGATCCCCATCATTTTTCTTGGGATCGCAGCGTTCTTGCTTAATGTCGCGCTCACCCGGATCGTGTCGGTGCAGCGCGAGCAGATCGCGGAACTCAAGGCACTCGGCTATCCCAACCGGTCCATCGCGTGGCACTACACAAAGTGGGCTCTGGTCATCGGCTTGGCTGGAGCGGCCCTCGGTACGGCTGGCGGCATAGCGATGGGGCACGCGATGATCGCCATGTATAACGATTTTTTTAAATTTCCGGTTCTTGAGTACCGTCTCCTACCGAGTGTGCTCGTCGCCGCGGTATCTATCGCCTTCGTCTGCGCCATTCTCGGTGCGGTCTCGTCGGTCCGCCGGGCAGTGATCCTCCCGCCGGCCGAGGCGATGAGACCACAACCGCCTGCCAGCTATCGAATAAGCTTCGTCGAACGCTTGGGACTCCAGTGGCTGCTCTCACAAGCTGCCCGAATCGTCCTACGAAACATCCAGCGCCAGCCAGTTCGCTCATTAACGACGGTCGTCGGCATCGCTTTCGCACTCGCGACGTTGATCGTCGGCCCGTTCGCGATCGACTCCATGGACGTGATGATGGACATCCAGTTCAACGTGGCACAGCGTCAGGACGTGGCTGTGAGCTTTGTCGAGCCAGCATCAGCCGATGCGTTGTACGAACTGCAGCGTCTCCCGGGCGTCATGACCGTTGAGCCGATCCGGGCGGTTCCGGTCCGCCTGCGGCATGACAGCCGGTCCCGCCAGCTTGTAATCATCGGGCTGCCCGCCTCGGCCAAGCTCAAACGCGTCCTTGACGTTAACACGTTGGAAGTGGTTCACCTACCACCTGACGGGATCGTCGTTTCGGTTAAGCTGGCCGAGATCTTCGCGATCGAGCGCGGTCAGACCGTGATAGTTGAGGTGCTCGAAGGTCGCCGGCCAACTCGCCAGGTTGTGGTTGGAGCCGTCGTCGACGAGTTTATGGGCACAGCTGCCTACATGGAGATCGATGCACTGCGGCAGCTCATGAGGGAGGGTGGCAGCCTGTCTGGCGGGCATATGACGGTAGACTCGGCGGCGCTGGACACGCTCTACCGAACCCTGAAGGAAACGCCGGTTGTGGCTGGTGTTGTACTAAAAGGTGCGACGCTTCAGAGCTTCATCGACAGTTTCGCGGAGAATATCTACATCATGGTTTTCTTCAACGTGCTGTTCGCCGGCATCATCGCCTTCGGGGTCATCTACAACGCCGCGCGGGTCTCGTTGTCTGAACGCAGCCGCGAACTGGCAAGTCTTCGCGTCATGGGGTTCACTCGAGCTGAGATCTCGGCGATCCTGCTCGGCGAACTCGGATTGCTCATGCTGGTGGCGATGCCGCTCGGGATGCTGATCGGTTACGCGCTAACGGCCTTAGTTGTGCAGCTGTTCGACACGGAGCTCTATAAGTTCCCACTGGTCGCCAACCCCAGAACCTACGCGCTCGCGGCCGTGGCCATCGTCGCAGCTACTGCGGTGTCCTGTTTAACCGTTCGGCGAAAGCTTGATCGTTTAGATCTTGTGGCAGTTCTAAAGACCCGGGAGTAGCCGTTCATGACCGTCAGCCCGACCCGCATCATCGTTTGGAGCATCGTCATCGCTGGGGTCACTGGCATCGGCTTCGCCCTCCGCCCTCAGCCACTCTCCGCTGACTTCATCACGGCGACACGCGGCTCTCTGCAAGTGACAGTGGATGAGGAGGGCGAAACGCGGGTGCGTGACCGGTTCCTTGTATCCGCACCGCTGGCTGGACGGGTCCTCCGAATCGAACACGAGCCTGGCGACCGAGTGATAGCTAACGAGACTGTGCTCGCGACCTTCCTACCGTCTGACCCGATGCTGCTCGACGCCAGGTCCCGCGCCGAGGCCGAGGCCAGGAAGAAAGCAGCTAAAGCGACTCTCGATCGATCACGGGTAGAACACACGCGTGCGCTTGCGGAACAGGGGTATGCCGATGCCGAGCTCGCACGCCATGCCGAACTCGACGAAAGTGAGCTCATTTCGAAAGACCAGCTCGAGGCAACCGAACTGCGAGCCAAGACCATGCAGGAAGCAGTCAAATCTGCCGACTTCTCGGTGCGAGCCGCGGAATTCGAGTTGGAAGTCGCAAGGGCCAGCTTACTCCAGGCGACCCACGGCGGAGGTGCCACCGACACGACGCTTATTCTTCGCTCCCCGATTGACGGTGTGGTCCTGCAACGGCTTCGGGAAAGCGAGGCGATCGTGCCGGCTGGTGAGCCGTTACTCGAGGTGGCAGACCCTACCAGGCTCGAGATCGTCTCTGACCTGCTCTCGACCGATGCCGTGAAGGTCAGTCCTGGCGACCCGGTGCTGGTCGAGCAATGGGGTGGCGACTACACACTGCACGGGCGGGTACGTCGCATTGAGCCGTACGGCTTTACGAAGATCTCGGCGCTTGGCGTCGAAGAGCAACGCGTTAATGTCATCACCGACCTCGAAGATGTGCATGAAGCCTGGAAGGCCTTAGGGGACGGTTATCGGGTCGAGGTTCGGATCGTCATCTGGGACAGCACCGACGTGCTCAAGATTCCGACTAATGCCCTTTTCCGCACCGGCGAGGTGTGGGCCGTGTACGTTGTCGACCAGGGCCTGGCAACTATTCGCAAGGTGAGCGTGGGCCAGCGAACCGGCTTCGAAGCGGAGATCCTAGCTGGTCTAAAGGCCGGCGACCAAGTAATTGCCTACCCGAGTGATCAAATCTCAGATGGTGCGGCCGTCGTACAACGAGGGACGTAGCTTATACTGCCGTGCACTACCCCTCCGTGTTAACTCTGTCATCAAATCGTCGTAGCTAATCGAGGCTCTTTCTCACACGACCCTACCGTAATGCCGGTCATATTCGTGGCGCAACGCTGAATCCCTTCAGGTTGCGCGCCTGATTGACGCCAGGAATCCTGCCAACGTACAGGCAGGCGGCATCCAGCCCGCTGTTGATAATCTCCATACTCGCCTGGTTCGCCTGGTTGGGTGAGTACTGCCTGCATAAATACGGTGACACACCGATGGCGCCGGGACACCAACCCTGAAAGACGCGACAAGCAAGCATGCCTGGGGGGGCTAATGAGTAACAGTCGGAGAGTAAGCGCGCCGTTGCTGAACCGGCTTGACCTCCATCGATAACAACAGCATTCACGGCTGAAGAACTGCTCACATCAACACGAGCACCATGGCCGGAACCAGAACGACGGAGACAGCGTCCATGAGGAGCCCGTACTTGATCATCTGCGTGATCGGAACTTTTCCAGAAGCATAGACAATGGCGTTCGGCGGAGTTGATACCGGGAGGACAACAGCCACTGACGCCGCCAGCCCAGCTGCCACCGCCGGAACAATCGGATCGACCCCGGCCGCCTGGGCAATCGAGATGACGATCGGAATGGTGATGTTCGTCGCCGCCGTGTTCGACATGGTCTCAGAGAGCACCACCGCAAATAACGCGGACGCAAACGTCAGCGTCACCACATCGTTGGTCGGCAGTAGCCCCGTGATCTCTGTCCCAATAACCTGCGCGAGGCCGGTCGACGCCGAGAGCGTGCCGAGTGACAGGCCCCCACCAAAAAGCAGAATGGTCCCCCAATCAATCTGCGCCGCCTGCCTCCACGTGATGGTAGATCGCTGTGTCGCACTAACCGGAAGGAGGAACAGAAACACCGCGCCGGTCAGCGCAGCTACCGACTCCGGGACACTGGCGAGTATGTACTGCGCCACCGGGTGCTCCCGACCAAGGATGATAGCAAGCAAGCCAGGTCCGACCCACAACACGACAGTTACAGCAAAGGCCAGAATCGCATTCCGCTCGCCCGGCCTCAATGGTCCAAGCGCTTGCTTGCGTTTCGCGATGAGCGCCGCGGCACCTGGGATTTCCTTGATGCCGGTCCGCCCCACCCAGTTAAGGTAGACGAAGACGATAGCCATCAAGACGAGCACGACCGGCACAGCAAGTAACATCCACTCGACGAACGTGATGTGCACATCCAGTAGGTCGCCAATCATGCCGATAGCGATGAGGTTTGGTGGTGTGCCCACTGGTGTCGCCATGCCTCCGCGCGAGCACCCGTACGCGGTCATCAACATCAACGCAGTACCGTAGCCCTTCGGGACGTTGCCCTCCGATTCCATGAAGGCAAGCAGGGACAGCCCAATCGGCACCAGCATGGCGGTTGTAGCTGTGTTGCTCATCCAAGCGGACAGAAACGCGGCGAGCACGCCGTACGCGACTAGGATCCGGGTGGGCCGAGCCCCGATGAATTTCCACGACAGCACCCCGTAGGCGATCCGTTCGTTGACCCGGTGAACGAAGAGTGCTTGCGCAAGAATGAAGCTCCCGATGAAGAGGAAGATCAGCGGGTTGGCCATCGGCGCAAATACCTCGCGCACGGGCGCCACCTGGAGCATGACAGCGAGCGACGGACCCAGTAGCGCCGTCACAGGGAGTGGCAGCGCCTCGGTCACCCACAAGACGATCACGAGAGCGACGACCGCCCCGAGGCGATGCGCTTCAGGCGAGAGCTGTTCGAACGGGGCGGCAAGAATCAACACGAAGGCGAGCGGTGCCACGACGAATCCTATTCTTCGGCGGGCTTCGCCGACTCGCGCTTCAGCGTTAGTGACGACAGATCTGGTAGAGTCGAGGGCTGCACTCATTGACGGAATCGGATGGATGTATCACACTTCGAAAACCCTGCCAAATCTCAGGCATTCACTGGCGGATGTGTGGAACCACAGTGCTGGTCTTCGAGTCAAAAGCAAGAGACGGCCACGGCAGGGCAAGGTGGTCGTCAGTGCGTCGCCGTAATTACGAGCGGGACCGCTGGCATGGTATCCTGACACCAACAAGGAAGGAATGAACCAATGACGAACGCAGGCATTTTGGCGCTCATCGGCCCGATTGGCCTGCCCGAGCTGGTCATCATTTTCTTCATCCTGCTCCTAATTTTTGGAGCGAGCCGGCTCTCTGGGCTAGGGCGCGGTCTCGGACAGGCGATTCGCGGCTTTAAGGACGAGGTCCAAGTCGAAGACAAGCCGCAGGAACCCAGCAGGCACGAGCAGGCGAAAAACGGCGGGTAGCATGCCACCCGCCGTTTTAGCGCAAGACCTGGGCCCACGCCTACGACACCCTGCGTAGTCGGGGTTTGTTGCCTATCGCTTCGCAACCCCAAGAGCGGTCAGATCGGCCACCAAGTCCTCACCCGCCGTCGAGGGGCTGACGCCCTTATCGATCTTCCGGATCCTACCGTCTGGTCCGATGATGTAGGTCCATCGGAACGGCACCCGCCGCTCAGCATTAACCACACCGTAGGCCAGCGCGACGTCCTTCTCGGGGTTGCTCAGCAACGGGAAGTCGGCACCGAGCGACTCGGCGAATTCCTTGTTCGTCTGGGGATCGTCGACACTCACCATGAAGTAAGCGATGTCGAACCGCTTGAGCTGGTCGCTGGAATCACGCAGCGACTTACATTCGGCCGTTCAACCACCGGTGAATGCTTTGGGAAACCACGCTAGCACGACCGTCTTGCCCGCATAGTCGGCCAGACGGTGGATCTTCCCGTCACTTCCAGGTAGCGCAAATGCCGGTGCCTGATCGCCGACTCTTAGCTCTTCCGTGCCGCCGTCAACAAGCGTGGCATATTCTCTCCACACCTGCGCGCCGGCCGCGCCCGGCACAGCAACGGCAAGTGCAATAGCGTCACACGTGCCGCCGTCAACAGGCGCGGCATATTCTCTCCACACCTGCGCGCCGGCCGCGCCCGGCACAGCAACGGCAAGCGCAACAGTTAGAATCAAGAGTCCTCTCATGGTCCTTTGCTCCCTCGCCAAATACACTGGCGCCCCCCATACCTGGGCCGTGGGCGCGCAACGGCGACAGCCTAATCGATTTCGTGCTATCCGCCTAGAAATTTTAAGCCGAGTCTCACCAGGGGTTCCTCTGCTTATCACCTGGGCTCGTGGCGGAGGGAAGAAATGGTGGGCGCTGGTGGATTCGAACCACCGACCCCCGCCGTGTGAAGGCGATGCTCTACCACTGAGCCAAGCGCCCACTGGAAAACAGCGCCAGTGTACCGCAACCGTGCTTCAAGGAGCAACGAACTCGCCTGACAGTACGCCTTGCCTAACCGCAGGAGCCTTGTTCTCTACGCCGGGGTTCGAACCCTTGCACCGTTCCAACTCCTTTTGCCAAGGATGGGCTTACGTGCAGGGACACCCCCGGCTTGGTAGCAGGATTGACACGCCGGTTGATCCGAAAACTAACTGGAGCAGCGCGCGTGCCGAAGCAGGCCGCCCACACTCACCGGACCTCGTTAAGCAGCACCTCGAGCATGCGGGAATATTGCACGTCAGCGTCTGAAAAGGCCTTCATGTAGTCCTCCCTCGTCAGATCCTGAGCATCGGGGTCGCCATCGAACCGAGACACACGCGAGCCGGCATCGTACATGTCAACTGCGTTGCTACCGCCGGCGGCCAAACCGTCCGCGCCCGCATCGGTAACAAGGATCTTCGTGTTGGCAATCGACGCCGCGTTTAGGTCGATGTAGACGTCGCGGTATAGTCGATTAGCTATCTTTTCCTCGACGTATATCGGCACCTCGTAGCGAGCTGATACCACGAGCAGCTGACCAGGGAAGGCGAGTGCCGCCACGAAGCGGTCAGTCCCCTCCGAATCCTTGGCAGCCACCGCGTCGAGCTGCGCGCTATTCATTAGCTCGCCCAGCTCCACCGCGAGAAGCGCGGACATCGAGTCTTGCGCCACCGCACGACCACTCAGGACGATGAGGACGGTAGCGAAGAAAGCCGCCGCCACCCAACGGCACCAGTCACAATTCCACATGGCGCGTACCTCCCATTAAACCAGTACCAGATCCAGCAGGGTGACACGTTCTGCCACCGGCACCGAACCATCGGCAACGGGCTGCGCGGTGCACGGCCCGGTCCCCTAGCAGAGGTTACCCGATGAACAGGGTATCTTCATCCTCCCTCATCGGCTCAGTCTGACGCGCCTGGCGGTTAGCAACGTCACAGAGAGCTACCAGGCCAGCGCGGAGCCCTTGGAAAAGCGCCAGACCCTGCCGCGCCGGCTCCACGAGTGCGTCCTGTGCGATCGTCATGAGGTGCTCGAGTCGCCCAGCAGCCTGCGAGAAAATTTTGTCGGCACGCTCGACCTGCGCAACAGCGAGAGACGTCGCCCGTGCCACATCACCACTCATGCTTTGCATACGTTTAACCATCGGCTGGATGTCTTGTTCGATCAGAGTAACGAGTCGATTCACCCGGCGTGCCAGGCGCGCGCCGTAGATGATAACGCCGACCTGCACAGCAGCCATGACCATCGTCGCGGTGGCAATGGCGCCCAAGAGGAAGGTTGAAACTTCCATCACCCTTGTCCCTCGGAAGCCTCAGCGCTGCCCTCTTGTCCCTCGGAAGCCTCAGCGCTGCCCTGGCGAGCACGCTGATAGGCCTTTCGCCCACGGTTAACGGCTGTCGACAACTGTTCGCCTTGTTCGTTGACAAGCTCGCGGCCGCGGCGCGCGGCCACCGTTGCCTTGTCACGACTTTCTCGTGCCTTCTGGTTGAGGTATTGACGTGTCTCCTTACCAGTCGTCGGAGCCCAAAGTAGCGCCGCGGCGGCGCCCGCGATGGCACCTAGGACGAACGTCATTAGAACGACCCCGGCCTGTCCCTCGTAATCTCTCGCCATGACGATCCCCTCCACCGTTCCTGTAGTGGTCACTCCTCAGCCGAATGCCTACCACATTTTCTCACATCACTGCGATCCAACGACACCTAGCTCGCGCTTACGCAGATCGCGGACGTGATCGCGCAGCGCCGCAGCACGCTCGAACTCCAAGTTAGCTGCAGCCGCACGCATTTCCTCTGCCAGCCCAGCCACACGTGCATCCAGCTCCGCCTTCGTCCGGAACGTCTCACGCTCCTCGGTGACGGGAACCGTCACGTAATCGCGCTCGTAGACACTCGACAAGACACCGTCAATTTCCTTAACGATGGAGGCCGGCGTAATGCCATGCTCACGATTGTACGTGTCTTGGATCGCCCGCCGCCGCGCCATTTCACCAAGTGCGACACGCATCGACTCGGTCTCCACGTCAGCGTACATGATGACCTGGCCGTTGACATTGCGTGCAGCCCGACCGGCCGTCTGGATAAGTGAGCCGGCTGACCGAAGAAACCCCTCCTTGTCAGCGTCAAGGATCGCCACGAGGGATACCTCCGGCAGATCGAGCCCCTCACGCAGTAGGTTAATGCCGACCAGGACGTCAAAGGCGCCGCGCCTTAAATCTCTGAGAATCTCAACGCGCTCCAATGTATCGATGTCAGAGTGCAGATACCGCACGCGAACCCCAAGCTCATGATAGAACTGTGTTAAGTCCTCCGCCATCCGCTTTGTTAAGGTCGTTACGAGGACGCGGTCGTGCCGCTCCGCCCGCTGACGAATCTCGTGCAGCAAGTCATCCACCTGACCTTTAACTGGTCGGACCTCGACCGCGGGGTCGATCAGGCCAGTTGGCCTGATGACTTGCTCCACCACCACCCCGCCACTCTGCTTCAGCTCATACGGTCCCGGCGTGGCCGACACGAAGATGGTCTGTCCCACGCGCTCCTTCCATTCTTCGAAGCTCAGAGGCCGATTATCAAGGGCTGACGGCAGCCGAAACCCGTATTCGACGAGCACTTCCTTGCGCGACCGATCGCCTTTGTACATGCCACGAATCTGCGGGACCGTCTGGTGACTTTCGTCGATGATCGTGAGCGCATCGTCTGGCAAATAGTCGAGCAACGTCGGCGGCGGCTCGCCCTCCGCGCGCCCGGATAAGTGGCGGGAGTAATTTTCGATCCCGTGGCAGTAGCCGACCTCCTTGATCATCTCTATGTCGAACATAGTGCGTTCATGAAGCCGTTGGGCTTCCAGCAGCGCGCCTGAGCGTTCAAGCTTGGCGCGCCGATCGGCCAACTCGGCCTTGATTGCCTCTACGGCCCGTAGCATTCGCTCTCTCGGCATCACGAAATGTGACTTTGGATAGATCGCGATCTTGTCATGGCGGCGAAGCGTGCGGCCATTGGTCGGATCAAAACTCACCAGCTCGTCTACCTCGTCACCAAAGAGCTCGATCCGAAGCGCCTGTTCCTCGTACGAGGGGTACACTTCGATAATGTCCCCGCGCACGCGGAACACACCGCGTGTGAACTCGTGGTCGTTTCGCTCGTACTGAATCTCGACTAACTTTCGGAGTATTAAGTCACGCTCGATCCGCTGACCGCGTTCGATCGGCAACAGCATGCCGTAGTACGCCTCCGGCGAACCCAAGCCGTAAATGCACGAGACGCTAGCCACGATGATCACGTCGCTCCGCTCGAATAGCGCGCGGGTCGCCGACAGACGCATGCGATCGATCTCACCATTAATTGTCGCTTCCTTCTCGATGTACGAATCCGTGGCTGGAACGTAGGCCTCCGGCTGGTAGTAGTCATAGTAGCTGACGAAATACGCGACCGCGTTGTCCGGAAAGAACCGGCTAAACTCCTGATAGAGCTGTGCTGCCAGCGTCTTGTTGTGGACCATGACCAGTGTCGGACGGTTCACCCTGGCGATAACGTGCGCCATAGTGAACGTCTTGCCCGATCCGGTCACCCCTAGCAGGACCTGGTGCGCATCGCCTCGGTTGAGTCCGGCGGTCAGCTCGGTGATCGCGCGTGTTTGGTCACCACGCAGTTCGAAATCGGTTACGAGCGTGAAGCGACCATAAGTGGATGACATAAGTCTAAGCCTGCGCCCATGGCCCGATCGACGGTATCGTACCACAGGCGTGCGCAGAGACTATTCGATGGTCTCAGCGAATCCGACAGTGTGGTGAGTAGTAGAACGCACTCGGTAATTTAGCGATCCAAGGCCGCGTCATGGGGTGCGAAGTAGCCCTGTCGGTTCTTAACCTTCACACGCCGAAGATCCGTTCGCGACGATCGAACCTTGACCTCGATCTGGCGCCAGGTGCCATCTGGACGGCCGTTGGTCGACACGTACCCAAGCGAATAGCGCGCGTGTAGTTCGGCAGCGATCTGCGCATAAATGTCATCAAGCGCGTCCACCGAGGCCGGAAAATAGCAGCGCCCGCCGGTCAGTGCGGCCAACTGCTCGAGGCGCCTGCGCCGTGTGACACGGACGCTACTTCGAAGATTCTTCTGAAAACCGACCACGTAAATCGTCACGTCAGACGCCTTGATGAGGTCCATGGTATCGGTGAGCGGCATGCGGCTGCGCGTGTCGTCACCGTCGGTGTAGAGTAGCAGCACCTTGCGTCCGTCCTGCTCGAACGCGCCGTCGAGATATACGCCAAGCGCGTCGTAGAGAGCCGTCATGCCGGCAGAGTGTCGGCCACGGATACGCTCGACCAGGCGTAGAAAGTCCGCTTGGCCATACCGCCCGACGCGAACATCGGTATCGAAATCTACCAACGTCACATCCTCAGCGTAGGTGATAGTGTTGAGAAACTTGATGACGGCCGTTTTCACGAGGGCGGCGTCTCCACCCATGCTGCCGCTGGTATCTAACAGCAGCCCGAGATGCAGCGGCACCGTCTTAACATCGCTCGCTAGGCCACGAGAAAAATATCGAATCTCCTGGCGTCGCCCGTCCTCGAACAGCTCAAGATCCTCCACAGCAAGGTCAGTCACCAACTGCTCATCACCGTCAACAACCGTCACCCCGACCCGTACAAGGTCGATTCCACTGGTAAAGAGCGGTTGTTGAGCCGATACAACGGAGTGGGGCAACGCCAAGGCGAGCACGACGAGCCAAGTTCGAACCATCAGCTCCTCGTCCGAAGGGACCACACGATGAGCACTCCCGCGCGTCAGATAATACCGCATCCGTCGCCGGGCGCAAGCGCGCCGCGAGTCGACGGGCAGACCAGCGACTCCTTAACTGATTTGGACCGATTCCGTCCAGACCGCGTCATAATAGTCAGGGAGCTCTCATGAGATGCGTGGCCGTCTGCCAGGACGAGTTCGTCGCAAAGACCCTACACCAAGCTCTTAGCGAAGCGCTCGACATCGAGTTTATCGTCGGGGACCGAATGCCAGCACGCCGCCTCCACGACGCCGGGATCCCTGTGCGCGCAGCGGATCCGCGTCGCATCGACACTTACTTAAGAGCTAACGTTACACCAACCACCTGCCTGATCGTCGAGGATAATGGCAAGCGCAGCCTTCGTCCCATCCTCGAAGCGATCAGCGAAGCGGGTGCGACGCTTGTCTACATCCTCGCCGTCGGTGAACGCGGTACGTGGTCCGTCGAGGAGTGGCGGGGAGACTTCCCAGACGTCACGCGCCTGAGCCTCGGCGATCTGCTTAAGGACACGCTACTAACGGCCCTCGGTCGCTCACTGACGCGCGCTCTGGTACAGCAGTACCAACGCCACTTCGCGGATGCGGACCGCGTGCTCATCCTCCTGCATAACGACCCAGATCCTGATGCGCTGGCGAGCGGGCTGGCGTTGCGTAACCTGCTGCACCGGACGAAGGCAACAGCCATCCTCGGCGCGTTCCAAGGCGTCACTCGGCCGGAGAACATCAGGATGGCGAACCTCTTGGATATCCACGTGGAGACGGTCACGGCGCAGTCGCTGGCCGAATTTGATCGCCTCGCGACCGTCGATGTCCAGCCGCACTACTTCGGCGGCCTGCTGAACCGCGTCGATCTTGTGGTCGACCATCACCCGGAGCGAACGGGGTCTACGACCAGGTTCAAAGACATTCGAGCCGACTACGGTTCTGCGTCGACGATCCTCACTGAGCACCTACGTGCCGTTGACGTAAACATCTCTGAGCGAACCGCGACGGCGCTTCTTTACGCGATCAAGTCCGACACATTGTTCTTGTCTCGTCATACGAACCGGGTCGACCTCGACGCGTTTACGTTTCTCTATCCGCTAGCCGACGCAGCGCTGGTTCGCAAGATGGAAGGATCGGAAATCACGTTAGAACGACTGCAATACGTCACGCAGGCCATCCAGTCAGGACGCATTAACAACCAGGTTTTTTCGGCTCACGTGGGCCGTGCCCCCCGGGAAGACCTTATCCCTTACGTGGCTGACTTCCTGTTGCAACTCGAGGACGTCAAATGGTCGATCGTTTCCGGCGTCGTGAACGAACAATTAATCATCTCGGTGCGAAACCTCGGGTACTCGAGAGACGCGGGCGAATTCGTCAAGCAATGGTTCAACGACATCGGAAGCGCCGGCGGTCACCGCGCAATGGCGAAGGCGGTCTTGCCAATTGAGACGTTTCACAGGAAGTTCGGCGAGCTGAAGGGTTCCGCGATCGCGAGCCTGCTTGGAGATCTCGCCTCGCAGTTCCTCAACGACCAGGCCGGCGACGAGCGCCGTGACGTAGGGCGGCTCGTTAAAACGTCAGGATCCGGTAGTGTGGCGACCTCATCCACCGACTAAAACGTGCCATGCCGCCTCGAGTCGCCAAATCACTTAAAGTAGCCTACACAAGGCGTTGCGAAAGCGATGACGTTCCAGATGTCACGCGGTCATCGTCTGGCGTCTTGTCGATTGACTCCCCGCTGGCACCGACGACAGTGTCGACGAACTGACGGAACCCATCCTCGTAGCCGCGATCGACAAGTTCTGCTAGCGCCTGTCGGCGATCGGACCGTTCATCGTAGCACCCGTTGAAGTCGAGTGGTCCCAGTGGATTGTGGGTCGGACGAACCTGAAACACTACCTGGAAGAGCCCACTGCGCGTGGCGATCGCGTCGTGAAGCGAAGCCGTCTCGAACGCAGCAAGGTACTCGCCCACTCCCCCACGGGCGTCCCGTCGGCCTGAGCTCAACGCATGCGGCCCCGGTGCCTCCGGGAGCGCAGCCACCAGAATGACCTGCTCCGCCCCAGCGCTGGCCACTTCCTCCAGGAGACGCGCGGTCCCACCCGGACGGTCACACAGGCGGTGGGTTTCACCGCGCCATTCGCTGTCTGCGGCGAAGGTCGCCGGATGCGGCTCAGTGGCTACCGGTAGGCTCAGCGCGGCGGCCAGAGCATCCATCGCGTGACGCCGGTCCGCACCAGCTAAGTCAATCGTCTCTAGTTGACGCTGATTCCCCAACAGGTCGAGGCGCTTCAGGAAGAAGCCGTGGCGGTGCGGCTGTGCCAGCAAGGCAAAGACAAGGTCGCGGCGAGTATCGATGTCGTGCGCAAGGAGGAGCAGCTCGCGAAACCCGGGCTGGCCGATATTCTCCGCTAATAACTCGGCGTACCTCTCACCCAGATCGTGACCGGCAGGCTTGGCAATTCGAGCGGCACCACGCATGATGTGCCACAACCCGCTACCGAACCAGTCAACGCCAAGAGCCGCGTCCAGAGGGGCGCTCAAGAGACGCCACCACAGTGCGCCACGCGCGCGTCGCCGCACGCGCGATCGCATGGCGCTCCAGACAGCGTCGACGGCCAAAAATACCAGGAGCGCGAGCACCATAATGGCCACCAGCCCCTGAAGATAGACTGGGAATACCGTCGGCGCGGAGATAATTTCCAGCCATTGCGCGTACGTAGCGGCAACTGATTCGCCGGCCTCTAACCCGATCGATCGCAAGAAAAACGCCAGTGGAAAAGCGACGACCGCGCCCGCGAGGATGACGAGCGGTAGAAGCGCCACCCCCAAAGCAACAACGAGTGTCAACGCAGCTGCGCGAAACGTCGCTCGCCATCGATATAACCGCTTGACACCTTTGGCGCGCCAGAGGCCCCGCGGCTCCCACAGACGGGCCGCGCCATCGACAGCGGCAAACATGGCGCCAATAGCGCCAATGCCACGACCGGCGACGAGATCGATCTTGATACCGGCTTCGTCCAAGGCACGCAATACACCGGCGTGATAGGCACCGGCGGTTCCGGTGCCCGTCAACACGAGCGCGGTTCTCAACTGTGGGGAGTAGTGCGGCGGCGGCTTCAAAGGAACGGAGGTGATGGGTCTTATCCTTTGCTCGATGTATCGTGAATGGTTATAAGCTCGACGATCTCAAAGCAACGGACGCCGTTTGGTGTTGGCACCTCAATCTCGTCACCCTCCTCCTTGCCCACGATGGCTCGGCCAATCGGCGACGCAGCAGAGATCAGGCCAAGGCTGGGATCGGCGTCCTCTGGCATCACCAGCCGATAGACGACCGCCCCGCCGCCTTGGGGCTCACGCAGCCGAACCGTCGAACCGAAGGCCGCACGATCGTGGGGAAGCTTGTCCAGATTCATTAAAGCGATCTCGGACACACGCTTCAGAAGCATACTGAGCCGCGCTTCGACTAGCCGTTGCCGCTCCTTGGCCGCCTGATACTCAGCATTCTCTCTGAGGTCGCCAAGCTCACGCGCCCGCTGGATCTCTTTTGGTAGCTCCCGCTTTAATTCACGCTGGAGCGTTTTGATCTGAACCTCGTAATGTTTGAGGAGGCGCGCTTTCATCAGACCCAGCCGTCGGTAGCGTAGCACATCTGTTATGCTCGCTCAGTTTACTCAGGCGCGCGTTTGTGAAAACCGTCACTAGTCGTCAGAACGCGCTCGTAGCCAGGTTCCGGGCCGTCGCTCGTGCACGGCGGGCAGTGCGCTGCCATCTACTGCTCGACGGCGTACGCCTCGTCAAGGAAGCGCGGCAGGCCGGCGTACGCCTCGAGGCCGTCATCGTTTCGGCGCCAGCGCTCCGCCGTCGGAACGCGGCTCTCGTGCCATTGGTCACGGATCTCGAGACAGAGGGCGTGGAGGTGATAGCGGGGTCCGAATCGGTGCTGGCGGCGGTCAGCCCGGTTCGCACAGCCTCGATCGCCGTGGCGATCGGCCGACATCGACCCATGGCGCTCGACGACATTTTCTCTCATGGGGCCGAGGCCGGCGCGAGTGCCTGCGTCATCGGGCTCGTCGGAGTCCAGGATCCTGGCAACGTGGGCACGATTATCCGTGCGGCCGACGCGGCCGGCGTTGGCGGCGTTGCGGTGGCTGCTACCTCGGCCGATCCCTTCGGCTGGAAAGCGCTGCGTGGCGCAATGGGCAGCACCTTTCGGTTGCCCGTCGTAGATACCGGTGACCCACGGACCGTCGTCGAGACCGCGCGCGCCAACCATGCGCGAGTCCTGGCAGCGGTTCCACGTGGCGGCCAGTCGATCTACGACGTTGATCTCACCGGGTCCGTGCTGATATTGCTCGGGGGCGAAGGTGCCGGGCTCGAAAGTCCCCTTAGCGACGCGTCCGATGGCCTGGTGACCGTCCCCATGGCTCGGTCAGTCGAGTCACTCAACGTCGCAGCAGCAGCATCGGTCATTCTCTACGAAGCGAGACGGCAACGGTTAAACCGATGAGAC
Organism: Vicinamibacterales bacterium; assembly: GCA_965197375.1. GTDB lineage: Bacteria > Acidobacteriota > Vicinamibacteria > Vicinamibacterales > UBA8438 > CBDAMZ01. The sequence continues at coordinate 136,401 of CBDAMZ010000010.1, forward strand.
CAGGCCAATTGTTCGATCCAAACGAACCGGGTGTCTCGAACGTTCCAGCACCACTCGCCGAGCGTATGCGACCACGCACCTTTGACGATTTCGTCGGTCAGGAAGAGATCCTGGCACCCGGCCGGCCGCTCCGCGAAGCCATCGAGCGCGACGCGCTGCAGTCGATCATCCTGTGGGGCCCACCCGGTACCGGCAAGACAACACTGGCACACCTCATGGCCGCGGCGACGCAGGCGCGCTTCATTACCTTCAGTGCGGTTTTGTCAGGCATGAAGGAAATCAGGGCGGTAATGGCAGAGGCGCAGGAGGCCAGGCGCCGGCTAGGCCGGCGAACAATTTTGTTCGTCGACGAGATCCACCGATTCAACAAAGCCCAGCAGGATGCGTTTCTCCCCTGTGTTGAGGCCGGCGACATCGTCTTAGTCGGCGCAACGACCGAGAATCCATCATTTGAGGTCAACGCGGCCTTATTGTCACGCTCGAAGGTGTTCGTCCTACGTCCACTGACGAGCGATGAAGTGCGAGCCGTGCTCGAACGTGCGCTCGCGGACACGGAGCGAGGACTCGGCAGTGCCCGGCTGGAGGTGAATAACGACGCGCTCGAAGCGATCGCTCAACATGCCAACGGCGATGCGCGGGTCGCACTCAATCTACTGGAGCTGGCCGAAACCATCGCCGGATCGCGTGCCCAGGGTGCAAAACATGCCTGGACCTCACCCGCGCCCTCACGACGCATCGACCGGAGACTGTTGTCGCATGCGGTGCAAAAGCGCGCGCTGCTCTATGACAAGTCTGGCGAGGAGCACTACAACCTCATCTCGGCGCTGCACAAATCGCTGCGCAATAGCGATCCGGACGCGGGCATCTATTGGCTCGCGCGCATGCTCGAGGCTGGCGAGGACCCTCTGTACGTCTCGAGGCGTCTTATCCGTTTCGCCTCGGAGGACATCGGCAACGCCGATCCGAACGCGCTCGCCATTGCCGTGGCCGCCAAGGATGCGGTGCACTTCATCGGGATGCCAGAGGGTAACACGGCGCTCGCGCAGGCGGTCACGTATCTGGCAACCGCGCCGAAGAGCAATGCGGTCTACGCAGCTTACGGTCGAGCGGCCTCGGATGCGCACCAAGCGATGGCCGAGCCGGTCCCCCTGCACCTGCGAAACGCGCCGACGCCGCTCATGCAGAATCTGGACTACGGCAAGGAATACCGATACGCCCACAATGAGGAGGAGGGAATCGCGGCAATGGACTGCTTGCCTCCTAGCCTTATAGGCCGGACGTACTACCGGCCGACGGACCGAGGCTATGAGAAGGAAATCTCCAGGCGGATCGCAGCATGGCGTGCCTCGAAGGAAAAACCGAGGGGTGAAAGCTGAGTGCCTCGTTTCATCAATGACATCGGTATTCGGCTGACGATGCATTCTCCAAGGATCGTGCTGGACGTCGCATCAGGCAGGGTCAGACATTCCAGGCGCGCTCTCTCTGATCGCCTCGCAATGGCCGGACGCATCTTCTATCGGTGGGCCCTCGGCACGTCACTGTCTCTATGATACCGACCACTTGGCGATTACATGCCTGGCACGCTCTACTACCTCGGCCGCGGCCTGCAGTTGCTCGGAATGTGGTTGCTGGTGGTTGCGCTTTTCACGGCTGGCCCACTCGGACCAAACCCGCGTTTCTTCTGGATAGGAGTAAGCGTCTTCGCCGCTGGCTGGTTTATCGTCCGCCAGCGCGTTGGCAAGCCTTAAGCTGAACGTCCTAGATTCTCTGAAAGCCTTTTTCAATTTCCCGGCGCGTCAGGCGAAGGATGACGGGGCGTCCGTGCGGACAGATAGAGGAGTAGGCCGTTCGGCGGAGCTCGCCAAGGATATACGTCATCTTTTCAAACGTCAGCCGGTCGTTTGCTTTAACAGCCGCGTGGCACGCGGTCGTCGAGGCGATTCGACGCAGCGCCTCCTCTACCCCTGATCCACAGTCAAACCCGTCGAGATCGTCTGCGAGGGCACGCACAGCCGCTTCGCACGCCGGCCGTTGGAGCAGGCAGGGAGCAGCGGTAACTCGTACACTGTCGCCACCGAAATATTCAACGTCAAACCCGAAGTGCTGAAGACCGGCAACGTGGGTCTCTAGAACCTCGCGTTGAGTAGGTGGGAGCTCAAGCAAGAGCGGTTCCAACAACCGCTGGCTTTCCAACGGCCCCTCGGTTAGCCGTTCCATTACCTGCTCGAACAACACCCGCTCATGCGCGACGTGCTGATCGATGATCGCGACGCCGTCGTTGTCAACCGCCACGATGAACGTGTCGCGGAACTGGCCCAAGGGAACAAACGGCTGCTGGTCCGGACCCAGCGTGCTCACCCACCCGACTGTGATCGTCGTTCCAGAATCTTCGCGCACGCCGGCCGGAGGGCTTGGCTCCCCAACGCGCTCCTGGCGACGCCCCGTCACCGAGGCCCACGGGCTGCTGGCGCCGATTCCTGCCACGACCCCAGGCATCGACTGCGACGCCGACTCCGCCGTTCTGGCACGGTCTGGACGGAGCGCGAGGTTTGGCGGCGCATCACGACCGAGCGCGTCACCCAAAGCGCGACGCAACAGTTCGTGCACGAGCGACTGCTCGAGAAACCGCACCTCTGCCTTCATCGGATGCACGTTGACGTCAACCCGGTCCGGCGGGATCTGGAGAAAGAGATGAGCTTCCGGGTTCCGTGGCTTGATAGTGGCGCGGCTGTACGCCTCACTGATCGCATGAGCGATCGTTCGGTCCTTAACGACACGACAATTGACAAAGAAATTTTGTGGCCCTCGCGTGGAACCCTGATCCGCAAGTGCCGCCACGTAACCGAACACTCGAATCCCACCCGCCTCTTTCTGAACCTCTACCAGGTCTGGCCGCTCACCGTACAGTTGAAAAAAGCGCATCGCCACTTCGTTTGCTGGTGGGCACTGCAACAGACGCCGGCCGGCACTCGTCAGGGTAAATCCAACCTCTGGATGTCCCAGGGCTAACTGGGTAACCGCGCGTGAAATCTGTGAGGATTCCGCTCCGTCTGACTTCAGAAATTTTCGACGCGCTGGAACGTTGTAGAAAAGGTCCGAGACTTCGACCGTGGCACCTTGGGCCATACCGACTACACCGGTCGCCACCGTCACCCCGCCGTCCACACGGATTTCGGCACCGTGGGACGCCGCGCGCGCGCGGGTACGGAGCCTTAAATGAGAAACAGACGCGATACTGGGTAATCCCTCGCCGCGAAACCCAAGCGTCCGGATGGCACCGAGGTCCTCGAGCCGGCTGAGCTTGCTGGTAGCGTGACGCTCGAGTGCACGGGCAGCGTCCTCGGCCGTCATGCCTTCACCATCGTCTTCCACCCGGATCAGCTTCTTTCCACCGGACTCGATCGTGATGGCGACCCGCGTTGCGCCAGCATCGAGCGCGTTTTCAACCAATTCCTTAACGGCCGATGCAGGCCGCTCGACCACCTCACCGGCAGCGATCTGATTGACCAGCCCGACAGGCAATCGATGGATCTTAACCACAGGCCTCAGTGCTTAGCGTCTCGGTTCAGGCACAGCACGGCTTGCGCGGCGGCGAGCCGAGCGGTGGGGATCCGATACGGTGACGCGCTAACGTAGTCCAGCCCAGCCCTCTCGAAGAAGTGAATCGACGCGGGATCGCCGCCATGCTCGCCGCAGACACCGAGCTTTAAGTTTGGGTTCGTGCGACGACCCTTGGCCACCGCGATCTTCACAAGTTCGCCCACACCGCCCACATCGATCGACGAAAAAGGATCGCGTTTAAGAATATTGCGGTTCTTGTACACGTCGAGGAACTTCCCCGAGTCATCACGGGAAAACCCAAACGTCATCTGCGTGAGATCGTTCGTGCCGAACGAGAAAAACTGTGCCTCAGAGGCGATCTCGTCTGCGGTGATTGCACCGCGCGGGATTTCGATCATCGTGCCGACGAGGTACTTAACCTTCACGCCCTCGGAGTGCATCGTCTCGGCCGACACCCGGTCAATGACCGACTTTAGTTCGCGTAACTCCTGCACGTGACCGACAAGCGGGACCATAATTTCTGGAACGATCCGCTTCCCTTCCTTGATCAGCTTGCTGGCTGCCTGGATAATTGCTCGCGTCTGCATCTCGGCAATCTCGGGATAGCTAATCGTCAAGCGTACCCCACGGTGTCCCATCATTGGATTAAACTCGTGAAGTTGATCCACTCGTTTGAGCAACACACGTTTGTGCTCGAGCTCATCCGAATCACTGTTGGAAATCTCAAGACGCGTGATGTCGACCATGAGCTGCTCACGCTTCGGAAGAAATTCGTGTAGCGGCGGGTCGATTAGGCGAATCGTGACTGCCTGACCGTGCATCGCTTTAAAGACACCGTAGAAGTCACCGCGCTGGAGAGGAAGTAGCTCGTCCAGTGCCGCTCGGCGTTCTCGTTCCGTCTCGGCGAGGATCATCCGCTGCACGATCGGAATCCGTTTAACGCCGAAGAACATATGCTCGGTCCGGCATAACCCAATGCCCCTCGCCCCGAAGTCGTACGCGAGCTCCGCCTGGCCCGGAAGATCGGCGTTGGCACGCACGCCGAGCCGACGGACTTCGTCGGCCCACCTGAGTAGCCTCGAAAACCGCCGGTAGATATCGGACCGCTTCGAATCGAGTTCGCCGGACACTACCCGCAGGACTTCGCTCGGCACAGTCACGACCTCCCCGAGTTTGATTTCGCCGGTCGCCCCATTGAGCGAAATATAGTCACCCTCGTGCACCGACCGGCCGCCGACTCGCATCATTCGGCGCGCCACATCAATCCGGAGCTCTTCGGCGCCGACGACCGCCGGCTTCCCCATCTGGCGTCCCACGACGGCGGCGTGCGATGTTATGCCACCCGTAGCAGTTAGCACCCCACAGGAGACGTACATACCCCTGACGTCGTCCGGCACAGTTTCCTTGCGCACTAAAACGACCGCCTTCCCAGCGCGCGCAGCGGCGACCGCGTCGTTAACCGTAAAGACTGCTTGACCTGAGGCCGCCCCCGGCGACGCCGACAGCCCACGGGTCAACACTGGCAGCGCGGCCCACGCCTGAGGATCAAACACGGGGGTAAGAAGCTGCGACAGCGCATCCGCGTCGACCCTCATGAGCGCCTCGACCGGCTTTAGCATCCGCTCGGTCACCATGTCGGTTGCAATCACGACGCTGGCATAACCGGTGCGTTTGGCACTCCGGCTCTGCAGCATGAAGAGTTGGTCGTCCTGGATGGTGAACTCGAAGTCCTGGGCGTCCTTGTAGTGCTGCTCGAGCCGTCGGGCAATTCGACACAGCTGTTTATGAGCACGCGGCAGCACACGTGCGAGCTCACCGAGCGATTGTGGCGTCCGAACGCCGGCGACCACGTCTTCACCTTGCGCGTTAATGAGAAACTCACCATAGAACTCCTTTGCGCCGGTGGCCGGATTGCGGGTGAAGCCGACGCCGGTGGCAGACCGGTTACCAGTGTTACCGAATACCATCGCCTGAATGTTGACCGCCGTCCCCATGTCGTCTGGAATACTGTAGATCCGGCGATACTCGACCGCCCGAGGATTTTTCCAGGAGCGAAAGACCGCGTCGCGCGCCATACGTAGCTGCGTGCGAGTGGCTTGTGGAAACGTTTGCCCACTCTTACATCGAATGATCTCTTTGTACTGCGCAACGACTACCCGGAGCGCCGCTTCATCGAGGTCCGTATCGCGCCGCGCACCGCGCTCAGCCTTAACGCTGTCAAGCGTAGACTCGAAGGTTTCCTTCGAGATACCGAAAACGACGCTGCCAAACATTTGAAGGAGCCGCCGATAACTGTCGAAAGCGAACCGACCGTTGGCAGTACGCGTTTTGAGCCCCTCGACCGTCTCGTCGTTCAGTCCAAGATTGAGGATGGTATCCATCATGCCCGGCATGGAGAACGCGGCCCCGGACCGCACCGCAACCAGCAATGGCCGCTTGCCCGAGCCAAGCTTGGCTCCAGCCGCCTTCTCGAGCTTGCTGACGTGCGTGCACATCTCCAAGTCGATGACCCGTGGCGTCTTACAGCGGTTCTCATAGAACGCCCTGCATGCCTCCGTAGAAATTGTGAAACCGGGAGGTGACGGCAAACCAGCGTTAATTATCTCGGCGAGGCCTGCCCCTTTGCCGCCGAGTAGAGCACGCATCGTCCGGTTACCATCGGCTCTCCCGTTACCGAAAAAGTAGACGTACTTCTGAGGCCGTCGACCAGACACCAGGGGACCGGAACGGCTCTTTGAGCGCGATCGCGCTGATAAGCGTCGCCTAACAGTTGCATTCTTCTTCATTTCCTTGGCCTGCGTATTCGCGTGCCTACTGTTTTCTTTGCCGTCGTTACTACCCCTAAGACTCTGACTCCTAGTCCTCAGGAACGATTTCCGATACGTCAGCAAGCTGCGTAATCAACTGCTCGAGTTGCTTCATCAACCGCAGGCGGGCGTTTCGCACCCGCGCGTCATCGACCATCACGAAGACTTCGGTGAAGAAGCGATCCACGGCCGGGCCGAACTTTGATGCTTCTTGAAATGCTCGACGGAAGTTCTTTCCAGACGTAACCGCCCCGTCAATTAGCGAACGTCGCTGGCCGATCTCCTCGAGGAGCTCGCGTTCACTCGGTTCTACGAGAATCCGATCCAAGGAATCGTCCATTACCTCAGCACCACGGAGCTCAGCCTCGTGTTGCCTGGTGATGTTCTTGACCCGCTTAAAGACAGTAGCCAATTGCTGGAATTCCGAGGACCCCGTAAACTCTGGAAGCGCTTCGAGTTTGCGGCGCGCATCTAAGGGCCGCAGCTCGTCGAGCGACTGCTGGTGCGTAACTGACCGCACGTTTCTAACGTCGAATCCTCGCTCCTCTAACAGGTATCGCGCTCGCTCAAGCAGAAACGCGGTCTCCCGCTCTTCCACATCTGGTGCGGGCCGACCGTGCGCGCTGTGGCCAAGCTCGAGTAACTGCCCCACCGACACTCGTGTCCCGAGGCCTGTTAGTTCCGGCAGGTCCACCAAGATGCGTATGAGGCCCTGGGCTTGACGTCGCATCCCGAACGGATCGCGCGATCCGGTCGGCTTTTCTCCTGCCTGGAATAACCCAACCACGGTGTCCAACTTGTCGGCCAACGCGACAGCTGCCCACGTCACCCCGGCCGCCCCAAGGTCACGCCTGGACGGCGGCGCGTCCACCTCGATCCCGACGGGCAGGTAGTGATAATAAATCGCCTTCCAAACCTCTTCCGGCTCGCCGTGCTCACGGGCATAGACGCCGCCCATGACACCCTGGAGCTCCGGGAACTCGCTCACCATGTCAGTCGTCAGATCCACCTTACACAGGGTGCCCGCGCGGCGCGCTACCGACGAGATGCCGGACGCATCGAATATCTCGCGCGCGATGTGCTCGGCGAGCAAACCCACACGCTCAGCTTTGGATCGATAGCTACCCAGTCGTGTGTGGAACAACAACGTATCCAGCCTTTTGAGTCGGTCTTCCAACCGCGTCTTCCGGTCCGCGTCCCAAAAGAAGCGCGCGTCACGCAAGCGCGCCACCAACACTCGCTCGGCGTTACGCGCGACCTTCCGGACGTTGTCACGCGGCGTGTTCGTCACCGCCAAAAAATGTTGTTTGAGACGGCCCTGGCGGTTGACAACCGGGAAGAAATGCTGGTGATGAATCATCGTTGTCGACAGCACCTCATCTGGCAGGTCGAGGAACTCGGACGGAAAGCTACCGGTAACAACCGAAGGGCACTCCACCAGGTCGGGTACTTCCTCAAGCAACGACGAGAGCTTGCGCACCGGCGCCACTAGACAATCGACCCGCTTGGCACACGTATCGAGCTTCCGGTTAATGCGCGCGCGTCGTTCGTCACGATCGATGATGATATAGGCGTCACGAAGTCTCACTCGATAGTCAGCGAACGAGTTGACGCGCAGTTGGATCCCTGGTTTGCCCTGCTTCGCGAAGAAGCGGTGTCCGTAGGTAACGTTCCCAGATTTAACAGGCCCAACGCCGGCTGTCGCCGCTCCCTTGGAGCGCCCAATGGTAAATGGCACCACCCGACCGCCGTAGAGCAGCACGAGCCAGCGAATCGGGCGCCCGAAGACGAACTCCCCGCGACCATCATCGAGCCATGCGTCCCAGTGCATCGGCTTGGGAAACGTCAGGTCGCGGAGGGTGGCCGCAAATAGAGCCGGGAGCAACTGTCGAGCAGTTGAACCGCACTGCCGACGACGATGCGCCAGATATTCACCTCTCGGTGTCTCGACGCGCACCAACTGCGTAGCCGCGACCCCCCGTTTGCGAGCGAAGCCGTGGACCGCCGGCGTCGGTTCCCCATCAGGGCCGAACGCAGCACGAACCGGAGGGCCGGTCACTATCTCCTCAAAGGCTGCCTGCCGCTCCGCGAGGGCTGGTACGCACGCGGCCAGACGGCGCGGGGTATTCCACGTCCTCGCCGGAGTGCGGTACGTAAGGTGTGCCTCGTCGAGACGCGCCATCAGCCGCTCGCCCAACTGGCGCGTCACGGCCGGTAGCCAGCTGGCCGGAATCTCTTCGCAGCCGATCTCAAGAAGGAGTTCGTGATAGTTCAAATCGTCCACCGTTTCCCACTGGACCTGGACTCGTCACAGGGAATCCGCCGAAGAACTCATCTCCCTCTCCACGTGAGCCTTAGCGATCGCCACCGCCAACTTACGAACTCGTAAAATGTACGCCGTTCGCTCGGTAACACCGATGCTTCTACTGGCATCAAGCACATTAAAGACATGGGAGCACTTGAGACAGTAGTCCAACGCCGGAAGTACGAGCCCAGAACTTAAGAGTTGCTTGCCAAATCCGTAGTACGTGTCAAAGAGTTCACGGTGGAACGCACCGAATCTTCCCGGTGGTAGATCGACTTCACCAAAGACGTACTTCGACTGCTCAACTTCCTCGCGATGGCGAACCTCACCGTAGGTCACGGCAGGTGACCACTGCAGATCGTAGACGTTGTCCTTCCCCTGTAAGTGCATAGCAATCCGCTCGAGCCCGTACGTCAGCTCTACCGAGATCGGTTCCAGATCGAACCCGCCAACCTGCTGGAAATAGGTGAATTGAGTGATCTCTAGACCATCAAGTAGTACCTGCCAACCGACGCCCCACGCACCCAGCGTCGGGGACTCCCAGTTGTCCTCCTCGAAGCGAATGTCATGACAGGTTGGATCGATGCCGCACGCTTTAAGGCTATCCAAATAGATACGTTGTACCGCGTCAGGAGAGGGCTTGAGGATAACCTGAAACTGATGGTGTTTAAAAAGGCGGTTGGGGTTCTCGCCGAACCGTCCGTCGGCCGGACGGCGTGAAGGCTGGACATAAGCCACATCCCAGTGCCGAGGGCCCAACACGCGCAGAAAGGTCTCTGGGTGCATCGTGCCCGCCCCGACTTCGATATCCAGCGGCTGGTGCACTAGGCAACGTCGCGAGGACCAGAAGCGTGAGAGGCAGAGGAACAAATCTTGGAGGGTCATCGAACGCCGTCCGTTGCCCGTCGTTGTAGCTTATCTCCTCTCAGTCTCGAGTGGCCCAGCGTTGATCGATGGTCGAAGACAGCCGATCACCAATGGACGATGGTCGCCCGTCGGCGGGCGATGGTTGATAGGCTGCACTCAGCTCACTGATGACACGAGCAGATTTGAGTTCCTTTTCGAGATGAACCCCGATGAGAAAGCGATGCACGCTGGCCAACTCCCGGCTCGCCCTCGGTGAGAGATCCTCAGCGCCCAACTGCTCGGGCGCTATACGGGCGGCCGCACGAAGGAACGTCAGGGACTCCGCCGATAAATCTGCCTCGCCGTGAGCTGTCCCGCACCGCCAGCAGACCAACTCCCCCTGAGGGGACGCGATCTGAGCACCGCGGTCACCCAGGTCGGCGCCACACCGATGACAGGCAACAATTGAAGGGTAAACACCCTGCAGACGCAGTAGCCAGTACTCGAAATAGCGCGCCACTCTGTCGACGGCAACGTCGGCAACCAGTGCTGCTCCGACTGAGCATCCGAGCCTGAACAGTTTGTCGTTCGGGTCGGCCTCCGGTGCCCACTCGTCAATCAGCTCGGCGAAGTAGCCAACGTGACTGAGCGCCTCGGCATTCCGACTCATCAACGGCGAGCAAACTGGTTCGGCATAAGTCAGCCGAACGAGATCCAGATGCTCGCGTTCGAAGTACATCAGGCGGGCATGCGTCAACGGCTCAAGCCCACCACCGAAGCGCGAGCGCGGCCGGCGGGCACCTCGCGCCACCCCGCGGCGCTTACCGCGATCGCTTGTCAAAAACACCACGATCCGGTCCGCTTCCCCAAGCTTGTACGTTCGCAATATCAGTGCGTCGGCGGTGTGCAGTGACATTAGCGGCGCCTAGGATTACGTGTCGCGCCTATTCTAGCTCGCACGGACCAGGTACGGGAGAAAGATGGTCGCCAGGCCGAGGAACGCGAAGAAGCCGAAGACATCGGTGAGGGTGGTGATGAACACCGACGAGGCTAGCGCGGGGTCAATTTTGAGTGCGCGCAGGGCGATGGGAATAATCGTAGCAGCAACGGCGGCCACCAGTAAATTAATCACCATCGCCAGCGCTAGAATGCCGCCGAAGTAGGGGTTACCAACGACCCACCACGCGACGCCGGCCCCAACCAGGCCGATGATAAAGCCGTTGCCAATGGCGACGAGCGCTTCTTTGCCGAGGACTCGGCGTGAATTACTCCAAGTTAGCTCGCCGAGCGCGATGCTCCGCACGATAACAGTTAACGTTTGGGTGGCTGCATTACCCCCCATGCTAGCGACGATCGTCATGAACGCTGCAAGCGCAACAACCTGATCGATCGTCGCCTGAAACTGCCTCACTACCAGAGCAGCGAAGATCGCCGTCACGAGGTTCACGGCGAGCCACGGAAACCGCTTGCGCCATGCCACCAGTGGTGTGGTGAAGACGTGCTCGTCGCTAGACACCCCGGCCAGTCGGTAGAGGTCCTCGGTTGCTTCGTCCTTAATGACGTCGATAACGTCATCGACCGTAATGATCCCCACTAACTTGTTCTCTTCATCGACAACCGGGATCGCTAGCAGGTTGTAATCAGCTACCTGCCGCGCTATCTCCTCCTGGTCAGTATCGACGCGGGCGCTGATGAGATCAGCGGTCATGATCCGATTGAGCGGTGTCTCCGGCGCGACTAAGAGCAGGCGCCTGAGCGAAACCACGCCGACGAGATGGCGCCGCTCGTCGACGACGTAGAGATAGAAAACCATCTCCACCTCACGCGAGCCCTGCAACGCCTGAATCGCTTCGCCGGCCGTGAGATCCTCCGAAAGGGCGAAGACGTTGGGGTTCATGATGCGACCGCCAGTTTGGTCCGCATACTCGAGGAGGTGTTGCACCTCACCCGATTCCTTCCGGTGCATCAGGTCGAGGACGGCGGTCGACAACTCGTCGGGTAAGTGTCCGATCAGCGAGGCAGCGTCATCCGAGGGTAGTTCTTGAAACAGTCGCGCCAGCTCGTCAGTCGGCCGATCGACGAGCAGGGTGACACCAACGTCAGGATCGAGCTCGCTGAGGGCTTCCATAGCGAGTCGACTGTGGTGAACAAGGAGCGTGTCGAATGCCGAGCGGCGCTCTTTATCGGGAAGCTCGCCGAAAACTTCAGCCAGATCGGCGGGATGTTGTTTCTGGAGTAGGTTCAGTAGGTTGGCAGTCGCACCGATCCGCTGCAGTCGCTTGACCGAGTCGAACACCACGTCGATTCTGCGGTGGAGCGGCATGTTCCCGACCCGAGAGGTCGTAAAAGGGACCGGCTGGAGGTTGTTCGCCCACTTCTCCTAGATCCAGGACGGCTAACTGTACCACAAGGCGGAGGCGTTGAGCTAGCACCGTTCTAACTTTCCTACGTCACTGAGCAGCACGTGCGTGTAGCACATCGCGTCTGCTGTTACAGGTGCGATAAATTAAAATGGCTCTAGTGAGTCGTCGGTCGTGTCGTTACTCTCAACACTAGCTTGTACAAATACGGTGGCATTCGCTGAGATCATTCTTTCAAGCCGATCTCGCCAAGGACACGCTCGTCCTCTCGCCAGCCGGCCTTGACCCGCACGTGGAGATCCAGGAAGACCTTTGCGCCGAAGAAGCGCTCCAACTCCTTACGGGCCTCCATCCCGATCTGCTTAATGAGAGCGCCTCGGCGTCCGATCACGATTGGCTTTTGTGTCTTTGTGTCGACGAGGATCGAGCAATACACGCGCATGATACCCTTCGAATCTGCGTCTTCAAAGCGGTCAACAACAACGGCGATCGAGAATGGCAACTCGTCTCGCGTGTGACGAAGAAGTTTCTCGCGAACCGTCTCGGCCACGACCATGCGCTCGGGTTGGTCGGTTAAATAGTCATCCGGGTACAGCGCCTCACCCGCTGGCAGCTGAGCCAGGATCACAGCCTCCAGTGATGACACCCCGTCCCCAGTGAGAGCCGAGATTGGAACAATAGCGGCAAAGTCTCGCTGGCTACGATACCAGTCGATTATGGGTAGCAAGCGTGTCTTGGCAATGAGATCGATTTTATTAAGAGCGAGCACGACTGGGACCAGCGCGCGTTCGAGTAATTCCAGCACAAAGCGATCGCCGGCACCGATCGCTGCAGTAGCATCCAAAACCGTGACCAGCACGTCGACCTTGGTGATCGTCTCAACCGCGAGGTCAACCATCCGCACGTTCATGCGATGCAACGGCCGATGAATCCCTGGCGTGTCGACGAAAATGATCTGGCCGGCGAGTGGCCTGCTGACGTTCTTAACACCGAGGATCCTGGTCCGTGTGGTCTGCGGCTTATCAGAGACGATCGCCAGCTTGGTGCCAATCAGGCGGTTGAGAAGCGTGGACTTACCGGCATTGGGCCGACCGATAAGCGAGGCAAACCCGACGTTCATGCCCGCGCTGCTGACGAGGTCTCACCAGCGCGACGCCGGAGGCGCACCCGGTGCACGCGGCGCCGCTCCGCTTCCAGCACCTCGACGCGCAGTTGATCGACGTCAAACGACTCGCCGACGCGCGGGACCCGACCGAGCCGGGCCAGAAGATAGCCGGCAACCGTCTCAAAACCCTTCGGTTCGATCTCAACGTTGAGGTATTTGCCGACGTCATCGACACTCACGCGACCACCAAACACGAAGCTTCCATCGCCTTCGTCGACGATGGGCTCGGTTTCCTCGTCGTATTCGTCCCGGATCTCGCCAACGATTTCCTCCAAGAGATCTTCGATCGTCACGAGACCGGCCGTGCCGCCGTACTCATCGTGAACGATGGCGCTCTGCACCTGCTTCCGCTGGAATTCCTTGAGAAGCTTGGCAACGCGTTTAGTCTCAGGCACGACGTAGGCCGGTCGCTGGATCCGCTCGATGACCCGATCGTCACCGGACGCCCCGTACAGCGGCACAAGATCCTTAACGAAAACAAAGCCCAGGATGTTATCGAGGTTGTTCTTAAAGACTGGCAGGCGCGAGTACTGTTCCTCTTCGAACAAATTACGTAGTTCGTCAAGCGTAGCATCGGACTTCACAGCAATGATGTCTGGGCGCGGCGTCATAACCTCCCGGACTCGGGTGTCACCGAACTCCACAACGGACTGGAGAAGCTGTCGCTGTTCCTGGTCGTCTATTTCCGACCGATTGCTCGCCAGAGTGCCGTCCACGCCGGCTCCGGCTGAGCCCGGGCCATCATCATCAGCCACCGCGCCGGAGGACCGGCGACGGAGGTCACGCAGTAACCCAACCAGCGGGCCGGTCACTGGCCGCAAGGCACGCACAATTATCTGAAACGAAGGCAGGAGCAGCTCCAGCACACGTTCGGGATCACGCCGGACGATGAGCAAGGGGAGAAGGTGGTTACACGTAACGACGAATACCACAAGTGAGAACGCCAGTAGGCTAAGTGAACTCGGTGTGACTCGGTTTACGACGAGAACTGATACCGCTGTCGCCAGCGCGACGATGAGCCCCTGGAGCAGCCTGACCGGCACGAAAAGCCAAAGCGGATCGTCGAGGTAAGGCCCCAGCCGCTCGAGGCGGCCGTGCCGCCCAGCGCTCAAGCGCAACGGGAGGCGCATTAAGACGCTAAAGGCCGCATCGAGCGTGCCGACGTAGACCGCCGCGCACCCAAGCAGGAACAGCAGGAAGGGGATCACAGGGCCTCCTCCCGCTCGTCACGCGTTGGCGAAGTAGCCACACCACCCCTGCGCAGTAAGCGGCGCTCCAAACGCGCCATCTGCCCATTGTCTCGCTTGTGGTCGTACCCGAGCAGGTGGAGCAAGCCGTGAAGCGCGAGTAGCCTGAGCTCGGTACTGAGCGAGTGGCCGGCTTCCCGCGCCTGCCGTCGCGCCGCGCCGGTGGCAATGACAATGTCTCCAAGTGGCCAGAGGTCAGCAATTCCCCAGGGGCCAGGCGCCGTGGGAAACGAGAGGACATCGGTGACCCGATCTGTCCGGCGATAGCGACGGTTCAACGCACGCATCTTGCGGTCACCCACCAACGCGACGGTGACTTCACCGCGCGCCGCGGCTGGTGCCATGCCCACGAGCCACCGACTGATCGGGGCCGCGCGAATGTGGCGCCCACGCCCATCGGTGACGACCACCTTGAGCGAGCGGCGCACCGTCACGGCGTCTGCCACCAGATCCGATTCGCACGGGCCTTCGGGTAACCACAACTGTCAGGGGCGTCAGTTGTCATCGGAGTCGAGCGATGGCTCCAGTGGTTGCGGATCTCCACTCGTGGAACGGCTACCCCCGTTCGAAAATACTTCGTAGGCTTTAACGATATGCTGCACCAGTGGATGCCGAACCACGTCTCGTTCGTCGAAGTGCACGAGCGCCACACCGTCGACCGCGTGCAGCACTTTAATCGCCTCGACCATTCCGGATGTCCGACCCGTCGGCAGATCAATCTGCGTGACGTCACCCGTAACTACCGCTTTCGACCCGGACCCCAGGCGGGTTAGAAACATCTTCATCTGTTCTTTGGTCGTGTTCTGCGCCTCGTCGAGAATTACGAACGCGTCATTAAGCGTGCGGCCGCGCATGAAGGCGAGCGGGGCGATCTCGATCGCTCCGCGATCGAGTAACCGGCTCACGCGATCGGCGTCAAGCATGTCGTACAACGCGTCATAGAGCGGTCTGAGATACGGATTGATCTTTTCCTGGAGGTCGCCAGGCAAAAATCCAAGTTTCTCTCCCGCCTCAACGGCCGGCCGCGCAAGAATGATCCGGCTCACGTGCTTCGACGTCAGAAACGACACGGCCTCGGCCATCGCTAGATACGTCTTGCCGGTCCCCGCCGGCCCGATGCCAAAGACGATGTCGTACTGCTCGATCGCGTCGAGGTAGCGCCGTTGATTGATGGATTTCGGGGTGACCTGACGTTTACCCGACGGACGTACCGGATTACGCAGGAAATAGTCCCGCAGGTCGACGGTGGCGTCTTCGGCCACCAGTTGCGAGGCTCGCTTCACGTCCCCTCGTGAGAAGCGGTAACCCTCGCGGAGTAGGCCTGCAAGCTGCCAAATGACCCGCTCGGTTTTGGCGACATTGTCGGCGTCACCTGCGATGATCAGCTCATGCCCGGCGGTCCGGATCTGCACGTGGAACACGTGTTCGAACTGCTTGAGGTGCTCGTCGTGGGAGCCAAAAAGGGTCTCGATCCCCTCGTCGGGAATCTGGAGCTTCACAAAGGAGGGCGTTGCTATCAGGGATCCCCTTTTTACTGATACCCAATCGTTAGCATGGCTGACAACCACCGGTCAAGACGTCGGATTAAGATGAAGCTCCTTCAACTGCTTGGTGTCGACGGTCGATGGTGCGCCCGCCATTAAATCAACGGCCGCCGCGGTTTTCGGAAAGGCTATCACCTCCCGGATCGACGGCTCGTTTGCCAATAACGCCACGATTCGATCGAGCCCGAGGGCGATGCCGCCGTGGGGCGGCGCGCCATACTGGAGCGCCTCCAGGAAGAACCCGAAGCGCGCCTCTGCTTCTTTATCGCCGATCGTCAAGATCCGGAAGATCTGCTTCTGAAGCGAGGAGTCGTGGATTCGGATGCTTCCGCCACCGATCTCGCTCCCGTTGAGCACTAGATCGTACGCGCGAGCTCTGACCGAACCTGGATCCGCTTCCAACCGGTCGCGGTCGGCTTCATGAGGTGACGTAAAGGGATGATGCATCGAGACGTAACGCTGCTCGGTCTCACTCCACTTGAAAAGCGGGAAGTCGACGATCCAGGCAAGCTCCACACGGTTTGCGTCGAGGAGCTTTTCACGTCTGGCCAGCACGAGTCGCATCTGGCCCAGCAAAATCGACGGCTCAAACCCGTTACCCGCCACCAATAAGGTGAGATCGTTCAAACTGGCCCCGACTGTCTCGACGACCCGTGTCAGCGTCGCAGCGCCGGCGGCCTTTAGGATCGAGCTCTGGATCTGCCCCTCGGGGGAGCGTCTGATCCAGGCGAGTCCCTTCGCCCCCAACTCAACCGCCACATCAACTAGCTGGTCGATCTTGTGGCGCGCGTAACGACCGGCGCCCGTCACAACCAAGCCCCGCACCGCACCACCTTTGGCCACCGCGTCGCGAAATACCCCGAACGAGGAGTCCGCGAACACGCCGGATACATCGTGGATCGGCATCCCACATCGAAGATCTGGTTTGTCAGTGCCATATCGCTCCATCGCCTCGGCGTACGTGATGCGGCGGAACGGGACAGTAATGTCTCGGTCGATCTGCCTAAAGACACCCTGCATGAGTCGCTCGATAACGCCGAAGATGAGATCTGGCGTCGCGAACGACATTTCGACGTCTAGCTGCGTGAACTCCGGTTGCCGGTCGGCCCGAAGGTCCTCGTCGCGGAAACACTTCACGATCTGGAAGTAGCGATCCGTACCGGCAATCATCAGAATCTGTTTAAAGATTTGCGGGGATTGTGGCAAGGCATAAAAGTTGGCGGCGTGTAATCGGCTTGGCACTAGATAGTCACGCGCACCTTCCGGCGTCGACTTCGTCAGAAGCGGCGTCTCGATCTCCCAGAACCCCTGCTCGTCCATCGCGGTTCGGATGGCCATCGCCACACGGTGCCGCAACCCGATGTTTGCCTTCATACGCTCTCGCCTGAGGTCGAGATACCGGTACCGCAGGCGGAGTTCTTCCGAGACAGGCGTCTCTTCGTCGATCTGAAACGGCGGCGTTCGAGCCTCGTTTAACACGTGAACCGTGTGTACCGAGACCTCGACCTCGCCGGTTTGGAGCTTAGGGTTGAGCGTCTCTTCTGACCGACGCTCAACCGACCCACTCACAGCCACAACGAACTCGGGACGAAGCCGCTTGGTGACAGTGAGCGTCTGGGCACCCTCACGCACAACGACTTGTGTGATGCCGTGACGATCGCGAACGTCGACGAAAATAAGCGCGCCGAGATCCCTAACTTTGTGCACCCAGCCCATCAGGACGACGTCGGTGCCCACATGACTCGGCCTGAGCTCACCGCACGTGTGGGTTCGGGTCATTTCAGTCAACTGCTCAGTCACAGTTCTCATTTGCGTCACGGGTCACGACTGTTGCTCAACCACTCTGTTTTGGTTCTTGGCGGACGGCGCATCCACCGGTAGAACCTTACGCAGTCGACCGATGAGCTCTCTGCGAGCGATGCTGGTTTGCTTGCCCGTAACCATGTCTTTAATCGATACTTCACCTCGCGCGAGTTCGTCACCGCCCACGATAACCACATGGCGGGCCCCGGTCCGATCCGCACGTTTCATCTGCGCGCGAGGTGGGCGGACATCATAGTCGACGAGCGTCATTAGGCCCGCGTGACGTAAATCGCGCGCGAGGAGATGCGCCGGTAGCCGTGCCTCGTCACCGATGGCCACAACAAACGCGTCGGGCCGGCGGGCATCGCGACTCTCCGGCATAGCGAGGACCAAGCGCTCCAAGCCCGCTGCGAATCCAATGCCCGCACGGTCCGGGCCACCGAGGTTCCGTATCAGCTCGTTATAGCGCCCACCTCCCAGCAGTGCGTTCTGAGCACCGAGCTTCTCTCCGAGGATTTCGAACGTGGTGCGTGTGTAGTAATCGATCCCGCGCACCAGCCGGTGCGAGACGCGATACGGAAGCTCGTAGGCCACCAACAGCACCTTGGTGGCCTCAAAGTGCTCACGACATTCACCGCACAGGTGGTCCTCGGAATGCGGGAGTTCGTCAATAATCGGCTGGTCGGCCGGTACCTTGCAGTCGAAGATACGCAGTGGATTGGTCTGCGAGCGCCGCTGGCAATCGATGCAAAGCTGCGGTACCCGATTGCCAAGCGCCTCGAGTAGTGCCCGGCTGAACGCCGGCCGGCAGCTCGGGCAGCCGACCGAATTAACAACCAACTCCACCCCATCGATCCCCAGCTCGCGGACGAGTGTCAACGCCATCTCGATCACCTCGGCATCGAGCGATGGGGCTTTGATCCCGAACGCTTCGACATCGAGCTGATGGAACTGGCGATAGCGTCCTTTCTGAGGCCGTTCGAAGCGGAACACCGGGCCGAGGCTGTACAGCTTCGGCGTCGCCAAATGCTGTTCCAGTGCGTGTTCCACGAACGCGCGCACCATACTAGGCGTTGCCTCCGGCCGGAGCGTGACCTGCTCACCCCCCTTGTCAGTGAAGGTGTACATCTCCTTCTGCACGATGTCGGTCGTCTCGCCCGTCCCCTTAGCGAATAGCTCTTCTCGCTCGATGAGAGGGGTGCGAATCTCCTGGTACCCGTAGCGCTCGCAGACGTCCCGCGTGACGAGCTCGAGACGTTGCCAGGACTCCACTTCGCCCGGTAAGATGTCTCGCGTGCCTCGAATAGCTGGAATCATCAGGCGGCAACAAGCCCGACGAGTGGATTGATCGACCGTTCGGGCCAAGGCACGCCAAAGATCATATAACTAGTACCGACTATTGATCATAGCCTGGATAGAATAGGCTTCACCTGCTTGAACATCAAATAATCGACGGCGGGTGGCCGTGGTCGCACCCGTATTTGACACGCTGTAGCCGCTGCCTCTCAATGCAACGACTTCCTAGGAGGCGCGGCGGTGGTCAACCAGGCTCAAAATAATGGAACCACAGATAGCTAGGGACGCAGTCGACGCCAAGGGTGCGATAATGGAGGGGTATGCTCGTCTTTGACACCTTCGATAGGCCCCTGCGCAGCCTCCGCCTCTCGGTGACGGACCGCTGTAATCTTCGGTGCCAATACTGTATGCCGGAGGCGGAGTACGTCTGGCTGCCGCGTAAAAACATCCTGACGTTCGAAGAGACGAGCGCCCTCGTCGATGTGTTTGCGGCCATTGGGGTCAATAAGCTGAGGTTGACCGGCGGGGAGCCCCTCCTACGCAAGAATCTTACTGATCTCATCCGGCTGCTGGCTGCCAAGTCGGCGATCCACGACCTAGCGCTGACCACCAATGGAACACTGCTGGCCGATCAGGTTGACGCCCTCAAGGAGGCCGGGCTCCACCGCATCACCGTTAGTCTCGACACGCTCAGGGCCGACCGCTTTCGAGCGCTGACGCGCTTCGACGGCGTAGAGGCCGTTCAGAAAGGTCTGGCCGCCGCGGTCGCGGCCGGGTTCGACAACCTCAAGATCGACACCGTGGTCATCCGTGGTGTGAACGACGACGAAACGGTCGACCTCTTGGAGTACGGACGGCAGCTCGGTGCAGAAGTACGCTTTATTGAGTATATGGATGTCGGGGGCGCGACTCGCTGGTCGCGCAACGACGTCGTGTCACGCACGGAGATGTTGCAGGCGCTCAAGTTGCGCTACGGCACCGCGACGCCGATCGAAGAAAAGAGCTCGGCACCAGTAAAGCGCTTTCGCCTGCCCGACGGCCTGGCATTCGGGATCATCTCGTCGACCACGTCCCCCTTCTGTCTGGCGTGCGACCGGAGTCGCCTCACCGCAGACGGTCTCTGGTACTTGTGTCTGTACGCTGGCACTGGCACAGATCTGCGGCGTTCCCTTCGCAGCGGCGCCTCCGCGGAAGAACTACGCAAGCTCATTATGTCAATTTGGACCGCACGTAGCGACCGCGGGGCAGAGGTCAGGCTCGAGGCAACTGATCGTCAACCGCTGATCCAGGTCGAAACGCTGCAGAAGGAGCCCCACCTTGAGATGCACACACGGGGCGGGTAACTGCTACGACTTGCTCTGGCGAACGAACCGGTAACTGAGGGTTTACCTCGTTTTTCGCTGCAGGCACTACGGCCCTGGCCGGTCGACGTTGACTACGCAGACCTTAAGATCGACCAAGCCAACCGAAACGACCGGCTCGGCAGTGAACAGCTCGACCCCTCGCGATCCAGAAGTCGAGCACCTTCGTGCGCCTTTCCAGACTCTCGCGGCAAGGCTGAAAGCCTATCCTACGATGCTCTTGGTGGGATCTCACCCGCTTTCGTTCACACGTCACACATGAGTCAGTCGACAAGCTCCAAAGAATCTGCATAGCCCAAGTGGAGGCGTGCACCCTGCCCCTCCCAATATCTCGTACAAAGAAAATGGCCGCACGGCAGGCACTCCGTGCCACGCGGCCCCCCGAAACTCAGGCCCGACGCCTACGCCTACGTCGAGACAAGACCGCCTAACTTACTCCAACTGGCTCGTCCTGCTTTGTCTTTTTCAGGCCCTGGACCTGGACGAGCGCCGGCGTCTCTTCCTTAAGCACATGCTGACGGTAGAGTTGCGCCATTTCCTGGTGATAGCGTACGTCCTTACCGTTTCCGTTTCCGTTAGCGCCCTTAGCCGCCGCGCGCGCATTTAGCTTTTCCTCGCGCGCGTTCTTGGCGATGCCTTGCTCATCGAGATCCGTCTGGAGCCCGGCCGCGACCGCTTCAGGGTCGAGCACCATCGAGTGCTCCGTGGAACCCAGGTCGACTTTCTTTCCACCAGCGAAGATTTCGTGGCGACCGTGATCTTCGTACCACTTGGTGAGCGTAGCGGACATATGCATCTTCTCGATGATGTTCCGCCAGCCAACGCCGGTGTTGTAGGCGCAGAAGGAGATCTCGCCTTCCTGCGTCGCATACGGGATGATGCACCGCTCGGTGCGCCGGAAATCGTAGTTAAACAGGTCTTGGAACCACATCCCGGCGACGAAGAGGAAATTCCAGCGGTCGTCCCGCCGTTTAGCGATGTCGGCCTGGGTCCGATCGCCCGTCACCTTGCCGTAGTTCTTGCCGGAGGCCCCGAATGTCTTATCAAATTTCTTCATCAGATCCCACAGCTTGAAGTGGGTAGGCGCCATGAACGGGTCGTAGTTGCGGATCAGCGCGAGCGCCATGCCCAGCGCTGAGAACTTCCGGCCGCGCCCGCCATCGTTGACCCGACCAAGGTCCTTAGCCAGCTGCTCCGCCTTCAGGAACGCCGTAACCGGCACCGATTCCTTAGTTTCCTTGTCGATCATGATCCCCATCCCGATACCGCAGTTCGGGTGACAGCCGCAGTTGAGTTGTCCCCAGTCAGCCTGCGGGCCGTGCATTAAATCAGCCGAATCGGTGAAGGTGCCCATGAAAGAAATCGGAAACCAGTCGCGCACCGGTTCGCCGATACCGGTCTGGTCCTTCACGTCGCGCGCCAGGTGCGATAGCGTGTAGCGCTGCGCCTTACGGCGCTCGTCAGTGATCTCCTCGTCCCGGCCGGTGAACGACACCGGCTGGAACGACAGAAAGTTGATTGTCTTCGGGTTGTCCAGCGCGAACTGAACCACACGGCCGACCTGCTCGTTGTTAATGCCGTTCACGATGGTAATGACCGGCACGATGTCGACGCCAGCCTTGTGTAGGTTCTCGATTGCCTGCAGCTTTACATCAAACAGGTTGCCGACCCTGCGGTGCGAGTTCGCCGCATTCCCAACGCCGTCAAACTGCAGGTACGCGTAGCGTAGCCCAGCGTCGGCCGCCGCCTTCGAGAAGTCGTAACTCTTAGCGAACTCGATGCCATTGGTCGCCGCTTGGACACTGTTGTAGCCTACCTTGCGCGCGTAGCGGACCGCGTCGAGGAAGTAGGGCGACATCGTTGGTTCCCCACCGGAGAACTGCACCGACATCTGTCGCTTCGGCTTGATCGAGATGGCGTTGTCGAGCAGCGTCTTGATGTCGTCCCAGTCGAGTTCGTGGACAAACCCCACCTGGTTCGCGTCCATGAAGCAGGGGTCGCACATCATGTTGCAGCGGTTGGTCAGGTCGATCGTCAACACCGAGCCGCGGCCGTATTTGATGGTGCTGCTGCCGTGGTTGTGCAGCTTCTCGTCGTTGTGCGCCCGCATGTCGCTGCCGGGAAACGTGTCTTCGAGGTGCTTAAAGAACTCAGTGTCTATAGCCATCACGTCCTCGAAATGGCCGTGCACCGGACAGTCCTTCACCATCAGAATTTTGCCGTCGCGCTCGATGATCTCCGCCTTGATCTCGCCGACCTTCTCGTTGATCAGGATCTTGTAGTCCTTCTTGCCGTCGAGGATCTCCTGCCGGACCTCAGGCACGCACTTCGGACACAGCGAGTCAGTCTGGCGCGGCCAGCCCAGCGGCGGCTTCACTTTCTCGTGCGACTTCAAAAGCGGTTTGTCCGACCAGGCGGGCGTAAACGACTGACGCTGATTGATCCGGTTCAGCGTGTCGTAGACAAACCACGCACCGTTCGCCGCAACCGACAACCCCTTCTCAACGTACTTAATCGGCTTGTGCATGATGACTCCGTTTCGTATAGACCACCGACAGCCTACCAGACCCTACCTAGCGTGGCAACCATGCCAAGTTGTTTGCCAACAATAGGATAGCCATAGATTCCAGCATCGTCGCGAAAGTTTCTGCGGACGGGCGTTTCGGGGGCTGAACGGGCAAAAGCCCCCCCCTAAATGGCGCCTCTGGCAGGCATTTTCGTTACCTGTGGGTAGCATCACGGACCCAATTTCGGTGGCGGCTAACAGCACCACCGTCTAGACAGCGAACTGCCGGAATGTGAGATTCACCCGACCGGTAAACGCGAGCCCAGATGGAGCCGTGCCGGGCAAGATGCGCGCGACGCCGTGGTAGCGCAACCGGCTGAGCCCACCCATCACGACCGCGTCGCCCGACCCGAGCGTGATGGCCTGGACATCGTCCTTGCGCCGGGTTCCCCCAATGAGGAATCTGCCCGCGTCGCCAACCGAGAGGGACACGACAGGAATGCCGGCATCGAGCGTGGGCTGTTGTTCGTCCTTGTCCTGATGAAGACCGAGCTTACCCATCGACGTGTAGCGGTTTACGATGCACACCTCTGGTTGAATGGTCATACCAACCGCCGCCGCCGCACGGCGCGCGAGATCAGCAAGGTCCGCCGGAAGCGACGGCGCCGGCAGCCCATCGTGATCCGACCGGACCCGTTCGTACGTGTAGGTCGTCGCGTTCCAGTGGAGCCCCAAACACAACATCTCGAGTCGCATCTTTGCGCCACCGCGCACCGTCGGTTGGTAGAACCCGGCCTCACCTTCCCCGAGCTTCCGACACCGGTCCAGAAGCCAACGCTGTTGGTCAGCCGACAAATATCCAGTCAGATGCCACGCGCCTGGGTAGATTTCGATCTGCTTCACTAAAAACGCTCAGGCTCGGCCTGCGCTGTGATCAGCACACGAAAGACCACAGCAAAGGGTAGGCGTAATTTATTCACTGCCTTCTCACTTCTGCCAGTATTATGATGCCATCCCATGGGCAAATCGCCAGACGTCGTCGTCGTCGGCGCAGGCGTCTTCGGCGCGTGGAGTGCGTATCAACTCCACCGCTCGGGACGATCAGTCGCCTTGATCGACGCCTTCGGTCCCGGTAATTCGAGAGCGAGCTCTGGCGGGGAATCGCGTATCATCCGGATGGGTTATGGCAGCGAAAAAATTTATTCGCGATGGGCCCTCGAGTCCCTTGACCAATGGCAAGCGCTGTTCCACGAGGCACAGCTCCCGCTCTTTATCAAAACTGGGGTCCTATTTCTTGGGCGCAACAAGGATCCGCTGTTTGACGCGACGACACTGACGTTGCAACGGCTCGGTGTACACATCGAGCTGCTCGCCCGTAAGGATCTCGAGACTCGGTTTCCCCAGTTTCAGCTTGGATCGATCACGCGAGCTATGCTGGAACCCAACAGCGGTGTCGTCTTCGCACGTCGTGCGGTCCACGCACTCGTGCAGCAAGCGGTCCAACTGGGCGTCGATTACCGCTTCGACGCTGTCACTGCCCCTACCGGCGGCGGCCACCTCGAGTCGCTGCCGACGTTCGGGGGTGATGACCTGCGCGCCGAGACGTTTGTTTTTGCGTGTGGTCCGTGGCTTCCCAAATTGTTTCCGCACGTGCTCGGGCCGCTCCTTCACACCACCAGGCAAGAGGTCTTTTTCTTCGGATGCGAGCCTGGGGATCGACGCTTTACGCCCACGACAATGCCCGCCTGGGTCGACTTCAAAGACGGCATTTACGGGATTCCTGACCTCGACGGGCGCGGCTTTAAGGTCGGGTTGGACCAGCATGGTCCTCCTTTCGATCCGGACGCCGGTGATCGCCTGCCCTCGCCCGGTGCTGTGTTGACCGCAAGGCGCTTGGTGGCCACTCGTCTTCCGTCGCTCAGCGCTGCCCAACTGCTCGATGCACGCGTCTGCCAATATACAATCACCTGGAACGGCGACTTCCTTATCGACCGACACCCCGACTTCGACAACGTCTGGTTGGTCGGGGGCGGTTCCGGCCATGGATTTAAACATGGGCCGGCAGTCGGCGATTACCTCAGTGCTCTCCTCGCCGGAAGCGTACAAGTCGAGCCACGGTTCACCCTGGCAACCAAGCGCGCCGACCGTCACCGAGAGATCTATTAGTGGCCTGTATCCGTCAAGCCGTCGTCGGTTGCGGCCGGCCTGACCTAGATGCCGGTCACACAGAGTGACTTGAATACAGCGCTTTAGAATGCGGATCTAGGAAGATAGGACTTAGTCAACAAAGATGCAGACGGGCAACTCGCAACAAAATCCGCTTCGCAACCTCGGGATCGCCATCCTCGCGACCGGACTGATAGCGGGATCGGTCAACGGGGAAAAGGCAGCGGCGAGCTCATTCGACCATACGTACCACCAGTACGCCAAGCTGCTCCGAAATCACGTGGTGGGCACCCGTGTGAACCACGCCAAGCTGCACGGCGACCGGGCAGCGCTCGACGCGGTGGTAGCGGATTTCGGTTGCGTTACCGCGTCTGAGCTATCTGGGTGGACGGCCAACCAGCAGATCGCCTATTTGATTAACGCCTACAACGCCTTCACGCTCCAGGCCATCGCCGACCACTACCCGATCAAGGCTCGCTGGTTCCGTGTCTTCACTCCGCACAACAGCATTAAGCAAATCAGTGGCGTCTGGACAAAGCTGCGCTGGCGCGCGGCCGGCACGGACATGACCCTCGACGAGATCGAACATGAGACACTACGGGCACATTACAACGAGCCGCGGATTCATTTCGCCGTCAACTGTGCGGCAGTAAGCTGCCCGCCGCTCCGGCGCGAGCCCTACACAGCTAATCAGCTCGACCGCCAGTTGATTCTGGCCGCCCGTGATTACCTCTCCAGCGACTCTGGGCTGCAAGTCGACGGTACGACTCTGCGAATATCGAGGATCTTCAATTGGTACGGTGAGGACTTTATCAACCAATACGCTCACTTGATCGATACCGACCGAACACCGAAACAGCGTGCCATCTTTGGCGTCATCGCAAAGTACGGCCCCCCCGAGGCTTCTCGTTTGGCGCAGACCGGCACGGCCGGGATTCGATTCCTCAAGTACGATTGGTCACTGAACGATACGGTACCAAACTAAGCCTACAGAGCGCTTCGATGATTTCCAGTGACGTACAAACGGAATTTGGCCGAGTTAAACTGGCGGTCGACGCGCCTCGAAGTCCGATGACCAAAACGCTAGAGGGGACCTTTCTTTCCCGAGCCACGTTCCAACTATACCGATGCCCCAGTCCAGCCGCCTGCTTGACGAGCATAGATTTTCCTGGTTCTCGGACATGGGCCGCCAATAGTTGATTAATGAACCAGTTTCAACAAGTCGACAGTCCCTTCGCAACGGGCGGTCTATCCGACGGGTCCCGTCGTTGCCACACCGTCCAGACCCACAGCCCAGACGCGAACGCAAGACCATATTCGACCGGCTCGACCCATGCCGGCAGCACCCACTCACCGTTGGCGAGTTGAGAAATCCAGACCAGATAGGTCAGCAACGACGCCAGCGTCCAAACCATCAGCGGCCGGGCGGTCCGCGACGTCAGGAACGGCGTCAGCCATACCAGATACCACGAATAGACGACTGGCATCAGTAGTAATGCCGTGGCCATCGGCCAGGCCCACGCGTCTGGGTCGTCTCGACCGAGACGTCGGCGGGCAATAGCCGCAATCCCCAGTCCGCTCCCCGTCGCCAGCGTAAGCACGCCGAGCGTTCCGAGCCACGGCTCCAGCCATGCGAAAATCGGCCCATTGAAGCGCCACTGCTCGGCGTAGATACCTAACGAGCCAACGGGCAACATGAGGCTGCCGTCGTAGAACGGCAGGTAGAGAAGCAGCGCGACACTTGCGGCGACGATGCCGTCTCTCACGCGAATTCGTCGCCACAGAAGCGGGACGAGCACAATCGGCAAGAACTTCACCGAGACCGATACGGCCAGCGCTACCGCCGCGACACAGGAACGCTGACGCGAAAGCGCGTACGCCGAACTGACTACCGCTAAGGTGCCCACGATGTCGATGTGGGCGCCACCGGCTCCTTCCAGCGCCACGAGCGGGTGCCAAGCGTACGCCAGAACCAACCAGGGATTGCGTCCAGTCCGATAGAGCCAACGCCAGAGGACTAGTATCGTCAGCAGATCACACAACACGACCGCCACCGTCATCGCCGTCACCGATTCGTCGACCATCGTCACCACTCGAAAAAATAGCTCGGCCGCCGGTGGATAGATCGCCGGGAGCTCGGCGCTGGCGGGATCGATCAGCTGGGTCAGCTCGGTGTGCAGGTGAGCCAGGGTCGGATCGTCCGGGGATGCCTTGTACGGATTGATGCCGTGGCGCTGCACGCGCCCGTCCCAAATGTACCGATAGACGTCATCAGAAACGAGCGGGGCCCCGCCGATCAACGCCAGCCGCCAGCCGAACGAGAGCAGCAAACAAACGGCGAGCTTCTGTCTCGAGGCTTCGGGGCGGTGCACCACAAACCAGAGTGCGGCCAAATACGCCAGCGAGGCAGCGCCCATGAGCCCGACGAACCAGATCGGCTCGGCACGGGCGTCAATGCAGCTTACAGTTGCCAGGGCAACGAGTAACACAACCCCGCAGACAAAAATGGGTCGGGCCATAGGTGCTACGGACCAGTTGTAGGTGCGAGTTTTGTAATTGTCAGGTGGGGCTTAGCCACCTCTTTGCGCCGCTCGCCGAACTGCTCGGGTGCGCCAGAGCACCCAAATCGTGAAGAACATCCTACTACCAGCCTTTAGCGTTCCCGCAAGCGTGCCAGAAATCTTGGACCGGCCGATCCGATCGCGTTGCCGAACCGGAATCTCCAGCGTTCTCAACTTAGCCTCGGCCGCCTTGATCTGCATCTCGATCGTCCAACCCCAAGTGCGGTCGGCCATGTGGAGAGCGTCTAGTGACGCACGACGAATCGCCCGAAATGGACCGAGGTCTCGGTAGCGAGTGTCCCAGAGCACGTTGATGAGCCCGACGCAGAGCGCGGTTCCGCACCTGGCCGACCACGGCCGCGCTGCCCCTCGGCGGTCACCCAAGACGAAATCGGCAGCACCACACAGGATCGGTTCAACGAGCGCAGTCATTTCCTCAGGGTAATCGCTCCGGTCGGCGTCGAGAAACACGATAACATCGGCGTCGGAGTTCGCGCGGAGTCCGGCCTGGCACGCCTGGCCATAACCGCGGCGAAGCTCGGTCACGACCGTGGCACCGGCGGCGCGCGCGCGTTCGGCAGTGTCGTCGGCCGACCCGTTGTCGACTACGGTTACCGAGGTCGCCACTTCTGGCACCTCGGCTAACACCTGGCTGATCGCCTCCTCTTCATCGAGCGCCGGGATAATGACGACGACGTTGCGCGAAGCTGTGGCCGAGGTGGTCGCAGTTGTTTCAGACGGCGTCTTTGCGTCCCACGCTTGCCGACGGTAGTACAACCGCGCCAGTCGATCAGGTGACACACCCATACAGTAGAGAACGACTAGGATAACGTTGAGGGTGCTCCGCCAGAACCAGCCGTCACGCTCCCAACGCCGCGCCGACACTCGCACAGGCAGACGCGCGCGGCTCAAGCGCCCGCGACGACGTAGTCGTCTGACGAAATCGAGGTCCTCCATGAGCACGAGCGGTCGATACCCGCCAAGCTCATCGAAGATCGGCCGGCGCACAAAGATCGCCTGATCACCGTACGGCAGCTCGAGCCAGCGAACGCGCCAACCAACTCCCCACTCGATGATTCGGGCCACGCGCCTCGGAGAATCAAGCATGAACCGGAAGGCGCCGCCGACGACATCGGTCGCCTCGTCCGCCTTGCGGATCTCGTTGAGCCACCCTGGTGAGAATCGTGCGTCGGCATGGAGGAACACTAGCCACCGGCCAGTGGCTAGACGGGCGCCGGCATTCATCTGACGAGCTCGTCCCGGTGGACTGGACGCCCAGCGCACACTGGCGTACCGGTCCCGAAGCGGATCAAGGGTCCGGTCGTCTGGAGCGCCATTGACGACAATGATCTCCACGCCGGTCCCGGCTGGCGGCGGATCAGATTCGATTGCCGCCAGGAGCGCCTGAAGCTCCACCGTGTCCTGAAGAACGGGGATGACAATCGAGACAAACGTGGACTGAACCAAAGGGCTCGAACCTAGCCCCAACCCAAGAAAGACCGCCGTCTCCGACCAGATTCTGTCGAGACTCGCCTTGAGCTGATGGCCATCATCGAGCATCACTACGCGTACGTGCGGACGGCTGACAGCAAACCGCTCGACCAGGGCCGGCTCGACGATCTCGTCGTGACGACCCTGCAGTAAGAGCGTCGGAACCACGCGTCGCACCGCAAATGAATCATAGCGGGCTGCATCAGCGTACAGCTCGAAGTGTACGCGCCGTTCCTCGCCGGAGGCGTAATGCCTCATCTGCAACAAACCGGTCTGGCGCCAGCTGACAAGTCCGTCCTCACCTATCTCGCGCATCCAATTCGCACCAAAGTCAAGCGCCGGGGCTAAAAGAACGAGCTGCTCGATCCGATCGCAGCGTTCGGCAAGATGGAGCGCCACGAACGCGCCGAGGCTTGAACCGATAAGCACGACTGGCCCAGGCGGCAAGTCGTCCACGGCACGGACGACCTGCTTGATCATGCGGGTTGTGGTGAGCGTGGAGAAGTCAGGTTCGTCCAGGTCCGGGCGGTAGAGCGTCACGCCGCGGCGTGCGAAACGCGTGGCAAGAAAGGCTGCTTTTGATGATGTCGGCGACGACGCGAAGCCGTGGAGATAGAAGCAATGCACCTACAACAGCTTCTTGCAACCGGGTTGACACTTACAGGGAATCTCGCCTTCGCCCTCGGTGTAGTAGTTGTACGTTAGCTCTTCACCTGTCGCGATGTTACGCGCGGCGCAAATCCAGACCGTGTCGCCGAAAATGTTGCTGTAGCAGTTGGGCTTGCAGGCATGGTTAATGAAGCGGGCGATGTTGCCACCGACGTGTGCATCCCTCGAGTAGAGGCGGTTCAAACGAAAACACCAAATTTCGCCGCGCTTGAGGTAGCGGATCTCACGTTTAGTGCTATCGCGATTGCTGACCTTCTCTCCCTTGTAGTCGATGATCCGCTTGTTCTTGTTAATTGGCTCGATGGCAAAGACACCCCAGCCATGAAGCTTTGAACGTTTCCGCCGGATAGTGGGAAGGTAGAGGCCGTTCTGAGAAAAGCGGCGCTTCCTCTGCTTCGTAGCAAGGGAACGTTTCCGATTCGCCACGCGCAAAGAGTGTAGCATGACTCTTGCGATTCAGATCCACACGATCGATGCGAACGATCTGACGGTCGAGGCCGACGTGTGTGGTCATGGCAATCGGCCGGCGAGCTACCTGCATAGACTCCCGAGTTGGAACACTCCAGGCACCATCAGTTGCCACACTTCGGAAGATTAAGCTCTTAGCCCCTAGTAAGACGGAATGAAATCCTGCCCTACAACAGACTATGAAACCCAAACCGCGGTCGGCCCACGTCCGGTGCGAGATCGCGTCCAGGCCACCAAAGGCACTAACTGATACTCCGGTAAACTATCGAAAGTCAGCGCTCGGCGTTGATGAACCCGGCTCCCCACGATTCGTACTTAGCCGGCACACCTTCTTGCTGAATCTGCTCCAGGCTCTTTCCGGCCGAGTGCTTCTGCCGCACAAACGCCACCGTGTCCTCGAGCATCGTGTAGAATCGCCGAAGATCGTTAACCGTGGCGAGCCGGCCGTGACCCGGAATAATGTTGGTGTCCGACCGAACTGTCTCGAGAATTCGACCGACGTTCTGCATCATGCCAACGGCGTTGCCCCCCGCGTCAATATCGACAAACGGAAATCGATCAACGAAAAAGTGATCGCCCATATGCACGACGTTGGAGTCGGTGAAGAAGATAACGACATCGCCATCCGTATGCCCGTGCGGATAATGAACGACCCGGATCTCCTCGCCGTTAAAGTGCACCGAGGCATCATCGTTGAAGGTGATGACCGGCCAGGAGGCGCTGGGCTTGTCCATGAGGCGCTTCCGCACGTTGACGTGCGCTATAATCGGCGCCGACTTGTCGAAAACCTCGTTGCCCCCGGTGTGATCCCCGTGGAAGTGGGTGTTGATGACAAACTGCAGCGCCCCGGTGTTGAGGTTTTTAAGCGCCGCCTCGATTTTCGGGGCGAGCGGCGCGAACTGATCATCGACCATCAAGAGGCCGCCTGCACCGGCGGTCACGCCGATATTGCCACCAGCGCCCTCGAACATGTAGATAGAACCAGCAACCTGGGTTACCTTGATCTCAACATTGTCGAAGCTCCGCTGAGCCAGTACCGATGAGAGCGCGAGTCCGGTAAACGCCAACGCCAGTGACAGTGTCTTCATAGTCGCCTCCGGGTGCGAAAAGCTCGAGCCGGTCGAGCGGGGTATACCGCGGGCCTATAATCGCCATCCATGCCGGTCTGGTGCAACGAGCCACCGCCGCCGCTGCTCCGGCGAGGCATCGAGCAGCTCAACCGCGGCGAGTTCTTCGAGCAGCACGAGACGCTCGAGAAACTGTGGCGCGCCGAGGCACGCGAGGCGCGCCGCCTTTACCAAGGCATCCTTCAGATCGGCGTCGCCCTCTACCACGTCAGGAAGCGGAACTACCATGGCGCCGTCTACATGCTCACCCGAGGCCGATGCTATCTCCGGCCATTCGTGCCATGCTGTCAGTCGGTCGATGTCGCCGACCTCCTAGCACAAACCGATCGCGTTCTAGCCGAAGCTGAGCGGCTCGGACCGAATGGACTCGAAC
Source organism: Vicinamibacterales bacterium (assembly GCA_965197375.1). GTDB lineage: Bacteria > Acidobacteriota > Vicinamibacteria > Vicinamibacterales > UBA8438 > CBDAMZ01. Next base: position 168,057 of record CBDAMZ010000010.1, read on the forward strand.
TCTTCAATTGGTCACTCGCCCCGCACGTCCGACTGATCGACGACCGCAACGCCCCCCGGAAGCGAACCTCGAAGGGCAAGCGGGGCGGCTGATAACTCTGAGTAGCAACGCTCCGAGACCATTGCTATACTCGCCGCGATGCCTCTCGCCCACGAGGCCAGCTGTAAGTGGCGGGCGCCTCGCAAACCTGTTCGTGATCTCGTCCGTTCAGCGCACCCGTCGTTTCTCCATGTCACCCAGACCTACCGTTACAACGTCGATTACACCTACTGCAACAAGTACAACCAGGTCTCACGCCTGATCCCTGTCGCAACGATAGTCGAGCGATCGGCTGAATCAACGTCGTGACACCTCGGTTCTCTACCCGGACGCTGACCTTTCTCCGCGCGCTCAAGCGTCACAACGACCGCGACTGGTTCCGCGAGCGCCGCAGCGCCTACGAGCATCACGTGCGCGGCCCAATGATCGAAATCGTCGAGCAGCTGGCCGTGGACTTCCGGCGGTTTGCTCCAGAGCTCGTCGCGGCTCCCAAGGTCTCGATATACCGGATCTACCGGGACACCCGTTTCTCGCCAGATAAGTCTCCGCTCAAAACCCACGTGGCGGCCGTGTTTCCGCACCACAATCTAGTGAAGCATCGAAGCGCCGGTCTGTACTTCCACATCGCCCCCGACCACGTGCTCATCGGCGGAGGCATCTACGCACCCGAGCCTCGGGAGCTCCATTCCCTGCGGGAGCACGTCGCCGCCAACGTCCAGCGGCTTCGGGCCATCGTGAACCTGCCGGCATTCCGTCTGAGCTTCGGACCGGTATCGGGACAGAGTCTGCAGCGGGTCCCCCGCGGTTTCGCCCGTGATCATCCGGCCGCGGATTACCTAAAACTCAAACAGTTCCTCGCCGGGTGCGAACGGCCAGCCGTCTTCGCGACGAGCCCGCGCTTCTACTGCTCGCTGGTCAGATTGTTCGAACACCTCGCGCCGTTCATCCGGTTTCTCAATGAGCCGTTGGTCAACAACCGCCAATTTCGGCTCTGAAGTGATGTCCTGTCGCCCCCCCAGAGGGGGAATTCCCCGCGGGCTTTCGAGGGGGTAAATGGCAGCGTCACGCTGACCATCTTGGAGCCCTTAGTACACCGTTTCATAAATACGCTAACGTTTTCCTCTTGTACTGAGCGCCAAAATATGGCACCGTACTCCAGACGGAGTGGCACCGTAAACGATGCCTCGGCAGAGCCCCTATCGGATTGTGCTGTCGGCCGCCGAAGAACGGACGTTGATCGACCGGGCGGCACGATACACGCGCCCGTATTTCGAGGTGCTCCGCGCCACGATGATCCTGCTGGCGGCCGAGGGCTGGTCCAATAAGGCGATCGCCCGCGGCTTGCGGACCCGGCGGGAAGTGGTCTCGGTCTGGCGAAAACGCTTTTTTAAAGAACGGCTCCCCGGGCTGGAGGATCAATCACGCTCGGGACGTCCCCGGGCTTTTCCCCCCAGAAGTCGTCGTCACCGTCAAAGCCCTCGCGTGTGAATTGCCTGCCCGCGCCCAGCGCCCGCTGGCCCGGTGGAGCATGAGCGAGTTGGCCGCCGAAACCCAGCGGACCGGGCTGGTGGCATCCATCAGCGGCAGCACGATCTGGCGCTGGCTGCACGACGACGCGATTCGGCCGTGGTTCCACCGGAGCTGGATCTTTCCGCGCGATCCGGAGTTTGCGACCAAGGCCGGGCGGATCCTCGACCTCTACGAGCGCGTCTGGGAGGAGCGCCCCCTGACCGCTGACGACTTCGTGATCTCTGCCGATGAGAAGACGAGCATTCAAGCGCGCCGCCGCCGCCACGCGACGCAGCCGACCCGGGCCGGGGCCCTGATGAAGGTCGAGCATGAATACGAGCGCGCCGGAGCCTGGGCGTACTTGGCCGCCTTGGATGTGCATCAGGCCCGGCTCTTTGGCCGCTGCGAGCCCACCACCGGGATTGCCCCGTTCGACCGCCTAGTCGCGCAAGTCATGACGCTTCCGCCCTATCGCGACGCGCGGCGCGTATTCTGGATCGTCGACAACGGTTCGTCGCACCGCGGTGCGCGCGCCGTGGAACGACTCCAGCGGCAGTATCCGAATCTGGTGCTCGTGCACGGGCCCGTCCATGCCAGTTGGCTCAATCAAATCGAGACCTACTTCTCGATCGTGCAACGCAAGGTCCTGACGCCGAACGACTGCGATTCCCTGGCCGACGTGGAGACCCGGGTCCTGGCGTTTCAGCGTCACTATCAATCGCTGGCCCGACCATTCGAGTGGACCTTCACGCGGCGCGACTTGGCCCGTTTGCTCGCCAAACTGGCGCTCCAGAAGCCAGACTCGATCGCCGCATGAGAAATACGTGTACGAACTTATGAAACGGTGTACTTAGCTGTGCACTGGCGTGCTTTGCCGGCTGGAAAAAGTGGGTGGGAACTCAGACCGCGAGATCAGCCCACGAGGAAAGGATCGTATCCTAACACGCGATTTCGGCGTCCAACAGACATGCAGCACAAGCCCTTGGCCCTCGTGGTGCTCCTGGCCCTGCTCGCCGGCGTAGCGCCGGTCGGATGGGCCCAACAACCCGGTGCGCATCCCGACCTCCGGCTGTTCTTCCTAGCGGTCGCCCCGGAGGACGACCCGGCGGAGGAGGCGCTGGACCAGATCGCTGCCGCTTGGCGCGACGGCTACGCGGGGATGTTCTGGGACCTTCTCCGGTTCCTGAGGCCGCCGCTCCGGGCACCAGCCGGCGCGCCGAGCTTCGGCGATCCCGCAGACCCGGCGCGCCGCGCACCAGTCGCCGCGCCCGCTAATGGCGCAGGAGCGCCGAGCCTCGGCGATCTCACGGAATCGGCGCGCCGGGCGCCGCAGGTCGAGCTGCCCCGCGAGCATCCGAGCACCCGGGTCTGGCGGCGACTCATGCGGTTCCTGGAGGAGCAGAGCGGCGAGCGGTTCCGTGACGACATCTCGCGCGTCGAAGAGTGGATCTGGGACCAACCCTACGACCCGCACCCCGACTACGCGCTGTTCAAGGGGCTCTTGTACAACGAGATCGACCCGCGATTCCGCGAGTTCTTCCCGCCCGGCGCGCCCACGACGATCCGGCTCGACGAGATTGACTGGGGTGGCGTGCAGCCGAACGGCATCCCGCCGCTTGAGTATCCCACGCATCTGGCAGTGGCCGATGACGCCGCCGGCTACCTCGACGATGACCATATCGTCTTCGGCGTCGCCATGAACGGCGAGACGCGCGCCTATCCGAAGCGGATCCTGGCGTGGCACGAGATGGTGCTCGACACCATCGGCGGCGTGGAACTCACGATCGTCTATTGCACGCTTTGCGGCACCGTCATTCCATACGAGAGCGTGGTCGACGGCCAGCACATCACTTTCGGGACCAGCGGGCTGCTCTATCGGTCGAACAAGCTCATGTTCGACCACGGCACGAAGAGCTTGTGGAACACGTTCGAAGGCGTCCCGGTCGTCGGAGCCTCGGTTGGCAGTCGCATCAAGCTGCGGCATCGCTCAGTGGTCACGACCACCTGGGGCGAGTGGCGGCGGACGCACCCCGAAACGACCGTACTGTCGCTCGAGACCGGTCACCAGCGGGACTATTCGGAAGGGGCGGCGTATCGCGAGTACTTCGCGACCGATCGGCTGATCTATGGCGTCTCGCAGGTGGACGATCGGTTGGCCAACAAGGAGGAGGTCGTCGTCATGCTGCTGGAGGACACCGCCCGGGCGCGGCACCCCGTTGCCATCGCGGCGCGGTTCCTCGATCACAATCGGGTGTATCACACCGAGCAGGTGGGCCGCCAGCTGGTGGTGGTAACGAGCGAGGAAGGCGCCAACCGGGTCTACGAGGCCGGCGAGTTGCGGTTCACCCGCGAGCTGGACGAGGGCCGTCTGGCGGACGCCACCGGCGGCGCCTGGCGCGTCACCGAGGAGGCGCTCGTCTCGGAAACCGACCCGAGCCGGCGGTTGCCCCGTGTCGCCGCCCAGCGCGCGTTTTGGTTCGGCTGGTATGCGCAGTTCCCCGAGACCGTGCTCATCAAATAGTCCGCCGCCCCGGCTGTTCCCGTAGCGGGATAGCAAAGAAGGGCACAGTGCGTTCAACCTGACGTTCTCCCAAGAAACGACGGCCCGTACTACTGTCGCGCCTCCGGCCGCGCGGTAAACGCATAGGTGATGTGCGCGCGCACGCGCGCCCAGGTCGCGAGATACGCATCCCACCGGTCAGCCGGTCGAGCATCCCGAGGATGAACCAGTACAACTGCTTCCGGGGATCACAGCCGTACAGGTGGGGGAGGACGTCGAGCGCTCCTGGGTCGTGAGCCCGAGACGTGTCCTCCGTGACGGATTGGTTGCTCGACGGCTCATCCCGCTCGGGGCCTTCCGTTGCTCGGCGCTCGTGCAGCAGGTGCGGCAGGTTGAACGTGACCGCGATCTCCAACCCCCCTGTGGGCCACCCTAGTGCAGGAACGGGCACGGGGAGTTGACGGATCTGGAGTGCCTCAGGTGGCCCGGGACCGTCGAGAACAACGGCGCGCATGGTTTCGGGAAGTGAAGGGGTGGACATGGTTCGTCCAGCTTCGGGCGGAGGCGATGGTGGTGTCGGGTTGAAGTGGCATGGCTACCGCACCTGCACTCGTTGCTTCAGATTAAACCAGTTCAGGACGACAAGGTTTCTTGTCTTTCCTACGCTCCCATCCCGGTTCAACCCTGGGTTCAGGAAGCGCGGAGTGGGGCCGGTGGCACAACTTGGTTGATCGTGCCGTTGCTTACGTCGTAGACGAAACCGGAGACGATCAGTTGGTCTGGCGTTCCGGGGGTGTGGCGGAGTCGGTCGACGTCGTCTTGCACAGACTTGGTGGGGTCGCTGATCGCCATTGCAGATACTTCGTCGACACTGAGGCCGAGCCGTTCTGCCACCTGTCCCTGGATAGCCGGGTTGGCGAGACGAGACATACCACAGTCGGTGTGTTGGATCACGACCAGTTCCGGCCGCATGGCGCCGGGCCCTGGCATGTTGGCGGCCAGAACGCTGAGAATGCCGAGATCCCTCATCACTGCAGCGGTGATCCTGCCCCCTGCGTTACGTATGACGAGTGCGTCGCCGAGTCCGAGCCCGAAGAGGTGTGCAGGATCGACACGGGCGTCGAGGCAGGTCAAGAGGATCGTTGACATACGGGGCGAAATCTTGAGGTCTCCAGCCGCGAACTGCTTAGCAAAGCTCCGGTTGCGATCGAGGAGCGTGGTCAGGTCAGCCGTCTCTCCCCCTCGTGTCGGTTCCTTAGTACACCGTTTCATAAGTTCGTACACGTATTTCTCATGCGGCGATCGAGTCTGGCTTCTGGAGCGCCAGTTTGGCGAGCAAACGGGCCAAGTCGCGCCGCGTGAAGGTCCACTCGAATGGTCGGGCCAGCGATTGATAGTGACGCTGAAACGCCAGGACCCGGGTCTCCACGTCGGCCAGGGAATCGAAGTCGTTCGGCGTCAGGACCTTGCGTTGCACGATCGAGAAGTAGGTCTCGATTTGATTGAGCCAACTGGCATGGACGGGCCCGTGCACGAGCACCAGATTCGGATACTGCCGCTGGAGTCGTTCCACGGCGCGCGCACCGCGGTGCGACGAACCGTTGTCGACGATCCAGAATACGCGCCGCGCGTCGCGATAGGGCGGAAGCGTCATGACTTGCGCGACTAGGCGGTCGAACGGGGCAATCCCGGTGGTGGGCTCGCAGCGGCCAAAGAGCCGGGCCTGATGCACATCCAAGGCGGCCAAGTACGCCCAGGCTCCGGCGCGCTCGTATTCATGCTCGACCTTCATCAGGGCCCCGGCCCGGGTCGGCTGCGTCGCGTGGCGGCGGCGGCGCGCTTGAATGCTCGTCTTCTCATCGGCAGAGATCACGAAGTCGTCAGCGGTCAGGGGGCGCTCCTCCCAGACGCGCTCGTAGAGGTCGAGGATCCGCCCGGCCTTGGTCGCAAACTCCGGATCGCGCGGAAAGATCCAGCTCCGGTGGAACCACGGCCGAATCGCGTCGTCGTGCAGCCAGCGCCAGATCGTGCTGCCGCTGATGGATGCCACCAGCCCGGTCCGCTGGGTTTCGGCGGCCAACTCGCTCATGCTCCACCGGGCCAGCGGGCGCTGGGCGCGGGCAGGCAATTCACACGCGAGGGCTTTGACGGTGACGACGACTTCTGGGGGGAAAAGCCCGGGGACGTCCCGAGCGTGATTGATCCTCCAGCCCGGGGAGCCGTTCTTTAAAAAAGCGTTTTCGCCAGACCGAGACCACTTCCCGCCGGGTCCGCAAGCCGCGGGCGATCGCCTTATTGGACCAGCCCTCGGCCGCCAGCAGGATCATCGTGGCGCGGAGCACCTCGAAATACGGGCGCGTGTATCGTGCCGCCCGGTCGATCAACGTCCGTTCTTCGGCGGCCGACAGCACAATCCGATAGGGGCTCTGCCGAGGCATCGTTTACGGCGCCACTCCGTCTGGAGTACGGTGCCATATTTTGGCGCTCAGTACAAGAGGAAAACGTTAGCGTATTTATGAAACGGTGTACTAAGCCACTAGTGAGCTTGTCGGCCGACCCAGCACGTGACGAAGTGCGCCTTCCAGCGTCGGATACCTAAAACCGAAACCACTTGCGATCAGACGAGCGGGGCCGACTCGTGTGCTGACCAGCAAGAGCGCGTCGGCCATTTCCCCAAAAGCTAGCCTGGTGGCGAGGGCTGGTATTGGGAGACAGGTTGGGCGACGTAGCACCCGTCCGAGTGTCTTTGTGAACTCCTGATTGGTAGCCGCGTTCGGTGCAACGCCATTGACCGGTCCACTCAGTAGGCCGTCCGTGAGGCAATGCAGAATGCTAGCGAGCAGGTCATCTAGCGTGATCCAGCTCATGTACTGCCGACCCGAACCGATAATCCCTCCAACACCTAGTACGAATGGTGTGAGCATTCGAGCCAGCGCACCGCCGGCCGTGCTCAACACAATACCGGTCCGCAAGACAACGACGCGGATGCCGCACTTACGGGCGGGCTCGACTGCCGCCTCCCAGGCCTGGCAAACCTCGGCCAGAAAGCCGCTGCCCGGTAGGGCTGACTCGTCGAGCATCTGGGCACTCCGGTCTCCGTAGTAGCCAATCGCCGAAGATGACACCAGCACCGGCGGCGGATTGTCCAGCGTCGCCAGGGTCTCGCAGAGGAGCCGCGTGCCGAGAACACGACTGTCGCGGATGCGAGACTTGCGAGCGCTGGTCCACCGTCCACTCGCGATGTTTTCACCGGCGAGATGCACAACGGCGCCCGCGCCGTCGAAGGCGTCTGGCGAAAGCAAGCCGCTTCCGGGGTCCCACCACGCCTGACCAGCGCCCGGCGGCGAGCCCCGACGCAGACGCGTGACCCGGTCGCCGCGACCCTCCAGAAGCGGTACGAGTGCGGACCCAATGAGACCCGTCGAACCGGTAATCACCACCTTCATAACAGGCATCATATTACGCCACGCGGCAGCAATAAGCTTGTCGGCACGATGGTCTTCGGAAGGGCTTCCTCGACCGAATGTGCGCGTATGGATGTCTGAGGACTGGTCACCGGTGACGGGGCGCGCTGGGCCGTTCGCGTTCTACCGACGCTCCAAAGGACTGTGGGGTAGCCTCGTTTTCCTAGCTGAAGGACTGTATATTCCGGCCGAACCGGTAGGTGACCGACACCTCTGCCGATACCACCGACGCCACCGAGACTCAAACCGCAGTTCCTCCACTTGTATTTCGCATCGTCAGACGCCACGCGGCCACTAGCCTCACGCCGTAGAGCAAGAGCTGCACGAGTCTATAAGTCATTGCCACTATGAATCGTACCGGGTTTCTCGGAGACCTCATTGCTTGGGAGGATGGGGGCTATGGGACGTCCCAGTCGGTTTTCTCCGGAAGTGCGCGAACGTGCCGTCCGGATGGTCGAGGAGTACCGGGAGGCCCACGCCTCAGAGTGGGCGGTGCTGCAGTCGGTGGCGCCGAAGCTCGGCTGCACGGCGGAGACGCTGCGGAAGTGGGTGCGGCAGGCGCAGCGTGATGCTGGGCATCGGCCGGGCCTGACGACGAGCGAGCGGGAGCGGTTGAAGGAGCTGAAGCGGGCGAATGAGATCCTGCGGAAAGCGTTCGCGTATTTCGCCCAGGCGGAGCGCGACCGCCGGAGGACGTCGCCACGATGGTCCAGTTCATCGCCGACCATCGCGCCGTGGTCGGGGTCGAGCCGATCTGCGCCGTGCTGCCGATCGCCCCGTCGACGGACTCATCGCCATCGGCACCAGCGGACGGACACATCCGACGCGCCGGTCCGCACGGGCGCAGCGCGACGATCAGCTCCGCGTCAAGATTCAGCGGGTCTATGACGCGCACCAGCAGGTCTACGGCCCCCGGAAAGTCTGGAAGCAGCTGCGACGGGACGGCGTCCGCGTAGCGCGCTGCACCGTGGCGCGCCTGATGCGCGCGATGGGCCTTGCCGGGGCCGTCCGGGGCCGGGCCTGGGTCACCACGACCCACGCCGGTGAGGGCGGTCGCCCGGTGGACCTCGTTGACCGCCGATTCGTGGCCACCCGTTCGAATCAGCTCTGGGTCTCCGATTTCACGTACGTCGCACCCTGGGGCGGCTTTGGCTACGTCGCGTTCGTCATCGACGTGTTTGCGCGACGCATTGTGGGCTGGCGGGTGTCGGCCTCCATGCGCACGGACTTTGTGCTGGATGCGGTGGAGCAGGCGATCTACGCCCGCCGGGGCGACGCCCTCACCGGCCTCGTACATCACAGTGATGCCGGGTCGCAATATCTCTCGATGCGGTACACGGATCGCCTCGTGGACGCCGGCATCGCGCCGTCGGTCGGCAGCCAAGGCGATGCCTATGACAATGCCCTCGCCGAATCGGTGATCGGCTTGTACAAGACGGAGGCGATTCGACGGAAGGGCCCGTGGCGTACCCTCGAGGCCGTGGAGTTCGCCACCTTGACGTGGGTGGACTGGTTCAACACACGACGACTGTTGGGGCCGCTCGGGGACATTCCACCAGCAGAGTTCGAGGCGCAGTACTATGAGCAGGCTGAGGTGGCCTGATTCAACGCATTCGGTCTCCGAGAAACCCGGTACGATTCACTACCCTAGTTGACACCCTGAGTGTGGTGCGTGAGCCAACGTTAACTCCCGTCTAGGGCGGAGCAATTGTTGCGTAAGCCCCAAACGCCGAAGCGCATACCTCAGGAACAGCAGGGCGAAAGCACTAGTCTGAACCACTCGCGTCAAAGTTGTTCGGATTCCTTTGCACCACTATCAGCATGCTGGTCAACCGCCACAGCCTGTCGTCCGTAGGACGTGGCGCACCTCCTATCTGCAAGATCCAGCATGTAAGATCCAGAGATGTCGTCGCGCGCCCAGTTGTCTGAGCTCGCCACCCTCTTCCTCCGCCTCGGCGTCACAGCGTTCGGCGGGCCGGCCGCGCACATCGCGATGATGCGAGACGAGGTCGTCGAACGGCACAAGTGGCTTACAGACGCCGAGTTCCTCGATCTCCTCGCGGTAACCAACTTGATTCCCGGTCCCAACTCTAGTGAGATGGCGATTCATCTCGGCTACAAACGTGGCGGGCTGCCCGGGTTGGTACTCGCCGGCAGCTGTTTCATCCTTCCGGCGTCGCTCATCGTGCTGGCCATCGCCTGGGCTTATGCCCGCTATGGCCAGACGCCACAAGCCGTGTGGCTGATGTACGGTATCAGCCCAGTGATCATCGCCATCGTGGTACAGGCGGTGTGGAAGCTTGGGCGAACCGCGATTAAGGGCGTCCTCCCTGCTCTCGTGGGGGTCTTGGTCGTCGGCCTGTCGCTGGTCGGTGTGAACGAGCTGGTGTTGCTAGCAGGCGGTGGACTCGCGATGCTTGCCATGACTGTTGGTCGACCCAAAGCAGTGACAACCTTCATCGCCGCGACGGCTGCGGCGGCATCACTAAATGCCGCTGGCGCGGCCGCCGGGACCGTGGTTCCGATCACACTGACCCGTCTAACTCTCTTCTTCTTGAAGGTGGGCTCGGTCCTATTCGGTAGCGGCTACGTGCTCCTAGCGTTTCTGCGCGCCGACCTAACGGAACGGTTAGGCTGGCTAACCGATCAACAGTTAATCGATGCCATCACCGTTGGCCAGGTCACGCCCGGACCGGTTCTCACCACGGCAACGTTCATCGGCTATCTGCTCGGCGGATGGGCTGGTTCGGTGCTCGCCACTGTGGGAATCTTCGCGCCTGGGTTCCTCTTCGTCGCCGTAACACAGCCGATAATCCCGAAAGTTCGCGCGTCGGTGGTCATGAGCGGGCTGCTCGACGGCATGGTGGTCGCGTCGCTCGGCCTGATGGTGGCGGTCACCTGGCAACTCGGGCGGTCAGCAATTGTGGACGTCCCGACACTCGTCCTGGCCGTCGCATCGGCAGTGGTCCTGTTGGCGCATCGGGTAAACTCGACCTGGTTGATCCTCGGTGGAGCAATGGTCGGTTGGTTGCTTCAAGGGGGAAGTTAGCTAGTAGCTACAGGCGCAAGCACGTTGAGTGTGTCTGATGCCGGGCGCCTGGCGCGACAAAACCGGGCTTAGCGCTACAATGAGTACGCGATCGCTGGCGCCAACACCTCGGAGCCGACAGGCGAAGGTCTACCCTCAATGCCCGTCTACGAATTCCGATGTCGCACCTGGATGTGTACACGCATTGTCTCGGCCACTTTGACGCTCCTGGCCTCTCCTGGAGTTACGACGGCCCAAGACAACCTGCTGGTCGCGCCTGGTACCACGGTCGAGCGCATCGCATCCGGCTTCGGTTTCCTTGAAGGACCGGCAGTGGACCCGAACGGCAAGTTATTTTTCACCGACATACCTAATGGACGGATCTATCAATGGTCACCCCAAGATGGGGTCACCGTCTTCCGCGAGCGGTCCGGTCGAGCGAATGGGCTACGCTTCGACTCAGACGGCAACCTGCTCGTCTGTGAAATGGGCAATCGGCGGGTCACGGCCCTGGACCCGCGCGGTGTCGTCACCGTGCTCGCCGACCAGATCGAAGGGCGTCGTTTTAACAGCCCTAACGACCTTTGGATCGACACGAAGGGGGGCATTTATTTCAGTGACCCTCGCTACGGACCGACCGACGACCAGGAGATCCCCGGGTACCACGTGTACTACATCTCTCCGGACCGCGAGGTGATCCTACAGGTTACGCGTGACCTGGTTCGTCCGAACGGCATCATAGGAACACCGGACGGGAACCGCGTGTACATCGCCGATCATGGCGCCGGGCGAACCTATGTTTATACGCCGAACCCAGATGGAACCCTCGACGACAAACGCCTGTTTGTCGCACAGGGCGCCGACGGTATGACAATGGACGAGCAAGGCAACGTCTATCTGACAGGCCAGGACGTAACGATCTACAATCCCGAGGGCAGGCCGATTGGGTCGATCGCCACGCCGGAGGCTCCCGCTAACCTGACGTTTGGAGGAGTTGAGGGCAGGACGCTGTTCATCGCCGCGCGGACGTCACTCTACGCGGTCGAGATGACCGTCACCGGGCAGTAAGGCCGCATGCAAGGGTAACGGCGACCGCTACTAACCATGAGCCGAGACAAGCTGTGCGTGTACTGCCGGGAGAGCTCGGTCGACCCGCCTTGGCGTCCGTTCTGCAGCGAGCGGTGCAAGCTACTCGACCTACGCAACTGGGTGGACGGGCGTTACCGCCTCCCGGGAAGATCTACGTCGTCTCTAGATGAATCGGATCGAGAAAACAGCGACAATTGGCCGGGAAACTAATCTATGGCAAGGCGGGAGAGCACAGCACCTAGAATTTTTACCCAGCTGATACGTAGTATGTCGCAGGATGCAGCGGTGGCCGAACGTAGTCGTATTTAATGAACCACTCAGGACACGAATGAGCATGCATGACACGCTGACGATTACCGACAATCGAACCGGCAAACAGTACGAGCTCCCGATCACGGACGGCACGATCCGAGCCGTCGATCTTCGTCAAATTAAGGTCGAACCTGGCGAGTTCGGAATGATGTCGTACGACCCAGCTTTCCTGAACACCGCCGCCTGCCGGAGCCGCATCACATTCATCGACGGCGATAAGGGTGTCTTGCTGTACCGGGGTTATCCGATCGAGCAGCTTGCCGAGCGCAGCACATTCGTTGAAACGGCGTACGTACTGCTAAACGGCGAACTTCCCACGAAGGTACAGCTCGACGCGTGGACCACCGAGCTGAAACTCCATACGATGTTACACGAGAACATTAAGGAGTTTATGAATGGCTTTCAATACGATGCCCACCCGATGGGCATCTTCCTAAGTACGGTCGGCGCACTGTCAACCTTTTACCCGGACGCGAAGCGGATCTTTGATGACCAGTTACGACGTGCTCAGATCGCGCGCCTCATTGCGAAGGTTCCAAGCATCGCGGCCTATGCCTACCGTCACAGTGTCGGCGAACCGTACGTCTACCCAGATAACGATTTGAGTTTTGTCGGAAACTTCCTAAGCATGCTCCGTAAACGCGTCGAGCCGCGCTACAAGCCCAATCCGGTGCTCGAGCGCGCGCTAGACGTGCTGTTCATCCTGCATGCGGACCATGAGCAAAACTGCAGCACGAGCGCCATGCGGAGCATCGGTAGCTCGCAGACCGACCCATTCGCGGCGCTGGCCGGCTCGGCGGCGGCCCTGTACGGGCCGCTACACGGGGGCGCCAACGAAGCGGTGCTGCGAATGCTGAACGAGATTGGCACAGTCGACAACGTTCCAAATTTCATCAAGCATGTTAAGGACGATCAGGGGCGCCTGATGGGCTTCGGGCATCGCGTCTACAAGGCGTACGACCCGCGCGCGAAGGTAATCAAGGAGACCGCGTACCGCGTGTTCGAGGTCACCGGTAAGAATCCCCTGCTCGATATCGCGCTTGAGCTGGAACGTATTGCGCTCCAAGACGAGTACTTCGTAAGCCGCCGGCTCTACCCGAATGTCGACTTCTATTCTGGCCTCATCTACCAAGCGATGGGATTCGAACCCGGCATGTTTCCCGTCCTGTTCGCCATCGGCCGGACCGCGGGGTGGATCGCGCAGTGGGAAGAAATGCTGAAGGACTCAGAGCAGAAGATCGCGCGGCCGCGGCAAGTGTATATCGGTGAGGGACAACGAGACTACGTGGTGATTAACGAACGCAAATCGTAGTATCTCAATCCAGCGCCTCCCCTTAGTAGAAGCGACACGACCGGTCACCGCGAGAGCCACAGGCGCCATGCAAGCAGCGCTCCGGCCACACCAAGCATCGCCCAGACGAGGGCCGGCGGTGCTTCGCCGCCCCTCATCTGAGTCATAAAGAACCCGACGACGAGGATGAAGGCCAACCCGAGGAGCAGGGACACGAGCCGGCGGGGCGCAGTCCTGTCCGGCTCCACCAGCTGCCGAGCCGGCTCGCTTGTCGCCGTGCCACACCGATAGCAGATTAGTGCCTCGCCGGCGATTTCTGTGCTGCAGTTTTTGCAGATCATCGGTGCTCGTCCAGGCGCCACCACGAAGATAGTTAGTTGGAACCGGTCCGGCGGCGAAGCTCGCGCGACACCCGCGCGAGGTGAATCAGTAGTCGTTCGAGCTCGTTCATGTAGCGCCCGTGATCCATCGTGTCCTTCTGAGCCTTGAGGTCCGTGACACGCTCCTCCAACTCTGCGCGGCGACTCACGAGCGGTGCGAGCGAAGGATCAGTCACTACCGACGGCACGTCAACACCGGCGCCGACATAGAGGCGCGCGGCAAGCGCGCCATCCGGGCCAGGCTGATCCGCCTCTTTTCCGGTGCTATCACCGGTATCCTCGAGGATCGCCCGCTCCGTAGCGAGCCGTCCTTGTTGTCGATACCATCGGCGCACCTCGGCGCTGGCGAATGCGAAGGCTTCCCAGACCGACACACGACCGTTCTTGTCGCTGTCGCTGGCAGGATCGGTGAACGCCTCCACGAAAAACTCGGGGAAGACCGTGACATATCGCTGGACCGAGGAGTCGGTCGCGGTAATGACAACCCGTCCTTCGCCCGCAAGCCGACGCACAAACGGAAAGCTTGCGGCCGTGGTGTTAACGAACACAATACGTCCGGGCAGCGTGTCTAACAGCGCGTCCCATTCCACAGCCTCAAGATCCGGGCCGACGAGATTAAACTTCGCGCCGACCCCATCGTAGGTGCCATGACCGAAGAGTACGACCCACAGCACCGAACCGATCGTCATCTTCCGCCGTAGCTCCTCAACTGCCTGGCGCACTCCCTCACGGGAGGCACGGCCGACTCCCGGACCCGGCGTCTCCGCCAGGACGATGAGATGCTCGTCACGGAACTCCGCCTGATCGCGAAGCACCGACATCAGAACAGATCGCCACCGCTCATAATGCTCGGCGTACTGCAAACCGCCTGAAGCACCTGACACGATGAGGGTGAAGTAGTCGTCGGCTCGTACGGCACTAGGAGCCGCCATTACTATGGCGGTCATTGCCACGAGAACCACGCGTGGTCGCATCCGACCGTTCCCTTTCCCTTTAGAGCTCGCTTTACATCGAGCGGCGGCGCGACGTGCGTACCTGGATTGTGGAAGAAACCGTCCGTGGGAACGAGGCGAAGCTCGACGCGCGTGTTGCGCGAAGGCGGCTAGTCACGCCTCTACCATTACTTCATTCCCCAGGCGTGCCTAAGGAACCATTCGCCGCTCAGTAGGACGACCACCAGCAAGAACATCCAGACGTTTCGCCAGAGGTTATGGATAACCGGGGGCACCTGGTCCGACGCGTCAGCCAACACCAGTTCGCGGAGTTGTGACACGTCGTCTGGCAAAAGATAGCGACCACCGCTAGCCGTAGCGGTCCGACGGAGCACCTCGTCATTTAACCAAGGATCGGCTAGCTCGACGTCCGCTCCGCCAACCAGCAACCACTCACTGGCCTCGCCTACCCGGGTGCCCCCGCGCTCAACGACCGCCTCAAACCGATACACCCCAGGCTCCGCGGGGCGAATTTCCGCCGTGTACAGACCCGTGGCACCGTCGACGAGCGCTGGCCGTACTTCTTGCTCGTCACCACCCGGTCCAGTCACCACAACGACCGGCTCGGCATCAATTAGCGGCTGGTACACCGCGTCCCGTACCCGGACGTCCAGCCGAACGGTTTCGCCAGGCACGGCGGCACCGCTAGCAGTCACGGTGACCGGATCGGGTGCGCTAGCCGTCAACCACGACGCAACCTGTCCCCAGAACGTCTCGTAGGTGCGATCGTCCGCGGGTAGCATCATTCTCCAACGCCATGCTGCCAGGCCCGCAAAGACCATCGCACGACCGCTGCCGTACCGCTGGACGACGACGAGGGGGCGTGGCCCTGGCGACGATTCCGCTTGGGTAACCGCCAGCACCGATGCACCGGGCTTGATATCGCCAACCGACACACTGCCGCCAAGCGCCGGCACCTGTGTCCACTTGGCACGTGTCTCCTCTGCCGTAGGTGCTAATTGCATCATTGGGTGAGAGACGCCGTCTGCCGTCAGCACCAATTTGTTCGATTCACCTCCAGGCTTGACGTAGTCGACAGGCCGCGACCGATCCACAAGCTCCACTGGCATTACGTACTCAAGCCCTGAACCTGACCAACCCCGACCGCGAAGTGTCGCCGGGCCCAGCATTAGCAATCCACCGCCACGCTCGGCGACAAATTCGGCCGTCTGTGTCAGTTGATCGGGCCTAAAAAACTCCGCTTCAATATTGGCGAACACGACAGCGTCGTAACGGAACAGCGCCTTTCGGGTTAGCGGGTACCCCGTAGCGAGCGCCGCCGCGCGTTCGTAATCCCCCTGCACGTAGAACGTATACTCCCCCCGATCGTTCTGTCCTTTTCGGACGACCGCATCCAGCGTAATACCGCGGTCGGCCAGCCAGGCGCGCTTCAGGAAGCTATGTTCATACCCAGGTGCCCCTTCGATCAGCAAGATGCGTCTAGTACGTGTCGCGGGCCGAACCAGCACACTCCTGGTGTTGTTCTCGGTCACCAGTTCGTCAGCCTCCACCGGGATGTCAACCGTGTACAGCGTCGCCATGCCTGGCCTCGGGGAGACGCGGAACACCTCTCGCATCGGCGACCCATCACCCGCCGGCGCGATGCGACGAACCTGGAGGAGGCGACCGGCCTCGAGCAACCGAAGCTCTATCGGTCGGTCAGCAAAGCCATGGCTCACAACTGAGACACTGACATCGACGATCGATTCAGCGGCGGTGGCCTCACCTGCGGTGACACTGATGACTTCACGGTCCTGACCGGGCCTGGCTACGCCGATCCCAATAGCGTACACGCGCATTGAACGCTCCGACGCGATTCTCGCGGCGTCGCTATTACCGGTCTCACCGCCATCAGAAATGACGACCACCCCAGCGACAGATCGCCCCTGGTAGCGTTCCCCCACCGCCTCGAGTGCACCGGCGAGATTGGTTCGGGTCGCATCAGCCGCCACAGTTGCCAAGTTGGCTGGGCGAAGCTCGTCGCCGAACGTGAGCACGTCGACCTCAAAGTCCTCAGCCAGTTGCGGCACGAGTTGGTCGCGCACGAGAGCGACGGCCCGGCCGATTCTTGGCTCCCCCTCGAGATCCGCGATCCGCATGCTCCGCGATTGGTCGATCAAAATTGGAACAACGGTGTCGTGACGTGGCGCCGGCTCGGTCCGGACCGGCTCAAGGAGAAATAACAACACGAGCAACAGCGCCAACAGCCGCAGACCCGTCAGCACCGCGCGCTGCCAGTTCAACAGCGGCACGACTGGGCGCGCGTAGGCATGGTAAGCGACCAGCACAGCCGCCATAATCAGAAGCGCCAACGTCCACCATGGGACGGGGACCGCAAGATACATGAAGAAATCAGATGGGGAAGCAGGGCATGATCACGCTGGTTTGCTCTAGGGTTCTCCACGTCGCGTCGCGAGCGAGCGGTAGTACTGCTCGACCAGCCGGCGGTACGTCTCCGGCACTCGATCGCTGGGACCGATATTAAGCCGACCGTCAGTCTCTTGCTGAGTCAGCTCGCGAGATCGGGCTGCCTCGAACTGCTCCAGTGCCAGTTGAACGTCGTCGCGGAGGCTCTCCCAAGCAGCGTAGTCCTGTTTGAATGCTTCGGTGCCGGGTGCGGCGCCGCTGAACCAATGCCGAGCCAAGTTCTCCAGGCCCTGCTCGACCATCGGGTGCTCGCGGCGCAACCGCTCGAGTAACTCTGGTAACTTTTGAAACTGACGCATGAGCTCCGCCTGCAACTCAGACAACTCACCGTGGCCGGCCATCCCCCCCTTGGTCTGATGCGGCGTGGGTCGGCCGTCAAGGCTTAGTTGCAAATCCGCTCCCGGCTCGACCACTGCTCCCCCTCCCCTCGAATCCTGTGCGGTGGGCGAATCGACATCCTCCGTCGACTGGTTGCTACTTGCCTCCGCCATCTGCCGTAGCTGCTGTGTGATCTGATTGAGACTGCGACGCAGTTCCTGCGCTTCCTGGAGCTCTTGAGACAATCGCTGGTTAACAGCGTTCCGCGGACTGGCCGATCGCAGATGTTCCGTCACCTGTTCAAGTATGCTCGCAACCTCATCATCGGCATCGGCGATGCGCGCGACCTCTTGCTGGGAATCTTCAGTTGCATCCAGGCTAGCCGTCCGTCGTAGTCGATCCGCGAGTTCTCGCATCCGATCGGAGAGAGCTGAACGGTTGAGCTCCTCGCGCACCCCAGTGAGCGCTTGCTGTACTTTATTGGCAGTGCGGGGCAACAATTCTTCGATGTGACCCTCAAACGCCTCCACGCGATCGGCAAGACCGTCTTCCTGACCGGCCAGTCGATACCGCGCGTCCCGACCTGCCGCACCCGCATCGCTCTGCCTGGTCTCTGACGCGACGTGGCGCTGCGCGGTGGCGAGCTGCTGCGCCTCTAGCTGCAGTTGCCCAAGCGCCTCATGCTGGCCGCTTGAAGACTCGCCTCCCACCTGCTGCTCGAGATCACGCAGCCGCTCGAGCGCCTCCTGACCGCGCCGGGCCGATTGTGACAAGTCGCGGCGGCGAAGCTCACTCGTGGCGCGGCGCATCCGGTCGGCGATCTCGTCCGTTCGCCCCCAAACTGGCTGGCCCACCTCCCCTTGCTGCTGCATCCGCTGCAGCTCGCGTTGGAGATCCTCCATGTTCCGGCGCAGCACATTTTGCTCGCGGGTAAGCCGCTCTAGGGCCCGCTCAAACTCCTGCGCCTCCAAGTTCTCCGCTTGCTTAGCAAGCTCCTGCTGTGCTCGATTCAGCACCTCTTGGCGTTCGGCCAGTTCCCTAACCTTCCTCAGCGCATCGCTCTCTTTTTCGGCCTCGGCCTCGGCAGCTGATGAGCGATTCTCATAGTTCGTTTTCTGATCGCGTCGAAGCTCGCGGTCGAACAATTCCGATAAATCCTCTTGCGCACGATCCGCCTCGAGCTGTGCGCCCTGGGGCCCTTGTTGGAGCGCGACCTGTTTTCGTCGAACCTCGGCCTGCGCAGTAAGGAGCTGGTTGAGCGCCTCCATTTCAGGTGGGATCGCAATCTGGGTGTCATGCGCCAGAAGCGCAGTCTCCGCCACGCCCATCGCCTCGACCGCTTTGGCCATTGCCTCGTCCTCGGGAGCGCGCCGCCCACGTGTCTGTGGCGTGCTCTCGCGACCGCGCGCGATGATTCGGTCGGCAACACGCTGAGCTGTCTGCCTCAGCTCAGCCTGAACGTCGGCGACCGCCGTCAGATCGCTCACCGCACGTTCGGCGGCCAGCTGGCGGTCCAGTTTCCAGGTGGCGACGATGATTTCCTTTTGCACCTTGGCGAGATTACCGAGCGCGCCAACATCCATTGCCGACAACGACTGGCTTCGCGCTTCCTCGAACTCCTGGTCAAACGGACGCACTTCAAGAAAAAAAATGTCGCTGCGCGTTTCGCGCGCGTAGCGGCTCGCGTTAGTGTCACGAGCTCTCGCGTAATAACTGATGAAATCACCAGGTGAGACACCGAGATCCTCCGCGTAGATCGTGTGCGCCCCGGAGATGATTGGCTCGCGGGACCCACGTTGAAGGTCGATGGCGTGTTCGTTGCGACCGACGACACTGAACACAAGCTCAAACCGCTCGATGCCGTAGTCGTCGGCGGCGCGGGCCTCGACAACCACCTCTTCGAGTAGCGTGATCTCCCGGTCGCCTCCTGGACGCCTGATTTCGATGTCGGGAGTGCGATCAAACACGGTTCGGATGAAGTACTCGCCATCGCCCGGGTTGGTCAGAGCGTCGTCGTCAACCAGCGTCACGCCATAGGAGTCGTCGTGGCGCACCTCAAACGACACGGCGAGGCGCCGGTCACCGACGCGGCGTAGCTCAAGTGACCCACCGCTCTCCAGTCGGATCGCACCCGCGCGGACCGGCTTGTCGGCATGCACCATTAGAGCAACCTCAGTGCCGGCCGGCGCATAGATGTCGCCGCTGTCTGTCTCGACCCGTGGTTCGAGGCCCGTAAAGGCTGGATACCGGTAGGTCACATCGATGCGTTCAACGTGCGGCACAGAGAGCGCCGTCACCGTAAAGTCGTCGGATACCACGGTGGCGGCTCGGACGCGATAGGTAAAGCTCTCATCCACCGATGGAATCTCGACGTGATAGACCCCGCGCTCTTGGCGCATTTCGACAACCTGCTTCGCGCCGCCGCCGTTCACCATAATCAGGACTGGCAACGTCCTGGCGGGAACCCCAAACGTCTCCGTCAGCTTGGCGCGAACATGGAGAGTCTCGCCGGTGATGACCCGCGTATCGCCAGGCTCGACCTCAAGTGTCGCGGCGTAAGGGAACGCATAGAGCCAAGCGCTTCGCACAATCCGACCGACGGATCCCATCCCGAGGGCCAACATAATCAGAAGCGCCGCGACAGCTCCGACGCCTCGGACAACCGACCGGCGGATGTCTCGGCCAGCAATGACCCGGTCGAGGTTCACCTCTCGCGCCCGGGCTGCAGCATCGCTGAGCACCAGGTCCCGAAAGGCCGACCGCGAACCTCCGGCCACATCGGTGGCACTCGCGAGTCGATCTTCGAGTTCCGGGCACTGCTCCTCGACATAGCGCGCGACCTGCCGATCGTTGGGCACACGCCGGAGCGACAACAGAATATGAGCGGCAAACGCCGCCGCCGCAATTAGGGCGAGCCCGGCTAGCAAGGCCATCGACAGGTCAGCTGGCTTGAGGAGTCGATCAGTGCCGAGCACAACAACTAGGAGGATAAGCGCTGCACCCGTGGCTCGCGCCACAGCGCGCATTGCCGCCTCGGTCATCCACCGCCGTCGCACGGAGGTGAGCAGGCCACGGATCTCATCCAGGGGGGGCTGTCGCACGGGTAAGCTCGTCCTGTTCTCGCTAACCCAATTATGCCATCGTGCGGCCCAGCCACGCTTCGGCGACGAGCAGCACGAGCATCACCAGTAAAGCGTACCACCAGTAGTTCTGTTCGGCCTCACGTGTCACAACCTCGTCGCTCACCTTCGCTGCGTTGGCCTCAACAGCCCCCTCTTCAAGCCGGACCAGGAATGCATCGCGACTGAGCCGTTCAGAGACCGACTCTCGGGGATCCACATTGACAACGACACGCCGGCCCGAGCCAGCAAGCGTGGCGACACCCGGTTCCGAACGCGAACCATCGGGGGCATCAGCGATCCAAAATTCACGCGGGCGCTCCCACACACCAGCCAGGTAGCGTGCTAATTCGTGAACAAACGGCACGAACGAGGGCCGTCGTGGGAAATCGTTCCATTCATTGTTCAGGTCAGATGCAAAAACCAGTGCCCGGCCGGCCCCGACCCGATATTCGAGCAACGCCGGAGTCCCATCGTCGAAACGTGCCAGGGCCCGTGTTCCGTCAACCTCTTTGAGTTGCGTCGTCCGCCGAAATCGTACCTGCCCAAGTGTTCCGACGAGCTCACCAAACGCCCGGAAAATTGGGTGACGAACATCCGTGACCACCACGCTTCGATCGCCCTCCGCGCCGCGCGGTGACAGCGCCACCACTGTCGTGTCGCCGAGCACGTCGACCACAAGATCCGGATCCACCGCCGGCCCGGCCACAATCAGCAGGCCCCCACCAGACGCGACAAATGATGCAATCAGGTCCCGGCCGCGTCGATCCAGACCCTGCGTGCCCACAAGTAGGACGGCCACCGTAGCGTTCCAATCTTCCCGGGCCACCGACACAAGCGCGTCAGGGCTGACGGGACGCAGATCAAAGGGAGCGGACTCTTCCCCGACGAGTAAGGCACGCTCGAGATAGAACGCGCTGGCCGCAAGATGCCCGCCGTTAGCAACGACGAGGAGCGGCGCGGGCTCTGGAGAATCGAGGAGGGCGTAGCGGACATCGTCCCAGGCATAGCCGGTGGCGTCATCCACGGTCAACACTGCGACGCCAGTCAGTAGCATCGCGGTGTCGAATCGAACGTCGTTCGAGCCTGGCTGAAAAATCACCTCTCGCACCTCGACCACCTCGTCGTCGACGACGAGAGACACGCGACTCTCGCGGGGAGCAGAAGCGGTGTTCAGTACGACCCCTATAAGCCCTACAGGTGATCGATCGAGTGCAGTCACAGCGAGATTGCTCTCGACCCGGCCGACATCGGCGATGTCAACGACCACCTTGGGCGGTATCGCTACGCTGGTGTCGTCCTCCCAGCCAACGCGCTGCAAATCAGTAACGACGACTATCCGCCCTTTACGAGACCCGATAAGCTCAGCTGCCGCCGACAGAGCGCCAGCGTATCGTGTGCTCCCCGGTGATGCAGCCACGCGCTCGAGGGCGGCCTCGGCAAGGCGACGATTGGCGGTCGGCGCCTGCACGACTTCAGAACCGTCGTCGAACGCCATAACGCCAACCAGGTGACCAGCCGGCGTCTCGGCAAGGACGCTCTGTGCCAAATCGCGTGCCCTGTCGAGTTGCCCAGGTGCTGACATGCTCAGCGAGCGGTCGATGGTAATTATCGTCACCTGGCGATCGAGGCGAGACGCGTCGAAGAACGGACCGGCGAACGCGAGCGTGAGAAGCAGCAGCGCAAAAACGCGCAGCGCCAACAGGAGGAGTTCACGCAGGCGGCGCCGCATGGCCTGCGTGACCGGCGCCTGCTTGAGAAAGCGAACGTCGCTGAACGCCATGCGCACCGCCCGTTCCTTCTTGAGCAGGTGCAACACGATCGGAATCGTGATCGCCACCGCGCCAAAGAGGAAGGCGGGGAAGAGAAAGGACATTCCTCAAAAGAGTTTACTCCGCGTGGCGAGATACGATCCCAGCGCGAGGTCGAGCGGTTTCGACGTGTCGACGAGACAATAGTCGATGCCAGCCAGACGTAGTTCGCACTGATACAGTGCAGTGAGGTCGTGCATCTGCTTTAAATAGTACTCTCGCGCCTGCGATGCCACCACCACTACCTCGTCGTCGGTTTCCAGATCGTGGAAACGGGTCGCCCGCTCAAAGGGAAACGCGAGTTCGGCGTGATCAAGCAGATGAAACACGATGACGTCCGTCCCACGAAAGCGCAGATGTCGAAGTCCTCTGACGATCGCCTCCGGCTCGTCGAGTAGGTCAGAAATCAGCACGACCATGCCGCGACGCGTGAGGGCGTCCGCGACACGGCTTAGAGGTTTCGACACATCGGATCGGTGGCCAAGCTTGAGCTGGTCGAGGGCCAACAGGAGCCGCCGCAGATGCCCAGGTCTAGTGCTAACTGGCACACTGTTGAGAATCTGATCGTCGAACGTCACCAAGCCAACTGCGTCGCGTTGACGCGACATGAGATACGCCAGCGACGCAGCGAGGTACGAACCGTATTCCTGCTTGGTCACCCCCCTCGACTGGTAGGACATCGACGCCGAGACGTCGAGCAATAGATGACAGTCGACGTGGGTTTCTTCTTCGAACTTCTTGACGTAATGGCGATCGCTTCGCCCATACACCTTCCAGTCGATCGTTGAAATGTCGTCGCCAGGCATGTACTGCCGGTACTCTGAGAATTCGACGCTAAAACCCTTGTACGGACTCCGATGCAAGCCGACCAGGAAACCCTCGACGATCGTCCGAGCACGTAGCTCCATAGAGCCAATGCCGGCAACCACCGCGGGATCAAGATAGCGGAGTTCGTTCGCGCGGGCGGCAGTGGTCATCTTAGTGGCCAGTACCTACATACCGCTCTTTGGGGTTGGTACTGTCTCGAGCAACCGCTCTATAACTTTTGCTGCGTCGACACCTTCCGACTCGGCGTAAAAATTAGTCAGGATGCGGTGGCGCAACGTGGGGAACGCGAGTGCCCGAACATCACCCACTGATACGTGATACCGACCGTGCATGAGCGCTCTCGCCTTGCCGCCTAGGACAAGCGCCTGCGACGCGCGGAGTCCGGCACCCCACTTGACCCACCGCTCCACGAAGTCTGGCGTGTTGGAACGACCAGGGCGAGACGCGTCGACGAGCCGAACGGCATAGCGGGCCACCTCGTCGGAGACAACGACCTGCCGAACCAGGCGCTGAAACTCTAGAATGTCGTCCCCGTCGAGAATCCGGTTCGGCGCTCGACTTTCGCCAGACGTAGTCTCCGCCACGACGCGCACCTCATCGTCCTCCGACAGGTAGCTCATCACGACATTGAACATGAACCGCGAGAGCTGCGCCTCCGGTAGCGGGTACGTTCCCTCCAACTCAATGGGGTTCTGTGTCGCCAGCACCAGAAACGGCCGTTCGAGCTGATACGTCCGACCTGCCGCCGTAACGTGATACTCCTGCATGGCCTCAAGCAGCGCGGCCTGCGTTTTGGGCGGTGTACGATTAATCTCATCGGCAAGAAGGATCTGCGCGAAGATCGGCCCCTGAACGAACTTTAGCTCTCGGTGCCCCCGGGCCTCCTCGATAATTTCCGTCCCCGTGATGTCAGCCGGCATCAGGTCTGGCGTAAATTGGATCCGTTTAAAGCTTAGATGAAGGACCTCGGCGAGCGTTTTAACGAGCAATGTCTTCGCAAGACCCGGCACTCCAGTAATAAGGCAGTGCCCTCCGGTGAAGAGTGCCGTAAGCACTAAATCAATAGCAGCTCCTTGCCCAACGATGACTTTGTGGAGCTCCGCAAGAATCTGCTCGCGTCCCCGCAAGACCCGTTCGGCCATCGTGGCCAAGTTTGACGCCGTTCCCATTAGGATGTCCGTTCGTTACTACGACTGGCACCGATCCAACAAGAGCTGTAGTCGACTCGCCGACCGACCAAGAAGTAACGCTCCGCCCTCAACCACCCAGGCAACCATCTACGCAACATCGCTAGAAGCTGCTTTCCTTAAAGCCCTGCTACACAGGGACTAGCCATCTTCCCAAAGCGACAAAAACTTGTTTTGATTTTCACGGTGTCGCTCTCAGAAGATATCTAGCTGCGGATCTCCGACCACTAGTGAGTGAGCGCGTACACGATCTCGTTAATGATCATTCGGTACGACTGGGCCGTAAATCTGACGTAACGGGGATACTCCGCCGCGTTCGACCACTCCCAGCCGTCGCCCATGTCAGTGTTGAAATTGATCAACACCATAGGGCGCTTATCGTCGGCGAGGATGCCGCGCAGGCGCGGTTCGTAGCCGCCCTTCTCCCAAGTGACTCCACCAAAGAATGACCCGAGACCCGGGATCTGCGGATACCTGGTGAGCTCGTAAAAACACGAGAAGACAGGGTGCTCAGGCGTTAGGTCGACGATCGCTCGGTTGGGAAACAGACGCTTCATCTGCGCACGGAAGAGATCCCACTCAAGCGGTCCGTGAAAGTCATCGAAGGTCGCCGTGCCACCACGCAGGAGGAATGACCGGAGGATGACGACCTCCTCCTCGCTGAGCTCCAGGTTGGCCGGCTCGACGAAGTAGATCCATGGATACTCCCACAGCTTGTCATCGGAGAGCTCGAGAATGATCGGATCGCTGACCTTAATGGTTGTCACTCGGCCCATACGGCGCGTCAAGTTCTGCTCGGCCGCTGGCGCATCAATCGCCCAGGGATCGCTCCAGTAGATCCGTCGGAATTGCTCCAGCCGTCCCGGCGGGGACCCATAGCGGATACGGACGAAGGTCCATTCCAGGCCAGTCAACTCGTCGAAGCTACGCACGGGATCGCCCTGGCTTAACACGGTCGCTGTCAAAAATACCCCGACACCCCAGCAGGCCGCCGCGACACGCAGTCGCGTGCGTCGACAGCGACGCGGAGCCCTGGCAGTCACCGCTGTCCCTCTACAATCCGCAGGAGTAACTCCTGCGCGCGCGCGTAGGCGGGCGCAATTTCCAACGCCGCGAGCGCCTGGCGCTTGGCCTTCTCCTCTCTACCCGCCAACAAGAAACTCTCAGCGAGGTCACAGTAAACCGAGACCCGGTCGACCGGCCCGAGCGCCAATGCGACCTCGAGTTCATGGGTGGCTACGTCACTTCGACCGTCAGACATCGCCAGACGACCAAGCGCCTGATGCGGAATCGGGTCAAATGGATCGATCTCGATCACGCGCTCGTACGCCAGCCGCATTCGGCCCTCGTCCCCGGCTTCCTCAGCGAGAGCGGCGAGTTGTCGGGCGGCTTCAATGGAAGTGTGATCGTGCTCCAGCAGAAGCTCTAGTTCGCGCATCGCGCGGTCGCGGTCCCCCTGCTCCTGCGCGATTTGAGCCATCAGGCCGCGAGGACTTTCAGAACCAGTCGCCATAGGCGCCAGCTCGGCGGCCTGTTCTAACGCACGAAGCGCCGCCTCGGGTTCACCAGCCACATGGAGGGCACGTCCAAGCGTTAGCTGCACACGGAAGTTTTTCGCGTGCGAACGGGCAAGCACCCGCAGTTCCGCGAGACGGTCGGGCCCAGACGGCGTCAAGTCCAGTTCTACAGCGGCCAACGCGCGACGAAGGCCGCCAAACCGCGCCTCTATTGCCTCGTCAAAGCTCACCTGCAAGACGTCAAAGTCCAAGCCAATCCGCGCCAGAGCGTCTTCGGTCTCAAGACCCTCACCATAGGCCCTCAGCAACGCGCGTAAGGCCTGTTCGCCATGCTGGTCGATCATATGCCCGACAAACACCGAGGCCTGGAAGTACGCGAGCGAGACAGTCTCAGGTCGAGAGAACCCGCTATTAAGATCGCGTAAGGAGAGCACCTGATCGTCATTCAGGGCAACAGCAAACGCCATCTCTTGATCGCGACCCCACGCCGCGTGCGCGCCTTGCTCCTCGTAGACCGAGATCCCTTCTGTCAGCCAGCGCGGCACACGCTGGTTTGATATTTGCAGTGTGACAACGTGTGCGATCTCGTGCCACAGGGTTGCCTTCCAGTTAAATTCACCTGGTGGCCGCGCGCGCGGAGAGTCCATCGTTACCACCCGGCCGAAGCACGCGCCAAGAGCGCCAATCATGCCCGGAAGTCCAAGATTCCGGACTGCGAAATCGTCGTGGCTGGGAAATACCTCGATCAAGATGGGCCCCTTCACGGTCATCTCGTACCGCGTGGACAGTGAGTCAAGTGCCTCTTGGGCGAGTGTCAGAACATACTCCTTTAACACCGGCGCCTCGTCTCGGTGGAGACGCACGATGAGATCGCCACGCTCGAAGGTCTCAAATTCCTCCAGCGCACCCATCATGCCGAGTAGGTTGAACGTGATTACATCGAACGGATCGTCAGCAAAGGCCCGCTCGAGGGCCTCGCGGGCCCCGCGTTCGTCACCTACTCGCAGTAAGTGCATTCCGAGTTCGGCATGGGCGCGCGTGTTGTCTGGATCGAGCTCGAGCGCTCGACGGACCAAGGTGACGGCTTCTGGAAAGCGATACGCGCGTGCCACGTGGCTGCCCGCGATCCGGTAGATGTCGCTGTAGGCCGGATTAATTGCGAGCGCACGCGCCACCTCGGCTCCGAACATCGCGGTACGATCCTCGAGATATGCGATCGCCGCGAGCAAGGCTCGGGCCTCGAGACCTTGGGGATTGATTTCGAGCGCGCGGTCAATTGCCTCGCGCGCAGCATCACGATTGCGATCGCCAAGTTCTTGCTCGGCAATAAACAGATGGGCGGCCACATTCGTGGGATCGATCTCGAGAGCGCGCTCGGTTGACGCTCGCGCCAGCGGCGGATTCTCATTGGCGAGCGCACGTCCCATGCCCACGTGCGCCGGTGCCCACCCACCGTCAAGCGCCACCGCTTCCTTAAACGATCGCACAGCGTCCGCCTGGTTATATTTCTCGAGAAAGAGCTCACCCCAGGCCGTCTGAATCGAGGGATCGGACGGCGACGCCAGAGCCGCACTGCGGAGGAGTGTGTTCGCCTCGCGGTACGCACCGAGCCCGCGCGCGGCTACGCCACCGCGATACAAGTCGAGCGCACCTCGCGATTGCACGCCCCTCGCGACGACCGCCTCGAGATAGGGCGTGGCTCCGTCGAGCCGGCCAAGCGTGACACGCAGCAGACCAAGCTCGAGTCCGGCCCCACTCGACGGGTTTGCCTCGGCAATCGGGACCAAAAGTTCCTCGGCATCGCGATACCGGCCCCGCATGACAAGCATGCGCGCTCGCAGCGCCGCGGCTGACGGGTCACGTTCGCCCCGGGTTGCGGCAAGAGCTTCGACGTCGGCGATTCGGCCGTGAGCCAGTGCACGCGTCGCCCGCTCGTGGAACTGCTGTTCCTGTGCACGCGTGTAGCGAACCTGGGCGGAAAGCGTCGAGCCCACGGTAAACACGCTGGCTAACAACACGTTGATTGCCAACGTGTGCGCGAATCGATCGCGGGACTGGTCTCGCCAACGCCGCGGACCCTCTCTGTCTGGCGCCACGAGCCTGATTATACTCTCCGCTCTTCAGCTCACTCCGGGCCAAACGCCGAACGAGTCTAGCGTCCGAGCACTCAGTTTTCGACCGCGACGCGCTTGGCTATGAGCGCACCAAATCCCGCAAGCGCCAGGATCCCAGAAACAGGTGCGGCCATCATCAGCGCCACTCCGCCAAACTCACCCATCACACCGAGGTAGGTCGACGCGTGCACCGCTGGCCGAAGGCACGTATACATTACCTATAATACTGGCGGTTGCGGTACGGCGTGCTGGTAGCCCCCGGTACTATGATGACCCGCTTAGTCGCATTGACATACTCCATCGTTGGTGGCGTCGCATTCGTTCTGTCGCTCTCCTATTTCGCCTATTTCTTTTTCTTTAGGCTCGGACCGCCGGAGCATTCGTCGGACTCGTCCGGTTACGGCCACATACTCGCCGCGCTGGCAACCAACGTTATTTTCTTCACCCTGTTCGCCACCCACCACAGCGTGATGGCACGAAGCGGCGCGAAGCGTTGGCTCGCCCGGCACCTACCCGTCGGGGTCGAGCGCACTACCTACGTGTGGATCTCCAGTGTTTTGTTCACCCTCACCTGTCTGTTGTGGCGTGATCTGCCGGGCGTGCTGTACGCAGGGACCGGATGGCTACGCTGGGCGGGCTACTCCGCTCAATTGTGCGGTCTCCTGTTGATCGTGTGGGCGGTGTCGGTGCTCGACGCACTCGATCTTTCGGGTATCCGACAGGCCGAGGCTGCTTGGACTCAGGGCGGAACGGCGGCACAGGTCCTTCGCGTCGAAGGCCCGTACCGGTGGGTCAGGCATCCGATCTACTTGGGCTGGATGCTGGTCGTGTTTGGAGCGCCGACCATGCCCACCGGGCGGATCGCGTTCGCCGTAATCAGCACGGCCTATCTCGTTCTTGCGATACCTTGGGAGGAACGGTCGATGATGGAGACGGTTGGCGCGGACTATCGTCGCTACGTCGAGCAGGTGCGATGGCGGATGTTGCCGGGAGTCTACTGAAGTAGTCGCTCCAAGTCCGACGTCGAGCACCCAGAGGCCAAAGGGATTTACTCGCAACTTATCGTCAGACAGGATGTCAGGCCAGCCAGGGGGGTGTCTAGAAAAATGCCAGCGATTGATGCGATGGAATCTCAAAGCGGCGGCGGCACTTCTTGCAGACGACCATATCATCCACGCGAACGAGGTAGTTTCGCAGTTTGGCGAAGAGCTCGCTATCGCGTGTGCCGGCGCCGCGCGGCGGCCGCGGCTTCCGTACGCGCCGGATCCAGCGTACGTCGTACGCAGCGCGAAATTGGCAGCGCGGGCAGGTGAACGCCGTCGGCTTGGTCTCCTCCGTTTCGTTAAAGAACTCGCGTTCGTGCAGCGCCATGTCCGGATGATAGCAGCTAGCAGCTCAGGGTGACATCCATGCCCACCGTCGTCTTTTACATTGCGGGGCACGGCTTTGGTCACGCGTCCCGTCAAATCGAGGTAATCAAGGCACTCGTGGACCGCCGCATCGATCTTTCGGTTGTCATTAGAAGTTCGGTCCCACTCTGGCTTTTTGACCAGGAGCTCGACGGTCGTGCCGACATCCAACCCATCGACACCGACACTGGCATCGTGCAGATCGACAGCCTAACGGTGGATGTTTCAGCATCTATCCAACGTGCGTGGTCCTTCCATAAGCGGCTAGATGAACGCGCGGCCGCCGAGGCGCTTGCGCTTGCCACCTTCCGCGCAGCGCTCGTAGTCGGCGACATTCCGCCGCTGGCCTTCGTCGCCGCAGCTCGTGCCGAGATCCCGGCAGCCGCAGTCAGTAACTTCACCTGGGACTGGATTTATGCCGGGTACGTCGACGAGGCTAGGCAAGCACCCAAGTTGGTCCCGGTCCTGAGCAACGCCTATGCTACGGCCACGCTCGCCTGGCGTCTGCCGTTGCACGGTGGGTTCGACACGTGCCGCCGGGTAGTCGATGTCCCGCTCGTGGCGCGGCACTCGAAGCGAGATCCGCGCGACGTGCGTCACTTGCTCGGCCTGCCAGCGCGCGTCCCACTGGCGCTGTTTACCTTTGGCCGGTACGGTATCAGCACAATCGACTGGCAAGCGGTCGCGCAGCTGGCCGGTTATGAAGTGATCATCACCGTAGGTCCTGGCTCGCCGAAACCGTGCAACACCAGCGACGGCTGGGACGATCCTAAGAGTTGACGAGGAAAAGCTCGCACGGCTTGGCCTTCACTACGAGGATCTGGTCGCAGCTGTAGACGTCGTTATTACCAAGCCGGGTTATGGAATGATCGCGGAATGCGCCGCGAACGACACCGCCATGCTGTACACCTCACGCGGGCGCTTCCCAGAGTACGACGTCTTGATCGCCGGAATGCCTAAACTGGTCCGCTGCGCCTTCATCACACAGCAGGAGCTATTCCGTGGCCACTGGCAGCCGCACCTTGATGCGCTCCTGGCCATGCCACGGCCACCCACACCCAAAACGAACGGCGCCGAAGTAGTGGCCGACTGGATCATGCGAATGCTGTAGGCACCCCGTGGCATCAGCACACACCACCGAGCACGCCGCACGCAATCTGCTATAAGGGTGCCCGCCTAGGCCCGTCCGCACCTCTATGTCTTCAGTGCAGATCTTTAGTGCAGATCACCAGTGACCAAATGCGCGGGATATTCACTTTCTCGACCGAGATCGGCCCGAGCTCAGCCTGCGCCAGGAAGGCATTGAGATCAAGGTCGGCTCTAAAGCCAATGTGGATCGTCAACGGGGAGATTAGACGTTCTACGCGAGCAAGGATCGGGTTACTACTGAGAAAGTGGTTGAGGAAAACGATTCGCCCACCAACTCGACACACGCGCCGCATCTCGCAGGCCACCTTGACAGGATCGGGCACCACGCTGATCAGATATGGCGCGTAGACGATGTCGAACGACTCGTCGGGGAACTGCATGTCCGCAGCATCCATCTGTAACAGCTGGACATTGCGGAGCCCCAGGCTCCGAACACGACGCTTGGCCTTTTGGAGCATGGACGCCGAGAAATCGATCCCCGTGACAGGACACTCCTGCGGGTAGAGCGGCGCGTTGATACCGGTACCAACGCCGACTTCCAGCACCGCATCCCCGGCAGCAATGGAGAGACGACGGATTGCCTCGAGTCGACCCGCATGAAGCGTGGGGCCGAACAACAGATCGTAGGTCGAGGCGAGCTTCGCGTAGACGCCTGCAACGAAATCGTTCTCGACCACAGCTACCGAGAGCGCTCGACCCGACGGATCAGAGAGGAGATCTTCTTTCACGGACTCGTTTAACTGGCAATGCCCTATTAACGGCCCCAGATTGTTTGACCGCGCCTCCGCCCAATGACCAGTTCTTAAGCGACCCGGAGCAAGACCAACGCATCAGAACCGGCCGTGGCCGCCGGGGAACTATAGCGCGCCGATGGGGCATGCGCAAGAACAGACACGTTGGTGTTTACTGTCATCAAGCAACGGTGGCATTCAGCCACCGTTGCATCCCGCTCGGCCATGGGCTCTTGTCCGGCAAGATTCAGCTCCTTGAAGGAACGTTTTACGAGCAGCTACACGTGCACAAGATTGCCCTCATCGCACATGACCACGCTCGTCCTAATGCCTTTAAAAGAGCTGACGATGAGCCATAACTTCTTTAATTGTAATATGTTGTGAGAGATTTTTAATTGACACTCTTTGGGTCACGCCAGTATAGTGAACTGATAGCGTGCCGCAGGAAGCAAAGTTCCTCTCGCCAGCACAAGTTCTGCTAACGACCCTTGTGGTCAAGCTCGCCGTAGTCGCCACGCTTGCCACGATGCTGGTCCGGTTCCGACAGTTTCGGCGGATTCTCCTAACCGAACAGCGCGCGTGGCCCGAGCGTCTGATCTTCGCCTTCAGCCTAGGCGTACCCCTCTGCGGTGGAGTCGCATCCCGGCTTCTCTTGAACTACGGCGCAGCTGATTTCTCGCTCGCCGGTGCGTTCCTCGCGGGGCTGATCGCCGGGCCGTACGCCGGTGCAGTTGTCGGCATCCTTCTCGGCGCGCCGGCGCTCATCGCCGGTGAGGTCATTGCCATGCCGTTCGCGGTCGGCTGCGGGTTCGCCGGCGGCGGCTTGCGGGAGGTCTGCCCTAAAGAAGCCATCTGGCATTTCTCACCTCTATTCTTTTCCGACCTGCACCGACACGCCTGGCAATTCGTCAGCCGGTTCAGGATCGATTGGTTGCTGATCCTCGTGGCGGCCCCCATTGGGCTCGAGCTCATCCGGCAGGCGCTTGGGGCACGGTTCGGTGCCGAGCGGCTCTTCTACATGGCACCCGAGACTGTGGGCCTCGGTATGGTAGTGGTGCTCTCGACCGTGCTGAGCGTTGCGATCCCAATCAAAATCTGGAACACGGCCCGCATCGAGCACCGCCTCCAGGAACAGGAGAAGCTACTAATGACAGCGCGGGTCGAGGCCCTCGCGAGCCAGATCAATCCCCATTTCCTGTTTAACACGCTCACGTCGATCTCGTCGCTAATCCGATCGCAGCCCGAGACCGCCCGCACACTCATCGTCAAGCTTTCTGGGCTGTTGCGGCGACTCCTGCGGAGCCAGGAACACTTCGTCACGCTGCGCGAGGAGCTAGCGTCGATTGACGAATATCTCGACATCGAATTGGTGCGGTTCGGCCCAACGCTCGTGGTCGAAAAGGACATCAACCCGGACACCCTCGAGCTGATGATGCCAAGCATGGTGCTCCAGCCGTTGATTGAGAATTCGGTCAAGCACGGGATCGAAAAGAAGGTGGGCGGCGGACGGATCATCATCCGGACCCAGCGCGCTAACGGTCACGCGATCATCGAGGTGGTCGACGACGGTACCGGCATGGCCGATACCAAGCTCGACCATAGCCGACAGGGCGGTATCGGGCTCAGGAACGTGGACGAGCGCTTGCGCGTCATATACGGCGAGAATTACCGCTTAAAGCTCGAGAGCGCGCCAGGTCTAGGCACCTGCGCCCGCATCGTGATCCCGGAGCTGGTCGCGCCTCAGCCAGCGTCGGCGTAACTGCCTCAGCCAGCAGCAGCGCACATTATGGATATTCGGGCGGTTATCGTCGACGACGAGCAGCTGGCCCGCGGCGAGCTCTGCTTTCAGCTACAACAACTGGGCGGCGTGGAGGTCGTGGGCCTGGCCGGCAATGGAGTTCAGGCTCTCCAGTTGGTCGAGGACCTGAGCCCGGATCTGGTGTTGCTGGATGTGCAGATGCCTGGCCGGACAGGCTTCGACGTAGCCCGCGAGCTGCTGGCCCGTGGCTGCAAGTCACGGGTGGTTTTCGTGACAGCCTACGACGAGTACGCTATCGAAGCGTTCGATGTGAACGCCGTCGACTACGTGCTGAAACCAATCGAACCGGCTCGGCTCAGCCAGGCGATCCAGCGGATCCGCGATCAGCTTGCGGAATCGCGCGGGACAATCAGCAAGGGGGTGCCGGCAGCGGATGAGCAGGCCCCGCTACACCCAATGAGCGAGGCAGAGCTCGAACGCCTCATCAAGCACGTGGCCCAGCGCCACAGCCGTCGTACACAGCTGGCCGTGAAAGTTAGCGGGCGCTTCCTGCTCATCCCATCGGAAGATATTATTTACGTGTCGCTGACCGACGATGTCATCACGATCGTGACCGGCGCGCTGAGTGGAACATCGAACTGTCGAACCTTAGACGAGCTACAATTACATCTTGACCCGGAGGCATTTTGGCGAGTAAATCGATCGCATCTAGTTAACATCAACAAAATCAAGGAGATAATACCTTGGTTCAGTCGGAACTACGTCCTAAAGATGAAGGATCTAGAGGAAACCGAGATTCCGGTCAGCCGCGCTCAGACCAAGCGGTTGCGAGAACACCTGAGACTCTAGGTCCCGGCGACTCGACTACGCCACAGCTTCAACTTGACGGTGATCCGGTATTGATCGAACCAACCGATCTCTCTAAGGCGCCGGCCCTGGCTAAGCGTGAGCGAACCGCGAGGTGGGCCGCGTCTCTCTCGCGGGTGGGCGAAGAGTTTCTAGCCTGGCTGAAGACCTTTGTCTCGGCGGCGGTGTACGCCACGTTGATCGTCACGTTCGGTTTCCAGGTGGCACGAGTCGAGGGCAAGAGCATGGAGCCGACGCTGCAGGATCAGGATCGGCTCATCGTCAACAAGGCCGTCTACCGGTTCTTTTCAGATCCGCAGCCTGGCGACATCGTTATGCTGTTCTACCCGCGTGATCCGGACAAGTCGTTCGTCAAGCGGATCATCGCCAAGGAAGGGGACACAGTCCGGATCGAAGGCGGACAAGTGTACGTCAACGAGGCACTGCTCCCAGATACCCACGTGCCCCCTGCATTTCGGAGCTACGAGAACCACGGCCCTGAGGTGGTTCGGGAAGCCTATTACTTCGTAATGGGAGACCACCGGAACAACAGCTCGGACAGCCGTCACTGGGGCCAGGTACCAGAAAAATACATCATCGGCAAGGTGCAGCTGCGATGGTGGCCCCTAACAGAAGCGGTGATATTTTAACGGTCGCTCACCTGCGTACAGCCCGCTGATTGTAGTCAGCCACTTCTCTCCCATAACCCGGCGCACCCCTGGGTGAATTTGCGTAAGGCTGCACAGCACCAGCACCAAACGTCTGGACCGGAAAGTCGGCAATGAACCGCCAGGGGTGATGCTATCCATCGAGTTGCGAACCTGGTAGTCCTACTTCACCCGAATGTCTTCCGATCGTCCGCCGGTTTTCTCAATGAGGCGAATCGCACCGATAACCATCGCTTTGTCGACCGCCTTGACCATATCGTACACCGTCAGCGCAGCCACAGCCACCGCGGTCAGCGCCTCCATCTCGACTCCGGTCTGCGCCGTCGTACGCACGCATGCCTCGATATCATAGCCGTCCGCTTTGGCCTTAAAGTCAACATGGACCTGGGCCAGCGAGAGCGGATGGCAAAGCGGGATAAGCTCGGCTGTGCGCTTCGCTGCCATGATGCCAGCGATCCGCGCTGCCTGTAGCGGATCGCCTTTGGCGATTTGGCCCATCCGGATCTGCCGCAACGCTTCGTGCCCGATTGTGATACGTCCGCGGGCCACCGCCCTCCGGTCGGTGACCGGTTTGTCCGCCACGTCGACCATCCGCACACGACCCTGCCGGTCGACATGCGTTAGCCTCGAGTGGGTTCGCTGTGCGCTTCGAACTCTCATCTCACCTGCAGCAAAGCGCTGCTTTCACAAATGCGGAGGCATTCAGCCGCCGATACAAACCGCCAAGAGCCGCGCTGGGGCTTTCATTAGTGGGGCAAATACCCGCAAGTGTTGCTCTTCTCGTGCCTCGCAATGGGCAAACGCGACCCCCCACCAGCTGGCCCCCGGCACGTTACTATTATTTACGAAAAGTCGCACTAGGCCCTCGCCCTTCCCTGCTTGCAAGATAAAACGACAAGCTCGCGAGCGAGACTGTGAGATCGACGCTCTTCAGCTTGACCTGTTTCGGGACGCGAAGGGCGCCAGGCGAGAAGTTGAGAATGGCCTTAATGCCAGCTTGCACAACGGTGTTGACCACCTGCTGTGCCGAGGCTGCGGGCACAGCGATGACCGCGATAGCGATCCCCTCACGTCGGGCCACACCTCGCAGCTCTCGGACATCGTAGATCCGAACGCCGCTGCGGGACAGCCGTCCAACCTTGTCGTGGAGGTTGTCGAACAAGGCCACAATACGAAATCCCTCCTGCCGAAACCCAGGATAGTCTGCCAACGCGAGACCGAGATTGCCGGCCCCCATAATAGCCACCTTTAGCTGACAGTCGAGGCCAAGTATGGATCGGAGTTGCCGCTTCACATCTTTAACGATATAGCCGACACCACGCACGCCGAGGTCACCGAAGTGAGCTAAATCCTTCCTAATAAGAGCAGCGTTGAACCCGAACTGCTCCGCGAGGACCTTAGACGAAACCGTCTTCACATCTTTATCGTCGAGCTCGTTGAGAAATCTTAGGTAGAGTGACAGCCGGTTAGTCGTCGGCTCTGAAACTTGACCGGGCATGAGGTATCTAGAAGAAAGTGCGTGATTCTACGGCGCGATACGACGCGGGTCAAGCGGCTCAAAACAGCGGATACGCGTGCTAAGATGCGAGCCATGAAGCGCGTGACGCGACGGTACCACGCTCGTGCGTTGGCCGTCGCCGCATGTTGCGCCGCGTCGTCGATCATTGTGTCTGCCCTGGCACAACCCACACGACGGGCTACAACAATCGAAGCCCTGGTCCTTTACCCCGTCTTTTTCCACGGTAAGGAAGTTGTATTCCGCGCCGAGGCCGTCGGCGAGCACGTGCTGACTTGGCTGGTCGATGACACCGTCAGAATCCTCGCGATCGACATCCCGCCACCGGTCGAAGGTACCCGTGAATGGCTCGAAATCATCGGAACGTTCTACGACGTCGGCCGGCTGGAAAAAACCGATCCGCGGGTGGCCGACCTCCCGATCGAGCGGCTCTCCGATCAACTCCTGCACAAGCCGTGGCCCGGGGTCGGCGAACTCCCACTCGTCATTGCTACCTCGTGGCGCCAAGCCCGCGAGCCACGCGCCACGACCCTACGAAATATTGCCTTGGAGCCAAAACGCTACCTCAATCAGGACGTGACCGTCACAGGCCGCTTTCGCGGACTGAACCTCTACGGCGACCTGCCGAAAGCGCCCGATGAAAATCGATCGAATTTTGTGTTGGTCTCGGCGAACGCGGCCGTTTGGGTCGTCGGGAAAGAACCTAAGGGCAAGGGTTTCGAGTTGGACGTGCTCGCGCGTGTGGACACCGGCCGGTGGCTCGAAGTGACTGGACGTATCCGCGTCGACGAAGCCATGGTCCTGGTCGAAGCTGGAACGATCGGCTTGGCCGAGCCGGCCACAGCACCAGAACCTACTCCCGTAGCCATCGAAACCCGTCAGATGCCACCGCCAGAAGTTATTTTCTCTGCGCCACTTCTCGGCGATGTTGATGTTGCTCGAGACACAACCGTTCGTGTGCAATTTTCACGAGACATCGATCCTGATTCTTTCGACGGGCGAGTCCAAATCAGCTACACCGACAGCAAATCAGCACAGCCAAGCGAGCCCGACCCGCCCACGTTGGCCTTCGAGGTCGAGTACCGTGTGCTCAACCGTGTGCTCGAGATCCGCTTTGTAGACGAACTCGATCGGTTTCGCGCATTGAACGTGGAGCTACTCGAGGGGATCACAGCCACCGACGGAACGCCGCTCAACTCGTGGACACTTGCGTTCTCCACGGGCGGCTAGCATCCCACCCCACAGGACAAGGAGCTCAGTCGTTGAAGAATCAATATATGAAAAAGCCCGACCCAGCTAGGCCGGATCGGGACCATCCGTGCACCCCGTTAAACCGCCGGCCAGCGAGCTAGTATTCCGTCCTCGTCCCTTACAAAAACTAGGACGCGCGAGCTGCTCGGCGACCCGATGTGCGAGACGAGCCTTTCTTGACCTTGGTAACCTTCGCAACTTTTGTTTTCGCGAGCTTCCGATCCCGGTTAACAAGACAGCGGTCGAGTGCTTTGTCCACACGCTGCTCAACTGCCTCAGCACTCTCATTCATCACCTCGGACATCTCCGAGATAACGAGGAACCTAGCCCGGTCGAGCATCCGCTTCTCGCGAAACGATAGGGTTTTTGACTTGCTCAGAAAATTGAGGTTCTTGAGGACGTCAACAACGTCATAGATAGAACCGGTTCGCATCTTGTCCGAGTTATCCTTGAAGCGCCCCTTCCAATTCTGGTGACTGTCAATCTTGCCGCTCCCAAGGAGCGTGAACAGCTTCTTCACCTCGTGGTCACCAATGGCGTGACGCACGCCGACCCACTCGATGTTATCTACCGGCACCAGCACCGTCGTGTCGCTGGCCGCCAGCCGAAGGGAATAAAACCCACACGTCGTACCGAGAATCGTCTTAGTCTCGATCCGTTCAACCACACCAAGACCGTGATTCGGGTAAATGACCTTGTCGCCGATCTCAAGTTGCAACGTTACCCCCCAAGGAAAGACGAACCGTTTAAATTGGGAGTGCCACTGAGGGTGAAGCACTGCCATTGTAAGCGATCCAAGCTTCTGAAGCAACCCAGAACCCACACAGAATGAGTAAGTTGCCAGATTTTTAGAGAATCCTCGCATCACGTGTAACCCTGTTGTGAATCGTACCGGGTTTCTCGGAGACCGAATGCGTTGAATCAGGCCACCTCAGCCTGCTCATAGTACTGCGCCTCGAACTCTGCTGGTGGAATGTCCCCGAGCGGCCCCAACAGTCGTCGTGTGTTGAACCAGTCCACCCACGTCAAGGTGGCGAACTCCACGGCCTCGAGGGTGCGCCACGGGCCCTTCCGTCGAATCGCCTCCGTCTTGTACAAGCCGATCACCGATTCGGCGAGGGCATTGTCATAGGCATCGCCTTGGCTGCCGACCAACGGCGCGATGCCGGCGTCCACGAGGCGATCCGTGTACCGCATCGAGAGATATTGCGACCCGGCATCACTGTGATGTACGAGGCCGGTGAGGGCGTCGCCCCGGCGGGCGTAGATCGCCTGCTCCACCGCATCCAGCACAAAGTCCGTGCGCATGGAGGCCGACACCCGCCAGCCCACAATGCGTCGCGCAAGCACGTCGATGACGAACGCGACGTAGCCAAAGCCGCCCCAGGGTGCGACGTACGTGAAATCGGAGACCCAGAGCTGATTCGGACGGGTGGCCACGAATCGGCGGTCAACGAGGTCCACCGGGCGACCGCCCTCACCGGCGTGGGTCGTGGTGACCCAGGCCCGGCCCCGGCAAGGCCCATCGCGCGCATCAGGCGCGCCACGGTGCAGCGCGCCACGCGGACGCCGTCCCGTCGCAGCTGCTTCCAGACTTTCCGGGGGCCGTAGACCTGCTGGTGCGCGTCATAGACCCGCTGAATCTCGACGCGGAGCTGACCGTCGCGCTGCGCCCGTGCGGACCGGCGCGTCGGATGTGTCCGTCCGCTGGTGCCGATGGCGATGAGTCCGTCGACGGGGCGATCGGCAGCACGGCGCAGATCGGCTCGACCCCGACCACGGCGCGATGGTCGGCGATGAACTGGACCATCGTGGCGACGTCCTCCGGCGGTCGCGCTCCGCCTGGGCGAAATACGCGAACGCTTTCCGCAGGATCTCATTCGCCCGCTTCAGCTCCTTCAACCGCTCCCGCTCGCTCGTCGTCAGGCCCGGCCGATGCCCAGCATCACGCTGCGCCTGCCGCACCCACTTCCGCAGCGTCTCCGCCGTGCAGCCGAGCTTCGGCGCCACCGACTGCAGCACCGCCCACTCTGAGGCGTGGGCCTCCCGGTACTCCTCGACCATCCGGACGGCACGTTCGCGCACTTCCGGAGAAAACCGACTGGGACGTCCCATAGCCCCCATCCTCCCAAGCAATGAGGTCTCCGAGAAACCCGGTACGATTCAGTTGATTGATGCGAGTTATGTCGGGGAACCGAACGATGCGCAGGAGAAATCGATAATCCAAATAATTGGATTTATCCAGTTATTGCCAACGGACCAACATTCTGCACTCAAAAACGACGCATCCCATTAGACGATTTGGCGCGCCGGGTACTATAAAGTTACGTAGCTCGGCCTATTAGATGCGACTTACTCTCTATCTGGAGGACCTGCGGATGTTTCGACGCTCGACCGTGGTGACTTTCGGCATTGCACTTGCGGCACTCCTAATCGTCGAGCCATCGGTCGGCTTCGGCCTCGATCACGTAGCGGCGCAAACCCCGCGTAGCCTAGCACCGTTCGTGCCGACTCCGCAGGATGTCGTGAATCACATGTTGGAGCTGGCAGAGGTGACGGAAAATGACATCGTCTACGACCTAGGATGTGGCGATGGTCGCATCGTTATCACAGCGGCCCAACGATACGGCGCTCGGGGTGTCGGCATCGATATCGACCCACAGCGCATCGCCGAATCGAACGTGAATGCCGAGAAAGCGGGGGTTCAGCACCTCGTGCGCTTCATTGAACAGGACGCGATGGAGGCTGATGTCTCGCAAGCGACGGTCGTAACGCTCTATCTATTGTCGTCGTCCAACATGAAGCTACGACCGATCCTAACCAGTCAGTTGCGCTCGGGCGCACGGATTGTGTCCCACGCGTTTGGCATGGGCGACTGGGAAACCGAACAGGTCGATCGATTCGAGG
Organism: Vicinamibacterales bacterium; assembly: GCA_965197375.1. Classification (GTDB taxonomy): domain Bacteria; phylum Acidobacteriota; class Vicinamibacteria; order Vicinamibacterales; family UBA8438; genus CBDAMZ01. The sequence goes on from CBDAMZ010000010.1 coordinate 208,218, forward strand.
ATGAACAGGGCAGCATGCGCACCCTCTACTTGTGGCGCCACGACGGAACGGTGCGGCCGTAGGTTTCTTGACTGCCGGAGTGGCGAAATTGGCAGACGCGCTGGACTCAAAATCCAGTGAGGTTCACCCCTCGTGTGGGTTCGAGTCCCACCTCCGGCACAACGACTTCAGTGTCTTACAGGTTAACGTCATTACCCAGCTTTCTTTAGGCTGACAACGAGAAAGTCCACCCCAGGGAATTGACGCCACGAGCCCTCGTAAATCGTACGCCCCGCCCCTGCTGGGCTACCAAGCGCCAGGCAGATCTTGCCGAAACGCACCGCTGTTGGTCGGCAGCGACGTGAATATGATGGCTGATTTAGCAGTGGGGAAAGAATAAAGATTAAACAAAGAACGGCCCATCGTAATCAATGCCTTCGACTGTCTACTCTCATTCTAGGCTCTCCTGTTACGAAAACTGTCCGTTTCAGTACAAGTTGAAGTATGTGGACCGAGTCCAGGCAACTCTCGGAACCACCATCGAAGCATTTGTTGGAAGGATGGTTCACGGCTCACTGGAATGGCTGTACAACCTGGCACGCGACGGCCGTGTTGCGACCAAGGAAGAGCTAGCGGAAAAGTACCAGGAGTTGTGGGAAGCGGAGTGGAAAAGTGATGTTCGCATCATCAAGAAAGGCCTTAATGCCGAACACTACCGGTCTAACGGGCAAACGTGGGTTAAACAGTACTGGGATCGCCACCAGCCTTTCGATCAGGGCACTACTATCGACCTGGAGTGCCGGGTCCACATAGATCTACCCGGCGGCAGTAAGGCGGTGGGCTACACAGACCGTCTCGAAAAAGTCGGGAACAAACATTTCGCGATACACGACTAGCAAGACAAGCGGCAAGCTCCCCACGCTGAACGAAACCGAGAATGACCGGCAGCTACCACTCTACATGCCCGGAATCAAGCAGAAGTATCCCGACCTGAAAAAGATCGACCTAGTCTGGCATTTTGTACGCTTTAATGAGGACGTGTGGCTACAGCGAACCGATGAACAACTGCAGAAACTCGCTGGGCAGACCACGAAGCTGATCGAGACCATCGAGGCTGCGGTAGCAAGTCGGGACCTACCGACGAAGACCAGCGCCCTCTGTGACTAGTGCGAATTCCGCCCCCAATGCCCGGAATTCGCAAACCTCTACCAGCTAGAGAACAAGGCCGAAACGCCAAAAATTTCGACCGTCACCGCTTCCGAAGCTTCAGCGCTAGTGGATGAGCTCGCATGCCTGAGAGATGAGAAGCGGCGTGTTATGGGCGAGGTGGATGAACGGGCTGAGGAGATAAGGGAAAAGCTGGCAGCGTACTCGACCGAGACTGGGCATACCTCGATCTACGGTAACGAATACTACGCCACCGTCTCCACTACCACATCGGTAGACGTCCCAAAAACTAATAGCGGAACCCGGATCGAGCTCGAGGCGGCCCTGAAGACGCTCGGACTCTGGGAGCAGGTCGACCAGCTCTCATCCAGTAAGCTAAAAAGGCTCGCCGCTTCTGGCGCCTGGACGGATAAACAGCTGGAAGCGATAAATAAATATCTAGATCGGAGCGAACATTCCCGGGTTGAGCTGCGTAAAAAAAAGTAGCGCACAGGCGCCAACGTCTAGACAGGTTAGCGAAACTAGGTGTCCGAGGTTTTATATGCGTAGGAGGAACGTTGGAGCGTATCGAGTCGCGCGAGTCCTACTCCCCTTACTGACGGTACACGTAGGGTCCGGAGTTGCAAATGCTCAGTCGCCGGCACTGGTGACTGATCGTCCAGATCGGAGCGAGTCGGCCGCGGTTATTGTAAAGGGCATGGTTCAGGTAGAGACAGGATACCTATTCGCCAGTAACAGCAACGTGAGCCGCTATGAGGCACCTGGCACGCTGTTCAGGATTGGTCTCGGTGGCCAGACAGAACCCCGCATCGGCCACGCGGGTATAACCGGGGAAGAAGGAAAGCACGGCGCGGGCGACGGTAACCTTGGCGTCAAGGTTAACCTTATCGAACGCACGAATGGTTGGCGGCCAGAGCTTGCAATTCTTGGTGGACTGTCGCTCCCGACCGGAGATGATGGGTTTTCGAGTGACGGCGTTAACCCGTCGTTCTTGGTCTTACTCGCCTACATACTCTCGCCGGGGCTGTCCCTTGGCTCAAATGTTGGGGTAGCGTGGGAATCCTCATTAGGGGAAACGGACCGCAATGCATCCGTCGTGTATTCGTTTGTACTTAGCAGTGGACTGACGGATCGCTGGAGTGCGTTCCTTGAACTGTTCGGCGGTCGGCAAACCGCAGGCACCAACAAGACCAGCATGTCAGTAGACGGCGGATTCACGTTTTTGCTAACAGATCTCGTCCAACTTGACGCCTACGCCGGTGGCGGTCTACTGGGGCCGGTCGACGATGTATTCGTAGGAACGGGGTTGAGTTTCAGAGTGCCTCGATGAGTGCCGACGAGACAGAGGTTGGCATTCCACACGGAAAAACGCTGCGTGCACTTTGACTTCTAGGCCGGTTTCAGTGAACGCATCTACTCTATAATGGCACGATCTGATTCGTTCTGGCGTAGGCGAGCTGTGAACCTCATCTCTCTACTAAAACACCGGTTGCAGAGCCAACGGGTTTTGCATCTCCACACACGAATAACGCATTACCGCCACAGGCTCGTCGACGCTCAGCGAGCTGCGCGACGGTGGAAGACCGAATATGCTAACCAACGGAGTCTAGTCCGAAAACTCCGTGCCCATGTGCTGTCGATCAAATTTCAGCGAGATCACAGTCGCCGCTATTTACGACGGGTCTTACATCCTACAGTTCTTCAGCAGCTCCTGAGGAGTCGAGCGGCAACGTTTGCCAGGCGGTCTAATAATTCATTCGCTCGAACCTTAGAGAAGTCTTTCGCTCGGAAATCTTCTAGCTACACGGCTGCCTTGTCCCTCACGCACAAAGCGTTGATGGCGAGGGCGGAACAAGTGAACATCAACGGCCTCTCGTGGTGGATCCCGTGTGCTGCCGGCAAGCTAAGCCCGACCCAAAAAGTTAAAGTGCGCGGATTTCCATTCAGCACCATTGCTCGGACACGTGAAGTTGCACTTGGCGCCGTTATGCTGGACATCGGTGCGAACATCGGTCTTACCTCTATCCCTCGCGTGCTCTTGGGGGATTTCCAGTTTGTGTATGCAGCAGAACCAGACCCGGCCAACTACGAGTGCCTCGTTCACAATGCGGTGGAAAACAATCTTCACGGGCGCGTCTTCCCCGACCAAGCTGCCATAGGGAATCGGGACGGAGAGACCGTCCTGATGCGATCGAAATTCATCGGCGGGCACCGTGTCCTTCCAGAAGGCCATCGATCAAAAAATCGCGAACTCGTCACCGTGCCCTGCTACACCCTTGACTCGTGGGTGCAGCGGTTTGCAATCGATCTTAACGAGGTTGCCTTTGTAAAGATCGATACACTAAGGATGGGAAGCGCACATTCTTTCACGAGCAACGAGCTTACTCGAACGACGTCACATTGCGTGGCAGCTTGAGATTGAGCCAAAGCTCCTCTAGTCGTCTGGTGCAACACTGACCCGCCTTTTCGAGATTTTGCAGCACTACATGACTCATTTTATTGATTTAAACTCTGCCGCTCCAGGGCCTCGCAATCGCCCGGTTAGTGAACTAAGTGCGGCACTTGCGTACGTTGGGGGCGCGAACAAACAGAAAACCGATATTCTCGTCTACCACGCCGGCAGAGACTGATAACTCCTGAATTGATTGGCCTGATGTCTGACGCAGTTCTTTAGAGTCTAAAGCCCGCGCTTTGAGGTCCCGAACGTTCAAGCTGCCGACCGGCGAAGCAACGTGCGACCGGCCAAGCTGCGTCTTGGATGACTAGAATGGTAACTACTGAAAGTAACGAACTCGCCCGTTTCTCACCTCTGTAAACGCGTGACAGTCCCCCAACTGCTCCCTCGATCAGTAGGCTAGCTTGCGCCGGCTCGACGTGGGGATCCTGCACTCCTCCCGATATTTGGCAATGGTTCGACGGGCAAGGAACACACCGTCGTCTTGCAGCGCCCGTACGATCTTGGCGTCGCTCAGCGGCTGGCCTCGATCTTCGCTATCAACAATCTTCCGGATACGTTGCTTAATCGTGACCGAGGAAACACTGTCACCATAGGTGCTGTGGATACCGCTGTGAAAAAAGTACTTCATCTCGTACACGCCCTGTGGCGTGTACATGTATTTATTGTTCACAACTCGACTGACCGTCGATTCGTGCATGCCGATGTCATTCGCGACGTCTCTCAACACAAGCGGGCGAAGATGTTCGATACCGTGGTCTAAAAACTCCCGCTGGAAATTGATGATGCTCGTGGCGACCTTGTGGATCGTCTTCTGCCGCTGGTCGACCGACTTAAGCAGCCAGAGCGCCGAACGAAATTTGTCCTTTACGTAGGCTCTAGTTGCATCACTGTTGTCACTGTTCTTAGCAAGCAACCGTCGATAGACGGGGCTAATGCGAAGCTGTGGCAATCCGTCGTCGTGTAACCTGGCAACATACTCGTCGTCAACCTTCACGATAGAGACGTCTGGCACCACATACTGAGCAGGCGACGAATTGTACCGACGCCCTGGCTTTGGATCTAGGTTCCGGATGATCTCGATATGCTGCGTGAGCTCGTCGATGGGTAGGTTCATTGCACGGGCAAGCTCTGGCACTCGATGACTCTCCAGTAACCGGAGGTGCTCACTCACGATCGTCTCGCTCGGAGTTCCCTCCAACCCAAGGTGACGGAGCTGGAGCAGCAAACAGTCCTGGAGATCACAAGCCGCGACGCCGACCGGGTCAAATCGTTGCACTAGTCCAAGGATGCGTTCCACCTCGGTCGTTGGCCACGCACCCATCGAGGCGACCTCATCCAACGACGCTACCAAGTAGCCGTCGTCGTCGAGATTCCCAATGATGGCCGACCCAATCTCTCGAAGAAGTTCATCATCGGTCAGCGCGGACAGTTGCCAGTGCAGGTGATCAGCTAGCGAGCTCGACGTCGACAGCGTGTTTTCAAGCGGGATCGGCTCTTTGATCTCCTGTGGTACTCGCGGAGAGTATCGGTCATCGAGATATTCCCCAAAGAAATACGCGAAGTCGGCGTCGTTCCACGTATCCTGCTTTTCGGTGGTTGGCAGTGGGTCGGGATCCGCCTGCTCCACCTGAGCCATCGCGTCGGCCTGCCGAAGCTCCTCGGCCGGGACTTCTTCGAGTAGGGGATTCTCAACCATTTCCTGGTTCAACAGGTCGACCAACTCCAGCGTCGTCATCGGCAACAGCTTGATCGCCTGTTGCAACGAGGGCGTGAGGATAAGTCTGTGGGCGAGCTTGAACTCGAGTTTGTGCTGGAGCACCATGGCCATCATCCCATCATACCACTCTGGAGGCGAGACCTGACCGGGTGGGACCCCTGAAACTTAGGCGTTGGCAGCCAGCTCCCCTGCTCGGGAATGCCGGAGACCAGCGTTTCAGTCACGGTCCCATCTTCGACGCCTAGGAGCCGCGCTTCGCGCTCAACCGTAACGCACATCCCCAAGGACAACGATATGCTCCAGACGGCTGTGGGTTCATGCGTCGCCCACGACCCCTAAATCGATGCCTGACAAACTCTTCACTGACCGCGAGCAGCGTGACACGGCTGTCTGGGTGAACCCCCGCCTGCCGTTCACACGCCTACTAGCAAAGCGGCCTCTTGACAAGCTCCCCGCGCCGGCGATAATCGACGCTGTGATCGGAGGAATATAACGCGAGCAGACCCGAGACGCCGGCGGCGACGCGCATGCCCGCCGTTGGCCACACTGATATTGGGCATCCTCCTAGCCATGACGGCCCTGGCCGTCGCCCAGGAGCGTGGTAATCCGCGCGGGGAGTGGCGCTACCAGAGTGGCGATGCCTGGGGCACCCGCTACTCGCCCCTCGATCAAATCAATGCGAGCAACTTCGAGGATCTCGAGCTGCAGTGGGTCTGGCGTGGCGACAACTTCGGCCCTCATCCCCTCTACCTCTCGCGCTCGACGCCAAGCTACATCGACGGCATCCTTTATACCGTCGCCGGCTACCGGCGGACAACCGCGGCCATCGATCCAGCAACCGGCGAGACACTCTGGACTTACCGCGAGCCCCATACGCCACGCTGGGAAGAATCGATGCGCGCGAGCTACGGTAAAGGCGTCGGCTACGGGGAAATCGACGGACGCGGCGTTATCTACATCATCACCCCGGCCTTCTTCCTGCATGCGATCGATGCGAAAACAGGTAAACACCTGGAGGGCTTTGGCTCACGCGTGCCGATTGAGGGGTTTCCAGAAACGGGAGTGGTGGACCTCCTAGCAGACCTCGGCCATGATTACGATCCTGAGTCGGGAATCCCCATGGAGGTTGGATACATCACCAGCTCATCGCCCCCGATTGTCGTAAATGGAACGGTTGTGGTCGGCAACTCGCACGGGCAGGGCTACAGCCAGACGCGGATCGAGAATGTGCCAGGTGACATCCTGGCCTACAACGCACAGACCGGCCAGCACAAGTGGAAGTTCAATGTCATCCCGCAGTCGGAGAGTGAGTTCGGTTTCGACACCTGGGAAAGCGACGCGTGGCAGCAGACCGGCGACGTCTCGTCATGGGCACCGCTGTCGGCCGACCTCGAGCGCGGTATCGTCTACATCCCGACCAACGCACCGACGCTCGACTATTACGGGGGCTTCCGGCCGGGGAATAATCTATTTGGCACCAGCGTCATCGCCCTGGACGTCAAAACCGGGCAACGGGTCTGGCACTTCCAGACGGTTCGCCATCCGATCTGGAACTACGACCTGCCGAACGTCCCGATCCTGGCCGACGTCACCGTCAACGGCAAGGAGGTGCCGATGGTTATCCAGACCACCAAGCAGGGGATGACCTTCGCCTTCAATCGCGAGACCGGTGAACCCGTCTGGCCGATCGAGGAGCGCCCGGTACCGCAGTCGGTGGTTCCAGGCGAGCAGCTCTCACCCACTCAGGCCTTCCCGACAAAGCCGGAACCACTTGAGGAACTTGGGCTTTCCGGAGAGAACGTGATCGATTTCACACCTGAGCTCAAACAGGAAGCGCTTGAGATCATGAGCCAGTACCGGATCGGTGGCCCGTACATGCCGCCGCTTCCGGAGGATCACACCGAGAACGTCAAAGGGTGGATCGCCTGCTCAGGCGGGGTGAACATTACCCATCCGTCGTCGATGGACCCAGAGACCGGAATTTTATATCAATCGTCAGGACCACAGTGCTCGGGTCGGCTGCTGCAGCCCGGCGTGAATGCGGACGGCCCTAAACACGGGTGCACGGCGTCCGAGGCAAGCTGCACGACCACCGGTGTGACAATCGCTGACTGGGTTAGTGGCGGTGGCGTTGACTGGGGAGGACCGCAGGGGCTACCGATGCATAAGCCGCCCTATAGTCGGATCACGGCGATCGACATGAACACCGGTGAGCACCTCTGGTGGATCCCCGTCGGAGAAGCAACGGATCGGCTAAAGAACCATCGCGCCCTACGGGGGGTAGACCTGTCCGGCGTCAGCGGAAGGTCTCGGGCAATCCACATGGTCACCGGCAGCCTACTCCTCGCGACGGAAGGTACCCAGGGCCCGCCGGTCCTCAACGCTCACGACAAGCGGACCGGCAAAAAACTTGGCAGCATCGACCTTCCGGCGCCGGGCCAATACGGCATGATGACTTACGAACATGACGGACGGCAATATATCATTGTGCAGATCGGTGCGGGCGGCACCTATCCTGGATCAGTGGCGGCGTTCGCCTTGCCGTAGGCTGCCGACCATTAGCTGATGTATTCTTCCACTAGCCTAGCTAGCTGTTGGTGAGTTACAGACCGTGTGCCAACCAACCAGAAGCAGACAGGAGGACGCCGTTGAGCAGCGACGAGATCCACTTCAGTGATCGCAGCAAGATCAACTGGGCGACGGTGACTGCAATGTCGATTTTTCACCTGCTCGCCATCGTCGCCTTCTTCTACACAACCTGGCAAGCCGTCGTCCTCGCCGTAGTGCTTCACTGGACGTGCACCGGCTGGGGAATCGGCATGGGATACCACCGGCTCCATACTCATCGATCCTACCAAGTCCCCAAGCTGATTGAATATTTCTTGGCGGTGTGCGGCACAATGACGCTCGAGGGTGGACCGATTTTCTGGACGGTGGTCCATCGGGTGCACCATCAGAACTCGGATCAGGCCGGTGATCCACATACGCCCCGCGACGGCCGTTGGTGGGCGCACATGCTGTGGATGGTGTTCGGCGACGCACTACACGCGAAGACCACGCTCTTAGGTAAGTACGCTCCAGATCTCATGAAGGATCCATTCTATCGCTGGCTCAATAGCTGGCATTGGGTGCCTCTCACCGTTCTCGGTCTTATTCTGCTTGCCGTCGGTGGCCTCCCTTGGCTGCTCTGGGGAGTGTTCGTCAGAGTCGTGTTTGGACTGCACGTCACCTGGCTCGTGAATTCTGCAACCCATCTATGGGGGTCACGTCGCTTCCTAACGCCTGACGATTCGACGAACTCCTGGTGGGTTGCTTTGCTCACGTTCGGTGAAGGCTGGCACAATAATCATCACGCGCATCCGACGTCGGCTCGTCACGGGCTGATGTGGTACGAGCTCGACCTGACCTGGCTTCAGATTAAGTTGCTCGAAAAGATCGGCCTGGCGTGGGACGTCCGGGTGCCAACGTCGAGAGGGGCACGGACCTGACCACGTCGTACGCTCGTGTAAACGAGCGTACTTGTAACGAATAATCACCTGGGTCTAGTCTTCCTTGCTTGCCGATCAATCCTTCCGGTCATCCGCCCTCGACCATCTTGCCATTTTTCCTCAGCGTCTCTTCGCGTCGCCGGTGAGCAAACGCACGAAGATCGGTCACCTGATCGAACTCGTCGACGATTTCACGACCGATGAGCTCCTCCAGGACGTCTTCAAGTGTCACGATTCCGGCTAGCCCTCCAAACTCGTCAACCACCGCCACCATGTGCTGGTGGCGCTCGAGGAACCTGCGCAGCAACCCGTCGAGCAAAGCGGTCTCGACCACGAAGTCGATCGGGCGCATCAGCGCCTCGAGCCTGACATCAAACCGATCTGCCGCCGCCGCCTTTAGGATGTCACGACTGTACACAATACCAACCAGGTCATCTGGGTCGTCGTCATACACAGGAATTCGACTAAACTCGCTCAGTTCGTCGTTGGACGCTGCGTCCTGAACCGTGGCGTGTGCCTCTAGGCTGAAGACGACTGGCCGTGGGGTCATCACCTCGCCGGCGGTTCGCCTTTCTAGTGACAGCACGTTCTGAATGATCCGCGCCTCGTGTGGCTCGAAGTCGCCCGAACGCAGCCCCATACCGACCATGGTCAGCACCTCTTCATCCGACACGTGCGGCTCATGCTGTCCCGTCCAGATCAACTTGGTCACCAGTTGCGTCAGCGCAATTAGTGGCCGGAAGATCACGACCAGTGCTTGAAGCGGATGGGCAATCAGTGGCGCCAGCGCCCGCGAGTAGACAACCCCGACCGTCTTTGGCACGACCTCGGAGAAGACCAAGATCCCAAACGTGAAGGCAGCCGAGAAATACACGACGCGCGACTGACCGAAAACGTTCGCGGCAATCGCCCCGGCGATTGCTCCCCCACCCGTGTTCGCGATGGTGTTCAGCGACAGAATGGCAGTAATCGGCCGATCGACCTGGCGCAGCATCTGCTTAAGGAGGAGGCCTGACGGTCGGCCGGCGCGCTCGAGTAACTCAACACGGCTCCGCGGCACCGAATAGAGCACGGCTTCAAAGAGTGAGCAGGCCGAAGATATCAACAGCACGAGGCCGACGACGATGAATAGCACAATCATTATTGTCACCTAACGGCACACCACCGACGACGAGCCGATGGCTCTTATGACTACAATATTCTTTGCCAGATGCCCGGCTGGCTCCAAGTGCGCGTGTGAGATGATCCGCGCACGTTACGTGCCAAACAGCCACCTACGGAGAATCCAACGATGAACACGGTCAAACGACGCTTCTGGACCAACGTTTCTGGTTACTTCGACCGCGCGGCGGTCTTTACTAAACACCCGCCCGGACTCCTAGATCAGATCAAGCAGTGCAACAGCTTGTACCGATTCGATTTTCCGGTTCGCCAAGGCGACGGCAGTATCGAGGTCGTACGTGCCTGGCGCGCCGAGCACAGCCACCACAAGCTACCCGTCAAAGGTGGTATCCGCTACAGCCCGGTAGTCGACGAGGACGAGGTGATGGCGCTGGCGGCTCTGATGACTTACAAATGTGCCATCGTCGACGTGCCGTTTGGCGGAGCCAAGGGCGCGATCCAGATCGACACGCGCCAGTGCAGCGCCGAGCAGCTCGAACGCATCACCCGCCGCTACACCCATGAACTGATCAAGAAAAACTTCATCGGACCCGCTGTGGACGTCCCGGCGCCAGACCTCGGAACGAGCGAACGCGAAATGGCGTGGATCGCAGACACCTACCTGGCCGTCCATGGAGAGGAAATAGATGCCCTCGGGTGTGTCACCGGCAAGCCAGTCGGCCAAGGCGGCGTCGCTGGGCGTCCCGAGGCAACCGGCCGGGGCCTCTTCTACGTGTTGCGCGAAGTCTGCGATCAGGCTGACGATATGCGCCGACTCGGCTTGTCGGTTGGCCTTGTGGGCAAACGAATCGTCGTCCAGGGCCTCGGCAAAGTTGGATACTGGGCTGCTAAGTTTTGCCGAGAGGCGGGTGCGCTAGTTATAGGAATCGCGGAACACGATACGGCTGTCGTCAATTTGAAGGGTCTCAACGAAGAAGCCGTACGGCAGCACGAGGCGCACACCGGCTCGATTAGCGGGTATCCAGACGCAGTAACGTTATCCGCCTCCCGAGAGGCGCTTGAGCTTGACTGCGACGTGCTTATCCCAGCCGCCGTCGAAAACCAGCTAACGGCCGAGAACTCCCCTCGAATCAAAGCCAAGATCGTGCTAGAGGGCGCCAACGGTCCGACCACCCAGGAAGCAAGTGACATTTTCAACGAACGTGGCATGCTCGTCATCCCTGACGTCTACGCGAACGCCGGCGGGGTCATCGTGTCCTATTTCGAATGGTTGAAGAACCTGTCGCACGTCAGGTTTGGTCGTCTGGAGCGCCGCTATAGAGCGAGTTCAAACGACCGGCTGCTCAGAGCCGTCGAGCAGGCACCTGGCAAGATGCTGAGCCGAGAGCAACGCGGCCTCATTGTCAAGCCAGTCGATGAGCTCACCGTCGTCAACTTGGGACTAGAGGACACAATGATCCCAGCGTATCACGAGATTCGGGAGACAATGAAACAGCACCGGGAAATTTGTGACTTGCGCACTGCGGCGTTCTTGGTCGCCATCAAAAAAGTCGCAGACTCCTACCTGCAGTTGGGAGTGTTTCCATAACGCGCCATCCTGTCGTCCGCAGCGCTGTGATTCGGTAGGATATCCAGAGTATTCAGAAGAGGAGAGGGAACAATGAGGGATGATCGATTGCTCGCTACGAAGCGTGATTGGCTGGTGTTCTTGTCTCTTTCGCTGGCCGTGACGGTCACGTGTAGCGAAGGGGTAGCCCCGGCTCCCAAAGGGGAGATGGAGACGGCAGCGGAGCTCACGAGCGACTTTATTTCACGACCGCTCCCGAATCCGAATCCAGAGGTCATCACACAGTGGGCGGACCTCCCCAACGGGCGGGAATGGGGATCGACCGCTGGCATCGACATCGGTCCCGATGGCCACGTCTGGGCGTATGACCGCTGCGGCGGCATGGCTCTGGCCGGCGGGTGCGAGGCTAACCCGACCGTCGATCCGATTCTGAAGTTCGACCGCAACACGGGGGAGGTGCTGACGAGTTTCGGTGCCGGGCTATTTGTACTGCCGCACGGGCTGCACGTCGACGCCGAGGGAAACGTCTGGGTCACTGATTCCCAGGGCAACGAAGCCGGGTCCAAGGGGCACCAGGTAATCAAGTTTAGCCCTGAGGGCGAGGTCCTCATGCGGCTCGGCGAGGCCGGTCAGCCTGGCAGCGCCCCAGGACAGCTGAACGAGCCGTGCGATGTGATCACCGCGTCGAATGGCGACATCTTCGTCTCGGACGGTCACAGTGGACAAAGAACAGATCCGCCTCCTGGAGCAACGGGGCGCATTCTCAAGTTTGACAAAGACGGCACCTTTATCAAAGAGTGGGGCGAGATTGGCTTTCGGCCCGGGCAGTTCCGTACGCCGCACGCGCTCGAGTTCGACTCGCAAGGCCGCCTGTACGTCGCCGACCGTGGCAATCACCGCATCCAAATCTTCGATCAGGATGGCAACTACATCGAATCGTACACCCAGTACGGCCGAATCAGTGACCTGTTCATCACCGCTGACGACACGCTGTACGCAATTGATTCGGAGTCGCAGGAGCGGAACCACCCCGGCTGGCTAACCGGAGTCCGGGCCGGACCGGCCAACGAAGACCACGTGACAGCCTTTATTCCACCGCACGCGCACGAGACCCGCGCACTGCAGGGCGTAGCCGGCGAAGGCGTGGCAGTTGACGAGGAAGGTAACATCTACGCGGCCGAAGGTCCCGGCTCACGTCCAACAGCAGGGGGCGGGGTGACGAAGTACGTCAAAGAGCAGTAAGCCAGGTCATGGAGAAGCCCGAAGGTAACGATAAGTCGCCCAGAGAAGGCCTACCGTGTTTCCGGTTCTCTCAAGATATCAAGCAGAGTGAGAGCGTCTCCAAACTGCCGAAGTGGTGAGACCAGTGTGTAATTTTTTTACCAGAGGGAGTGACTCATAAAGGAGAGCACCATGCGAGCACGGAGAGTGCCTGCTACTCATTCTTTGATCCTGTTGGCGATACTGGCAGGCGCGTCATCATGCACCTGCCAACCCAATCCAAGCCAAGTCGTAATCGAGTCATCGTGGTCCGCCGGAGCTGTTCGTGGGCAGATTCACAACAACTCCTATTGCGATGTATCTTCAATGGCAGTAAACGTTCGAGTCATCGGGCGAGGGAACCAGGCGATCCATTCTGGTCTGCATACTATCTCTCAACCTGTTCCAGCCGGAGAGATGCGCGACTTCAAGATTGACATCAGCGTAATTGGCGGCCGACGCGCAGTCGTTGTCATTCAAGACCTTAATTGAGCGTTCGCTGATGTGCGCGCACGGCCTTAGTGTCACGACAGCCCAGGTCTGGCATTGCACGTGCGGGATCCGCGAATGGACAGAGGCACCAATACAGCACACTAGACACGAAAATGATCGGCGGACGTGACTCCCATCCGTATTGTCGTCAACAACCGTCTAGTGCTTGCACGTCTCGAGCGAGGGTCCCCGCAACCATCACTGGCCGCACGTGGTTCACCTCGGTAACAACGATCGCACTGCTGCTCGTCGTACCTTCCACGCTGTTCGGCCAACCGACGGGCAACCGTTGCGTGATCATTCTGAGTCCGGACGAGACCGACGCGAGACTCGCTCACACCAGTGAGGCCATCACATTCTGGAATCGGACGTTCTCGGAATTAAATCTGCGACCTCGTCTGCTCGAAGCAGCAGTCATCGTCGGGACTCCAGCCAGCCGCTCCCTGGAAACCTACGCCAGACAGATTTCACAGCGCGCGGGAAGGCTCTCCCCGGGCCGCGCCGAGCCTGACCCGCCGAGGGAAGTGGCCGACCTCGCTGGTGACATCGTGGTGCTTTTATCCAAGCAACCGATCATGTCGTTCGCCTGGCCACTTCCAAGGTCGACGCGTTTTTTTGTCGCGATCCAGAGCGAACCTAACGACTCATCGTCAGGCAACCCAAACGTCACGCGCAACATCATCGCCCACGAACTTGGCCATACGCTCGGCCTCACGCACAACGACAACCCAGCCACGCTTATGTGCGGTCCCTGCCGGCCGGAAGCCCTGCCGGTCGACGAACTGATGTTTTTGCCGCTGACAACAAACGATAGCGAACGGTTGATCGATTTGTACGGATCGCCGCAGGTAGAGGATGCTCAATGGCCAACGACATCCTCCGGAGTGGGGTGAAGTCAAGCCGCGTCAGTTTCAGACAAGCCGCTGCACCCTTGTGAGATACTGACGCACCAATTCACTCCGTGGCCGCGCTCGTCCAGGCTGCTCGCAGCGCGGCTCGATCGACCTCGACACCTTTGACGTAGATCCTTGTGATCCGCCGCGTGTGCGTAATGTCGTCGAGCGGATTCGCCTCGAGCACGAGAAAATCAGCGCTCTTTCCTGGCACCAGACTGCCCATCGTGTCGAGCCCGAGATATTCAGCGGCGCGGCTTGTCGCGGCAGCAATCCCCTGAGCCGGTGTCATCCCAGCTTCGACCATCGCTGCCAGCTCGCGCTGCGTGGCAAGTCCGAAGTGATGGTCAGAAAGACCGGTATCAGCACCCAGGACAAGCCGTGCCCCTGCGGCATTGAGCTTCGCCAGGCTACGCTGCAGGATCGTGTAACGTTCTCGCCTGCTTGCAACGGCCTCAGAATCGCGCCCTGAAAACGAATCCTTCATGCGACGGACCACGCCCGACGACACTGTGTCCTGCACTAACCGCAGGAGGGGATCATCGTCACGCAACCAGGGGGGGAGCTCGGCATAGGTCGCGCGCTGGCTACCCGAGAGATTGCTCATCACGTAAACGTTTCGCTTGACGATCGACGCCACGAGAGCATCGTCCATTTCCTTGTCGCGAACCAGGTGAACGAAGCCATCGATGCCAGCCTCAACCAGATCCACGGCATCCGCGTGATAGAACACGTGAGCGTTGACGCGCATGCCAAGCTTGTGCCCTTCGTCGATAACTGCCCGGTATATCGGCGGGCTCAAACTTGGTGCGCGCCCATTTCGGTCGTCCACCCAGATCTTAATGACATCGACATTGCGTGACACCAGCTCTTTAACACTCTGCCTGGCTTCTTCCTCGCTGGTGATCTCGTACACGATGCCTTGAAAAACAGTGCCTCCCGGTCCGGCGTTTGGCGCACCGATACCGCGTCCCGCGATACGCAGACGGGCGCCGCCGAGCACGCCGGCCTCTTGCTCAGCCCGAAGCTGGTAGGTTAGTTCCCCCTTCTCAATTCCTTGAGATAGGACGGCCCCAACCCCGAAGTAAAGAGCGCGATTAAGATCGTCAATGACCGTTTCCCGAGAGAAGTTGTCCCCTGAAAAGGTGAGACCCTTCTGGAAGCCTGGATGGACGTGCGCGTCGATCAAGGTCGGCATGACGGTCTTGCCAGTCAGATCGACGCGTCCCGCTTCAGCAGGGCCTGTGAGCTCGCCCACCTCGCCAATCCACGTAATCGTGCCGTCCTCGACCAAAAAAGAAGATCCGTCGATCGGCGGACTGCCGTCACCTGGAATCAGGTGCGCGCCCTCGTAGATCACTACAGATCCCGTCGGGTCGGATTGGCTCTCGGGCGGCGAGCTCGAACACGCCACCGCCACAACGAGGAGGCCGCCAAACACGACTACTTGTCGAAACATTGGTACTCCTTACCTTTAGCGAAACGCTGGTCGAAGGAGCCTGGAGACACCAGCTGACGGCCGGAGATCGAGGCAAACCAACGTGTTCTCGTTTCGAACATACAGTAGCCCGTTCGCAAGTGCAGGATAGGCGCGGATCACCGACGGCAGGACCTGCGCACGGGCCAGCGGCTGGAAAGTATCCGGCGAGGCCTCGGCCAATAACAATTCGCCGGTCTCGCGTACGATGACGAGCAGATCACCGGCGAGCGTGACAGTGCCGGATCGAAAACGACTCTCGTTCCATTGCACCTCGCCCGTACGTAACTCAACGGCGCGGAAACTTGGATTGTATTCCTGCCGGCCGTGATAGCCGTAGAGATACCCGTCGTGATAGACGCTCGTCGCGTAGTGGTTCGACAGGATGTCATCTGACGACCACAGCTCGGCGAGTTCAGCCCCCTCGACCCGAAACAACCCAGCCCCGGTGCCGTAACTCGCCGAGACAAAGATAAGGTCGTCGATCACCAGCGGCGTGGCTGCATTGACTGAAGCGCCCAGTCTCGAGTGCCAGCGTCGCTGGAACCGCACACGGCCGGTTGCCGAATCAAGCCCAACAACGCCGTTGCGCGTGAAGAAGACCGCGTGGCGAACGCCACCGAACGTGGCACCAACCGGTGACGAATAGCTGGCCTCGTCTCGCGTCGACGTCCACAACACCTCGCCCGTCTCGGCAGCGAAGGCAACAATACCTGCCTCCCGGCCGCCGACGTTCGCGATGACGCGCCCGTCCTCGACCAGGGGTGATCCAGCGGCCCCGAAGAACCCCTTGCGAAAGCTGAAACGCTTCTTCGTGTCGACACTCCAGACGCCCTCCCCCGTCTCGAGATCGACCGCGTGCAGCTGTCCCTGGGCCCCGAACGTAAAGACGCGGCCGCCAGCAACGACTGGCACCGAGCGTGGCCCCTCATCGAAGCCGAAGTCATCTCGATACGTGGTGGCGTACTCGTAGCGCCACTCGGGCTGTCCCGAGTGCACGTCCCACGCTTCGACCACTTCGCGGCTACGCTCGCGGTGAAACAGGATGAGTCGATCGCCAGCGACCACGGGACCCGCGAGCCCCTGCCCCACTCGCGTGCGCCAGATCTCTCGCGGCGTGCCATCCGGCCAGACGCGAGCCAGCGGCTTGCCCGCGTAACGCCCATCCCTGGTGGGCCCGAGAAATTGGGGCCAATCGTTCGCCACGAGTGGACTGCCAACCACGAGCACAGCCGTACACGTCAGCAGTCTGCGTAGAACTTTCCGCACAAGCCCTCCAGCCTTACCCACCGTGACGGTTACGGCTTAGCAGCCGCGTCATCAGATCCCGGGCGAACATTTCAGTCGTCTGATAACAGTACGTCACGCGATACGGTGAGTCCACCTCAGACCCGACCAGAAGATACGGTTTGGACGGCACGTCGGTCTTACCCGCCGCGAGGGCCTGATCATCGGCGAGCTCCAGAATCGTGATTGGAAGCATCTCACACGCAATGAGGTCAGGGCTGGTTAGATACCCGACCGCGAGCGTGTCGTAGGGATTGAAGCCGTCAACGCCATAGCGATCATGCCATTGCTTTAGCCAGTCGCGCGTCGCCTGCACGAGCCACTGCGCGTGCGGCGGACCTTGCTCAAGCCGATCAACGTCTCGGCTCCGCAGCCATACCTGTGACGAAATCTCCCAAGGAGTCAGCGTCAGCGGAACGCCCGCATCGAGAATCACCTGGAACGCCTCGGCGTCGTGCTCAAAATTGAAGTCGCGATGGGGGGCCTCGGTTACGCCCTCCGTGATGAACCGCTGGCCGGGGCGCCGCCCGGCCACGGCGATAAGCTCCGTTATCTGCGAACCGAGCTCCGCATGTCGTGTGAGAACGGTGGCCACATTAGTCGCAGGTCCAAGGACGAGAATCCGCAACGGCTGCTGCCGCAACGCCTCCGCCAAAGCCTCCGATGCGTCAGTAGCCAGCCCCCGTTCGTCAGCTCCGGCGGCTCCAGGGTAGACCCCGAGCCCTGGTGGACCAAAGCGTTCGACGATCTCCTGGCCGATCGGGATTTCGACATCGAGTGACGCATTGCCATAGACGAGGCTCACCCCCTGCACATCGAGCTCCGGCGAGCGTAGCGCCTGGATCAGGGCGAAGCCATCGTCCACTTCGTATCCACCGGGTCGAATGGAGGGATCAGCGTCGATCCAGACGGACACCGGCTCCCTCGACTGCTCTTGCTCCGGCTCGGTTTTTCGTCCCGACTCACCGGGCGGCCCCGCACAGGCTAGGATCGCCGCCAGGACCCCGCCGATCATTATGTATCTCACAGCGCGTCCCTCCCCAAGATCAACGCACGCGACCGCTCCAACCACCTACGCTTGTCGTCGCGCGTGGCAACAAGCGGAAGCTGAGCCACGCCGATAAGGCGTCGCATTATCTCGACGCCCGCAAAGCGAGTGGCCAACGTGTGGTCAAACGCTTCGTCCGCCTGATAGGCACTGAATACGTACCTGACAGTTGCATCAGCCTGTTTAGCCAACACCAGATGCGCGGTCATCACACCGACGTCGAACTCCGGTGGGCCGAAGAAGCAAAACTCTGGATCAATGACCCGCACGTCGTCACCAGCCTTTAGCCAGCTCCCCGGGAAGTAATCGCCGTGGAGGAGGGCCCGGCCTCCCGCTAAATAGCGATCGCCAAGCCGTGTTACCTCGTTGATGTACGGCACGTCGGCTTTGAGCCCGTCTGCCAGCACCTGTAAGCCAGGGGTGATGCCATCAAGCTCGAGGTCGTTTAGCTGAAGCGGAATCCGAAAGACGTGCTGGTGATTCAGTGCACGCATGGCCAGGTTCGCAAAGTCACTCTTGCATGTGCAATTGGTAAACTCCGAATGGAGAGCCGACAAATAACCGAGCAGCCGATCGAGGTCCGCGCGGTCGATCGCACGCCCCTCGTACATCCACGTATAGTCAGTAGCCGACCCGAGGTCCTCGAACATCAGCATCAGCGACTCTCGGCTAAAACCCAACAGCGCGGGCATCGTGAAAGCGACCGGCGTGTGAGGTGCCACCAACTCGTAGAAGGCACCCTCGACCAAGACACGTTCGGCCGGCGCGGCGATCTGCGGGTATTTCTCGACCCAGGGACGCGATTGTTTGAGGATGACACTCCGGCGGTCCGTCCTGGCCCGAACCACACAGTTCATGTTTCCTTCGCCGGCTCGCACCGCCTCTAGAAACATCTCACCTTCATCCAGCCATCCCTGCACGCGCATGAACGTCGCCAGACCATCGGTGTTTTCCGGATCGAGGAAGTGTGCGCCGGGCAAGGCTCGGGCGAACAAAGCTTGCCGCGTCACCGGAAATTCTCTTGGCGGGTCGACCGCACTGCGTTCCCGGCTGACGTCTCCCACTCGCGGACGAGCATCGCGTAGACGACGTGGTCGACGAAGTGACCGTAAAGCCACTCAGCGTCTCGAAATAGCCCCTCCTGGCGAAAACCGAGGCGTTGCGGGATCGCACGACTCCTATGGTTACCGACAGCACAGCGGATTTCTACCCGATTCAACCGAGCCTCGTCGAAGGCGTGCGCGATGAGCGCACGGCATGCGGTGGTGATGAGGCCACGGCCCTGGGACGTCTCGCCGATCCAATAGCCCAGCGAGGTGAGACGATTGCGCCAGTCGATCTGATGATGCCCGACGATGCCCGCGATGCGACCCTGTAACTTGATGGCCAGCTGTGCTCCGTTGTTCTGTGCCGCCTGCACTTGTGCTGCCCTGATAAAGGACCGGGTATCCTCGACGCCCCGGATGTTATCGAGCCAGGGCAGCCAACGCCGAAGGTACGCCCGATTCCCATCGGTCAGCGCGAACACCTCGTTCGCGTCACAGAGCTCGAGCGGCGTCAGCAGAAATTGCTCAGACACTATAATCGTTCGCATCGACCCTCGTTGTGGTGGATCCAGGTGCGATGGCTAGCACACCGACGGCCTATATACTGGACAGCACGCAGGATATCGCGATGACGCTATCGCAAACTTAGGATTAGGGCTATGGCTGACCTCGGAAACTACGAACTCCGATCACAGTCCGGCGGATCGGGAGCTCCTGGCGGCGCGAAGCGACTCGGGCCGATGGTGGCCCTCGTGTCAGCCATGATCGTTTTCGCTGGTCTCATGACCTATTGGCTCTGGGGCCGAGGTAGCGAAGAGGCAGCGCCGCCGGTGCAGACCGCCGTCGAAGAGCCCCCACGCGCCGCGCCTCCAGAGCCGGTGGCGCCGGCACCGGAGCCTGGACTGTTCGAGTTGCCGTCGCTCGGCGATAGCGATTCAGTCTTGCGTGACCTGGCCACAGCGCTCTCGGCACACCCTGGGCTGGCGGCTTGGCTAGTAAGCGATGGTCTCATCCGTCGGTTCGTGGTTGTTGTCGACAACGTCGCCGACGGCCGTAACCCATCGCAGCACCTTCCGTTCATGAAACCTGGAGGGCGTTTTGAAACGACCGGTTCGGAACCAGAGCTACACATTGATCCCGCGAGCTTTCGACGCTATGACCGACACGCGCAAATCGTCGTGTCACTCGACACAGAGGGCACTGCGATGCTCTATCTGACGCTGTTGCCGCTGATGAACGAAGCATACGCCCAGCTTGGGTACCCGGACACCCCCTTCACGAACGCCGTCGAACGGGCAGTCATTCACCTGCTCGAAGCACCCATCGTCGAGGACACACCCAAGTTAGTACGCCGCGTCGCCTTCCACGAGTACCGCGACGACACGCTCGAGTCGCTCACGCCAGCGCAAAAGCAGTTTATGAGCATGGGGCCCGACAACATGCGACCCGTTCAAGCGAAGCTCAGAGAGATCGCCACCGCCATCGGCATCAGCATCGACCGTTTGCCGCGCGGGCCGGTTCTCCTACGCTAGCAGCATCCCGCGTCCGTGGGCAATTCTGTGCATCCCACTCGGCAACGCGCGTCGCGGTGGTATTGTGAGGAGGGATGGACCGCGCTATTCGAATCGCCCTCTGCCAGGCGAACCTTCCGGTCGGCGATCTTGAGGCCAACGTAGAGCACGTGCGCCGTCTCTGCGGCGATGCGTGTGCCCGCGGCGCCGAGTTGGTGATCTTTCCCGAACTTACACTCACGGGCTATCCACCCGAGGATCTTCTGCTTAACCCAAAATTCGCGCAGGCGGCCAAAGCCGCCATGTACGAGCTGGCAGCGGATATCAGAGAGATCGTGGCGATAGTCGGCGTTCCGCTGCTGTCCGACGATCTCCACAACGCGGCGGCAATCCTTGCCTATGGCCAGGTTGCTGCAATCTACCGGAAACAGTATCTCCCGAACTACGCCGTATTCGATGAGCAGCGTTACTTTGCTCGGGGCGACCGTCCCGTCGTGATCGACCTCGAAGGGCTGCGCGTCGGCGTTACGATCTGCGAGGATTTGTGGTATCCCGGCGGGCCGGCCCGATCAGCTGCGATCGACGGCGGCGCCGAACTTCTCGTTAATTTGTCGGCCTCGCCGTATCACCGTGCGAAGGGACTTGAGCGCGAGCGAATGTCCGCAACCCGGTGCATTGACTACGCGTGTTTCCTCGCTTTCTGCAACGCCGTCGGCGGCCAGGATGAACTGGTCTTCGACGGGCACAGTCTCGTTCTGGACCCGAGCGGCAACGTTCTGGCGCGCGGCCGACAGTTCGAGGAAGACCTACTCATAGTGGACCTGGACCTTGCCACTGCATCACGACGCCGCCTGCATGATCCACGGTGGCGACAGCAGCTCCAGGCCGACACAGATCGCGTTCACCTCGTGGCGCTCGGCCGGCCAAAACCACAGAAGCTGACGCTGGCTTGTGGTGCGCCGGCTGCGCTCCTGGAGCCGGACGCCGAAGTGTACCGCGCCCTATCATTGGGCACCGCCGACTACTTCACCAAGAACGGGTTCCGCAGCGCCGTGTTGGGATTGTCAGGTGGCATTGATTCGGCCTTGGCTCTCGTGATTGCGGCCGACGCCCTCGGCCCGGAGGCAGTAACCGCCGTGTCGATGCCGTCCCGGTACACGGCCGACATGAACCGCGAGGACGCAGCCGTGCTGGCCGATCGACTCGGAGTCAGATTGATCGAGATTCCCATTCAGGATCTTGTACGCGAGTACACGGCTGCACTTGCCGAACCGTTCGCCGGCACCGAGCCAAATGTGGCCGAAGAAAATCTGCAAGCCCGCATCCGCGGCAACCTCCTGATGGCGGTCTCGAATAAATTCGGATGGCTGGTCCTCACGACCGGGAACAAGAGCGAGATGAGTGTTGGCTACGCAACTCTCTACGGAGACATGGCCGGCGGCTTTTCAATCCTCAAGGACGTCTTGAAGACGTGGGTCTACCGGCTCGCCAGGTGGCGCAATCGCGACCGCGAAGTTATTCCCCGCCGGATCCTGGACAAGGCGCCCTCCGCCGAGTTGCGCGAAAACCAGCTGGACACCGATACCCTGCCGCCGTACGACGTCCTCGACGTAATTCTCGAGGCCTATATCGAGCAGGATCGCAGCCCTGCCGAAATCGAGGCGCTCGGTTTCGATCACGCAGACATCAGTTTGGTCATTCAGCTGGTCGACAGCGCGGAATACAAACGCCGGCAGGCGCCACCAGGCGTGCGAATCTCAACGCGCGCCTTCGGCAAGGACCGACGGCTCCCGATCACAAACCTCTACAAACCGAGCTAGGACTCACTAATAGCGAACAGGTGACCGACCCCACGGAGGAACAGCTCGCCGTCGGCGATCGCCGGCGAGGCAAGCAACATCTCTTCCATAGGATTCACAGCCAGCACCTCGAAGTTTGGCCCGCGCTTCACGACAATGACGTCGCCCTCTTCGGATAACAAGTAGATCTTGTTGCCCACGCCGACCGGTGATGCCTTGATCGTGTAAGGCGACGGGAGCCGAGCCTGCACATAGTGTGGCTTACCGGTCTTGGCGACGAACGCCGAGAGGCGGCTAGTACGGGAGCTCAGTCCTCCGTCCCGTACGAGGTAGAGTTCGTCACCCCAGACAAGGGGCGACGGGTTGTAGGACGCAGCTCGGTCCAGCTGCCAGACGATGGCGTCAGTGCCAGTTAGATCACCGGTCCGGCCGAGCCGGATCACGCGGATACGGCGCTCCTGGACAGCACTAACGGCATACACCAGCCCATGCTTCACAACTGGCATCGGGATGGGATGGCGGATCATCCCGGCGCAACGCCAGAGCTCCTTGCCGGTGGCAAGGTCGTTGCTGCGGACGTAGTTCCCGCCGGTCGTGATCACCTGCGGCTGTCCGTCGTGCTCGACGATGTACGGTGAGGTCCAACCGGTTTCCTCGTCCCTCAGTCTTTTCCAGAGCGTTTCGCCAGTGCGCTTGTCCACCGCCTCTATAAACGACTGTCCGTCGTGGTCAAACAGCATGACCAGCGTATTGCCGTGTAGCGCCGGCGAGCTGGACTCGCCAAACTGATTGAATATCTTCATTTTGACGTTGAAGTCACGGGACCACTGGAGATTGCCATCAAAGTCGTAGGCATAGAGACCGAACGAGCCGAAGAAGGCGTAGACGTGTTCCCCATCCGTAACGGGCGATTGGTTCGCGTAGCTACTAAGCGCACGATGATAGCGCTCGTGAGGCATGACCTCTGCCGCGATTCGCTCCCACACCACCTCACCCGTCCGCCGGTCGAAGCACATTAAACTCAGTCGCTGCGTGACGAGCGGCATTCTTCGGCCCCGTTCGGCACGCGTCGGGTCGTCGAGAGCGATGGCAGTCGTCAGGAAGACACGGTTCCCCCAGACAATTGGCGTGGAGAAGCCGCGTCCCGGGATCGGCACCTTCCACTTGACGTTATCCGTGGCACTGAAGTGCAGTGGCACATCAGTTGTGGCGAGGCCATCACGATGCGGTCCCCGCCAATGGGGCCAGTATTTGCTCGCCTCGTCAGCGCCCTGCGCCCCGGCTGGAACCGCCATCGCCAATAACAGCACACCGCACAGTTCGACGAATCCTCGCCTCCCGCTCATTCGCATCTCCTCTGTTGCCAGCGAACGCCGACGGGACAGCAAGAGCCCCGTTCCAGATCCCACATGCATGGCGAACTAAACCAACTACCCTACATGTCTTGCGCCGACCCGATCTCCAGCAGGCGCGAGCGCAGCATCCGGTGCACGAACGCGCTGAGCCGCTGTTCCGCCGGCTCGACGGTGTCACCAAATTGTTTCCGCATTTGTTCAACAATAACCACCAGCGACGTCTGCCCGTCGCAGGCCTTCCAGACGAATGTTCCTACTTCGTCGAGCCGGATACGGTAGTAGGGATCCCGGAGGTAGCCGGCCAGCCACGTTCCCCACCGGCTCCTCCCCAGTTTCGGCCGAAGTACAACGCACCGGCCCTCTTCCTCGTCACACCATGTAAGTAGGCGACGAGGATGTGCGTCCCAGAAACGATCCGCGGCAAACATCATCCACCGAGGGTTGTTAGTCTACTTGAACGCCAAGCACTCCACCTTTACGTGTCGCATTGAGTGGAACCTTAACCAACATGTACACCAGCAGCACGAACATAAGCGCCCCCAACACAGCTGGCAGAGCCAAAAAGGTTCGCTCCCCAAGCGATTCGGCATACTGAGGAAGGACAGGCACCCACGCCAAGAACGTGGCGAACTGTGGCAGCGTCTGGGGAGCGTCGGCACCCAAGACAAGGAACGCGATCAGAACGGCCATCAGCGCCTCGCCAGCAATGAACCCGGAGGAGAGCAAGACGCCTGCATTAACAGCACGCGTCTTAGCATCCTCACTTGCATCTCGCCTGGCGAGCGATCGTGCAAGCATCCAACTAATGATGCCCCCGACGAAGATCGCACATGTTGAATCAAAGGGCAGGTACATGCCAACGGCAATTAACATCGGTGAAGGAGCATTAATGAGGACCAGTGCAGCTGCAAAAAACATCCCGGCGATAACCAGCGGCCATGCCATTTCTCCACCAACGATCCCCTGCGCCATGAGCGCCATCAGGCCAGCCTGGGGCGCAGGAAGGTCTGCACTGCCGATCACGTATACCTTATCCATTAACATCAACGGAAACATTAGCACCACCGCAGCGAACAGAACGCCGATGATCTCTCCAACCTCCATTTTCCACGGTGTTCCTCCGAGAATGTGGCCAACCTTCAGGTCCTGCAGCATGTCCCCCGCAATGCCCGCCGCACAGCAGACCACCCCTGCCACACCGAGCACACCGAGGATGCCCGACTGCCCCGTTACCCCCAGGAGTACCATCAAGACCGCCGAGATGAGGAGCGTGCTAAGAGTTAGCCCACTGATCGGGTTATTTGAGCTCCCTAGCAGGCCGACCAGGTAGCCCGCGACGGCCGCAAAAAGGAAGCCGAGGACGATCATGACGATGGTCAGGATCAGCGCGACAGGCAGGCTCGCGCTGAAGTACCAATAGAGGAACAGCACCGGCACCGCGAGAAACAAGATTGCAGCACTGACCTTCTTGAGGTCGAGATCGCTGTCCAAACGCCTGACAGCTTGCCCCTCCAACTTAACCGCCTGAAGATCACCGATGGCCCGCCTGATGCCATGGGCGAGCGAAGTGCGGAGTTGAAAGAGCGTGTAGAAGGCAGCCACAATCATCGTTCCAACTGCGAGTGGGCGAACCTGGCGCTGCCATAGCTCCGTACTGAGACTGATCAAGTCCCCTTTCCCAGTGGCTTCGCCAGTGAGGCCCGGGTTGAGAAACAGGCTGAGTGGCACGAGGAGAAGCCACCCAGTCACCGCTCCCGCAAAAAGCGTCGAAGCAATCCTGGGTCCGACGATGAAGCCGACTCCAACTAGCGCGGGAGAGGCTTTCGGTGACTGAAGCAGAAATCCTCCGACATAGCTAATTGGCCGACCTGCGATTTCGATGATTGACCGTCCGAGCGAGAGGAAGGTCACCGCGGACTCCTCGACGATCTGGAGGCCGTAGGGGTTCTTGATTAGCTCCCACGCTCCGGCAATACCCATCGCCTTGAATACGTAGGCCGCGCCGGTCTGGTGCCCTCCCTGACCCGCCTTGACCAACTCGCCTGCCGCCACACTTTCGGGGAACGGCAAGTCAGCTTCAACCACCATTGTGCGACGCAAGATGATGATAAACAGCACCCCCAGGAGTCCGCCAACCAGCATGATGGCGGTGCCTTCCCAGTAGTGCAGCTCATCCCAAACGCCGCTGATAACGAAGGCAGGAATTGTAAAGATTGCCCCCGCGACCAACGCTTCGCCAACCGACGCGGTAGTTCGCGCGATGTTCTCTTCGAGCACGGACCCCCGTCCTCGGAGCGCCGCCATAGCCACGACGGCGGCTGGGAACGTCGCAGCTACCGTCAGCCCGGCTCTCATACCCAGATAGGCGTTGGCCGCCCCCAGAACAACCGCCATAACCGCACCTAGAAGGACGGCCCTAAATGTCAGCTCCGGGAGCTCGGTATCTTCAGAAACGAACGGCTTGAACGTACGGGGGGGCGTCTGACCGACTTGTACCATTGTGTGTGTCTCCGAACCGAGTGAATTAAGATTTCCCCGCAACTTATACGCGGTAGCGGGAGGTAGACGCAACACCCGGCTTTAGGCGTCACCTTGGGGAACCGGAAAGCCCTCGGCCACGGCCGTCCCCAGTGCCAGGTCGACGACTAACCCATAGCTGGCAATTCCCTCCTCTACCCGATTCGTCCTGAGAAACCGATCGTACACCCGGTTCGCGCTGCGGCGGACGACGGGTACGGCTTGGTCGAGCCGTTGGGCGATCGCCTGAAGATGTTGCCGTGGCCCGTCGTCTATCGAAGCCCACATCCCCTCTCGCTCGGTAGCCGGAAGGTTGCGTAGGAGATGCGGCGTTAGGAAAAGCCACCCGCTGTATCGGCTCACGTCGTCGCCAGCAAGGCAGGTAAGCCAGCCGACAAAGCTGGCTTCGGCTTCGTGCGCGTACCCAGCCAGGTGCGACCACTCGTGGGCAACCACAAACGGGCGTTCGTAGGGCATAACCGTCTCGTTGACCAAGATCTCAAGCGAAAACGGGTTCATCATGCCGTCGATCCCAGCTCGTCTAAAGTACGACGTCAGCAAGGTGGCTTTGGGGACGCCGACGATAGCGGTACGAGAGACACCAAGCCGCCGCTGGACGCGCTGAAACGCCGGCGCCAGTCGCCCAGGCAACTCCCCCAGCGTTGGCCACCTGGTACCACCGGTCTTGTCGAACAGATCGTTGAGGTGGCCGACTGAGTCTTCCGCCAGACGCACCAACGCCTGGGAAGTAACCCGACGCTGGTCGTAATCGAGCTTTACTGTCAGCGGCTCGCGCCGGTAGTTTAAGCCCCACACGCCAACGAATACGAGATAGAGTCCTGCCACCACGGTAGCAGTGTTGAGCACCATCCGTGCAGCTGCGCGCCAGCGGCGCCCAGTGCCGGCCCGTTGAAGTGCGCTGGCCCACCAGCCGACGAGCCCTAT
The DNA here is from genome assembly GCA_965197375.1 of Vicinamibacterales bacterium. GTDB lineage: Bacteria > Acidobacteriota > Vicinamibacteria > Vicinamibacterales > UBA8438 > CBDAMZ01. The sequence goes on from CBDAMZ010000010.1 coordinate 235,346, forward strand.
CAGGACCACACCAACGAGCAGATCGAACAGCGCGAAGCTAACGAGGCTGGATAGCTGCGTCATAACGTTTTGTAGGACGAGGTAAAACTGTCGCGAATAGAACCGCTCCACCCACGCCGCCGGAGTGGGGACGACGGCAGTAATGACCGCAAGCGCGATAACGATGATGCGGACGGCGCTCACACGCACCATGCGACGATACGCGAGTAAACCCACCATGTCTGCGATCAGACCTGAACGAGCCGCCAGCCTTTTTCATCGAACACTGTAAGGTGCGGCGGCGCGATATGAACGGCCACCGGCTCGCCAGACTGCAGCCCCATCTCGCCCCGTTCGAGCGAGGCGAGACGGATTCCTTCCACCTCAACCTCCACGCGCGCGACGCCGTCACGAGACTCGGCGAACGTCACGCGTCCACGCCACCCAGACGCCGCGTCTCGGCTCAGACGCACGTGCTCTGGACGGATGCCGATGGTGACATCCCGACAGTAGTTTTCTTCGATTATGCCGGCCAATTGCATCGACCGGATACCGATCTGAACGGCGGCACCATCTTTTTCCAAGATGGCTGGAACGAGGTTAATGGACGGGTTTCCGAAAAAACTAGCGACGAATGTATTAGCGGGCTCGAGGTAGATCTGCGACGGCGACCCACACTGCTGGATTGTACCGTCACGGAGCACCGCAATCTGATCGGAGAGCGAGAGCGCGTCTTCCTGATCGTGCGTCACATTGACGAACGTCGTGCCGAGGTGCGCGTGCAGGCGTTTGAGCTCCTTGCGCATCGATGCGCGCAGTGGCGCGTCGAGTTTAGACAGCGGCTCGTCGAACAGAAAGAGGCGTGGCTTGCTCACGATCGCGTGCCCTAGCGCCACGCGCTGACGCTCACCATCCGACAGCTGACCAAGCCGCTGCGCCAGGAGGGACGTCAGGTTCAGGAGCTCGGCCGTCTCTCCAACCCGCCGGGTGACCTCGTCGTGGGGACGGCGAACTACCTGAAGTGGAAACGCGATATTCTCGAAAACCGTCCGGTGCGGATACAGCGTGCGGTTTTGAAAGACGAACGCCACGTCGCGCTCGCGCGGCATCAGGCCATTCAGCACGCGGTCGCCGACACGCAGCGTCCCAGTGGTCGGCTCTTCGAGCCCCGCCACGAGGTTGAGCAGCGTCGACTTGCCACACCCGCTCGGCCCGACGAAGGTGAAAAATTCGCCAGGCTGGATGACCAGCAAGGGGATGGCGACAGCGACGGTGTCACCGAAGCGTTTGGTTAGACCCTCCAAGCGCAATTCTAGCCCGGGCATCCCGTTTATCCGTTGACCGTGCCGGCAGCCAGGCCGTTCGCGATACGTTGCTCGCAGATCACCATAAGGCCAACGGTGGAAAGTGTAGCGACGAGATCCGCCAGGATCTCACGCTGGGGGCACGCAGCATGCTCGAAGACAAGCACAACCGACTCGCCAAGTGCCGGTCCCTGACGGCCGCCACGCCCGAATGCGACCAGCGCGACCGCTAATTCGATCGTAAAGACTTGGCTAATCATCTGACTGCAAACGAGGATGTCACATGGTACACTCCCCCACATGCCGAAGCAGAACGACGTGACATGGGGGCACTCGACGGTTGAAACGGCCTGCCCCCTCGATTGTCCGGACACGTGCAGTCTCGCTGTCTCGGTCGAAAGAGGTCGGATCGTCAAGATCGACGGATCCATGCGTCAGCCGGTCACGGACGGGTATATCTGCGCCAAGGTCCGCCGCTTCGGCGACCGGGTATATGGCAAGGACCGCCTGCGCCACGCCGGCATTAGGCTCGGCACCAAAGGAGAAGGGCGCTTCAAACAAACCACTTGGGAACAGGCGCTCGATACGATCGCGACGCGGATAGCCGAGATCAGAAACCAGTTCGGTGCCGAAGCTATCCTGCCGTTCTCGTACGGTGGCTCAAACGGGCTTGTCTCTCAGGACACGGCCGACGCGGAGTTATTTCGACGGCTCGGCACTTCCCGTAGAGCGCGCACGGTCTGTAACGCACCGACTGGCACAGCCTTCCAGGCGATGTACGGGAAAATGCCAGGTGTCACCTACGGCGACTACCGTCACGCCCGGTTTATTTTGATCTGGGGTTCAAACCCCTCATCGTCTGGTATCCATCTCGTGCCACACATCCGCGCAGCAGTCAAGAACGGCGCCACCCTCATCGTAATCGATCCGCGGCGGACACCTCTGGCCCGGCAGGCCGACATTCATCTACCGGTCAGGCCAGGTACCGACGTGGCGGTAGCGCTGGCCATCCACCGCTTCCTCTTCGAGAACGACTACGCCGACCAGCAGTTTCTGGCTGAGCATGCCCACGGGACCGATCGTCTACGCAAGCTGGCAGCGGAATGGACCTTCGATCGGGCAGCGGCGGTCGCCGAGGTTGACGCCGAGCTGATTGAGCGCGTGGCCGAGCTGTACGCAGAGACGTCGCCAGCCGTGATCCGCTGCGGCTGGGGGCTCGAGCGAAACCGGAACGGCGGGAATGCCGCCATGGCGGTATTGGCGCTCCCGACCGTCGCCGGCAAGTTCGGTGTCAGGGGTGGTGGCTTTTCGATGAGCAACTCCGACGCGCTAAAGCTAGCGCCCAGTGCCTGGATCGGCGCACCTGAACCGAACACGCGCGTTGTGAACATGAACCACCTGGGTCGCGCGCTCAACGAGTACGACGATCCACCGATCAAGATGCTCTTTGTCTATAACTGTAATCCGGCCGCAACGATGCCTGACCAGAACCGCGTGCTGCGTGGCCTAAAGCGGGAGGACCTATTCACGGTGGTCTTCGACCAAGTCATGACCGACACGGCGCGGTACGCTGATATTGTCCTCCCCGCAACGACATTCCTCGAGCAGTACGACGTGGCCAAAAGCTACGGTCTCGGGAACGTGCAGCTCGTGCAGCCGGTCATTAACGCGGTGGGGGAAGCGCGGCCAAACGTCGAGGTGTTCAGCGAGCTGGCGGCACGCCTCGGGATTGAAGTCAACCCGATGCTACAATCGGATCCGGAGGCGTTGATGCAGGTCGCCGGCGCCTTTCCCGACGACCTGCGAGAAGACCTGATGAGCAACGGGATTGCGAGGGGTGAGGTGTCTGTGCCGGTCCAGTTCGTGGACGTGTTCCCACGCACATCAGACGGCAAGGTTGATCTCTTCCCGGATTCGCTCGAGCAAGAGGCCCCGGAAGGACTCTACCACTATCGATCCGACCCGGCGAGCGAAGCGTATCCGCTCGCACTCATTTCGCCAGCCAGTGGGAAAACCATCACCTCGATACTAGGCGAGCTACGCCCGCGACTGGCGTCGCTGCAACTTCACCCTGGCGATGCGGCCAGGCGCGATCTCAGCACCGGCGATATGGCGCGCGTGTTCAACGCTTCCGGCGAGGTTCACTGTCCTGTCACCGTAAACCCGCACATAAAACGCGGGGTCGTTAGCCTCCCGAAGGGCCTGTGGCACAAGAGCACGATGAACGGCTCGACAGCGAACGCGCTCGTGCCAGACACGCTAACCGACCTAGGGGGTGGCGCCTGTTTCAATGACGCTCGCGTCGATGTCGCTCGCGTGGTGACCGCGAGCCTAGAGGGCCGGCAAAACATTGCCTTTGGAACCGCCGAGACCATGGCGGGGAAACGGATACACTAGGCGCTATGGATCCTCGTGACGATCAGGAATCTGCCGAACCGGTAGGCAATAAGGGTGGCCGGACGGTCAAGTGTGTGAAGTTGCAGAAGGAGCTTCCCGGCCTCGACGACCCGCCGTGGCCAGGCGAGCTCGGCCGGCGCGTCTATGAGAACGTGTCGGTTGAAGCGTGGAAACTCTGGGAAGAGCGGATGAAGATGATCCTCAACGAGTACCGCCTCAGCCCCTGGCAGAAAGAAGCGCAGGAGACGATCGCCAAGTTCATGGAGGACTTCTTCTTCGGTGAGGGATCCGCGCTACCACCGGACTACACGCCCCCACAGCAAAAACAGTAGCGGCCTCTCGCTGCCTTCCGGCTGCTAAATTCAGATCTCTGGGTCACTGGCCTGCGTGACTCGCCAGGGCCCAGGAGGTCATTCACCGGGTGGTGCTAGGCGCAGCGATTATCCCAGAAGGCGAGCGAGCCGCAGCGTAGCCGGCACTATGGATCCCGCACCTGACACCACGCACGTAGTCCCTGTGACCGGGCACCCATGGTAACGTGGGGAAGAAAGGAGCGGATGTCCCGTGTCAGTGAAGCCAATATTGCAGACTGTCCTGATCGTACTCGGCGGAGCCGCGGCACTCGCAGTGCTGGTCACGGGGTTCCTAGTCGTGGCGCTCGATCTACGCATTGAGCTCGCGGGGAACGGCATCCGGCCGATCTTCTACTTCGGGAACGCTGTCGACCACTTCGTCGCGCTGGAGGAGAACCGATCGCAGCACTATTCGCAGCTCCTACCAGCGCCCCCCTTAGCCGCGCGCCGAGCCGAAACGCCGGCCGCATCACCTACCGACGATGAGTCCGAGACTGCTGGCACCAATGGTGAGCCGTCGGTCGAGGGAGGGTCGCCAGAACCGTCGACGTACGATGCCTACTGGACCGACTTCCGCGGCCCGAACCGAGACGGGCGGTACGAGCAGATGGCCATTCGCACCGACTGGCCCGCAGCAGGTCTCGAACCGGTATGGAGTCAGCCGATCGGTGGTGGTTATGCCTCCTTCGTCGTCGCGGACGGCCGGGCGTTCACTGTCGAGGAGCGCCGTGATCAAGAAGTGATGGCGGCCTACGACGTGGCCACCGGTCGCGAGCTATGGACGCACGCGTGGGACGCGTATTTTACCGAGGCCCTGGGGGGGTCAGGACCGCGCGCGACGCCAACGTGGCACGACGGACGCATCTACTCCCTTGGAGCCACCGGAGAGTTCTGGTGCCTCGATGCTGAGACGGGTGCGATCCTCTGGCACCGGAACATTCTTGAGGACGCACACGCCTCGAACCTCACGTGGGCGATGTCCGCTGCTCCTCTGGTCGTGGACGACAAAGTCATCGTCCTTCCCGGAGGCTATGGCGGATGGTCAGTTGCGGCCTACGACCGCTTGACCGGTGAGGTTATCTGGCACGTGCTCGACGACGTCCAGGCCTATACCTCGCCAATGATCGTCATGCTGGGCGGCGTACGCCAGCTTCTCATCGTGACCGCTGCACGTGCCGTCGGCCTCGGCATCAACGATGGTCGTCTGCTCTGGGAGCACCCCTGGATCATCTCAATGGTCCCAAACATGGCGCAACCGATCGTCATCGGCGACAACCGAGTATTCCTCTCCGCAAGCTATGGTAAGGGTGCTGCCCTCCTCCTGGTGACCCGGGTCGGCGAGTCGTTCTCGGTCGAGACTGTCTGGCAGACCAACCGAATGAAGAACCGCTTCAGCAGCTCCGTGCTGCTCGACGGCTACATCTACGGGCTCGACGAATCGATTTTGGCGTGTATCGACGCGGCCACCGGTGGGCTGATGTGGAAGGGTGGCCGCTACGGTTATGGCCAACTCTTGCTGGCCGGCAACCATCTCGTAGTGATCACCGAACGTGGGGACCTAGTGCTGGTGCGAGCGACACCGGAGGGTCACGATGAGGTGGCGCGGTTCAGCGCCATCGAGGGCAAGACATGGAACGTCCCGGCGATCGCCGACGGGCGGCTGCTGGTTCGAAACGCTCGCCAGATGGCAGCGTTTGATCTTCGGCCTGGCACCTGAAGCCGAAGACGGGGTTGCTTCTACGCGCGCATCTGCTTATGATGCGCTGCTGCGCGCCCGTAGCTCAGCTGGATAGAGCGCCGGGCTTCGAACCCGTAGGTCGGGGGTTCAAATCCCTCCGGGCGCGCCAATTTGTTGCCTAATCGCTACGCACAAGTGTCGCAATCTGCGTGCGCCCGTAGCTCAGCTGGATAGAGCGCCTGCCTCCGGAGCAGGAGGCCGCAGGTTCGAATCCTGCCGGGCGCGCCAAAAATTATTGCTTGCGACTTTAGATGGGCCGCTAGCTCAACTGGCAGAGCAGCAGACTCTTAATCTGGAGGTTCCCGGTTCGATTCCGGGGCGGCTCACCATTTTTTCCTAACAAAATCGGCAAACCGGGCGGATGTGACCGGCACCCGTCCGTCCCAAATGCCGGTGTGTGTCCTTTTTGTGTCCCACCTTGCAATTTTGCTGCGTACAGGGGGGACGAAAGTCGCCACCGTTGAACCGCCCGCCACGCCTGGGTACGCTACGCCAGACATAGCTGCGTCACGCTTCAGCACCTTCCTCGAGTCGTTCGATGCTGACCCGAAGACGGTGCACCACGTCCGGAACCTCCCGCTGGGGCGGAGACCATGAAGAAGTGTCCATACTGCGCGGAAGACATCCAGGACGCGGCGATCAAGTGCCGGCATTGCGGATCCGATCTGTCGTCGCTCGTCCGGTCAACGCGAGTTGTCCGTTTTGTTCTACGAATGTCCCCCTCGCGGCTCAGGTCTGCCCCGCTTGTGGGGATGACATCAGTAGCAGTGCATCACGTGAAGCGACCGGGATGGCAGACATAAAGGAAATTAGAACAACTTACCAGTCGTGTCAGCACGTTTGGCACTACCTACCGGGACAGAAGACCAAGGAAGTCGGAGAGACAATGCAGCGAGCGGGGTGCGCAATCATGACTTGTGGGTTGGCTTCTCTCTTTATGAAGAAGCCAGACAACCTCTCCGGTCAGTGTCCGAAATGTGGTTCGCGGGCTGTGAAGTCCGAAGACGTGGTTCACCAAGTGTAGCCATGACTCGCTTGGCAATCGCCGGCATTCGCCTGTTCCAATCCCGGCTGTCTCCACACCTGCAGCGCCGCGGCATAAGGTGCAGGTTCTGGCCGACGCGTTCAAGGTATGCGATTCCGACATTCTCCAAGTACGGGTTCGTGGTCGGACTCGCTAAGACCCTTGGCCGCTTAGGCCGCTGCCGGCCAAACAACTACGATTCCTGCGTTGACTTGCCGTGAAGCCCCTGACCCTCCAAGTGTTGCTGACGGCCACCTTTCTATTATGGGGTGCAAACTCCGCGGTGGCCCAGAGCTGGCGCGGTCTTCGCGTGGCCCCAGAGTCACGCTGCAGCCCCTACCGGGCCTCGGATTATTCCTACCCGCAGTCGATTGAAGCGCGGATTGTCGAGAGCCTCGGTGGGATCTGGAGTCCGTATACGGGACGGACGTTTACGAGTAGTCGGGATTCCTGACTTGAACACGAAATGGAACTATCGATCCTCGTACTTAATTTTACTTACGTGCTAATTGGCGCATTCTTCACACTTGCGTTTATGGCGTTGGGTTATATGCTCTTCGACCGTATGACGCCGTTTGATACCAGTGTCGAGTTGCAAAAGGGCAACATTTCGGTTGGGATTGTGATCGGAGCTATCTTCATTGGCGTCGGTGTCGCGATCGGACTAGTAATTGGCATGGGGTTAAATTAATCAGCCTGTAATATCAATGAAAAGCTCATCCTTACCGCGGCCCGGCGGGCGGTTCAACGGGGACGGGGATCATAGATTAGGCGGGTGCGTGGCGCGTAGTAGCCAAATAGATCGCCGGCACCACGAACAGGTTCAGCACAGTCGACGAAAACAACCCGCATACGATCACAAGTGCAAGTGGAGCTTGGATCTCGCTGCCAGGCTCTCCAAAACCCAGAGTGACCGGCACAAGCGCTAGCCCGGTCGACAGAGCGGTCATTAAAATCGGCACGAGTCGACTGACCGAACCTTGGATAACGGCCTCGCGCACATTACCTCCTAGCCCACTCTCACGCAAGAGCCGAATATGCGAGACCAGCATGATGCCGTTGCGTGTCGAGATACCGCACAATGAGATGAATCCGATCAATGCTGCGATCGATAGCACTCCGTCACCCAGGAAAACCCCCACGACACCGCCGATTAACGCCAGGGGAAGATTGACCATGACGATCGCCGCATCCCGCACCGACCGGAACGCGCTGATCAAGACAAGAAAGATACCGGCAACGGCGGCCAGAGCGAGCCCTAGCAGGAGTCGCGATGCTTCAGACTCAGCCTCGAATTGTCCACCGTATTCGACGCGGTAACCTTCCGGTAATGTGATGCTCTCTGCCAGTCGCTCCCGGATATCGCCCGCGACGCTCCCGAGATCACCTCCTGCGATGTTCGACGTGACGACGATGCGCCGCTGCACATTCTCCCGACCGATAAAATTCGGACTGCGATCTTCGACAATGTCGGCCAAGCTACCGAGAGGCACACGAGCCCCAGCCGGCATATCGATCCATGTCTGCCGCATCGTGTCGAGGTCAGCCATATCGGTCGGCACGTAGCGCAGAATCAACGGAACCATCATCTGACCATCGATGATCTGGCCAACCTCGCGACCCAACAACGCCGTTTCCAGAACCAACGCGGCCTGGCCGGTCGGTAGCCCGTGGCGAGCGAGCGCAGCCCGATTGAAGACAACGCGCACCGTGGGAATATCGGCCTGGGGTTCTAACGCCAAGTCGACGAGACCAGGAATCCCTTGCATCGCCGCGACGGCCTGGTTCCCGAGAGCCCGTAGCACGGCCAGGTCGTCACCGAAAATCTTGACAGCGACGTTCGCACGTGATCCTGAAAGCATGTGGTCGATCCGGTGGGAAATCGGTTGGCCCACAGTGATGTTGGTGCCAGGCACAAGTGACAAACGCTCTCGAATCTCCTCCTGTACGACATCAGGGGACCGACCGTTAGGCTCGAGGCGCACGTCGATCTCAGACGACTCGACCCCTTGAATATGTTCGTCACGTTCGGCCCGCCCCGTACGGCGTGCTGTCGCCGCCACCTCCGGCACTTCGAGCAAGATCCGCTCGATGGCACTCCCCAGTGCATTCGACTCCGCCAGGCTCGTACCGGGCAGTGTCACCGCGTTAATGACCAACGCACCTTCATTAAAGGCCGGCAGAAAGCCCCGCCCCATTAAGGGTGTCATCGCAATGGCTCCCCCAAGCATCAGACCAGCCGCGACCATCACCAACCCGGTGTGGTTCAGTACGTGGGGTAAACCACGCGCATAAATTCGTTTAACAGTGGTCGCCAGCACCGGCTCCTGTCCTTCATTAATGCTCCGTACTCTCGGAAGCAAGTACGTGCATAACGCCGGCGTCACCGTCAGAGCAACGACCAGCGATGCGAACAGCGAGATGAGATAGGCGAAACCGAGCGGTTGCAACAGCCGACCCTCGAGACCCGGAAGAAAGAACAGCGGCAGGAACACCAGCATGACGATCGCGGTCGCAAAGACGATTGAGCTACGGATCTCAAGGCTGGCGCGATAAACGACTTCCAGCGTCGGACGTCGCTCTGCCACCGGAACACTGGCATTCTTCCGAAGCCGTTGCGAAACGTTCTCGACATCGATGATCGCGTCGTCGACTAAGGCACCGACAGCGATAGCCATCCCGCCCAAGGTCATGCTGTTAATGGACAACCCCGCTATCCGGAGACCCACAACGGTTGCTAAGAGTGACAGCGGTATCGCGAGCAACGTAATGGCTCCAGCCCGAATATTGGCGAGGAATATTAGTGTCACGAGGATCACCAGAACAGTGCCATCGCGCAGTGCGTTAGTGAGATTAGCGAGCGCCAGCTGGATGAAATCCGCTTGGCGGAATAGGCGTGAGTCGAGCTGCATTCCCACTGGAAGGTCTGTCTGGATTGCGTCGAGGACTGCCTCAAGATCACGTGTCAGCGCCAGCGTGTTCGCGTCAGGTTGACGTTGAATGCCGAGTATCACGGCCGGCTTGCCGTTGCGCGAACCATCACCCCGTTTGAGAGCACTGCCCACCCGAAGCTCGGCCACATCACGCACGTGGATCGGTCGAGTATCGCGAGTGCCTACGACGGTTGCGCCGATCCCATCGAGGTCACGCAACCGTCCTACACCTTCAATGAGGTACTCCTGCCCGCCGGCCAGACGGAAACCCGCAGATGTGTTCCGACTCTCCACCCGTAGCGCCGTTTCGACCGCGCCCAACGCCACGCCGTAATCAGCTAACCGCTTGGGGTCGACCAGCACCTCAAACTGGCGACGCTCGCCTCCAATGACCGTGACCTGGGAAACACCGGGCGTTGCCAGTAAGCGTCGCCGGACGAGGACCTCGGCTGTCGTACGCAGCTCGAGTGGCGTGTGGTCCGTGGACTCTAGCGCAACGAACATGATCTCGCCCATGATCGACGAAAGCGGACCTAACACTGGCACTTCGACCTCATCCGGCAGCGTTGCGGCAACCGTCATCAGCTTCTCTGTCACCGTCTGGCGGACACGATAGGTGTCTTCACCCCAGTCGAAGTCAACCCAGACGACGGCGATGCCAACAGCAGTGGCTGACCGCACCCGCCTGACGCCCGATGCACCGTTGAGTGCCGCCTCGATTGGAAAGGTGACGAGCGTTTCCATGTCCGTCGGCGACATCCCGTGTCCCTCAACGAGCACCGTCACGGTCGGTGCAGTAAGATCTGGCAGCACGTCGACTGGCATCCGCATCGCCACGTAGCCACCCCAAACGAGGAATCCCCCCGCTACTACGAGCACAACGAAACGATTTCGTAACGACCACTGAATGAGACCGTCAATCATTATCGGTATCCCTAATGCGTGTGCCCGTGTGCCGGAACCTGCGGCGAGAGAGCAGCCAACCGAATGAACGGCGCACCTCGAACCACGATCCGATCGCCCGGGGCAATGTCACCGCTAATTTGCACGAGAGCTGACTCCCGATTGCCGAGTCGGACGGCACGTCGGTCGAAGCTCTCACCAGCCACCTGAACGAAGACAACCGGCTGGCCAGCATCGTCGACAATGGCACTTTCAGGTACTGTGATCGCCTCGATGGCTGCTGATACAAAAACGCGTAGCGACACCGCCTGTCCGATCGCGAACCGGCGGTCCGGGGCAGAAAGCTCGTAGACAATAGGAACTGTGCGGGAATCAGGATCGAGAACGCGACCAATGCGGATTAACCGGTCGAGGGCCACCGGTGCGACGCCTCCGGGCATCTCCAATTCGGCAGCGACCAATTCGTCCGCGCGCGACAGCTCTGCCTCTGGCAGTGCGCCCACAATATGCACGCGGTCGAGAGCAACGAGCCTAAAGAGCCGCGCGCCCTGTTCGACGCTCGCTCCTGGCGTGGCGTCGGCTTGAGCCACGACACCGCTCATCGGCGCGCGCAGAACAAACTGCATGTCTCCCACGCCTTCGCCCTCGCCCGCCCGTGTCGCATCGAGCTGTGCCAAGTGCGCTTCGGCCGCCAACACACGCGCCTTAGCCGTCTGCTCAGCAACACGCGCCTCCAGCTGCCGACGCCCCGGAAGAGCCCCGGCCTCAACTAAACGTTCGACTCGCGTACGCTCAGCTCGGGCTAGCTCCAAAGCGCCTCGCGCTTCCGCGACGTCGAGTTGGAGCGCAGGCCGATCCTCACCGTGCCCACTGTGAGGAATGATCTCAGCCAGCCTCTCGCCACGCTCTACGTGCGAACCGGCCGCGCGCACAGGCAGGTCATCCGCTAGCCGACCTGCCACTGGGGTCGTAACGTCGACGCGCCCCCCAGTCCGGGCCTCGATCTCAGCCGCAAGTACCAGGCTCTCGGCCATCCGACTCCGCTCAGCTAGAGCCGTGGCAAAGTCAAGAGTCCACTGCTGTTCCTTGAGAAACGGAATTGACCTATCCGCTGGTTCTTCTGCTACCGTGGGGACCGCAGCCTCTGTCACCGTTTGCACCGTCACGTTACCGAGATCGTGCCGATCGGTCAGCCCTAAAGCGTCCAACCCTACTTCGAGCCGGTAGGAACCGGCGGTGTTTGGCCTGACGGCAACCTCGAAGATCCCCGGACGAACCGGCGCGTCCACTACGAATTCCTCGCTTCGATCGCCAGTCAAATAGACCACGGTTCGGCCAGTCCGTACCGGTTCGAAAGTCGAGAGATCAGTGAAATGAATTACGAACCAGCTCGTCCTATCCTCGACAAGCTGCGGGTATTCCACGAACAGTTCGCTGCGTCTCGTCCACCGTGTCTCGACGGCCGGCCGCGGCTCCTCCCCTTCAACCGCGTCCGGTAGAGTCGGTCCTGGACCTCCGCAGGAAATCAGACCAACTGTGAGGACACATGCGAAACCGCCGACACACGAACGCCGACCACTACCTCTCATCAAGATCATGGTGTTGTCTGCCCCCCGATCGCTCTCTCAAGTTCAATCATGGCCCGCCGAGCGGCACCGGATAGCTCCAGTAAGCGAAGCTCTGAGCGAAGCCTCACGCGATGGGCGTCGAGTACTTCCAGAATGCCGTACTCACCTTCTTCGTACGCGGCGGTGGCGATCTCGGTCAATTCGGCCGCTCGGTCGACAGAGCCGGTCCGATAACTATCAGCCAGTTCGCGATATTGCGAGGCTGTGGCACGCTCCACTCGGACATCGCTTTCGATACGTGTCCCCAGCGCCTGCCGTTCTGCGTCAGTCCTCCCGCGCGCTGCCTCGGCCCGAGCGACCTGCTCTTGACCTCGGTTCAAGAGCGGGACCCCAACCGTGGCCGTCACAACGTAACCTGACGCGCGCGCCTTTGGTCCGCCCGTCCGTTTCAGCCCGGCGGTCACCGCCACGGCCGGTAGGCGCAGCCGCGCCGCAGCACGCCGCTCAATCGCCCACTGCTTTTCACTGAGCGTCAAGGCACGATAGTCCGGACGGCGCGCGAGAGCCTGAGTCAGGAGAGAATCAAGAGTAGGAATAGTTTTATTCGTCGCCAATTGACCGACGGCCGTTAATCCTGCCGGTTCCGTGCCAGGCGCAAAGAAGGAGGCGAGCCGTGCCTGAGCCGTCAAGCGATCAATGACAACCGTTGCAAAATCGGTTTCGATCTCGGCGACCTCCCCTTCAGCACGCACCCGATCGAACCGGGAACTTTCACCCTCTTCCTCCCGAACTCGCAAAACATCGACCAACCGGCTCAACTCCGACACTCCCCTCTCCAGGGTCTCCATGCGCTCCTGAGCGAGGAGAAGATCGGTAAACGCAAGTCGCAGCCGTGTTTCAAACACCAGCAGGTCGTTGGCCGCGCGAGCCTCGGCAACGGTCACCGCCTGTCCCGCCGCCTCGGCGAGTAATCTCGATCGTCCCCGCACCGGCAACTCTTGGGTCACCAGTACGAAATCGTCAACGGTAAGACCGGCGTCTTCTCGCGTATAGGTCACCATCGGATTGGCAAGCAAGCTGCGTTCCCGTGCGTCGGCCTCTAATTCGCGAACCGTGAAGCGCAGGGCACGTACCTGCGGATGCTCTATGCGCATCCGCGCGAGCGCCTGTTCTTCAGTGAGCGTCTGCGCAGAAACACCCCAGGCAAATAGCCCACTGAAACCAGTTGCCCACACCAGTGGTCGCCATCGACACATATCGTTCTCCCCCAACGGCCGTCCTCAACAGGTGGACGGACCCTAATATGGAAATGTCTCTATAAACGGAATTCAGCAATTACGCCGCAGGCGGACAGCTAGATCGGTGGGGCGCGTGCAGGAAGGACAATGGGTGGCGGTAGATCGGGACTGGCCTTCGTAACAATCGACAGGCACCAGACAGAGGGCATGGGCACGATATCAGCCCACCATGCCTCAACCAATGGAGAAGTCGCTCCAATACGAACGCTCGAACGATCGACCGCCAGCACCTCAACCCGGACAGAGGCATGACGATGCAGGTTACCGGCCAGTCTAGTCGTACCAGGTTTCTCAGTCGCCTCGAGTCCCGTCAGATGCCAGTGTGCACCAGAACTCTGATCGTGTGCGGAGTGGTCATGGGTCCGACTCCCTTCTGGCTGCTGTGAACCGTGGCCAGTTTGGTGAATGTGTGCGAACGATCCCATTCCAGCGGTCGACACAACCGCTATGACGAGGAACACACGCGCTACGTGACTCAACATCGTTTCTATCGTGACGAGGGGCCAAACGGCTGTCAACCCGTTCCTATTGAATAATCTGTCAGCGTGGCGATTTTCGTCATTAGAAATGGTGCCGAGGGCGGGGATCGAACCCACACCACACGAGGGACTCCTTGCCACCCGCACCTGTAAAAAGACTAAGCGCCGTCGGTCTCGTTCTTCGCTGGGAACTCATACTCGTATTCCACCCAGTCTGCTGCCTAATGCCGCTCTGAGCACGGGTGTCAGGTCGGAAAGAACTCCTTAGAATTAACCGGGACAATCAAAACACTCATAGAGAGCAAACCATTCTGAAGCCCATACTGAAACTTGTGGAAATCTCGATAGAGAGTCGCACTATTTCCAAATTGGACCTCGATAAACACAAGATTCTTTTTGAAATCGCCGATTAGTCGAAGTGTTTCAGACAATCTTGGCTTGGCTTCCCAACCCAACTTCTGGGACCCGATCTCGAATCTCTTGTTGTATGCAGTTTGGCGGAGAAGAGTTGAATCGGATGTAACAACCTTAAATTCTCTTTCCCACTTAATCACATCCACTACGGATAAAACTTCATCGATTTCATTCTTCAGGCTTCGTTGTAGATGTTCACCGCAGTGAAGATAGGTAATCTCGTGGTTCATGCAGATCCACTTTACTTAGAGGCGACGAGCTAGCCTAGCGCGGCGGGCGGTTCAACGGGGACGGGGGTTAGTCACGCGGGTGCGCGGCGGCCCACTTGACGACATCGAAACGATTTCCTCACTAGCTCTCAGACCAAAGTTGCAGTTTCGCCGGTCGCCCGGTGATTGCGGACGACCTGCACCGACGGGCAGAAGAAATTGCCGGTGGCGGTATTGATGGTCACTCCCGTGACGCATGCAATCTGCCCTTCGAAGTGCGGCAGTAGATCGTCCACAATGGTCCAGAGATCTGCGTCGATTCGCTGCATCAGGAACTGGGTTGCCTGGGCAATTAACGGGACGTCCCCTCCACCATCCGCCTCCTTGAGAAAGGGCAGCATGATCCGCTCCACTAAGAATTGCTGCGAATCTAATGGGTCCATGGTCTTGGATTGCAAGTCGGCATAGCCCGCCTCCACAATGGCCATCAATGCGCCGCAGGACGTCGTGATTTCTACCTGTCCCACGCGAGGCACTTCTCCCCACTTCCCATCATGCCAGCCGATATGTAGCCCTCCGACCAACAGCAGGTTCCGTTGCCCATTTTCCTCGGGAACGTGATGGGTTACCGCACCTAGGCCTGTCCTCCCGCCGTGGCAATAGCCGGCGAGTCCGCCGAACTTGAACCGCTCCCCCCAGTACTGTTCCAGGCGCTGGAGTTCCGGCTCATTGATCTCGTCGCAACAGGCTCCCTCGGCAAAGCGTGTGTTGGCTGGCGTAAATTTATGTTGTCCCTCCAACGACTGGTTGAGCTGGTTAAAGAATTCCGACGCCATGGAGGCCTTGGGAAAACATTGCCTGATGGGTTCAATGACATCATGCATTGGTCGTCCTTCTAGTCATGCAAGACGAACGGCGGTCGTCTGGAAACAAGAACGGGGACTCCGGTGGAAAAAACCAAGGATTGTTTTTCATCAGAACGCCTTCTCGATGCTGTCGAAACATAGGGCGGTGCGGTGGTTTCGGCTGGTGACTGACGCGGGGACCAACGCCACGCCGGGGGTGCCGCAGGACAACGTCGAAGCATACAAATGGTTCAACCTCGCGACTGTCTATGCCGACGCGTCGGAACAAGAAGGATTGGCCGAGGTGCGTGACGACGTCGCCGATCGTCTGACCCCGCAGCAACGCGCCGACGGCCAGAAGCTGTCGCGTGAGTGGTTCGCCGCACACCCGCGTGAGCCGTAACCCCCGTCCCCGTTGAACCGCCCGCCAGCCAGCGGTAAGATTCCTGGCTTGTGGGCGGAAACACTTCACGCAAGACCAAGTATTCCAGGTCAGGAACGCAACGCACTTTGCCTTCGCTCGCCGGGCACCCATCCCAAGAACGGCAAAGTTCTCGTACTGCCCACAGGATCTTGTTGGCGCGAGCGGCAAGTGTCTCGAAGCCGCTGGCTTCGGCGATTCGGGAGGTCGGTCCCGTGACGTTCCGGAGACGCGAAAGCAAAGGACTTGCTCACTTCTTGTCTCGAGCCATAGTCGGACAGCAGCTCTCTGCTCGAGCAGCGCGGAGTATTTGGGACAGGATTACCGTCACTGCAAGAGGCCATGGCCTTAGCATTCCCCAGTGTGCTGAGGAGTTCGGTAGCGCACTCAGATCCTGCGGTATATCGGCGAGCAAACTTAAGAGTCTCAAAAATATCAGTCGTGCAGAGAAGGAAGGGAGGCTCTCGGACGACGTTTTTTTGTCCGTGGGTCCTGAAGAAAGACTCCGGCGGCTGATGGCGATTTGGGGGATTGGGCCATGGACTTGCGACATGGTGCTGATTTTCTATTACCAACTTCCAGATGTATGGCCGGAAGGCGACGTCTCAGTCCAGCGAACATTCAGCGGTTTGATTGGCCGACGTGCGCCGACGAGGACTGCGTTACGTTTTTCGCCCTATCGTTCGTATCTGGCGTTGACCATGTGGCGGATTGTGGACGGCCGTCGCTAATTGTGACTTAGAGGAAAGGTTTGCGCAAGGACTTCCAAGCGAAGCAATTGGGAATAGCGATGGATGATGAGGAGCTGATCAAGCAGTTCATCCGCACTGAACGTGGTAAGGAAAGACACATGGCAAATGAAATGAATTTGCACACGTTCACGTTAGAGGATACAGATGGCGATACGTGGGAGGAGACAATCGAAGGTGAGACAGTAGAGCTAGCGCGGAAGAAGTTAGCCGATCTACAGAGGCGTGCTGTGAAGTACGGTTCGGCCGAAGTTGTGAGCATTGCAGAAGGCGCTGTCCCAAAGTCTAAAAAAGATCAGCGAAAGAGTTGAAGGAATACTACGGGCAACCCGATGACAGGATGCGCATAGTGGGGATTCTTCCAAGTGATGCACAGTTAGAGGAAGCGAGAAAGAGAATCGAGGACGGCGAGAACTAAGGATGACGTCATCGATGAGTTGGCAGATACAAACTTGTTGGCCGAAGCTGAATTGTTTGGCATAAATAAAAGACGCGAACGGGAAAGTTAAATTCGTAGATGATGACCCGCGACCAGCCCGCAGACGCCAAGCCTCTCGCCCGCAGGAAGATCAACCCGATTGTCACCCTCGCACCCTCTGGGGGCTGGCCAACGCTTGCACCCGCGTGACTAACCCCCCGTCCCCGTCGAACGCCCAGGTCACGCCGCGACTGTGCCCTCTCGTGCGGCTCGCTCAAACCGCAGTTCTTGGAATCAGTGGAGGACAACGGTGATCTGTGGGTTGACAGGGTCCGGTATTCACGTTAGCGTCGGGCGAAATGTCAGACCATAACCCACGAGAACGGCAGCTGTTCAGGGACATACAGGAGAAAAGCGTTCTAACCCGACAGGTGCAGCGTTTGGCTAGCTCCATGCGTCGTCTGCAGGCCCGTGCCGCCAAAAGACGAAGCAATCGCTGGAGAGCCCAGTACACCCAGTCCATCCGGCGAGCCGCGGCGAGCGTGGAGGAACTTGAGCAACAAGTTTTATCCCGGGCACAGGATCTTAAGCTCCGTGTGCGGGAGGAACTCGAAATCTCAGTTGAAGAGGTTCAGACGTTCGAAGAGCAGCACAAGAAAGAGGTCCTGGAGCTAAATGTCGCTCACCAAGCGCTGAGTGGCGCAGAGCTCGCATCCGAGGCGAGGGACAAAGCAGATCGCCTTGCCGAGCTTCGGCACAAGCATCGGCGCGCCGAACGCCAAGCATCTAAGGAAGCAAAGGATGTCAAAGTAGTGGAACAGGAGCTAGCGTCTGAGGCGCGCGACCGAGAGATTCTCACGGTCGAACTCCACAAGCTTCTCGAAGAGATTGAGGTGCTTCGTCCTGAGGTCGCTGAGAGCAACACCTAACAACCCGCGGTAGCCGTAACCCCCGTCCCCATTGAACCGCCGGCTCCTCCGCTTCGTGGGTGGCGTCATCTGTATCTCTAACGGTTCCCCCTGTTACCCCCCTCCCCCGGTTAGGCCGCATCCATTTGACGGCGCTAGCGCTTCAGCGACGGCGGGTGGAAACAGCTCCACCACGTCCCCCTCGAGCCGTAACGTCACAGCGGCGTGGCCATCGTGGTCCGTTGCACCGCGGTTGATCACGACGTAGGGCACGCCGCGTTCCGCGGCCGCCAGCGGAAAACCTGCCGCCGGGTGGACCGACAGCGTCGAGCCCAACGCCACAACGAGATCCGTCTCCTGGACTGCTGCCGCGGCCCGCTCCAATTCGTCCGGATCGAGGTTCTGGCCGAAGCTGATCGTGGCGGGCTTCAGATAGCCGCCACAGCCGCACACCGGCGGTGTTCGCGTTTCCAAGAAGCGCTTCACGTGAGGATCCGGAACGGTGCGAGCATGGCAGCTCATGCACTCGATAGCCGTGTTCGTACCATGCAGCTCGACAAGCCGCCCGGAGGAGGTCCCGCCGCGGGTGTGTAGCCCGTCGATGTTCTGCGTGACGACCATCGCGAGCTTGCCCGCCCGCTCGAGATCCGCAACCGACGTATGCACGGCATTCGGCTCCGCGTCGCGAAACGAGGGCCAGGCCTGGCACTTCTGGTCCCAGTGCTCGATGCGCGCGACCTCAGAGTTCATGAAATTATCGAAGTAGACGGGCCGCCGCTCCCTCCAGACACCCTTTGGGCCGCGGAAATCACGGATGCCGCTGCCCGTCGAGATGCCTGCTCCGGTAAACACCAGGATACGGCCGGCGTCTCCTAGCAGCTGAACGAGGCCCATTGCTCACCGAGCCTACCGTCTCGCCGCCCAGTGTGGCGCCGCACACCCGCGTGAGCCGTAAGCCCTCTGATTGAACCCCCTTCCAGCCAGCGGTAGGATCGGCGTCTACAGCGATATCGTGGTATTCAACTGGGAGACCATAATGAAAGGGCTCACGATATTGTCGCCTTGAAGTCGATCTCGAGTCGAATCTCATCTTCGACCGTCAACAAGAAAGGAAGAACCGGTTTCGTTAGGTCGAACGTGGCGAACGTGAAGCTCGTTTGAGCTTTCCCTTCTACAATCCCTTCTTCGCTATTGTAAGTTACCAGAATTTCCCATGTGGTTTCCTTCGTCACTCCATGCAACGTCAAATCTCTGCTGAGCTCGAAGCCAACAATTGGGAAAAATGTTTCTACGTTATCTGGCGGAAGCGGTGAATTCGATGCCGTCCGTGGAGTAAACACGGCTTCAGGTTCGTGCAGCACACAGTCTGGTTGGCAGTCACGTGCCTGGGCAATTTCGAACACCCGCGTACGGATGAAATTGTCGCGACGAGCTTGATCGCTCGAAAATGTTGCGAGATCAAGTACTAGTCTCGACTGGCTCGCATCGACTGTTCCGTCAGACGCGACCACAATAGTTCCTGAGATCTCTTCTGTCACGCCCACAGCGTCGTTAAGGAAGCTAATCCCCACCAACTGCTCGCGCACACGATAGGACACCCGGCTCCCCTCTGCGATCTCAAACCGTGTGCCGCTGGACACGGCCTGCGAAAAGACGGTCGTCGGAGCAAATATTCCAGTAAAGAAAGCGACAGATAGCAAAGTTCCTATAAATCTTATACTTCCATTCTTACCTAACATTATCTTCTCCAAATGGTCACGGGCCTAACTCTGGCCACCCGATGATTAACATTCATAGACTTTAATTTATTGGTGCATCGATTGCAGTTTATGTCATCTCTCACGAAAACACGGTCGCTACCTTACGTGCTACAACAGCGGAAATTCATCATCATAGTTGCGAGATACTCTAGTTGCGGCGATTGATGATCAACCGGGTGCTTCGCATTTCGTGATTTCTAATGAGCAAAGGGGATCCTGTGCGAATTATTGGCTTCATCGTTGTTGCACTCAGCATATTGACTTTGCCGCTGATTGGGCAGGAAACGAGTTTATCGGATACTCAGACTAATGGTTGGCCCCAGTGGCGCGGGCCGTTGGCTACCGGAGTGTCCCCAACAGCTGACGCTCCAACCGAATGGACCGAGACGCAAAATGTTCGCTGGAAGGTTGAACTTCCGGGCCATGGCTCAGCGTCACCCATCGTATGGGATGACCATATATTTATTCTTTCTGCGATACCCGCTGGTGCCGGCAGCGCAGGGGGGGCAGGTCTTTTCGGGCGCCTGCGGGATCGTTTGATGGGAGCCGTAAGTTCGAGCGAAGTCCAGCAGTTCACAGTGAGCGCCTATGACCGGCACGACGGTTCGGTTGTTTGGGAGCGGATTGCCGTGTCGGAGCAACCGCACGAAGGGCGCCACGCTACTGGCAGTTGGGCTTCGGCCTCGGCCGTTACTGACGGTGAAGTGTTATGTGCATTCTTTGGTTCACGCGGACTCTACTGCTATGACTTGGAGGGGACGTTGCTGTGGAACCAGGATTTTGGCGACATGGAGATCCGCATGGGGTTTGGAGAAGGTGCGTCTCCAGCCTTGCACGGTGATTCCATCGTTGTGGTGTGGGATCATCAGAGGCAGTCATTTATTACGTCGCTCGACAAGTGGACGGGCCAAGAGCGTTGGCGGACTGCCCGTGAAGAGATTACGTCATGGTCGACTCCGCTTGTTGTGGAATACCAGGGGAGGGTCCAGGTCATAACAAGTGCGACGGATCGAGTTCGGAGTTATGACATTGATACCGGGGATCTTGTATGGGAAGGTGCAGGTGTTACGCCCAATGCGATTCCAACGCCGGTGACGGCCGATGGGATTGTGTATCTAATGAGTGGATATCGCGGGAATCAACTGTACGCGGTTGATCTTTCAAAGGCCCGTGGTGATATCACCGGTACAGATGCGATCGTGTGGTCGCTCGATCGTGACACTCCGTATGTTCCCTCGCCCGTTTTACACGATGGGATTCTTTATTTCACAAAAAGCAATTCCGGGATTTTGTCGGCACACGATGCCAAAACCGGTCGAAAACTTTACGGGCCTGAGCGTCTTCCTGGCATTCGAGATATATACGCATCGCCTGTGGTGGCCGGTGGTTACCTCTATGTTACGAGTCGAGATGGGGTAACGCTGGTCCTTGAAACTGGCGCCCAACTTCGTGTGGTGGCTACTAACGCGCTGGATGATCAAATTGACGCATCTGCTGCCGTGGTCGGCCGTGAAATCTATCTTCGTGGACAGCGGTATCTCTATTGCATCGCGGACTCCTAGCTGATTTCCATGTCATTAATGTGTGTTCAGGCGTGGCAGCGCAAGTTTGTATAATGCCGACTCCTTTACCGGCGTGGGCAGTGGAGAGCTGACGGAAACGCATCAGACGCGAACGCAAGAGCGCCTGATTTTACAGGGGGGAAATGGTGGGGGCGGCGGGAGTCGAACCCGTGAGGCGCGTTTCTTTAACACAGTGATAGCGTGTGACTTCTGGGTTTAACTGGTTTTATTTCCGTCGCTTACACCGTGTCATGGTTCCACGTACGTACTCAGGGTTCAACGTGAATCAACCACCGTCACGGAGAGCTGACGGAGAGATGAATCACCGCGTGCTAATCACGAGACACACCGACTGTCGCTGTAGACAACAGGACTAAAGCAATGCCGTTCCAACCCGGTCAGTCAGGTAACCCACACGGCCGTCCAAAAGGCTCTCGTAACAAGAGCAGTCTCGCAGTGCGGGAATGGGCCACGCGAATCGTCGAAGACCCGAAGGTGCAAGCGCGGTTGCTCGCCGATGCGAGAACAGGAAAACTCCATCCATCGGTGCTAACGGTGTTGATGACCTACGCCTATGGGCGTCCGAACCCTCGGGACGTGCCGGAACCGGAGACGCCCATCACCATCGAGTTGAACATTCCCAAGCCACCAGGCGTGATACGTAGGGACTCGACGGGCTCACCCCCGTCTCCGTTGACCCGCTACTTTTGTACCTGGGTACAAAAGTCGTTAGCCACCCCCGCATTGCACCCTCTGCCTGCTAGGGGTAGAGCGCGTTCTCGTCCTCTACGGGGTGCATCCAGCCGTCACGTTCACGAGAACGAGTGCCACCTATCCAACACGTCGCGAGAGGAGTAGATTGACCGGGATGGCTCCTTCAATGCTGCGAACCATCAAGCCTCTGAATCTCCAAGTTTCGCTCACGGTCGCCTGTCTGTTGTGGGGTGCACACTCAGCCGTGGCGCAGAACTGGCGGGGTCTGCGCGTGACCCCCGAATTGCGCTGCAGCCCCTACCGGGCAGCAGACTATTCCTACCCGCAGTCCGTTGAGCTACGCATTATTGAGAGCCTTGGGAGTATTTGGAGTCCGTATACCGGACGCACATTCACAGATAGGAGAGAAACAGATATCGAACACATCGTTGCGAGGTCGGAAGCGCACGACAGCGGGTTATGCGCAGCCACTGCAAACACGCGACGGCGTTTCTCCACGGATCAACTAAATCTGACGTTGGCTAGCCCGAACGTGAATCGCCAACAGAAACGAGACCATGACGCGGCAGACTGGTTGCCGATGCTGAACCGGTGCTGGCTTGCTGATCGAGTAGTGCGAGTTCGCCAGAAATACAACCTCTCAATTGATCGCCGCGAGGCAGACGCTCTCGAACGGGTCCTTGACTCCTGTGCGTTGACAACTCTTGTTCGTGATGGCACCAGCATGGCGGAGCGTATTGATCTCGGCGGGCGTCTCGACGCATTACCCGCTGAGGTGGCGCAATGGGACGACAACGGCAATGGGCGGATCACCTGCGCTGAAGCACGCACACATGGAATTGCGCCAGTGCGTCGCGATCATCCAGCCTATGCCTACATGCGAGACGGGGACGGCGATGGCATCGTGTGCGAGTCCGGCGGCGGAAGCCGTCCGTCTCGTCAAACGCGTCAGCCACCACGATCCGTTGACTCAAATGCGCTACGACAGTACGACGACAACGGCAATGGTCGGATTACCTGTGCCGAAGCCCGTCGGCATGGCATTGCCCCGGTGAGGCGTGGCCACCCCGCGTATCGCTATATGACCGACCGCGACAATGACGGCACCGTGTGTGAATAGGAACGTGCAGGGTGAGACCCCGCAGCAACGCGCCGAAGGTCAGTAGCTGGCGCGTGAGTGGTTCGCCGCGCACCCGCGTGACTCACCCCCATCCCCGTTGAACCGCCCGCCGCGTAGCGGTAGGATCGCGTCTTCACACACATCATCGTCGTCGTCGGGCCGTCAGCACGCACATGGCGTTGCCGTAGATTTCCGAAGGGCATTGCCCATGTATTGCATCCACTGCGGGGAACGGGTTGTTGAGTCGGCACAGTTCTGCGCTGCATGCGGTGAGAAGATTCAGCGTCCACAGGATGAGAAGCAGCGGCCTGAGCGAGCCGTATCAGTACCGCCGATCTCCGAGAACTCCGAGACAAGTGGCGACCTGATTACTGATGCAGTACCGGAGGGCGAGCGACAGCACTCTGAGCCAGTCGTAGCCGAGGCCCCACACGTTGAAAGTGTCGTCACACCTGCCGAAGAAATTACGTTGGCTGTGAACGAGCCGACCTCGAAGATAAAGCCGGTAGAGCGGCATTCATTGATGGCTGCAGAGAATACCGATGCCGCCCGCGATGAAATCCTCAAGCGCCTAGAGGATTATGTAGGCATGAATTGGAAATCACATTACCGCGCGACTTTTAGTCGCCTATGAATCGTACCGGGTTTCTCGGAGACCGAATGCGTTGAATCAGGCCACCTCAGCCTGCTCATAGTACTGCGCCTCGAACTCTGCTGGTGGAATGTCCCCGAGCGGCCCCAACAGTCGTCGTGTGTTGAACCAGTCCACCCACGTCAAGGTGGCGAACTCCACGGCCTCGAGGGTACGCCACGGGCCCTTCCGTCGAATCGCCTCCGTCTTGTACAAGCCGATCACCGATTCGGCGAGGGCATTGTCATAGGCATCGCCTTGGCTGCCGACCGACGGCGCGATGCCGGCGTCCACGAGGCGATCCGTGTACCGCATCGAGAGATATTGCGACCCGGCATCACTGTGATGTACGAGGCCGGTGAGGGCGTCGCCCCGGCGGGCGTAGATCGCCTGCTCCACCGCATCCAGCACAAAGTCCGTGCGCATGGAGGCCGACACCCGCCAGCCCACAATGCGTCGCGCAAACACGTCGATGACGAACGCGACGTAGCCAAAGCCGCCCCAGGGTGCGACGTACGTGAAATCGGAGACCCAGAGCTGATTCGAACGGGTGGCCACGAATCGGCGGTCAACGAGGTCCACCGGGCGACCGCCCTCACCGGCGTGGGTCGTGGTGACCCAGGCCCGGCCCCGGCAAGGCCCATCGCGCGCATCAGGCGCGCCACGGTGCAGCGCGCTACGCGGACGCCGTCCCGTCGCAGCTGCTGCCAGACTTTCCGGGGGCCGTAGACCTGCTGGTGCGCGTCATAGACCCGCTGAATCTTGACGCGGAGCTGATCGTCGCGCTGCGCCCGTGCGGACCGGCGCGTCGGATGTGTCCGCTGGTGCCGATGGCGATGAGTTCGTCGACGGGGCGATCGGCAGCACGGCGCAGATCGGCTCGACCCCGACCACGGCGCGATGGTCGGCGATGAACTGGACCATCGTGGCGACGTCCTCCGGCGGTCGCGCTCCGCCTGGGCGAAATACGCGAACGCTTTCCGCAGGATCTCATTCGCCCGCTTCAGTTCTCGGACCTCGCGCTCAGCTCCTTCAACCGCTCCCGCTCGCTCGTCGTCAGGCCCGGCCGATGCCCAGCATCACGCTGCGCCTGCCGCACCCACTTCCGCAGCGTCTCCGCCGTGCAGCCGAGCTTCGGCGCCACCGACTGCAGCACCGCCCACTCTGAGGCGTGGGCCTCCCGGTACTCCTCGACCATCCGGACGGCACGTTCGCGCACTTCCGGAGAAAACCGACTGGGACGTCCCATAGCCCCCATCCTCCCAAGCAATGAGGTCTCCGAGAAACCCGGTACGATTCACCTACTGGACCAGAAGCTTGGCGGAGATTCTGGTGGTTACCCAACCGTCCCCGCTGGACTAACGTGGAATTGGTCAGCCGCTCTTTTCACTGGCCTCTGGTGTCTCTGGAGGCATGTTTGGGTGGAATTTGTTAGCGCCCCGGCTGCGTTTTTGCTTCCTAATTTCTTCGCCATCGTTTTTCCGGAATCGCTTTTTCCTTTGCTGCTAAGTATTGGCGTTTGCATTCTATTTGGGCTACTGGGAGACCGAATGTTTTTCAACAAAGCCTACAAGAAAGTTCTGTCAGATATAGAAAAGAAAGCTACTTCGACTAGTTAGGACTGATACCCAAGTGGACACCCAACAGAATGGAATCAGCGAACCGGGCGAGTGTGACCGGTACCCGTCCGTCCCAAATGCCGGCGTGTGTCCTTTCATGGAGACATGTTGGAGACGGTTGTCGGAGAGCAGGCGTGTCATTAATAAGACACGCCGACTGTCGCTGTAGAAAACAGAACTAAAGCAATGCCGTTTCGACCCGGTCAGTCAGGGAACCCGCTCGGACGACCCATGACGACTCCAGCAACCGGCAGGCGAATTCGCGCCGTAAGTCGTGGAACGGGAAGGGTTAGTCGCCCATGTTCTTCCGAGCCTTGAGCAGCATCGGCCCAAACACGATCAAGGCGATGACAACAACGATGAGGATCTCGAGCATCTGAACCTCGCGGTATCACCCTTGATGGAACCAACTCCGGAATCAATTCTAACTGACTATTGTCGACCTTCTGGGCGAAGATCTCGAGCCGGTTGTGGGGCTTCACCAACGGGAGTGTTGTGCTGCATCGCGATCTGCCAAGAACCATTGACCTGTGTATATGTCATTGTGTACCGACCTTCGTGCACGGTCTGTCTCCCCTTGTTGTTGTAGTTCACCGACAGCGAGTATTCGCCATAGGCAATCCCAACATCGCCGATAACTCGATACTCCTCGTTCTTGGTCTCAAAACGAGCGTTCGTCGTTGTGTCGAAGAACAACTGCCAGTCAACCGCGCACGCTTCACGCCCCTGTTTCCCTGATGTTGGCCCACAAGAATAAAACGAAAGCGCCTCTTCATGAACGTTGTCGAGAAATCCGTCAAAGTTTCCAGTATTGAGAGCTGCTACATCGCGCTCAAAAGCCTGCTGAACTGACTGAACATCTTTGTTAGAAGAACCGAACGCGAGACTAACTACAGTCGCCGTACACAGAATAAAGAACATTGAGGATATCCGCTTCATGTTGATTCTCCTTCACACAGGAACGAACCTGTGACAGCAGCCGAGACAAGCTATTCTTGATGTTTACGATTTAAAGGTTCAGTTTAAGGCGGAGTTCAATACCAATAGTAAAAATTTGTGTGAACTCCCGAAGCCATAAAACTTCTTTTTATGGTTCTTTTTGAAATACCACGATTCTGTTGGTGTTTGTCCCCTTTGTCTGATTGTCGACGCCCCAAGCATTTGCGGTCTTTGTGAACTCTTGAACATTGACCATTATTATCACCGGTTCGAACCCTGCTTCGACGCCAGCTGGAAGCGCAAGTTCCTCCAAGAGAAGTGTTCCATTTCTAACTTCTCCGACCTCGAATGCAACGTAGCCACCCGGTTTGAGGATGCGATACAGATCTCTAAAAACTTTGGTCATGAGATCTTGCCAGTCTTCAGAATTCTTGTGGGAACTAATCTTGATCGTTGACGAATCAATTCCGAGAAACCAGCATCTCATCCAGTTATCAGTTTGGTAGTCGACGACATCAAGAAATGGCGGCGATGTGACGACCAATTGTGCCGTATTAGATTTAATTTCTTTTGCTTTTTCTGCAGGGCCTATAGTCAGCAATGGACTAAGCGTGTTGCTCTGGTGCTCAAATTGAGGTCCTGACCAATTCTTAAGCAGAGACTTTGATCTGCTGATTATTCTCGGAACAATCTCTTTTGCTTCTGGAGTCTGCTTACGAGCCTGATTGATCTTCGTTTGTGCATCAATCGATACAGCCTGATTGGGCGGCAAAGAATAGACTGAGAAAAATCCAGGCGAGTGTCCTGTAAGCCGATTGATTGCTACCATCCTGATCCACTGGTCGACCCGGTCTATTTCGCCAGATTGTTCTCTTTGTAATAGGTATTCCTTGAGCGCGATGATCTGGGTTAGCGACTTTTGGTGAAAGAACACTTCAAGTTCGGGGAACGTTTCCTCGGCCGCTGTAAGATCGATTAATGCTAAACGGTCAATGATTTCTTGGAGGCGTGGCGGATTGAGTCGTGGCGCAAGCAACGCAACGCTTAGTGGGTTGATATCGTTACCAAGAGGTTTGCACCCACGTAAGAACGCCTCCAATGGTGTGGTGCCACGCCCCATGAATGGGTCATAGACGGAGTCTCCCGGTTTGCAGAGGCGAGAGATGAAAAATCCAGGCAATTGGGCTTTGAAGCAGGCCCGATAGGATATTTCATGAAGGCTATGAGATTGTCGTTGCGCGCTTGTCCAATATTCGTTGAAGGCTTTCTGGGCGACTCCTGAACGAACGGCGGTAAACCACGTGAAATCTGTGAGGCGAGTTTTCGTTCCGAATTTGTTGAAGGATTTAACACAATTAACGAACTCTTCCTTACTCACTGGCATTCGATAGTGATTCTTCCGTAAGAATTAGATTCGATCTTACCAAGATGTGTCGGCAGCAGGCTACGCACTGCCCAGGCATTTGTTGGTGCTGCGACTAACCCCCCGTTGAACCACCCGCCGCGCCGCGGTAGGCTAAGCGTCTCGCTATTCGGTGGCGTGAGCGGAGTCAGGTCATGACTAGACGCTACCTACAAAGTGAAACGTATTTCTAACGCGCACCGATTCTTTGAAGTGCTTCGTCCACACTGTCGCCCATCCTATCGAGATAGACACTATTCCTAAGAGCGTCAGCACTACGATAGGCAGTTCCTCACTGCTCATTTCCTCTCCACTCACCGGCATCAAAAAGACACTCACTGAACGTAGAATCATTAAGATCACTAACATCCACAACTCGACGATATTCCACTGCGGTGCTTTGGGATGTTTTAACAGAATGAGTAGTAGGGGAAGTGCGAGTACGAGGAAGATTGCGACCATGAGAACAACGGGATATTCGAAAAACCACCCTGACAGACCCATCGAGTAGACCACCAGGAGAGGGATCGAACCGGTCAAACAAACTAACAGCCAACCCCGTATGCCTGCAAGACTGTCTCGTTCCATCAGAGCCTCTCTTCAGTCCGCATACGCAAACTCATGCCACGCGATAGATATAGACCATGGGGGCGGGCGACGGCGCACCCGCGTGACTAACCCCCGTCCCCATTGAACCGCCCACCGATTCGCGCTACGCTAGACGCTACGCCGTTCATCGTCTTCGCAATGAGAGGTTCATGGCACTCGACATCCGGCGTACGGATCCCGAGGCGGGGTGAATCATGTCCTGGTGGGGTTGGCTAGTCATCGGAGCGATACTCCTCATCTCCGAGATGACCGTATCGACGGATTTCTATCTCGTATTCTTTGCCGCCGCCGCCGTCATCTTGGGTCTGCTGGGCCTCTCGGGGGTGAGCATCCCCGTCTCCGCGCAGTGGTTGCTCTTCGCATCGCTGTCCATCGGGACGCTCGTCCTCTTCCGGACTCGACTTCGGAGAAAGATCAAGACGCGCGAACACGACGTGGACAAGCTGGAGGAGGAGATCGCCGTCGCTACCAAACCGATCGCCGCCGGAGCCACGGGCCAGGCTGAGCTGCGGGGTTCGACCTGGAGCGCCCGGAACGCCGGCGAGATGAATCTTCATGTGGGAGACCGATGCCGGGTGGAGCGCGTCGACGGACTGGTCCTGTCGATCCGGAAAAACTTGTAAGCGATTTTCAGGAGGGACACCGTGGAACCGTTGATCGTCACTACTGTCGTCGCCGTGCTGGTTGTCATGGTCATTGCGAAGACCGCAATCGTGGTTCCTCAGCAGAGCGCGTACGTCGTGGAATACCTGGGTAAGTACCGGAAAACGATAAAGGCCGGGTTCCATGTCCTCATCCCCTTCGTTGAGAGGGTCGCATATAAGCACAACCTCAAGGAGAGCGCGGTCGACATCCAGGAGCAGATCTGTATCACCAGGGACAACGTTCAGGTAGGCGTGGACGGGGTTCTCTACCTGAAAGTGCTCGACGCCCAACGCGCCTCCTACGGAATTGGCGACTACATCTTTGCCATCGGCCAGCTCGCCCAGACGACCCTGCGGAGCGAGATCGGAAAAATCGACCTCGACCGCACGTTTGAGGAGCGCGGCACGATCAACACCTCGGTGGTCATGGAGCTCGACAAGGCTTCCGACCCTTGGGGCGTTAAGGTTCTTCGCTACGAGATCAAGAACATCAATCCACCGCAGGACGTGCTCTCGGCCATGGAGAAGCAGATGCGCGCAGAGCGGGAGAAGCGGGCGGTGATCCTCACGTCCGAGGGTGAGCGGGACGCTAAGATTAACGAGGCCGAGGGTGGCAAGCAGCAGGTCATCAAGGAGTCGGAGGCCGCTAAGCAGAAGAAGATCAACGAGGCGGAGGGGGAGGCCGAGGCTATTCTCAGCGTGTCCACTGCGACCGCGGAGGGCATCCGCAAGGTGGCGATCGCGCTGGAGACCGCTGGGGGGGACAAGGCCATGCAGCTGAGAATCGCCGAGCAATACATCGAGGAATTCGGTCGGCTCGCGAAGGCTGGCAACACGTTCGTGGTTCCCTCGAACCTGTCGGACATCGCATCGATGATCGCCCTCGCGACGGGGATCGCGAAGAAGGACGTTGCGTAGACGGCATGGTTACGTTGAGGCGGTGACCGGCAGAGTAGGCTGATGAACTCCGCTCAATAACTCGCCCGCGAGTGGGACGCCGCGCACCCGCTGCACGACCTACCCATGGACGAGCTGACGCCCGCCCGACTGTGGGCAACGCTGGGCCGGCCTACCCGCGCGCTTGCGGCCCGAACCCTATTCGACGGCGACCTGCCGACGCGCGACCAAGCCAACCACGCCATCGCGCTCGCGCTCCGATTTCGGGACGCCGGTGTTCGCAAACTCTCGGTGGATCGGCGGGTCGACTACCTCGCGCGCGTCGTGCGCCCTGACCATGCACTGGCCTCGTCGTTGCTGATGGCCCTGCATCTCGGCTGCCGCCAGAAGCTGCTCGTCAGTTTTCTCGACGAACTTCAGATTCCCAACCAGGATGGTTTGATCGCTGAAGACCACGAGTTGGGCCCCGTCGCGGCCGCTGCCCTCGAGCCGGCCGTCCGCAGGCTCCGCGACCAATTCGACGGAGCCGAGGTCGAGATTTGTCTGGCTAGCCTTTTGGCGCTCGACCCCGAGGTCTGGGGCGGGCTGGGCGAACTCCTTCGAGAGGACCGCGACGCCCACGAATCACCCACCACCCTAGAGTCTGATCCCGGGTGACCGAAAGCGCGCAATCCTTCGAGCGATTGTGGCGCCCGCTCGTCGCTCGCTGGAGCGAGACATGGGATCTGCCTCACCTTCCCGACCGAATTCAGGTCAAAGCGAGTTCGCGGATGCGTGTCTCTTTGGGGCGGTGTCTGGCCAGCCAGGGCGAGATCCGGATCGCGCAGTTCTTGCTCGGCGGGCCGCCCGGCCTGCTCGAAGAAGTGCTGTGCCACGAGGTCGCGCATGCCGCCGCTACGGCTAGATTCGGTGCACGCATTCGTCCCCACGGAACTGAGTGGCGCGGCCTGATGCGAGACGCTGGGTTCGAACCACGGACTCGTATTCCGGACACGGAGTTGCCTCATGACACGCTGGCCGCGACTCGTCGGCGAGTCTTCTGGTAGCACCGCTGTCCCATCTGTGAGGCCAGCAGGATTGCGGGCCGTCCAGCGCGAGGGTGGCGGTGCGCGAAGTGCCTCGCCGCGGGGCTCGGCGGGCAGCTCGATATTCGGAGAGGAGACACAGCAAGCGGTTCAGACGCTCCAGTCGAGACACCGCGCTGAGCGCCCTGCTAACCGCGTGTCCCCAGGAAGATCGTATGCCGTTCACCCTTGCTCTCGCGCGAACGCACGGTCTCGCTGCGCACAGCGAATCCGACCTTGGCGAGCCGGTTTTCAAACACCGATGATCCTCTCGCTGACCAGACGGCGAGCATACCGGCCGGCTTTAACGCGCGCCGGATTCGTATCAACCCGGGACGATCGTAGAGCCGCTCGTTCGATTCCAGGCACCAGGCATCTGGGCCGTTGTCCACGTCGAACACGATCGCATCGAAAGGCTGCTTCACCTTCCGCAGATAGTCGCCCACGTCGGTGACCTCGACGACCACTCGCGGGTCGGCGAGTCGATCGGTCGCCGACTCAAAACTGAATTTTCGATTCCAGTCGACGACTGTCTCGAAGAACTCGACGATCACCACCGAGGCCCCAACGGGCAGCACGTCGAGCGCCGCTCCCAGGGTGAAACCAAGCCCCAAGCCACCGATCAACACCCTCGGATGGCTGTTGTCCGCCAGCTCCCGCACGGCGAGGTCGACGAGGGCCTTTTCCGACCCCCGGGGCCCGGGTCGACATCAACCCCTGACCATCGACTTCGATTCGGTAGTCTCCGGCGTGGAGCGACAGGGTCATCCGCATCCCGTCGGGCGTGGTCGTCGAGGCCAACAGTTCGCGGCGCCGCATGGTCAGATTGGCTCTCCGTGTTTCTATTCCAGGGCACGCTTCCGCGACAAGGCGATCCGGTGTCGACGCCGATCGACCTCAAGCACCTCGACCCGCAGATGATCGCCGACCTTGACGACCTCGGTCGGATCCTTGACGAAACGATTGTCGAGCTCGGAGATGTGAACGAGGCCGTCTTGGTGAACGCCAATGTCTATGAATGCGCCGAAGTGCGTCACATTGGTGACGATCCCTTCCAGCCGCATCCCGGTTTCGACATCGGCAATCGTCTCGACGCCGTCGGCGAATCGCACCGGCTCGTACTCTCGCCGTGGATCTCGGCCGGGTCGTGAGAGCTCCGCGAGAATATCGCGAATGGTTGGCAGTCCGAGGTTGTCGTCGACCAAGCTCTCGGGGTCGACGCCCTTCAGAGTGTCGTCATTGCCGAGCAGATCGCAAGATCGACAACCGAATCGTCTGGAGATCGTCTCCACGATGTAGTAGCTCTCGGGGTGCACCGCCGTCGCGTCGAGCGCCTCGGCTCCGTCGCGTACTCGCAGGAAGCCAGCACTCTGCTCGAACGCTTTCGCACCGAAGCGAGGGACCTGCAAGAGGTCATGGCGGGTCGCGAACGGGCCGGCTGCTTCCCGATGAGCCACGATTGCCCGTGCCAGCGTTGGACCGATCCCCGACACGTACGATAGCAGCGTTGCCGAAGCCGAATTCACATCGGCGCCGACCCGGTTCACCGATGAGCGGACGACTCGGTCGAGGGCTTTCTTGAGTTGAGCCTGGTTGACGTAGTGCTGATACTGCCCGACCCCGATCGACTTGGGGTCGATCTTGACGAGCTCGGCGAGAGGATCTTGGAGCCGACGGGCAATGCTGATTGCGCCGCGAACGGTGAGATCGAGGTCGGGGAACTCCTCGCGCGCCATCGCGCCCGCCGAGTAGATTGACGTGCCAGATTCGTTGACGACGACCTTTCTGACGCGGGGCCGGGCCCTTTCGAGTTGTGCGCAGAACGCTGCGGTCTCGCGCGAGGCCGTGCCGTTGCCGATGGCGATCAGTTCGACGTCGTGGGCGTCGATCAGCCGGAGGAGCTCTCGCTCCGCGCCCTCGACGTCGTTTCTCGGGGCGGTGGGAAAAACAGTGGAATGAGCCACGAGCTTACTCGTGGAGTCGATGACGACGACTTTGCATCCGGTTCGAAAGCCCGGATCGATTCCAAGGATCGTCTTCCGAGAGGCTGGTGGGGCGAGAAGGAGCTCGCCGAAATTCGTTGCAAACACGCTAATCGCTTGCTTCTCGGCGACTTCTCGCAGCGAGGACAGCACTTCGGTCGATATCGACGGCTTCAGCAGGCGCGCGTAGCAGTCGGTCACCGTCGCTTCGAGCTCGCGTCGGAACATGAAACCGGGATTCGTCAGCAGGCGACGGCCGAGGACCGCGGTGAGCTTGGCGTCGTCGACGTCGATCGCCAGCGAGAGCGCGTGTTCAGATTCGCCGCGTCGCATGGCGAGAAAACGGTGGGGCGCGAGCCGCGCGATCGGCTCGCGAAAGTCGTAGAAGGTCTCGAACCGATGGTCCTCGCCGTCATAGCCGCGCTTCTTCTTCGTCTTGACGCAGCCGCGGCCGAGTTGATCGCGCAACCAGGCGCGCGTCGCAGGATCCTCCGACCAGCGTTCGGCGATGATATCGGCGGCACCTTTCAGTGCGGCTTCCGCGTCTTCCACTTCATGAGCGGGATCGACGAACGCCTTGAGGATCGAGGCCCGGGTCGTGTCGAGATCGACCTGGGCCACAAGGATGCTCGCGAGCAGATCGAGGCCGCGTTCACGAGCGACTGTCGCCCTGGTCTTGCGCGTGCCCTTGTATGGCAGATAGAGGTCGTCCACTTCGCGCGCGTCGTGGGCACCGACGATCGCGTGCTCCAGTTCACGATCGCGAATGCCCTGCTGGAAGATCGACTTCAATACTCGATTCTTGCGATCGATGAGCTCCGTGGCGGCCGCCAGGGCGTCCTCGACGGCCCCGATCTGGACCTCGTTGAGCCCGCCGGTGCTCTCTTTGCGGTATCGGGCGATAAAGGGAATCGTACAGCCGTCTGACAGGAGGTCGACCGCGCCACGGACCTGTGTCGGTGCGATCCCGAGCTCGGATGCGATCGCGGTGACCGTCCTGGACAGATCGAAGGACACGCGTGTCGGGTCTGCGCTCATCGCATCCATCTGGTGCCGCTGTTGTAGTCAGGTCGACCGCGAATCGAGCGCGTCCCACCGTGTGTACAGTTCGCCAAGGTCACGCTCGATCCCTTCCGCTCGCTCGAGGGCGGCGGTAATTTCGTTGGCCGGCCGCGTGTAGAACGTCGGCGCCTCGATCGTCCCGCCGAGCGCGCATGGGCCAGCGTCCGTCGTCCCAGGTAGGCCGAACTCTGCCGAATGGTGAGATTCAGACGCTCGATGAACGACGTGTTCACCGTCGAGGAATCCTCCGAGCGCGTGAGCGCGTCGTCAAATCGCCAGACGGCGCCGATCACCGTCCGTCGGTCGACCCGCACCACGCGATCACGGCCTCGGGTCTTGATCACCTGCGCGTAGAGCGCTGCGGGGCCAAACACCCGACCGATCCCCTTCCCGTAGAACTCAAATCCATCCGTGACGATCACGGGACATGTGGTGAACGTCATCCGCGACGCCACGTCGCGAACAAGTGCCAGGGTGTTCTGGTAGCTGCGTCGTCCGACGACGGTCGACGTCCAGAGACGTGACCAGACCTCAATCGCCGCGAAGATCCACGTCGGCCGCGTCTTCCCTCCCGTGAACGAGCGGATCTCGTCGGCTTGCAGCTCTTGGGCGACGAAGCCGGTGGTCCTACCCTGGTTAAATCGGCGACACACGGCGGCAGCTCGCTCCAGCCAGCGGGCGACGGTGTTCCAGGCCAGCCGTTCGATCCGGGCAATCGCCGACAGGCTGACGCCCTCGACTCTCAGCGCGACGACCGTGTCGACCGTCGTTCTCCGGTGCTGGAGACGGTAATAGAGGGTGCCCTTGGTCGTCGAGACCGTGTGTCCGCACCGGACTCACCGGTAGCGGCACCGTTTCCCGGCCGTGGTTCTGTAGAATCCATAGCGGATGATGTGGCGGGACTCGACGTCTCCGCGCAACGGACACGTGGGATTGAGACAGCTTCGTTTCTTCACTGTGCGTGGGCCTTGTCGATGAGAGTACTGTGGTGCTCAAATGACGGCCCAAACTCTAGCATGTAGGTGGGTTAGGGACTGGACGCCAATACTTGATTGCGGAAGCACCGGTAGAATCGGCGTCTGCATCGACAGGGTCGGCTAACATAAGATCAGGATGTCAAACGGTGCCGGTCAGTTGGGTGAATCGGTCGCGCCACGCGATGCTAATAGAGCCCGCTGGTTCCTGCTGGGGGCAGTGATGGTCACCGGGGCACTTTACACTCTTCCGTACGGTTGGTACGTCGCCTATCCGTTGGTGCTCCTATCGACCTACGTCCACGAAGGCGCCCATGGCCTGGCTGCGATCCTGATCGGCGGACAGTTCGACTCGCTGGTGATTCACGTCGATGGTTCGGGACTGGCGAGCATCTCGGCCGGCCGCGGTCAGGTCGGTGTCGCGTTCGTGGCCGGGGCCGGGTTGGTAGGACCGGCCGCCGGTGGTGCGGCCCTCCTCACGCTGGCCTCCCGACCGACACTGGCCCGCGTGGGTCTGGGCATGTTCGCGGTGCTCAGCGCGGTTGCCCTGGTCGCGGTGGTGCGCAACATTTTCGGTTGGGGCTTCGTGGGATTGGTGGCCGCCGGCTGTGGCGCCACTGCGTGGCGCGGGACCGGCCAGGTCGCGCAAGCGGTGGTGGCGTTCCTCGGGGTGCAGCTCGCGTTGAGCGTGTTCTCGCGTGCGGATTATCTCTTCACGGACGTGGCCACTATCAGCAACGGTCGCCATCCGTCGGATGTCGCGAACATGGCGGCGGCGCTGTGGTTACCGTATTGGTTCTGGGGCGGCCTGTGTGCGTTGCTGTCCGTGGCTGCGCTGGCGTCCGGAAGCTGGGCGTTTCTGTCGCTGAGCCGGACCAATCTTGAGCGCCAGAACCGGGGAGGGACAGTCGAGGTTCTGTGACGATCTCAGCTTGACCCGCAGGTGGGACGCCGCGCACCCGCGTGACTCACCCCCGTCCCCGTTGAACCGCTAGTTTTGTCACGGGTTGCAAAAGAGGAAGTTCGGACATCGCGAGGAAAGTGGCGTCCCCAAGGGGAATCGCACTTATGTGGACGCCAAAACTCCAAGGAAAAGCGCAGGTTGCCGCCTGAACTGGCCCCGGCCTGTAGACAGCGAGCTCTGTATCCCCCGTCTCCGTTGAACCGCCCGCCGCTCTGCGCTAGGGTAGATCCCTCACCGCACCCTCGAGCCGGACACGACGAGGAGCTACCGATGGTGCGAGTAGAGGTGGAAGCTGAACTAGAGGCGGCGAGAAGCCGACTCCACAGATTGGAGAAAATGCAGAACACGATTGGAGAGAACATGGAGAGCGAAAGCAAGTGCCCGGCGTTGGGCGGGCCTCACAGACACACGGCGGTTGGGACCATGTCGAACCAACACTGGTGGCCGAATCAGTTGAACCTCAAGATTCTCCACCAGAATTCTTCCCTGTCAGATCCTATGGGTAAGGATTTCAAATACGCTGAGGAGTTCGAGAAACTTGACCTGGATGCACTGAAGAAGGACATCGATGGGTTGATGACGGCGTCGGAAGACTGGTGGCCGGCCGACTACGGTCACTATGGCCCGCTCTTCATTCGGATGGCGTGGCACAGCGCA
Organism: Vicinamibacterales bacterium; assembly: GCA_965197375.1. GTDB lineage: Bacteria > Acidobacteriota > Vicinamibacteria > Vicinamibacterales > UBA8438 > CBDAMZ01. The sequence goes on from CBDAMZ010000010.1 coordinate 271,886, forward strand.
GGCACGTACCGCATCGGTGACGGCCGCGGCGGCACATCCTCCGGCACACTACGCTTTGCGCCCCTCAACAGTTGGCCCGACAACGTGAACCTCGACAAGGCGCGCTTGTTGCTCTGGCCGATTAAGCAGAAGCACGGCCGGAAAATCTCGTGGGCCGACCTGATGATATTTGCCGGCAACTGTGCCCTGGAGTCGATGGGATTCAAGACGCTCGGTTTCGCTGGCGGGCGCGAGGACGTTTGGGAGCCCGAAGAGGACATTTACTGGGGGCCTGAGGACACGTGGCTTGCAGACAAGCGCTACAGCGGTGACAGGGAACTCGAGGAGCCTCTCGGCAACGTTCAAATGGGCCTGATCTACGTGAATCCGGAGGGACCGAACGGTAACCCAGATCCGCTCACTGCAGCAAGGGACATTCGAGAAACGTTCGGCCGCATGGCGATGAATGACGAGGAGACGGTTGCGCTCATTGCTGGGGGACACACGTTTGGTAAAGCACATGGTGCTGCCGATGCGGACCAGTACGTCGGTCCCGAACCAGAGGGTGCCAGCCTAGAGGAGCAAGGCCTAGGCTGGAAGAACAGCTTTGGCAGCGGCAAAGCCGGCGATGCGATCAGCAGCGGCTTGGAGGGCGCCTGGACAACCAGCCCAGTGAAGTGGGACAACAATTACTTCGACAACCTTTTCGGCTACGAATGGGAGCAGGTGAAGAGTCCTGCCGGTGCGACACAGTGGACTCCCACGAATGCATCTGCAGAGGGCACCGTGCCGGATGCTCACGATCCCTCGAAGAAGCACGCTCCCATGATGTTCACAACGGATCTCGCACTGAAAATGGACCCGATCTATGCGCCGATTTCGAAGCGCTTCCACGAGAACCCGGAGGAGTTTGCAGATGCCTTCGCCAAGGCGTGGTACAAGCTGACGCACCGCGACATGGGGCCTCGCAAGCGGTGTCTCGGCCCGTTGGTTCCTGCGGAGGCGCAGTTGTGGCAAGACCCAGTCCCCGGCGTCACTCATGAATTGATTGGAGAGCAAGATATCGCTGACCTCAAAGGCAAGATAGTCGGATCAGGGCTGTCTATTTCGCAACTGGTCTCGACCGCCTGGGCATCGGCAGCAACGTTCCGTGGCACCGACAAACGCGGTGGAGCAAATGGGGCGCGCATTAACCTCGCGCCGCAGAAGGATTGGGAAGTGAACAACCCGGCCGAACTGGGAAAGGTGCTGCAGACACTGGATGAGATCCAAACGGAATTCAACAGCTCGCAGTCGAACGGGAAGATGGTCTCGCTCGCTGACGTGATCGTTCTAGCTGGGTGCGCAGCCGTCGAGGAAGCTGCGAAGAACACCGGGCACGACGTGCAGGTTCCCTTCTCGCCGGGGCGCACGGACGCGTCGCTTGAGCAAACCGACGTGGACTCATTTGCCGTGCTCGAACCCACCGCAGACGGGTTTCGCAACTACCTCGGAGTTGGACACCAAAGATCGGCGGAGGAGCTGCTGGTGGATCGGGCGCACATGCTGACGCTGACCGCTCCTGAGATGACGGTTCTCGTCGGCGGCATGCGCGTCCTGAATGCAAACGCCGGGCAGTCCGAACTCGGCGTCTTCACCAAGCGGCCTGAGATGTTGACTAATGATTTCTTTGTGAACCTGCTCGACATGAACACTAAGTGGCAGGCATCCTCCACATCAGAGCACGTGTTCGAGGGACGCGACCACGGGACGGGTGAGCTCAAGTGGACCGGCACCGCCGTCGACCTCGTCTTCGGTTCGAACTCCCAGCTCCGAGCCATCGCTGAAGTCTATGCATGTGACGACTCGCAGCAGGCGTTCGTGCGTGACTTTGTGGCTGCGTGGGACAGGGTGATGAATCTTGATCGCTTCGACCTTGCCTGATCTCAGCGAGGTACTCGTAACGATGAAGTGTAACGAGGCGGTGCATGGCAATAAATCCAAGCCCTAGAAGTATCGATGAAGACGAATATGTAACAAATCAATCCAAGAAGGCGTCCTCGTTGAACCGCCCGCCGCCTCTGAGTAGGCTAGGTGTCTCGTCGTTCGTTCGGAGCGTCGGCGCATTTCGTCTCGTGTTGCGGAGGCGGCAAGTCTATGGATTCGCTCTCGATCATCTGCATAGCGGTTGGAATTCTCGTTATTGTCCGTCGTGGGCCGCTAATGTTCGCGCCGAGTGCGACACTGCGTTTCTACGATAGATGGCTTCTCTCAACCAATGCCCGATTTCGAGTATTCGGTGTCGTGTTCGCAATATTGGCGATGGCACTCCTCTTCTCCGACTTTGGTGAGGGGGTGCTGGCCGGATTGCTCCACACCTTCGGATGGTTCATGGCGACCGTGGCTCTCTTATTTTTGGTGTTGCCAAATGTCTTCCGGCGTTTCTTTCAGACCATATTCGGCTACATCGAAAAGTCAGTAGACGAGAGAATCATGCGCATCGTCGGTTTTTTGGGCGTGGTGTTTGGGCTTGCGCTGATCTACGTGGGGGTCTACGTTGTCTGAACGGCAGGGAGTGGTTCGTCACCACCAGCCGCTCACCCGTTTGAATTCTGAATGCCGTTGAGTAACGTCTCGGTGATGATTTCGAATCGCCAACCTTGAAACGTTGTCGGAATACTGCCTTGGTTTTTCATCACGCTGATTAAGAGTTCCTCGAGCGCCCGACGGTTGGCGAGTAGCTCTGGAGGCAAGTTATGCGCATCGGCCACTGTTCGGGCGATCTCTTTCCAACGTTTCATCTGGCCTGCGTAAGGTTGAAGAGTGACGGGAGCGTCAGTGTTAGTGGGCGTCTCTGTTCGCGCCGATCCAATACACGTCAGGAGTGCCTGCCCGTAGCGGGTCCTTGTGCGTTCTGACAACCCATCGATGTCACCCAATGACGAAGCGTCGCGTACGGGATCCGATGCCAGCTTGAGTCAGACCTCGTCGCGTAACAGATGCCGGCGGGGAATGTCACGGGCCATGGCCTCAGTCTCGCGCCATTGACACAACGCGCGCAGCACCGCACGTTGTGCAGGTCGTAATGCCTCACGTCCACGAATTCGTAAATAGGCGGCTTCTGGCAGCTTGTCGACTGCGCGCGCACGACGCCGGTGTTCAAATTCTTCTTTGAACCAGGCTGACCGACCAAGCGCCGCCATTTCCCGCGAGAGCCGCTCGTGCATGGGCAAGAGACACACCACGTCTAACGCGGCATACCGCAGTTGCGACGATGACAGCGGACGCTTGAGCCAGTCGGAACGGGTTTCGTCTTTGTCTAGAACCACCTCCAGTAGAATTTCCACCAAGTTCCGATATCCGAGAGCGAAGCCGTATCCCGCAAATGCACCGGCAAGCTGTGTATCAAAGACATTGCACGCCGTAACGCCTGTGAGAAGTTCAAGAACCTCCAGGTCCTCATCGCAAGCATGTGTCAGTTTGAGGATCGATGGGTCGATCAAGACGTCTTTCAGTGGACCGAAATCCGAGATCCCGAGCGGGTCAATTATCACCACACCATGGTTGTCCGCTACCTGGATCAGTGCCGGGCACGGATAGTAGGTGCGCTCGCGCACGAATTCGGTATCAACGCCGATAATCCCGGCGACCGACCACCGTTCACAGGTAGCCGTTAATTCCACATCACTGGTAATTAGCGACCAGATGTCTGGAGAACTAGAATCTGTAGAGGTCATGAGCCCAAGAATATCGTTGGAGTGCAAATTGCCAATGTCCAGCGTCTCGCCCGCGAGTGGGACGCCGCGCACCCGCGTGACTCATCCCCGTCCCCGTTGAACTGCCCGCCGCCCTTCGCTACGTTTGTCGGTCATGCCGTACAATGTCGGTATGTCCAAACTGACCGTGGAAGGATATGGGACCTTCGATGTCCCTGATGATAAAAGACTTGTGCTGGCAATCGAGCAGGATACCAAAGTCGACGTCTTACATGCCTGCGGTGGCAACGCACGATGTACAACCTGCCGCGTGGAGTTCATCGACGGAGAACCGACAAAGATAACAGGCGCGGAAAAATCTCGGCTTGAGGCTAGGGGCCTGACCGGCGTGCGTCTGTCGTGCCAGATACTCTGCGACCAGGACATGACCATCCGGGCGGTCAGCCGACTCGAAGGCAGCGGCCGACCAGATCCCGGAGGCGCTCCAGCCGAGATGATCACCCCGCCGCCGGACTGGCAGTAAACCGCGACTTGCCACTGGGACCACCCTGCTCGTCCCCACCGCGCACCCGCGTAACCCCCGTCCCCATTGAACCGCCCTTCGTACCGCGGTACGCTAGGCAGCTCACCGGTCGTTGTTCTGGAATACGGAGGCAACATGAGTTCCCCGACGCGGTGAAGTTCACGCCCTTCCATGTCCAAGGCTTTAGACGCGATTACCTGGAGGGAAGAGTTCGCGAGTCTACCGGAACCGGTTCGAGCCATGGAGTTCGGGGTGAAAGTGGATGAATCGTCGGGCCGGGTTCGTTTAACCCCCGGTGAACCGCCTGCCAGCGGTATGCTAGAGGCCTCAATGTTCGTCGTCTGAGCAATCTCATGATGGGTGCCTGTATCTGACCACCGATATGCAAGATGGAGCCGTGCTCAGGATCGAGCCTGCTCCCTAGCCTTTCCGCCCTCTGTCTGCAGCACCGGAGGCCCAAACTGGAACATGGTGTCGCACACAACTGCGGGCTTGATACCTACGAGCGTACTGCTGAGACAAAATGAACATTCCCTTCGACAACACCTACGCCCAGCTGCCAGAGCGTTTCTTCGTCAAACAGGGACCCACCCGTGTTCCGGAACCGAAGCTCATCCGTTGCAACCGCGAACTAGCGGCAAAGCTCTCGATCGACGTCGACTGGCTGGAATCAGCTGACGGCGTCGCGATGCTCGCGGGCAACGCGATCCCCGAGGGTGCCGAGCCGATTGCACAAGCCTACGCAGGCCACCAGTTCGGTGGATTCTCGCCACAACTTGGTGACGGCCGTGCCATCCTCCTCGGCGAAGTCATCGACACCGACGGCGCACGTTACGATCTGCAGTTGAAGGGCTCAGGCCGCACGCCATTCTCGCGGGGCGGCGATGGCAAATCTGCGCTCGGCCCGGTGATCCGCGAATACATTGTCAGCGAAGCCATGGCTGCACTCGGAGTTCCCACGACCCGAGCGCTCGCCGCTGTTACCACTGGCGAAAGAGTAATGCGCCAAGAAGGGCCGCTCCTTGGTGCGGTGTTCACCCGCGTTGCTGCAAGTCACATTCGCGTCGGGACCTTTCAGTATTTTCTAGCACGCAACGATATCGATGCCCTGCGACTGCTCGCCGATCATGCCATTGCCCGGCACCACTCGACCGCCGCCGAAGCGCCAGACCCGTCTGTGGCTTTGTTAGAGGCGGTCACGGCTGTCCAAGCGGATCTGATCGCCCAGTGGATGTCTCTGGGCTTCATCCACGGTGTGATGAACACGGACAATGCCGCCATTTCTGGAGAGACGATCGACTATGGCCCGTGCGCATTCATGGACGCCTTCCACTCGCAGTGCGTCTTCAGTTCCATCGACTCCGGTGCGCGCTATGCCTGGGGCAACCAGCCCGACATCGGGCTCTGGAACCTCACCCGTTTTGCGGAAACCCTGCTGCCATTATTGTCTGAGGATTCGAGCAAAGCGACCAAGATCGCCGAAGCCGCCCTCTCCGGATATCGTGAGCGATTCGGCGGTCAATACATCGCCCGCTTCCGCGCCAAATTCGGCCTCCCACCTGAGGCACCAGTCGAGCTCATCAAGGAGTGTCTCGATCTACTGGGCACCCAAGCGGTCGATTTCACTCTCTTTTTCCGTCAGCTCACACGTGTCGCCGGCGGAGAGGATTCTCAGACGCTTGCCGCGATGTTTTGCAGTAGTGAGCCTTTTGAAAAATGGTTCGCCATATGGCGTCGCGAAGCCGATCCCGCCAAGCATCTCGCCGATATGCGCGCTGCCAACCCGATCCTAATTCCGCGCAACCACCGCGTCGAGCAAGCCATCCAGAGTGCCTATGCTGGCGACTTTACCCAGTTTCACCGTCTCGTCGATGCGCTAGCCGCGCCCTACGCTGAACAGGTCGAATACGCTGATCTCGAAACGCCACCACGACCAGAAGAAATCGTCCACGAAACTTTCTGCGGCACCTAGCCAGAGCTTAGGGTTCTCGGTCGTCGGAAGGACATTAGTAGAGGCTTATCAAGCGCGCGCGCGATCACCAGGGCGAAAAGAACATTCCCGTGTCCCTTTGGAGGATGAGACGACAGACTCACGCTGGCGGGTCTCAGGCGGTTCCTTGCCTTCTTCGTGGTCCACCCGCAGCTGGGCGGCGCGTGGATAGAACAGGTGGGTCCGCAATCGAACCGATCCGGCCGCGGGCGTTCGGCGGCATGAACGCCTCGGCGGACTGCTCAATTTCTATCATCGAGAGGCACTGCAGTCGATCAAATCCCCGTACAATAGTGCCAGGTTCTGTCGAGAACAATGGCTTACAGTGTCTGGAGTGGTAAGTGTATGAGAGCTTGCACGAAACTATCGATCGTAGTGACCGCTATCGCTACTTGCGCGCTTAATGCGACGGCCCAAGACTGGCCACAATGGCGAGGCGCTGCACGAGACGGGGTTGTCACAGCATTCAATGTACCAGCGAGTTGGCCGGACGCACTGAAAAAACAATGGTCTGTGGAAGTCGGCCTTGGCTACACCACGCCAGTTCTTGTATCAGACCGCATTTACGTATTCAGTCGGCGAAATGACGACGAGATACTAGCCGCGCTTAACGCCGACACCGGTGAAACCGTTTGGCAAACCAACTACCCTGCACCATTCGATATGACCCTCGCAGCAGCTAGGCACCGGGCAGGGCCAAAAGCAACACCGGCTTTTGCTGATGGCCGGTTATTCACACTCGGTATGACTGGTGCTGTGACGGCATTCGATGCGACTACTGGTGAACAATTGTGGCAAGTAGCCGGTACCGGCGTTGAAACACTCTTCCATACGGCGATGTCCCCCATCGTCGATGGCAATATCGTCATTGTCCATGTTGGTGGTCATGACGACGGGGCACTCACGGCATTCGACGTTGCGACCGGTGATGTTAGATGGAGTTGGGATGGTGACGGACCAGCCTATGGGTCACCAATGATTTTCGAATTTGGCGGCATACGGCAAGTCGTAGTATTCACACAAGAACACTTCATCGGGGTATCACTCGAAACAGGGACTCTCTTGTGGAGCCGCCCATTTACGACTCCTTCGACTACAACCTCACAAACACCAATCCTCTATAAGGACATGGTGATCGAAAACGGCCGCGGCAACAGAATAACAGCATTTCGTGTGACCAATAACGGTGGTAACTGGATCACTGAAAACGTTTGGCATACTGATGAAGCCTCGCTCCATATGACGAATGGTGTCGTGGTTGATGACATCCTATTTGGACTGTCGCATTTAAACAGTGGTCAATACTTTGGTCTCGATCTGGATACTGGCGAATTGCTCTGGACGAGCAACCCGCGACAAGCAGAGAATGCTGCTATCGTTCGAGCTGGCAACGCGATCTTTTCGTTGGAAGCTGACGCCGAACTGGTTGTTCTCGAACATAACCGAAACAGGTTCAATCCAGTCAAGCGTTACGAAGTCGCCGAAAGCGAGACCTGGACGCAACCAACACTGTCCGGAAATCGCCTTTTTATTAAAGACATCTCGTCTCTGACACTCTGGACTATCGACTAGGGAGAGGGATTCCCATGGCACTCACCACACAGAACAAGTCTAGAATCAGCCTTGTACTAGCACTCGTCACTGCCGCTTGACTCATCTGGATCCTCTCGCATCAATCCCAAGCCAGCACAGCTGCGCAAAGTAACTTCGTCGGTGGTGATCCGACCCGGCCGGATTCGTTGGACATCCGAGCCCTTCGCTTGCGATTCGAAGCAGGTTCTCGATCCAACTGGCACAGTCATTCCAATTGGCAGATATTGATGGCCGAGGAAGGTCGTGGCCGTACGCAGATACGTGATGATGCCATACAAGAACTTCTACCAGGTCAACCGACCTACGCCGGTTCGAACGTAATTCATTGGCATGGGGCGGCTGCGAAGGCAATTCAGGAACCGGCGGGACACGAAGATCTCTCAACAACCCAGCGCTACATGCATTTCAGTCCCAAGGCTGTTGAGAGTGCGATTCGCTTGCTCGACGGGCCTGCACCGGCCTGGGCAGTGGAGGACTGACGGAGACGCACCAGGTGCGAACGACAAAGCCCCTGTGCTTACAGAGAAAAAATGGTGGAGGCGGCGGGAGTCGAACCCGTCCATAGTGTTTCTCTAACCCGGTGATAGCGCGTCGCTTCTGGTCCTAACGGGTTGAGCCACTTCCACTTGACTCTCTTCTACTGTCAACAGCAGTCGTCGTGAATCTGCTGGAATCGACCCCGGTCATGGAGACATTTTGGCATTTTCCTGCTGCGACCGAGGACGCGAGCCGATTCCTGAAAAGAACTAAAAAAGAAAGATAAGAACCTAAAAAACGAACGCGATGAGATATGGTGGCGCCTGATCATAGCCTGTATCCGACGGCGACGAGTTCTAAATCTTGTTATGCTAACCCGACTACGCATGATGCGTAGGATTACACTATCTTTGCGGTCATCACACCTTGACTTACGGACGGAGACGACCTATACAGAACTTGGATTTGCTTGACCTCCAGGAACCCGAGGGAGATCTCAGATGACCATCCGTCCGGGACAAATGCTGTTATCTGCATCCATCTTGCTTCTGGTCCTCTTACTCTCTATGACCCGGCTGCCGGCGCAGACCACCGCCCCAGATATGCGACGGGCATGGGACGGTCATCCTAACCTAAACGGCATCTGGCAGGCACTAGGCACGGCCAACTGGAATCTCGAGGACCATCCGGCAGGTCCCGGGCATCCGGACCTCGGTGCCATCAGCGCGATTCCGCCTGGACAGGGAGTCGTCGTCGGGGGCGAAATTCCCTACCGTGAGGCAGCTCAAAGGCGGCGTGAGAAAAACTTCGAAAACCGCATGCACGCGGACCCAGAGGCAAAATGTTTTGTGCCGGGTGTCCCCCGTGCTACCTACCTTCCCTATCCATTCCAAATCATCCAGGGAGACCGTGCGATCATGATGGTCTACGGGTTTGCGGAGGCGAATCGCACTATCCACATGGACAAGGATAATCCTGAGCCACCGCCTATTGATAGCTGGATGGGACGGTCGCACGGTCGATGGGAAGGTGACACACTAGTCGTCGAAGCAGAAGGCTTCAACGGTGAAGCGTGGTTCGACCGCGCTGGAAACTTCGCTAGCAGTGCTTTGCGTGTTGAAGAACGGTACACCCCAATGGGACCAAACAAACGTGCTCAGGTACGAAGCAACCCTTGAAGACTCCACCGTGTTTACCAGACCGTGGCAGATCAGCATGTTGCTTTACCGCCGACTCGAAGAGAATGCACGTTTATTGGCATTTAAGTGCGTGGAATACTCGGAAGATCTCCTACACGGCCATCTGCGCAGGGAACCGACCCGATAGACAGCAAACCGCGGAGGAATCAAGGTATGACGACGATACGTGTTCCGTTCATACTCCTCGCTCTGGGGATGGTGACCGGTGCGGTACCGGGGAACACCTGGGCGGCGGAAGCCGGCTACCACCACGTGCATATCACCTCATCCGCTCCACCCGAATCGGCTAAGTGGTATATCCGCTACCTCGAGTGCGAGGCGATCGCCGACCGAAATGACACGGTCAACTGCGGTGGAGCAGAGGTGACGTTCGTTGTTCAACCGACGATGGGCAGTACGCAAGGCACCGGTGTTAACCATATCGGCCTGTCGTTCCCAGACCTGACTGCCAAGATGGCCGAGCTTGAATCGATCGGGGTGCGTGGCTCTGGCGTTCGGCTCCAGCGCTTCGAAGATGGTTCGACCCTGCGCGACGCACCCGGACTGTTCACCTACGGCTTCATTTTCGATCCTTGGGGAACACGAATTGAACTAGTCGAGGACCCTGACTACCTCGGCTTCCATCACATTCACCTAAGTGCTACCGACCCCGAAGCGACGCTGGCGTGGTATCAACAAATGTTCGGTAGCCAGCCTGCATCGCTGAAACAAAGGCTCAACGGCTTGCTCTTTAACGATGTCTGGATCTTTGCCTCCGAACACACAAATGGAACGCCGGCCACCACTCAAGGTCGTGCCATCGACCACATCGGTTTCGTCGTAACGGACCTCGATTCTGTCGCTGCAGAACTCCGTCAAGCTGGTGTCAAATTCCAGGAAGACCCCGTGGTGCCAGATAACGCCCGTACGTCGGCCAGGCGAGCCTTCATCCTTGGACCTGGCAACGTTCGACTCGCTGTCGTCGAAACCGGATTTGCCGGGGTCGACAGCTCGGAAACGGCGGCTGTATTTACGGAAGTACGTGAACCCTATAACACGCCAATCACCCCGTGGGGAGAACCTGACCTGCAGGGTGTCTGGACCGGAAACGCTTCACACGGTATCCCGCTGGAACGTCCTCTAGATCTCGAGGACGTCGAGACGTTAAGCCCTGAACAAGCAGCGTCTCGACGCGAGCGGGGTACTCTTCGCAGTATCTGGGGGATACGAACGAGAATGGCGTGACACAACAATCGGCTATGACAAGAACGCGCCGTCGACCCAGGTCGCGATGATCATCAATCCACCCGATGGCCGCCTGCCTCAGATGACCCCCAACGGAGAGCGACTGACCGAACAAGTCGCGCGTGAGCGCGCCCGCTATACCAATAGCAACGTTGCCGGCCCTGAGGAAACCACCCCGTTTGTTCGTTGCATCACGCGCGGTCTGCCGGGACTGATGATGCCAGGGGTCTACAACAACGGCCTGCAGATCATGCAAGGACCGGGATTCGTGGCAATCCAAAAGGAAATGATTCACGAGACTCGTGTCATTCCAACAGAAGATCAGCCGGCGGTCGGACCAAACCTCACGTCGTGGCTTGGCGACTCACGGGGTCGATGGGAAGATGACACGCTAGTAGTCGAAACGAAGAACTTTAACGGGAGGGCATCCTACCGAGGGTCGTCACCAGACATGCTGCTGACCGAACGGTTCACTCGGATCAGTCCCACGCGGATTGAGTATCAGTTCACCGTCGATGATCAGGCGGTTTGGGCGCAACCGTGGGCTGGACGCTTTACGTTTGATCTAGATAACGAACAGTACGAACTCGTCGAATATGCATGTCACGAGGGCAATTATGGTATGTCTAACATTCTCAGTGGCGCGCGAGCGAGAGACCGGGAGGCCGCAGACGCCGGCCGCTAGTGAGGAAGGCCTGATGAGGAAAAAATTTCTGGTATTACTTGCTGGATTCAGTTTCGGCGTCCTTGTCACCAGCTTGCCGGTTATTGCACATCACGCATTTTCAGCAGAATTCGACTCGACAAAGCCCGTACAACTCCGGGGCACAATCACCAAAATGGAATGGATCAATCCACACGCCTGGATGCATATCGATGTAACAAATGATGACGGCGCTGTCGACAGCTGGATGATCGAGGCAGGCCCCCCTGGAGCCCTCGTGCGACGCGGATGGCGAAAGGATTCAGTGGCTCCGGGCCGAAGTCTTGGTCGAGGGCTACCGCGCAATCGATAACGCGTTCAGGGCTAACGGGCGTGATGTTACGCTCCCCGACGGCACACGATTGTTCGCCGGATCCTCCGGCACAGGTGCCCCGCTAGACAGCCGAGATCCAACCGAGTCAGCGCCCCGTTAAGTCGCTACTGTACGCCACCCAGCGTCCGTGCCTCACCGGGAAGTAATCTTCGGGTCGACTCCGCCACCGAATCTATTCTCTCCAGAAAGAGAAGCTCGACAGTGAACTGTCCGATCTCGACCAGAAAGCCAGCCACGCCGAAACAAAGAAAGCGCGACGGCTCGCCGTTGTCTCTTAAATAACCACCATGGGTGAGCTAGACTTACGCAGCCATCCGGTAAGTTTATGGACTAGCCTAACGATAGATAACTGAGGCGTCGGCGCTTAGTTTTCCGTTTTTCCTACGTAAAAGGGGGAACTAATGAGTGAGCGTATTTTGGTTTGTTTGCTTGTCGTCGCTGCTGTCCTGGCAGCTATTCCTCAGGCGATGTTTCTGCCTTGGGGTATCGTCCTGGTTCTCCTCGGACTAATAGCTGGTGCAATGGCGAAACCTGGCGATGCGGCCGACCGAATAGTGGTTTACGTGGCTGCCATCGCACTGCCAGTATTTTCCGACAGTTTGGATGTCATTTCGACAGTCGGGCCTTGGGTTAACCAAGTGCTTGACCATTTAGCCACAGGCATCCAAGGCGTGGCGGTAGCCGTCTTTGTGGTGGCGATCTGCGGAAGAATCATGCCTGGGGCCAAATAAACAGATTCAGTTAGTGACCGTCATGAGTCAGACAAACGAACGCTGAGGCGGCTGGCGTTCAACGGGGGTAGGGGTTAGAGATCAGGCGAGTGCTTGGCTTCGGGGATTGTTGGCCCTGCTAGAAGGCCCAACCGATATTGACGAGTTGAAGCACGGGGATCGCCGCGCCATTAAACACCCTTGTCGCGCCGCCGCCGATGCTAATGCTGAGGTGTCGATCAGGCCCAACGAGCCAAGCACATCCCAGCTCGAAACCGAAACCGAGGTGCGACCCTAAGTCTTCGGCCGGAACGACATCGTCCTCGTGTTGCGACATCCAAAATACTCCGACCCTGGGTCCTAAATAGAATCCCCTTAATGCTTCGCCGTCCGGGTAATAGCGTAACGCCACATTGAAACTGTAGAATCCATTGCCATCACCCCAAGGAAGTCTTGACCCAGACAGACCAACGGAGGCTCCTTCCGCAACCTTACACTCGTACTCGCCGTTGTACCACGGCACCAAGATCATCCCAAACGGGTTCGCCGATATTACTTGGCTATGGGCCGCTGATTGACCCCCTGTGGGCTCTTGCGCGAACCCGGTCGTCGCCAGGATCATAAGCAGAGTTACGACAACGGCGCCGAGACGAAAATTGCGGCCGATCACAAACTTTCTCCAATCACAACAACAAACGACGAACGCCTAGCGTAGCGACTGATTATGGGTTATTCCGCGTACAATTTTTGGACTGTTGCGTTACCCCGTTTTGTTGTTCTGTTTTTCATTTTTGCTGTAATGTGTACCGCCCCAGGGTTCTTGGACAGTGGTTTGACGGTATTCGCATCTACGCGGCCGCGTCCAGCCCGACGAGGTCGCGTCGCACCTGCGCGGGGCTTCGGTAAGCGTATTTCTCAAGCATCCATTGTTCGTTGTATGTCCGCTTGAACGCGAGCAAGGCCAGGCGGAGGTCTTCGATGGTCTCGAAGCTCCGCACCCACAAGAGATTTTCCTTCAGCGTGCGGATGAAGCGCTCCGCCACGCCGTTACCTTCGGGCGCTCGCACAAAGCTCGGGGAACTCTCAATCCCGAAGAACGCGATCTCCTGTTGGAAATCGGCGGCCAGGTAGTTCGACCCGTGGTCGTGACGCAGCCGCAGCCCGCGGGCGGCGCCGTCGCTGATCCCGCCGAAGCGTTCGCGGACACCCTGGCGGATGGGCTCCAGGGCCTCGAAGCGGTTGCCGCTCTTGGCCGCATGCAGACCGATGCACTCGGTCGTGCAGTGATCGACGGCCACGAACACGCAGGCCGCCCCCTCGCCCACGGTCACCGTGGCCGTCATGTCGGTGCCCCACATCACGTCAGGCGTCTCGGTGGTGATCGTGCCGTTGTGCACCGTCGGGCCATGCGCCTGGCCCACGCGGTGCGGGGCCTGGAGGTCGTGCGCACGCATTAATCGGCGCACCCGCTCCGGCGAGGTCCGAATCCCCTCGACCCGCAGCTTCGCCCAAACTTTCCGGTAGCCCTCACCATGAAACGGCGACGCTTCGAGCACCCGGCGGATGTGGCCCACCAGGACATCGTCCGGGGCCGCGCCGACGGGCCCGCGGCGATGCCCGCGCGCGCAGTCCCGCGGTACCTGCCGCCGCGCATAGACACTCGACCGCGGCCGTGCCCACACGCGGCAGACGCGCTGCACACCATACGCCCGACGGGTGGAGATCGACTGGGCGCCACTCATTGCGTCGACCTCCGGCCGGCCAAAGGGCGGCCGGCCTCCAGCTGGTCTACCTTCGCATACAGCAACTCGGTCTCCATCAGGAGTTCGCCGATCTTGGCCTGCAGCCGACGGTGGTCGTCGTCCACCGCCTCGGTCGCTCGGCTCTTCAAGCCGGCCTGGCCAGCCGCCAAAAACCTATCGCGCCACTGCGAGGCCCGCGCCGCCGTGATGCCCAACTCCCGCGACACCGACTCGAGATCCTCACCCCGCAGGAGGCGGAGCACCGTCGCGCGTTTACACCTGGCCGAAAACCGCCCCTTCCGGTCACGCGCGGCGGCCGCTCCAGTCGCCCTCCGGGCTCCCTCCGCCGCCACCGAACTCTGATCGTGCTTCCTCATCTCGACACTCCTCCTGCGAGCACTCTCTCGCAATCAAGTGTCCAAGAAAACCCTAGGGCGATGTAAATGATTGCTATTTATTTTTATTTGGATCATTTTTTTTCTTACTTGGCACTACTTTCTTTGCAGGGGTAGGGCTCACACCGCACGATCTCTACCTAGAAATGCACAATTTTTTCGCCTTTAATGCTTTTAGATTTTTGATACCAAGCTCTCTTGCTTACCTCATTGTTTTGTTACGTAGTCCGGTTGAAAATAAGCATGCTCTTGTTACCATGTTTTATTTAGCATGCACGTCTGCTTATGTTATCTACCAATTGGTAAGTGGCAGTCCTATGGAGAACCAAGAGGCAATGGTAAGACAAGCTACTATCCAAAAATTAATTGTTCTGGTAAGCGTTGCAACTATATTTTCCCTAAGCTTTGCTTTTTCATCGCAATTAAAAACCCTAAAAGTTAATTAAGTCGTGTGTAGTGTTGGTGACAATTGAGCGTGGCAGCATTCGGCCTCGGCCCAATAACTACGATTAGCCGTTTCTCGACCTCGTCAAGACACCTAGCTCAGACGAACTTAATCGTGACCGGGGGGTGCGGCTCACGCGCGTGCGCGGTGAGCAAATCCTGCGCGACGTTTGTGTAATTGTCCAAACGAGGCAGGCGCCAACTCACCTTCCCGTTTCTCCTGCGTGCGTGAGGATTAGACGCTAGTCTCCTTGACGTGGGCGGCTCTTAATGTCACTGGGTGGCGGGCGCCGGTGCGCTGATTCAGGCATTCTACAAACACCGAGAACCCCACCGCGAAGTAGAGGTAGCCCTTCGGCTAGGGTCCACTCATGCACGGCGCTACCTGCGCCATGTGTATTACAGAAAACACCTAACGGACTGTAAAGTCACTCCACTCAGCAATCTTCCCGTTCTTCACATGGAAGACTCCAACGCCGTGCCACTCAATTTTCCGCTCTGGTAGCTCAAAACGATCGATCCGTTCGTTAACGACGATCGGACCTCTCGCAAACGTTTCTATAACTTCAAATTCCATAAACGTCGCCTGGCCCACGAGGTTCTGCAGCAGTTCGAGGATGGCCAGGCGACCCGTCACCGGTGATGCCGTTTCATTTACTCGATATACACAGTCGTCAGACAGCAGTACGCCGAGTTTGTCAAAGTCCATGGGCGCGACCCAAGCAGCACACATGGTGTTTACTAGCTGGATATTGGCCTCCTCCGTCTCGGTCAGTTCACCAGCGCGAACCCCAGCCGGCAGAGTAACGGCAGCCACGCTGGACAAACCTAGCGCAGCCAGCATGTCCCGTCTTTTGATCTGATGCCCGTGCGTCTCCATAGACAACCTCCTCATGCTCACAGAGTGATCACCGGCGTACCTTAGAGTACCCTCGACTACGCCATCACCCGGTGAGGCCTCCAGGTAAGGCACTAACGGCGAACAGCGACACGTTTAGCGTAGCACGAAGTGCGCGTGCTTCCTTGCAGGAAAAACACGGATATAATAAGCGACTGGCCATCCGGCGGAAGGCCCCACCTTGGCATCAGTCCCCGGTACATACAAGTGGGACATGAAGGACATCCATGAAGCGTGTGCTTTTTCTCGTCCTCGGCATCGCAGCCATCTCACCGCATTCCTATGCTCAGTCAGATACTGAACTCATCGAGCAGGCACTGGCAGCAGCGTCACGCCGCGCGCGTGACGGTGCGTCGGTCATCAAGTGGAGCGCCGACCATACCTACACGACGATCAAGACAGGTACGAACAAGGTGGTCTGCTACAGTCGAGCAGATCAGCGTGGCCGGCAGCCGTTTGCCATGCAGTGCACAAGTATGGCGAACCTCGAAAGAGTTGCACAGAACCGGAAGTTTCGTGCGGATAGCACCGACAACGATGGAGAACGGGCACTAGTCGCCGCCGCCGCAAAGAACGGTACCCGTGTGAAAGCAGAATATGGTTCGTTCTTCAGATCGATGAACGGTCAAGACCAGGCAAGTGCCAGAATTCACACTACAATTGCAATGCCAGGGGCAACCACAGCGTCCGCTGGCTTCCCTGAAGACCGCAGCCAAGGCGGTGCGTGGATCATGGCGGCGGGCACGAGCGAGGCCCACCTCATACTTCCCTGACACTAGCGAAGCGCTAGGGAATCACGCCTACTCCCCAACGCTCAGCGACGGGCTGGCGAGAAGTTTGTCGAGTCCAGTGGGCTATTTGAGTGCCGAGTAATCAGTTGCACTCATCATGAAAACGTTGGCCTCGATCGGTACTGGGTATTTTTGCCTGAGCGCGGTCCATTCTGGATCGGTGCGAAACGCAGACCAGACCTCTTCCCGGTGGGCGCGGTCTCGATAGGCCAACATCCAGACCAGCGTGTTCGGATCATCGAGATTCTGCCAGGCCGCAATGGCCTTGGCGCCATGATTCTCAAAAATTTCGATCTCTTTCTCACGGAAGCGCTGATGCAGATCGTTGATGCCTCCCTTACCATCACGCTCCAGCTCGGCCGTGTACATACGAAGCTCGAAGCAGCGTGAATTAGCCGCGACGTTGTTCGAGAGTTCCGCTGGCAACTGGACAGCCGGACCACAGGGTGCCGGAGCATCTTGGGCATGCGCTAGGCCACTGAGGCCAAAGCTAATCATTACGGCAAAAAGAGTTTTTCCCATGCCTATCCCTTTCTGAAGTGGTTGTAGTACTAACTAGGTCTCCTTCGTTACGCAGTGGCAATCCGCCTGATCGGAGCACACGTCAGCGTGCAGAACTCTACGGTCGCCTCAAGCAGGCTCCGATGTCATGCGAAGTTTGGTCGGAAATCACCGTGTCCGTGCGGGAGTGGGCGCAAGTTCAAGAAGTACTGTCTCAGGTGACCCTCGTGGTTCAACACAGCCAGCAACATTTCGTTCTGATTCCACTTCGCGTCACGGGCGCGGAAGACCTCGTCTATCTTACCTTGCCAATCCTGGCCGCGACTCGTCATAAGCCGAGAGCGGTGCTATCGCATGTTTGATCCGTGAGACCAGATAGAGGACCACGCCCCCCGTGAACATAACAAAGGGTCCCTCCGTCATAGTCCATGCCAGCGGCATGGCGGCCCATGCATCAATAAAACATAACGCCGCGCCGAATACAGTCGTCATCAACCCTAGGTACCACAAGACGGATTGGTGACGGCAAATATCGAATGACACAATCCAGAACAACCCTCCCGTCATAGCGTAAAACGCTGATGTTGATCGCGCCAAGTACCAAACAATCGGAGTGTCTGGCATTTCACCAAGGTCAACCAAGGCATGGATATGTTGCATCCATGACTGTGGAGCAGCAACAAACACCAGCGCCACGATCATGGAAGTTCCGACGATTCGAAGAAGCGCTCGCAGGAAGCGATTTTGTCCCACTACTTACCCAGCAGTAGCGTCTTCAATCTCCCGAACCAGCCCTGGGTCACGGCCGAGACTCTGTACACCTCAGTACCCTCCCTGACACGCTGAACGACCCGAATGCCAACCTCGGTCCCAGCAGACGCAGTTTCAACGGCGGCATGATTCACCTGCATTGACCCGATTTTCTGTTTAAAATCAGCTCCGTGGCCGAGAAACCGCAACGTGTCTCCGGTGGCAACCTCGCTAGTGAGAGCGACGATACCAACCCTCGGCTTGCCAAAGTAGTGTGTAACCGCTCCCACCGAATTGTCAGCCATTACATCGCTCCTTTGCTTCACGCGTGCTCACCATTGTACAACTGCACCAATACCAACAAAACGTGTTCGCCGACACTACCTCGCTGTGGCTCGCTGAGCAACCAACCGTTGACTTTTTACCATCCCAGCCATCGTTAGACTCGTAAAGAAAATCATAGCAACCGCGGCAAGGTAGCAATAGGAATTGGTCATGAGCCTCATCCAACAACGACGACGCATGGAAAGGCTACAACATAGAGGCCTTGACTTGCTTCAGCTTGTTGAGCTTGTAGTTGATGTAGAAAACGTTAAGGAAAAATGTTGGAACGCCATGTAGCCAAGATCTTGAATCAGTCATTTCGCCGTGGCGCATAATTGGCCGTTCCTGGGTTGCCTGCAAAAGAGTATTTAGACGATTACGTACCTTAAACGACCAAATCACCAGGCACGACGAATATGACATGAAAGCGAGATCGCCAACAAATTGAATAGGGGAATTTTCAGGCATGACTACGGATGGGACTACTAATCCAAGGCTTGTATACGCCAAGACCATGGTCGCCACGGTAAGTGTTTCAGGAATGTGACAATGTGAATTCGGTCGCAGGGGCCACTGACGCCTTTGGACTTCTCGGTCCAGAGAGACATTGATCAAGCCCGTCAGGCCGTTCAGAAAGTGTGCAGCCCAAACGCCAAAAGTAACAGCATTGAGAAGAACTGCGCCGAATGTCTGACGGGTCACGAATGCTTTGATGTTGACACGAGCCTCTTGTTGCCCCGCTTTGTCGATCGAGACGCCGAGCAAACTTGGCACTAATAGCGTTGCTCGTTCAGGCACTTCCACTGAGGACGTCGTTGGTGTTGGTGCTGACACCACTGGCGGTGTCGACGCCTTGGGGAATTGCATGGGAAGCGGAGACAGGATTTCAGAAGATGTGCCGCGGTAGACCGGCAGCCCGCAGGCATGACAAAACTTTGCGATAGTTTTTGCCTTAGTACCACAATTAATGCAGTAAACCGGCGTTGGCCCGTCACTACCGTCGGTCATGAACTTTCTCGCACAATTCAATATGACACAATGACTCTAAATACAACAGCATCTGGCCATTAGGCCTGCCGCGTCAGACGACCGCTCCTTCGAGCGCGCTCTAGAAAAGCACTTGTTGGTAGGGAGTTTTTACTGGGCACAGGAAGACGTCAATGTGTTTGGCGTGCTCGGCGAAATCAGTACAAAATCAGCAAGGTTATCGTTTATGTCAACACCAATCCTTGAGTAACTTTGGTTCGTATTACCACTCGGGAACCCAGGTAACGGACTCCCCTCTTTAAATGCCGACCCGCTACTCAGCCCCACTTGGTCTATAACAGTCCCGTCTGACTACTGTAAAGCTATGCCGCCCGTATCCGTAACACCAACACCATACGTCGTGTCAGATGAACCGCTGTACCCGTTGGCATTTGAGTTTCCGAGCAAGTAGTAACATCTAACTCCCAACACTGAATCGTACCGGGTTTCTCGGAGACCTCATTGCTTAGGAGGATGGGGGGCTATGGGACGTCCCAGTCGGTTTTCTCCGGAAGTGCGCGAACGTGCCGTCCGGATGGTCGAGGAGTACCGGGAGGCCCACGCCTCAGAGTGGGCGGTGGTGGCGCCGAAGCTCGGCTGCACGGCGGAGACGCTGCGGAAGTGGGTGCGGCAGGCGCAGCGTGATGCTGGGCATCGGCCGGGCCTGACGACGAGCGAGCGGGAGCGGTTGAAGGAGCTGGAGCGCGAGGTCCGTGAGCTGAAGCGGGCGAATGAGATCCTGCGGAAAGCGTTCGCGTATTTCGCCCAGGCGGAGCGCGACCGCCGGAGGACGTCGCCACGATGGTCCAGTTCATCGCCGACCATCGCGCCGTGGTCGGGGTCGAGCCGATCTGCGCCGTGCTGCCGATCGCCCCGTCGACGGACTCATCGCCATCGGCACCAGCGGACACATCCGACGCGCCGGTCCGCACGGGCGCAGCGCGACGATCAGCTCCGCGTCGAGATTCAGCGGGTCTATGACGCGCACCAGCAGGTCTACGGCCCCCGGAAAGTCTGGCAGCAGCTGCGACGGGACGGCGTCCGCGTGGCGCGCTGCACCGTGGCGCGCCTGATGCGCGCGATGGGCCTTGCCGGGGCCGGGCCTGGGTCACCACGACCCACGCCGGTGAGGGCGGTCGCCCGGTGGACCTCGTTGACCGCCGATTCGTGGCCACCCGTCCGAATCAGCTCTGGGTCTCCGATTTCACGTACGTCGCACCCTGGGGCGGCTTTGGCTACGTCGCGTTCGTCATCGACGTGTTTGCGCGACGCATTGTGGGCTGGCGGGTGTCGGCCTCCATGCGCACGGACTTTGTGCTGGATGCGGTGGAGCAGGCGATCTACGCCCGCCGGGGCGACGCCCTCACCGGCCTCGTACATCACAGTGATGCCGGGTCGCAATATCTCTCGATGCGGTACACGGATCGCCTCGTGGACGCCGGCATCGCGCCGTCGGTCGGCAGCCAAGGCGATGCCTATGACAATGCCCTCGCCGAATCGGTGATCGGCTTGTACAAGACGGAGGCGATTCGACGGAAGGGCCCGTGGCGCACCCTCGAGGCCGTGGAGTTCGCCACCTTGACGTGGGTGGACTGGTTCAACACACGACGACTGTTGGGGCCGCTCGGGGACATTCCACCAGCAGAGTTCGAGGCGCAGTACTATGAGCAGGCTGAGGTGGCCTGATTCAACGCATTCGGTCTCCGAGAAACCCGGTACGATTCAACACAGCGCCTGACGGGATATTCCGGCGCACACTAGTTGCTCCTAAACTATTGGACCCTACGATTTTCCAGCCACCAATATCGACGCTTGAGCTTGAATTATTCATGAGCTCGATGAATTCATCATTCGCCCCCATTGGACCTCGTGTTCGGAATTCGTTGATCACGACTCCCAACCCAGACTGTGTGCCACTATCGCACGTTGATGGTTCGAGTTCCGTTGACGTGCAGCTGGCCAACACCTGATCAAGCGCATAGGCTTCGACCAGGTCGATCGTCAGGTTGTACTTGCGTCGAACCTCTATGACCGTCGCTGCGAACCAGCAACGATTGCGATTTGGCAACCAGTCGGCTGCGTCCCGGGCACCCTTCTGGCTATTTACAGACGGGCTTGCCAAGGTTAAGTTGTCGAAATCGCTACCGAAACCGCTCCGAGTCCCACCGTCGGCTTCGCAGAGCCCACTATCGTGGGCTTCCGATCTAGCCACTATATGCTCAATGTGTGTCTCGCTTTTACTGGCGAAGCATTCGCCGGTATAGGGGCTGTAGATCCCGCCCAATCTGGCGATGATGTCGTCTTCTACTGACTGCGAATAGCTGTAATCATCTGAGTTGTACGGGGAGCACCTGTTTTCGTCACCGATGATGATGCCTCGCCAGCTGAGCTGAAAGGTGCGGCTGCGGCCACCGTGATAACGACCGACCCACTCTGGCCATCCGCTGTTGCCGTCACTGTAGCAGTCCCGGCTGCCAGTGCCGTCACGGTGCCAACCGTAGTAGCGGTGGCCACAGCTGTATCGCTGGATGACCAGACGGCGCTGACCTCGGCACTCGTTCCATCACTGTAGGTAGCCGTGGCCGTAACAGTCGCGGTTTCTCCAACATTGAGGGTAGTTGTTGGCGTGCTGACGGAGATACCTGCCACCGTCACCGATGCTGCGGACGTTGGACTTGGTGCCGTCGGTGTTGGGCTTGGATCAGATCCACCACCACAGGCGGCACAAATGAACGCAAAGACGTGAATCAAGAACACGTGGCGACTGACGACGGGGTCCTCAGACCGGAAAAAACAGTCGGAATCTGACGGTGGGACAACGGAACGGCGAAAGGGACCGACTAGCGGTTGGTATTTAGATCATCATCTGCCTGCGTCACCCCGGGCTCCAGGTCCAAACTTCGAGCCGGTCTGGCCCAGAAGTCAGGAACCTGTTGCCCAAAGGTAAGGCATCGAACGGCGCCACTACCTCGACACAGAGAACGGCGTCGTCGCAATTTGGTCATCCCACCAGACCGTTAGATGACCACCCTCCTGAGTCATGTCAGTAAACGTGATGATTAACTGTTCAGCAGACACGGGATGCGTTGCGACCATCATGGATGTTCGCAGCACATCACGGTCTGGCGTGTATCCATAGGCTCCCCATAGAGCATCAGGATTTTCCTCGCGGGGGCTCTGTTTGGCGCCCCAGGTGGAGAAGATAAGCGTCCACTCGTTCTCGGCAAGCTCGGCAAACACGCCGTACTCACCCGCCGGGAGACGCTGGTCACCAAACATTAAGTCGACCTCTGTCTTAAAGCGCGTTGATTGGTTTGCGCCGACCCGCCAGAGAGGTGCGCCGCGAAGGAACTTCTCGCCATACGCATCACCTGACCCGAACATGTCTTCTCGCCCACGCAGGATCGGCCGACCGTACTCCACGTCGATCCAGTGCCCACCACCATATCTGCCTTCAGAATCGAACGCGCCTCCAACCTGAGTCGACGCTTCCCCACGAGGACTCAGACTACGATCTTGAGCATCCACCACAGCTGCGATGAGCACTCCCACAACCATCGCAATCACAACCTTAAAGGAACGCATCAATATCCTCCTTGTAATACTGAAGTTTACTTCCGCGAGCGAGCGTTTCCACAATGTCTCAGTCGCGTGCTGGCTCCTTGAAGACCCACAGGGTAGGACCACGATTGGGCGGATTCCGGATCTCTGGCACGAGCGGATTGTAGCCGAAGGTGAGATACCCGCCACTGGCAGCAATGATGGCAACGTATTGCTGCCCATTGACTGCGTAGCTGATCGGTGGGGCGTTCGGTACGTCATTTAGCCGTGTCCGCCACAACCGATCGCCTGTGGCAGCGTCATAGGCACTGAGTCTCCGGTCGAGTGAGCCAGCGAACACCAACCCGCCGGCCGTAACGAGAGTACCCGTGGTCTGCGGTGCACGCTGCCGAGCGATCCACACAGTCTCTTTAGTCTCGAGGTTAATCGCTTCAAGCCGCCCATACCTTCCATCGCTCTCAGGGCGCGGCCGCATAGTCCAACGTACTCCCGTCGACAGGTTGCCGCGTTCGCCCTCGGCCACTGGTATAAAGTCCATGCACGCCTCGATGATTGGCACATAGACGATCTGGGTGTTTGGGTCATACGCGGTCGGCGCCCAGCTTCGGCCACCTCCAACGTGCGGACAGATCGTCTTCGTGGTGCCGTCGCCAGGAATGAGCGTCGGGTCCTGGGTTTTCCGGCCGGTGACTGGATCGATGGCCGTAATCCCTATCTGCAGCCCGAGATCGATGGATGACACGTACTTACCGGTTTGTGTCTCGACGATGTCGAAGATCGCTTGCTTACCGGCGGTCACGACGACGCTCGTCGGGGTGCCGGCAACCGACAACTCGATGACCTGCCGTTCGAAGGCCCAATCGAGGTCCCACTGACCATTCGCCTGGTGCTGGAAGTACCAGGCCAGCTCACCAGTGTCCGGGTTGAGGGCAAGCGTGGAGTCAAGATACAAAGCGTCATTCGTCACGCCTGATATCGCGTTCAGATCGCGGAGTGGCGCGGTGTCGTAGGTATTACCAGGCCCGAAGAACGCGAGGTTGGTAACCGGATCGTAGCTGCCTGGCATCCAGATCGACCCACCGTTACGTTCTGCGCGCGGAAGGCCATTCCAAGTATTCCCACCGGGATCGTCTGGCCCGGGGATGGTCCCAAACCGCCATTCTTCTTCTCCGGTCTCCGCATCAAGCGCCACGACGTAGTTGCCACCCGCGTGCCGGCCTTGGGTTCCCACCATTACCTTCCCTCTGGCAACGAGCGTGCCACCATGCGTCGAAAGGCCAGCCTCGAGGTCGCCAGCCGGTTGATCCCAGATGACATCACCAGTCTTGACGTCAAGCGCGACAACATGGGCGTCCAAGGTCAAGACGTAGAGCCGATCGCCATAGATCGAAAACCCGCGAGCGCCACCGAACGGTCTTGGCGACACAGTTCTGGGCAGCCGCCGCGAATACTGCCAGAGCAGGTCTCCGTTGGCAGCATCCAGTGCCTGGATGTTATCGTCATAGCCATGCACGAAGAGAACGCCGTCGTGCACGATCGGCGTGGATTCGTTGGCACCCATGGGGAGTGTCCACGACCAGGCTAAACGCAGATCCGAGATGTTGTCCCTGTTGATCTTCTCGAGCGGGCTGAAGCCAGACGCGCCGTAGGTCCGCCGCCACAGTAGCCAGTCACCGTCAGGAGGATTTTCCAGCATGGCATCAGTGACGGGTCGAATGCTGTCGAGTGGATTCCGTCTGACCGACCAAGGTGGGAGCATCACTCCCGGCGAGAGCCCCCCTCCCGGAGAGGGCCAGCCAGGACTCAGCGCCGCGAGTAGGTTGGGATCGGCAGGCAGCGCCGTTGCATCCGGCGCAATTCCATTTTCTTGCAGCATCAGCGCAAGGAGCTGCGCATACACCTCGTCCCCAAGCGCGCCCGGTCGGTCGACAGGCATCGTCGTACTCGTGAGGGTAAACAGCGCCTCCATGGACCGGCGCAACCATACCTCCCGAAAAACTACGCCCTTAAGCGGCGGCGCAAACTCGCCGTCATCCATGTTCTCGCCGTGGCACGACGCACAATGCTGCGCGTACGCGGCGAACCCCGCCTCCGCCTGGACGGCGGTGTAGGTGGCAGGCTCCCGTTCTTCCCGTCCCTGGGCCGAGACGGCGACCCCAATGTGCCCTACCAGGGTGAGTGTGCCGAGCCAGACTGCCAAGCCACGGAGGCTACCGAACGGAACACGCTGTCTTCGGATCAATGCAGAAATAACTGTCATAGTCGACTCGTTTCAAAAGGTCGCAAACAGCATAACAACGACTGGATATTCTAGCAGCCTGGGCGGGCGGCGGTTCAACGTCGACAGGGCTTGAGCCTCATGCTGGTGCACTTCGATGGCTCAGCAAACGGCACGGCCAGCTCGAAAGGACGTGAACGACTGGCCGCAGCGAAGACAAGGTGAAGCGGCCAGTTTTGGCGACTCCGACTCGGCCAACCATCGTGCTGCTACACCTTGGCCTGCCCGGCAACCGACCCCCGCTACTGACCAGGCAGAGCTGAAGCACCCGTCATTCGATCGAGTCCGCCTCCCCTAGTAGAGGCTCCAAGACACCGCTCTGCACTTCCTTCAGGCTCACCGAAGCACAACGACGAATCAAATCCTACGTCTTCCCCGTATCCCCTCTGTGCAGCGACCCTATCCACACACGATGCCATCATTGTCACGATCGTTCATATAGCGGTACGCCGGATGGCCTCGCCTCACCGGCGTGATGCCATGCCGACGTGCTTCTGTACACGCGATTCGGGGGCCACGCGAAGGCCCCGCCATGTCTGAGCCGCAACGGAATGCGCGTTCCACAGCAGACATGCCGGCATGAACGACACTGGAAACACCTGCACTTCTATCGCCTCTCCCTAACTAACGAAGGATACACCGACCACGACGGTGCATAGCCAAATACTATCCGTGGTTGCCAATGGGTTAAAGTGAGCGTTGTGGATCACAGGGATACACGGCGTTGGACCTCCTCTTCGAGGCTCGAACAATACTCCCCTCGTCCGATTGCAGATAGTTGCACGATGGTGGTCAGCCAGGGACGTAGCATGCTGCCAACACTTCGGGTTCGGGTAATGCTGACGGTCGTCGTGGCGGTCGTCGTGGCGGCTATCCCCATGATCGCGCAGGACGAGGGCGATCGTTCCTCTCGCGACGAGGGGCCCGAGCGTGTGGCTATCCTGCCGTTCGGCAACATCAGCGGTGTCCCGGACGACGACTGGATCGGGGCTGGTATTGCTGAGGCTCTCTCGGTTGAGTTCCAGGGCCGGTCCGCGTTCGATGTGATTGGTCGCGAGCGGGTCTCCGAGACGATGCGGATTATGGGCGTGCCTGACACGCGCCCGGCCGAGTCCGGAATACTCCTCGAGGTGGGCCGGCGTGTGGGCGCGCAGTGGGTAGTCAGCGGGGGATACCAGCGGCTCGGGGACCAGCTGCGCATCACCGGGCGGTTGGTGGACGTCTCGATTCGTATGGCTGTCCGAGGTGCGAAGGTCGACGGCGCCATTGATGACCTCTTTGAGCTGCAGGACCGACTTGCGACCGGGCTTATCAACGGGCAGGCAAGTGACGCTGCCCACGCAGCCGGGCGGTCGGCACCCCTTAGCAACGCCGATGTCACGGTCGGTGCCGAGAGTGCGTCATCGGCACCCTCGATCCGACTGCCCACACCGATGCTGACGCCATCCCCCCCCGACCGCCTGGCCGGTGACCCCGACCCAGGCAGCCGCTCCGGGAGTCCGCCCACGACGAACCCGGCTGGCTTCGCTGCGCCCCGGGTCATCGATGGTCCGCCGCCGCCGATTCCACCCGACGTGATCCGCCGAGACGAACAGGGACAGGCGACCATCCGCGCGATCAAGCTCACGGAGGACATTCGACTGGACGGGCAGCTCGACGAACAGGTGTATCACACGGTCCCGGCAATTACCGGCTTTATCCAGCAGAACCCAGATGAAGGCGCGCCGGCCACCGAAAAAACCGAGGCGTGGATCCTGTTCGACGAGCGTAACCTCTACGTTGCCGCCCGGATCTGGGACTCAGCGCCACCCAGCGAGTGGGTGGCCGACGAAATGCGGCGGGATGCGACACAGCTCCGCCAGAACGATACGTTCGCCGTGGTATTCGACACCTTCTACGATCGGCGGAACGCCACCACGTTCTATACCAATGCTCTCGGCGCACTCGGCGACGTCGCGATCACCAACGAAGGCAATCCGAACATGGACTGGAACCCGGTCTGGGACGTTCGCACGGCGCGGTTCGAGGGCGGGTGGACGGTTGAGATGGAGATTCCGTTTAAATCGCTCCGGTATCAACCAGGACCGACGCAAGTCTGGGGTGTACAGCTGCGGCGCAATGTGCGGCGCAAAAATGAATGGGCCTACATCACCCCGCTGCCCATCTCGGCCGGAGGATCCGGCGCGGCGATCTTGCGTGTGTCGAAGGCCGCGACGCTCGTCGGGCTCGAAGTGCCACAGGGCAGTAGGAACCTCGAGATCAAGCCGTACGGTATCGGCGGACTGCGAACCGACGTCAATGCCGCGGCGCCAGCGACGAATGTCGGAGACGGAGATGTCGGCGTCGATGTCAAGTACGGCATCACCAAAAATCTAACGGCGGATCTAACCTACAACACTGACTTTGCCCAGGTCGAGGCGGACGAGCAGCAGGTTAATCTGACCCGGTTTAGCCTCTTCTTCCCCGAAAAGCGTGAGTTCTTTCTAGAAGGCCGTGGCATCTTCGACTTTGCCCGGGGCGGCATCACGAGAGGGACCGGCCGAGCGCTGCGCTCGAGCGGCCGGGGCGGGGGCTTCTTCGGCGGCGGCAACGCACCGACGCTCTTCTACAGCCGTCGGATCGGGCTCGAACGCGGGACGGTTGTGCCGGTCATTGGTGGCGGTCGAGTAACTGGAAAAATCGGCGCATTCGACGTCGGCGCGTTAAGCGTTCAGACCGATGACGAGGAAATCTCGGGCGCCGAGATGACGAATTTTTCGGTCGTGCGGGTGAAGCGCGACATCCTACGGCGCAGCAGCGTCGGCATCCTCTTGGCCAACCGTTCGGTGTCACTCGCTGGTGACGGCTCCAGCCAGACCTACGGCGTGGATGCCACCTTCTCGTTCTACGACAATGTCAGCTTGCTCGGGTATGTCGCCAAGACACAGACCCCTGGACTCAAGGGTAAGGACACAAGCTATCAAGGGCGGCTGATCTACGGCGGGGACCGCTACGGGTTCCAAGCCGAACACCTCGTCGTCGAGGACAATTTTCTCCCGGAGGTCGGCTTTGTCCGACGTGATAACTTCCGCCGGACGTACACGACTGGGCGATTTAGCCCACGGCCACGGTCGATTGACGCAATCCGGCGGTTCAGCGTTGAAGGGAGTTTCGATTACATCGTTACCGCGGACACGGGACGAGTGGAAACGCGTCAGTCTCAGCTGGGATTCGATACAGAGTTTGAGAATAGTGATCGGGTCGGCATCTCGGCGACAGACAACTACGAGTTCCTCGCCCGGCCGTTCACCCCGGCGCCCGGCGTGAGCTTCCCTGTCGGTGGCTACAAGTTTCGCGACGCCGAGGTGACCTATGCGCTTGGCGCGCAGCGTCGTCTCAGCGGGACCTTCACAGTGCGAGTCGGCGAGTACTTCAGTGGCAACATCCGGTCGGTCGGCTTCCGTCGCAGCCGCGTGAAACTGACGGAGCGGTTCTCGCTCGAGCCGAGCGTGTCGGTCAACTGGATCGACACGCCCCACGGGTCATTCCGCACGGATTTAGCTGTCTCCCGTGTGAACTACTCGTTCACCCCGCGCATGTTCTTCAGTGGGCTGATTCAGTACAACTCGAGCACCGATACGATCAGTAACAACCTGCGGATGCGGTGGGAGTACTCCCCTGGGAGCGAACTGTTTGTCGTCTACACCGAAGAGCGAATTACCGACCCGCTGCGGCCCGACCGCTTCTCGGAGCTCCGCAACCGTGGGTTCGTGGTCAAGATGAACCGGCTCTTTCGATTCTGAGGCGGCCGGAGCAAGATCTAACGTGTAACCTGGCCATGAACACTGAACGAACAAATTCGAACTCGCCGGCGCCGTTGATCTCCGCTGCGAGCATGGCGCTCATGGGTAGGCGACGAAGCTACGGTTTATGGGCCATATGTCGCATAGTGTAGGAGCCTGTCGCGTAAGCCAAGAAAGCGATCTCGCGGTGATAACAGAGAAGACGGACGAACGATCCAGACCGGTTTTACTCGTAGGGAGGTGTCCTGTGAGAATTCGAACTATCTGTCCGCTGTGTCTCATGGCCGTCGTCCTCGCAGCCGCGTCGCTGGCGCTGGCGCCCGTTTGGGCCCAGGGCCAGTCGACGGCATCGGAAGATGCGTGGGTGCCCCCGAGGACGCCAGACGGCCAGCCGGACTTGCAGGGTTGTCTGGGCAAATAACAACGCGACTCCCTTGGAACGGCCGGAGGCGTTGGCCGAACGAGAGCTTCTGACCAACGAGGAGCTGGCCGCGCTCAGGGCACGGGCAGGTGATCTCTTCAGCGGTGCCGGCGACGCCGCCTTTGGAGACAGCGTGTTCAAGGCCGCTCTCGCTGATGCCAAAGGCTTTACGTCGAGCGACAAGGCGACCGGCAATTACAACCAATTCTGGCTCGTCGATCGAGTTTGGGACAACCGCACGTCGCTTATCGTCGATCCGCCAAATGGAACAATTCCTCCCCTGACGCCTAACGGGCAAGCGAGAGTAGACGCCCAATCAGAAAGGAGGCAGCGCCCCGCACACGGCCCAGAGGACCGAAGCTTGGGCGAGCGGTGCCTCTCATTCGGTGCACCACGCCTGGGTGCCGGCTACAACAACTACTATCAGCTCTTCCAGAGCGCTGACTATGTAGTAATCCACGTGGAGATGGGCCACGATGCGCGCATCATCCCTCTGGATGGGCGTGGGCACATCGATCAAGGCATCCGTCAGTGGCTGGGAAACTCGCGCGGCCATTGGGACGAGGATACGCTAGTCGTCGAGACGACAAACTATTCCCCAAACGCCTACTTGCGAGGGGCTACCGAGAACTTGCGCGTGATCGAACGCTTCACGCGCGTTGACCCGAACACGCTACAGTACGAGGTCACGCTAGAAGATCCAACGACCTGGACGGCCCTCTGGACCGTGATGATCCCCCTACGAAGAAGTAAGGACGCGATCTTCGAGTACGCGTGCCACGGAGGGGAACATTGGCATGGACGGCATCCTCAGCGGCGCGCGTACGGAGGACAAGGCTAACGCAGAAGCGACTAGAACGTCATTCAGATAAGCCGAAACTCCCCCTTGCTGCCGATGTGACGTCGATGCGTGCGGGGGGGGGAGGGAGGGGTCGAAAGCCCGATGCCCTGCCTCTCCCGCGGTAAGACGTCTGACCCACACCGTGAGCTCCGCCCCATTGAACCGCTAACCGACCCGCGTTACGCTAGACACCTCGCCGTTTATTGCTGTGGTTTGGCAAAGCCGATGATCTGTCGCTACGCACATTTCGCCGCGGCCGTCATTCTCATCACAACATTCAGTGCGCCGATCTTTGCCCATCAGGAGACGGTGGCCGAGCTACAGGCACAGGTAGAACAAGGAGAGGCCAACGCGCAGTTTGTCCTTGGTGTGATGCACTTCCAGGGCATCGGCGTGCGACAGGATACCGTGGAGGCGCTACGGTTATTCCAGTTGGCCGCCGACCAAGGAGACGCCGGGGCGCAGAACTTACTTGGGTTTAGTTACGCCTTCGGCTTAGGCGTCGCACAGAATTATGCGGTGGCGGAGCAATGGTACCGGCTAGCAGCCGACCAAGGGGACGCCCACGCGCAGTACAACCTTGGGGTGATGTACCGCAACGGCATCGGCGCGCAGGAGGATCCCGTGGAGGCGGTACGATTGTTCCAGTTAGTGGCCAGCCAAGGGTATGCCCCCGCGCAGTACAACCTTGGGGTGATGTACGAGGAGGGCTCTGGCGTCGCGCAGAATTATGCAGTGGCGGAGCAATGGTACCGGTTGGCAGCCGACCAAGAACATGCCCCAGCGCAGCACAACCTTGGGGTGATGTACCGCAACGGCATCGGCGTGCAGGAGGATCCCGTGGAGGCGGTACGTTTGTCCCAGTTGGCGGCCAGCCAAGGGTATGCCCCTGCGCAGTACAACCTTGGGGTGAGGTACCGTGACGGCATCGGCGTGCGAGAGGACCCAGTAGAGGCGCTACGGTTGTTCCAGTTCGCAGCCGACCAAGGCTTAGGCGCCGCGCAGTATAACCTCGGGGTGATGTACGAGGAGGGCGACGGCGTGTCAACGGATCATGTGGCCGCTTACATGTGGCTCAGTCTTGCTGTCTCACGGTTAACGGGCGTTGTTCGGGACGCTGCTATCAAAAACCGCGAACACGCCGCTGAATACTTAACACGTGAGCAGCTCAGTAAAGCCGAGCGTCTCGCCTTCGAGTGGGACGCCGAGCACCCGCAATCCTCCAGTGCTGACGTCGTCGTGCCGCCGGGCAACTCCTCTGATGAATGGGGCAACATCCCGTTCCCCCCCATTGAACCGCCCGTGGTGCCGCGCTAGGCGCCAACACTAGCAGGGGCGGCCAGATCGGACCACCCGGTCCCGCTTTTCGGCTCAATGTTGCACTAGCGGTCGCGGCAGGCGTGGAACGTAGCGTTCAGCACGACCCGAATCGTTCGGGGAAGCGACGGATGGAAATGGGTATCATCAACCCCACCGGCTGGTTCCCCGGGAAGACGGGACGTGTAGTAATAGTCAATATCGGCGACATCGCTATCCAATAAGTTGAACCCTTCAACACAGCTAAGCCGAGGGGTCCGTACGCCGAAAATTAATGTCAGCATCAGGGTTTGTACGAACATCCTACGGCATTCTAGAGGAACAAAAAAATGATGCAGGACGACAATAGTCAAACAGACACAGTGCAGTAAATTCGGCGGTCACTCAACGACCGGTTGGTAGCAACACTGAAACCATACGGACCACCAGTCGCGATTTCCTTTCTGGCGAAGGGCCAGGCTGCACCTGTTGCTAGGCTTGATGACGAGCACCCGGAGCAGAATGAGAGCGGGCGAACCGGACAAGTTCCGGCGGGGTGCGTGTTCTGGATTCGTGGGACCGAGACGTCGTTTGCCACGACAGCTTCCGATCATGCCAGCTGCTCAGTTGGGAACTTTACCTACGGGTTTCTCACTCTCAAGGAGATGGTAGCCAAAGACGACGTTGGTACGGTACTTAAATCGAAATGGATCGATGAAGCCCCGGTCGAGCAGTTGCCGGTCATAATGACCAAACCTGGGGCCGTCGTGTATGGCTCCCTCGCCGATAGCCAGACCACGCCCGATGTGTTTTTGTTGCGAATCAACGGCCTCGCGCTGATGACCTTGAAGGACGTGTTGCCCGATCTTTAGATCGAAGGGAAGCCGCAGTGCCACATCATTGCCATCGCCAAAGAGCACGGATCTGTTGCCGCCAGTGTTGGATGCGCGCTTAGTCGTTCTCGGGCCGGCATGAAGGCGGAAGAGATGACTTGCGCCATTCCCGTCCAGTGCCTAGGCGAACTATTGGACACGCTCGGGTCGACGGTGACACTCAACCGGTCGACGTCTAGCTACGCCTTAGCAGACGCCAAGCGGTTGCGGTGACCCACGTGGCTCAACCCTGCAGGTAGTCGATGACTAACGGGTTCGGATCCAGCCGCTTCTACCTCTGCGCTCGTGCGTCATTGATCGGTTAGATGATGTGCCCAGTCCATCGTCCGGCGAGAACGGCTCCAGCCCACAACAACAAGGACGTGGCTCCGGCGACCCTGGCAGCGACCGGGGTCTTCGCGGCGGCATCCCAATCCCCGATGCTCCGGAATGTTCGAAACTGGAACAGCGCCATGTTGACGCACGCCATTAGGAGGAGCACTAACTTCGTCTGAAACGCGGGGTTCTCAATATAAACGCTCGCCCGAGTCAGGAACATCCCTGAACCGGTCACAGCTGCAACCAAGAAAGCGCCCCACGTCCACGGGATGAGCTCTCTGATCACGCGGCTTGCGGCGTAGCTGAGCCCCGCAACGCCTAGTAGCCGCAGATCGACCATGAGGATCGAGCCCACGACTAGCCCGATGGCCAGCACGTGGATCGACTCGAGAAATGGAAACCAGGCGGTGAAACCGATGTACTCGGAAAGCGGGAGGGCCTGCAACCACTCCCAGAACTCAGGACCCGGCACGCGGGAGGCTCCTCTCACTCATAGTAGAAAAGATAGTCCGCATACGCGATCCACCGCCCTGCCATGACCACCCCAATCCAGAGCACAAGCGACAACACCGCCATGGCCCGACCGGAGAGACGGCGCGCCGACGACCGTCCCCAATAGCCCGGTTCCCTCGCGTGGAGGCGGTGCACCACAACCGCCAGCACAAGAGCCGGAAACAGCAGTGAGAACTTGATTCCGAAGACCGGGTTGAGGAAGTAGCGTGCCGGCCGAGCCACGACGAATATACCTCCCGGGACCGCATTGAGCAGCAGTGCCCACCATGTCCAGGGCATTAGCCGACCAATCATTTCACTCACGTTCTGGCTTGGCACGGCCAGCCCAAGGAACTTTAGATTGACCATCACGATCGAGGCCATCACAGCCGCGATGCCCATAATGTGCCAAGACTGGACTATAGGCGGAAGACCTGGGACGTTTCCGAGAAGATAGACCGCGAGCTCCCGAACCGGACTGTCCTCGAGTGCATACGCCAGGCGCTCATTCAGACCCATCAGCACAACGAAGAAGAAAGAAAGCAGATTACTCGCCGACGATAGCGATGCCCCAGGGGCGATCCCCAGCCGGAATCTTCGCTACAACGGTCAGCGTTTTGGTGTCAACCACTGAGACATCATTCGACGGACCATTGGCAGTATACAAACGCCGCCCATCCGGACTGATGGCGATCCCCCACGGACGCTCGCCGACCACCACTGAGTTCACAGGCGTTCCCGTCGCGACATCGATTTCCACGACGGTCCCGCCACGCCCCGTCGTCGCGTAGACACGCGTGCCATCAGGAGAGACGACCACGCCCATCGGCCTGACGCTCTCACCCGTCAATTGGATCGTGTCGATGACCTCGTGCAACATCGTATCCACGACTGAAACCGTCCCGCCATTTTCGGCTGTGACATAGGCACGTGCCGAGTCCGGCGAAAACGCTGAAGCCCGAGGTCTCGCACCAACTTCGAACTGCGTGACAACGCAATTCGTTGCCGTATCGATAACCGTAACCAGATTGTCCTCTTCCGATGTGACGTAGACTACGCGCCCATCAGGGCTGATAGTCACCCCCTCAGGTTCGCCACCGACCGGCAGTCTGGCGAGAATTCTTCCGCTTTCGATGTCAAGCACGCTCGCGAGACCGACGTCCTCATTGGCTATATAGAGTCGACGCCCATCACGGCTGACAGCGAGCTGTTCCGGATCCGAGCCCCCGTTTAGAAAACCGGTCACCGTCTGCCCGACGACATCGACGACGCCGATACCGTCGGCTGATTTGTCGGGGGGCGGAAGCTGGCTCTCGTCCACGCCGGGTGGTGCCGGCGGGGAACCACTCAGTGCAACGAAGAGCCAGGCTCCCTCAGGTCCAACCTTGATGCCGCGCGGCCGCTTACCGAGAGGGATCGTGGCCAGCACCTTGTGTGTGTTGCCCGCAATAACTGTCAAATCACCGGATCTCTCGTTAGTCACATACACGCGGTAGGAAATGGTTTCGGGGATTGACTCGCCTTCCCCGGCGACGGTGCCGTCGCTGGCAGGCAGCTCGCCACGGCATGCTGATAGCGCCGCGCGCGCGCCCGTGAGTAAAACGGCGCCCGTGAACGGGACGCTTGTCAGCGGCATTGGATCTCCCCCATCTGAAGGTTGAAGTTCTACCCCGCGTGGCAACAGGTGATCATACCGCGACCAGATAGACCCAGTCGGTAAGCGATGCTCTCATTGCTCACTGCACACGCGAATAGACTAGTATCACACCATCCATGATCCAGCTCGACCGCCTCACCAAACGTTACGGCGACGTGGTGGCCGTGGACGAACTAACGCTGACGGTCGGCGCCGGCGAGTTGCTCGTCGTGCTTGGCAGCTCGGGGAGCGGCAAGACTACCGCTCTGAAAATGATTAACCGACTGATCAAGCCGAATACGGGATCGGTGCGTCTGAATGGTGTCGATACATCAAGCCTCCCACCGCACGATCTGCGGCGCCGGATCGGCTACACCTTTCAGCAGGTGGGCCTGTTCCCACACATGACGGTCGCCGAAAACGTTGCCGTGACGCCAACGCTACTGAGCTGGTCTCCTGAACGAATCCGCCAACGTGTGGACGAACTGCTCGAACTCGTGGAGTTGGATCCAGTCCGGATGCGAAACCGGCGCCCAAACGAGCTCTCCGGCGGCCAGCAACAACGCGTTGGTGTCGCGCGCGCGCTGGCGGCCAAACCCGCCATCATGCTGCTTGACGAGCCATTTGGCGCGCTTGACCCGCTCACACGCCAGCATCTCCAGGAGTCTTTTCTGCGGATTTGCCGGAACATCGGGCTGACCGCGGTCTTCGTGACGCACGACATGGTCGAGGCGCTGATGCTCGGCGACCGGATCGCGGTGATGAACGAGGGACGTCTCGTGCAAGTTGGCACGCCGCACGTTCTCTTGACGGAACCGGTGGACGGCTACGTGCGCCAGCTCATGAACACGCCACGTCGCCAGGCGGCAGTAGTGGACCGGTTAATCGAACGCGGGTCGACGTCATGAGCGAGCAACTGACGCCGTTGCCAGGATATCTGACCGCGCACATACAGCTCACGCTGCTGGCTCTACTGTTCAGCGCGGCCATCAGTATCCCGCTCGGGATTGGTGTGACCCGGGCGCGCTGGCTGGAACCGGTAGCGCTCGGCATTGCCGGAGTGATCCAGACGGTGCCAAGCCTCGCCCTACTTGCCGTCATGGTGCCGCTATTAGCGTTGGTAGATCTGCAGAGCATCGGCTTTCTCCCAGCCGTCGTCGGATTGACCCTGTACGGTGTCCTCCCCATCCTGCGTAACACCGTAACCGGTATTACTGGTGTTGATCAGGCGCTCACGGAAGCCGCCCAAGCGGTCGGCATGACGCCGGCACAACAACTCGCCCGCGTGGAGCTGCCGCTAGCCGCGCCAGTGATCGTTGCCGGGATCCGGACTTCCACCGTCTGGGTCGTCGGCATTGCGACTCTGTCGACCCCCGTTGGTGCGACCAGCCTCGGTAATTACATCTTCAGCGGGCTTCAAACCCGTAATTACACCGCCATCATGGTCGGCTGCCTCGCGGCGGCCGTGCTCGCGCTCGTGCTTGACGGACTCGTGCGTATGATCGAGCGGGGTGTCCAGACCCGCCGACAACGCCAGGTGTGGGTGGGCCTCGGAATCGTCCTCGTGCTCTATGGGTACGCCGCGGTCACGTTGGCTGCTCCCCTGTTTAGCGAACGGGACCGTCCGGTAGTAATCGGCGCAAAGGCCTTCACGGAACAGTACATCTTGAGCGCGATACTGGCCGAATGGATCGAGCAACGCACCGGCAACAGGACTACGCTAATCCAGTCGCTCGGATCGATGGTGGTGTTCGACGCGCTCGAGGCTGGCGACGTTGATGTATACGTCGACTACTCCGGAACGCTGTGGGCCAACGAAATGGATCGAGGCAACGTGACAGCACCACGTGCCGAAGTACTCAGCGGGGTCGAGCGGTTTCTACGGGACGAGCGCGGTCTGACGCTGGCCGCTACCCTCGGCTTCGAAAACGCTTACGCGTTCGCGGTTCGCGCCACCACCGCGGACCAGCTCGGCCTCCACCGGATCAGCGATCTCGATCGGCATGCGCCAAAGTTCACCATAGGGGGCGGCTACGAGTTCTTTGCGCGGCCCGAGTGGCCAGTGATTCGAGACGCCTACGGTCTGGAGTTTCGTGAGTTGGTCACCATGGACCCAGCGCTGATGTATCAAGCAATCGCACTGGATCAAGTAGACGTGATCAGCGCGTTCTCCTCAGACGGCCGCATTACGGCATATGATCTGACGCTGCTGGAGGACGACCGCGCCGTCATTCCACCGTACGACGCGGTGGTGCTTGCCAGCGCACGGCTAGCACGTGACGAACCTGCCGTAATCGAAGCGCTCGCCAGGCTCGACGGCACGATCAACGTAAAACGGATGCACGCCATGAACTTAGCGGTGGATGAGCACGGGGAGAATCCCACAATAGTGGCGCGCCGCTTCGTGAGTGAACTGGTCACAACGATGCCACCGGTGTTCCATTGAATCGTCGCCGGTCGCTCAACCAATAAAGCACGATGGGACTTCTAGATTTCCTTGGGTTGGATGCCAGGGAGCCGCAGGCCAACACACCAACCCCTCAGAGCCGAAATAATGACACCGCGACAATGCGCCGCATCGCTGCCAAGCTCGCATCCTTCCCCCCAGAGCAGGCTCGGTATCTGGCGGCCTTCGCGTACATCCTAGGCCGGGTCGCGCACGCCGACTCACACTTCAGCGAGGAAGAGACAAGAAAGATGCAGGAAATCGTGCAGGTGTTGGGCCACTTACCTGAAACGCAGGCGGTGCTCGCCGTCGAAATTGCCAAGAGCGAGGTTCGCCTCTTTGGAGGCACCGATAATTACCTTGTCACCAGCCAGTTCAAGGAAATGGCCACGCCGAAACAGCGGATGGAACTACTCGACTGTGCGTTCGCGGTATCAGCAGCCGACCAGTCGATCACGGCACTGGAAGAAGGACAGGTCCGTCAAATCTCTCGGGAGCTTGGAATGACACACGCGGACTTCATCACGGCGCGCGCCGCCTATCTCGAGCACCTCGAAGCATTGAAGCAATTACGGCAATCGCGAGAAGGTAGTGGCCGCTAGGTTGAGTTCTTCGACACCGGGGCCGCTGCAGAAGGGTTAGCACCAAGCATAACCGCCACCCAGCGGAAATCCTGCGTGTTCTCGAGCGCAATCTTCACGACTATGGTGAGCGGTACCGAGAACAACATCCCAATCGGCCCCCACAACCAACCCCAAAAGACGAGGGAGACGAAAACGACCAACGGCGACAAGCCAAAACGGCGCCCCATGAGGGTGGGCTCGATGAAATTGCCGAAAATGATGTTGATCCCCAGATACCCACCCGCGATTACTGCCGCATGGGCCGGTCCGAGCTGGACGAACGCCAGCAAGACGGCGGGTAGCGCAGCGATGATCGAACCGAGGTTCGGAATGAAGTTAAAGATGAAGGCGAGTAAGCCCCAAAGGAGAGCGAAGTCCAACCCCCACGCCCCCACCCAGACTCCAATGAGAATCCCGGTGGCAGCACTGATGGCCGACTTGACGACCAAGTAGCTCTGCACTTGTTCGGCCATGCGGCCGAGCTGACCGAAGTGCGAGCCCTCCTCACCAAACGCCGCGCGCAGCTTGGCGCCGAACCCGGCCGCTTCGAACAAGATGAAGATGACCGTGAGAAGCACAAGGAAGGTGTTTGAAGCAAACGACACAACCGCACCGAGCGCATCTCCGACCAAATCAAACAACCCGGACCCGGCAGGTAGCCACTCGAGCGAACGCCACGCATCGGTTGGCAACCCCAAGTCCGAACCGACCGCGAGTATGGAATTCGCGAGTTCCTGAAGGCGTGCTTGGTACTGCGGCGAGACGCGGGTGAATTCGTTCGCCGACCGGCCGACGGCCAGCCCCAACAGGCTCATCACCGCCACGGCAGCCAGCATCGTGCACAGAACCGCCAGCGCCCGCGGGACGCGCTTGCTCTGCAACCAGCTCATCAGCTGCACGCTGATGAGCGCCAGGAAGACCGCCACCAGAAACGGCAGGACGAGTTGAGCTGCGGCCCGCAGGCCCGCCACGACGACGACAACACTCGCAGCCACCACGAGAACCCGCATGCCCTGATCGCCTAGTGGACGTCCGTCTGGAGTCATGGCCGACCAATTCCTTGAACTGATGCCATCACACGGACTCGAACAACGTCAGGGCAAACCGCGACTCCGGCTCCACCCACTGCTCGCGACTGGCGAACCCAGCGACCTCCCCCATAACCACGATTTGGGCCGGTTCGTACTTGTACGAGCTCTCGGTAAAAATCTCCTCCCCTGCCTCAAAACGCACACAGCAGCCGGCACCGGTAATGCACACAGTCTGCTCAGCCAAACTCACGAGATAGGACTCGATGCGCGACGCCTCGGCGTTCCACAGCACGCGGTACTCAAACTGCTCCAAGTCGAAATCAGCGGCCAGCTCACGGTTGAGACGGGCTAGTAGGTTCTTGTTGAACGCGGCAGTCACGCCAAGCGGGTCATCGTAAGCAAGCACTAGCTCTTGCGCCGGCTTGACGAGATCGGCGCCGAGCAGCAACCAGTCCCCAGCCCGAAGCCGCATCCGGATATCGCGCAGAAACCGATGCTCCTCCCCTAGATCCAGGTTGCCGATATTGGAGCCAAGAAACAGCACAATCGCCGGCGCGTTTCCTTGCGGATCGGCGAGGGCGGTCCGCAGCCCCTCCATGTAAGTCGCTTGATGCGCGAGCACGGTTGCTGACGCATGACGTGACAGCGTGCGCCTGGATAGCGCGAGCGCCGTGGGGGAGATGTCGACGAGGTGCGTCCGCGTAGACCGACCCTGCCGTTCGAGCGCGTCGACTAGCAGTGCAAGCTTTTCGCCGCTGCCTCCACCAAGCTCGATGATCGTAGCGGGGTCGCCAAGCCGAGAGACGATCGTGTCTCGCGCGCGCTCGAGTAGTATACGTTCGCCCCGTGTGACTTTGTACCAAGGAAGCTCGCAGATCGCTTCGAAGAGCTGGGAGCCAAGCGCGTCGTACAGATACTTCGACGCTAACTGTTTTGGCCGACGAGCCAGGCCCTCCGCGACTCCCCTGGCCAAACCGTCTGTGGTAGTCAAAATCAGCATCTGCGCTGGCGACAACTTCATCGAGCTCACTGAGCGTCCCGTGCGCATCGGAACGTAGCGTAGGCATAGGGATAGTTTGGCCGGAACCAGTTACGGAAGCTCCGGCGGATCAGATTCGTTCCGGTCGCCGACGATGCTCCCTTGACCACGTAATGGCCACCGTCGAAGAAGTCAGCAGAGTATTCCGGGTACGACGCCATCGTTTTAAAACCGGGGAACCCGTCGAACACCGTCGACGTCCACTCCCAGCCGTTCCCCACAAGGTCCTGAATACCCCAAGCGCTCGCCCCGGCCTGATGCGAGCCGACGGGTACCGGATCGAATCGCCTGAGGCCGAAGTTCCCGTGCGTGTCATCTGGGACGGCGTCTCCCCAAGGATGCGGACGCTCGGTGCCCTCTGGTGTACCGTACGCCGCGCGATGAAATTCTGCCTCCGTCGGCAGCCGAAGGCCCTTCCAGCGAGCATAGGCCGAGGCCTCAGCGTGCG
This sequence comes from Vicinamibacterales bacterium, assembly GCA_965197375.1. Taxonomy (GTDB): domain Bacteria; phylum Acidobacteriota; class Vicinamibacteria; order Vicinamibacterales; family UBA8438; genus CBDAMZ01. The sequence continues at coordinate 312,289 of CBDAMZ010000010.1, forward strand.
TCACATACACGGGCCAGCTCACCGGTAGGGAAATAAATTCGAACATGCCTCGCCAGAGCCAGCGCTCGTCCTGACGCTCCCAGAATATGGGGTGCTCGAGCCCAGCGATTGATTTCTGCTCCCACGCGCTCGGCGACCACCACTCGGCCTTAGAATAGCCGCCTGCGTCGACGAACTCGAGATAGTCTTGGTTGGTCACATTGTGCGTGTCGATCTCGAACGCCGTAACGTCAACCACCTGACAGGGGAATTCATTGTCCCACCCGAAACGGATCTCCTCGATGTCGGCACCGAGCGTCGCCCGGCCGGCGGGAATCCGCACCACGCACCGCTCGGGAACGGATCCAATAATGACCGGACTCACTCCCGCCGGCCGCCTCTTCCGGCCGACAGGAAAGCGATGCCACATATATAGAAGCGTCTCTTGATGCATAACTTCGTGCTCCAACATTGTGAAGACGCCCTGCCCACGACACAACACCGGATTCTCTCCGCACTCAACCGTGGCCGACTCGAGGGCATCGACGACAGCCTGATCCGCGGCGCGGGTGTAGACCTGAACGCTCGCCCGGTCAGGCCACCGGCTGATTATCGATTCGTCAGCAGCCTGCCGATCGGCAGGGTCGATACCGCGCGCGAACAGTGCCTCCAGATCGCTGTCAAGCCCAGGGTGCCCCAGCCCCTTCTTGAGGAAGCAATTCACGCTGAAGGCCGGAATGTGGCCTTCGTAGAAGACGACCGGGTGCCGCAGCGGGATCGGCCGCTCGTAGTATGTGCTCGGTTCAAGCAGGTCAAAGAGCGCCTGCGTACGCGCCCGGTTATCCCAATACGACTGAATGGCCTTTCGCCGATCAACGACGTGGCCGCTAGTCGATCGCACTGCATCCATGCAGGCTCCTCTCTGACCGGTGGCGGTCCCCCACAAGAGATGAATCGCGTTCCCCAAGCATAGTACCAGGAAGACGGAACGTGTCAAAAAACTAGCGGCCGCTCGTGTGCTAGTCTGTAGCGGGAGGGGTTGCGCGCGATGCGAAAGTGGCGGAACTGGCAGACGCGCCGGACTTAGGCTCCGGTAGCCGCAAGGCTATGGGGGTTCAAATCCCCCCTTTCGCACCATCCGCACCAACCCCGTGCCGCGCGGGCCGCCGCCCCAATCCAACCGTTAAGCTCAAGCCCTCGCGCGACCGATATCGGGCCATGAAATCATGAAGACGGAGATAAAAGACCTCAGCGAAACACGCAAGCAGTTAGCAGTCGAAATCCCGAGTGCCGCCGTCGATAAGGCGATTGATCGGTGGTCGCGGCGCTACAGCCGCTCGGCCAAGCTACCCGGCTTCCGACCAGGCAAGGTGCCTCAGAAGCTTGTGCGCACACGATTTCTGGAACAAATCTTACGCGACGTTGCCAACGACCTCATTCCACAGGCGGTCAACGACGCGCTGAGTGAACACGGCGTCCGGCCGGTCGGCAAACCAGCGATTCGAGACGTTTCGGTCAAAGAAGGACAACCGCTAACATTTACGGCCGCGTTTGAAATGGTACCGCCAGTCGACCCTGGAAACTACGACGGGTTCACACTCCGCCGCAGGCCCATCGACATCGGAGAGGACGCCATCAATGAAGCGCTGGAGCAAGTCCGCCAGGGTGCGGCCCACACGCAGCCGGTCGAAGGGCGGCCGACAGGACCCGGCGACACAGTCACACTTGACCTCGAACGTCGCACGATCAGGCAGCCGGCAGCAAAGACGACCCCTAAGTCGCCCGGGCATCACGAAAACGTCACGGTCGAGATCGGCAACGCTGCCAATCCTCCTGGTTTCGATCAACACGTACTGGGTCTGACACTGGGCACGCGGCACGAGTTCACGCTGACTTATCCGGACGGATACGAAATCAAAGAGCTCGCGGGGGCCGAGGTGGCCTACTCCATCGTCGTTAAAGGCATCCACGAGCGGGTGGTGCCAGCACTCGACGATGAGTTCGCCAGAGGCGTGGGGGAATACGGCACGCTCACCGAACTCCGAGAGCGGGTCAGTTCGGACCTCACACGCCAGGCGGAGCGCGACGCCGACCTCGAGATGCGAGATGATCTCCTTAAGCAGCTAGCATCGCGGGTTGCCGTCGAAGTACCGGAGGCGTTGGTTAGCGCAGATATCGATCGGCGGGTTGGGCAGCTCGCCCGACACCTGATCGGCCAGCGGATCGACCCCCGCCGCGCAAATGTCGATTGGGACGCATTTCGTGACGAGCAGCGTTCGGCGGCCACCGACGCCGTGCGCGGCACGCTGGTTCTCGATGAAATCGCTCGGCGGGAGGAACTCGAGGTTACCGAGCAAGACCTGGAACGGGAAATTGTGCGCCAGGCCGAGCACAGCGGTCGCACGTCATCGGCCGTGCGTGCGTTGGTTGAAAAGGAGGGTGACATCGGCGTGTTGACTACAGGCCTGCGCCGGGAGAAGGCAATTGACTTCCTGTTGGCGCGTGCTACTATCGTGGCCGTTTGAGTACCAGCTCGCCTCTTGCCCACCGGTGTTCCCCATTGTCGCGTGTGGGTCATCATGTCTAGATCACAGCTGCAATTGATCCCGATGGTGGTCGAGCAGACCAACCGGGGAGAGCGCGCCTACGACATCTATTCGCGCCTGCTGAAGGACAGCATTATTTTTATTGGAGCTCCCGTCGACGACGGGTTGGCCAACTTGGTGATCGCGCAGATGCTGTTTCTCGAGGCCGACGATCCCGATCGTGACATCCTGCTCTACATCAATAGCCCCGGCGGGTCAATCTCGGCCGGCTTCGCGATCTACGACACGATACAGTTCATCAAGCCTGACGTCCAAACCTACTGCATAGGACAGGCCGCCTCCATGGCGGCTGTGCTCCTGGCAGCCGGGACCAAGGGCAAGCGTTTCTCGCTCCCCAACTCGCGCATAATCATTCATCAGCCCCTGATGACGGGCCTCGGTGGCCAGGCAACAGACATCGACATCCACGCCAGAGAGATCCTCCGGATGCGAGCGCGCTTGAACGAGATCCTCTCGGAGCAGACGGGACAGACGCTTAAGCGTGTCACGGATGATACAGAGCGGGATTACATCATGAGCGCCGACCAGAGTCGTGAATACGGTATCATTGACGAGGTAATCCGGAAGCGGGGCGAGCCGACGTAGAGTGGAACCGTTGGGCCGCCGATACCCGTGCCATGGTCAAAAAGGACAACGACGGCGAAGTGCTCCGGTGTTCGTTCTGCAACAAAGATCAGAACGACGTCCGTAGGTTGATCGCCGGCCCCACCGTTTTCATCTGCGATGAGTGTGTCGAGGTCTGCAACGACATCGTCACGGACGACAACCGGTTCGAGAACAAGGGCCTGCGCTCGACGCTACCGGTCCCGGAGGAGATCAAGAAGTTCCTGGACCGGTACGTCATTGGCCAAGAGCAGACGAAGAAAAAGCTCGCCGTGGCAGTCTACAACCACTACAAGCGGGTCGAGATCCAGAAACGGTCGAAGAAACGTCACGAAACCGAGCTTACCAAATCAAACATCCTCCTGATCGGACCGACTGGAACCGGCAAGACGCTGCTGGCCCAAACACTCGCGCGCCTCCTCTCTGTACCCTGTACGATCGTCGATGCCACGACCCTGACCGAGGCTGGCTATGTCGGCGAGGACGTCGAGAACATCATCCTCAAGCTGCTTCAGGCCGCTGGCGGGGACATCGAAAAGTGCCAGCAGGGCATCATCTACATCGACGAGATCGATAAAATCTGCCGCAAGGACGAAAATCCTTCAATCACGCGTGACGTGTCTGGCGAAGGAGTACAGCAGGCCCTACTTAAGATCCTGGAGGGAACAGTCGCCAACGTGCCGCCGCAGGGCGGCCGGAAGCATCCCCATCAGGAATTTTTCCAGATCGATACGTCGAACGTGTTGTTTATTTGCGGTGGCACCTTCATTGGGCTCGACAAGAACATCCAGCGGCGCCGGGGCAAAAGGACGCTCGGGTTTCGGGCCGACATCCGCTCGCCTAATCAGATGACCGTCGGGACGCTGTTGGAACATGTCGAACCGGAGGACCTGGTTAAATACGGCCTCATTCCAGAGTTCGTCGGTCGGCTCCCAGTTGTCGGCACACTGCACGAGCTCGACAAGGCCGCCCTTGTCAAGATTCTGACCGCGCCGCGCAACGCTATCACGTGCCAGTATCAGAGGCTGTTCGAGTACGAGGGCACGAAACTGCGCTTCACGGATGACGCGCTCGAGGCGATCGCCGAATCGGCCCTGGAACGAAAGATCGGTGCGCGCGGTTTGCGTATGATCATCGAAGACCTCATGCTAGACCTTATGTATTCGCTGCCAGGGCAGAAGAGAGTCGCCGAGGTGGTGATCACGCGCGAGGCTGTACTAACGAAAAACGCGGCTATCCCCCTCATCGAGAAGGCCGGATGAAACTGGTCGATTGCTGAACCGCATGGAAGTCTACGAAACTCTCCCGATCGTCCCGCTGCGAGATGTCGTCGTGTTCCCGCACGTGATGATGCCGTTCGTCATCGGTCGACCATCATCTACGCGGGCACTCGACCATGCGCTCATGAAGGACAAGCGGATCTTCCTGGCTGCCCAGAAGGACGCGGCCAACGACGACCCGAGTCAGAATGACATCTACGCGATGGGCTGTATCGCCACCATCGTGCAGAGCCTGAAACTTCCGGACGGTAACGTGAAAGTACTGGTCGAGGGTGTAGACCGCGCACGAACCGTCGAGTGGAAAGAGGACAAGGGGTTCTACAGAGTCGTAGCCAAGACAGTTAAAAAGCCGACCGAGACAAGCCCGGACGTCGAGAACGCCATGAGCAAGGTGGTCGCGTTGTTCGAACAGTACGTCAAGTCGTCGGACAGCTTACATTACGACGCCATGACTGAGGTGGTGCGCGTCGATGACCCAAGCAGGCTTAGCGACACGATCGCAGCGAGCCTCGTCGTCGGTGTCGAGGAGAAGCAAAACCTGCTGGAAATGATCTCCCCACTGGAGCGGCTCGTGCGGATCGCCAGTATTCTCGAGACTGAGGTTGACAAACTCCAGGTCGACCGCCGGATTCAGTCTCGCGTGAAGAAGCAGATGGAAAAGGCACAGAAGGAGTACTACCTCAACGAGAAAATGAGGGCGATCCAGAAGGAGCTGGGCCGTAAGGAAGACCGAGGAAACGAGGTCGATGAACTCCGAAAGAAGGTCGAAGAAAGTAAGATGCCTCGCGACGTCGAGGAGAAAGCTACACAAGAGCTCAAGCGCTTCGAGTCGATGCCGCCGATGTCGGCCGAGGCGACCGTCTCGCGTAACTACCTCGACTGGCTCATCGCCGTCCCCTGGTACGAGAAGACCCGAGAAAACCGCGACCTCGAGCGGGCCGAGCGCATCCTCCACGGCGACCACTACGGCCTGAAGAAGATTAAGGATCGGATCCTGGAGTTCTTGGCAGTTCGTACGCTCGTGCGCAAGCCTCGGGCCACGATCCTGACCTTCACGGGCGCACCTGGCGTCGGGAAAACCTCGCTAGCCAAGTCGATTGCCAGAGCAACCAACCGCAAGTTCGTGCGGTTATCGTTGGGTGGAGTGAGGGACGAGGCAGAGATCCGCGGCCACCGGCGAACGTATATCGGCGCCTTTCCCGGTCAGATCATCCAAATGATGAAGAAGGCCGGAACGCTTAATCCGGTGTTCCTCCTCGACGAGGTGGACAAGATGTCGATGGATTTTCGCGGAGATCCATCGGCGGCGCTCCTCGAGGTGCTAGACCCAGAGCAGAACAACGCATTTCTCGACCACTACCTCGATACCGAGTTCGACCTGTCGCGCGTGATGTTCATCTGCACGGCCAATGTGCTACACACTATCCCGCCAGCGCTGCGAGATCGCATGGAAGTCCTGCAACTCGCCGGCTACACCGAAACCGAGAAAATCGAGATCGCCAAGCGGTTCCTCCTGGCCAAGACGTTGAAGGCAACTGGCCTCACGAAGAAGAACGCAACCTTCCACACCGACGCCTATGAGGCCATCATCCGCCATCACACCAGAGAAGCTGGTGTCCGAAATCTCGAGCGTGAAATCGCGTCGATTTGTCGAAAGATTGCCCGTAAGGTAGTGGTTGAGGGCAAAGACTTCACGGACGAGATCAACGGTAAGAAGGTAGAAGATTATTTGGGCGTTCCGAAGTACCGCCCAGCACTCGCCGAAGAGCGTAACGAGATCGGAATCGCTACCGGGCTTGCCTGGACCGAAGCGGGTGGCGAACTCTTGCTGACCGAGTCGACGTTCATGCCAGGTAAAGGTCGGCTCACGCTAACCGGAAAACTTGGCGACGTCATGCAGGAGTCGGCACGGGCAGCAATGAGCTACGTGCGAACCAGGGCGGAAGCGTTCGGGATCCCGAAGGAGTTCAATCGGTCGACCGACGTCCACGTCCATGTGCCGGAGGGAGCTATCCCCAAGGACGGGCCGTCGGCTGGGATCACCATCGCAACCGCCTTGGTGTCAACGCTGGCTCGGATCCCAACGCGGCGTGACGTCGCGATGACAGGTGAAATCACGTTGCGGGGCAAAGTACTACCCGTCGGTGGGGTTAAGGAGAAGGTCCTGGCCGCGCACCGGGCCGATCTGAAGACGATCATCCTCCCCAAGGACAACGCAAAGGACCTAGCGGACATCCCAAAGGACGTCCTCGACGCGCTCGATTTGTGCATGGTCGACACAATGGACGAGGTGCTGAAGATCGCGCTGGCCGAGCCGCTTTGCTCCACGCTCCCATCACCACTGGACAAGTCCGCGGCGCAACCCGTCGCTCCAGACGAACAGACCACCCACTGACTCTTCGATTTGTTGATTGAACTCGCCCACGGCAGGCCGGTCGCTCGGCGAGACTCCCCTTGAAAATCCTTACCGCTGAATTCGTCGCCAGTGTCGCCGCCGGGGGGCACGTGCCGGTGGCGGACCGCCCCGTCGTAGCAATGGTTGGCCGCTCAAACGTCGGCAAGTCCAGCCTGATCAATGCGTTAACCCGTGGACGAATCGCGCGAGTCGGAGCGACGCCAGGCACGACACGGCTTATCAACGTGTACCGTGCACGTGTGTCGGCTTCGTCGCGTGCGAAGCCGACAGATATCAGCTTCGCCGACTTACCAGGCTATGGTTTCGCCCGCGGTGGCCGGGCGGCACGCCTGGTATTCAACGAGCTCACGCGTAAGTTCTTCGATCAGGCGATCGTCAGCCGCTCCCCGCGACCATCAGCAACGCGAGGATTTCATCTAACAGGCATCCTCCTTGTGATCGATGCGCGCCATCCCGGCCTTGCTCAGGACTTGGCGGCCCACCAGTGGATCATCGAACGTAGATATCCGTTCGTGGTCGTGATGACCAAGCATGACCGGCTTTCACGTGCGAACCGAGCCGTGACCAAGCGTGAAAACGAGCAACATTTCGGTCGCGCCATCGTCGCCACTTCCAGCAAAACCGGAGAGGGCCTCGACCGCCTCTGGGCGGTAATCGTGAGCCTGCTATAATGGGTTCCGCCGGTTTGCGCTAACGAAGGGGCCGCCTGTGCGTGAGGGGATTCATCCGCAATACCACGACGTCGAGGTGCGATGCGCCTGCGGTGCCACATGGCGGACCCGTTCGACCAAGCCAGAGCTAAGTCTCGAGATCTGCTCGAACTGTCACCCCTTCTTCACCGGTCGCCAGAAGCTAATCGACACGGAAGGCCGCATCGAGCGCTTCACGAAGAAGTTCGGGGCCGTCACGGTCGCCAGGCACAAAAAGCAGCAGGCTGGCCGCCGGCCATCCTCCGCCTAGCGTGTGGTGCTTCCTTTCAGGTGAACCTGTAGGCGTAGCCTGGAACCTTAGTTAGCGCAGTAGCTGTTGGAGAAGCGCCCGATTCAGATCAGCGAGCGGGACTGGCAGCCGTCGACCGTGATTGAGGCCCCACTCACCCAGCTCGCCCTGGACGAGGCAAGGAAAGCGACGACGGCACCAACTTCCTCAGTGCGGCCGAAGCGCCCAAACGGGAGGTTCTGACGAACGAATTCGGCCGTTCCCTCAGGGTCGTCCTGCTCGCGTCGATACCACGACCCACCGGGGAACGAGATCGAACCAGGCGCCACGCTATTAACACGGATGTTGTCACTCGCGAGCGCTTGGGCCATAGATTTAGCTAGGCTAATTTCGGCTGCCTTAACCGCATTGTAGGTCATCCGCCCGCCAGACTCCCGGCCCCAAATCGACGCGATCATGATGATCACGCCACTGCCGCGATGTCGCATGTGAGGAACGGCTAAACGCGACGCGCGTATCGCCGGGTAGAGTGTCTCATCGAAAGCTGCACGCCACTCGACGTCAGTCGTTTCAACGATTCCAACACCACCGGCCCGGCCCACATTGTTGACCAGGATGTCGAGGCCACCGAACGTTTCCGTCGTGCGGTTCACGATAGTCGAGACGGCATCTGCGTCCACCATATTCGCGCGCACCGCCAGCACGCGGTCGGCGCGGCCGGCAGTTCGTTCGAGTTCAGCCGCAGCCTCCGCGAGACGTTCCGCGCCGCGGGCACAAATGGCAACGCGACACCCCTCGGCCGCCAGCGCCTTCGCGCTGGCGAACCCAAGTCCACGACTTGAGCCAGTAACAAGAACTACTTTATCGGTCAGTTCAAGATCCATGGTCTCGTCGTCGGGTTGACGTCAACTGGCCTCCGCCGCCATTTTTCACATCGGCCTGAACCAGACAGGCCGGACGGGCATGATACAACAGAGGGCATGCTGCAGGCAGCCGCACTCGGGATGGCAATCTACGGTCTGTATTCGATAGTCGTCGGGGCAGCCGATGTCCTGGACCTAGAATGGTGGGCGAACTTGTGGCTCGTCGTGACCGGGGCCATGCTCCTGCTGGCGGCCATTTTCGTCCGCGCCTCGATGCCGGGCAGCCTAGCGCTCGCTATAGGCGGACTTCTCGGCCTGCAGTCTATTAGCCTGCACAACGACCCGCACGCCTACGGCCAGCTCCTTGTGATCCCTCAAGTGGCCCGCGCAGTCTTCGCGGGCGCCCTTGTGTTGTTGGCTCGCCTTGGTTGGGAATTCGACGCGCCGGCACACCAAGCGGAAAGGACGGAAGCCAAGCCTGATAGCGTCGGCCGTCGACGAATGGGCGACTGACAACGAACGATGGTTACGCGCAACCGCTGGTCGCGCCACAGTTCAAGCACTTGTAACACGCGCCGTTTCGGATCATGATCGCGCCGCACGTCGAGCATGGGGGCGCGTCGTGATCGTTTTGGATGGCGAATGGTGTCGCAACTTGCCCATTGTTCTGTGTGAACTGCGCGTCGACCTGACGTGACCGTGCCTCCCCTAACGTCAACTGCTCAGCCTCCGTCTCAATCTTATCCCGCCTGTTAACACCAGCGAGGTACTGCGCCTTGTCTGAAAGGAACTTCGTCGCCATCCACCGGAAGATGTAGTCGACGATCGACTTCGCGACGCGGACGTCCGGGTTCTTTGTCAAACCGGACGGCTCAAAGCGAACGTGGGTGAATTTATCAACCAGCACCTGTAACGGAACGCCGTACTGCAGGGCGTAGGAGACCGCCTGCGCAAACGCGTCAGCAAACCCGGAGATCGTCGAACCCTCTTTCGCCATCACGAGGAAAATTTCACCAGGCGAGCCGTCTTCGAACAAGCCAACCGTGATGTAGCCCTCGTGCCCCGCAATGTCGAACTTGTGCGTGATCGCCTGCCGCTCGTCCGGAAGCTTGTGCCGCACCGGCTGGGTCGTGACCAGCTGGCTTTTGACTCCATTGGTGCCAGTAGACGCCTGGTCACGTGCCGTGTTCAACGGCTGGGTACGCTTGCTCCCATCGCGATAGATCGAGACAGCCTTAGTGCCAAGTCGCCAGGCGTCGATGTACACCCGCTCGATCTCCTCGACCGTCGCGTCGGTTGGGACGTTGATGGTCTTCGAGATGGCGCCGGAGATGAACGGTTGCGTCGAGCCGATCATCTTGATGTGCCCCATGTGGTGAATAGATCTTGAGCCGTTCGCCGGCTTGAACGCGCAGTCAAAGACCGCGAGGTGGTTGGTGTCAAGGTGGGGTGCACTCTCGATCGTCTCGTGCTCGTCGATGTGCGCGACGATTGCCTTGATCTGGTCACCGGTATAGCCCAACCGTCCCAGTGCCATTGGCACAGTCTGGTTGACGATCTTCATCAGGCCGCCGCCGACTAGCTTCTTATATTTGACAAGCGCAATGTCCGGCTCCACACCTGTGGTATCACAGTCCATCATGAACCCGATGGTGCCAGTTGGCGCAAGCACTGTGGCTTGGGCGTTACGGTATCCGTGGACTTCACCCAACTCGATGGCGTCGCTCCACGCGTCGGTCGCCGCCTCGTACAGCTCCGCAGGTACATGCCGAGTGTCGACGTCCTTCAGTGCGGCCCGGTGTTTTCGCATGACCCGTAGGAACGGTTCTGCGTTTTTTGCGTAGCCGGCAAACGGCCCGCCTTGGTCCCGCGCGATGCGCGCCGACTGCGCGTAAGCTTCACCGGTCATCACGGCTGTAATGGCTGCAGCATAGTCACGGCCCTCGTCGCTGTCGTACGGAACACCCCGGGACATCAGCAACGCGCCGAGGTTGGCATAGCCAAGCCCAAGCGGGCGGTAGTCGTGGCTATTCCGCTCGATCGCCTTTGTGGGATAGCTCGCATTAGCGACGATGATTTCCTGCGCGGTGATCATCGTTCGCACGGCCCAGCGGAAGGCAACGACATCAAAATCGCCGTTTTCATCGAGAAACTCCATTAGGTTGAGCGATGCGAGGTTGCAAGCTGAGTCGTCGAGGAACATGTATTCCGAGCACGGATTCGATGCGTTGATCCGGCCCGTGTTAGGACAGGTATGCCAGTCATTTATGGTAGTGTCGAACTGCATGCCTGGATCGCCGCACACGTGCGTCCCCTCCGCAATCATGCGCATGAGATCACGTGCGCGATAGGTGTCAATCACGCGTCCGTCGGTAACCGCCCGGGTCTGCCATTCGCCATCGTCGAGCACCACACGCATGAAGTCATCCAAAACGCGCACACTGTTGTTGGAGTTTTGGAAGAAGACCGATGCGTACGCCTGACCGGTAAACGAACCGTCGTACCCCGCGTCGATGAGCGCCCACGCCTTCCGCTCTTCCGCCACCTTGCAGTTGATAAATTCAACGATGTCTGGATGGTCAGCGTTAAGAATGACCATCTTCGCAGCTCGGCGGGTCTTGCCTCCGGACTTAATCACCCCGGCAAAGGCGTCGTAACCCTTCATAAATGACACCGGCCCGGACGCCGTCCCTCCTCCCGCGAGTAACTCCGCGGACGATCGGATCGGCGACAGGTTGGTTCCCGCACCGGAGCCGAACTTAAAAAGCATGCCCTCCGTCTTCGCCAGCGTGAGAATCGACCCCATCGTGTCCTCGACGGAGTTGATGAAACACGCCGAGCACTGGGGAGCACGTTCGAAACCGCAGTTAAACCAGACCGGACTGTTAAACGCCGCTTGTTGCTGCACCAAGAGGCGCTTTAGGTCGCCACTGAAGGCGCTGAGGGCGTCCTCGCTCGCGAAGTAGCGTTGCGCGCTAGCCCATTGCGTGATGGTATCGACGACCCGGCCAATGAGCTGCTTGACGCTGTGCTCGCGCTCAGGAGTATCAAGCTGGCCGCGGAAATACTTCGATACGACGATGTTCGTAGCCTGCTGCGACCACTGCTTCGGAATTTCTACATCGCGCTGCTCAAAGACAATCTCACCTCGTTCGTTTCCAATGACCGCCGTCCGCAGTTCCCACTCGAACTCGTCGAATGGGTCGACCCCGGCACGGCTAAAAAAACGAGGACACTCGAGCCCCGGCGCCGAAGGCGCGGGTGGTTGGGCGGATGATTGCGGTTGATACGTCCCAGACTCCTGAGCAGCGGCTCGTGACATGTTTCCCTCCCGATAGGCTCCAGCCTTACCCCGTAGCGGGCCCGTCAGCGTCAGATGGAAGTGCGCGGCGGAAACTAGCAGCCCGCTGAGTCCCATGTCGCCAGGACCGCGGGGCGAGAAGCTGGGTTGTTCTCGCGGTGGCCGGTGACGCGCCGAGGCGCCTACTATGCGACCACAGACTAGCTCCTGTCAAGATGAAACCTACCAGATATAGTGGACACTTTTTTGCTGTGCCAAGATATTGCGAAATATGGCGGCTCCAGCGCAGTTCTCGCTGTGGTAGAGTCCCCTGAATGATCCCGCCGATACGGCCTCCGGAGCGACCGTCCTTCCACCCGACGGCATCACCAAAACGGCCAGCCGATGTGGCCGCTCCCAGCCAATTGCGTCGCCCCATCGCCCTCATCGAGGTCATTATTTGCTCCGGCTTCCCAAGCCAGCTCGCGCTGGCTGTCTTGCTCGGCATCCTGGGGTTGCGCGCCGTGAATCAGGCCGGAGAATTATCATTTGCTTACGTAGTAACACTGTCCCTGACAGACACCGCCGTATTGATCGCGTGCATCTTCTACTTCTTGGGCCTGCACCACGAGCCGGTGCTCCAGTTCTTCCTCGGACCTCGGACACGCCGCTTGGAGGTTGCACTCGGCGTGGCACTCACGCCGCTCATGGTGCTGGCCGCCCTCGCCGGGGTCGCTGCCATCCAACAGATCTCCCCGGCGCTGCACAACGTACCGGAAAACCCGCTGCAAGCGCTCTTGCGCTCGCCCGCCCACGTGCTGGTGTTCACCCTGGTGGCGATGGTCGCTGGCGGACTCCGGGAAGAACTGCAGCGTGCCTTTATCCTGCGGCGCTTCGAACAGCACCTGGGTGGTGCTTGGCTGGGGCTGGTTATCTTCAGCGTGGCCTTCGGACTGGGCCATCAGATTCAGGGCTGGGACGTCGCGATCGTGACAGGGGCGCTCGGTGCCATCTGGGGGGCGATTTACCTCGTCCGCCGGAGCGTGGTGGCACCAATGGTCAGCCACGCCGGGTTCAACGTAACAGAGATTCTGTTGACCGTCTTGGCTACAACTTCCAGCGGCTAAAACCAGCCCGCCTTACAGCCCAGGCACATCAGATTGCCGGGCACGATCCGACGGCGAGCTAGGGCACGACTCCGGCCCTGCCTCTGGCAGAACTAAAGTCCCACCCTACAACCCAAGATGTAAAAACTCCAGCGGCCGTCGCCGATGTTTGTGTCGAGAGATCGAGTAACCATTCACCAGTCTTGATCGAAGCGGATGACCTGGCTACGGCGGGATAGCATCGCCACCCACTCCGCAATTAGTTTCGAGCGCTGCTCATCCGCCAAGCGGTGACACACCAGGTCGCGTACGTCGTCGAACGGTAGGCGTTCCCCGTCCCACGTGAAATCCTCGGCGTGCTCCGCATGGTATGCGCGTAGCTCTTCCTCGGTGAGCTGGCTGGCGGTCGCAAAGCGTTCCTCGAAATACGCGTCCCGTCTGGCATCGTCGTGCAGCACCTGACGCAGATCATCTTCCGTGTACCCAACCTGAGCGAGGGCCGCCGTAAACGCGCCCGCGCCAGCAAACCTGGCTCGCACGGCCTCCAGCGCGCGATCGATGCGCGCCGGAGGGGGACCTGCGATGACGAACCGATCTACCTCGTCGAGGGTAAGCCGGCGCTCGACAAGCTGCGAGAGCGCATCTTTCCACGCGTTGGTACCCCCAATGGGGTCAACATCCACCAATCCCAGCTCGATGAACGCACGAACATCCGAGTGCATGATGACGTGGCCTGAAACGACAGCAAGAATACGGTCGAGCGTCCCGGTTTGGGCGAGAACGGCCGGAACCATTCCGAACCCCCACACCATCGCCCAGAAGGCGAGGTGCACCGGATGCCCTGCCGTCGCGATCATTCGGGTCAGCCGCCAACCAATCACGGGCGTGCGGCTGGGCTCAAAAGGCCTGCCCGATGCTGATGTGCAGCGCGGTGAGGCACTCCTTCCCCTTCTGGTCCCCGCAGTCAAATTCCCGCCGCCTACCCAGCTTGAACCCGAGGTCCACACGAATCGGGCCGACCGGCGAACTGTAGCGGATCCCGAACCCCGCGCCGCCCCGGAGTCGGCGCAAGCTCATATTCCGGAGACGATCATAAACGTTGCCAGCGTCCAGGAAAATTACCAGGCCCAAATCCCGTGTCACGCCGACCCGCAGCTCGCCGTTTAGAATGATCATCGCGTTGCCACCCTGCGGGAAGCCGTCCGGATCGATAGTCCCTCCCGACTCGCCGATGGGATCCCCAAGCCGATCCAACGCGAACCCGCGCACGGTGGTATCGCCGCCGGCGAAGAACCGTTCGCTCGGAGGTAGGGGCAGATCGCGAAATTCGCGCGTCACCGACGCCGCTGCGCGCGTGCCAGATCCGAGCCGCTCGCCCTGAAGCCCCGGCAGGACCTCTTGGCTGCGCGGAAAGCCGACCGCGACACCCACCCGCGCACCACCCGCGAAGACGAACCGTTGCGTCCCTGGCACCGTGCGATAGACGAACCCCTGCAGAAAGGTTTTCGAAAAACCAACTTCCGAACCGATGCTGCGCGCCGCCACCTCGGTGTCGATACCCAGCAGCGTCCCATACGTAGGATTAAACGGGTCGTCACGAGTATCGCGGAACTGACTCGCCGAAAAAGAAGATAGCCGTACGTCTGGGAACAGCCGTTCGACGAGTGACTCGTCCTCAGGGTTGAGCTTGATGTTAAACGTGTCGTTCTGGCCTAACCGGTAGCCCACAGTCGTACTGACGGCCGGGGTAAATTGCCTGGTGATCTGTGCTGTAAACCCACGGCTAAACAGATCAAACCCAGGACGAATCGCTTGTTCGACGAACCCTGACACGAGCACATCCCAGTCCAGACCGAAGGTCCGTGGCTCGCTGTACGTACCGAGGATTCGGTATTCGTTGAAGCCCAACGTGGAGGTCTCGGCCGCCTCGATGGGATCGGTCGGATCGTTCTTGCGGCGCACGCTGACCCGGGCAAAGAAATTGATCGAGCGATTCTTTCCCCAGAGGTTCCGCCGGCCGATCTCGAAGAAGCCGCGCGGCGCGAACTCGATGCGATCGACCGCTTGGCTGCCCACCCGTCGTAGCCGCTGCGACACCTCTCCGCCGCCACCGTACGCAAGTCTGGTGGTTGGTGCCTCATCGACAACGATGACGACATCCCGCCGGTCCGCGCGGCCGTGGCTAAACTCACGGATGTCAACCCGTCTGAACATGCCGAGCGCATTGAGTCGCCGTCGTGTCTCGGCAACGTCGTCGAGACCGAGGGGCGACCCTGGCTCGAGGGCAAGCTCGCGCCGAATGGTCTCAGATTTCACCTGCTCGTTGCCGACGATCAAAATGTGGTCAACGAGTACCTGGGATCCTTCACGAACCCGATAAATGAGATCTACTGCCCGTAGATCATTGTCGAAACGGGACTCCACGGACACCACCGCTTGCTCGTAACCCTCGTTGAAATAGATCAGGCGGATAACGTCTCGTCCTTCGACAACCTGCGGCGCATAGTACACTCCCCCAACCGGCGATTTGATGACCGCAAGAAGATCCTCGGCGCTCCACGCGGTGCTCCCCTCGAAGACGATCGAACGGATCGACGTGCGCTCCCCCTCGGTAATCGCCACCTCGCACGTCACCAGCGCCGGCCTATCGTCACCGACGCCGCCAGCCGAGACCTCGCTAATGACGGGCTCCACTCGGACCGTGGCGAAGCCAAGTCGCCGGTAATACTCGCCAATCGCCGCCAGTCCGGCTTCGAGATCGAGCATTACCAGCGGGTCGCCCGGTTCGACGCCGATCAGCGGTTCGAGCGCTAAATGGGAAACGGTGACAGCCCCAGTGATAGTCAGTTCCACAATTTCATACGCGCGGCCTCGGTCCACTGTGAAGACGATCGACAGCCCGTCAGCAGTGCCACGACGTGCGTGGGTAACCACGGCGTCCCTGTAACCAAGCGCGTGGAGATGCGCGGCAATCCGGCGATCGGCGTCCTCGAGCAGGTCTTCGTCCACGGAGGCTTCGCGCTCCACCGGCACCAGATCCAAGGGCGCATCGCCAGGGATCTCATCGCCCGCAAAGACAACAGTCACGCGGGGCCCGCGCTGGATGTCAAGCAGCACGTTGACCGAGCCGCCATCAGGACTAATTTCAACGTCGTGTTTCAAGCGCGCTTCGTAAAACCGTCGACGGCGCAGGTCCGCCTCGTAGTCGCCCAGCCGGCGGTTGATTTCGTCGCCGTCGTACAACATGCCGCTCCGCAGGCCGAGCCGAGCGATGACCAGCGGATACATCGCAGACAAGACCCCGCGAACTACCAGGCGGTCGATAGTCGTTCGTTCCCCAGACTCGACATCGATTCTGAGCACCTGCCGAGCACCTTCCACCAGCGTTCGCACCTGAGGCGCGAGGAACCCTCGTTCGCGATAGAGCTGGTGCAGCGTCTCAGCCATCATGTCGACCTGCGCAATTTGGAACGTCGCACCGTAGGACTCCGCGATGGCGCGATACATTTCTTTCCGCGAGAGACCAAGCTCGCCGTGAAACTCGATGCGTTCGATAACCTCGAACGGTCTCAGTTCATAGAGAAGCGCCACGCCGCCACGAAGTGCGCTCGCGCCAACCTGCACGCCTCCGAAGCGACCAGTGCTAAACAGATGCGTCAGACTCTCGCGTACTTGGTGCATCGACAACGGCTGACCGATCTTTGTCTCGACCAGCTCGTGCACCGCCTCATCCATGACTGCCCGGCCGGCGCTCACTAGATGGACCTCAACGATGACTTGCCCGATAAACGCGTCGGCGACTTCGGTTGCTTCAGAACCGGCACCGACTGCCCCGCCTGGCAACGCAAACAAAGAGGCAAGGAACACCGGTGGAATGATCCAATGACGGAGCAACGTTGGCCGCAAGTCGCTGTGCCGCAGAGAAGCTTGTATCAGAAGGCGTGTCTCACTCGAAAATCGAGCGCGTAGGTTCGGTCCTCGTTGCGAGACATGACCCACGAGAGGCGGTCACTCGCATCGTACTCAAGAACTACGATTAAGTCCTGATTCGTGCCGGTCAGTGCGCGTGAGAGAGTCACATGGGCCCGATCCGAGATACGTTTGCCAACGAGGAGCCGAGCGGTGGGAATGAGCTGCGTCGACTGCAGAGTTGCCGGATCGTCCAGTGACGGCGTGATCTCGAAGGTGTCGACGCCGAAGGACCGCTCGACGACTCGGCCGACACCGGACGAGAGCGGAGTGGTTAGCAGTCGCGTCGCCCCCGCCTGCAACAGCTCCTTGCGCGACGCTTCGCGTGCCCGGAGCGCCCGGATCTCCGCGGCCTGCGGGTCGCGCACGTCGCCAAGCAATAGCCCGAGAATCTCCACATCGGGTAGCGGCGGATCCGACGAAAGGTCGAAGGCCAGTCGATCCATCGCACCACTAACTGCGAGGATCACGCGGTAGGTCTGGCCAGGCACGCGCATGTCGGTTTCGGCCTCGATATCGAAAACCGGCTCGACCTCGGTGGGGTTCGCGAACCCGATACTTCCGCGTGTGACCCGATATCGGTTCCCCTCGAAGTACACCAGGCCACGCTCTATCACGGCGTTACCAAACAGCAGGGGCTGGTCATAGGTCCCGCGGAGCGTGAGCTCAGCGCTCGCTACGATCTGGGCGGTGTTGTCGCTGATACGAAGGCTCGACGGCGCGATGACCCGCAAGTCGAACCCAAGGGGCAGTAAGGGTCCGGCGGACTGTGAGTTTGGCGTCGGCTGCCCAGCCGTGAAATTAATCAAGCCGGCACTTGGCTCGAACAGCTCGAGCCAGATCGCATCGCGCACGGTAACTGAGCCACCCAGTGTGGGCGCGCTGACCGTCCCGCGCAACGTGAGCTCGGCATCGACAAGTGAACGCACTCCTTCCGGATAGCGAAGGCGCATCTCCGTCCCGACCGCCGTAATGGCGAGCTCACCCAGTTCGTAACCCCGAAAGCCCAGGCGACCCTCGAACCGGACCGGGCCGCCACCAAACTCGCCCCTAAGATCGCTGAACCGGATCCCGCCGGGTTCGAATACAAGCCGCCCGTTAACAGCATCAAGCGAATGTGGCAGCGAGAAGTGACGGAGCCGGCCATCGTTGATCGTTGCCTCACCCGTAAGCACCGGATCACCCAGCGACCCACCAATCTTGGCCGCCAGACGGGCGTCGCCGGTACTGCGAATATCTGGGAAGAACCCTTGCAGGATCCCAAGGCTGGCATCGCCATCCGCCCGGAGGGCCATCCGCTCATCACGCAGGTTGATTTCCCCGGCCATCTGGAGTTGCGTGCCATCGCCTACAAGTAGCATCTGGTCGACCTGCACGATGTTCCGGTCAAGCGACAGGCGAACCGGGCCACCGTTCTCGACCGCATAGTCGAACAGCGTGAGGTCCAGCTGCTCGACCGTGGCGTTGACTCGCAGCTGATCAATATTGCCAAGTTCGCCAGCTATGCGTAGCGTCCCGCTGACGACCGCCGACGTCTCCTCCGGCAGGCGCGGCTCGAAGGTCCGCACGAAGGGATCGAGCGTAGTGTTCGTGAAGCGAAAGAGTAACTCCGAGTCGGCTTCCTGCGTCAGCTCGACCTGCCCCGAGCCAGAAATCGCCAAGCTCTGCGAGGCGGCTTCGACCTCCAGACTGAGAACGTCATTTCGCACGTCAAGGCGTCCGGTCACTTGCCCGACGGGCGTGGCGGCGACTGCGAGGTCAGCGATCGACGCACGAACGTCATAGCGTGGCGCCTCAAACGCCCCGACCCCAGACACGGTAAACCGCAACAAACCAGCTACCGGCGCGCGGAAGCGCTCAATTGTGCGGACCGTATCCAAGGCGATCTCCCGGCCGTCGGCATTAACGGAATAAGTTCCGTCCCATCGAACGTACATGGCGCCGGTCACCCGGCCGTTACCCTTGTACACCTCGAGCCCATCCAGACGGACCCCATCGCCTTCGAATCGCAAGCCGGCGGTCGCTTCGTCGAACGGCTCGCCGTACGCCACGCCAGACCCAATCATCATGGCACCGAAACCGAACGGGCGATGATAGGCTCCGACGAGGTGGATCTCGCCGTGCAACGGCCCGTCGATAGCGTAGCCCTCCAGCTCGAATGCTTCACGGACGTGCGTGGTCGGGATCCCTGCCAGCCCGAAGCGGGCGTTGATTTCATCTCCACCGTCACGACGCGGGAACCTGATCGCAAACCGCCCGTCGACTTGCAGTTCTGACGGCCCGTCGCGGAAGATGCCATCGAAGACGTCGAGATAGTTGTCCTCGACAACGATGTCTCCCGTGCCATAACCCCACCGCACATTCCACGCCGTGATGCCATCGCCGTCGAAGTGGGCCTCGATCCGAGGCGTCGTGAACGTGCCGAGCATGACGCCCTTCATCTCGCCATACCCGGCGACCGTGATGCTACGGGTGGGCCGCCCGAAGGCAGTCATGACGGAAACCATCAGTTGATCGCTCTCCTGCCAGTCGGCACTGACAACGTGGAAGGGGATGCGTGACCGTTCGCCCCACGCCGTACGGCCCTGGAACTGGATCGCGGTGAGCGGCGTGGCAACCCAGCCGGGCTCGATCTCGACCCACTCTGGGGTAAACTGGTAGGCAGCCTTGCCCCCAAGGGAGACCCGCCAGACGCCCGCCGCCAGTTCGAACGGGCGACTAGCATATGCCCAACCGGATCGGCCGGACGACGGTCGTAGGCCTCGCGGTAAGAGTGGCGTCCCCTCCGCCGGTGAGACGGCCAGCTGCCCTTCGCCGCTCCGGTCGGAGAAGCGTCCCATGGGCCACTGGAGCAAGTTGTGGCCGGTCGCATATCCCATCGGGCGCACCCCCTCCACCCCGAGCGCCTCAAACAGCGGGTCGAGATCGACGCCAGCCCAGCTCGTGTCGAAGGTGGCAACACCAGATGTCTCTGCACCGAGTGGTCGCATCGAAAAGGCAGCGTTAAGCTCGCCCCCGTAGAACCCCGACCGCGCGCGCGCGATTTCGAAACGATCACGTGTCCAGATCAGCTCGCCGTCCAAAGTCGGGAGTTCCAGGCCGTTGAATGCGCAGTTCTCACTCGCGAACGTGCCAGTTAGCTCGCGACCACCGTCGAAGAGGTGCCACGCCCCGGTGAAAGCCGCCTCGCCTGTTACCGTGAAGTCGTCGTCGACGAAGAAGACATCCTTCATCGTCTGGAGATCAATCGTTGAGCTGACGATCTCATAGGTCTGTTCGGGCCAATTGAGAAGCTCAACGTCGCCGGTTAACACCGAGTCGAACCCATCCAGACGCAGATCGATGCGCGTGAGGTCCACATGACCGCCATCAAGTTCGTAGCTCGCCACCATGTCGGCCGTCATTGGCTCGAAAGCGCCAATTTTCACCGTGCCGTCACTAAAGGACACCCGGCCACCATATTTGGGAGTGTTCGTGATGTTCAGATCGACATTGCGGGCGACGATACTCCATGGCATGTCATGGTCCTCGAAAATGAACTCGCCGTCGTGCGCCCGTAGATACCGCAGCGTCGTGACGATCCGGCGCCGGCTTTCGTCATCGTCAACTGCGTCGTCACCCATGGCCGGCGCAGTTGCTTCAGCCGGTCCGGGTGGCTCATCAGATCTGCCGCCAAATCGTGGGACAGTGTGGTGTCCGCCCCCAAAGCTTTCAACAAGCATGCGCCAGTGCCGTATGTCGACAGCATCAATCAACACTTCGCCTTTAAGCAGCGAGAGCCACGACGCCGAGATGATGATCCGAGCGCTCTGAAAGTAGGGACGGTCGTCTGGTAACAGCCCTTCGATAACCAGGTCCTCGATCAGAAAGCGGCCCGGCAGCAAGTAGGTGCCCAGGCGGCCGATGTGCACGGGTCGTTCAATCTGCTCAGCGAAGGCCCGCTCAGCGCGCGCACGGACGGCAGGCCCTAAATCGATCGTGAAAACTGAGACCGCCAACGCCGCGACGAGCGCCAACAAAACGATGACCGAGCCACGCCAATACCGCTGGAGCCACCGGGGCAGCCGCGGGCGGCGCCATAGCAACCTGGACCAAGAGGTCGATTTCGAGACTGAGTCCGCGCCCTGCACTGTGGTTTGCTCGTCCGACATGCGTTAGTTACGCGATCACAACTACCAGCCGCCCGGCCTCGACCGACATCCCCTCGCGGACGGCAACTTCCTTCACGGTCCCGGGCCTCGTGGCGACGAGCTCGTTCTCCATCTTCATCGCTTCGACAACGACCAGCGGCTGCCGAGCCCCCACCACGTCGCCCGGCTGGACCAGAACACGGACGATCTTGCCAGGCATCGGGACGATGATCCGCTTTGCACCCTGGACTCCTGTGTGCCCACCGCCTGGCCGGGAACCGGACCGGTTGCCGTTGACGACCGCGTGCACGAGCGCACCGTCAATATCAACGGCCAGCTCATTTTCCTGATCTGTCTCCACGAGGCGAGCCTCGTGGCTTGTCGGCTGACCATCCAAGAGCACCATCGACAGCATCGAGGCGTCCTGGTCCAGCCGCCGGGCGTCAACGAGCCGGGTGCGCCCTTCCCACGTAACGCGAAAACGCCCAGGCGTACCGGGGATTTGTTCGACGGTCACCTCACGAAGGCAGCCGGCAATCTCGATCTCGAGCCGCATCGGCAAGTGCCGTCCCAACGTATATCGCCCAGGACGTGGACCGCAGGATCCAAGCGGCCGTTTCAGCTAACGCCCGAGTGATTATGCCTCGATCGCGCCGGAAACCGTTGGAACAGCACTAGCGCAGCCCCTCGCGCCTGGCCGCGCGCTTCCATGCCCCGGCACCCGATCCATCGCAACGCGCACCGGCCTGGGCGACGCCACTCCCAATGGCCGCCCGGATCGCCACGGCCAGCACCGCCATCTCTTCAGCGTTGACCGGCGGGGCAACAAACGGGGTCCCCTCGCGAGCAGCAAGCGCCACTTCCAGAAACGTCGTATCGAACTGGCCGCCCACGAATGCCTCGTGATTGAGAATCCAACGAAGCATCGGTATGGTCGTCTTGACGCCGCCGATTTCATATTCGGCGAGCGCACGCTTCAACCTAGCGATGGCCGGGGCGCGGTCCGGACCCCAGGCGATCACCTTCGAAACCATCGAATCGTAGTACACCGGCACTTCGAAACCTCGGTCCACTCCAGAGTCGACCCTGACACCACCCCCACCAGGGACGTGCAGGCTCGAGATCACACCCGGACATGGCATGAATCCAGCCTCAGGATCTTCAGCATACACGCGGCATTCGATCGCGTGTCCATTAGGCTCGAGCATCCGGTCGGCATCGAGCGTGAGTCGGTCGCCTTGCGCTAGCCGAAGCTGCCACTGTACCAAGTCGATGCCAGTGACCATCTCGGTCACCGGATGCTCGACCTGCAGACGCGTGTTCATCTCTAGAAAGTAGAACTGTCCAGACTGATCGAGCAAAAACTCGATCGTCCCCGCGTTGGTGTACCCGACCGCCTTGGCTAGTGTCAACGCCGCCGCAGCCAACGCATGCCGTGTATCCCGGTCGACCGCCACCGACGGGGTCTCCTCAACGACTTTTTGATGCCGGCGCTGAACGGAGCATTCGCGCTCGACGAACGGGATGACGGAACCGTGCTCGTCAGCCAACAATTGGACCTCGACGTGCCGGGCGCCCTCGAGGTACTGCTCCATGTAGACCGCGGCGTTGCCGAAGGCAGTCGTCGCCTCAGACCGGGCGGAGCGGACGGCCTCCGCGAGCTCAGCCGGCTTCCGCACGAGTCGCATCCCCTTGCCGCCGCCGCCGGCTACGGCCTTGACGAAGAGTGGATACCCGACACGGTCCGCTACTTCTTGCAGGCCGTCCTCCGAGTAAGTCTCTGGTAGCGGGGCGTCGGTACCGGGTACCACCGGCAGCCCGGCGCGAGTTGCCGCCTGGCGCGATGCCGTCTTGCCCCCCATCAGATCGATGACCTCGGCGGCCGGGCCCACGAACCGCAGCCCGGCATCCCGGCAGGCACGGGCGAATTGCCCGTTCTCGGCAACGAATCCATAACCGGGATGTACCGCGTCGGCGCCAGTTCGCTTTGCGGCATCGACGAGCTTGTCAATGTGCAGATAACTCTCAGCAGGCTCGTTGGCCCCCAGTGCCACCGCTTCGTCGGCGTAGCGCACGTGCGGGGCCAAGCGGTCGCAATCCGAGTACACGGCAACAGCCGTGAAATCCATCTCGCGGCACGCCCTAATGACCCGGACTGCGATTTCGCCTCGGTTGGCGATGAGAACCTTCACTGGGAAGAAGACAGATGCCCAGGTAGAGACATCCCCCCACGAGTCTATCACTTAAAAACGAAGCACTACGTCTCACCTGCGTAGCCCCAGCTACGCCCTGGCGGCCGGGTCCGGGCTAGCGAAGGAAGGCGGATGAGGCGAAGCGCAGATCGTTCGAGTCAAAAAAGCCGTAACCACACCCAAACGTTCACGCTTGAAAGCCGCTTCCCGTGAGGGCTGTAGAGAGGAATGCACACCCAGCTGACCTGGAGCCTGGTGCTAGCTCAAGGAACGGTCACCCGCATCTCCAGCTTCTCGAACCTCACGTAATCAACGCAGTGTCGCCGTGAGGCCTTTAATGGTGGCCGCCAGAGCGCGCAGGCGAGCCATGCCCCGTGGCACCGAGGTCGCATCACTTTCCAGTTCGGTCGCCAGGGTAACCAGATCGTCCATGAGAGTGGCATCGGCTGCGCCAGATTGTTGCTGTTCGTAACGGCCGAGCGCGTCGTCCACGGCAGCAGCGTGCGCCGGCCTGATGCTGTTGCTGCGCGTGAGCTGATCGATATACGCGCGCGCCACCACAGGGGCCGCAGGCCACACAATCTTCGGCTGGTACTGCGCGTTGAATTCGCTGAACGGAATCAACGTTGCAGCGTCGATTTCGTTCTGTGACAGATGCGCGCTTGGCGTCAGTCTAAACACGTCGATCCCACGGGAGATCTCGGCACCGTAAATGTGACCATTGTACCAGTAGGTCGACCAATACCCGCCGTAGACCAACTGCTCGGCGTCAATGGGGCCTCGGTCAAAGAAGGCGATCTCGACCGGGTTTGCTGAGTCGGTGAAATCGAATACCGAGACACCGCCCTGGTACCACGCCTGGACCATGATGTCCCGCCCTGGCACTGGGATGAGCGAGCCGTTGTGCGCCACACAATTCTCCTGCTCGGTTTGCGGCGCCGGCATCTTGTAATAGCTCCTGAAGACGAATTGACGATCGACGATGTCGAAGATCGCGTTCGCGCCCCATGTCGGCAGGTCGGTCTCGCGGCAACGAGGACGCCCGCCGCCACCCCACTCGTCGGTAAACACCACTTTCGACCCGTCGTTATTAAACGTTGCCGAGTGCCAGTACGCGAAGTTCTGATCGACCACCTCGTCGAGCCGCTCTGGATTAACCGGATCAGTGATGTCTATGAGAATGCCGTTACCCGCGCACGCGCCCGCGGCCAAGCCCATCTCCGGGAAAACAGTGATGTCATGGCACTGACTGGTCACCCGTGTGGTCTGGGTCTCCGGCCCATGGTCGCCACCCTGCCAGAGCCCCGAGATGGCACCCGTCTCCGGATCGCTAAAGATGCGCGGCCGGTTGACGATACGCGCTGTCTCGGGCGCAGCGAGCGGCACCTGGATGACATCGATGCTGAAAAGTGCCGTATTTGGATCCTCTTCTGGCTCCGCATCCGAGCAACCGGCAAGTTCCTCGGCCGACCGCACCGCACTCGTGCCGGAGCCGTAGATATACACATGCTCCGGATCGGTCGGGTCGGTCACCAGTGTGTGCGTGTGCGATCCCCGGCAAGTTTGCACGGCAGCTATTTGTTGCGGCTTTCGCATGTCGCTGATGTCGAAGATACGGACGCCACGAAAGCGCTCGGTACTCACCGGCGCTTCAACCCCCTGGGTGCCGCAGTCAATCCGGCCTCTGGTCTCCTGGGCCGACATGAACAGTAGATTGCCATGTACTGACACATCACCCTGGCCGCCAGGACAGACAACTGAAACAACGAGTGGGTTGAAGTCCACGAGCTCGAGCCGCGCCGGATCCTCTACGTTGTAGGCATTGAACCCATGGTAATTACCGGCAAAGAGATAGTTCTCACTGAACGCGAGGTCCGAGTTCGTGAAACTGATACGCACTGCGCGCTGCTGCTGCTCTGCCTTGTCTGCCGGCACGTTTGAGGCATCTTCCGACGGAGTAGTTTCGTCTTCCGGTGGAGTGGTTTCGCTTTCCGGGGGCTCCGGTGGGCTGGGTAGGCCGGCTGGAGCCTCGGGGTCAAAGAAGCCCTCAGGCTTAGGAAGACTTGCCACCACCTCCATATTGCGGGCCGCCTCCCCCGCGTCTCGGAAGCCCGCCTTAAGCCCGATGCGGGGATCGGCCTGGGTTCCAGCCAGCTGGGGCTCCTGGGCCCATCCTTGCATCGCAACGAGAAACACGACCGTCGCACCCAGAATCCATGCGAGCCTCGTTAGACCGCTTCGGTGCCGTCTC
This sequence comes from Vicinamibacterales bacterium, assembly GCA_965197375.1. GTDB lineage: Bacteria > Acidobacteriota > Vicinamibacteria > Vicinamibacterales > UBA8438 > CBDAMZ01. The sequence continues at coordinate 337,903 of CBDAMZ010000010.1, forward strand.
GGAATAATCGCTTTAGGTGTCATAACCAGACCTCGTGAATGGGGAGTATAGCCGCCGACCTCAGCGGACATCGAGCACGAAACGCATGTGACTCATCCGATCGATCTCCATACGCTGATCGGCATCGACATCGGACGCGAACCCGAAAATTACTGATTCTTGGCCCGCACCTGGGCTTGAGAAGAGTTCGTTCACCATGACTAGGGCGCCTTCGTGGTGCGTGATCATGAACTCGAGAAAGAGCCGGTCAAATTCATTGCCCTTTGCTCCCGCCAGACGGCCCATCTCCTCTGGGGTGAGCATGCCTGGCATCAGCGTGGCGCCGTGTGTGTGGTGTGCGTCCACGCTGGGGACTCCTTCCCCGCGGACTTCCAGCCAGCGCTGCATCATCTTGACCTCGTCCGCCTGTGAGACCTCAATCCGCTGGCCGAGTAACCGCATGTCTCTTCGGCTGCTCCGCGAGGGTAGCAGGGCGGTCATCTCCAGGGCTTGCGCGTGATGACTGATCATTCCCTGCATGAATCGCACGTCTGCCGCCGTATGTTGGATCTGTGACAGGTCGACCGCCTGGGTGGCAGTGATGACGCGACTCGACCCACCCGGGGCACCGGGCTGGATAAGGAGGGGGGGGGACTCGACGCTGGCAGAGCGGCATGACGTGGTGGCCACAACGATCACAAGGAGGGTCACGATCCGATAAGTCAGCGTTCTCGGTCCTGATAGAGTTGCCATCCCTATACCAGGTCGCATGGCATCCCTCCCGGCCGCCTCAGAACCGAAAGAGCCGGTTCACCTTGACCACGAACCCACGGTTGCGGAGCTCCGAGAAGCGGTCGGGCCGCAGCGGGTCGGTAATTCGCTCTTCGGTGTAGACGACAAACAGTTCGCTCCCAGGGGAGTACTCCCACCGCATCCGCAGGTTGTTACTGATCGTATCGGTGCTCGAGTTGTACTGAATCAGCCCACTGAGGAACATGCGCGGGGTGAACGAGTAGTTCACACGGGAGACAGCTAAATCCGTGCGGAATGACCCGTGGGGCGTGTCGATCCAGTTGACCGACACGCTCGGCTCGAGCGAGAACCGCTCCGTCAGCCCCACGCGTCCTTGACGGAAGCCGACCGACCGGATGTTGCCACTGAAGTACTCGCCGACTCGCACTGTGAAGGTCCCGCTGAAACGATGCTGCATGCCGAGTGCATAGGTCACCTCGGCGTCGCGAAACTTGTAGCCACCGACAGGGAAGCTCACGCCGGGCGCCGGGGTGAACGGCCGGGCGAGGAACTCGTAGTTGTCTGTCGCCGAGATGCCGACCCAGTCGCTGTTCGCGAACTCTGTGGAGAACCCCAGCTGAGACTGACGCGTTTCCACTCGTCCCGTGTCCGCGGTAACGATGTAATCGAAACTCCCTTCAACGCTGAACTGCCGGATTGCGTCAATCGACCGTGGCCGTGGGCTAAATCGCCCAGTCGTGTACGTCCGGCGGAAGTTATCACGTCGGACAAAGCCGACCTCCGGGAGAAAATTGTCCTCGACGACGAGGTGTTCGGCTTGGAACCCGTAGCGGTCCCCGCCGTAGATCAGCTGCCCTTGATAGCTTGTGTCCTTACCCTTGAGTCCAGGGGTCTGTGTCTTGGCGACGTACCCGAGCAAGCTGACATTGTCGTAGAACGAGAAGGTGGCATCCACGCCGTAGGTCTGGCTGGAGCCGTCACCAGCGAGTGACACCGAACGGTTGGCCAAGAGGATGCCGACGCTGCTGCGCCGTAGGATGTCGCGCTTCACCCGCACGACCGAAAAATTCGTCATCTCGGCGCCCGAGATTTCCTCGTCATCGGTCTGAACGCTTAACGCGCCGACGTCGAATGCGCCGATTTTTCCAGTTACTCGACCGCCACCAATGACCGGCACAACCGTCCTGCGTTCGAGCCCGATCCGGCGGCTGTAGAAGAGTGTCGGTGCGTTGCCGCCGCCGAAGAAGCCCCCGCCCCGGCCGCCTTGGCGCAGAGCCTGGCCGGTCCCTCTCGTGATGCCGCCCCGGGCAAAGCCGAAGATGCCACGGCCTTCTAGAAAGAACTCGCGCTTTTCGGGGAAGAAGAGGCTAAACCGGGTCAGATTAACCTGCTGCTCGTCCGCCTCGACCTGGGCAAAGTCAGTGTTGTAGGTTAGATCCGCCGTTAGATTTTTGGTGATGCCGTACTTGACATCGACGCCGACATCTCCGTCTCCGACATTCGTCGTTGGCGCCGCGGCATTGACGTCGGTTCGCAGTCCGCCGATACCGTACGGCTTGATCTCGAGGTTCCTACTGCCCTGTGGCACTTCGAGCCCGACGAGCGTCGCGGCTTTCGACATACGAAAGACACCCCCGCCCCCGGATCCTCCGCCCGAGATCGGCAGCGGGGTGATGTGGGCCCATTCATTCTTGCGCCGCACATTGCGCCGCAGCTGCACACCCCAGACTTGTGTCGGTCCTGGTTGATACCGGAGCGATTTAAACGGAATCTCCATCTCAACCGTCCACCCGCCCTCGAACCGCGCCGTGCGAACGTCCCAGACCGGGTTCCAATCGAGGTTTGGGTTACCTTCGTTGGTAAGGGCGAAGTCACCGATCGCACCGAGAGATGTGGCGTAGAACCCAAGGGCGTTCCGCCGATCGTAAAAAGTATCAAAGACCGCCATGAAGTGATCCTGCATCCAGAGCCGGTCCGCGTCCCGCCGCATTTCGTTGGCCACCCACTCGCTGGGTGGCGCCGAGTCCCAAATCCGGCTGGTAACGTAGAGGCTGCGCTCGTCGAACAGAATCCACGTTTCAGTTTTCTCGGTGGCCAGCGCGCCTTCGTCCGGAGTCTGCTGGATAAAGCCGGTAATTGCCGGGACCGTGTGATACACCTGTTCGTCGAGCTGCCCGTCCAGTCGAATGTCCTCCGAGAGCTTGATCGCGCGGATGGTCACCCGTCCCTGTTCGTCTCGGCGGATCACGTCGGGTGGAATCGGTGGCGGCGGACCATCGATGACCCGGGGCGCAGCGAAGCCAGCCGGGTTCGTCGCGGGCAGACTCCCGGAGCGGCCGTCTGGGTCGGGGACTCCGGCCAGGCGGTCGGGGGGGGCTGGCGTCAGCATCGGTGTGGGCAGTCGGATCGAGGGTGTCGACCGCCCGGCTGCGTGGGCAACGTCACTGCGCGTGTCCGGCACGTCTGCGATCCGCATCGTCTCGGAGACCCGCTCGCGACCAATCACCTCGAACACGGACCGGTCCTGGAACTCAACCGAGAGAGCCTCAGCAATGCCAGCCCCGATCCAGTCGTCGTCCGGGACACCGCTGATGTTGCCGAATGGCAGGATAGCCACACGCTCGGGCCCCTCGTCGCGAGAGGAACGATCGCCCTCGTTTGCCTGCCCGTTGACAAGCTCGGTGGCAAGCCGGTCCTGCAGCTCAAAGAGGTCATCGGTGGCGCCATCGACCTTCGCAGCCCGGACGACCGCACCGGTCGTGACGTCCACTAACCGTCCGGTGATGCGCAGCTGATCCCCGAGCCGCTGGTATCCCCCACTGACTATCCACTGCGCGCCCATACGCCGGCCAACCTCGAGGAGCATTCCGTGCTCGACCGACTGCGCAGTTACGGAGACAGCCGCCACGAGGCCTGCCACGACGACCGTCAGCATCACCCGAACCCGAAGCGTTGGTAGCATGCTACGTCCCTGGCCGACCACCATCGTACCACTATTAGTTAGGCCCTACTTGCTTGCCAGTCTCAATCGCCGTATTCGGGAGATGCCCTACCCACCTGACTTGGACAGCTCCTTGATCGCGGCAGTGCGATCTAGTCTAGCGGCTAAACTCGGGCTCCCCGGTTAATCACACAGCTCAAGTTGCAGCGACGTAATGGGTGCTCCAGCGACATCAACACTCCAGTGTTCGCCGCTCGAAACAGGCGGGAGCGGGGTGAGTGTGCCCGTTGTGATGATTTCACCGGGCATCAGGGCAGGGGCCCAGGATTGCCTAGCAACTACCCGGGCGAGATGGCCAAGAGCGAGCAAGGGGCTGCCTAAGGCATTTTGTCCTTCTCCCACAGCCACGACCTCCGAACCTCGGCATAGAGTGACCTTTAGCTTCTGCAGCTGTTCAGCAACCTGCCGCTGATCATTTCGGTCCAGTCGCCACGGGGAAGAAACAACCAGCGCTGCGTGCACACCGAAGTCTGCAACTGCATCAGCAGCTGTGAAGCGCCAGTCTGGATAGTGACAATCCACAACCTCGAACCCGATCGCCACCCAGTTGAGACAACGCATCAATTCTTCGGTCGACAGATCACCCGCAGGAACAGGACAACGAAGGTTAAGAACGACCTCAGGCTCGATCCGCGGGGCTGCCATGCCGTCTAGAGAGAGTCGGAAGCTGCCTCGATCTGAAAAATGGACAGTCTGCGCATACATATGCGCCCAGATCGGAGTATCGACGTGAAACTCCTCCCAGGTCGCCGGATTAGTAAAGCCGAGCTTGCGGCCGACTGACCGGTATCCTCGCTCCAAAAGGCGCTCGTGGAGCACATGACCTACCTGATAGCCCTTCTCAAGTTCAAAGCCAACCCCGCGCCTGGAAGGTAGCGTGGTTAGCCGCGCGGCATCGCGAGCCTGCAAGAGATCAGCCGCTAATTGGTCAAGAGCACAGTCAGTGCGCATAATCGGTCTATCGTGAGGTTAGCACGCGACGTCTCGCTCCTCGCTAATTTCGAGTAGGGCGTGACGCTGGCCGAGTCAACCTAGCTGCCCGGGTTCAACAACCCAGCAAACAGCCTGTATGAACCCGGCCGTGCGTAGAAGGGTTCAACGTATACAAGTCTTGATCCGGATGCAGAGACTACCCCGCCGGGGCAAATCGGTCCGCCCTGACGGCGACCGGATTTAAGCCTATCGCCGCCGTCGTGAGGTAGACTCGCCGGTAACAACGCACTGTTTCTGGGCTCTGTCTTCTAGGAAAATGAGGTGGTCTTTGATGGGCATAAAAACCCCGATCGTCCTAGTGTGGTTCCTGGTAGCGTGTTTTGTGTCGGTCGCCACCGCTGTCACACTGATTAACCAGTCTGGCATCTCCGCCGTGTGGGACGAGGAGGCAGCCGCTGCGTACCTCGACCAGCGTCAGAGCTGGTGGGCAACCTGGCCGACCGCGGCCAGGGAGAGCGACACCTACTGCATCTCGTGTCACACAAGCGTACCCTACGCGCTGGCGCGACCTCACCTACGGCGGAAGTCTGCCCAGGGCGAACCCACTGCGAATGAGCGTGCGCTGCTGGAGAACATCCGGAAGCGCGTCAGGGACTGGCAGGACATCGGCCCTAAGAGGGAGTCAACCCGGGGGTCCGAAGCGGCCCTTAACGCCTTAGTCCTGTCGCGCTACGACGCCTGGTCAGGAAAACTTGGCGTTGACACCCGCGATGCCTTCGATCATTTGTGGGCCATGCAGGAACGGAACGGAGAGCGTAAAGGGGCCTGGCCATGGATAGTTAATGGGCTGCAACCCTGGGAGTCTGGCGACTCTCCCTTCTATGGAGCTGCCCTGGCCGCGGTCGCAGTGGGCATCGCCCCAGAAAGCTACGCCTCAACCAGCGAGATCCAGGAAAATCTGAAACTGCTCCGAGGCTACTTTGCCAGACACTACGACCAACAACCGCTGCTTAACCGCGTGACACTGCTCTGGGCATCGACATATTTGCCCGGCCTTCTCGAACCTCAGCAGAAGACAGCCCTTATCGAGAAAGTGCTGGCTCTACAACATGAGGACGGAGGATGGAGCCTCGCTTCCCTCGGGCAGTGGGAACGACACGATGGAACGACACTCGCAACGAAGAGTGACGGGCACGCGACAGGTTTAGTCACATTTACACTGCAAGAAGCGGCGCTCTCGAGCGAACACAAAAGCCTCCGCATGGGATTATCTTGGCTCTTGGGTAATCAAAATAAGATTGAAGGATCGTGGCCGGGCTACTCGCTCAACGAAGAATACGACTCATCATCAGACATCGGTCGCTTCATGCGTGATGCGGCAACGGCCTATGCAGTGCTAGCCCTTACTAACAGCGGACTAACGTCTCCTGAGTAGACCTTAAAACGTGGCGGACCGACACGGTGGTCAGGCCAGGCCGTTGTGATGTCATTTCGTCGGCAGACAACGATGCACAGAATTAGAAGAGACGGTTTACGGCTCACGTGAAAAGAGAGGTGCCATGGCATTTCAGATTCGACCGAATATTCACCTGTTACTGGCCGTCGTTACCGCAACAGCATTCGCCTGGATTCTGTTCGGCCAACAGTCGACCGTGACGGCCGCGCAAACAAATTTTGTGGGCGGCACGCCCAGCCGGCCAGACTCCTCGGATATACGAGCGTTGCGCCTGCGCTGTGAGCCCGGGACTCGATCGAATTGGCACAGCCACTCGAACTGGCAAATCTTGATGGCCGAGGGAGGACGTGGGCGCACGCAGATTCGTGGCGAAGAGATTGTGGAATTGGTGCCGGGTCGGCCGGTCCACGCTGGAGCAAATGTAGTGCACTGGCACGGTGCAGCCCCCGACGAGCACATGGTGCAACTGACTTTCATCAGCGGTAAGACCAGCTGGGAGGAACCGGTCAGCGACGACTACTATTTAGGTCGATAGCTCGGCCTGCTGTAACTCCTGCGCTGACCAACCAGTCAGGTCAGAAGGGCCGAGTGTTTGCTTCACACCTATTGGCAGGCATGACAAGGCTAAAGGCCAAGGGCGCGGCGTCTGTTCAAGCAGCCCCGCGGCCCCTGGCCCTTGCCTACTCAACCCCTCGCTATCGCAGCTGAGCCGTCTGCGGCGGCGCCTTGCGGCACGGTTGCCGTTCCATCACGCCGCACGGTGGCGCTGGTGCCTGCGCCGTCTCACCCGGCAACACTGACAGCATCAGTTTTGATGGATACTGCGCTAAGTGATACACAGTATTCCGACCAGGCAGATCGACGATCATAAAGCCCCAGTTCGGCTGACCAATGTGCGACGGCGCCATAATGGCCAACTCGAGTGAATGCCCCTTCCGAACGACGTGGCCCAGCGGCGGAATCGACAGCTTTATTTCATAAATCTGACCTGGCGTCAGCGGCTCAGACTTCGCAAATGAGCGAACTGTCTCTTCCTCGTTCGATTTGGTGGAGTTGATCGCTCGCAGCGACGCACGAAGAAAATCGCGCGTCAGATAAAGCGTGTCACCGTTCTCGTCGACGTCGTGGAGGACCACCATTACGTCGGTGTCCTTTTGTTCGGAGCTCAAATAGAAGGTAAGCTGCGAGAAACCTAGAATGGTCATGTCCTCGGTCATCGGAGCCGTCCGGTAACTCAGAAAGCCACCCGCTCGCGGCCACATCGCAAACTGAACATTATCGGCGACGAGCTCAGTGGCCATCGGGTACGTATAGCTACGGGCACCGTCATCCTCGACGGCTCTAGGCTTCTCGGGCGTAAGCCTGCCGTCGGCGGTCAGATAGAAGGGCACCGGCTTTGCGTTCGGCGGCGGCCAGGTCGGATAGGTCGTCGCCCAATTGGGTGTCGGCGTGCCATTGACGTCCCGAACCTCCCATAACACCCGGACCGGGGGCTCTTTGTCGACACCGTTGGCTTCACCCTTCACATAGTGATCGAGGAACCGCAGCCAGTGCTCTGTCGACACCGGGCGACGGTAGACACTGTGCCCGCCTGGCTGGAGCAGGATCTTTTTGACCGGCGCTTTCAGCTCGCGAAAGAGGCGTAGCGGACCGCTGACCTGCGTCTGGTGATCCTGCCAAGCCTGAACGAGTAGCGTGGGGACATTGATCTTCCCAACGTAAGTCTCCGGATCCCTGGGCTTTCACCATTCATCGAGCACCGGATGCTGAAGGACTTCGTAGTAGGTATTCCGAGTGTATATGGTCGTCCTCTCGGGATCGCATTCTTTATCCCCCCAGGCGATCCGTCGCTCGGCTGCCGCCTGGCGATTCGAGAATGCCCAACCGCCGATAAAGGCCTGATTGAACATGCCGCCTGGACGCCATACTTCTCGGTAGGTACTTGCCGTTGTTGCACCGGCGGCGATTGCCTTCAGGTGCTGCGGCCGCTCAGACGCCACGAAAATCTGGCTATGTCCCGGGTACGAATTGCCAATCATCCCGACGGCGCCGTTACTCCACGGCCTGGTACCGATCCATTCCACGACTTCAGCACCGTCTGGAGCTATGATGGGATCAAACATGCTCAACGCGCCCGTGGAGCACGAAGTGCCGCGGATGTCGACTCCAGCGTAGGCGTACCCGCGTTCCAGGTATAGCTTGATGGCCGCATCGAACAACCTGCCGTCGACACCGTACGGTGAGTATTCGAGCAACACCGGATAGCGGCCTTCCTGGATCGGCCGATAAGTTACATACGACAGCTCCACGCCGTCGCGTAGCGTGATATACCCAAACTCCCGCTTGACGTCCTGTTCCTGAAGCCCCTGAGCCGCAACCGGCTGCCCCAGCGCTAGGGCCACGACGGCGAGTGCTGCGATCCTCCTCACATGAAGTCGCACATTCTTCCCAGGCATGATTCCTCCTTGGCTGTTCAAAACGGTCTCGTGTCGACCAGGACTTCCACTCTAGCAACCCAGATCAAGATCCTTACACACCCACCAGTTTCCCAACTGGCCGAATTTCTTCACCACACGTTCTCCCGGTTTCCAGTGCCCGTCGCTTAACCCGCATTAGAACTGGAACCCGAGCGGGACACCGTTGGGGCTTTCGACACTTCTACAGCGGTATGTTGCCGTGTTTTTTTGGAGGGTTCTTGTCCCGCTTTCCCTCGAGGCTGCGTAACGCAGCGATGAGCCGTGGGCGGGTGGTTCGTGGCGCAATGACCTCGTCGAGGAAGCCACGCCCAGCTGCGACGAATGGGTTGGCAAACTTGTCGCGGAACTCCCGCACACGCTCGGCCAGGAGCGCGTCAGGATCCTTCGCGGTGTCAAGCTCGCGCTTGTAGAGGATGTTGACGGCCCCCTCAGGCCCCATCACGGCGATTTCAGCCGTCGGCCACGCGAAGTTGAGATCAGTGCGGATGTGCTTGCTGGCCATCACGCAATAGGCGCCACCGTAGGACTTGCGCGTAATGACGGTCACCTTGGGAACGGTCGCTTCGGCAAAAGCGTACAGGAGCTTCGCGCCATGCCGGATGATACCGCCGAATTCCTGCTGCGTACCGGGAAGAAACCCGGGCACGTCTTCGAACGTCACCAGCGGAATGTTGAAGGCGTCGCAGAAACGAACGAACCGGGCACCCTTAACCGAGGCATCAATGTCGAGCGTGCCCGCGAGATGTGCCGGCTGGTTCGCAACTATGCCAACCGATTGGCCACCCAGACGGGCGAACCCAACGATGATGTTGCGCGCGTAGTGTTCGTGTACCTCCAGCCATTCGTGGTCATCCGCCACGGCGTGGATGAGGTTGAGCATATCGTACGGCTGACTCGGCGATGCCGGAACGAGGGTGTCGAGGTGCTCGTCCTCCCGGTCGATCGGATCTGCGGTTTCCACGCGCCTGGGATCATCGAGGTTATTGCTCGGCAAGTAACCAAGCAACGTCCGAATCAGGGTGAGGCAGTCGCGATCCGTAGCCACGGTAAAATGTGCCACGCCACTCTTCGTGCTGTGGGTAATCGCGCCGCCGAGCTCCTCCTTCGAAACCTCCTCGTGCGTGACCGTCTTGACAACGTCCGGCCCGGTCACAAACATATAGCTCGTACGCTCGACCATAACCGTGAAATCGGTAATCGCGGGTGAGTAGACCGCCCCGCCCGCGCACGGCCCCATGATTGCTGAAATCTGAGGGATAACACCGGAGGCAAGTGTGTTTCTGAGGAAGATGTCGGCATAGCCGCCGAGTGACGCCACGCCTTCTTGGATGCGGGCGCCGCCAGAATCGTTGAGACCAACCACCGGCGCGCCGTTCTTCAGGGCGAGATCCATGATCTTCACGATCTTCGCGGCGTTGGTCTCAGACAGCGAGCCGCCGACCACCGTGAAGTCCTGTGCGAACGCGTACACCAACCGGCCATCGACGCGCCCGTAGCCGGCCACCACACCATCGCCAGGGATCAGTTGCGCCTCCATGCCAAAATCCCGACAACGGTGCGTCACGAGCTTGTCGATCTCCTGGAACGCGCCCGGGTCGAAGAAGAACTCGACGCGCTCACGCGCGGTCAGCTTCCCGGCAGCATGCTGCCGCTGACGGCGTTTCTCGCCACCCCCAAGCTCGGCCTGGCGCTCATAGTCCGAGAGAATCTGCTGTTTGTCCATTCGTTAGGCAAGCGCTACGCCTTCACGGCCTGCGCCTTCTCCCAATCTGCAAGGAACTTGTCCAGTCCGATGGCAGTGAGTGGATGGTTGAACAATGAGTCGATCACTTTTGGCGGGCATGTGCAGATATCGGCGCCCATGCGGGCAGCTTCAACGATGTGCATGGGACCGCGCGTGCTCGCGACGAGCACCTCCGTCGCGAATTCGTAGTTTTCATAGATCTCGATGACCTGCCCGATCAGATCCATCCCAGGGGTCGCAATGTCGTCAAGCCGGCCGACAAACGGGCTGACAAAGGTGGCACCAACCTTCGCCGCCAGCAACGCCTGCGTCGGTGAGAAGACAAGTGTGACGTTGACGCGAATGTTCTCACTGGCCAGCGTCGCACAGGCCTGCACCCCGTCACGTCCGAACGGCACTTTCACGACGATGTGCTCGTCTATGCCGGCAAGTTGGCGTCCCTCGCGAACCATGCCGTCCGTGTCGGTTGCTACAACCTCGGCGCTAACCGGCCCTCGCACGAGCTGGCAGATCCTCTTAAGCACCTCAGTTGGGTCGCCTTCTTCCTTCGCTAGGAGCGACGGATTCGTGGTAATTCCATCAACAATCCCCAAGGGTACGAGTCCCTCGATTGCCTCAATGCTGGCGGAATCAACAAACAGCTTCATAGCAGACTCCTCGTCAGTGGTTTAACGTGCCCCACCAGCCACGACCTCGTTGGCCAGCTCGCCAATCCCCTCGATTTTTATGACGACCCGATCACCAGGCACGACGGGACCGACTCCAGACGGCGTCCCCGTCGTGATCACATCACCGGGAAGTAAGGTCATGACTCCAGAAATAAACTCCACCAGTCGTTCAATCGAGAAGATCAGCCCCCGCGTGTTTGACGCCTGGCGCCGTTCGCCGTTCACCCACCCTTCGACGCTCAGAGACCCACCGTCGAGTCCAACTGCGATTGACGGACCAATTGGCGCGAATGTATCAAACCCCTTGGCACGGGTGTATTGGACGTCTCGACTCTGGAGCTCTCGAGCCGAAACGTCGTTCACACAGGTCAGCCCAAGCACATGCTCGCCGGCGCGCGCCGCTGCCACGCGGTGCGCTGTGCGCCCGATCACAACGCCAAGTTCGGCTTCGTGGTCGACGCGGCCAACGCCAGGGGGAATAACAATCGCGTCATTGGGACCAATGACGGCGGTCGATGGCTTCAGGAAGATGAGGGGCTCGTCCGGCAGTGATTTTCGCATTTCCTGAGCGTGGTCACGATAGTTCAATCCTACAGCGACGATTTTCGAGGGTGCCACCGGTGCGAGCAGGCGCACGTCAGCCGGGGTGATCATCTGACCCGCCGTGTAGTCAGCGAACGGGTCTCCCTCGAGCAGATGCCACCCACCAGCACGCTCGAGAGCGTACCGCTGGCAACCATCATGCTCGACGCGATAGAGTCGATCCATCGTTACATCGATATCGGCACGTCGACAGCCGATCAGGCCAGTTATCGGGTCGCTTCCACGACGCTGTCCGAGGGCAAACTAATGTTCGGCGGCCGCGCAGTGTCTACAGCCAGAACCTCGTATCGGTAGCGCTTATCAGGTTCGACGGCCGTGTCGCGATAGGTCGCTTTAAGAATAAGTTCAGGCGTGAGCCGCTCGAGTGTCGCATCAGACGCCCCTCCGCGCAAGACCAGATAGCCTGCAAGATCTTCTTCCGTGTTGGCATCCCACACTAGGTTGATCACTCCCTGGTCAGCAACCGCAATCAATCCAGCCGGCGCCGCAGGCGCGAAAGTGTCGGTCAGGACGACGCAGGTAGCCGGCGATTCCGCACTCCGAATCTGGAAGCCGTCGACCTCATTCAGGACGCGAACCGCGTAACACCGCGTGGCGCCAAAGGTCACTCGCGTGTCGGTAAGAACCGTGCCCTCGAGCGGGTTCGCGTTGATTGGATCCGGCATGTTCAGATCTATCCCGGTCAGCGTGGAAACGTCGTAGACCTCGTATTTCGACGGTTCGGGTCCCTCAATAATCGGTGTTGAAGCCAGCGTGTCACCAGATGCCTCCGCCTGTACCGGAAGTCGAGCCGTATCCGGGGCCGTCCAGGAGACCTGAATGGCTGCTTCGCCATAGGAAACGGCCGGGGCCGATGGCGGCCCAGGCACATTCGCCAGCGGCAGCACGGCCGGATCGGATGGCGGGCCGTTACGTCCACGGCTGGACACGCCGAATACGACATAGGCCCGCTGGGCCACCAGCGGAAGCGACACGAGTGGTGCAACGACCGGGCGGTCTTGCACGGCATCCGCCTGGCCCTCGTCATCATCAGGGTCGCCGATGGCGACCGGAATCAAGGTGTCCGGTGTGAGTCGCTCGACCACGATCACGACATCTCCCTGGTTTCGCAGCCGGGCGTCCGGCCCTGCGTCGACGGCGAGACCGACCTCCGGCAACGGCGTCTCGGGCGGGAGCGGGGGACGAACCGGGATACTGGCTACCAAACTGGCTGCCTCAAGCCAATCCTTGTCAAACGGCGCGCGCGACCTCTCCGGAGTGGGTTGCGCCGTTAAGGCATAGACGTCAACACGTGCGAGATCTGCAGGCGCGGTCCGGTCCTGGTTCTCCGACGGCACTGTGAACTGAATGTAAACGCGGTCCGCGATACGGGCAACTTCAACGTCCGTGATTTGGGCGGCCCCAACCACAAGCGGCGTCTGCGGCGGGCCTTTCTTCCCACAGCCCATCAGCAGGACCACCAGCACGAACAGTACCATCGGCTGGACCGCGGGGCACGATCGGGTCACAGAATGTAGCGAGACAGATCTTCGTTTTTGACGATGTCGGCCAGCATCCGTTCGACGTAGTTGCCGTCGATGAGGACCTGCTTCTCGGTCATCTCTGGCGCGTCGAACGAGATTTCTTCGAGGAGCTTCTCCATCACCGTGTGCAGCCGGCGCGCCCCAATGTTCTCACTGCGGTCGTTGACCAACGTCGCGAACTCGGCGATGCGTCGTACGGCATCGGCACAGAATAGCAATTCGAGACCCTCAGTCCCAAGCAGCGCCGTGTACTGCGTGACCAGGGCACCTTTGGGCTCGGTCAGGATTCTGACGAAGTCGTCGGTCCCAAGCGCCTCTAACTCGACTCGGATCGGGAACCGCCCCTGGAGCTCTGGAATAAGGTCAGCCGGCTTGACCACGTGAAACGCACCGGCAGCAATAAACAGGATGTGATCGGTTCGAACCATTCCATGTTTCGTGTTGACCGTGGTCCCCTCCACAATCGGCAGGATGTCCCGCTGCACCCCCTCACGGCTTACATCTGGTCCGTGGCCTCCTTCGCGCCCGCCGGCGATTTTGTCGATCTCGTCAACGAAAATAATACCCGCCTGTTCGACACGCTCCACTGCCGCTCGATCGACACTGTCCATGTCAACCAATTTCCGCTCCTCCTCGCGGACGAGATATTCCGCTGCCTCGGGTACCTTCAACCGGCGCTTACGCGGACGACCCTGGAACAGGCTCGGCAACATATCTTTTACATTGATATCGATTTCCTCAACCGAGGACCCAGCAATGATTTCAAACGATGGAAACGCCTTCTCGCGAACGTCTACCTCCACAATCCGATCGTCGAGACGGCCGGCGTGCAGTTGCTTGCGGAGTTTCTCCCGCGTCCGGTGGGTGGCCTCGCGAGCCGTCCTCGGGTCTTGGTCCGTATCGCCTGGCACCGGCTGAAGAGGCGGCAGTAACAGGTCGAGCAGCCGTTCCTCCGCGTTAGCACGGGCCTTGTCGCGGACTTCGACCGCGCGCTCCTCGCGGACCATGTCGACCGCCAGCTCGACTAGGTCGCGAACCATTGACTCAACGTCACGCCCAACGTACCCGACCTCGGTGAACTTAGATGCCTCGACCTTAATAAACGGCGATTGAGCTAGGCGAGCCAGACGCCTCGCAATCTCAGTCTTACCCACTCCTGTCGGCCCAATCATCAGGATGTTCTTCGGCGCCACTTCTTCGGCAAGCTCCGGTGGCAGCTTCTGCCGTCGCATGCGGTTGCGGAGTGCTACCGCGACCGCCCGCTTGGCTCGGTTCTGACCGATGACGTACTTGTCGAGCTCGGCGACAATCTGCCGCGGCGTCAGCGCATCGACCGTGGTCGTAGTGGTTGATGTAAGCGCATCGACCGTGGTCATGGTGGTTGATGGAAGATAGATAGGCACTTCTACAACTCCTCGATCGTGACACTGGCGTTCGTGTAAATGCAAATTGCCGCCGCGACCGCCATCGCCTCCTCGGCGATGGCGCGCGCGTCGAGCTGGGTATGACGCGCGAGCGCCTTAGCCGCCGCCATCGCATAGGCACCACCAGATCCGATCGCTACGATGCCATCATCCGGCTCGATGAGATCGCCGGTTCCGGACAGCAGAAAGGTCGCTGTCTTGTCGACGACAATGAGCATTGCCTCCAACCGGTGAAGGACGCGGTCGGTACGCCAGTCCTTGGCCAGCTCAACAACCGAGCGCTCGAGGTTGCCACGGTATTGGTCGAGCTTCGATTCAAACCTGGCAAACAGCGTAAATGAATCAGCCGCCGACCCAGCGAAGCCGGCGAGGACCTCGTCGTTGTACAACCGTCTGATCTTACGCGCCTTCTGTTTTACGATCGTCTGGCCGAACGTCACCTGACCGTCGCCCACTATAACGGCGCGGCCCTGATGTCTAACAGCAAGAACAGTGGTGGCACGGATTTGCTCGTTCATCGCTCACTTGACCCTTCGGGCGCACGGGCCCGCCAACCGAACAGCACAGAGACCGGCACACCCGCCGCAATGATAAGCAGACCGGCCGCCACCGGACCGGGGCTTTCATGGATCGCGTTCAGTACGATGACGAAGCTCGCCGCTGCAAAGATCAACGGTGCAACCGGGTACCCCCAGGCCTTAAACGGCCGATGCTCTAGTGGATGGCGGCGGCGGAGCACGAACAACGCCGCGACCGCCGCCCCGGAAAAAAGCACGACGGCGAAACCCGTGTACTTGATCAACTGGTCGAACGTGCCGGACAGCACCAGTAGGCCACTCCAAGCGCTTTGGGCAATGATCGCCGCGGTCGGCGTCCGAAAGCTCGGGTGTACCTTGGCGGCCCACCCGAAGAACTGCCCGTCGCGCGCCATCGCATAATAGACGCGCGGCCCAGCCAGCACCATGGCACTGATGCTTGCGGCGATCATGATGACCGAGGCCACCGCGAGCGGCGCGGCCACGCCGGCCCCGAAGAGACGGTCCGCTACAACGTCAACTACCGGTACCACGCCTACGTCCACCGCGCCCAGTTGCTCGATCGGCAAGGCATAGACAAAGAGTAAGCTGAGCATCAGATAGACCACCACGACTGCGCCCGTGCCCACCCCAAGAGCGATCGGCACGTTTCGACCTGGATCGCGCATCTCCTCGGCAACGTAGGCCGCCGCGTTCCAACCAGAATAGCTGAACATGACCGGAATCAGTGCCAGCACCCAGAGGGTCGGTTGAACGGGGTCACCCGCGGCCATAAAGTGCGCCGTGGAGCCTTGACCGATGGTGAAGCCGAGAGCCACGAACATCACCAGCGCGGCAACCTTCATGCCGGCCAGCAAGTTCTGCACGATACGTCCGGGACCAAGCCCAAGGACATGCACTACCGTCAACCCAGCGATGGCTGAGAGCGCCACGAGTGCTTGCGGTGACACAGCCAACGTGACCACACTGAGCGGGATCTCCCAAAGTGGAGTCGTGTCGCCGGCAGCCGAGATAAAGCGGCCCAGGTAGCTCGCCAATCCCACCGCACTGGCGGCGATCGCTCCAGAGAAGCCGGCCACGAACGAGGTCCAGCCAGCGAGAAACCCGGCCGTCGGGCCGAATGCCTCCCGGAGGTAGACGTACTCACCACCGGCACGCGGTCGAAGCGCTGCCAACTCAGCATAGGCCATCGCACCGGCGAAGGCGAGGAGGCCACCAGTCAACCAGACGCCGAGCATCGCCCAGACGTTCGGTACCGACTGTGCAATGAGGGCCGGCACGATGAAGATGCCGCTGCCGATGACGTTGGACACGACGATCGCGGCCCCGTCAACTGGCCCCAAACCTTTGAGGAGCGATGGTGAAGTGGCGTCGTCAGCGGTAGCTGAGCCTGGGAGACGTGACACGTGGGACGCTCACTACTGCGTTAGCAGCTGCCGCTCGATCTGGTACTCGCCCAGTTTCGCCCATTGATCCGCACGGTGCTTGACGAATAGCTCGACTTTTACGTCCACGAAATCCCGATGCTGCAGTATCTCGCGCCGCGGTTGCTCGCCCGTGTATCCCAACCCGGATTCCATCGTAAAGGGCCCAATGCCAGTGCCCGGCGCTAAGCCCTCTCGCCCTACGGCGCGCACGAACGCATTGCCCCATTCTTGATCTTCAGCAACACAGGTACCCGCGATCGGATCGGCCGGTAACACCGGAGCGACCGGCGCCGGCTGCCCATCGGATACCACCTGGCAGCGACGGAATATGCTGTTCAACTGCAGGGCTCGCGTCTGCTCGTCGGAGATATTCTCGAGGCGGAACGAAATGGCTGGAACGAGCTTATTATTGCGGCCGAGCTGGTCGATACCGACGTCGAGCCAGCCAGTCGTGACACCAGCAACTTCGAGTACCGAGACGATGTCAATCTGCTCACGGATAAGGCTTGCCCCACATGCCCCACCAAGGGCGGCGACCAGTGCCAGCCCGACGGCACCGCCTAATGGCTGCTGGAGATGGACGCGCTGGGTGCAACGAACAACCACGCGGGGATTGTAGCTCAGAAGTCCAGCGCCTCAACGTGCTCCTGAGCCTCCTCGATGGACAACCGGCCCGCAGGCTTGGACTCACATCGAGAGGTCTTGCCTGTGCCCCCCCACGCATGAATGAGCCGCGTTCGGAGGACTGATCACGGTCCGGCGGTTGGGTGACCAGTCTATCCGCACCGTGACAAAACGTGTCTGAATTCGCTAAGGTCCTGGCGGTCGCCGCCAAGGCGCTTGGTGAACAGTTGCTGCAACTCTCCTCCCTCCATAAAGCCTTCGGGGACCATGTGTTGTTCGACAACGTCAACTGGCACATCAAGGCAGGTGACTGCATCGGCCTGTGCGGCCCAAACGGCGCCGGTAAGACCACGTTACTCAATATGATAGCCGGCGAGGAAGAGCCGGACCGCGGGACCCTCAGCCGACCCAACGATCTGACCATCGGCTATCTCCCACAGGACGGCCTCACGCACGCCGGGCGCACGCTGTTCGAAGAGGCCAGCACCGCATTCGATTCGTTGCTATCCCTCCAAGGAGAAATGCATGCCCTAGAAGAGCGGCTCGGCGACGTGGGGACCTCGGCAACCGAGCACGACCGGTTGCTGGCTCGCTACAGCACAGTGCAGGACACCTTCCGCGACCAAGAGGGATATCGCATTGATGCGAAGGTCAGTGGCGTCCTCGGCGGCCTCGGCTTCGCTCCGGGAGACCTCGAGCGTCCTACCGAGACCTTTTCAGGCGGCTGGCAGATGCGCATCGCGCTCGCGAAGTTACTGCTGTGCCGGCCACACCTCCTGCTGCTCGACGAACCAACCAACCACCTCGACCTGGAGGCGCGGAACTGGCTAGAAGAATTCCTCGTTGCCTACCCACACGCGGTCGTCCTCGTGTCGCACGATCGGTTCTTTCTCGATAGCGTCGTGACGGCCATCGCCGAGATCAGTCTCAAGACGCTCACGGCCTACCCTGGAAACTACAGCGCGTATCTGGTCGAGCGCCAGGCGCGGATCGAGCGCCTCATGGAGGAGAAACGACGACAGGACGAAGAAATCACGCGGGTGCGTGTGTTCATCGAACGATTCCGCTACAAAGCGACCAAGGCACGACAGGTGCAGAGCCGCCTCAGGATGCTTAAGAAGATCACACCGATTGCGGTTCCGCCGGAGCGTAAACGAGCCCATTTCACCTTCCCAGGCAGCCCCACGAGCGGTCGGATGGTGATCGAGCTCTGTGACGCCTCGAAGGCGTACGGTGCGGTGCAGGTCTTCAATCGCGTTAATGTCCACATCGCGCGAGGTGACCGCCTGGCACTTGTAGGTTCGAACGGCGCCGGCAAGTCAACGCTGATGCGCCTTCTCGCGGGCGTTGAGGCGCCCGATCGAGGAGTCCGAACAGTCGGCCATCAAGTCGTCATGCAGTATTTCGCGCAAGATGAAGCGACCCGCCTCGACGGTTCCCTCACCGTGTACGAAACGCTGGCCTCAGGATCACCCGTCGACATGATCCCGGCCATCCGGAATATCCTCGGCGGCTTTCTCTTCACACAAGACGATATCTACAAGCGGGTTAGCGTACTGTCTGGCGGCGAGCGGACTCGGCTGGCGGTTGCCCGGATGCTGCTGAGCCCTTCGAATACCCTCCTACTCGACGAGCCGACCAACCACCTCGATATTGACTCGACCGACGTGCTGCTCAACGCCCTGACCGACTACGGGGGCACGCTTATCTTCGTCTCGCACGATCGGTACTTCGTCGACCAACTGGCCACCCACGTCTTGGCAATCAGTAACGGAGACGCCGCCCTCTATCCGGGAACCTACGAAGAGTTCCGCTGGAGCATACGCAGTCTGGCGACAGCAGGCACCACCGAGGAAATTGAGCCGCCGGCGTCGGAACCTCCGCCGCCAGCGCCGAGCGCTGCTGCGTACAAACGGCGCCAGGTCGAAGTGAACAGACGACGGCGGCGCCTTGACGCCCTCCATACCCGTATCGCCGAGCTGGAGCGCCGGATCGAGGAGCGCGAGCAAACCATCCGCGAGCTCGAGGTGTTAATGGCCAAGGAAGGTTTCTATGCGAACGCGCAGGCGGCACAAGAGGTCATCCAACGTCACCAATCACTGATGTGGGAAGTTGGCGACTTGATGAACCAATGGGAGGCGCTCGAGCGTGAAGCAAGCGCAGACACGAAAAGTGGCGTTGAATAAATAAACTGCAAGATCAAGACGCTCGGGGTCACACTGCCGCGCAACTGCCGTCGTCTGCCAGCCAATTCTCCGCATTGAGGAAGCCTGGTGGAGCTTCTACGCTCTCGGGTGGGTCTTGCGGTAGAGCTTGGTAATCTGCGCTGTGCTGACATGCGTGTAGCGCTGCGTGGTACTGACCCGTGCGTGCCCGAGCAATTCTTGGATGGCTCGGAGATCAGCGCCCTGCTCGAGCAGATGCGTCGCGAACGAATGACGGAGCGCGTGGGGGCTGATGCCAGACGTGGTACTGGACTGGGCGACGTGACGCCGCACGAGACGATCAACGCTGCGGCCAGATAAACGCCCGCCGCGGTAGTTCACGAACAGCGGCTCGCGACCGACCGCTGACCGCCTGCGCTCCGGTGTGGCCGTGGCTGGCGAACGACTGATAAGGGCCCGCCGGTCTGCTAGGTACATGCGAATGGCACTGGTGGCGCTCCGATTGAACGGCACGATTCGTTCCTTCCCACCCTTACCCAGAACCCGAACAAGTCGACTGCTGAGGTTCACATCTTCAAGGTCTAGTCCGACAAGCTCGCTGAGCCTAAGGCCAGAGGCATAAAACAGCTCGAGGATCGCCCGGTCGCGACGCCCGAACGGAGTGGTCCTATCCGGGGCTTCCAGTAGGGCCCCCATTACCTCCGGATCGAGGTGCGCCGGTATCTTACGTTGCAACCTTGGAGCCGAAATGAACGCGATCGGATCGTGGTCGAGGTGTCCCTCCCGGCGCAGGTACCGCGCGTACGAGCGAATCGCGGCGAGCTTGCGTGCCGACGACGCGCGAGCCTGGCCACGCTGATAGAGCTCACCCAGGAAGGCGCGGACGCAACGGTGGTCCAAGTCGGATGGGCTGGGTGACCGCCCGATCCGAGTTCGTAGGAAGCTGAGAAACTGCGACAGATCGCTCGCGTACGCCCGCACCGTGTGACGCGAGACGTTGCGATTCAGACGCAGGAACTCAAGAAAGGACTGGAGACGCTTCTGCATCGACCCCTGTTGTCAGTGCTCGGCAACGCCACGCGGCAAGATCTCGGAGCGCACGCTGGGCGACCGCCAGCCGGCGCGCCTGGCGACTTCGCGGTGGCCGTTCCAGCGACGGGAGAAGACCGAACGTCACATTGGTCGGCTGATAGTTGGTCGCGTTTGCATGCGAGACGTAGTAAGCAAGTGCGCCGAGCGCGGTGGTACGGGGCGGCGTCGTCACCGAGAGACCCCGAGCCAGCCCTGCGGCGTTGAGGCCGGCCATCAGCCCGGACGCTGCCGACTCAACATACCCCTCAACACCCGATATCTGCCCCGCGAAGAAAAGCGCCTCGCATTCACGCGCCTGCCAGGTCTCGCGTAGTACGGTTGGCGCGTTGATGTACGTGTTACGGTGAATCATGCCGAAGCGTACGAATTCGGCGTTCTCTAGGCCTGGGATCAGCTGAAGCACCCGCCGCTGCTCCCCCCACTTGAGTTGGGTCTGGAACCCCACCAAGCTGTAGTGGTCAGCTGCCAGGTTATCCTGGCGCAGCTGGACGACCGCGTACGGCCGGCGCCCGGTCGCCGGGTCCGTTAGGCCAACCGGCTTCATTGGTCCGAAGCGCAACGTGTCAACGCCACGATGGGCCATTACCTCTATCGGCAGACAACCCTCGAAGAACCGAGCGCGATCGAAGTCGTGCACCGTCGCCGCCTCCGCGTGGGTCAGCGCCTCGTAGAAGCGATGGTACACGGCTTCGGTCATGGGGCAATTAAGGTAGTCGCCCTCCACATTCGCTCGGTCGTGCTGCCGTTCGGAGCCCACCGCACCCTCGGAATCACGGGGGCCGGCGCCCCACCGTGATGCCCGAAACACCTTCGATCGATCGATCGAGTCCGCGTGCACAATAGGACTGATGGCGTCATAGAAGTACAGATGCTCACATCCCACGAACTTCTGGATATCAGCAGAAAGGCTGTCCGAGGTGAGAGGACCCGTCGCGATGATAACCGGCGCGCGCGGGTCGGGTCGGCCTGGAATCTGTGGCACCTCCTCCCGGCGGATCGTCACCAGCGGCTGGCTCTCGATGGCCTCAGTGACCCCGCGCGCGAAGCGCTCGCGGTCAACGGCGAGCGCCTCGCCGGCGGGTACCCGCGTCGTGTCCGAGACCCGAATCACCAGCGAGCCGAGCTGGCGCATCTCCTCTTTCAGAAGGCCAACTGCCTGTTCGAGCTTTGTGCCGCGGAAGGAATTGCTGCAAACGAGCTCGGCCAGCCGGTCGGTCTTGTGGACCGGAGTCGTCCGGACCGGCCGCATCTCATGGAGGATAACGGGCACACCACGGGAGGCCGCCTGCCAGGCCGCCTCGCTGCCGGCGAGTCCCCCACCGATGATCCGAATCATCCGCAGCAGTCCAGTAGCGAACGTTAGAACTTAACGGCGTTTAGACCGCCGCCAGCTCCTCGTCCCTAATGTAATCGCACTCCTCGCTGTGGCACAGCACCTGGCGCCCATGGCGTTTGGTAACTTTCTCGACTAGGAATGGCGCGTTGCACGTCGGGCATGCCTCCGGCAGCGGTTTGTTCCACACGGTGAAATCGCAGTCCGGATAGTTGCCACACCCGTAGAAGACCCGGCCACGCCGTGACTTGCGTTCGACGAGGTCGCCGCCGTCGCGCGGGCAGGGCACCCCCGTAGGCTTGAGCTTCACATAACGACACGTCGGGTAGTTACTACACGCCGTGAACTCGCCGAAGCGCCCGTGCTTAATGACTAGACGGGAGTCGCACTTCGGGCATGGCTCATCGAGTAGCTGATCGGGCTTTGCCGCCGAGAGGCCCTGCGCGGTGGCAATGATCTTGCGCGTCGTCTTGCAGTCCGGGTATCCCGAACAGGCCAGAAACTGGCCGAACCGCCCACGCTTGACCACCATTTGACGCCCGCAGTTCTCGCACGTCTCCTCTTCCTGTTCGGTGGTCACCTCAGCCTGTTCGAGTTCCTGTGTGTTGGTGCACTCTGGATAGGCCGAGCAAGCCAGAAACATCCCGAACTTCCCGACCTTGATGATCATCGGGGACTGACACTTGTTGCAGGTCTCGTCGCTCGGGAGCCCCTTGGTCTTGATGTTAGGCATCGACTTGGCCGCTTTGGCCAGGTCGTCCTGGAACGCCTTGTAGAAGGTGCTAAGGGTGCCTGCGTAATCGGCTGCACCAACTTCGATCTTGTCGAGTCGGTCCTCCATCTCGCGCGTGTAGTCCACCTGGATGATGCGTGCGAAGCTTTCGGCCAGGAGGTCGGTCACCAGGCGCCCGAGTCGGGTCGGCCTGAACCGGCTCCCGACTTTTTCCACGTACTCGCGAACCTGGAGGACGCCGATGATCGAGGCGTATGTGCTGGGCCGACCGATGCCGTTCTCTTCGAGCTCCTTCACCAACATCGCCTCGCTGAACCGTGACGGTGGCTGCGTGAACTTCTGATCAGGAGTCACCTTCTTGAGCTCCAGCGCGTCACCCTCGGACAGGGCGGGAAGGAGTCCGGTCGCGTCGTCGTCGGCCTCGGTACTGGTTATCAACGACGTGCCGTTCTTCTGTGACCGTTCGTAAACAGCCATCCAGCCGTTGAACTTCGGAACGGACCCCTTCGCCCGCAGCACATAGTCGGCAGCCGACACGTCCAGCGTCGTGTCATCGAATGTGGCAGGCGGCATCTGCGAGGCCACGAACCGACTCCATATCAATCGATACAGATAGAACTGGTCCTCGGTGAGGCGAGCTTTCACACTTGCGGGGTCGTACGCCATCGAGGTGGGTCTGATGGCCTCGTGGGCATCCTGGGCGTCCTTCTTGGTCCGGAATCGATTCGGCTTCGCCGGGACGTAGGTATCACCAAAGGCGCCGCTGATGCGGTCGCGCACCTCGCCCAGGGCCTGCTCGGATACGCGGGTCGAGTCAGTCCGCATGTAGGTAATCAGTCCGACCGACCCCTCGCCAGGAAGCTCAATCCCTTCGTAGAGCTGCTGGGCGATCAACATCGTGCGCTTGACCGAGAACCGCGACGTCTGCTGGAGCTTGCTTGTGATGAACGGCGGGGCCGCGCGCTTTTTCCGCTCCTTCGTCGTGACCGACTGGACGGTGTACGAGGCTGACTCGAGGGTGGCGAGAATCGCCTGGGCCTCTTTTTCGTTGCCAACCTTGATGGCGTCCTTGCCACGCTTGACCAGCTTGGCGTCGAACTCGGGTGGTGCACCCCCGGCCAACCGCGCCGTGATGTGCCAGTACTCCTCCGGAACGAAGGCCTCGATCTCGGCCTCCCGGTCGCACACGAGCTTCAGCGCCACCGATTGAACCCGGCCGGCGCTCAGACCCCGTCGAACTTTGTCCCACAGAAGCGGGCTGAGCTTGTAGCCAACCAACCGGTCGAGCACCCGACGAGCCTGCTGAGCATCGACCATCCGCTGGTCGATTTCGCCCGATTTATCGAGTGCGGCCAGCACCGCCGACCGGGTGATCTCGTTGAACATGAGCCGACTGACCTTACGCTCCTTGGACCCCAGCTCTTTGGCCAGATGCCACCCGATCGCTTCGCCCTCGCGGTCGGGGTCGGTTGCGACGTAAATGTGGTCGACGCCCTTGGCAGCGTCCTTGAGGGTCTTGATAACCTTCTTGCGCGCCGGGATAGTCTCGTAGACCGGCTCGAATTTCTGATCGACATCGACGCCCAACTTGCTCTTCGGCAGATCGCGGATGTGCCCCATTGAGGCGACAACCTTAAAGTCTCGACCGAGATACTTGTTGATTGTCCTGGCTTTAGCCGGTGACTCCACGACGACGAGGACTTTCGTCATTTCTTCTCGATCCCTGTTTCTACGTTACCACCATCTTCGCAAACGGACGAACATTCCGTCGCTGGCACTGGCAGGCCCCCCCTGAAACCCCGGCCCGAGAAAACACGACAGCAGTGAGGCGCCATCCATGTTGAAACGGGCCATCAAGGCATCCAGATCGTAGCTTTCTCCCGCGCCCATGCATCCAAGCAGGGGTCCGACGAGACCGATCAGGGGTTGAGCCGATAGCCCAACCGGCTCTCCCGAACCCAATCTCCCCCAAGATATCGCCCGAAGTTTCTAGGATCTTTGGTCCGTCCCAGAGGAGGGCGAGGGACCGCAGCTGTGACCCGTCCCGTCAGGACATTATCAGAGCTGCCATCACGTCACGCCCCTGGTCGGCGTCGTCCACCCGTCGGCACGAGCCGAGGAGCACTGTGGGTGAGCACGGTGGAGAAAGTAGTGATGGCATCGGGCAACTGCATGTGGCCCGGGGGGGCTTACGGGGGTAAGATACCGGACCAGCTGGCGGGAGCGAGAAAAATCGGACGCGCCCTCTGATGACGGGACGCACGAACGAGAGGCTGCACTTACTACGACCGATAGATTGCACTTATTATAAGGCTAGGGGTTGATGGGTAGCACGACGCCAATAACGCGCCACCGACGCCTGTCATCGTAGGCAAGCAGCCGTGGCACGGTCCTTAACTTAAGTCGGACGCGAGGCTTGCGCCGCGGGCTGCAGATTGCGACTATAGTTCATGTTGAGAAAGGTTCTGTTATTCGGGGCTGCGGTCGCGATTGCGCTCGCCGGGACCGCGCGCGCGGACGTCCGATCCGATGCTAAGGCGCAGGTCGAGTTTGGGATTTCGGTCGCCCAGCACGATCTGTGGCAAGAGGCGTTGTACAGATGGGAGCGGGCGGTCAAGATCGACCCGACCTACGCGGCGGCCTGGAACAACCTCGGCATCGCGTATGAGCACGAGGGGTTGTTCAACCAGGCGCTCGAGGCCTACGAGAAGGCACTCAACCTCGATCCGAGTAACGTGATGATCCAGCAGAACTATGATCTATTCAGAGAAATCAATGACCGGCTTAATCAAGGCGATCGCTAGCGCGACGTTCCTACTGGCTTCGGCCTGTACCAGCTACTACGAAGTGCCGATCGAGACCCCGCTCCAGCCGAAGCTGGATGTCTCCCGGTTCCAGCGCGTCCTCATTGCAGGGTTCCTCACCGGAGGAACAGACGAGGTCGACACAAACCTCGAGACGGCGCGTCTCCTCCGAAGCCAGCTTCGCAACGAGTCGAGGCTCCAGGTGATCGACGCGGATGTGCTCGATCTCCTCAGCATCGCCGAGCACGAGAGCGCCCCCGCCGGGGAAACCGGTGCTGGGGGCCGAACACCGAAAGCGAGCAGATCTAACCAGTCTCCCACAGACGGTTCGGACGCGGAAGCAGACGAAACGATGAGCGAGGAAGACCTCCAATCGCACGAACACATCTTCGCCAACGCGAACTACTGGCGACAGCTTGGGGAGGAACACCCAGACGCGCTCATCGTCACAGGGACCGTCTACTTCGCACCGTATCAGCGTTCCGGGATGGTGGCCCGGGAGCGCGAAACCTACGATGACTTCGGCCGCCGCCGGGTCGTCCCGGTCCGGACGTATCGAGATCGGCGCGGCTACGTGCTCAGTCCCAGGTTTATCTTCATCGATGGTCGCACCGGGGCGACCCTCTACACCGAGCGACATCGTGAAGAAATCCTCTACGATGTCTCGCGGAATACCCCTGCGCTCTCGTCGTATTTCGAGCTGATGGACCGCCTGCTGCCGTCGTTTGTCGGTGCGTTGAGTAATCAGAGTATCCGCGGCACCAGGACCCTCCTTAAGTAGCGCTAGCGGTCCCGCTCGTCATGACGGTGACGTACTGAGGGATCGCTTCGCGCTGTTGCATCAGGTCCGAACAGGGCGCGAGGCGGGAGTATCCCGGCAGTGTTCGACCGCGCTGGTACCGTTGATGAGCATTCATCGACGGCCGAATGGCACCGAAATTATGAGACGGGTTGCTTAGCGCACGGGTTTACATCTAGGTCACGAGAATAGTACGCTGGGTGTCCGGATCGCCGGTTGGGACACCTGTTGCGTGCGCCCACCGTCTAGGAGGTTTTCGTGTTGTACGCCATCATTCAGAGCGGCGGGCGGCAATTACGGGTCGAGTGTGGTCGGCTTGTGACCATTGACCGACTCGGTGGCGCCGTGGGCGACAAGGTGGTCTTCGACCAGGTCCTGTTCGTCGAGAAGGACGGCGGGCGTTTCCTGACTGGATCGCCGTCCATGGCTGGCGCCAGGGTCACGGGGGTCGTTGAAGGCCAGAGCCGCGGACCAAAGATTCGAGTCTTCCGCAAGAAGCGGCGAAAGGCCTGGCGCCGAACGCTCGGCCATCGTACCGCCCTGACGCGAGTACGGATCACCGAGATCGAAGCTGAGTAGCAAGAGGTAGGTAGATGGCACATAAGAAAGGTCAAGGCAGCTCGAGAAACGGCCGGGACAGCCAGGCGCAGCGGCTCGGTGTGAAGCACTTCGACGGAAACGTCGTGCCGGGTGGCTCTATCCTCGTTCGTCAGCGTGGACGCCGGTTCCGCCCAGGTTTCAACGTCGGACTCGGCAAAGACGACACCCTCTTCGCGAAGACGACCGGGCGCGTGCGGTTCGAGGACCATGGCTCCCGCGGGCGGGTGATTAGCGTCCTCCCGCTCGACGGCTAACCGGCCGCCACCGAGTCTCGCTCCAACACCCGCATGTTCGTCGACGAAGTCGACATACTCGTTACGGCCGGTGGCGGTGGCAACGGGTGCGTGAGCTTCCGTCGCGAGAAGTTCGTTCCTCGCGGCGGCCCGAACGGCGGCGATGGTGGATCGGGCGGTTCCGTCTACATCCGTGCCAGTTCGCATCTCAACACCCTGGTCAACTTCAAATTCCACCCTCAGTTCCGCGCTGAGCGCGGCGCACACGGGGAGGGATCGAATCGCACGGGGCGGACGGGCAGCGACCTGATCCTCGAAGTACCGGCCGGCACCATCATTTACGAAACGACATGCGCCGAGCACGTGAGGCGGGCGGACCTTACCGCCGTCGGGCAACAGGTCCGGATCGCCACGGGCGGTCGCGGGGGGCGCGGTAACCAGCGTTTTGCGACGGCGACCAATCGCGCGCCGCGGCACGCGGAGCGTGGTTACCGGGGTGAACCTCTGGCGTTACGCTTGCACCTTAAGTTGCTAGCTGACGTCGGTCTGGTCGGATACCCAAACGTCGGAAAATCTACGTTGATCTCGCGGCTCTCCGCTGCGCGGCCCAAGATTTCAGACTACCCCTTCACGACCTTGACACCGCAGCTCGGGGTCGTGCGCCTGGACACGGAGCGCAGCTTCGTGCTGGCCGATGTACCGGGCCTCATTGAAGGGGCCCACGCTGGTCACGGTCTCGGGCACCGTTTCTTGACCCACCTCGAGCGTACCAAGGTCCTCGTGCACCTAATCGACGTCTCGTCAAGTAGCGGCCGAGATCCGGTTGACGACCTCGAAACGGTCCTCCAAGAACTGGATCGCTTCCCTCCGGAGATCCCCGACGACGAATCGACTGACGGTTGGACCCTGGCCGACAAGCCTCAACTCGCAGTCGCCAGCAAGATCGACGCCCTTGACGACCCGAACAGGTTGGCCCGACTGCAACAGCGGCTTCAGGAGCTGTCGATCCCGCTCTACCCCATCTCGGCGATCACCGGAGAGGGATTGAACACGTTGCAAGAAGCGATGTGGCAAGCCGTGGGCACTTCGCGAGATACCACGACGCGGTCGGCGCAGGTGGCAAGCGAGTGAGCGGCGCCGCGCGCATCGGCGTCCTCGGCGGCACGTTCGATCCGATCCACTACGGCCACCTCGACGTCGTCTCGGCCGCGCGCGCGGCGCTTTCGCTGGATGACGTGTTGTTAGTTCCTTCGCGCGTTCAACTTCACAAGACATCGTCGCCATCGGCCTCCGGCTACCACCGTCTCGCGATGGCGGCTCTTGCAACGTCCGCAGATGGAGGCCTCCGTGTCAGCAACCTCGAGCTCCGATCGCCGGGCCCATCTTACACGTCGGTTTTGCTCCAACAACTCGTGCGGGCCGGATCCAACTCCAAGCAGCTTTTTTTTATCACCGGGGCCGACGCGTTTGTAGAAATCGCTGCGTGGCACGACTACCCTTCGCTGCTGGACCGGAGTCACTTCATTGTCGTGTCACGCCCCGGCTGTCCAGCCTCTGACGCGCGACTGCGGCTCCCCAGCCTCGTCGCTCGTATGCACAGGGCAGGGGAACGCGTAGTAGACCTCACCGCTGGCGCTCAGACCGCCATCTGGCTAGTAGATGCACCGACGAGGGACGTCTCATCCTCAGAAGTGCGCCGTCGGATTGCGCGTGGCGAACCAACCGAGGGGCTATTACCGCCTGCCATCGCCTCATACATCTTCCGCCACGCGCTCTACGGCTCGGCGCCGTGCGCTGACAATTTACATGACCGATAGGCCGACCGCCCACGTCTCGGCCCCAGGCGAGCTCCCGGAGCCGGTCCGGAGAGCGGTTGGCGCCGCACAGGACAAGAAGGCGTTCGATGTCGTCGTGCTCGACCTGCGCGAATCTAGAGCGTTTACCGATTTCTTTGTCGTCTGCTCAGGCCATAGCACGCGCCAGGTTCAAGCCATCGTCAACAGCGTCGAAGAACAGCTGCGCGCGGTCCAGATCAAGCTTTCGCATATGGAAGGCTACGACCATGCGGAGTGGGTGCTTATGGATTGCTTCGACTTCATCGTGCACGTCTTCACGCACGAAACCCGCCTCTTTTACGACCTTGAACGCCTCTGGGGCAGCGCCAGCCGCATCGAATTCTCTCAATCAGCGTGATGGGGTGCCGTGGTAAGACCAATCGCCGACGGGCTCCGGCGTGTTGGGAACGCGGTGCTGTGGCGGGCCGGCGTACGCTATAGGTCCGCGCTCTCACCGACGCGCAAGCCGAGACACCACCGCTTTCGCAAGCTCTTCGGCCAAGTCATCCACCGGACGCGAGCCATCGACGCACAACCAGTCAGGTTGTTCGGCCTGCCGGAGATAGCTTTGCCTGGCGCGTGTCAGGAGCGCGAGATCCTGTTCGTAGCGATCGCGGCCGGTCACCTTGCGCTCGACCGCCGTCTCGGGTCTGATGTCGAGCAGGATCGTCAGGTCCGGCTGCGGCAAGAACTTCTGCACGTCGGTGAGCCACGATGGGTCAAGCTGCTGTGCCTCGCCGTACGCCACACTCGACGAGACGTAGCGATCGAACAAGAGCACGAGCCCGGCCGCCTGCCACCGTTCGATGTCTGGTTTTCGCTCGTAGCGGTTGGCGACGTACAACAGTTGCATCACATCCGGGCCATAGTCGCGCTCCCCTTGCAGTGCTCGCGCGATCTCCTCGCCGATGGATGTGCCGTAGTCAGGAAACGAGACGAGGCGTGCTTTAACACCGCCGGCTCGCAAGCGGTCCCGCAGAAGCTGTGCCTGTGTCTCCTTACCACTCTGATCCAATCCCTCAAACGCGATGAGCATGCACTAGCGCCCCACTAACCGTTAGGTCTCCAGCGACAGGAGGTCATCAATCGACTGACGGCGGCGAACGAGCTGCCATGAGCTGTCAGCGACCAGCACTTCGGCCGGCAACGGATGACGATTGTAATTGGAAGCCATCGACGAGCCGTACGCCCCGGCATCCTGCACCGCCATGAGATCGCCCACTACAGGCAGCGGCATCTGGCGTCCCATCCCAACGACATCCGTCGTTTCACAGATCGGGCCCACCACGTCGCACATCACCGTAGGACCGGGGCGCGCGTCAAGGACTTCGACCCGGTGGTAGGCGCTATAGAGCGCCGGCCGCATCAGCTCGCTCATTCCAGCGTCCAGTACCACGAAGTGGTGGTCCGAGCCCTGGTTCTTGACATCAACGACAGTGGCGAGCAACACACCCGCCGGCCCCACCACCCAGCGCCCGGGCTCAACCAGCAGCGTCAACCCGGTCGACTCGATTTCACCCACGAGTGCCTGCACGTATTCCGCCACACCGAGCGCAGGCGAGCCATCGTAGGAAATACCCAAACCCCCCCCAAGATCAAGGTGCTCCAGGGCAATACCATCGTCACGAAGATCGCGCGCCAACGATGCGACCGTCGCCGCCGCCTGGCGCACCGGTTCGAGGGTAGTGATCTGCGAACCGACGTGCACGTGCACGCCGGTTAGACGTAGTCCCTCCCGCGTGGCCGCCTGCCGGCAGATGTCCCGCGCGCACTCCAACGGAACGCCGAACTTGTGCGACCGGCGACCGGTCGAGATGTACGGGTGCGACGCCGCGTCCACGTCTGGGTTAACGCGAAGTGCGACCCCGGCGCGGGTAGCTCGCGTACGCGCCAGGCGATCGATACGGTCCAACTCCCCCAGCGACTCAGCATTGATTATCTGAACACCGAGACTGACAGCCCGCTCGAGCTCAGTTGTGGTCTTGCCAACCCCGGTAAACACGATGTCGTGAGGTTTGAACCCAGCGCGAAGTGCCACCTCTATCTCGCCGCCAGAATTGGCGTCCACGCCACACCCGAGGGCGTGGATGAGACGTGCGATAGCCAGCGCCGAGTTCGCCTTGAGGGCGTAGTGCACACGGTGAGGATACGACCCGAAGGCCAGATCTAGCTCCCCGTACCGCTGTCTGATGAGCGCGGCGCTGTAGACATAGAGCGGCGTGCCAACCGCACGCGCAATGGCGGTCAGCTCGACCCCGTCGCATTCCGCCGACGCTTGATCGAAGGAAAAGCCAGCCACCAAATTACACTAACTCATTCGACACTAAAAAACTGGTTCGAGACCTGCGGGTCGGAGACGGCGACGAAGACGCTATCAGCGCAGCAAAGGCGCCCGTATCACCCGCCTACAATTAAGCCACTTTCGTGGTCAGCGGGCCGGTGCCGTGTCTTTGATCGATTGCGGGACGTTGAGGCCGGCCGGCACCGGTTCAAGCGGCGACTCGACGAGGTGCCAGGCACCGGCTTCCTCGAGGATTTTCTGAGCAAAGAGAGCGTGCAACGCATGACCGCCTCGGTGCACAACTAGGTGGCCGATGATCGGATAGCCGACTAGAGCGAGGTCTCCAATAACATCAAGGATCTTATGCCGGACGAATTCGTCCTCGAACCGGAGCGAACTGTTGAGTACACCGGTTTCCCCCAACACAATCGCGTTGTCGAGTGACCCGCCTAACGCGAGCCCCTTTCGTCGCAACTGCTCAACCTCTTTCAGGAAGCCGAAGGTGCGCGCCGGGGCGATCTCCTCGATGAACGCCTCTCCAGTCATACACTGCGTTCGGGATTGGTACCGCAGTAACGGATGATCGAAGCTAATGCTGTAGGTAACCTTAAAATGGTCGGAGGGGTACAGTGCGATCCGCTTGTCGCTGCGCGACAACGAGATGGGACGGACGACCTTTAGGGACCGCCGTGCAACCTTCAGTGGCTTGACACCGGCCTCATGCACCAGGTAGACGAACGACGCCGCGCTCCCATCCATGATGGGCACTTCGGCATGGTCCAACTCCACACGCGCGTTGTCGATCCCCAAGCTGACAAGCGCCGCTAGCAGATGCTCAACCGTCCCGACCGATGCGGCGTCCTGCGCAAGGCCGGTGGCGTACTGGATGCCCGTCACACGCGTGGCGGTCGCCGGGATTTCCAGACCGTCGAGATCGAGTCGCTTGAACCGGATGCCGTGATCAGCCGGTGCCGGCTTGAGCCGGAGCGTGACCTTGTGACCGGAGTGCAATCCGATACCGGAGCAGGATACTGAGCGTCGAAGCGTTTGCTGCGTCACCATCGCAGGTTGCCAGACCTCCACGGCGACCGACCGCCGAGCAAGAATTGATGCTCCGCAGGGCGGCCGGCAGTATAATACGAAAACCTTTTTTTCGCAAGCACTTGCAGTTCAATCGCTCGCTAGCCTGCGCGCCAGCAGCCACCGGCTGTAGTCCTTAGTACACCGTTTCATAAGTTCGTACACGTATTTCTCATGCGGCGATCGAGTCTGGCTTCTGGAGCGCCAGTTTGGCGAGCAAACGGGCCAAGTCGCGCCGCGTGAAGGTCCACTCGAATGGTCGGGCCAGCGATTGATAGTGACGCTGAAACGCCAGGACCCGGGTCTCCACGTCGGCCAGGGAATCGAAGTCGTTCGGCGTCAGGACCTTGCGTTGCACGATCGAGAAGTAGGTCTCGATTTGATTGAGCCAACTGGCATGGACGGGCCCGTGCACGAGCACCAGATTCGGATACTGCCGCTGGAGTCGTTCCACGGCGCGCGCACCGCGGTGCGACGAACCGTTGTCGACGATCCAGAATACGCGCCGCGCGTCGCGATAGGGCGGAAGCGTCATGACTTGCGCGACTAGGCGGTCGAACGGGGCAATCCCGGTGGTGGGCTCGCAGCGGCCAAAGAGCCGGGCCTGATGCACATCCAAGGCGGCCAAGTACGCCCAGGCTCCGGCGCGCTCGTATTCATGCTCGACCTTCATCAGGGCCCCGGCCCGGGTCGGCTGCGTCGCGTGGCGGCGGCGGCGCGCTTGAATGCTCGTCTTCTCATCGGCAGAGATCACGAAGTCGTCAGCGGTCAGGGGGCGCTCCTCCCAGACGCGCTCGTAGAGGTCGAGGATCCGCCCGGCCTTGGTCGCAAACTCCGGATCGCGCGGAAAGATCCAGCTCCGGTGGAACCACGGCCGAATCGCGTCGTCGTGCAGCCAGCGCCAGATCGTGCTGCCGCTGATGGATGCCACCAGCCCGGTCCGCTGGGTTTCGGCGGCCAACTCGCTCATGCTCCACCGGGCCAGCGGGCGCTGGGCGCGGGCAGGCAATTCACACGCGAGGGCTTTGACGGTGACGACGACTTCTGGGGGGAAAAGCCCGGGGACGTCCCGAGCGTGATTGATCCTCCAGCCCGGGGAGCCGTTCTTTAAAAAAGCGTTTTCGCCAGACCGAGACCACTTCCCGCCGGGTCCGCAAGCCGCGGGCGATCGCCTTATTGGACCAGCCCTCGGCCGCCAGCAGGATCATCGTGGCGCGGAGCACCTCGAAATACGGGCGCGTGTATCGTGCCGCCCGGTCGATCAACGTCCGTTCTTCGGCGGCCGACAGCACAATCCGATAGGGGCTCTGCCGAGGCATCGTTTACGGTGCCACTCCGTCTGGAGTACGGTGCCATATTTTGGCGCTCAGTACAAGAGGAAAACGTTAGCGTATTTATGAAACGGTGTACTTAGTGGACACAGCGACGCTGCTGTTCAACCACCGTTTTGGTCATAGGCGACCGACACACGACAAATATTTACCCGTTTATCTCTAGAATATTGGGATATTTGGCAATCCGCCGGCTAAATCACGCCGCCAGCACGCGACGGAGGCAAGCCCCGGTGTCCGACCCAGCCACGCCTGCCACCTCCTCCGGCGTGCCCTCTGCCACGATCCGGCCGCCAGCCTCGCCACCACCGGGCCCAAGGTCGATGATGTGGTCCGCGGCCTTGATCACATCCAGGTGATGCTCGATGACGACGACGGTGTTACCCTGATCGACCAGCTTGTTGAGCACGTCGAGCAGTCGACGCGTGTCTTCAAAGTGGAGCCCCGTAGTCGGCTCGTCCAGGATGTACAGGGTGCGCCCAGTGCTGCGACGGGAGAGCTCCTTCGCCAGCTTAATCCGCTGAGCCTCACCGCCGCTTAGGGTTGTCGCCGCCTGGCCGAGGGTAATATACCCCATGCCAACATCCTGTAGCGTCCTAAGCCTCACCGCGATCCGGGGGAAGTGCTCGAGGAGCGGTAACGCCTGATCTACCGTGAGGTCGAGAATACCGGCAATCGAGATCCCCCGATACTTGATCGCAAGCGTCTCCGGGTTGTATCGCCGGCCCTTACACTGTTCACACGTAACATAGACGTCAGGCAGGAAGTGCATCTCGATCGCGATCAAGCCGTCGCCCTGGCATACCTCGCAGCGCCCGCCCTTCACGTTAAATGAAAAGCGGCCTGGCCGATACCCACGAGCTCGTGACTCGGGCAGCATGGACAACAGCTCGCGAATGAACGTGAACAGGCCGGTGTAGGTTGCCGGGTTCGACCGCGGTGTCCGTCCGATCGGCGACTGGTCGATTTGAATCGCCTTATCGATTAGGTCGATACCATCGATGCTGTCGTGCGCCCCCGGCTCGTCGCTGGCGCGATACAGTTCGCGCGCAAGCGAGCGATAGAGGATATCGTTCACTAAGGTGGACTTGCCTGACCCGCTCACACCGGTAACGGCCGTGAACAGCCCCAATGGGATCGTCGCATCAATGCTCTTTAAGTTATTCCCGCGCGCACCGCGGATGGTCAACTGGCCCTGTAAGGCCGGACGGCGGGTGGGCGGAATCGGAATCGTGCGCTCGCCGCGCAGATACGAACCGGTCAGCGACTCGGTCCCGTTTGCGAGCAGCGCCGAAGGAGGCCCCTGGAAGATAACCCGGCCACCGTGCTCGCCAGCCCCCGGGCCAAGATCGATGACGTAGTCGGCCGCGCGAATGGTCTCCTCATCATGCTCAACAACGACCACCGTGTTTCCCAGATCACGCAACCGTTCGAGCGCCGAGAGCAACAGCCGGTTATCTCGCTGATGGAGTCCGACCGACGGCTCGTCGAGTACATATAGCACGCCGGTCAGGTTGGCACCGATCTGGGTGGCTAACCTGATCCGTTGTGCCTCCCCTCCAGAAAGCGTGGTGGCCCCGCGAGCCAGCGTGAGGTAGCCAACGCCCACGTCGCGGAGGAAGCGAAACCGATCGCGAATCTCACGCAGCACACGGCCAGCAACCAGCGTCTCGCGCTCGGTCAGCACCAGATCGTCGAAGACCCGTCTGGCTTCATCGACCGGAAGGTTCGTATAGTCTGATATCGTGCGGCCTTTCACACGCACGGCGCGGCTTTCGGGACGCAACCGGTCGCCCTCGCAGGCCGGACAGCAGCAAAGGGACTGGTATGGCTTGAGCAGTTCCTGCTCTGCCCACGTCCCGTTTTCGTAGCGGCGTCGCAGATTCGGAATGACACCCTCGAAATCTTTCCCGAATGGGTCCAGTGGGGCTCCGCTACGCCGGCCTCCGCCTCGTGCTACGGTCCGGCCGGGCCGACAGCTGCCACCATTGGGCCCGTACAGCAGCACGTCTCGGTGCTTGCGTGGCAATCGGCCGAATGGGACGTCAAGGTCGATACTAAAATACTGCCCAAGCTTGGCCAACGTGTCCCGGATCAGCTTGCGATCGCCTCGCGCCCACGAATCGATGGCGCCTCCCGCCAGCGTCTTTGATTCGTCTGGCACGATGCGCGCGGGATCGAAATCCTCCACAGTGCCAAGCCCCTGGCAATCACGACACGCCCCGTGCGGCGAGTTGAACGAGAAGACGCGTGGCGTTATCTCCGGCACGTTGATGCTGCAGTTAACGCAGGCCAGTCGTCGCGAGAACAGCCGATCGCCACCGCTCAGGGTATTGACGATGACGATGTCGGCGGCAAGCAGCAGCGCTAGCTCGATCGACTCGGTCAACCGCCGCTCCGCGCCTGGCCGCACAATGAGTCGGTCGACGACGGCATCTATCCAGTGATTCTTCCGCCGCTCGAGTCGGACTTCGTCTTCCAGCGACCGGGTCACACCATCGACCCGGATTTTCGTCAAACCTTTGGCTCGGAGCGCCGTCAGCTCCTTCTTGAACTCCCCCTTGCGGCCACGCACCACCGGGGCAAGTACATTGACCCGTTCCTCCATCGGATCCGCCAGGATGGTCTCGACGATGCGCTCCACCGACTGCGACGTGATCTCGTGTCCGCAGGCAGGACAGTGAGGCACGCCAATATTGGCAAACAGTAGCCGCAGGTAGTCGTAGATTTCGGTGACGGTCCCAACAGTCGACCGTGGGTTCGAACCTGTCGTGCGCTGTTCAATAGAAATTGCCGGCGACAAGCCGTCAATCTGGTCGACGTCAGGCTTTTCCACCCGCTCGAGGAACTGGCGGGCATAAGCGGACAGCGACTCGACGTACCGGCGCTGGCCTTCGGCATAGAAGGTGTCGAACGCCAACGAAGACTTACCTGAACCCGACAACCCCGTAATCACCACCAGCCGGTCACGTGGAATCTGAACGTCGACATTCTTGAGGTTGTGCACGCGGGCGCCGCGCACATCGATCAAGCCGTGCGGCATGGTATAGGCAGGAGCCGCAGCAGTGGCCCCAAACCGCCCATGCTACCACGCACGCACACTCCCAGGAACAGCACCCCCGAACCGACACGCCAGGCCACGCCCGGCGTGTCAAACCTTTACACCAGTGGTGCACGGTGTGGTTAGTGACGGATCGGGTAGATCTCGACATTCAGGCGGTACACAGTATCGTTTGAGGCGACCGCCAGACCACCTTCCGGAGCGAACGCCACGCCTACCAGATCGGGCGCAGCAAGCACGCGTGTGACCGACCCATCGGGCTCGACCCGGCAGAGACCACTGACCCCGGCCAGCGCTTCGACGACGTGTAGCGTGCCGTGACTGTCGAAGGCTAGGCCTTGCGGTCGTCCGAAGCTCGAACTGATCTCATCAACTTTTCCAGTTCGGTCGATCCGATACACGCTGTCACACGACGACAGCGTCGGGCCGGTGAGGTACAAGCTGTCATCAGGGCCCCACGCGAGATGATAGGCTGCCACACTCGCTGGTAGGGTGGCGAAGGGAATCGCGCGGCCCGACGACGCAACTCGAAACACCGTGCCCGATCGATCCCCGACGTATAGCGTCCCGTCAGGGCTGAACGTCAACCCACAGGCGACGCCAAGATCAGTCGCAACTGTTTCGAAGGTACCTTCTGGCGCGACTCGGTAGACGGCACCGTCAAACCGGCTCGAAACGTACAGGTAACCGTCTGGCGCGAACACCAGCGATGTAGCGTTCGTAATGCCCGATACGAACGGTTCTCGAAACCCGTCCCGCCTCACGCGAAAGACAGACACCGGAGATCGCTCGCCGCGAGTCCCACTGTACGTGACATACAGAGCACCGTCCCCACCAATGGCTGGGTTATCCACTTGATGCAGACCGGTCGCCACCGGCGTACCCACCTCGATGAATGCCGTCTCGCCGAGTACGGTGCCGATGCGAACGCGTGTATGACCACCTTCCAACCCCGAGGGAACGATTACGGAAACCGAGCGGCGCGAGGCGTGGACGACACGTGCAGGCAGCGAGCCTACATGAACTTCCGGCAGGTGCCCATCATCCGGTGCGAGGTCGGTGCCCTCGATCGTGACACGTCCCCCCTCGACCGCCCACAGCGGTTGGATGGAGGCCATGCAGGGTCGATCTACCACCGGACCAGGGTCTAACAGCCAGCACTTGGTGTCCCGTCACAGTGACGGGACACCAAGTGCTGCACTAAGAATCGTCGAGTTCAATGTTCCAGTACAGGTAGTCCCGCCAGCTATTGGGCGCGTCTCGGACGCCAAAAGTCAAGCGAACGGCCGGGGGCCGTGTGGGGCGACGCGGTGGCCGAATGACCCGCATCCCCGCACCTGCGGGCGTCCGACCGCCCTTTCTCCGGTTGCAGGTGATGCAGGACGTGACGATGTTCTCCCAATCCTTGCGCCCGCCTTGGGACACCGGCACGAGGTGGTCAAAGGTCAACTCGTCCACCGTGAGCTGCTCCCCACAGTACTGGCAGGTATGATTGTCACGCGCATAGATATTGGCACGGGAAAACGGCACGTAGTTAAAGCGCCGCTTCATGGAGATATAGTGAAGCAGTCGGATGACCGACGGCAGCCTGAAGGTAATCGAGATGGAATGGACCTCCCGATCGTACTCGGAGATCACCTCCACCTTGCCCTGGCACAACATGGTGATCGCCTTGCGCCAGTCGACGACCTTCAGCGGCTCGTAGGTCGCATTGAGAAGCAACGTCTGCTCCATGCCGAACCACGATCATTTTCCCTTGAGTGTTAAGAACGTGTCAAGCTTGAACAATCTCGTAACACTCTATTGACCAGTAAGTTACCGAGGCACTCGCGGGGCAGCTAACCAACCACGGTTTTCGACAGACCGGACACAAGGCGGTGAAGTCCGCGTGGAGCGGGGTTCGGTCCGACAGCGTCTTTCTCGCCAGACACGACGATCTTTATCCGCACCGCGGCCGACCAACGTTCTCTCGAGCATGCAGGGGTCGTACATCCCGCTCCCGCACACGCGAGCCGACGGCGAGCGGACCGGTGACTCGCGGCGCTCGATCGAGGAGCACCACGCGAGCTGCGAGGAGTGCCTGGACCACGTGTCGGCGGCCGCGCTGGCGCTTGTCGAGGACGGGGATCTGCTGGCCGAAAATCTCTCGCCGATCCTCACTCAGGCCTGGCGGCACTGGGACCACCTAATGGAGGAGGACAGCAGCCAGAACCAGCCGTGAGTCGCGTTGTCAGCGCGCCACGCGGTCGTCCGCGACGCTATCTGCCCAGTTGCTGGACCCGCTCCAGGAGCTCCGCGTACAGGGCGTCGGCCTCGTCCACGCGCGGCCTGAGGAGGTCACGCTGGCGCTCCCACTGCTCGCGGAGAAGCTCGCTGGTCTCCCACGGTTCCAGATCCCCTTCCGGCTCGATCGGAACCGTGAGGAGGTCATGGAGCTGGCCGCGCTGATAGGCCACCAGCTCCGGCACCGCCTCCGCTTTCCACGTCGGCCCATCGCCCACCACGACGTAGATCGGCGCACTGTGCGCCACGATCATGTCGCGCGGTTCCTGGCGCGCCCCCAACGCGCGGATCGCGATCCACATACTTCGATCCGCGGTCAGCTCTGTCTGCAGTGCGACGCGATCTTGGCCGCGCGCCGGCTCTTCGGCCGCCACGTCCCCAAGGACGACGAGCTCGAGGCGTGCGAGCTGGTCGATGTCGGGGTTGAGCCGTGCCTCGGCGACGATCTCGAGACGGGCGCCACGTTCAACCCGGAGCTCCGAGCCCATCTCGCGGCCATTCACCGTGAGCTCGAGCAACGGCCCGTTGCTCACATACACGCGGCCCTGGCGGAACGCCGCAAACCACGCGTCCGCGTCGAAGTCCCCGTCGACCTTGACATAGGTCCGTTCGACGCCGGGGAGCGTCGGCCCGAAGTAGGGAAAATCGGCGCCCGCCACGGGGAGCACCTTGTAGCCCAGGTTCAGGAAGCTGTACCAGACCTCGCTGAAGAGCCGGCCGCCCTGCAGCACCTCGATGAAATCGACGATCCCGAACGGCACGTCGAGCGCGAGACCACGCCGCCCGTTGAACAGCTGACCGAGGTGGGCGTACCCGGAGACGCCGCCCTGTCGGCGCAGCTCCTCGAAGACGCGGTGGTAGAGAAAGTACGCGTCCGGGTCGAGATGGAGCGGTTGCTGGACGTTGTGATGAATCGTGTGGCCGCGCTGGACGGTGCGGGGGGCCTCCTGGCCAGACACGAGCACG
Organism: Vicinamibacterales bacterium; assembly: GCA_965197375.1. GTDB lineage: Bacteria > Acidobacteriota > Vicinamibacteria > Vicinamibacterales > UBA8438 > CBDAMZ01. The sequence continues at coordinate 377,647 of CBDAMZ010000010.1, forward strand.
TGCCCATCACGCGCGAACCGGCCCTCGCGACCCCACGCCGGTTGTTTGAAGTGCGTCTCAGCGATGTTGCCCATCTCCAGCAGGTTCGCGACGTGCAGGTCCTCGGCGGCCACCTGACCCCAGACGGCCAGGTCGTCGCTCCGGTCCCGGCCGAGATGAACGTGTGAGTCGCCCGAGAACCATCCGTCGGCAGGCAGGTCGGCGTAGCGGTCGAGCGCGACCGTGACGTCGCGCGTCTCATCTTCCCGAATCTCGACCGCGCGGCGATCGACACGGTACTCCGGGCCGCGGGTGACCACCAGCTCGTACGTCCCCACCGGCACCCGGGTCTCGTAGCGGCCGTTCACATAGAACGCGAGGCGATGCTCCGATGGCCAGAGCGTGCGCTGGTTCACCCACAGCAGGCGCACTTCGTCCGTGAATCGATGAACCAGGAGCGCCTGCTCGGAGGGCAACGGCGCGCGACCGGTGGCATCGTACAACCCGACGCGGGCCGGCACCCGGCGCCCGGTGCCAGCGTCCTGCACGTCGAGCCGCAGGCGGCCGAACGCAGTGGGAACCCTCGTGGTGCCGCTGCGGACGAGCGCGATGTCGCAGAGCGCGATCCCACCACGGCCGCCGACCGCGAGGTCGGTCCCGTGGATGCCCCGCCCAGCCAGGCGCGCGCGATCGAGCGTGACGGTCACCTTGCGAAACGCGTTGCCCGGTGCCGGCTCGATTTCCTCCGTGACGCCGAACCCGTCGCCCCCGTTCCGGTCCCACCAGACGACGAACGGCGCAGTGAGCTCCGGCGCGTAGGTCAGGGTCAGCTCGACCGGCTCATCGATGTCGTACGCGTACTGGTCGTCGACATCGAACGCTACGAGCGGGCCGACGACGCACGACCGGCCCCCGATCGTCCGCGTCTCGCTCGGGTTTCTCGAACCCGGAACCCCGAGCTCCGATCGCCCGGCCGCGAGCACGCGCGTGAAGCGCTCCTGCGGCCAGTCGAGCTCCGCCACATAGCGCGCCTCGCTCCCGTGGGCGTTCGCCCGGCTCGTTTCGCCGACTGCGAACAGACAGGTCAGGAGTCCCACGGCACACACCGACGCCGTCGTGCAGCCATTGAGCTTCATGACTGGCCTCCGAGTAATTGCTTAGCACCTCGATGGCTAGCGCTAAACAATTACTATAGACGTATAATGCGCGCGAACGAAGGTCCCATGCGAAGGCTCGCGAGTCTGGGCTGATCATTTTCCCTTGAGTGTTAAGAACGTGTCAAACCTGAACAATCTCGTAACACTCTATTGACCAGTAAGTTGCCGTGACGACTCGCGGGGCGGCCAACCAACTACGGTATTCGACGGACCGGACGCAAGGTGGTGAAGTCCGCGTGGAGCGGAGTTCGGTCCGACAGCGTCTTTCTCACCAGGCACGACGATTTTTATCCGCACCGCGGCCGGGACACCTGGAGGTCTCGCGCTACTCGTCGCGCCTTACGATAGCGGACGCAGCGTCAACGTGCAGCCCTCGGCGTCACCGCACTGGCGTCTAATTCGTCGAGCGCCCGGCGTAGCTCGGCGACCGCAGTCGACGAGACGGCCGCGAGCGGCGGACGCGGGTCGACCCCATGATAACCAACGAGCGACAACGCCGCTTTCAGCCCGGGCACCCCGTAGACAGTCGTAACTAGCCGCGCGAGCGGGGTCAGCTGCCGCTGAAGCGTGCGTGCCTCGGTTAACTGATTCAACCGCACCAGGTCGTACAACTCCACGCACAGATCCGGGACGACACAAGCGAGCGCCATGACACCACCCGCGGCACCCGCCAATAAACTTGCGTAGAACGCCGGCGCCGAACCGGTGAGCACGCTGAAATTGTCCGGTGTCTCATCGATGAGGGCCGACACGTACCCGAGGTCGCTCCCGGATTCCTTCATGCCGATAATATTGGGATGCTCAGCCAACCGGGACACTGCCTCCACCGGCAGCGTGACACCGGTTAGGGCTGAGAAGTTGTAAAGCAGCACCGGAACGGGCGACGCGTCCGCCAAAGTGGTGTAGTGGGTGACGAAGGCATCGGTCGTCAGTTGACTCTTGAAATAAGAAGGCGTGCGGATCAGGACGGCATCCGCTCCGAGCGCGCCGGCCCGGCGAGTAGCCGCGACGGCCGCTCGCGTCGATTCGCGGCCAGTACCCGCGATGAGCAATCGCCCCCGCGGGACGCGCTCACGCGACACCTCGAGCACTTGGTCTGATTCGGTTTCGTCGATAAGCGGCGCCTCACCGTTCGAGCCAAGCACGACGAGGCCACTGACACGCGTTTCCATCCAGCGATCGACGTTGTGACGGAGCGCGTCGAAGTCGATCGTGTCGTGCCGGAACGGGGTCGGGATCGGAGGAAAAACGCCGACAGTCCTCATCACGGAGGTTGTAACGGGACGCCGGAGGGATTGTCAACATCCACGGCTTGAGAGGTCACCACGGGGTAAAGAGAGCCGGCCTCTGGAGGGCCGCAGTAGGCGTTTCAAGGTAAGCCTCATAATACGGCTGCACACCGGCGGACCAAGAGAGTGGGCGTGCCGCCGTCACCGAGAGGAAGCACATGGTCGAAGCAATCGAGCGATGGAACGCGTGGCTGAACGACTACGTGTGGGGAGCACCGATGATCGTGTTGCTAATTGGCACCGGCGTGGTGCTCACCGCATTGACCGGCGCCGTTCAGTTCCGACGTCTTGGCCTCGCTCTGCGCGAGGTCGTCGGCAGCACCGCCCATCGACGAGGGCCTGGCAGCGTGAGCCCGTTCCAAGCAGTGGCGACCGCGCTCGCCTCGACCGTCGGCACCGGCAACATCGCTGGCGTGGCGACGGCGATCGTGCTTGGCGGACCGGGCGCCCTTCTGTGGTTGTGGGTATCGGGCCTGTTCGGGATGTGCACGAAGTTCGCAGAGATCACGATCGCGCTGCACTACCGGGAACGAGACGCTACGGGCATCTACCGCGGCGGTGCCATGTACACCTTACGGAAGGGCTTGGGCCTACCGTGGCTCGGGGGAATCTTCGCGCTCTTGACATCTGTGGCAGCGTTTGGCATCGGCAACATGGTCCAGGCCAATTCGGTGGCTGACAGCCTGAACGCAAGCTTTGGCGTCGCGCCCTCGACGACCGGCTTCGTCTTGGCGGCGTTGACCGCAGCCGTGATCGTCGGCGGCATCTGACGCATCGGTGAAGTCGCCCAGGCGCTGGTGCCGTTTATGAGCGTGCTGTGCGTGACCGGCGGTCTCGCCATTCTCCTCACTAATCTCCCGGCCGTACCAGGGGCGATCCGCCTTGTGCTAGATGGCGCCCTCACCGGCACGGCGGCCACCGGCGGGTTTGCCGGTAGTACCGTCGCGCTCGCGCTCCGGCACGGCGTCGCGCGCGGCCTGTTCTCGAACGAGGCCGGCCTTGGAAGCGCGCCAATGGCACACGCTGCGGCCGAGACCGATCACCCCGTTCGTCAGGGCCTCTACGGCATCTTCGAGGTTTTCGTCGACACGCTGGTGGTTTGCACAGTGACGGGGCTCGCCATTCTCGTGACTGGCGTGTGGGATGGCGGCACCACCGGGGCAGCTCTTTCGGGGGAGGCGTTTCGGCAAGGCCTGCCTGGCGCCTGGGGTAACTTAATCGTGACGACGAGCATCGTGCTGTTCGCTTTCTCGACAGTGATCGGCTGGAGCTACTACGGGAAGACGGCAATCGTCTACCTGGCCGGCACGCGGGCAGCCCTACCATATCGGCTGGCCTGGCTGGTTCTCCTTTATTTCGGGGCCACCGGCTCGCTGCAACTCATCTGGAACGTCGCCGACACCCTCAATGGCTTAATGGCGGTTCCGAACCTAATCTCGGTGCTGGCGTCGATCCCGCTGCTGTTGAAGCTCCAGCGAGAGTTCTTCCGGCGCTAGCGCCCATGGTGCGCAAGTCCAGCGTCGCACGAACCTGCGGCCAGTCGAGCCGAAGTCAAAGACCTATAGCCGAAAGGGGCCTCTTGACTAGTTCAGTAGATCGAACAGGTGGCTGTACTTGAGGGTGAGCGTGCGCCCCGCACTACCCGTCCGCGCGCTCCCGAGCTCCTGGATGTCGTTGTAGACGACGAAGAGGCCAGTATTGGCATCAGAAATCAGACCGAATCGAATATTCGACGACCAGAGGTCGGCGCGGTCGTTGTACTGGACGAGGGCCTGTACGAACATCCGGGGTGTGAAGGAGTACGACGCACGGAGGCTTCCCAGATTCGTAACGAACGCACCGCCGGGCAACTCGATATCGTTCCAGTCCCACCGTAGCTGCGCGTTAAACGCCTCGCCGACACGTATGGAGACGGCCGGACTCAGCCGGACGCGCTGGCCACCAAAGAAACCGCCAAAATTTGTGTTGAGGTTGACGCTCACCGGCGCTCCCTGGTTCGTCTCAGCGGTGAGCTGGGCCTCGACGTGACCGTAAGTCCCAGGTGGAACAACAACGTCAGGGAAAATCTCGAAGGCCTCGAACACACCTTCTTTGGTGAGGTTTACCCCTGTGTGCACCTCGTGTCCGTTCTCCCATTCCCAGTGGTTGTCGATGTGGGTGAACTGCGTTTCGTGCCGCCCGGTCACGAAGTTCCAGATAGTGTTGTGCATTACATGAGGACGCAACTCGTGCAGTCCCATAAAGTTCTCGGGCCGGAAAAACGTGAAAACCCTGGCGTACATGCGACGGAAGCCGCGCCGCTGATAGAAACCAACCTCCGGGTTAAAGTTCGGCCCCACTTCGGAGTAGCCCAGCCCCATCCGAGCACGTTCCGAGTCATGGCCGGCCGATAAGCCGTAGGCGTGCGTGCCGCGATGTGCGCTCCCGGGCGTCTCCGTCTCGGCCGCAAAACCAGAGATGATCCCACCCTGCCCAATCCCGAACCGTCCATCCACAGCAAACGTCCTGTTATAGTCCCGGTCGCCTGCGAGGGTGCCAGTCGCCTGTCGGTTGACGACGATCGCCCCGACGTTCGAACGGTTCGCGAAATCTTGTCGCACACGCGCCACTGTGAAATTTTGCGACGGGATCCCACTGGCGCTCACCGACTCAGTCTGCATGGTCAGAAACCCGATGTTCGTGTTGTTCCCCACCTTACCGGAGAGCCGGCCGCCGCCCAGAATCGGGATCTGCTCGCCGTTCTCCCTGATCCCGATCCGGCGACTGAAGAAGATCTCGATTGCTCCCGCCTGTCCAACGGAAAAAAGCCCGGCGTTTTCGAGAAAAAACGGTCGCTTTTCCGGAAAGAACAGCCTGAAGCGATCCAGGTTGATCTGTTCCTCGTCGACCTCGACCTGGGCAAAGTCGGTGTTGTAGGTCATGTCCAGGGTCAGGCTCGGGGTGATGCTGTATTTGAGGTCGGCACCGACATCACCGGTGCTCGTCGTTGTCCGGTCCACGGTCCGTCGTAGCGACGAGCCGAGGACATAGGGTGTTAACTTCAGGTTGCGCTGAGGTGGAACTGCAATCCCCCGTAACTCGCCAGCAAACGACAGTCGATTGAGATTAAACTGACGCGGCAGTGGTGCCCAGAAAGATTCTTCGTTGCGGTACCGGATGTTCCGTTGAAAGTTCACACCCCAGGCCTGCACCTCACCCGAGGGGTAGCGGATCGTGCGGAACGGGATTGCGAACTCGGCAGTCCATCCGATATCGGAGATCCGAGAACGCACCTGCCAGGCGGCGTCCCAGTTCAGATTGAAGCCCCCACCCGACCCCCGCTGTTGTTGGCTTCCGCCTGGTCGCAGTCTACCGCCGCCCATGCGACCGCTACCCTGTCCTTCATTGGTTACTTGCCCGTCGTACTCGATGCCCGCAGGGTTCGTGCCAAAGACAAATCCGTTCTGCCGGTCGAGATAGGTATCCAGGATGATCCGGAAGCTGTCGGTCTCCGTAAGGGAGGAATCACGGCGACTGTCGGCAACGATGATGGTGCTCGGGTTGCGGACATAGCAAACAACGCCGAAGTACAGGGTGTCGTCGGTAAAGACGATGCGAACCTCGGTGTGCTCCGAGGCGGGCTGGCCCTCATCCGGCGTGTTCTGGAAGAACGCGGTGGCGCCAGTCACGTCGGCCCACACAGGATCGTTGAGAACCTCACCATCGATGACTGGCGCGCCTCCAACCCGCCACGCGCGGGCGACCGGGACCCCCGTGGTGCGCACGGTGGACGAACTCCCGGAGCTGTCGCCTGGGTCGGTGCCACCGACCAGTCGGTTGGGGGGTGGGGGTGGCGTCGGCGTCGGTGCAGGTAGCCGGGTCGGGGGCGCCGATGACACACTCTCGGCACCGACCGTGGCATCGGCGTTGCTGAGGGATGGCGTCGGTGCAAGCAGCCGGATCGAGGGTGCCGATGACGCACTCTCGGCACCGACCGTGACATCGGCGTTGCTAAGGGGTGCCGACCGCCCGGCTGCGTGGGCAGCGTCACTTGCCTGCCCGTTGACAAGCCCGGTCGCAAGTCGGTCCTGCAGCTCAAAGAGGTCATCAATGGCGCCGTCGACCTTCGCAGCCCGGACGACCGCACCGGTCGTGACGTCCACCAACCGTCCGGTAATGCGCAGCTGATCCCCGAGCCGCTGGTATCCCCCGCTGACTACCCACCGCGCGCCCACACGCCGGCCCACCTCGAGGAGCATTCCGGACTCGGCCGGGCGCGTGTCAAGCACGCCTACAATCCGCATCGTCTCGGAGACCCGCCCGCGACCAATCACATCGAACGCGGACCGGTCCTGGAACTCAACCGAGAGAGCCTCAGCAATACCAGCCCCGATCCAGTCGTCGTCCGGGACACCGCTGATGTTGCCGAACGGCAGGATAGCCACACGCTCGGGCCCCTCGTCGCGGGAGGAACGATCGCCCTTGTCCTGCGCGATCACGGGGACAGCCGCCACGACGACCGCCACGACGACCGTCAGCATTACCCGAACCCGAAGTGTTGGTAGCATGCTACGTCCCTGGCCGATCCGGGTGCCCCTCATAGAGCGTTCACTACCCCGGCCGGCGCCATGCTAACATGATCCTCCGATGAGCCTCCGGACGCATCTTTGTGCCGCCCTGGCATGCCTGTGGGTTCTGATGCCATCTTCGTCCCTCGGCCAGGGCCGCGCCCCGCAGCACGGGTCCGTCCAAGTGACGGACCTTGAAAGCGACGTGTCGTTCCTCGCGTCCGATGAAATGCGTGGGCGTTTAGTCGGCACGCCTGAGAATCGGCTCGCTGCCGCGTTCATTAGGTCGAGGTTCGAGCGGTCGGACCTCAAACCAGCAGCTGCTGAGAATTACTTGATGCCGTTCGATTTGATCACTTCCACGCTAGGCACGAAAAACACCATGCACCTTCGCTCCGCGAGCGGCGACTGGGGAGCGCTTGAGATCGGCAGCGACTTCTACCCGGAACAGTTCAGTGGCACGGGAAGTGCCGAGGGGCCTGTCGTCTTCGTGGGCTTCGGCATCTCGGCACCGGCGCTGCGGCACGATGACTATGGCGATACTGACGTAGCCGGCAAAGTCGTCCTCATGCTGGATCACGAGCCAGGCGAGCTTGACGTGACGAGCCCATTCTACGGCGTCGTGGCATCGGAGCACGGGCGCGCGCTCCGCAAAGCACTCGAGGCCCAACGGCGGGGCGCCGTGGCGGTGCTCATCGTATCCGACGTCCACAACCATGAAGTACAGAGGCCTTTACCAGACCTCATGGACACTGCGTGGGCCGCCGAGCCGCCGCGCATCCCGCGCTATCAATTAGCCGCCTGGGTCGACCAGCTTCGCATCCCGGTCATGCGGATCTCACCCCCGCTCACTGAGCGGATCGCGACAGGCACCAAACTCGACATCCTGGCTCAGCACGCCGAGATTCCTGGTGGCCCGCCGCCGATGACCGCCGAGGACGTCGTTATCGAACTGACGGCATCGGTCAACCGCGAGCGCGTCACCCAATACAACGTCGTCGGGTTGATCGAGGGAAGCGATCCTACACTCAAGGACGAATGGATTATCCTCTGCGCGCACTTCGACCACCAGGGCGCGACCGATGCACGGATTTTTAACGGCGCCGACGACGACGCTTCAGGCGTGGCCGGCCTAATTGAGATCGCAGAGGCCTATGCGCTGGCAGCGCGAGCGGGACACAGGCCCCGCCGGTCGATCTTGTTCGCCGCCTGGAATGCCGAGGAGCGCGGACTGCTCGGTGCCTGGGCATATACCGAGCACCCCCTCATCCCACTCGAGCAGACCGTGGCGGTCATCAATATGGACATGATCGGCCGGAACGAGGAGGTGCCGCCTGACGGCGGGCGCCGGTTCCGTGGGCTCGACCCGCAAACAGCCACCTCAAACCGCAACACCGTCAACATCCTCGGCTACAGCTACAGCCAGGACCTCCGCCGGGCAACGGAAGCAGCCAACGAGGGGATCGACCTGACACTCCGCTTCCGCTACGACAATAACCGCTCAAACTTGTTGCGCCGGAGCGACCATTGGCCATTTCTCACACGCGGCGTCCCCGCCATCTTTATACACACAGGGTTGCATCCCGACTACCACACCGAGCACGACCGGCCGGAGAGGCTTAACTACAACAAGATGGCGCGGATCGTCCAGCTGGTGCACCAACTAAGCTGGAACCTCACCCAGGACGACGGGCGGCCCGCGTTTGACTAGCACAAGTAGGAAGTCGCGGCGGACGATGCCCAGCGAGCTAACTTTGGCACGTGGCCTATTAGCGTTGCATCATAATCCCCGTCCCCGTTGAGCCACCTACCTTTACTGCCCCTATCGGTAAATGAGTGTCCAGGATTTGGCCAACCTCGAACTCACACCCGCCCAAATGACTGCAATGGGCCTGGCAACGCTCGAACGCGCCATCGCTCACATCGCGAGCTTGCCCAAGCAGCCGATCTGCGGGGATGTGCGCGCCGAGAGGCTCTGCCGGTCGATGCGGGAGCCCGCCCCAGAGCAAGGCTCTGAGCTTGAACCGCTACTCGACGCGCTTTTTAACGACTGGATCCCACGGTCGTTCAACCCGGGCGGCCCTGGCTACATGGCCTACATCCCGGGTGGCGGCCTCTTCCCGGCTGCACTGGCGGACCTAATCGCCGACGCGACGAACCGCTTTACCGGTATCTGGCAAGCCGCACCAGCGCTTGTGCAGCTCGAGGCGAACGTCCTCGACTGGTTCCGCGACTGGGTACAGTTTCCGCCAACCGCGAGCGGCGTGTTGACAACTGGTGGCTCAATGGCAACGTTCAACGCGATCGTGTGCGCGCGCGAGCAATACTTGGGCTCTGCTATTCGAACGGGGGTCGCGTACGTCTCGACCGAAGTCCATCATTGCGTGATCAAGTCGGCGAAGCTCGCGGGAATCCTGCCAGATCGGGTACGGCAGATTCCGGTCGACGCGCAGTTTCGGATGCGACCGGACCTCCTTAGCGAAGCCATCCATGTGGATCGCGAGGCGGGGCTAAAACCGTTTCTGATCGTGGCATCGGCCGGGACGGTCAACACGGGCGCGGTGGATCCGCTCGACGCAATCGCCAAGATCGCCGCACGGGAACAGGTCTGGTATCACATCGACGGCGCGTACGGGGCATTCTTCTACATGTGCGAGGAGCTCCGCTCTTTACTCCGAGGGTTGGACCGAGCCGACTCGCTCACGCTCGATCCCCACAAGGGTCTGTTTTTGCCGTACGGAACGGGGGCGCTGCTCGTGCGTGACGGAACGGCCTTGCGGGCGGCACACGCAGCAACCGCAAGCTATCTACCGAAGGCACCAGACGGCGAAGAATTCTATGACCCGAGCCAGCACGGCCCCGATCTGTCGCGCGGCTTTCCGGGCCTGCGGGTTTGGTTGTGCGTCAAGCTGTTCGGCACAGTCAGGCTCAGAGCGGCAATTGCGGAAAAGCGCCGGCTTGCGCTTACTGCCGCCGAGCGGATCGCGAAGATTCCTGGAATCGAGCTAGCAGCACCACCAGAGCTGTCGTTGTTCGCGTTTCGCCTCACTCAGCCCCGCTGGTCGATCGACAACGAGAACCGGGCGACACGGGAACTTCTGGAACGCGTCCGGGCACGCGGAAAAATAATGATGACCGGCTGCACCATCGACGAGCGGTTCCTCGCGAGGATGTGCATCTTGAGCTTCCGCACGCGGCAGGAACCAGTCGACACCTGCGTTGAGCAGGTGACAGAAGAAACAGCGGCTATTCTCGGAGGCAGAGGTTGATCGTGGCGGACAAATCCAAACCGATGTGCCGGCACTTGACGTCGCGGAGCCAACTGTCTGAGGTGCCGCGACATTAGCACCGCCTTTCGCGAAAACGGTGATATTCGGCTGCCGGGCCTTCAAACGAATGCGCGCTCTACCTGCATACTTTCCGCCAACAGTTGGAGATACTGCTGGCGTGACACCTCGATCGCACCCAGTCGCTCCAAGTGCGGCGTGAGCCACTGAATGTCCAACAGGACATAGCGCCGCGCTTGCAACCGATCGACCAACGCACACAGGGCCACCTTCGACGCATTGGTCGCCCGGTGAAACATCGACTCACCAAAAAAGGCCCCGTGGAAGCTCACGCCGTACAGCCCGCCGACGAGACGGTCATCCTGCCAAGCCTCGATGGAGTGGGCAAATCCCGCGTCGTGCAGCGCCTTATAACTCTCGATGATTTTAGCGTCGATCCAGTTGCCCGTGACGTCTGCGCGCGACGCGCAAGCGGTAATAACGTCACGAAAGGCACGGTCCACCGAGAGGTCGAAGTGAGCCTGCCGCAGCACCCGACGAAGCCGGGCCGGCACGTGAAAACGGTCGAGTGGAATGATGCCACGCCGGTCCGGCGAGAACCATTGGATCTGCCCCCTGACGGCCATGGGAAAATGGCCGGTCCGGTACGCCGCGAGCAGCGTGCTAGTCGGGATCATGCAGCTCGTGGGCGCGTGTGTGGACACCAGGTCGACGCGGGCGGCGCGGTACCGCCAAGAGGACACCACGGCTGTAGTATATATAGGTGTCCGACAAAGGAGGGCGCTGAAGGACAGCGCCTACTCGTGACTCGCCAAGCTTTGCCTACTGCGTACACATCGGAGGCAGTGACGCGCGGTGTTCGTGTCCACGTCACTGCACGGTACTCACCGGAGCACTCCCAGCCACTCCGCAACCAGTGGCGCTTCTTCTACACAGTGGCAATCTCGAACGAAGGAACCGAGACCGTCCAGCTCGTGAGCCGCCACTGGATCATCACCGATGCGTCAAACACCGTTGAAGAGGTCAAGGGACTTGGGGTGGTAGGACACCAGCCAACACTCGAGCCGGGAAAATCGTTCGAGTACACGTCCAGCTGTCCGCTTGCAACACCGTTCGGTTCGATGCGAGGCACCTACCAGATGGTGACCGCCAACGGCGAGCGTTTCGATGCCAAAATCGCTCCCTTCGCCCTGTCCGAGCCCTATACGATCCACTAACCTACCGGTGCCACGGTGATCCCAGCGGTTTCCAAGCCAGCCCGAAGCCTGGCCGCCAGGTTCGCGGCGCGTGCGGTATCGCCATGAATGCAGATCGTGTCGGCCACCAAGGTCACTCGCTCGCCGCTGATGGTGGCCACTGCCCCTTCGCGAACCATCCGGACCGCGCGGTCGACCACACGGGCCGGATCGTGCTCGAGCGCTCCCGGTTGCCCACGCGCGACGAGCGCGCCGCGCGCATCGTAGGCCCGGTCGGCGAAGACTTCTGATGCCACCACCAACCCGGCGGCCCGTCCGGCATCGAGCAGGCAGGAACCCGACAGACCATACAGCACGAGCGAACGATCAAAGAGAGCAACCGCGCTCGCAATGACGTCGGCGAGTGCGCGGTCCCGCGCGGCCATATTGTAGAGCGCGCCGTGCGGCTTAACGTGATGAAGCCGACCACCCTCGGCGCGGACGATCCCAGCGAGCGCGCTGATCTGGAACAGCACGAAGTCCTCGACCTCGGCCGGCTTTGCCTTCAGCTCACGGCGGCCGAACCCGGCGAGGTCTGAAAAGCTGGGGTGGGCGCCGATCTCCACCTGCGCCCGCAGAGCCAGACGCACCGTCGCACGCATAACCCGGGGGTCCCCAGCGTGAGCTCCGCACGCGATGTTCGCCGAGGTGATGTGGGGCATCACTTGCGCATCGTCCCCAATTGTGTACACGCCGAAAGACTCGCCGAGGTCACAGTTGAGGTCAACACGCACGCTATTACCCGCCGTCAATCGTCAGCCTCCGTCGTCCAGCGGACGGTCGAAGCCATTACAGGCCGGCACAAAAGCGAGCGACACCCCATTACGGAGACCCCAGGCACCGCGGGCCAGGCTACCCAGAACTTTGCGTCTCAAAGCCGTTTTTTAGCCTCTGATGCCCGATAAAACGGTAGAGGGGGTGCCGCCAGGTTCACGTAGAAAACAGGAAATCGTAGCGCCGAGATCGCAACAGCACAGCAACGTGAGTCACAGACATGTCACGATTCCGTGAACGGGACCCCTACTAGGACCCGATCCCTTCTGGATACTGCAGTGCCAGTCGTAGCTCGCGCGTCAGCGACTCCACCGTGGTCCCCGAGCGCTTCCAGGCCGCCTCGGTCTCGAAACGTAAGTTCCCGATACGCCGCCCCCACGGGGCAATGACCCGGCCGATGGCGCGGAAGTCGGTTCGATCGACGTGCTCTTGGTCAAGTCGACGCACGACCTCCGGCGCAACGCGGATAAAGGCCCGTAAAGCGGTAGCAGTCTTGATCGAGTACTTCCGGCCATTCCACGCTCCGACGAAGAGCTGAGCGATATGCTTGAAATAATTGACGAAAAACCGCTTCGCCTCGTCCCGGAATTCTCTCGCTCGGCGCTCACTGCCAAAGGTTCCGCTCACGAAGCATTTCTTAAGCTCATGCGCAAGCGCCGCTTGCGCCACTTTGCCTCGACCGATACCAAGCAATTTGATTTCGTCGTACAGAGGGGAATCACCCCGGTTGTTGAGAGACCGAATGACGTCATGAGCCGCCGCTAAATCGTCATCGCGATACAGCTGCCGCCCCGAGAGTGAGACGAGATGCGAGGCGTTTAAACGCGTGTGCTTCGCGTTGATGGTGACAAACATCTGCACCAGGTGATCCTCGGGTAGCTGATCGAAAATTACCGCCGGGACCGTGAATATCTGGCCGCCGAAGCTGTCTATGGCAGCGTGGAGAGCCAAAAGCCGGTGCTGCCCGTCGATCGCCCGCAGGATGCCCCCGCGCTCGGGCACCTTGAGGTAACCGAGATCGGACTCGGCGTCGAGCGGCACGAAACGGAGCGCCTCGTCACTAGAGATGATGACTGCGCCTGGAATCGACGGCAGGTCGTGCGCCTGGCGACATTGCTCGTAGTATTGAACCAGTTCGTCGATCTTACGACGAATGATGTGCCGTTGATAGGCCTGCTCGTTGGACGCGAGGCGCCGCTCTAGGAGATCCCAGTTGACCCGGGAGACGGCGCGACGCCGCCGGCTGCCGCGGACGGGGGGCTGAGTCTGCTCGCCATAACTAAGCACCTCGAATCGGACCAGCTTGTCAATGTCGCTAGCCGTCAACGAAGCCTGATAGAAATGCACCCCGAACTGTTGCATCCGGATAGCAGCGACGCTGATCATGGTTCGGTGGGACCTCCCTGCCCCACGTGCGAGTCGACCGGACTCAGCGACTCGATACTGGCGGTCCTGATCGTCAGAGGAACGGTCGTCGCGTTCCTGTAGGACGCGCATAGTAACGGGTTACCGCATAGAATCTCAATGAGTTTTTCGGGTCAATTTTCGCTGCGTGTTCGCTGCAGCAACCAGCTCAAGCGCTGATCCATAACTGAATCCCATTCATTGCCAAGGAGTTAGGATAATGACCACACTGTCACCTCGCCGGATCGCTCTAGTGGCGAAGATCCTAAGGAGTGGCACGAAAAGCCGTTACACTGATCTGGCTGTGTTACGTCGTGTGAGCCTCGCGCTCGTGATGCCCCTGGCTGCGTCAGCGGCCGCTGGCGTGAGCGCTAGCTCGCAACGGGCGGAAGAGTTCGCTCTGTATGCCTGCGCTGCAAACACGAGTGCCGAGGTTAAAATCGCCGGCGTGATCCTGTGCGACGCCCAGCCAACGGATGCGCTTACCGAGCGGGCCGCGCGTGACCATCTCCAAATTCGCGACGGTACTCTGGTCGTCCAGGTCGACGAAGACGGTCCCTCCGATCTCGCCGGCCTCCAGGCTGGCGATGTCATCTATCGGGTTGGTGGCGTCGACGTGACCAACGCCGAGGCGGCAGCTAAGAACCTGGCTAGTGTGCGGTCGACGGCCGACACGGTTGTCAACTTCCTCCGCGGCGGCCGCCCCTATCGGGTGAAGCTGCGACGCGACTAGGCAAGTGTGGTGTCCTGTCGTCTCTGGACGCTGGTGGTGCTTCTCGCGCTCCCAACCTCCGTTGCCACCCACCCCCTAACCTTTACCGAAGCCACGCTAACGATAACGACGGGCGGCACGTTCCAGGTCGACATGATCTGTGACCTGGACGCACTGGCCCTTGGCGTGCCCCAGGACACCGATGACACCGAGCTCGTCGCCGCCCTGCACGCGCTCTCCATGACCGAATTCGAGCGTCGCATCGACCGGCTGCAACAGCTGTTCAAGCGGCGGGTACGTGTCAGGTTCGACGGTGAGCCGGCACCGTTCGCCGTCGCGTTCCCCGATTACGGCACTCCGAGGGCCGACGAGGCGGAGATCCCGACCGTGCTTGGTCTGACCGCGCAATTGACCGGGAACATCCCGGGCGGTGCTACGGCGGTGGAGTTCTTCGCGTCCCGTTCCTTTTCGAATACGCGTTTGACGATCGTCGACGAGTCACGGGGGATCGCGGTCCGGTCAGTGCTCGAATCAGGTGCGCGAAGCGACCCGTTCCGCCTGGCTGGGCCAGTTAAGCCGCCGACGCGCTTCCAGATCGCCCGGCAGTATCTCAGGATGGGAGTCATCCACATCGTTCCCCTTGGACTGGATCATGTCCTGTTCGTTCTCGGCCTGTTCCTCCTGAGCACCAAGCTTCGGCCGCTCGTCTGGCAAGTCACAGCCTTCACCGTCGCGCACGCGCTGACGTTGACACTTGCCACGCTCGGCGCGGTCGAGTTGTCACCGCGTGTCATCGAGCCGCTAATTGCACTGTCGGTTGCTTACATCGCGATCGAGAACATGTTGACGGATCGGTTAAATCCGTGGCGTCCAGTCGTCGTCTTCTCGTTCGGGCTGCTACACGGGCTCGGTTTCGCCAGCGTGCTACGTGATCTGGGGTTGCCTGAGGGTGAACAGCAGCTTGCGTTAGCCACGTTTAATCTTGGAATCGAAGTCGGTCAACTTGCGGTCATCGTTACAGCATTCGCAACGCTCGGGTGGTTCAGCCACCGGGCCTGGTACCGCACTAGACTGGTGCTCCCGATCTCGGCCGCGATCGCGCTCGTCGGCATCGTATGGGCGGTCGCCCGAACCGGCGCGCAGTAGCCACCACGCACCATGCTATGATTCGCTCTCAGAAAGTAACGGACACGCGCTTCAATCAACTTCCACTTCAGCGAGAGGTTGCCGGATGAACAGGGGTGCCCAGGAGGGTTTTGCGCGCGCGGCCTTGGTGTTTGGGCTCGGCACGATCGTCGTGACCTCTACCGTCTGGGCTGATGATTGGCCGAGCTGGCGCGGTCGTGGCCACGATGGGGTTTCGAACGAAACCGGACTTGTTTCGAGCTGGTCACCAGAGGGCGAGAACCTGATCTGGTTCCAGCCGTACATCGGGCGGTCGACGCCGGCGGTCTTCGACGGGCGCGTCTGCGCGAACGGCCGGACGGGTGAGGACGTAGATAAACAGGAGATCGTCACCTGCTGGAACGCTGGAGACGGTGCAAAGCTGTGGGAGCACACGTTCAGCGTTTTCAATACGACGGTCCCATTCAATCGCGTTGGCTGGGGCAACGTCACGGGTGACCCGGAGACCGGCTACTTGTACGCGGTAAACGTCGATGGTCATCTCAACTGCTTCGACCGTGACGGCAGCATCGTCTGGACCTGGCGGCTAGCCGAAGACCTCGGTCGGGCGTCGGGGTACGGCGGACGCACATCGACGCCACTTATCGATGAGGGTCGGCTCATCCTCAGTGTCATCGGTTCCATATGGGGTGACCTCGGCGGTCCACCACGCCATCGGTATGTCGCCATCCACAAGCGGACCGGTAATGTGCTCTGGATCTCAACTCCCGGAGGCCGCCCAGCGGATCTGAACACGCAGTCGGTGCCGATCCTCACCGTCGTCAACGGACAGCGTCTGATCATCGATGGGAACGCCGACGGTCACGTCTATGCCCTGCAGGCACGCACAGGTAGGAAAGTGTGGGATTTTCATTTGAGCAAGCGGGGAATTAATGTGTCCCCCGTTATCGACGGCACAACCGTCTATGTCGCCCACAGCGAAGAGAACATCGACGCGGGTACGATGGGCCGGGTCGTGGCGATCGACGCGACAGGCACCGGTGATATTACGGGGACGGGCGAAAAATGGCGTGTCAACGATCTCGCGGTCGGCTTTGCGTCGCCGTCGATCAAAGATGGGCGACTCTATGTGATCGATAATTCGGCAAATCTGCACGCCATCGACGCGAGCACCGGCACCATCCTTTGGGAACACAGCATTGGGACGGTCGGTAAGTCTTCGCCGGTCTGGGCCGATGGAAAATTGTATGTGACCGCGGTCAATGGACACACGCACATCCTCGAGCCTGGCCCTGACGGCGTGACCGTACTCGATAGCCAGGAACTGAAGGTGGCCAGCGGCCGCTATGCGGAGATCTATGGCTCGTTTGCGGTTGGCTACGGGCGTCTCTATCTCACTGCGGAGTCTGGTATCTACACCATCGGCAATGCGAACGCTCCGTCCCACACGACTGCCGAGACACCATCGTTACTGGGCGAAGAAACCCTACCGTTGGGTACGGTGGCCCAGATCCACGTGGTGCCAGCCGAGATCATTGTTACCGCGGGAGAGCCGGTTAGATTCCAGGTACGCGCTTTTGATGCGGCGGGCCGCTCGCTCGGCACGCGCGACGCGACCTGGTCGCTGGATGGCTTGGCCGGCGCACGGCTAAGGGTCAACGGTGAGTTCGCTGCCGACCCACAGGCCAGCAACCAGGCGGGCAAGGTGGTCGCCAAGGTCGGTGACTTGACCGCTGCCGCGCGTGTCCGAGTATTTGCGCCGCTGCCCTGGAATGAAAACTTCGAAAGTGGCCGCCCGCCACACTGGATCGGTGGCGGTGGCAGCCTGGCCGTGGTCGACCTAGCTGGCAATCAGGTCTTCCGGAAAGGACCGTCTCGCACTGGGATCCACCGGCACGCGATCTACATGGGTCCGTCGAACATGTCGGGCTACACAGTGCAGGCAGACGTCATGTCGACTCAAAAGGGACGACGGCGACCGGACGTCGGTCTCATTAATAGCGGCTACACGATGGACCTGCAGGGTAACCACCAACGGCTCCAGCTCCAGTCATGGGCCGCTGAGCTCAGAATCGACGAGCGCGTAGTGTTCGCGTGGGACCCAGACGTGTGGTACACGATGAAGCTGCGTGTCAATATCGACAATGACCGGGCCTTCATTCGCGGCAAGGTCTGGCAGCGCGACGAACCCGAACCCGCAGACTGGATGGTGACCGCTGAGGATCCGGTGCCTATCCGCCAGGGCAGCCCCGGTTTGATCGCTTACTCGCCAATCGACATCTACTACGATAACGCCCGGGTGATGGAGAACCAATGACTCGACAACGGTTCGTGGTGTCCACGTTGACGGTGGGGCTCGTCGTGTTCAGTGCCGTCGCGTTCGCTCAGGAGATCGCGATGTTCGGCAATACGCCGTCGCGAAACATGGCATCTGACGAGACCGGCGTGGTAGCCAAGTGGGATGCCAGCACCGGGAGTAACGTGCTCTGGACCCAGCCGGTTGGCTCTCAGGCCTACGGCGGCCCGGTCGTCGCCAACGGCCGGGTTTATGTCGGGACGAACAACGAGGGACGTCGAGATCTAAGCATCGAAGGCGACAAAGGAGTCGTGATGGCGTTCGACGCGAAGACCGGTGACTTCCTTTGGCAGATGGTCCACGACAAGCTCTCAGCCGGTCGGGTCAACGACTGGCCACTCCAAGGCGTCTGCTCGACGGCGTATGTTGAGGGTGACCGGATCTACTACGTCTCAAACCAGGCTCAAGTCGTCTGCCTGGATGCAGACGGCTTCAGGGACGGCGAGAACGACGGGCCGTTCACGGACGAAACCGTCGCGTCTGAGGTCGCCGGGGACGTTATCTGGTCGTACGACATGATCGGTGAACTCGACGTGTTCCCGCACAACCTGGCGACCGGGTCTCCGCTAATTGTCGGCGATGTGCTCTACACCACCACCAGCAACGGCGTCGATGAAGGACACGTCAATATCCCATCACCCTTCTCCCCAGACTTCATCGCCCTGAACAAGAACACCGGGGAACTTCTGTGGGAAAGCACCATCGTAGGCGAGAACATTCTCCACGGCAGCTGGACCAACCCGGCCTATGCGGAGATCAACGGTCGTGCACAGGTCATCATCCCCGGCGGCAACGGCGTCATCTACAGCCTTGACGCTAAGACGGGCAAGGTTATCTGGGAGTTCGACTGCAACCCAAAGGACTCGGAGTGGATCCTCGGCGGCCGCGGTACTCGAAACAATATCTTGGCGACGCCGGTCGTATACGACAACAAGGTCTACATCGGGGTCGGCCAGGACCCTGAGCATGGAGAAGCGCCCGGCCATTTCTGGGCCATCGACGCGGGCGGCACGGGTGATGTCACTGACACTCACGCCGTTTGGCACCGTGGCGGCGATGATTTCTACCGCACGATGTCAACCGCCGCAATCCAGGACGGTATCCTGTACATTTCGAGTCTCTCCGGCTTCCTCCATGCACTCGATCCGCAGACCGGCGAGGAATTCTGGACCTATGACGCATTCGCAGCGGTGTGGGGCTCCCCTTTCGTCGTCGATGGCAAGGTCTTTCTTGGTGATGAAGACGGCGACGTGGTGATCCTCCGGGCGGCCAAGGAGATGGAGGTGCTTGGCGAGTACAACATGGGCGCCGCGATCTATTGCACGCCGGTCGTACGCAATGGAGTACTGCATATCCTGACGCGGAACCGGTTGTGGGCGCTCAAGGAAGGGGCGCAGTCGGAACCGTTCGAGGAGTAACGCTGTCCCATGGTCCTCACGCCCTCAACGATGCTTGCGTTAGGCACACAAGCCCCAGGGTTCGCACTACCAGACGCCACGGGGAAATGGATCTCGCTTAGCGACTTCGCCGATGCACCAGCTACCGTCGTCGTTTTTATGTGCAACCACTGCCCTTATGTAAAGCACCTCAAAAAGGCGCTCGCGAGCTTCGTACGGGAGTACCAGGCTAGACAGGTCGCGGTCATCGGCATCAACTCGAACGACATCGGGGCGTACCCCGACGACCACCCGAAACAGATGATGAAGGATGCAATGGAGTTTGGCTACACCTTCCCGTACCTCGTCGACGCGATGCAGGAGGTGGCCAAAGCTTACCGTGCCGCGTGCACACCCGATTTCTATGTTTTCGATCGGGACTCGAAGCTAGCCTACCGCGGTCAGTTTGATAACAGCCGGCCCGGCAACGACAAACCTAATACTGGATCCGACCTGAGAGCCGCCGTCGACGCCATGCTGGAGGGGAAGACGCCCAACAAGAACCAGACGCCCAGTATCGGGTGCAACATTAAGTGGAAGCCGGGCAACGAGCCCGACTATTTCGGGTAGTGTCAAGACCTAGCGCCGAGCCTCAGGCACAATCTCCGTCTCCATCCGTTTGCCACCGCGCAGGAAGACGACGCTAGCAGGTTCACCCACCTTTAGCACATCCAGGGCATAGGTGTAATCGTAGATGTTAGTGATCGCTTGGCTGGCCAGTTCGACAATGACGTCGCCTTCTTGCAGCCCAGCCCGCTCCGCTGGGCCGCCGGCGATGGCACCGGCGAGCAGTAATCCCTTTGCCTCCTCCGTGTAGTTGGGGATGGTGCCGGTGAAGATACGGAGGCTCGTCTGGCCCACCCGCTGCACCGTCTGTTTGGCCCTGATGAAATCAGGCGGCTCGTCACGCGTCGCCAGCCGTGCAACGACTGCGGCACCAAGTTCGGCGATCCGATCCAGATCCGGATAGTTAACGGTGTCGGCATCATCCGTCGGCCGGTGGTAGTCCTCGTGGCTACCGGTGAAAAACGCGAGGCTCGGAACTTCGGCTGCGTTGAGGCTCATAACGTCGGTTCGCAGGTAGGGATCGCTGATGAACTGGAGCTCGAACTCGAACGTCGCGTTGAGCTCGTCAACGAGGTCAGTCCAGATCGAGCTGGTCCCAACCGCCTGCACGGTCAGCTTGTTCTCTCGCAACCGGCCGACCATGTCGAAATTGAGATACGCAGCAATCTGATCCACCGGCACCGGCGCTTGCTCGACGAAGGCAGCCGAGCCGAGTAGGCCGAGCTCTTCACCAGACCAAAACGCGAGAATGATGCCGCGCTGTCGATCGATCCGGGCTAACTGTGCCCCGGCCGAAAGGATGGCGGCCACGCCGGACGCGTTATCATCCGCCCCGTTGTGAATCTCACCTGCCTCGTCTTCTCTAGCGAGGGAATTGCCGCTCCCGCCCAGCCCAAGATGATCGTAGTGCGCACCCAGCATCACGTAAGGCTTCGCGATGTCGACGATGTCGCGCGGCGGGAGGTAGCCAACAACGTTGTAGCCAGCACGCTCCTCTTGATCGACTGCCGCATCGAGCGTTACTCGGACGGGAATCTCGAACCCTGTGGCATGCGGGTTTGCCGTGTCGAGCGAACGCTGAACTTCCGTGAAGGTCCGACCGGCACGCGTGATAAGCGCTTCACCCACTTCACCCGTCACGGTCGCCGCTACGATGCCGGAACCCCCAATGGTAGTGTCGAACATCATCGGCACGAGCTCGCCGGCGTTCGGCGACCGGGGTCCGGTAACCACGATCAGGCCTTTGGCCCCACGCTCGCGCGCCGCAAACGCTTTGTAGCGGAGGCCGGCATAACGGGATAGCGTAGCGCGCACCTCCCCCTCAGAATCTTCTGGAAAGTACCGAAGCACGAGCACGATTTTATCGGCGACGTCGAGCGTCACGTAGCTGTCGTAGCTGAACCCACCGGTCTCCGGCACCGACAGTCCATAACCGGCAAAGACGAGCGGTCCTTCAGCCGAGCCGTTGTCCGAGAACGCAAGCGCGCGAATAGCGTTTCCATTCAACTGCTGCTTGGCTTCGCCGCCGGCAGGCTCAACAGTCAGCGTCGTCCCGGCATCTCTCACTCCCGCCGTGAACGCGAACGATCGACGAAAGTCCGTCTGGCCGGGAAGCGGCTCGGCGCCAATCGCCTCGAGCTGTTCGATGATGTAGTCGGCGGCCCGCTGGATACCCTCCGAACCGGTCAGACGTCCCTCGAACGCGTCCGAGGCGAGGGTCTCGACCAGCACCCGCGTGTCAAGCGCCGCTGGTTGGAACCCCCCGCAAGCGACCGACACACCGCCGAGCAGCACAAGGGCCGCTGGGTGCGCGCGACGGGAAGACGTCACCGGCTTATCCTTCTGCCGTATAGCACTCGTGTCCTAGGGCAAGCGGGTGACTCGCGAACCGAATCGCAGGGAGCGAGAATCAGCGCCCCAAATAAAATTGTAAGTTTCTGGCCCCGACGTGTAAAGCACTTCGCCGGTTTTGACGTTGACGACTTCGACCCACGACGTCTCGCCGTTCGACACCAGAAACGCGAGTCGCGAGGCATCGGGCGCCCACTTCGGCCCCGACAACGTGCGGTGATTAAACTCGTTAGCCGGCGCTTCCGTTGGCCGCGTATCCACAAGGTGCATAGTCACGTGCAGATCGCTGGACAGCACCCAGAGACCGTCCGGCGCGACGACCACGACGCGCGAGCCATCCGGTGACCACGTGGCCTCACAGGTGCCAGGTGCCGTGGCGACCTGTCGCGTCGTGGTACCGTCGTGCACCCAAACGTGCGTTCGTGGGATGAAGCGCGCGCCACGCTCGATCGCCGGTCCGGGTCCCTCGGCGCAAATGGCGACGCGGTCCTCGTGCCAGACGAAGCTGACCAGGCGGAGAGCGCCAGGCGGCAGCGGCGGCACGCCGGGAGCCTCCGCAGGCAGTTGCTCTCCGTCGGGAGGCTGCTGCACGGCCGATGGCTTGCCGCCGGCAACAACTGCGACAACGAGTACCACGACACAGAAGATGCGCGCTTCTAACCCGGTGCCCAACACAGAGCCCACTCTACCTAATACACGTCGCCCGGCAAAGATCGTGACTCGCATCAGACGGTCGGCCCCGTGACACCAAACGAACCGTGGCGCAAGTCGGCTGTCGCACCGGGGGGCTGACACGCCCGCACTGATCCGATCGTCATGGAACAGGGACCCTGTACACCCGCCAACCAATTAAGCAAGAAACCGTCGCTCACGCGGACAGAGTTGATAGATAGCCGGCGGTGGCCAGACTCGCGAACCGTTACGGAAAGTGGACAACACAACGGCGGCCAACCTGTAGCTGCAAGCGGGATACGTGCGTGGCGTTCTCCGAGGCGGCCTAGCCGAGACCGTGGGTTCGGCAGCGTCTAAAAGCGGCTCTCGTCCCCCAACCACGGCAGCCCCAAAGGGCCACTGACGCGCCGGGCATCGGTGTCATGGAACAAACCGTCGGAGGCGCCGCAACCTTGCAACTAAGTGCCCATTTAGCTGGCAGTTTGGGCCGGAGTTACTGGCTTGCGCGGTTGACCCGCCTGAAATGCCCGGTCACACGCTCTTTGGAAGCGGGCCGTCAGGCGCCGCCCAGTTTCGCCTGGAAGCTGTCCTAGCCTGCGCCGGTCGGCCTGCAGTCGCCTGACTTCCTCGACCGCCGTGCGACGTGTCGCCGCCTCGTCGCCGCGAACGCCCATCGTGTTGTTGGCGAGCTGCTCCCGCCACTTTCTTGCCAGAATCTCTGCAGGGGATGTCCCAGCTTCGTCCAGCACCTCAGCTGGGGTGAGCGCTTCGACTCGAGTACAGAGCTGTTCAAGTTGCTTGAGTTTTCGCTCGGGGTCAAGGTCCGTGCCGCGAAAGTGGTCAGGATACGCATTCACCAAACACGCAACTGCCTGGCCGAAGCGCGTCGACAGCTTGCGTCTCAGCTCACCTGGCACCTCGGGTGCCTGGCGCCACCTGTTTTGGATCCCGCGCACCGACTCGACGAGTTCGTCCGGGGCTGCAAACGCCGCACCGGCATTCGCAAGAGCCAGCGCCTCGAGCTCGGCACAGAGCGTTTCGCGTGCAGCGACCCGTTCGGCCGCCGCTTCGCGCTCCCCTTCCTGCAACCGCTCGAATACTCGGTCGCATGCCGTGCGGAAGCGCTGCCAGACTGCTTCCGAACGTGTCCGGCGGACCGGGCCGATGGCCTTCCACTTCGCCTGCGCCTGCTTAACAGCTGGAACCGCAACAGCCAGGTCGTCAGTGTCGACGAGCGCCTCAACGCACACACACAGCGCTTCCTTCCGCTCCAGATTGCGCGCCCACTCCTGTTTAAGTTTGACCAGATCAGCTTTCCGCCGGGCAAAGAATTCACTGCATGCCGCCCGGAAACGGTTCCAGAGATGGTGTTGCTCCTTGCGCGGCAGCGGGGACAGAGTCTTCCATTCGGCCTGGAGCTCAGTGATCCGCTGCGCTGTTTTGATCCAATCCGTCGACGTACGGAGTCGTTCGGCCTCCTCGACCAAAGCACATTTGCGCTCGCGGTTCCGTTCCCGCTTGGCCGCCTGCGCCTCGAAGAACCTCTCGCAACATGGATACACCACGTCGTGGGCCACCTTGAACCGCTGCCACAACGCCACACCTTTGTCCTTGGGCACGTCGGCGGCTTGACGCCACCGGGTCATGAGATCGCGAAACCGTCCGGCAAGCTCCACATCCTCAAGATCAGAAGTGATCTCACTCAGCGCCTCCATCTCGCGACAGAGCTCCTCTTGGATTCCGAGATTGGCCCAGCGCTGCCAGTCGGCAAAATCCCTCAGTTCGCGCACGCGTCCAAGCAGCGCGGTGTGCGCCAGGCGCAATCGGCGCGTTGCCGTGTCCCGATCGTGTCGCGTTGGAAGAGGCGGCACGTCGTTGAGTACGCGTCGCGCCGCGCGTAGCTGTCGCTCGGCTTCAACGAGCTCGAGTTTTTCCTTTACCACGGCGGCATCGATCTTTTCGCACAGCCGCCCCAAGCGCGCCAGGTTGGCGTGTTCGGCGCGATTGCGTTCGGCTTTCGCCGCGACCGCCAGCGCCCGATGTCGGCCACCCGCCGTTTCCTTGCGTTGCTCGAGCGCCGCGACCCGAGCGTCGATATCAGGATCCCCGCCGGGTGAGCCCGAACGGACGGCCTCCATCAGCTTGCGCCATGTCTTGTCAAGCTCAGGCCAGCGCGCCTTGACATCATCATGGTCATCCGTCGAAATGAGCTGCTCGATTTCGCTGGCGAGCGCTTCGAGTTTACGGACTCGCTCGTGACGAGCTACCAACGCTTCGTGCCGACGGACGCAGGACGACGCCGCCTCCTCGAATTGCTGAGCAAGTGCCACGAGTTCGCTGGCCAGAGCAACGTCACCCTCAGCCTCAGCGGCATCAGGCGCTAGTTGGGCCCACTCCTTGCGCACCCGTAGCAGTTGCTCCACAGCCAATAGACCATTCAGCGCGTCGACCCGCTTGCAAAGCGAGACATGGGCGGCCAGGACAGACGCGCGCTGTTCGGTGACGCGGCGCGTTTCAACCAACGTCGCTTCGAGCTCCAGTAGTCGTCCCTCAACGGCCCGTCGAGCCGCGGCAAAGCGCTCGGCGACAGCCGGGGTAGTTATTTCGTCGATCGCCGTCCATCTCACAAGGATTTCGTCAAGCGCGTTCCGTCCCCGTTGCAGATCGTCTATAGAGACCAGCGCCTCAAGTGCGGTGCAGACGCTCGCCCATTCCTCTGCCTGACCTCCCACTGGTGGCACCTCTGACGCGAACTGGCTCAGCACCGCTTTGGCTCGGCGCGCAACCGCCTTCTGCTTAGACCGCTTGGCGATCCCCTTGAGCATGGTCCGGTCCATGGCGCTTTCGTCGCGCGCCAAGCGATCGTAGGCGGCCAGAGCCACAGTCTTGTCGTCCGCCTTGATCGCAATCGACAGGAGCTCGGCGCGCTCAGTGATGCGCGCGAGCGATTCGTGCGCCACGTCAACATGGTTAGCGCGGCGGGCTACCACCCCAAGCGCCTTGACATCAGTCAATAGGGCCAACGCGACCCGGCTGACCGCTTCAGCTTTCGCCGACCGGGCAACGGCAGTGAGATCTCGTTCGTTGGACAAGATCTCGAGACCCATTTTGGCGTCCGCGACCCCGTCAGCACTGATCACGAGTTCCCGAATGGCCGCTACCGCCTCCGCTCGAACGCCTTCGTCTGCTTCGGACTCACTCCGGACGATATCAGCCAGCGCTTGCTGGTCAGTTACCCGGCTGACCGCCACACGGCGAACATTCGGGGCTTCGTCATGTCGGGCAATTTCGATGAGAAGATCCTGCGCCTCGCCTGCCAATTCGCGCACGGCGGCCTCGCGGGCGGATGGATCATCGTTTTGCCACTCGGGACGGAAGCGGAATTTCTCGAGCAGCTTCATTGACAAGCCGGGGAAGCTTCCCACAAAGGTTGACCCGCCCTACGCAGCGCGTGGCCCAGTTCTGGGAAACCGGGGCACTGGACAGGCTGCTATGGATTATGCATACTCGGGGCCGAGTCTCCGGGGCGTACCAGATTTAAAATTCGGTGTTTTTGTTGGGCTTACAAGCCGTGTTTGGCCTCATCGCCAATAAAGATCCTTATTATTGGATCTAAAAATCCTAAATTTTGGATAGTACCAAATTCGCGGTCCAGCCAGGACCGCAAGGAGAATACCCCTTGTCGCTTCGCCCAGTGGTCCTCGCTGGAATTGTTGCTAGCACGATGCTTGGAGCGGCCGGTGCAACAGCTCAGGACAATCCGGTCGTCGTGATAGACACGAACCTGGGGAGTATGACGATTGAGCTTTTCCAGGATGAGGCACCGATTTCAGTCGAGAACTTTCTTCAATACGTTAACGACGGCTTCTATGAAGGTACGGTGTTCCACCGGGTGATTCAACAATTCATGATCCAGGGTGGTGGGATGACAGCCGATCTCGCCCGAAAGAAGACTCGGGCCCCAATCAAAAACGAGGCAACCAACGGCCTCAGCAACGAACGTGGAACGGTCGCGATGGCGCGAACAAACGTCGTTGACAGCGCTACCTCCCAGTTCTTCATCAACACGGTAAACAACGGCAGTCGGGGTCTCAACCATCGCGGGACCGATCCGCAATCGTACGGCTACGCCGTGTTCGGCCGGGTCGTCGACGGGATGGACGTAGTCGACAAAATCTCGGCCGTTCCCACGCAGAACCAGGGCCAAACCCGAGATGTCCCGGTCGACGCGGTCATTATCGAGTCAGTGACAGTGAGAAACTAGTGGCCCTACCGCAAGAACCGGACTCATAACCGACCTCGTCTTCTTAGGCTGAGTCGGTTCCTGCAGCAACCCGACGCGCGCGACGTGAGGGCACGCGATCCCTACTTCGCGCGAAAGGAGGAGCCCCTTGATGTCTCGAACCCTCGCGTTTGTGTGTGTCATCACCTTGGCCGCTGTCCTGCCCGCCGGGGCGGCGGCGCAGGGTCCGCCTCCCAACCCGAGGGTCGTGATCGAGACGACCCGCGGTGACATCACCTGCGAGCTGTTCCGGGCGCAAGCCCCAGTCTCGGTCGCTAATTTCCTGACTTACGTGCAGGACGGCTTCTACGACGGCACGATCTTTCACCGAGTTGTCCGCAACTTCATGATCCAGGGCGGCGGCAGAACCGAAGATCTGACGCGCAAAACAGACGGGCTGCGCGGCGGCATCCTCAACGAAGCGACCAACAAGCTGCGGAACCGCCGTGGAACCCTCGCCATGGCGCGAACGGCAGCGCCGAATTCAGCGCGCTCGCAGTTCTTCATCAACATTGCAGGTAACTCGAGCCTGGATCACCGAGACACCACCCCCCAGGGCTACGGCTACGCGGTGTTTGGCAAGGTCATCGACGGCATGTATATCGTCGACGGCATTCAGAGCGTTCGGACTCGCCGGGTCAACGACATGGACAACGTCCCTCTCCAGCCGATCGTAATCAAGCGTGTCCGGCGCCTAGAGCCTTAGTAGCCTGCGAACTTTCGCACACAGGACGCCTGGCCTAATGAGCAACAATAAGGCTGGGGCTCCTAGTCCATGGCCACGCCGCCACCTTATACATCCGGCGCCATTGAGAAGCGCGTGCTCGGCATCGTCGCCGAACTGGTCGACGAATTGCGTGGCGCCGCCCCCCCTGGCCACGTTGCGCCGGGCGACTTATTAGAGCGCGATCTCGGCATCAGCAGCCTCGAACGCGTGGAGCTCCTGGTGCGGCTCGAGCGCGTGTTCGACGTGCGGCTGAGTGATGCGGCCATGGCCGATGCCGAGACGCCGCTTGATCTCGTGCACGCGATCCAGCGTGCCGAGCCAAGCGTTATCGAGCACCTACCGGCCGTTCAGCCCAGGGCACCAGGCGATACCAGAGTAGCCACACCAGCACCCCCATCGGTGTGCACTGTTGTGGAGGCACTCGCCTGGCATGCCGAGCGGACTCCCGACCGCATACACATTCACCTTCGGGAAAATGACGAGCAGGAGACAACGTTGACCTACGGGCGGTTATGGCAGCAGGCACGCGCGGTGGCGAGCGGCCTCCTCGCCCGGGGGCTGGGGCATCACGACACAGTCGCGATCGTGCTGCGGACCGAGTTGGCGTTTTTTCCATCGTTTTTCGGCACGTTACTGGCCGGCTGCGTCCCCGTCCCGTTGTACCCGCCGTTTCGCGCCAACCGCATTGAAGAATATGCCCTGCGCCAGGTCGAGATCATTCGGAACGCCGGGGCCAGACTAATGATCACGTTCGCCGAGGTCGAACGGGTCGCCGGATTGCTCGTGAACCAGGCCCCGTCGCTCAAAACCATCGTTAGAATGGACGCCCTCGCCGGCGAGACTGCCGGACGCCAACAACGGCGTTCGAAGGCCGATGACCCAGCGCTCATCCAGTACACCTCGGGCAGCACCGGTCACCCCAAAGGCGTGTTACTGTCGCACGCTAACCTGCTGGCCAACATTCGCGCCATTCAGCAAGGCTTGGCGATCGGATCGAACGACGTCGGCGTCAGCTGGCTGCCGCTCTATCACGACATGGGACTGATAGGGGCGTGGCTGGGCACGCTGTACTGCGGCATCCCGCTCGCGCTCATGTCCCCACTGGCGTTCCTCGCGCGACCCGCGCGCTGGCTCTGGGCACTTCACGGTCACCGTGGCACGTTGTCCCCGGCGCCGAACTTTGCCTTCGACCTGTGTACGCATCGAGTCACCGACGCAGAACTGAAGGGGTTGGACCTCAGCTCGGTCCGCGTGCTGCTCAACGGAGCTGAGGCGGTCTCGCCAGACGCGCTCGAGCGGTTCACGAAGCGGTTTGCTTCCTACGGCTTACGCGCCGAGGCCCTCGCGCCCGTATACGGTCTGGCTGAGTGCGGGGTCGGCCTCGCGCTACCCCCGCTCGGCCGGCGGCCCCGGATCGATAGAGTCGATCGAGTGGCGTTCGAGAAAACGGGTCGCGCTATACCGGCGGTGGCTGATGCTGTGTCGGTGCGACGGTTCGTCTCGTGCGGGTACGCACTGCCCGGGCACAAACTCCAGGTCGTCGACGAGGCGGGCACCGCGCTGGCTGAACGGCGTGAGGGCCGCGTGCGGTTTCGCGGCCCGTCGGCCACGGGAGGTTATTACCGGAATCCGGAAGCGACGCGGGAACTAATTGGCACCGATGGCTGGCTCGAGACCGGTGACCTGGGCTATATCGCTGGCGGCGAGGTATTTGTAACCGGGCGGCGCAAGGATCTCATCATCAAAGGAGGGCGAAACCTCCATCCGCAGGAGGCAGAAGAGATCGTTAGCGACGTGCAGGGTGTTCGCAAGGGATGTGTTGCAGCATTCGGCATTCCGGATCCCGACCTGGGCACCGAACGGTTCGTCATCGTCGCCGAGACGCGAGTCGCCAACGCAGTCAACCGGCAGCAGATCCAGTCGGCCGTAATCGCACGCCTAGTCGACGTCGTTGGCCTGCCCCCAGACGTCGTGGTCCTCAGCCCACCCGGCTCGGTTTTGAAGACATCGAGCGGGAAGATCCGCCGTTCGGCAACACGGGCAGCTTATCTGGCAGGCCGGCTCACGCGCGGACGACCGTCGGCGGCCGCGCAGTGGGCCCGTCTCGCCGGTCGGGCCAGCCTAGCCCGCTTCGGTCGGTGGACGACCCGGTCGTTGTTTGCCGTGTTCACCACCTACGTCGTGACCACGTTTGTCACCACAGGGCTGGTCGTCTGGGGACTGATGACAATCTGGCCATCGGGCCCCCGGATCGATCGGCTGGTCGGTCGCTGGACGCGGCTGCTCTTCGCGCTCACGGGCTGCCGCATCGACGTGCACGGGCTCGACCATCTGCGCGAGCTCGGGCCGGCGGTGTTGGTCGCTAACCACGCCAGCTACCTCGACCCGGTGTTGATGCTAAGCGTCCTACCGGTCAGCGTTCGCTTCGCCGCAAAGCGGCAGCTGACCCGCTACCCCTTCATCGGGATGGCCATCCGTAAAAGAGGCCACATTACGATCGAAAAGGCCGACCTGTCTCAACGGATAGAGGGAGCGCACGACATCCGTGCGCCGCTCGCCGCCGCCGAATCGCTTTTCGTGTTTCCAGAGGGGACCTTTGTGGCAGCACCGGGACTCCTACCATTCCGTCTCGGGGCGTTTCGCGCAGCAGCAGAAAGCGGGTGTCCGGTCGTGCCGATTACGATCCGAGGCACGCGTCATATATTTCCAGCCGACACCTGGCTACTGCAACCGGGGCGCATCACGGTCACGATTGGCAAACCGATTCTGGCCACTGGCCAGTCGTGGCTAGAGATCGTTCGGATGCGGGACGAAGCGCGTGCGGTGATCGCTAGAGGGACGGGTGAGGACGAGTAGCTGTGCCCCGCCATCTTAGCAGTCCATAACTATGGCGCGCACGCCGAGGCTATCTCGGTGTGCGTGCCGTAGTTAATGAACCGCTTGGAGTTCACAGCTCAGGGTGGTCTCCCTTCACGAGCGAGCCGCTCAAGAGCCTTGCCCGTAAGCCGATACACGACCCACCCGTCCATCGGGACCGCGCCGGCTTGCCGGTAAGATTGGATAGCCGGTTCGTTCCAGTCCAGTACGGCCCACTCCATCCGTCCACACTGACGATCCACGGCTAGGCGAGCTACGTACGCGAGTAGGCGGCGGCCGAACCCACGACCGCGAAACGCGGCCCGAACGTAGAGATCCTCAAGATACAACCCGGGCCGCCCGAGGAAGGTAGAAAAATTATGGAAGAACAGCGCGAACCCAACCGGCTCATCGTCGTAACGGCCGATGATCACCTCAACGATCGGCTGATCAGAAAAAAGTGCGCCTTGGATATCTTCCTCGGTTGCGACGACCTGATCGGCCAGGCGCTCGTATGCGGCCAGCTCCTTAATCAGAGAGAGAACAACCGCCGCATCCGATGGGACTGCAGCACCGATGACGAATTGGGGATCATTCACCGCCCTAAACTAACAAGAGTCGGTTTCTCGGCCATGAAGCTGGCCGCTCCGTCCTACACCCCGAGCAGCGGGACACCCCGTACGTCGGGATCGTGAAAGAAGCCGCTCGTGGGAACAAGGTAAAGCTTAATACTACAAAGTTGCCCGCACGCCTGAGCCTAGTTGGTTCTAAAGCAGCCCGATGCGGCCGGCGAATCCCGCAGTGGATGTGATTTGACTTCGCTTACGGCGCTGCCGGTTTCATGCCCCCCCCCCGCTGGACTGTTGCAAGTGCCTGTTCGAGATCGCCCATCAGATCGTCCGCATCCTCGATGCCAATCGACAACCGGAGGAGGTTGGGTGGCACGCTGGTGCCCGGCCCTTCCACGGAGGCACGGTGTTCGACGAGGCTCTCCACCCCACCGAGCGACGTGGCGTTTCTGAATACCTTAAGCGCCCCTGCCACTTGCTTGGCAGCCACTTCGCCGCCTGCTACTCGAAACGAGACTAGCATCCCGAACCCGCCGGTCATCTGACGGGCAGCAGTCGTGTGACCCGGATGATTCTCGAGGCCAGGATACATTGTCTGCGTGACAGCCGGATGGCGAGCCAACGCCTCAGCCACACGCTGGGCAGTCCGGGCCGCGGCTGGCACACGCAAGAACATCGTGCGCATCCCCCGCAGCAACAACCAGCTCTCAAACGAACCGATTACGGCACCCCGGTATGCACGCTCGTGTTTGCACCGGTCCCAGAACGCATCCTGGCGCGCCGTCACCAGCGCACCCGCGAGAATATCTGAGTGGCCGTTCAACTGCTTGGTCGCGGAGTGCATCACGAGGTCGGCGCCCAGTTCGATCGGCCGACAGAGCACTGGAGTTGCCACGGTGCTATCTGCGATCACCCGAGCGCCGGCAGCATGCGCAAGCTCGGCCGTCGCAGCAATGTCAGTCACCGCACAGGTCGGGTTGGCCGGCGTCTCGACCCAGACGATCTTCGTCTGGCCTGGCCGAAGCGCTCCCTCGAGCGCCGCAAGGTCACCGTTCGGCACGAAGTCGAGCGCCATTCGTCCACGCGCCTCGAGGTCCCGGAGCCACAGCCGAACGGTCCAGTACATTTGCTCCGGTGCAACCACGTGATCGCCTACTGCCAACGTCTCGAACACGGTCGTCGCCGCGGCCATACCAGAACTGAACAGCATCGCCGCTTGACCGGACTCGAGCCGGGCTAGCAGGGCTTCGGGCTGCGCATAGGTCGGATTCTGGTCACGCGTGTAGGTATGGCCACCGGGATAGTTCCCATCGGCCGCGCGTTCGAACAGCGTAGACGGGTAGATCGGCGGCACCAGAGATCGAGTCGTTGGCTCGGCCCACCCGAGCGCTTGTGCCGCAAGCGTCGACGATTTCAGTTTGGAGGGCATGGTCTGCCTGTCCTCGCGGCACGGCAGTGCCGGTCCGGCTTAATTGGACCACTCACGCACGGATTAAATCGACGTCCACGACGATACGCCGCCACTGTCCCTGGCGAAACCGGAGCACGCTCAAGACGGCACGGGTCATGTGGCCGAGCACGATCGCCAACCAGATGTCGGCCGGCGCGAGGTCACGCGTGATCTGAAAGTAGGTGCACAACCCGATCGGCACCACAACCTGAGACACGATCGAAATGTAGAGTGGGCCCCTGGTATCTCCGGTGCCTTGTAAGCCGCCCGTGTACGTCAGTGCCACCGCGACGAACACCCCCGAGATCGCCAGGTAGCTTAAGAGTTGTCGACTGAGCTCGAACTGAACACCATCACCCATCCCGAAAATCGTCAAGAGCGCCCGCGGGACAAGGAGGAAGGCAAGCCCCGCGACGCTGGCGAACCCAACCCCGATCGAGGCCGCAATGAACGCGGTTCGCGCGCTGCGGTCGGGGTGGCCAGCGCCGAGATTCTGCCCCGCGACGGCGGCCGTCGCTCCCATCAGCCCGACCGACGTCCACGTGATTAGTGCGAAAAGCTCCGTGTAACTGACGGCGTAGGCCGCCTGTGCCTCGGCGCTGTATTCAAGTGAGCCGACGAACCGGAGCAGCAGCACACCGGCCACGTTCATGACGATGCCCTGGAACCCAGCCGGTAGCCCAAATTTGAACAACTGGCGAATGATGGCCCAATCGGGAGCGAACGACATCGTTCGCGAGAACCGGATGACGAGCCGACCGGAAAACAGCAGGGCCAGAAAGCTGGTGCCGACGATGCCGCTGGCGATCGCCGTGCCCATAGCGGCACCCATCGTACCAAACGATGGAATCGGGCCGAAGCCACGAATGAGGACTACGTTCAGCACGACGTTCAGCATCGTCATAACGATGCCGAGTCGAAGCGGCGTGCGCACATCACCGGCCGCGCGGAGAGCGCCGCTCATCATGAAGAAGACGAGCATGCCAATGCTGAACACGAACATGATCCGGATGTACGGCAGCGCCTCGAGTTGCACCTCGGGCGCGGCATTGATCATTGTAAGAAGCACCGGGGCGACCAGATAACCAAGTGGCGCGAGCACACAGACGGCCATAAGGACGGTAACCAGAAACGCCTGGTAAACGGCGCGGTTGACTTTGTTTGCTTCGCCCGCGCCAGCAAACCGGGCCACGAGCACGCCCATACCGGTAAAGACCGACGCGACGAAGACGATGACCAGCAGAAAGATCT
Organism: Vicinamibacterales bacterium; assembly: GCA_965197375.1. Lineage (GTDB taxonomy): Bacteria > Acidobacteriota > Vicinamibacteria > Vicinamibacterales > UBA8438 > CBDAMZ01. The sequence continues at coordinate 411,173 of CBDAMZ010000010.1, forward strand.
GAAGGCTGACGCCAATAGCAGCGTTCCCCGTGTGCCCCACGTAGTGCCCGACCATCGCCTGATCGATAATCCCCTGCATTCCACCGATGACGTTCTGCAGCATCGTCGGCCACGCGAGTGTCCACACCGCGCGCGGGAGGGAGCCTTCGATAATCGTGCGATCGAACTTTTTTTGTGTAAGCGCGCTACTACCCATGTAGTGTGTCCTGCAACGACAACGGGGAACTCGGCGCGGGCCGAAGTGGAAACGGTAAGATTAGGAAGTCGCACCGTGGCGTCAGAGTTGCCGACACTCTATCAGATCGAAGTGCGGGTCCGAGCGGCGTTCGCGGCGCCGCTGCCGGGCGCCGAGGCTCATCTCGCCCTCGCGCCACACCCGAGACACGGCTGGAACCCCGGCCAGGTCCCCGCGGGCTCGAAGGCCGCAGCCGCGCTCGTCCTGCTCTACCCTCTTCGTGACGCGCCCCACATCCTACTCACCGTGCGGGCTGGGATGCTGGCGCAGCACGCGGGGCAAGTGTCGCTGCCTGGCGGAAAACTCGACGCGGACGAGACGGTCGAGGCGGCCGCGCTGCGGGAGGTAACCGAGGAGGTCGGCGTCGACCCGACGCAGGTCGGGGTGCTCGGCGCACTCTCGACCCTCTACATCCCGGTCAGCGACTTTGCGCTCCATCCGATCGTCGGTTTGAGTAATCGGCCCCCGAGGCTGCACCTGGGGGGCGGCGAAGTCTGGCGGATCCTGGAGGTGCCGATCGGCGACCTGCTCGCTCCGAACAGCTTGCGGCTCGGCACGCGGTGGCACCTCGATCGACAGTATCAGGTGCCGTACTTCGAGCTGTGCGACAAGCGGGTGTGGGGTGCTGCGGCAATGGTGCTGGCCGAGTTGTTGGCGGTGCTCGGCGCGTTCCAGCGGAATCCACGGGAGAGCTAGGCCTCAAACTGCCACGTCGGTGTCTGGAGGAGATTCAAGCTGGTGGCCAAACGCCCCCGTAAGCATCGGCGCACTCCCCTGTTGGATGCGGCCCGTGGCGAGAGCATCAACTTGCTCGCGCAACCCCAGGGCCACGACGAGGTCGTAACTCTCCACGAAGCGGCACAATCCCGGTATCTCAACTACGCACTTTCGGTCATCACGGCGCGCGCGCTCCCAGACGTTCGCGATGGGCTGAAACCGGTGCAGCGCCGCATCCTCTACACCATGTGGCAAGAGCGACTAACAGCCGCGGCGAAACACCGGAAATGCGCCAAGGTCGTCGGCGACGTCATGGGTAGCTACCATCCCCATGGTGACGCCGCTATCTACGACACGCTAGTGCGGATGGCACAGCCGTTCTCTCTCCGGTATCCCCTCATTGAAGGATCTGGGAATTTTGGATCGCTCGACGGCGACAGTGCCGCCGCCATGCGCTACACCGAGTGTCGACTGGCGCGAGTAAGCGCCGAGCTGCTCGCCGAGATTGATCGGCACACCGTTCACTTCCGCCCAAACTACGACGGCACCCGGCAGGAACCGGTCGTGTTGCCAGCCCGGCTCCCGAATCTGCTGATCAATGGCGCTACTGGCATCGCGGTCGGCATGGCAACCAACATCCCACCACACAACCTGGCCGAAGTGTCAATGGCTCTCCTGAAGATGCTTGACAACCCGGATCTCAGCAGCGCCCACCTGGCCAAGTACATTAAGGGCCCGGACTTTCCAACCGGTGGCCAGGTGCTGAACACGCCGGACGAACTCAAACAGATCTATAAGACCGGTTCCGGCACGATCCGCACGCGGGCGACCTGGGAGAAGGGGCCGACATCCCGGTCATCCAAGACGATCTACGTCACGAGTGTGCCGTACGCTGTCAATAAGGCCCAAGTCGTGGAGCGTATCGCGGAGATCGTGCTCGCGCGGAAGCTCCCGCCGCTCATCGACGTCACAGATGTGTCGACCGAGGACGTGCGGATTGCGCTTGAGCTGAAGAACGACGCGGACAACGGGATGGTGATGGCGTATCTGTTCAAGCACACCCCACTACAAACCAGCTTCGCGGTCAACCTAACCTGCCTCGTACCGACCGAGCAACCGGAGGTCGCGCGGCCCGAGCGGCTTGACCTACATCAAATCCTCTGGCACTTCCTGCACTTCCGGCTCAAAGTAATCACTCGCCGACTCGAGTACGAACTGGCGGCGCTCAAGAAGCAGATCCACGTCCTGGAAGGCTTCGAAAAGGTTTTCGATGCGCTCGACGCGATCATCAAGCTCATTCGAGGCTCCGACGGAAAGGCCGGCGCAGCCGAGAAGATCATGCGGCGCTTTAAGCTCGATGCCGAGCAGACCGACGCGATCCTCGAACTGAAGATCTACCGGTTAGCTCGTCTCGAGATTCTGCTCATTCGCGAGGAGCTGGCCGCGAAGCAAAAGCGGGCCCGAGAGATCGGCAAGCTCCTCCGGAACGAAGACCGTCAGTGGAAACTGGTACGCGACGAGATCGTCGAGGTGCAACACACCTACGCCGGTCAGACAACCGACACCAGACGGACGATTATCCAAACCGCCGAAGATGACGTGGAGTACAGCGCCGACGATTTCATCATCGACGAAGACAATATCGTGCTCGCGTCGCACGACGGTTGGATTAAGCGCCAGAAAGAAGTGCGCGATGTCTCGACGACGCGGTTGCGCGAGGGTGACACACTCTTGGCGGCAATTGCGGGGAGCACGCGGTCAACCGTGGTGTTTTTCACGAACTTCGGTGTCGCCTATAGCTGCCGGTTGATCGATGTCCCCGCCTCGACCGGGCACGGCGAGCCGATCCAGCGCCTGTTCAAACTGAAGGATGGGGAGCGTGTGGTAGCGGTTCTCAGCCTCGACCCGCGCGTCACGCCAGACATCTCGGCCACCACCAGGCAGCTAGAGCCACGGACGCATGCCGTAGCGGTCAGCAGCGACGGCTACAGTCTGCGCTTCAGCCTCGAGGCGCTCGCTGAGCCGAGCACCCGCGCCGGTCGTCGGTTTGCCAGGCCGGGCCAAAGCGCGGAGATCGTCAGCGTGGCGGCCGTCACCGGCTCGGAGATCATCATCGCGGCCACGCGCCAGGCCCGTGCGATGTTGTGCCAGGTCGGGGAGATTAACTTCCTCTCCGGCCCCGGCAAGGGCGTCCTGCTCATCAAACTAAAAAAAGGGGAGGACTACGTCCTCGGCTTCGTCATCTCGCGCGGCGATCGTGAGTTACTGACGGTGGAGACCAGTCGTGGAGCCACCCAGACGATCAGCACGGCGAAATACGAGGTGGTCGGCCGCGGGGGCAAAGGCCGCGAGCTTCTCCAGCGCGGCCAGTTCACGCGCGTTGTCCCCCCCATCCGTCAACATCCCAGCGCTGAGCGCAGAAACCCCGTAGGGTAGGATCCGCAGGGGGCTTGGGCACGCCGTGTGCGTGGGGTTGCGCCTACTTCGTCTTAAACCCCGCTGCCTGAAGCGCGGTTCGGGCCTCCTCGAGAAGCCGCAGTGCCTCGTCCGGAACGCGCGCACCGGCCGTCAGTTTGCGGTGCAGCCCGTACATACGAAAGCGGATCGCCTCCACATGGAATGCGTCGACGGCACGTGCCAGCGCGTCGCACTCGGCGATCGAGTGGGCGAAACCCGCCGCGTCCGGCTGCGATTCGAGAAAGCGTCGTAACGCCTGCAGCCGATCTGCTGCCGCAACCCTCTGTTCAGACGACAACGTGCTCGCTCCGGTTCATGCCTTCCTATACGGCCCCGCATTACAGTCCGTGGCGAGAACACCCGTGCTACACTGGACTTGGTTTCATGAGCTGCTAGAGGGGGAGCCCGGTCCTGCTAGGCGGGCCGCACCCCGGCCCCAGTTATGGAACCGGGGCTCATATCCCTTTCAGCGTTCCCGCCCCTGATGGTCTGGGTCCCAGACGGGTCGCGCTGAAAGACCGAAGCAATGGCCAGCTCTTACACCGCCAAAGACATCACCGTACTTGAAGGCCTCGAGCCGGTCCGTAAGCACCCCGGCATGTACATCGGTGGTGTCGGTACCGCGGGCCTCCATCGCCTCATCTGGGAAATCCTCGACAACGCCGTCGACGAAGCGATGAACGGTTACGCTTCCAATATTGAAGTAACCCTGCACAGCGACGGTTCGTCCCTCACGATCGCCGATGACGGACGCGGAGTCCCGGTCGACAAACACCCGAAGAGCCGGAAGAGCGCGCTCGAAGTGATCTACACCACGCTGCACGCGGGCGGGAAATTCGAGCACCACGCCTATCGCACGGCCGGCGGGCTCCACGGGGTCGGAGCTAGCGTAGTGACCGCGCTCTCGAAGGAACTCGTGGCAACCTCGAAGCGAGACGGATTCCACTGGCAACAGACGTTCAAACAGGGAAAACCAGTGGGCAAGCTCAAAAAAATCGGCCGCGCCCGCGGATCAGGGACGACTGTCTTCTTCCGCCCCGACCCGAAGATCTTTCCCACAACCGAGTTCGACACCGAGCTGATCCGCGAGCGGCTGGAGATCACCAGCTATTTACATAAGGGTGTTCGGGTCGCCTTCACAGACAAGATCCACAAGCAACAAGGGACTTTTCAGCACACCGCGGGGCTCGTCGACTACCTCGACCACATTGTGTCCAAGCGTGGGGTTAAACCGGTACACGACGCCACGTTTACGCTGGCAAAGGACCACGACGAGACCGGGTCAAAGATCGAGCTCGTCCTCCGCTGGACGGAATCGACCGACGAGCACCTGCGCAGCTACGTCAATGGTATCCCGACCAGCTCGGGCGGCACCCACGAGAACGGCGCGCGGGCTGGACTAGGCAAGGCTATTCGCAACTTCATCGAGACCCACGGCTTAACGCCAAAAGGGGTCGCACTAGCGGCCGACGATATTCGCGAAGGCCTCACCGGCGTATTAAGTGTGTTTATCCGCGAACCGCAATTCCATGGCCAGACGAAGGATCGGCTAAACAACCCAGAGATGACCTCGGCACTCGATTCGACGGTGCGCCCAGCGCTGGAGCACTGGCTCAACCACAACATCAGCGCCGCCGAGGCGATCGTGGCCAGGATTATCCTGGCCGCCCGGGCGCGCGAGGCGAGCCGCGCGGCCGAGCAGCAGGTGTCCCGCAAGAGCGCGACGTCAAACCGGCTCAATCTCCCAGGCAAGCTGAGCGACTGCACTGGCGTCGGCGACAGCGAGTTGTTCATTGTCGAGGGAGATTCAGCCGGCGGCTCGGCCAAGCAGGGGCGAGACCGGCGCCGGCAGGCCATCCTACCCCTGCGGGGTAAGGTGCTCAACGTCGAGAACGCCACCCTGTTGAAGGTGCTGGAGAACAAAGAGCTGTCCGATGTGATCACAGCGCTCGGGTGCGGCCTAGGCAAGAACTTTGACATCAGTGCGCTTCGCTATAACCGGATCATTATCCTGGCTGACGCCGATTCAGACGGCAACCACATCGCGACGCTCCTGCTGACCTTCTTTTATCGCTTCCTTCCCCAGCTCATCATCCACGGGAAGGTGTTCTTCGCACAGCCCCCGCTCTACCGCGTAGATGTCGGCAAGGAGACGTTCTGGGCGCTCGACGACGAGCACCGCGACCGGATCCTTTCGCACGCCAAGACGAACGACCGCGGCACCGCAGAAATCACACGGTTCAAGGGCCTGGGTGAGATGATGCCGAAAATCTTGTGGGAGACGACACTTAACCCGGAGACACGACGCCTGCTGCGCGTGGAGATCAGCGACCAGATCCTGACCGACCGGGTAATCACCGACCTGATGGGTAAGGATGCCTCGGCGCGGTTCCGCTTCATCATGGATCGCGCTGAAGATGCCATGGCGTTGGACGTCTAACCACCAACCAACATTGATAACATGGTAGCGTCTTGCTTCTTGTCGCGGCCAGCTCGACGGCCGCCCTCGCATATTTGAACCCGCTTATAAAGTGTCAAGCACCGACCTCGGCAAGATACATCGGCGGTCGAATGTGGCCGTACTTGTTGAGATAGAACCCTGAAAACCATCCGGCTTCGGTGTGAGGCACGGCAGCCGAGAGATAATGCTGTTCGATTTCCAACTGCGGACACGATTAGTCTTTGGTGCCGGCACCATCCGACGACTGGGGCCGGTGGCCCGCGAGCTTGAATTCAAACGCCCGCTTCTGGTTGGCTCCAGAGGACTCGTGACCGTTGGCCACGCGCAACGAGCCGAGCGCGAGCTCAAGCTGGCTGGCATCACGGCGATCCCGTTCCATGACTTCGACATCAACCCGGACACAGCGACGATCGAACGTGCCCGGGATTTCGCCGCGCCGCTCAGGATCGACTCGATCATCGGCTTGGGCGGCGGCAGCTCTATGGACTGCGCCAAAGGCATCAACTTTCTGCTAACCAACGGTGGCACAATAGCCGACTACCGTGGGTACGGGAAAACCACGAAACCTATGCTGCCGATGATTGCCGTTCCAACCACCGCTGGTACCGGGTCGGAGGGCCAGAGCTACGCGGTCATCTCGGATTCGACGACTCACGAGAAAATGGCATGCGGGGATCCACAAGCGGCCTTCCGCATTGCCATTCTCGACCCGGAGCTGACACTGTCACAGCCGCCCTTTGTTACCGCCGCCGCCGGCTTCGATGCAATCGCGCACGCGGTCGAGGCTTCGGTCACGACCCGTCGCAATCCGGCTTCCGACTGCTTCTGGCGGGAAGCCTGGCGCTTGCTCAGCGCCAACTGTCCCCGCGTGACGACCCATCCGGACCAGCTCGAGGCACGCGAGGCGATGCACTTGGGATCTTTCTACGCAGGCGTCGCCATCGAGCAATCGATGCTCGGCGCAGCACATGCGTGCGCCAACCCGTTGACAGCGCGTTACGGTACGATCCATGGCGTCGCGCTAGCGATCTTGTTGCCCCACATCGTGCGATGGAACTCGGGTAATGAGCCACAGCGGTATCTTCCCCTCCTCCTGGCACTGGACCACGTGCCCTCAAACGGCCAGGCGGGTGATCACCTCGCCGAGTGGCTCTCGGACCTAGCGGCCGCGACTGGTCTACCGACGACGCTCCGCGAGGCCGGCGTAGAGAAGGCCGATCTGCCGCAGCTCGCCGAGGACGCGGCGCAACAGTGGACCAGTACCTTTAATCCGCGACCGTTCGGCGCCACCGGCGCGTTGGAGGTGTACACATGCGCGTATTAGTGTCATTAGGTAAATGGAAGTGGAAAACGAGCTTGCTTGCCACCCTGCTGGTTTCGGCGGGCTGGACGAGCGTCGCGGCCGGCCAGACAAGCAGCGACCTAGCCTCAGCCGACGCGTGGACGCAGTTTCGCGGCACGCCCTCGTTGACCGGCGCCTCGTCGACAACGCTCCCCAACACGCTCAAACTCCTGTGGACCTTCGAGGCGGGCGAATCGATCGACTCGTCGGCCGCCATCGCGGACGGCACCGTCTACGTTGGCACGTACGCGGGCGAGCTGTTGGCCCTCGACCTAGCCACCGGCACGCTCAAGTGGAGATACCAGGCGAGCGAAACCATGGGCATCGGCGAATCCTCACCTTCCGTGGGACATGGCCTTGTCTACATTGGAGATTTGGCCGGCGTGCTCCACGCCGTGGACGTCGATACCGGCCAGGCCGTATGGACGTTTGAGACAGAGGGCGAGATTAAGTCGTCGCCCGTTGTCACGGGGGACCACGTCCTGGTTGGATCATACGATGGGCGCCTTTACGGGCTGGCGGCCGCGACGGGCAAGCTTCGCTGGAAACTGGAAACGCACAACTACGTGCACGCGACGCCAGCCATCTCCGACGGCATTGCATACTTTGGCGGCTGTGATGAAATGTTCCGCGGCGTACGGATCTCCGACGGCGTGGAAGTCGTCAGCCTGTCGGCCGGCGCCTACACGGCGGCCTCACCCGCCATCAGCGGCGGTCGAGCCTACTTCGGGACCTTCAACAACGAAGTCCTTGGGATCGACCTCGCCTCGCAGGACGTTCTCTGGCGGTACGAACACCAGCAGCGGCACTTTCCGTTCTACTCATCAGCCCTGAACGTCGGCGGGAAGGTCATCATCGGCGGGCGCGATCGGATGGTGCACGCGCTCGACGAACAAACAGGTGAGGCCCTGTGGACATTTGTGACGCACGCACGGGTAGACGCATCGGCTGGCGCCGCCGATGGGCGTGTGTACGTTGGCTCCGGTGACGGACGATTCTACGTGTTGGATCTCGAGACCGGCGAGAAGCTCTGGGAGTTCGACACCGGCGCGCCACTCTCGGCTTCGCCCGCAATCGCCGACGGTAAGGTGGTGATCGGTTCGCAGGACGGCGTGCTCTATTGCTTTGGGTAGAAACGCTAGTGTCATATAGCGGCCCTAGCACGCGTGTCCGCAACACGTTATAGTTGACGGGGTGAGTGAGAGCACGCGGGCCAAGACGTTTAGCACAAACGAAACGGAAGTCGGAAGCTACTTCGTCGCTAACTACCCCCCGTTCTCCGTCTGGACGACCGAGGCGGTCGAGCGTGTTGCACGCCCCGCGCTTCAGTCGAAGCCGGCCGACACCCCGCTCGGCCTTTATCTACACATCCCGTTCTGCCGCAAGCGCTGCCATTTTTGCTACTACCGGGTCTACACGGATAAGAACGCGGGCGAAGTCCAATCATATCTCGACGTCGTGGGACGCGAGTGGGAGCTGTACTCCGAGCAACTAGCCATCGCCGAACGACCGCTCGACTTCGTCTACTTCGGCGGCGGCACCCCGTCGTTCCTTTCGGTGCGACAACTCGAAGGGCTCGTCAACCGCCTCTCTGGCGTCAAGTCCTGGTCTTCCGCAGAGGAAATCACCTTCGAGTGCGAGCCGGGCACCCTAACCGAGCCGAAGCTCTCGGCCATCCGCCGGCTGGGCGTAACGCGACTGAGTCTCGGTATCGAGAATTTTGACGATCGCATTCTGGAGATCAACGGGCGGGCGCACCGCTCGTCCGAGGTTTTCCGCGCTTATAATTTCGCTCGGTCCGTCGAGTTCCCGCAGATTAACATTGACTTGATCGCCGGCATGCTCGGCGAGACTGACGAGAACTGGAAGGCGTGCATCGATCGGACGCTAGAGCTGGCACCAGACAGCGTGACGATCTACCAAATGGAACTACCGTACAACACAACGATCAGCAGCGACATCCTAACCGGCACCGGGCATTTCACCGAAGCAGTGGCTTCCTGGTCGAGTAAACGGCGGTGGGTTGATGAGGCTTTCGCAACACTCGAGGACGCCGGCTATACCGTCGGCAGTGCCTACACCGCGGTTCGGGACCCATCCCGTACCAGGTTTGTTTACCGCGACCGGCTTTGGCAGGGCGCTGATCTTGCGGGCCTCGGCGTCGCGTCGTTCGGTCACATCAACGGCGTCCACGTGCAGAACCTCGACGCCTCAGGTCCCTACACAGCCGCGGTCAAGAACGGCCGCCTGCCGCTCAACCGCGCGTACCAGCCAACCGATGAGGAACGTCTTATCCGGGAGTTTGTGCTGCAGTTAAAACTTGGCTCGATCCAACCGCCCTACTTCCAGGCGAAGTACAGTGTTGACGTACGCGCGCGGTTCCGCGAACCGCTCGAATCGCTGAGCGGCGACGGCTATCTGATCGAGGCGAGCGACGAGGTGGTGAGACTCTCGCGCCAAGGACTCCTGCGGGTCGACCGCCTGCTCCCGAGGTTCTTCCTACCCGAGCACACAGGCATCCGTTACACTTAGCTGGTTTGGTCGGATCCGTAACTGGCTGGTCCGCAACTCCTCGATCTATGCAAGGTGGTGCGGACACTGAACCAATAGAAATAGGGTGGTCATTTCCTGGGCGGTCGCACGGAACTTGAATTGGTGATGATCGAAAAACCCGAGCAACGACTGGCTGGGTCTAGAGCCCGGCCCGAGTATCACGACTCACGCGAGGGCCGGGGCTAGCGGCCGCGCATGGCGAAGCGCGGTCGACCAACGCGAGCCCGAACTACTCTCCGGCGTGCCACCGCTCGTCCGAGCGCAAGCGGGATCCTCTACCCGCTCGATCTCGTGTATGCCAGGGCCGGCGTGGTGGTGCCCCAGGTTAAGGTCGTCCCCCCGAACAAGATTCCGCTGCCGTACCGCTCGCTGCTGGCACATAGTAACGACATGACGCTGACGCTCGAGCGTCATTTTGGCGAACGTGTAGTGCTCCGCCCACTGTCGACGTTCACAAGCGGCGGATCGTATTTCCGCCGCGTCCTGCTGGTACAGGAGTATTCGGGACGACCGGTCGAGATGGGCGCGATCCGAATGAAGCTGGATATGTTCAACGCGCGTTTGCGGAAGAAAATCCTAAAAAACGAAACCCCGCTTGGCCGCATCCTACGAGACGGCCACTTTCAGTATGCTAGTCACGCCACGGCGTTTCTTGCCATCACGCCGAACCCGGAAATGATGGGCGTCTTTTGGATGCGTGAATCGCGAACCCTCTATGGGCGCCGAACCGAGATCACATGCCACGGCACCAAGATCGGCGACATCGTCGAGGTGCTGCCGATGGTATCCCGATAACCTTGCACACACACGACTACGACGCAATTATCATCGGTGGTGGGCCGGCCGGTGCCACCGCGGCCACGGTCCTCGCACAGCACGGGCGACGTGTCGTCGTGCTCGAAAGGGAGCCTTTCCCGCGGTATCACATCGGCGAATCGCTGATGCCCTACACATGGTTCACCTTCGAGCGACTGGGCGTCCGTGACTGGTTCGATAAGGCTGCCTGCCCGAAGAAATATAGCGTGCAGTTCGTATCAACGACCGGTAAGATCTCACAACCCTTCTATTTCTTCGAGACGATTAAGCACGAGTGCGCCACCACGTGGCAGGTTCTGCGAAGCGACTTCGATCGGATGTTACTCGACAACGCCCGCGCCAAAGGCGTCGAGGTGCGTCAAGGCGTCTCGGTCCGCGAGCTCGTCACCAGCGGTGGACACGCCATTGGAGTGCAAGCTGACGTCAAGGGTGGGGGCCGTGAGACGGTCCACGCCAAGGCGATTGTTGACGCGTCCGGCCGCGACACGTTCCTGGCATCGAAGTTGGGATGGAAGCGGCGTGACCCCGACCTTAACAAGGTGTCGGTCTTCACCTACTTCAAAGGGGCCAAGCGCGATCCAGGACTGGACGCCGGGGCAACGACGGTTGCCTATATCGGCGAGAAGGGCTGGTTTTGGTACATCCCGTTGCCGGACGACGTGGTCAGCGTTGGCATCGTTGCCGAAATCAGCTACCTCTACCGCGACACGCGCGACCCGACGGCGATTTTTTTTCGCGAGGCTGAAAAATGCCTCTGGATCAAAGAACACCTACGGCCCGGCACACATCTGGGGCCGGCGCGGGTAGCGGGTGAGTTCAGCTATCGGTCGACCGAAACCGGAGGTGACGGCTTCTGTCTCGCCGGCGACGCGTTTTCGTTCCTGGACCCGGTCTTTTCAACCGGGGTTTTTCTTGCACTCAAGAGTGGCGAGCTGGCGGCCGACGCGATCCATCACGGCTTGGACGCCGGGCGGATCACGGCCGCGACGTTTGACGATTACGGCCAACAGCTTCGGTGGGCGCTCGACCAGTTCCGCCAACTGGTTTTGTCGTTCTACAATCAACGGTTCAGCTTTCGGGAGTTCATCCTGGCCCACCCCGACCTGCGCTCACAGTTGGTCGATGCCCTGGTTGGCAACGTCTTTGCCGATCTCGAGCCGCTGTTTACCGCCCTCCGTAAATTCTCAGCCCGCACGTCATCATCCGAAGGAAACAATGCGACCGCGCAGTGACGAACCCCCACCCATGAGAGAATAGCGGCGTGCCGAGCGAGTACCGCCTGCAGCGCCGCGTGCAGTTTTACGAGACCGACGCGGCCGGCATCGTCCATTTCAGCTGCCTCTATCGCTACATGGAAGAGGCCGAACACGCACTCTGGCGTGAGGCTGGCTTGAGCATTGCGCCGGAGGGTGCCGAAATTGTCTTTCCGCGCGTGGCGGCGTCGTTTGACTTCCACCGACCATTGCGTCTCGAAGATGAATTCGAGGTGCATATCCAAATCGCAGAGATCACTGCCAAAAGCATCCGCTACGCGGCCCGGGTCACCAAAAATGGCGTCCGGATCCCCACCGGTAGCCTGGTAGCCGCCTGCGCCCGCCAGCGGCCGGGTGAGCCGCTGCAGGCAACCACCATCCCCGTCGAGATTGCCGAGCGGTTCGAAGTCGCGCACGGAGCTAGCAATCGAACGTAGCAAGCGGATGGAAACCGAAATCGCAACCCCGCCCGCCGCCGAGTGCCAGTCCGGCGATCTGATCATCGCCCACCAGGCCGAACGGTTGACCCGCCTGCTCGGCCAGCTGATAGGACGAAACGCGTTCTACACACGTAAGTTTCGGCAGGCCGGTGTTCGCATCGAGGATTTGTCGTTCCTACAGTCTCTCTCCACGCTCCCGTTCACCACGAAGGCCGAGCTGGCTGCCGATCAAGACGCGTCGCCACCGTGGGGGACGACGCTAACCGAGCCGATCGCGCGCTATACGCGCTACAATCAGACCTCGTCGACCACCGGCCGCCCGCTCCGGTGGCTCGATACCACCGAGAGCTGGCAGTGGATGCTGGACTGCTGGAAAGCAGTGTACCGAGCGGCGCGGGTCACGAGCGCGGATCGCATCTTCTTTCCGTTTTCCTTTGGCCCCTTCCTCGGTTTCTGGACAGCGTTCGATGCCGGCACGCAGATCGGTGCGCACTGCCTTCCAACCGGCGGCATGAGCAGTCAGGCACGGCTGGCGTTAATCGATGCGCTAGCACCGACCGTGATGTGCTGCACGCCGACCTACGCATTGCGGCTGCTCGAAGTCGCGCGCGACACGACGGGAGCTCATTGCTCCCAAAGCCCGGTCCGCGTCATCATCGTGGCCGGTGAGCCAGGTGGGAGCATCGCCTCAACGCGTGACCGGATCGAGCGTGGCTGGGGGGCACGGGTCATCGACCATCACGGATTGACCGAAGTTGGACCGCTCAGCTTTGAATGTTGGGACGCGCCTGGCTTTCTCCACGTGAATGAAGGCGAGTACATCTGTGAAGTCGTCGATCTGGCGACCGGCGATCCAACTCCAGACGGCCAGCAAGGGGAGTTGGTCGTCACGAACCTCGGCCGGACGGCCAGCCCCATTATTCGCTACCGAACCGGCGACATCGTTGTGCGGACGCGCGACCGCTGTCCGTGTGGTCGGACATTTGCCAGGCTTGCCGGCGGAATCCTCGCGCGCACCGATGACATGGTGAACGTGCGGGGTGTAAACATCTACCCAACAGCCATCGAGGCGGTGATCCGCATGTTCGACGAGGTAACTGAATACCGAGCTACAATTGGATCGAACAGCGTAATGCATTCACTATCGGTCGAGCTCGAGCTGGCGTCATGGGCCACGGACGCGGAAATAGTGAAAGACAGGGTGGCCGCCAAGCTACGCGACGCGCTCGGACTCACCGTTCCGGTCCGAACCGTCTCGTCGGGATCGCTTCCCCACTTTGAGTTGAAAGCCAAGCGGTTCATCGTGATGAGAGACGAAGTCTAGCGCAATGAGGGCCAGGAGGGTGTGACGTTGCTAGCACCGCATAGACCGACTTTTCGCGATCCGGACGGCCATCCGCTCTCGGCATTCTGGCTGAAACGGCTCGTATAGTTAGTACTATTAACGAGATTCTCAGGAGGTTTCTTGCGTCGCCTTATCTCACTGTCGTCGTTAATCGTAGTCGCCATGACGCTCGCTGCTTGTTGGGACGGCGGCGAGTCTGATGATGGTAAGCCCGCGTCGGTCTTTCTCAGTATAGGGACCGCGCCGCCAGGCGGTGCGTTTTTTGTCGTAGGGAGCGCATTGGCCGAAGTGATCAATGCGTACGGCATCACCCAGGGCTTTAACATCACGGCCGAGGCAACGAGCGGATCGCAGGAAAACATCCGGCGGCTCGCGAGCGGTGAGATCGATTTCGCGTTGTCGAACGCCGCCATCACTTACTTTGCCGTGCGGGGCACCGAAGGCTGGGATCGCGCCTATCCGGTACGCTCGGTCATGACTCTGGCACCGAACGTTGCGTTCTTCGTCTCGCCTACGGTCTCCGGGATCGCCACGCTGGATGACCTCAGAGGTCATCGCGTGACCGTCGGGCCGGCCGGCGCCGGTTTCGAGTACTTCGTCCGGCCGCTGCTCCAAGCGCACGGGATCACCTACGACGACTTTACGGTGCTCAACGCGACACAACAGGCCGCCGTCGATATGTTGGCGGACGGATCAGCGAAGGCCGCATTTCTCGGTGGCGCTGTCCCAACGGCGTCTATTATCCAAGCGGCTGCCTCGATGGACATCAAGTTCGTGCCGTTTGGCGAGGCAGAAAAGCAGCGGCTCGTTGATGAGTACCTCTTTTTCCGACCAGCGACCATCCCAGCCGGGACCTATCGCGGTCAGACGGAAGCGTTCGAGGGACTCGACGTCGGCTCGATGCACCTTATTACGTCGGCAGGCGCTCCCGATGACCTCGTCTACGACGTCACCAGGATGTTGTACGAGAACCGCGCGCGGGTCGTCGAGAAACATGCGGCGGGCCGCGCCATCAATCCCGATAACGTGGTCCGTGACACCGGCACGGAGTTCCATCCAGGAGCCATCCACTTCTACCAGGAAATCGGGATCTGGCTGGAGTGACCGCCCCGCCCAACCGGCGAGCCACCGATATCAGCCAGCTCGTGACCAGCGTGCTCGGCGTGCTGCTGTGTATGTTCACGTTGGTCGAGGTGAATTATCCACTGCTCGCGCCACAAAGCCGCTTGGCGATATTCGCCCTGCTGGGACTCGTCCTCTGTTTTCTTAACATTCCGGCCAAACCGACGTGGAGGGGCCGCCCGGCGGCGCGCGCGGCAGACGCCCTACTAGCAGTGCTGGCGGCCGTGTGCTGCGGCTACATCCTGGTGCAGACCGACCCATTGTTCGAGGCGTGGTGGATCAACGGCCAATCGCTTGGAAATCGAGCGGGAATCGAGACCAGGCTCGATTTCGTCATTGGCCTCTTCGGTCTGCTGCTCGTCATTGAAGCGGCCCGGCGTACGCTCGGACTGGCATTACCGCTCCTGTCGTTAGCATTTTTAATCTACGCCTATTTCGGGTCGTCGTTCCCATCGTGGTTCTTCCCACATCGCGGCTACACGGTGTCGCGTATCGTCGCGCAGACTTTCCTCCACAGCCAGGGTGTCTTCGGCGTGGCGCTGAACGTTATGTTCGCCTATGTGTTCTTGTTCGTGATCTTCGGGGCCTTTCTCGAAGCTACCGGCGCAACGCGTTTCATCGTGCAGTTTGCGAAACGCGTGTTCGGGCGGAGCCCGGGTGGACCAGCCAAGGTGGCCGTGCTTAGCAGCGGACTGATGGGATCACTATCCGGCAGCGCCGTGGCAAACACCGCAACGACCGGCACGTTCACGATCCCGATGATGCGGAGCGCCGGGTTTCAGCCGGTCACGGCCGCCGGCCTCCAAGCCGCCGCGAGCTCTGGCGGGGCGCTGATGCCTCCAGTCATGGGAGCTGGCGCCTATATGATGCTCGAGATCGTCGAGCCGCCGGTGACGTATATAGAAATTATCCGGGCGGCACTCATCCCAGCGATTCTTTATTACTCATCGCTGCTCTTCATCGTGCACTTCCACGCCCGCCGGACGACAACACTACCCGTCCAGACGGCCGACGTGATGAGTCCAGGTAATGTCACTGACGAGCGCATGCGATTCGAAGGAGTCGTCTTCGCCACGGCCCTCGGTAGTCTGATCCTTTGCGTGATCCTTGGCTACACCGCATTTCGTGCGGTGACGATCTCACTGGCGGTAATCGTCGCGACCAGCAGCGTTCACTCAGCAACACGCCTACATGTTGGTAGCATCTTCAACAGCCTAACAAAAGCCGCGCGTAACGTTGTCCCGCTGGTCGCCGCTGCTGCCTGCGTCGGAATCATCATCGGGACCGTAACACTCACCGGTATAGGCACCCGCCTGCCAGCAACCATTATCCCGCTCGCCGAGCAGAGCCTGTTCCTGGCCCTGGTCCTGATTATGATCTCGTCGATTATCCTCGGGATGGGCCTTCCGTCGGCTGTGTGCTATCTGCTCATGGCCACCCTGATCGGACCGGTCCTAGGCAACCTGGGCGTCATCCCGCTCGCCGCGCACCTCTTCATCTTTTACTTCGGCATGATGTCGATGGTGACGCCGCCGGTCGCACTCGCCGCGTACGCAGCATCTTCGATCGCCGGCACAAAAATCATGCCGACTAGCTTTGCGGCGTTCCGCTTCGCGCTTGTCGGCTTCACGCTCCCCTTTATGTTCGTTTATCGACCCGAACTCCTGATGCTCACCGCCAGTGGTCAAACAGCCGGCTGGCTCACGATGCTGCTACCGGTTTCCATCGCGACGCTCGGTGTAGCTTGCTTTGCTGCGGGTATTGCTGGCCAGCTTCGCAACCCGCTCCCCATTGGACTTCGTCTGGCCAGCTTCGCCGCTGCTGGCCTGCTCCTAGCGCCTGGCCCATCGGTCTCGCTTGGGAGACTCGCAGTTCCGATGTTTGATGTCGCGGGGATCGTGCTCTTCGGCAGCGTCCTGGCATTAAATCGCCGGGCAGGCACCTGACTACCACCTACCTTACAGGCTCCGATTATTTCATCATCCAAAACCACCACTGTTTCGAATCGATTCAACCGGCGCCACTAGTGTGAACTGCACGCTCTCGAAGCACGGTGACACCTCGAGAAACAGGAAAAGTTTCGTGTGAGGGTTAGTGCCCCCCCCGACGCAGGTCACTCTTGCAAAGGCCGAATTCAAAGAAACTTTCTCAGCTTACTGCAGCGCTGTGGCATTCTTTCTCGCGAGAGTGTCGCAAGTGAGCCTAATCGACGGGGGGGTAGAGAACGGGAGTGTTCATAACTCTCGGCTATTTCGTTGCTCACGAGCATCGCCACCGAGGTAGCATACTGTTATGCGTTGGAGGGATGGAACCACAGCGCCGACAAGTAGGTGCGGGACGCGATCTGGGGCTGAGACCAAATGTGCTGGCCCGCAACTGCGCGACCGTTCGTACGGTTTGGGTTGATGACATGCCGCGCGAAAAGTGATGCTTCCGGCAACAGGAGGGGTCTTATGATTTCAAGGCGCGTCGGCCTGTCAGTCGCTGTCAGCGCGGTCTTGTGCTTGATGCTTGCACCGGTGGCACAGACACAGCAGGGGGCGACTGGTGCATCTACACATCTCTACAACACGGCCAAGCAAAAACTCAATGAAGGCCGGCAGATTGTTGGCGGCACCGTGTCATCGCCTGACCCAGACATCTACTGCGCCATGGCTAACGCCGGATTCGATTTCCTGTGGATCGAAATGCAACACAGTCCGCTAACGTATCAGGACGTAGCCAGAATGATCTGGGCGTGCAGAGGTGCACCGGCCATCCCCTTTATCCGCGTGCCAGACGCAACCGAAGGCGACATCCAGCAAGCCTCAGACATCGATGCGCTTGGAATCATCGTGCCGATGGTTGCCTCCGTCGAGAAGGTGAAGGCCGCAGTCAAGTACGCCAAGTACCCGCCCGTCGGAGAACGGAGCCAGGGTAGCGGCCAATACCGTGCCCTATGGGGAGATGACTACCGTGCCACCGCCAACGACAACATCATGATCGTCGCCATGATCGAGTCGACGGCTGGTGTCGCCATCGCAGACAAGATCGCTGCTGTGCCGGGTGTCGACGTCGTCTTCGCCGCCAGCACAGACCTACACAGTTTCTCGGGATGGAACCAAGGTGACACAGAATATGAAGCACTGGTCGCGACGATCCGCGATGCGACCTTAAAGGCCAACAAAAAGCTGGGTGGCCCCTTGTCCTGAACGAACAGGGACGGATTCAGCTTCTTCCAGGGCCAGAGCACCACGGCCCTGATCAAATTGGGGGCACAGGCGTCACTAGAGGCTACACCTTCCGGCGTTGCGCCGATCGAGGGCACGCGTCGGTAGCATGGATGAGGGCGAGACATGACACGAGACCGTTTCGGAATCGCGGTTGCTTTTTGCTTGGCAGTGACTACCTGCGCCGGCCCAGCTCCTAAACCGGACGCGCAACCTGAACCGGAGGCCCAGGAGCGGGGACCACGGACACAACCCGACACGGCAATGGGTATCTACACGCCCGAGCAGCACGACCTATACGACGGTCGGTTCATCATTACCGGAAGCCGGATCTATCAGATCGGCACGCTGTCTGATACGACCCCATGGGATCACATGGGAAACGACGGCAGCGATCTCCGTCAGGTCGCCGGCACGGCGGACATTGACGTGAACGAGATCACGAATACGGGAAGCTTCCGCGCCGAGCTCGAGCTGCCCGAGGGACGGTATGTCATCACCCTCGAAAAATTTGAGGAATTCTCGCCGTGCCAGGACGGGGGTATTGCGGCCTTTCTCTTCGAGCATGGGGACTCCGGTTGTGGCGATGCGAACTGGCCAAAGAGCCTCCTCTACGTGACGGGATGGGGCACAGGATCCGCGACTCTGAACGATGAGCCGCTCTACGACGACTTTCAGATCCACTTCATGGTGACACAGGGCATGCGAGATCGAGAGACGTTGGCGACGCGCCACCCCCACCGATTTAGACAGCCAGGAGGAGTGGTGAATCCGGCACTGCAGCAGCTCGATTTCTACATTCGGAGCCCTGAACGTAACGACGCTAACCATCCAGATCGGGAAGTATTTGATCACTTCTTTGCTATGGAGGTCACATGGAAGTGACACTCGACACAAGGAGCACCGGGTGAGTAAGGGGCGTTCGATCCGGCACGACCTGTCAATCAAAGTGACAGCCGGGAGATGACACGGCATGCGGATTCGGGCAATTGATGCGCTGGAGGTTCTCGACTCACGTGGTAACCCTACGGTCGAGGCCCGCGTGCAACTCGAAAATAGAACCAGCGCCTCGGCACTCGTGCCCTCTGGGGCATCCGCCGGCGCGCGTGAAGCCGTTGAGCTGCGCGATGGCGAGCCCAAGCGTTACGACGGCAAAGGCGTGCAGCAAGCGGTTAAGAATGTCGGCACGGACATCAACGACGCACTTGTTGGCCACGACGTCACTGACCAGCGTGAGCTCGACGAGCGCATGATCGAGCTCGACGGCACACCAAACAAGTCACGCCTTGGCGCGAACGCCATTCTTGGGGTATCAATGGCGGCGGCACGTGCGGCTGCCCGTGTCAAGCGCCTGCCCCTTTACCGCTCGCTCAGCGACGAGCGCGCCAGCCTTCTCCCGGTACCCTGTCTCAACGTGATCAATGGTGGCCGCCACGCCGACAACACCGTCAATTTCCAAGAATTCAAGATCGCTCCGCACAATGCGCCGTCGTTCGCCGAGTCGATCCGAATGGGAGTCGAGACGTTCCACGCGCTGAAAGCGTTGCTAAAAACCCAGGGGAAATCGACCGGTATCGGCGACGAGGGCGGTTTCGCACCGGATCTCGCCGACGACAAGGAGGCGGTCGAACTGATCCTGATGGCAATCGAGCGGGCCGGCTACCGTGCAGGTGACGATATCGTCCTTTGCCTCGATCCGGCCACTAGCGAAATGTGGGCAGACGGGCAGTACGTCGCGTCAAAGTCTGACCGGTCGTCAAAGACGACCGCCGACATGATCGAGCTGTGGCGCACTTGGATCGACCGGTACCCCATCGTACTGATCGAGGACGCCCTGGCCGAAAACGATTGGGACGGGTGGAAGCTCCTCACCACAGAGCTGGGAGGACGTGTCGAACTTGTCGGCGATGACATTTTCTGTACGGACCCGAAGATTCTCCAGCAGGCGATCGATCGTGGTGTTGGAAACTCGATCCTGATCAAACTCAACCAAATTGGCACCGTCTCGGAGACGTTAGAGACCGTTCGCCTCGCCCAGCGTCACGGCTACGGCGTCTACGTGTCCCACCGGTCCGGTGAAACCGAGGACACGTTCATCGCAGACCTTGCCGTGGCGACTGGTTGTGGTCACATAAAAACGGGCTCCGGATGTCGCGGGGAGCGGACGGCCAAGTTCAACCGCCTCCTGCGCATCGAGCACGAGCTTGGGGCCCAGGCGCGGTTCGCCGGCCTCGCCGGCTTCAAACACGCGGCAGCTCCGGCCGAGCCGAGGGAGGATGACGGCTGAAGATTTTGGTTTGGCGTTTCTACACGGATCGCCGATATTTGAGTGCTTGGCGATTTACGCGGGCTGGCGCGTCAGCTTCGATCGAGGTTGAGGTGCGAACTCGAAGGCCCGGGCTGGACTTGCAACGAGTGCAACCATACGCCAAGTCGGTCCTGTCTGGACGCTATCTCAACGAACGTTAGAAGTATCGTGCGAGCGTCTTCTGGCTCGGCTTGGACGTGAACCGAGAGACGACAAACATCAACAGCGCCGAGCCAATCGTCATCGGCACGACCGGCATGTAGCCGAGGATGTCGGTGCCGCCTGGTGTGCGAGTGAGCACATCCGTGCCGCCGACGGTCAAGACCGGCACGAGGTTGCCTGGCGGTGGTGGTGGCACAACGGCCTGCAGAACCGCAACCGAGGCGACCGTCGAAGCGGTCCAGATTACCACGGCCAGCGCTCCCCACTTCGTGCTCCCCCTCCAGAACAGTGCCCCCACCAGCAGCGGAAACAGCGCCGAGTAACCCGAGAAGGCGTACTGCACCGCGAGATTGAAGATTCCTGGCGGCGCTCGGAGTGCAATCAGATACGCGACGGTGGTGATCAGCACCACGAACAATCGCCCCATCTGAACCTGGACGCGCTCGCCGAACCGGCTCGTCCCACCGTAATACGCGAATACATCCTTAGTGAACATTGTCGACAGGGCGAGGATTTGAGAGTCGCTCGCCATGACCGCCGCCATGATCCCGGCGCCGAGAATGCCGACCATCCAGATGGGCGCGTAGTGCTCGAGGATCAGGATGATCACGTCGTCGCCAGCTGCAGCTTGCTGAAGCGCAACGGCTTTGGCAGCACCGACAGAAAAATCGCCTGAAGCGAGCAGTGCCCGCGCGTCGAGCTTGGCGGAGATTTCAGGTACGTCGTGCATGGCGTTGGCCGCTACGCCGAGAAAGGTGCACGGCAACCAGATGGCCAGGATGCAGATCGGGTAGAACACCACAGTTTTCTTAAACTGTTGCATCCGGCGGGCCGTGAAACAGAAGATGATGATGTGCGGGAAGGCGACGGTCGAGAGCGGGATAAAAGTGTAGCTGAAAAAAAACCGGGGCGACACCCGCTCCCGGGTTAACAGGGATGCCGTCGCGTCCGAGTCGAGCAGCGACTCTATGGCTTCCGGGTATCCTCCAATGCTTGACCCGATCAGTATTAACGCGGCCGCCCCGAAGCTCAGAAACAGAACCGTCTGAAACGCGTTCACCCAAGCGGTTCCGCGCATACCGCCGAAGAACACGTAACTCATCACGACAACCGCCACAACGGCGCCGCCGAGCCAGTACGGCACGACACCACCGCTCACAGCACTCAGCGTCGTGCCGCCGCCCATGACGGCGATAATGATGTATGGCACCAGTAGCGCCGCCTGGACTGCGAAAATGACGGTCCCGATGTGCCCGCACTCCCAACGGTCTCGAAACATTTGCACCGGGGTAATAAAGCCGTGCCGCTTACCAAGCGCCCATATCCGGGTGCCGATCAAGAACAGCGTCACCGGAATGATGAGTGCTGACGATGACGCCATAAGGCCGTAAGTCACGATGCCGTTGGCAAAGGCATGGCCTGCCGACCCCAGAATGGTGAAGGCAGTCATATTGGTACCAAAGAGTGACAGCAGGAACACTGCCGGCCCAAGTGAGCGCCCAGCCAGGAAGTAGCCTTCCGCATCCCGCTGCTTAAACCGCCGAAATGCAAAGATCCCGATGTAGAGCACGACGCCGAGGTAGGCGAAGACGACCAGCGCGGGAATCAATGAGCTCCTCCGGCCTGTGGTCGATCGGCACCTGGCGTGTCGGCAGCAACGCCAGCCTTGGGTTCGAGGTGTGCGGGCCACGCGTCTCGGACAAGCACCCACATCAGCACCACCACGGCAAGCGAATAGACCACGTGGTAGAAGAGGCCGACCGGCAAGAAGCCAAACATTAACGGACGGGCGCTGGTCCAAAACCACCAGTCCTGGTGAAGGACATACAATGTCACGGGCGCCAGAACGAGGAGCCAACGAGGCATGAGGTATTGTACCGGCGTTTCGCGCCGTTTACGGATCAAACCCACCTAAACAAAAAGGACACGCAGACATGAACGCATGGTTACCCTTTGTAATCCTCACCGTGCTAAGTTGGGGAACATATATTCCGACGCTGCACCGTGGTCAACTAGCCTTGGGGGGGAGCGGAGTTCACGCGTTCCTCATGGTAGGAATCGCTTACCTGCTCGTGGCCATCGCGCTCCCCGGAAGCATGATCGCGCGGGCGGGAACCTGGAGCCTTTTCACTCTAGCCGGCATCGGGTTCACTCTGGCCGCTGGCACGCTGGGTGCGCTTGGCGCGCTTGGGATTGTGCTCGCCTTGATCAACGGAGGCAAACCATCAGTCGTGCCCGCACTCGTTTTCGCCGGCGCCCCGATCGTCAGCGTCTTCGTTGCGATGATCTACAACCCGCCCCAGCAGACTCCCTCTGTACTGTTCTTTCTAGGGATTCTCATGGCCGCTGGCGGGGCAGGCTTGGTTCTGGCGAATCGGCCGAGCTGATTGTCGCCTATCGCCACAAACTCTCTGGTATCGACTTCGCCTCGAAAATCTCGCTCAAGAGTGTGCGGGTCGAACCACTACTCTCGTTTGCGTCGCTGTCCGATGGCGTACAGATAACCGGCTGTTCGGATAAAGATCTGGCCGTCCGATATAGCCGGAGAGCTCAAGCAATAGTCATCCAACGCATTCTCCGCCACAAGCTCGAACGTTGGTCCTGTCTTGAACACGGTAGTTAACCCTGCCTCGTTTGTTACATAGATCTTCCCGTCCGCAAGCACTGGTGAAGCACTGTAGGTACCTGGCTGTATCCGTTGCTGCCCGTAGACCAACTCTCCCGTCTTCGCGTCGTGGACATACACGATGCCTTGGTCATTCACAATGTAGACGTACTGCCCATCCGTAACAGGAGTCGGCACGTCCGGTCCGTTGTCGCTCTTCCAGACAACATGCGAGGCCAGCACGTCGCCACGACCACCAGCCTTGAGAGCAAGCATCGGTCTGACACGGGTTGGTGCGTAGATCATGTCGTCCCACACCACCGGTGATGCCACGATGCGGTACGAGCGGCCGCGTTGAGGATTCAGCCCATCCGCACGCCAGAGCTCTCGGCCGGTCTCTGGATCGTGCCCGGTGACCGCGTCTCCTCCCGTGATGACAATTTCCTCGGCACCTTCGTACCGCAGAAGTGCCGGCGTTGTATACGAGTCAGGCGATTCCCATACCGCTTCGGTTGGCCGAACTTGACGCCACACCGTTTCGCCGGTATCACGATCAATCCTGAGGACGTACGACAGGTCATCGGTTCGCATGCCGTGCAGTACCTGAACGTACAACGCGTCCCCGTGTAGCAACGGTGACGAAGCATACCCCCAGTTGAGCCCGAACGCACCGTAGTCCCTGGGAATGTCGCGCATCCACAGCTCGACACCGTCGAAGTCGAACGCCTTGAGGATGCCGGTACCAGTCATCACCCAAACACGCTCACCATCGGTTACCGGAGATGGTGACGACATGTTCTGCTTGCGTTCCCGATGGTTGCCACCACCCAGAAACCGCTTCCACACGGGTTGACCCGTGTCACGGTTTATAGACCACAGCTCCAGGTTCTCCCCGTCGGCAACGCTCAGAAAGATCCTGTGTCCCCAGATAATCGGCGTGGAGCCGGTCCACTCAGGCATCTCGAGTTTCCACGCGACGTTTCGCCGCGTGTCCCATTCCACAGGGAGGTTCGTTTCAAGACTGACACCATTCCGCGTTGGACCTCGCCAGTTGGGCCAGTTTTCGGCAGACACCAAAACCTGGCTGGTGAGTGTGACCAACGCAGCGGAGCACATCACTTCCGCGCATCTTCCCACGCTATCCTCCGTCACATAGACGATGACAAGTCTTACCGAACCGTTTCAACGGACGCCGACGCTTCGGTAGCCGAACGGGCAAGGTCGATCAGAAACGCGTACTGTAAGGCGTGCTCACGATATTGACGGTATCGACCTGATGCCCCACCGTGACCGGCATCCATGTTGGTCTTGAGCAACAATAGGTGATCGTCGGTCTTGAGCGCCCGGAGCTTGGCCACCCATTTCGCCGGCTCCCAGTACTGAACCTGTGAATCGTGAAGTCCTGTCATTACCAACAGATGTGGGTACCCGTGGGCCTGGACGTTGTCGTACGGCGAGTACGACTTAATATAATCGTAGAACAGTTTGTCGTTTGGGTTGCCCCATTCGTCGTACTCACCGGTCGTTAGCGGTATGGTCTCGTCCAGCATCGTGGTAACGACGTCAACAAACGGCACCTGCGCGATGCCCCCCGCGAACACATCAGGTCGCATATTAATCACGGCTCCTACCAACAGCCCGCCGGCACTGCCGCCAATCGCGAATAGTCGGTCTGGCCGAGTGTACTGCAGGTCGATCAGATGCTCGGCACACGCGATGAAGTCTGTGAAAGTGTGCCTTTTTCTAAGCAACTTGCCATCTTCGTACCACGGTCGGCCAAGTTCCGCGCCACCTCGCACGTGCGCGATCGCGAAGATGAAGCCTCGATCGAGCAAACTGAGCCTAGGCGAGTGAAAGCTTGCATCCGTGCTAATCCCGTACGAACCGTACCCGTACAGCAGCAATGGGCTCGTCTGGTCCAACGGAGTCTCGTGGCGGGCAACGAGCGAAATCGGGATGCGAGTGCCGTCGGCGCCTGTCGCATACAGACGTTCTGTCCGATAATGTGAGGTATCAAATACTCCGACCACCTCCTCACGCTTGAGCAATCGCCGCTCGCGTGTCACCATATCGTAGTCGTACGTTGAATTAGGCGTGCTCAACGAGCTATATCCAAAACGCAGCATCTGTGTGTCAGGAATGCGGTTGTGCACATCGATGTACGCGTCGTAGGCCGGCTCAGGAAATTCGATCTCGTGCTCCCCAGCAGTACCCCAAGAACGGATACGCAGCCGGACCAAGCCATCCGTACGCTCCTGGAGCACTAGGTGATCGCAAAATATCTCGAACGTTTCTAATAACACGTCGTCCCGATGCGGGATCACCTCTATCCACTGTTTAGGCGTTGATCCTGCCCCCTGTGTCTTCAGGAGCCGAAAATTCTTGGCGTTGGCATTACTACGCACGTAGAAGTGGTCCCGGTAGTGATCGATGTGATACTCATGGCCGCGCTTCCGAGGCAGGAACACCGAAAGCATGCTGTTTGGGTGATCAGCGTCCAGGACATGGTATTCCGTGGTAAGCGTGTGACACGAAGCCACCAGAATGAATCGCCGTGAGCGGCTTCGACCAACACTGCAGCTAAATGTCTCGTCAGCCTCATGATAGACGCGCTTGTCCTTGGCCGCATCCTCTCCGAGACGGTGACGGTAGACCTCAAACGACCGAAGCGTCTTCGGGTGTTGGCGGGCGTAGAACACTGTGCGGCTATCGTTTGCCCAAACAAGATTGCTCGTGACGTCCGGGATCCGATCGGGCAGCATATCGCCCGTCACGAGGTCACGAAAACGGATGGCATACTGGCGCCGCCCGACGGTATCTGTTGCGTAGGCGAGAATAGCTTCGTCTGGGCTAACCTCTAAGGTGGGAACATCGCAGTACTCGTGAGCCGAGGCAACGTCGTTAACGTCGAGGATTGCTTGCTCCGATGTGCGGGCTTGTGGCTGGCAGTAGTAAACACGGTATTCCTTCCCTTCTTCGTACCGCCAGAAGTAGAGATGCGTCCCCTCTCGGAACGGAACCGACACGTCAGTCTGCTTGATACGTCCCTTGATCTCGTTAAACAGCTCTGCCTGAAACTCGTTCGTGTGGCCAAGTTTCTCGTCGACGTAAGCGTTTTCAGCCTCCAGGTAGGCAATCACCTCCGGATCGTCTCGCTCCCGGAGCCAGTAGTAGTCATCGATACGAACGTCACCGTGCATCTCCAGACGGTATGGCTGCTTCTTAGCGACAGGTCTGGGCATGTAGGGTGAGAACCTCTCGTCTCTACGGGGCCTTTACAGGCGCGGCAGGCCGCTTTGGCAACGTGAGCGGATCGTCCTCGATCATACTCATCACTTCCGCCACAGCTCGCTCGAGTTGCGGGTCTCGACCAGCGATCACGGATTTCGGATCGTTCTCGACTACCATGTCTGGCTCGACACCAATCCCCTCGATCACCCAGCTTCCGTCGAGAGCATTCGTGCCGTACTGAGGCACGTTCACCGTCCCACCATCGATCAGCTGCCCGTGGTTGGTGATGCCGATTACCCCGCCCCACGAACGCTTACCAATGAGTGGACCAAGGCCGGCCTCGCGAAATCTATAGGGGAAGATGTCACCATCTGAGGCCGAGTCCTCATCAAGGATACAGACGAGATGACCATGAAACACGGTGGATGGATAGGTGCCCGGCGTATCGAAGGTCCGCGCGAACCGGGTGCCGAGCAGTGACCGACTCAACCGCTCGATAAGCATCTGCGAAACGTTGCCCCCGCCATTCCCGCGAACGTCGATCACCAGCCCTTCCCTTCGGATCTGCCCGTAGAACCACTTAATGAACTCCCGAATTCCCTCGGCACCCATGTCCGGGATGTGAAGATACCCAACCCGCCCATCGGTCCACTCATCAACCTTACGTCGGTTCGCCTCCACCTCTTCAAGATAACGTAGTGCACGTTCGCTCGTAATCGGTTGGTACACAACCTCGCGGGCTCCCTCGACACTCGGCTGGTCGTTAAGGGTGAACCGCACAGGTCGATCCGCACGATACCTGAGGATCTGGTAGGGGTTATCGGTCGCCAGTAACGGCTCGCCATCGATCGCGAGCAGGTAATCGCCCTCGCGGGCATCAACCCCGATCTCCGAAAGCGGAGCGCGATACGACGGTTCCTCGTTATGTCCACGGTAGATCCGGGCTAGCCTAAACCGATTGGATGCCGCGTCCGGCTCGAACACAGCACCGGGGAGTGCGACCTGCGGACGCGCGGGCGTTTCCCAATCACCACCCGTAATGTAGGCGTGGCTGACGCTGAGTTCAGCTACCATCTCACCGATCACGTAGTTGAGATCTGACCGGTGTGCCACGTGCGCAAGCAGGGGCCGGTACCGCCCCCGCAACGCCTCCCAATCGTAACCGTGCATGTTGTCGACGTAGAAGAAATCTCGGAAGCGTCGCCAGACCTCGTCGAAAATCTGCGCCCACTCCTGCGCTGGAACTCGGTCGACCATCAGCCCGAGAGTGGAGACCGGCTTCGCCTCGCCACCACTGGCCGGGTACACCTTGAAGTTGTCACCCTCCCGCACCAACAGCTGCTGACCATCGTTCGAAATCGCGTAGCCGGAAACCCCTTCGGCGATCGTGTTGGATGTCCGGTCTTCAAAGGTGTAACCGTGCAGCTCGGGACGAAGGTCGCTGCGTCGCCCGTAGTATTGCGCGGTGCCGCGGATATAGAACACGCGGCCTGGGCCTGCACTCAGCCCCTCGTAGTTGTCAAACTCGACCGGCAACCGCACTACTCGTCGTGCTAGGCCGTCGAATTCAATCGAGATTGGACTACCGGTCGACTCGATCGCGGCGCCCGCCTCTGAACCTTGAACCGGTTCTGTATCGGCACTCGCTCTATCCTCGTCGCCGTCGTCGTTGAGGATTACCTCATCACTCTCAGGCGGCAGCGGATGAATCACGTCCCCCCGCAGTGCCAGCGCGTAGATGCCGGTCTCTCGATCGACCAGGTAGTTCCACTCGAACGAACCGAGCTGTGGGGAAAACTGTCGATCTGACAGGTAGTAGAGGTAGTCGCCTTCAGGATCCCAGGCCGGGTTCCACTCGTGGAAGTACTCACCTGTAACCCGGTGCAGTGTCTTGTCCGCAGCGCGCCAGATAAAGATCGAACTGAAGTCGTTTGGTTCGGTTAACGAGAATGCCAGATACCCACCGTTGGGTGACCAGGTGTAGTCTCGAACTTGACCTCGTGCCTCATCGGCCACGTCGGTTAGCGTCTTGCTCTCAATGTCCAGCACGTAGAGTTCGCCATCCTTGTTACTGAATGCCAAGGACTCCCCATCGGACGACCACACTGGCGCATACCGCATGGCCTGGCCACCCTCGGTCAGCTGGGTTGGCACACCAGCACCATCCTGCGGCACAACATAGATTTCTTCTTCTCCGGTGGCGTCTGACACAAACGCGATCCGACTGCCATCCGGCGACCACCGAGCCCATTTATCGTGGGCGGCCGAGCTCCGCGTGAGGTTTCGCGTCGGGCCATTCTCGATCGGTGCCGTAAAGATGTCTCCACGCGCAACAAAAAGCGCGCGCTCCCCTTTCGGGCTCAGCTCGAAGTCCTCAATTAGATTCGTGGCGGAGACCCGAGACGGACGCATGGCCACACCATCGTTTGGTACTACGACCGAGAGCTTTCGAGAACGCTGCTGGTCAATCTCGTACACCTCAAGCTCACCGTTCAGCTCGTAGATAATCTGGTTCTCTCCATCATCACTCGGCCATCGGACATCCCAGGTATCGCTGTTAGTTAACTGCGTGGTCACCTGCGCGCGCAGGTCAAACCCGTATAGATTGAGCGTCCCGCTGCGATCTGAGCTGAAGTAGATCGTGTTGCCGATCCACATCGGGTCGCGGTCGGTTCTGGGATGGTCGGTAATGCGCTCAACGGCATGGGTCTCGCGGTCGAAGAGATAGAGCTCCTGCGCCCAGCCGCCTTCGTAGCGCTTCCAGGTTCGAAAGTCGCGGAACAGCGGCGAGTAGATCACGCGTGTACCGTCAGGCGAGAGATCGCCAGCACCAGATTCTGGCATCGGTAGCGGCACCGGCAACCCCCCATTCATGGACACCAAGAACAAGCGACTGTCTGACAGGGCGGTGCTGTAGCGGAGCGATCGAAACAGGACTGACTGCCCATCCGGTGTCCAGTCATACACCTGGTTGTCGTAGCCCCAGCGCGGAGGTAAGGGGCCCCTGGCCGGATAGTAAGTGAGTTGCTTCGGTATACCGCCTGTCGTCGGCATGATGTAAACTTGCTCATCACCATCGTATTGCCCGCTGAATGCGATCCACCGTCCATCTGGCGAGAATTTCGGAAAGAGCTCTAGACCCGGATGAGCCGTCAGACGGGTCGCAGTGCCGCCTTGGCTCGACGCCACCCACAGGTCACCGGCGTAGCAAAAAACCACCCGATCGTTGTAGATGTCTGGAAACCGCAGCAGCATGGTCTGCGCCAAAGCCGGCGTGGCGCACACCACAATGAGAGCCGCCGACGCCATCAGCCACATCGGAAATCGTTTGCACATCTTACCCCCTGACGTGACTGACGCGTCGCCTCGGTATCTGGTAAAGCGCGCGGCGGATCCTGCTTCACGTGAGGTCATTTCTTAAGTGTTCGCTCCGTGTACGCGCGTACCGCTTTCTGCACAGCTGGCGAAGCCCACGCTTCCAGTACTTCCTCGTCGATCGACTTCAGGTGGTGCGAGACGCGATCCTGGGTGGGCTGGCGCACCAAGCGCTTCGTTAAGGCGAACGAGGCGGACGGGAATCGGCCCAGCCGTGCCGCGATTGCAATTGCCCGGTCTAGTAACCGTTCGGCCGGCACCAGTTCGTCGACGAATCCCTCCCTCAGAGCCTCGAGTGGCGCGCAGATCTCCCCCTCATAGATCAAGGCCTGTAAGCGGTTAGCCGGGACGGCGAATCGTAGGATCTCAAGTGCTATGCTGGGGAACGGCACACCAACGGCAAGCTCCGGTACGCCAATTCGTCCCTCCCCGTCGGCCATCACTCGATAGTCGCACGCGCAGGCAAGAATGCAGCCGGCGGCGATCGCGTGACCGTTGATGGCCGCCACCAGCGGCTTGGGGAACGCGAACGCCTTGAAGAACGCGTCACCCAACGCTGGCAGAAATCGATCCACATAGGCGCGCCCCCCACCGGACAGGCGGCGCAGGTCGACCCCGGCGGAAAAGATGCGACCGGTGCCGGTCAACACCACCGCCGTGGTCTCCGCGTGTAACAACGCCGTCAGCTCGATCGCCAGGGCCTCAAGCAACTCCGTATCGAACGCGTTCGCCTTGCCGTGTGCCAGACGAAGCAGGGTAACGTCGCCACGGGACTCTTTGTCAATCATTGCTCGCGCGAGGGTTATTCCGTGCGGAGAGCTTCGAGGGGTGGAGACCTTACTGCAGCTATCGTCGCGGTAAGTGACGCCGTCAAGCCAGCCAGGACGACCACAAGGATCAGCGAACCGAGCGAGAGAACCGGTACTCCCCTTCCCCGTTCCAGCCAGGCTGGCGCGACGGCCACGACCGCGCACACCGTGCCGGCCACCAGTCCGGCAAACAGCAACAGTGTGTTCTCCGCCAACACCAATAGCGAGAGGTGGCCGACATTGTACCCAACTGCCCTGAGAAGCGCCAGCTCCCGCCGGCGCTCGAGCACGTTCCGCAACAGCACGGCGCCGAGCCCGAAGGTGCCAAGGATCAGGCCGAGCCCCCCGAGCATCTGGAACGTCGCGAGATAGGTGTTCTCGACTCTATGGAACGCGGCGAGACGCTCCGCGGCCGAGACAACGTCGAAGCCGAAGTCTATCAGGCGGTCCTCGAGCACCGCGGCGACCTCGGGGGCCCGCTCCGGTGCAACATCGATAAAAAAGGCACGATAACCGTCGTGGTCGGGGAACACCCGCGTAAAGTGATGCTCAGCGACCAAAAGTTCCCGCTGGAAGATACTGTCGGAAAGTACCGCGACGATCCGAAGTCGTATCGGTCGATCAGTATCGCGGTGCAACACGAAGTCATCGCCAACCGAAAGGTGGAGGGCGTAAGTCAATGACGTTGCGTCAGCGATCGCCGGAATCGCCCCGTCGGCAAACTCGCGGTTCAGTAATAACCAGGGGTTCTCTGACTCCTCTGGTGCCGCGGCTATCGTCGCCCCGAACGCAAACCGGCCGGCTTGGACGAACGCATCTGTCGGGGCAAGGATACGCGGGTCCTTCGCCTGATAGAGGTTGAGACAGCTGGCGTCCTCACCAGGCCGGACACGAAATCGTGTCAGGGTCACGCCTTCGAGCGGCCCGCCGTCGTACAAGTCAGACAGGTTCAACGCGTCGCGGCCGCTATCGGTCGCCGGATCATGCGCGATCGGGAGCAGCGTCTCAGCCAGCAAGGTGAAACCACCGGTCCCGGACTGCGGGTCCAGTTCAACTTCACCGCCCTCGCGGCGGAACGTATCGACGGCGACGATGATGAACACGGCCGAGGCAATCAGGGCGATGCTCAACACGCTGCGGCCCGGGCGATAGCTTGCGTTCCGGAAACCGACTTGAGAGAGAGACCATGGGCCCGTGGTGTGACGGCTCGGCCTGGCGTGCAACCATGCCCACGCGAAGGTCAGCATAGCGCACAGCAGAAACAGCCCACCGCCAAAAAAGCCCTCCGTCTCACCCAGTACCTCGAACAAGGCAAGCACCACGAGCCCGAGACCCAACGCCGTCAACGTGAGCCCGACGGTCCAGGCACGAGATTGTGCGGGGGGCACGGAGACACCACCGCTCACCGGTGCCCCCGTCGCCTCGGAGACCGTACCCGAGAGCAGGCTCCGCGGAGACGCCGGTGCTATGGCCCTGAACGTCCACGCAATCGACCCGAAGGCGGCAAGAATTCCGCCAGCGGCACCACTCGTCAGGACCGCCGGAGAAATGTGCAACGTCAACCGCGTCGTGCCAACCGCGTCCACCCATAGTGTTCGCAAACCCCACATAATAAGATCAGCGTACGCGATCGCGCCGACCACGCCGAGGACGCTGCCGGCCACCGACAACACAAACGCCTCGACCCAAAACAGGCCACGAATTGACACGGCCGGGAATCCGGTCGCGCGCAGGACGCCGATCTCCTTCAGTCGCTGTTCGATTCCGAGCCGGAAAAAAAGACCGGCGAGCAGTAGTGCCGACACCACCAAGAAGAAGCTGAAGTAGATGAAGTACAGCCCGAAATCTGTCGCTCCGGCTGACGCCTCAAGCGCCAGCGTCCGGGCTGGATAAACGACAAAGCCGGTCGCCATCGGGTCGAGCAACGACCGGAAGATGGCGCGAAACTGCTCGCGAGACGTTGCTAGGTTCGCTCCGTTCGGTGGGAAGAGGCGTACGGACGTAAGCTGGCCCCACCGCGACGCCCATAAACTCTGGCCCGCGTCTAGCGGGATGAAGGCCTTTGGCGTCGTTCGATAGTCGTCCCAGTAGTCTTCGTCTTGAGACCGAATCAGGCCGAGGTCGATCTCAAAGGGCGGATCCCACGCCATAACATCATTGGCTTCGGTAATCCCTGGGTAGACCGGCGCCAAGTCACGGTCGGCGGCCAGGCCTTCGATGGGCACGATGTCGGCAACCCGCCATGCCGTCTCGCGTGTCGATAGGCGCCCCTCATCTTCCCAAACGTAGTACTTGACCGTGAGCGTGTCTCCCAGCGCAGCATCGAGATCGTCGGCGGCCCATGTGTTTAAAACGACCGGCGTTGGCTGACCGGGCGCCGCCGTGATCTCCTCCCCCGTCAGAACCGCCAAGCGAAGCGCGGTAACTAGCGAGTAGGGGATCAGGCGATTGCCCACCCGGAGCTGGGTCGCGAGGTAAGTGAGCACCGGCTCCGCACGGAACCCGAGCCGCTGGGCCGTGGCCTCCACGGCCGCGACGGCTTGGTCATTGATGAGACCGGCCGCCGACTCCACCGCGAACGTGTCGTGCGCGGGCAGCGGTCGGAGCCGAAGGCCCAGGTCCTCCAACGTCGCAGCATCTCGCACAGCAGCCTCGGCGGTCGCCAGTCGCACCATCGCGTTCCGGTTCTCCAGTGACTGGCCGCCGACCCCGAGCAAAATTGTGTTAACCTGGCCCTCTTGCTCTAGCTCCCCTTGGAGCCGTGTCAGCGGCACGAACACGGACCGCGCCAGCCCCTGCTGGGGCCGGAACGAGAACTCGCCCAGCTCACCGGCGGACAGCACTCCTTCAATGCCGAGCCGCAGGGTACGACCAACGTCGTCGCGCTGCCCGTGAAGAGTGCTGATAGGCACGGCCGAAGGCTTCTCCACACGGACGAGCAACGTCTGGCCGATCTCGGCGTCGAGCTCACGAGCTAGGCCCTCGCTGATGAACGCGGTGTTCAGCTCGAGCGCATGCGAGCCCGGGGATCGGCCGTGGAACTCCCAGAACCGATCGTCGACACCATAGACCTGGATGCCGAAAGCGCGGCTGCCGGTCTCCTGATGGGTCGCGAAGCCTTCGACGGTAACCATTGGCACAGCCCCGGCGAAGATCTCAGCCATCTCATCGTCAGACATCAGGTCCTCTGCCATGGTCTCGCGAACGAAGCCGCGGCTGGTGATAACCTGGTCGATTGCTCCGAGCCGCTCGAGTGCCATGTCACGCAGACTGGCCCGCACCGACGACCCAACCAACAGCGCACCGGCGAGCACCGCCACCGCCACCGCGACGCCAATCACGACGACGATGTTTGTACGCCAGAAGTGAGTGAGACTACGGTAAATGAGTGTGAACATCACCATCACAAGCAGGCGCTCGGTACTAGACTTTTGAGCTCCGAAGCCTGGAGGCTAGGGTCTTAGGACTCACCTAGATCTTCTCCAACCGCTGGTCCTTCAACCGATATCGGATCGGACACCGCGCCGCCAGCTCGAGATTGTGCGTGACGATCACCAGGATGTTATTTTGTCGCCGCTGCAGCTCGAACAGCAACGCGGCTATCGTGTCGGCCGAGCCACGATCGAGGTTTCCGGTGGGCTCGTCGCACAGCACGAGCAGCGGTTGCTGGATCAGGGCGCGCGCGAGGGCAACGCGCTGTCTTTCACCGCCGGACAGCTCGGCCGGACGATGGTCCATCCGCGCCTTGAGTCCCACGTGATCGAGCAGTGACACGGCCCGCTCGTTGACCGCTGCATCCGGTTCGCTCACCAGTGTCGGCACCAAAACATTTTCGAGTACCGTGCATTGCGGTAGCAGTAAGTGGTCCTGAAAGACGAAGCCGACCTTGCGATTGCGGAAGCTGGCGAGCGCACGCTCCGGGAGCGCGAACGGGTCGGTACCTTCGAGCGTTACCGTACCCGCCGTTGGTGGCTCAAGCGCACCGATGATATAGAGGAGCGTGCTTTTCCCGCTCCCCGACGGCCCCATGATCGAAGCGGCGTCCCCCCGCGACAGGGAAAAGGACACATCCGACAGAATGGACAGTGGTCCCCGGAGCGTAGGGTACTGCTTCGCGAGGTTCTGGACCTGCAACAACGGAACCCTTACGACGCCATCTGAAACGCCCGTGGCCGAAAGAGGAAATCGACGATGTTGCCTTCGTGTGGCTGGAACCAGTTAAGCTGGATCGTCGGGATGGGGCCAAAGTTCAAGCGATCGACGTTCTTCGCGTCGAGCAGCGTACGTCGAAATGCCTCGTCCTTAGTAATGACCGTGGCGACCAATGTCGAGCCGATCGATGCGATCATCTTATTCTGCGAGCACTCCACGACCGTGACAAACGGGAACATGTATTCCTTCTTCGCCATCGTCGCGTCCGACGACGCGCAGCACACCACGGTCGGCTGAAGGTAGTCGCACCGCTCTCGCGACACCAAGCGGCCGCCGTCGTGGTATCTGGCGGTGGCTTCCTCGACTCCTGACTCCTGCAGCGCCGCGTCGATGTCGCTCGAAATCGCCTTGGCTTGCCCGGGAACGGTAAACGCTGCCAGAGCCGCTTCAGAGTCATCCGGCGGCTTCGGCCGGATCGGCCCGAGGCGCTCGGCGAGCGCCTCGGCGATCGCCTTCGCGTGACGTGGCGTCCAAATACCGGAACAATTGATA
Source organism: Vicinamibacterales bacterium (assembly GCA_965197375.1). Taxonomy (GTDB): domain Bacteria; phylum Acidobacteriota; class Vicinamibacteria; order Vicinamibacterales; family UBA8438; genus CBDAMZ01. The sequence goes on from CBDAMZ010000010.1 coordinate 446,317, forward strand.
CAGCTGCGCCCGCTGTTGACAAGCACGCTGTCGACCATCAAATCGAGGTACCTCTCCCAGTTGTCAGCCTCGTCGTCACCCAGCAGGATCTTGCTAAATCCCGGACCGTGGACCTGCACACTCGGGTTGCTGGCGTACTGCTCGACAGTCGCCGTCCCGCCAAAAATGAGGCTACGCAGGCAATGATTGAGTACCGCCGCGCCGACGTCACCAAGTCCTGGATAGAGCGAAATCGACTCGCGGGGCACACCCGCCTGGAAGAACGCCTGCGTCATACGCCACGGGGTCCACGGCTCTTGTGGCCCCGGTTTGAGCACGAGGCCGATCTGAAGCGGGATAACCGGCAGCCACAGGCTGTGCACGCCAGGCGAGTTCGACGGCAGCACCATGCCAAGCGCGGGGGTCGTCGCCTGATAGCTACGCATCACGCCGTCCTCCTCGCCGTAGCCATGGGAGAGGATCGCGGGGTCGAGACGGCGCGTGAGCGAGGCAAGGATCTCGTCAAGGTGATCCAGCACGTACCGGAGCTTCTCCATGTTCATGCGGCACATATGTTCCGGGAGCCCGGTAGTGGCCGACTGTTGCCGCACAAAGTCATCTGGCGTCTGACTCCCGTCTCCAAGCGGAAGCTCGGCTGACGCGAAGAGTTCCGCCGCTTTTGTGACCTGCGTCAGCAACTCGCCGGCAGGCACCTCGCGCAGCACCTCACGCGCGCGTGGCGCCTTGCGCATGTCGCGCGCCACGAGGCCCGGGTTCGCCTGGCTCACCTCGGCTACTGGCTCGCCGGTATCGAAATGGACGACCTCGTTGACCTCGAGACTTCGGTAAGGCTCCCCCCACCGCAAGACCGGAAAATGAATCACCGTGCTCACGTCTCCCGGTGTTCCGTCACAGTAACCCGTGGCATAAGGCCTGGCCGCTGATCCCGAGCCGCATCCGGCCCGCGAAAAGCACGCCGACGCTGTGGCTAGATTCCCTCCTCGACCATGATGGTGATCGTCGCGCACAGCCCTTCAATCGTTCGATGCTCATCGTCTCCCAGCTGCAGCGCGAACGTGTGCTCTCCCGGATCGAGCTGCATCCCGATCGTGTTGGACCCGTCGCCGAAGTGTACCCACGGGTCGGCCTTCGGGATGAGTTCACCCACTGACAGACACTCGGCGTTGACACCCAGGTGGTGGTGGCCCACCCCTGGACGCACTTGCTCGACCGTCTCCGGCAGCGGTGAGATCTCATAGTTCTCAATCCCGAACTCGAACGCAATCGGCTGCTCAGCCGGGAGCATGCCCCCGTCTTGGGGCGCAACAAAGAACACGCGCGGTCCGCCAGTCAGCTCAGGCTCCGCTGGTTCTTCCATGACAGACTCCGTCGATTCTTCCATGGCCGGCTCCGGTACCTCACCTCCGCTGCAGGCGACAACGATGGCAAGCGAAAGCGCCACCAGCCACCCTCGGGACATAAACAACGACTTCCATGTACACATGCCTTCCTCCCTTGCTCCCATAACCTTGGACCCCTGAACACTGGGCATTTTGAAGCTTCTAAAACTCACTAGTACACTCCCACCGTCGTCGACGAAGCGAGCTCGCTGAAGGGACGCACCCCGCTCACGCCATCCCATGGATAGAGCTCACACGGGGGCTCACGCTCACCTTCGTCACGTTCAAGAAAACCCGGCACGAAGAACTCCTTGGTCAACGTGGTGAGCATAACCCGGCCGGTCTCGCCGTGCTCTATCAGGCGACTAGGATCGTCTGGATCGACCACCTGAAGGACAGCGCGCGGTTGGGGAGCGTAATAGGTGATCTTATAACCATTCTCCGGCCCACTGGGTGGGCTGGCCGCCAGTCCCATCAGCGTATTGCCATAGGTCGGTGTCATGTAGACGCCGCCCAGCAGCTCCTCGTGCGCAAACCGGTTCCACTGCGGGGTAAACTCCGTGCCACCGGCAAAGATTCCGGTAATGCCGGCGTCCTTGATGCTTGACCCGTCCGCCTCAAGCCGATTCGCCAGCGCCTCGATTAACTTCGGCGTCGAGAACAGACACTTGATGTCGTGCCCCGCCGAAAGAACCGTGATGGCCTGCTCAACGACATGGTTCTGATACGCCGCAAGGTGATCCATCCAACCTTTCTTGATCAGCTTGATCACCCAGCGGGGGTCGAGATCGACACAGAAACAGATGCCGCCGCGATATTGCGCGAGATGCTCGACGGCGAGCCGGAGCCGGCGGGGACCGCTCGGCCCGAGCATCAGCCAGTTCGAGCCGCGTGGGAAGCGGTCATTCGGTAACGTCGTGGAGAACAACTCGTAGTCGATGCGGAAATCGTCGATCGCGATTCGGCTCTTAGGAATACCCGTTGTGCCGCCGGTCTCAAACACGTAAATTGGCCGGTCGGCATAGGCCCTGGGCACCCAGCGCCGAAGCGGCCCGCCCCTTAGCCACTCGTCTTCGAAATGCCCGAGCTTGGCGAGATCGGCAAAGCTGCGAACGTCTCGCCGCGGATCCAGCCCCACTTTCTCAGCCCAGTCGAGCCAAAAGGGACAACCAGTCGCCCGATCGAAATGCCAGTCGACAACTTCGCGCACCCATACATCGAGCAGCTCGCGTGCCGCCTTGACCTGACTCCGAAGATCGGTCATTGGCGTACTCATCCGCCCCGGATCTTACACCAACGGCTTCAGCACCCGGCGCAACTACGAGTTGCTCTTAAACCAAGACATCCTCCCCTACAAGCTAGTGGGGCCTGCTCGATCCCCAATAGCAGCACACGCGACGACTTCTCGCAAAGATCAAGCTGCCACGGTTGCGTCAGCGCAGCGCGTCGGCTTTCGCGGCAAACACGAAATCGCTCTCGGTCAGGCCATCAATTTTGTGAGTCCAGATCGTGAGCGTGACCTTCCCCCATGCCAGATAGATGTCCGGGTGATGGTCCTGCTCCTCGGCCATCGTGCCGACCCGAGCCGTGAAATCGAGAGCTTCCCGGAAATCGTTAAACCGGTACGCTTTCTCCAGATGATGCTCGTCCACCACCTTCCAGTCGCCGCCTAGCTGCGCCTGCATCGCCTGTAGAGCGGACTTCTTTAGTGGCGGGACCCCACCGCGACAGGGCACACATTGTTTAGCTGCTAGCTCACTCATGGTTCCCCCTCTCATGGAGCATACATCTCGTATAGTGAGGGATTGAATCGAATTAAATTTCTTCGAGGAGGCGGACCATGGCGGAAAGGATCCCACAAACGTACGAAAACCACGCTCGGTTGGTGCCCCTGTACCACTACGCAGCGCTTCCTCTACTCCTCATCAATCTCCTGTGGTCGATCTATCAAGTCACCCAGATTGTCGCCTTCGAATCGCTGAATGCACTGACGGTCGCGTTCGCCCTCGCAACTATCGCGTTTGCCGCACGCGTGTTCGCCCTAAAAGCTCAGGATCGCATCATCCGGCTGGAAGAACGCCTCCGGATGCAGGAACTACTCCCTGATGACCTCAAAGAGCGCATCAACGACTACACGACCGATCAGCTGATTGCACTACGGTTCGCCGGCGATTTGGAACTGTGCGGACTCGCGCGCAAGGTCCTCGATGAGAACATCACCGACCGCAAGACGATCAAGCAGATAATCCAGAACTGGCGGCCTGACTATCAGAGGGTGTAGCGACTGCGGCCCAACGTTCGAACACGCACTGTTGAGCACCGGATGGTCAATGTTCGACCGGCAACGGCCGACTCTGCTCGACGCCTTCCGCCCACGCCTCCGCCATGCGACTCGAGGCGAGCCAGAGGCCGCCGTCGACGACGAGCGTGACACCGGTGATGAATGGGGCTGCGTCAGAGCAGAGGAAGAGTGCAGCATCGCACACGTCCTGTATGGCACCCAGTCGGCCGAGCGGCGTCATCCGGACGACGCGGTCCTTGGTCGGACCAACGAGCAGCCGGCGCACACCCTCCGTTTCGGCCACAGGTCCGGGCGCGATACCATTTACCCGGATGCCGTACGGTCCCCACTCGACCGCCAGCACGCGCGTGAGTGCATCAACACCGGCCTTGGCCGACGAGACGTGCAACTGCGCTGCCGTGCCCAGATAGTGGAGAGTCGTGCTGACGTTGAGTACTACCCCTCCACGAATCTTGAGATGGGGGAGCGCCGCCTTACACATGTGAAAGGTACCCTTCAGATCGATATCGACGACGGCGCCAAATCCATTCGGCGAGAGATCCTCAGCGAGACAAAGGAAATTCCCAGCCGCGCCGTTGACAAGAATGTCCAGTTGTCCGAAGGTGTCCAGCGTTCGCGTGACCGTTTGCTCAACCGCACTTGGATCGCGGACGTCGCCCGTGATCGCCAGGACCTCGACACCGAGTGCTTCAATTTCTTGCCGCGTTGACTCGAGATGTTCCGCCTTCCGGCTGGTGATCGCCACGTTGCAGCCGTGTGAGGCGAGTGCTAGCGAGAGACCGCGACAGATCCCGGTCCCGCCGCCGGTTACCAACGCGGACTTGCCTTTGAGCAGTTCGGGTTGAAAGATCATTAAGCCCCTCCGTTACAATCTAACCACCGTGAACGTTGTCGCTACCCTCACGAACGCCTTCCCGCTCTGGGTACTACTCGCTTCCACCACCGCGCTCGTCCGGCCAGAATTCTTTACCTGGTTCAGTGGCCCGTTCATCACCGCAGGGTTAGCGATCATCATGCTCAGCATGGGCATGACGCTCGGCTTTGAAGATTTTCGCCGAATCGCGCGCGAGAGCGGCAGCATACTGCCCGGTGTCGTGCTCCAATATACGCTGATGCCTGCACTCGGGTGGAGCCTGGCTTCGCTGTTCGATTTGCCGACTCCGTTCGCTGTCGGACTGATTCTGGTTTCGTGCTGCCCCGGCGGTACTGCATCAAACGTCATCTCTTTCCTTGCACGGGCCGACGTGGCACTATCGGTCGTAATGACCGCCACCTCGACACTGCTGGCCGTTCTGATGACCCCAAGTCTCACGGCGATGCTGGCCGGCAGTCGCATCGACGTGCCGGCCAGCGGCCTGCTACTCGACACGGTGCAGGTTGTCATCGTCCCGGTCGCCGGCGGCGTATTTCTCAAATGGAAGTTTGCGAACGCCTGTCAACGAGCACTTCCCTTCGCGCCGTTGATCGCAGTGATCGCCATTGTTCTGATCGTCGCGTCGATCATCGGCGATGGGCGCCAACAGGTGCTCGACGCTGGTCCCCGTCTCGTCCTGGCAGTGTTGTGCTTGCATCTGAGCGGGTTCGCGTTCGGCTACCTGGCCGGCCGCCTCTGGCTACGCCGCGAGCTAGCATCCCGTACGGTGTCGATCGAGGTCGGCATGCAGAACTCCGGGTTGGGCGCGGTCCTGGCGCAGCAAAACTTCGTGAGTCCGTTGGTGGCCCTGCCGAGTGCCATCTCGGCCGTGTCCCACTCGCTGATCGGGAGCCTCGCCGCAGCCGTGTGGCGGGCGACGGCCGCCAAGCACCAGATCGGGTAGTTTCGTCTACGCGATCGCCCGCGTGATGAGCGCCCGCAGATCGTCGGGAAGGTTGAGCTTGGGCGCAGCGAGACGCCCCTTTGCAGACATCTTGCGCCACGTCTTGCGGAGAATGTCCGAAACCTTCGACTCGGCATGCCGATCCGCAAACGCCGCGAGGTAGTACTGGAGGAAGACAAGGCAGATGACATCCTCCAGCAGTTGGACTTCGGGGTCGGCCTTCAGGCGCTCTTTCCGCAAAAGTGACTGCACTCGCCCGACAGCCGAGGCGTTATAGCCGACCTCGTGAAGAATCGCGCCGGCCGTGTCGGCGTGAAACCGCGCCAGATCGGTCCGCCACGCGCGATAACCGTCGCGCCCGTCCTGGTAGGTCGAGCGCGGAATGGTCCAGCGCTGGATATGCTGGCAGCGGGCGGCTAGTTGCACCTCCTCGGAAGCGTCTGGCGCAAAGCGCGCCAGCGCCACCGTCATTCGACGTGCGTAGACCAGCTCCTTTGGCTGCGGAATGCCGTCGATGCTGTCGTGATTGGGATCCAGCGCGTTCGCGGCGTCGAAGCTGGCAACTGCGTCTTCGAAACGATGGGACACTCTCGGCCTTCGCATTACTGAAATCGCCGTCGTCAATCGTCGTCCTTGACATCAACATACCCATATTTTTCAAGGTAGAGGACAATCTGCTGCGCCGCCTCTTCGGGCGCTAACATCGTCGTGTCGACAACGAGATCCGCATCGGCCGGTTCCTCGTACGGATCGGAGATCCCGGTGAATTCCTTGATGATACCCGCGCGGGCCTTCGCGTAGAGGCCCTTGCGGTCCCGCTGCTCGCACACCTCGATCGGCGTAGCAACATGGACCAACATGAACCCACCAAGCGATTGCACCATCGCCCGTACATCTTTGCGCACGGCGTCGTACGGCGCGATCGGCGCACAGACGGCAATCCCACCGTTCTTGGTGATCTCAGACGCAACATAGCCGATACGCCGAATATTGATATCGCGGTGCTCCTTCGAGAATCCGAGTTCTGACGACAGGTGCTTCCGGACGAGATCGCCGTCCAGCAACGTCACCGGGCGGCCGCCCATCTCAAAGAACTTCACAAGCAGCGCGTTGGCAATCGTCGATTTCCCAGACCCAGACAACCCAGTAAAAAAAACCGTGAAGCCCTGCCGATGCCTCGGAGGGTGGCTGTGGTGCAGCTCATGAGCAACATCGGCGAACGTAAACCACTCTGGAATTTCCTTTCCGTCAGCGAGACGAGTCCGAAGTTCAGTTCCAGACAGAGCCAGCGTGCGCTTACCTTCAGCGACTTCGTCTACCGGTACGTATGAATCGATATCCGCGACGTACACCATCATCTTAAACGGCACCATCGTGACACCGAGCTCGACTTCGTGTTGACGGAGCAGATCTTGCGCGTCGTACGGCCCGTAGAAAGGCGTGCCGCTCGAATCGCTCCCGGGGCCTGCATGGTCCCGGCCGACGATGAGGTGCGTACACCCGTAGTTCTTACGAATAATGGCGTGCCACACCGCCTCACGTGGGCCGCCCATTCGCATGGCGAGCGGCAACAGCGATAACAGTGCGGTCTCCCGAGGGTAACGATGCAACAACGCCTGATAGCAGCGTACACGGGTGTAGTGATCAACGTCGCCTGGTTTCGTAAGCCCAACGACCGGATGAATCAGCAGGTTGGCTCCAACCTCCTTCGCCGCCCGTAGCGTCAGCTCTTGGTGAGCACGATGCATTGGATTGCGTGTCTGGAACGCAACGACCTTGGCCCACCCGAGTTTCGTGAACTCGGCCCGTAGCTCGGCCGGGCTGTGCCGCAGTAGCTTGTAGTCGTAGTGCGTCACCGGCTGAACGCCCGTCACCGATCCACCAACGTAGAATGGCTGCGTCTGGTCGAGTAAATATGCCACGCTTGGGTGCTCGCGGTTAGTGCTCCCAAACACCGCCTCGGCCTCTAACTCCCGGTCGGCCTGCCAAACCTCTGCTACGGTGAGCGCAGCGACCATAACCCCCTCCGCGTCCCGCAGTGCCAGCTTCGTACCAGGCTCCAAAGACTTGGCCAGCTCCTCAGATACGTCGAGAGTGATCGGGATCGACCACACGGTCCCATCGGCATCGTCCAGACGCATCTCGGCGCAGACCCGCTCACATGTCGTCCGCTTCATGAAACCGGTAAGTGGCGAAAACCCCCCACCAAGCAACAACTCGAGGTCACATAACTGACGAGGGGTCAGAGCATGGGACGGCCACTCGAGTGACTCGGCCTTCAATTCAGCCTCGAGCCTCCCATCCGCGAAGAGGTTGACAAGCGTCCCGCCATGCGGGGTAACGAGATGATCTGGCACTGGACCACTCCTGAGCGAGTCGAGCGGTGATTCAGAGAACCCGTGAGCCTACCATGAAAGAGCCGCCCTCGAGACCGCAGAGACACGACACTGGGCATACGGTGGTGCGGCCCAGCTTCCTCGGGCACTTATTCGGCCAACGGATCTTCGATATGCCTGCCGTCATCATCTAGGACTTGACGCGGACTGGCCGAACCGGGTACAAATTGGGGTGATGTATAGCGCCGTGTGGTTGGTTGCCTGTTGCGGTTGTACGGTGGCCCCTGGGGGCCCCCGTGCCGACGGCCGTGCCGCGTTGACGTCACTGTATCGTTAAAATTTTCCGCTCGACGCGTAAGGACCGAAGGCCCGGGAGGCTGATGCCTCCCGGGCCTTTTTTTTAGCCGCTCGCAGGACTAAGGAGAAGGACAAAGAACATGTTCGAAGAAACCCCAGCCCGCTCGATTAGTAAGGCCATCTCCTGGCGGGTTCTGGCCAGTATCACAACGGCCCTGGTTGTCTTTCTCTTTACTCGACGGGCGGATGTTGCAGTAGCGGTTGGAGCTCTCGAGTCGGTCGTGAAAATTGCTCTGTACTTCCTGCATGAGCGAGCATGGGACAAAGTGATGCTTGGACGACGACCGGTAACCACACTCGCTGCAGCTGGGAGAGCCGACCTGGCCACCGACGTGAAATGTGACGAGCCGGGGCGTCGCTCCGTAGCGGTATAGGTGACAAACGTGATGCAGACCCCGGCACAGCTCACAGAGGTTGGGCTCCGCCTGGAACACAAGTCGGCTGTCGACATTCTCACATGGGCTATAGATCACTACGGCACGCGGCTTACCTTTGCCACCGGCTTTGGAGCGGAAGGGTGCGTCGTGATCGATCTCGTCGGGCGTCACCAGATGCCGATCGACATATTCACCCTCGACACCGAGCTCCTGTTTCCGGAGACCTATGATCTCTGGCGGCGTCTGGAAACACGATACGGGTTGACCATCCGCGGCGTCACACCGGAGTTGTCGGTCGAGGCGCAGGCAGCTCGCCACGGCGACCGACTGTGGGAAAGTGGGCCTGACCGCTGCTGTGCACTGCGCAAGGTCGTCCCGCTCGAAACAGAGCTGTCAAAGATGGATGCGTGGGTCACGGCCATCCGACGCGAGCAGACGCCGCAGCGCGCGAACGCGCTCGTCGTTGAGTGGGACAGGAAGTTTGGAGTTGCAAAGATCAACCCTCTGGTCCGGTGGACGAAACAAGACATCTGGTCGCATCTGCTTGCGCACGATGTGCCGTACAGCCCACTGCACGACCAGGGCTATCCGACTGTCGGCTGCATGCCGTGCACGACCCAAGTTCGGCTAGGCGAAGACGATCGGGCGGGGCGCTGGCGCGGCATATCCAAAACCGAGTGTGGGTTGCACGGACCGGTCATCCCGCTGCACGCGTCGCATGGATCGTGAGCGATGCACCTTTTTCCCGCCTTTCTCAAACTGGCCGGCCGCCACGTCGTAGTGGTGGGCGGGGGTGGCGTCGCCACTTCGAAGCTTCGCGCCTTGGTCGATGCTGGGGCTGAGATAACCCTCGTTGCCCCCAAGGTCAGTGCCGCGATCGAGCGAGTTGGGGTGACAATCCGGCAACGGCCTTTCGACCCCCGGGATCTCGATGACGCCTGGTTGGTCGTCGCCGCCGCCACCCCGGAGGTCAACCGGCAGGTCGCTACGGCGGCTGAAAACAGGAAGATATTTGTCAACGCGGCGGATGACCCACCAAATGCGAGCTTTTATCTAGGGGGCGTCTTGCGACGTGCCGGCCTCACTGTCGCCATCTCGACGGATGGCCGGGCTCCGGCGCTGGCTGGCCTTCTGCGCGAAGGGCTGGACGCAGTACTGCCACCGGATCACCTCGACCGGTGGGTGGCGGAAGCAAAGCGGGTACGCCGCCAGTGGCACGCCGACGGTGTTCCGATGCCGGAACGGCGCCCGCAATTACTCGAGGCGCTCGTGCGACTCTACGCAAGGGATCGTACGTACCCACCCGGAGATGAACGGGACGGTGCGGCGTGACGAGGCGTGCAGTGAAGCTCGAGGCTGGCTACTAGGAAGTGCCCGAGACACGATGCAGGGATTCGTTTCACTCGTCGGCGCAGGCCCTGGGGACCCAGAGCTGCTGACACTCAAGGCGGCGCGCCGCCTCGAGGCAGCCGATCTGGTGCTCTACGATACCCTGGTCCCATCAGAACTCGTCGCGCTGGCGCCGCGTGCGCAGCGCTTCTGTGTCGGCAAGCGAGCCAGCCGGAAATCGGTCGCGCAAGAGACCATTCACCGGCTCATGATACGGGCCGCGCGGGCTGGAAAGCGGGTTGTTCGGTTGAAGTGCGGCGACCCCTTTGTCCTCGGCCGAGGTGGTGAGGAGGCGCTCGCACTACGCGCTGCTGGGATCACCTGCGAAGTCGTCCCCGGGGTAACGAGCGCGGTGGCCGCCCCCGAGCTTGCGGGCGTACCGGTCACCCACCGCGGCCTCGCTTCCGGCTTCGCCGTGGTATCTGGACATTCCGAAGAAGCGTTCCGGCCCATCCTCGACGCGGTCACTCCAAACTCGCTGACCATTATCGTGCTAATGGGGCTTCGCTCACGTGGTGCTATTGCCCACGTGCTCATCGAGCGCGGGTGGCGGCAAGAAACGCCTACGGCAGTCGTCACGGCGGCGTCGACGCCGGAGATGCAGACATGGTCCGGGCAGCTCGATGAGTTGGCAACCGCGCCGGTCGCATCAGGTAGCGATGGACCAGGAACAATCATCATCGGCGAGGTGGTGGCGCTTCGCCCACTTCTCGCAGAGGATCGCCGACCGTTGCTGACCGCCAAAGCGATCGCGTTAGGAAACTGACATTCAATCCCTCATCAGCCCTCAGAGGAAGGCACGACGTGACGTGGAAGGATCAACTTAGCAGGCGGATACCGGCGGACCTCAACGCCGAGATCGACCTGTTCGAGAGCCAGATCGCACTAAGACGCCAAGGGAAGATCGACGAAAAGGTCTTCGCAGAAACGCGCCTGCGCCGTGGTATCTACGGCCAGCGGTATGACAATGGCCAGCGCAATGACGGCACCGGCACCAAAGTCCTCGCGTACCCCTCGAATGGCCTAAGGAAGGGCCCGGACACCATCTGGGACGCGCCGGGAATGCAGCGAATCAAAATCCCGTTCGGCGGGCTCAACCCTGACCAGATGGACGTTCTCGCGGACCTCGCCGAGGAGTACAGCGATGACGTCTGCCACATCACCACGCGGCAGGACGTCCAGCTGCACTATGTGCACATCGGCAACACTCCGAACCTGATGCGTCGGCTGGCCGCCGTCGGTATCACGACCCGCGAGGCATGCGGCAACACCGTTCGCAACGTTACGGCCTGTCCGCTGGCGGGTGTGTGCGCTGACGAGACATTCGACGTTACCCCTTACGCGAAGGCGTGTATGCGCTTCCTGCTCGGCCATCCAGACACTCAGGATTTCGGACGCAAGTTTAAGGTGGCGTTCTCCGGTTGCCGGCAGCACGCCTGCGGCCTCGTGTCGATGCATGACCTCGGGATGATCGCGGTGACCCAGACCATTAACGGGGTCAAGCGGCGGGGCTTCGAAACGTACGTCGGCGGCGGCCTCGGTGCGGTCCCTTATCAGGCCAAGCTGTTCAACGAGTTCCTGCCAGTTGAGGAACTCCTGCCAATTGCACAGGCGATCGCGCGCGTCTTCGCTCGCCTGGCCGAGAAGCGCAACCGCGCACGGGCACGTATCAAATTCCTGGTGGCCCGGCTCGGCATCGAGGAGTTCAAGCGCCTCGTGCTCGACGAACGTGCCAAGCTGCCGACCGACGAGCGATGGACAGCATATCTTGCCGACGCGCCTGACGATGTCGAGAAGCCGCTGAAGCCAGGGGCGCCGATCGATGGCGCCCGGCCTCAGGAATTTGAGCGGTGGGCACGCACCAACGTGTCTCACCAGCGGCAGCCGGGCTACGCCGTTGCAACGGTAACTCTGCCACTTGGAGATCTAACCTCCCACCAGATGCGACGGCTCGCGGACATGGCGCGACGCTACGTGGGAGACACGGTCCGAACCACGGTCGAGCAGAACTTGGTGTTCCGATGGGTCAGCGAGGTTGACCTGCCCGACCTCTACCGCGAGCTCCAAACTATTGGGCTCGGTCAGGCAGGAGCAGGCACGATCGCGGATGTCACGGCGTGCCCAGGCACCGATACCTGCAAGCTCGGTATCGCGTCATCGCGTGGGCTGGCCGCCGTGCTCCAGCCACGTCTCGCCGGTCGCTCAGGCGGACTCGACCCAGCAGTCGAAGGTTTACGGATCAAGACCAGCGGGTGTTTCAACTCGTGTGGCCAGCACCACATCGCCGATCTCGGGTTCTACGGCGTCAGTCGCAACATCGGCGGCTACACCGTGCCCCACTTCCAGGTCGTCCTGGGCGGAAAATGGGTCGACAACGCCGGAGCATACGGGCTAGCCATCGGCGCGATCCCATCGAAGCGAATCCCGGATGTCGTCGATCGGATTAGTGAGCGCTTCGTGGCCGAACGGAAAGACGGCGAGTCCTTCCAAAACTTCACCCACCGGATCGGGAAGCGCGCCCTCAAGGAAATGGTCCACGATTTTGCCACGGTACCCAGCCACGAGGAGGGCCCGGAGTTCTATGCCGACTGGGGTGACCCGCGCGAGTTCACGATCGGCGACATGGGCGTCGGCGAGTGTGCCGGTGAAGTGGTCTCGCTAGCCGAGTTCGGCCTAGCCGAGGCCGAGGCGGCGGTCTTTGAGGCGCAGCCCCAACTTGAGGAGGGCAACATCGCGAACGCGGACGAGCTAGCCTATCGCGCGATGTTGCTAGCTGCAAAGGGATTGATCAAGACGGAGTTTATCGATATCCGAGACGACCCAGACGAGATCGTGCGCGAGTTCCGTGCGCGTTTCTTTGACACGCAACTGTTCCACGACAAGTACGCCGGGGGCAAGTTTGCAATGTACCTCTTCCGACGCCACGACGCCGGGGTCCGCGACACCGCCGAGGCGGTTCGCCACCTGATCGAGGAAGCACAGCTATTCCTCGAGGCCAGCCATGCGTGCCAGGCACGCCTCACTGCCCGGTCAATGGCCGGCCCACCCGCGGCGTCAAGTCTTCGGGACGCCGGTGCTTAGTGTCCTGAATCAGGAGTCCGGCAACGAATTTTCCGACCGCTCGGAAAATTCGTCGCTCGGTCCGCGAAAGACACAAGACGCGCGCATACCAGAAGTATGTAAATAACGAGTGATGTAGCCAGGCGGGATTCCCCCCCCGGACAATGTCAGCAGATTCCTGACTCGGGACACTAGATGGGCCACCAGGTCGATGAATTGCAACGGTTCAGCTTGAAGATTTTCGCCGAACCCGCAGTGCCAGTCGCCCCGCGCGCATTCGTGCCGGTGTTTCACCGCTGGATCCAGACACACGCCGTCGACGGCCTGCTAATCGACGTCGCCGACTACACACACGTCGTCGACGGGCCGAGCATCTTGCTAGTCGCGCACGAGGGTAACTACGCGCTCGACCAGAGCGACGGCCGGCCGGGCCTGCAGTATTCCCGCAAGCAGCCGCTCGGCGGCCCGCTCGACGAGCGCCTGGCCGCGGCGTGCCGCACGCTACTCAGAGCCGCCCGGTTACTCGAAACCGAGGAGACACTCGGCGCGCGGTACACCTTCCGCGGTGACGTGATTCAATTCGTTGCCAACGACCGGCTCTTAGCCCCGAACACCCCCGAGACGGTGAGCACCTTGCAGCCGGCGCTCGACATCTTCCTGGCCCGGCTGTTCGACGGGCAGTCCTTTGAGACCACAACAGTCGGCGATGCACGGCGCCGTCTCACGCTGGACATTACGGTGACCGAGTCGGCACCTATAACAACCCTCTTCGATCGCTTACGCTGAGCAACCTGGCGAAAGAAAACTTCGTAACATATACATATCAAATATGTTGCGTCAAAAATATGGGTCTAATTGGCTCGGATCTAAAAACATGATTTCTGATACATTGATTTATCTTTATTAGTATAAATTGTGATAGAGTGGCTCATCATGCACCTTGAGGCTTTAAACATTTTCTGTGACGTCGTTCGTTATCAAAGCTTTTCGCGTGGAGCGGTGGCCAATTCGGTCAGCCAGTCGGCGGCCAGCCAGGCTATACGCCAGATCGAGAAGCAGCTGGGTGCCCAACTCATCGACCGGTCCAAGCGCCCGTGGCAATTGACCCCAGAAGGTCGGCTTTTTTTCAAGGGTTGCCAGGAAATTGTCGAGCGTTACCACGAGCTCCAGGAAGCCGTCCAGCACCGGCAGCACCCGGCGGTCTACACCGTGCGCCTAGCGTCAATCTACTCCGTTCAGCTGCATGACCTCAGCCCGTATATTGATCAGTTTCATGCGTCGGTGCCCGGTGCCAGTGTCGACCTGGAGTACATGCACCCGGATCAGATCTATGCACGCGTGCTGAACGATCAGTCGGATCTGGGACTCATCTCCTTCGCCAATCCTGGACGTGCGCTGACGGTTATTCCGTGGCAGAACCAGGCAATGGTGGTCGCGTGTCCACCGAACCACCGCTTCGGCCAGCGGGATGACCACGCGTCTGGCCTCGACCCGCGGGAGCTCGCGCGAGAGCCCTTCGTCGCCTTCGACCGCGGTCTCGCGGTGCGGCGGGAGATCGACCGCTTTCTCCGCCGTCACAACGTCGACGTCCGGATCGTCGCCGAGTTCGACAACATCGAGAACATCAAGCAAGCGATCGAAGACGGGGCCGGAGTCGCGATCCTGCCGGAACAAACGCTGCGCCAGGAAGCGCAGCGAAAGACACTGGTGCGGGCCCCGCTCCTGACGCTGGATGGAGCTGCGCCGTTCGTGCGCCCCCTGAGTATCACCCACCGACGGAAGCGGCGCCTTAATCCTGCCGTCGCCGAGTTCATCAAGATCCTGTGCCAGCCCAACGACAGCACCGCGAACGGGGAGCACCGCACGGGCAGCCAAGCCCCCAGTGATCAAATTCGGCTCCTTGACCGTACACTGCCAGTGCGGGCGAAGGAAACGGACACGCCACGCATCGGGGCGCGTTGACGGTTAGCATGCGCATGACGCCAAGACCACAGACAACAGCGGTTGGTGTGCCGCCAGCTCAGGGACTCTACGACCCACGTTTCGAGTACAGCGCCTGCGGGGTGGGATTCGTCGTGAACATCAAAGGACAACGCTCACACACGCTGATCCGGCAGGCGTTCGAGGTCGTCCTCAATTTGCGGCACCGAGGTGCCTGCGGGTGTGAGGTGAACACCGGCGACGGCGCCGGGATGCTGCTCCAGCTGCCTCACGCGTTCTTACGCAAGGCGGCCAGCCATTTGAGTATCGATCTCCCAGCACCGGGCAGCTACGGGGTCGGCATGGTTTTCCTGCCCCGCGACCCCGGCGAACGTGGCCGCATCGAGGATCTCTTCGCCACAGTCGTCGCCGAAGAGCACCAGCTCCTGCTAGGTTGGCGGGACGTCCCGACCGACAGCTCGTTACTGGGTAACACCGCCAAGAGCAGCGAGCCGGTAATCCGACAGATCTTCATCGGCCGCGACGCCGCGCTCGACGCCATGACCGATGCGCACGCGCGCTTCGAGCGCAAGCTCTACGTCATCCGGTGCCGCGTCACTCACGCTGCGGATAATCTAGGGCTTGGCCAGCGCGATCTGTTCTACGTTGCCAGCCTGTCGTCGAACACCATCGTCTACAAGGGAATGCTCATCGCCGACCAGATGGAAACGATGTTCCCAGATCTGTCCGATCCGGACGTCGAATCGGCGCTGGCACTGGTACATTCCCGGTTCAGTACCAACACATTTCCATCTTGGCCGCTCGCACACCCGTATCGCTACACCGCACATAACGGAGAAATTAACACGCTCCGCGGCAACATTAACTGGATGCGAGCGCGCGAAGCGCTCTGCCGATCCGATCTGTTCGGTGATGATCTACAAAAGCTGTTTCCGATCATCCGCGAAGGCCAGAGTGACACGGCAACCTTCGATAACGTGCTGGAATTTTTGGCCTTGACCGGGCGTCCGCTCGCACACGCTGTGTTGATGATGATCCCGGAACCGTGGAGCAACCACGAATCGATGAGCCAGGCGAAGCGCGCCTTCTATCAGTACCACACCTCGCTCATGGAGCCCTGGGACGGGCCAGCCTCCATCGCTTTTACCGACGGCACCGTGATCGGGGCAGTGTTGGATCGGAACGGCCTGCGTCCGTCTCGCTACTACGTCACCAAGGACGACATGGTAATCATGGCGTCAGAGGTTGGCGTGCTGGATATCCCGCCAGAGAACGTGCTGGTGAAGGAGCGCCTGCACCCGGGCCGGATCTTCCTCGTAGACACGGCGCAGGGTCGAATCATCGACGACGAAGAAATCAAGGACCAACTTGCTACCGAACACCCCTACGGCGAATGGCTCAAGCGACAGCTGGTCTACCTCGCTGACCTCCCGGCCGTGCCACATACGCCGCCGCCTTCGCACGCGACGGTACGGCAGCGCCAACAGACGTTCGGCTACACCGAGGAAGATCTACGGATCCTCATCGGGCCGACGGCGCAATCTTGCGCCGAGCCGGTCGGGTCGATGGGCACCGACACAGCGCTGGCGGTCCTCTCCGACCGCTCGCGGTTGCTGTACGACTACTTCAAGCAGTTGTTCGCCCAGGTAACCAACCCGCCACTCGACGCGATTCGCGAAGAGCTTGTGACCGACATGGGCTCGACACTCGGGGCCGAGCGTAACCTTTTGGAACCGCAGGCTGAGTCCTGCCATCACATCAAGCTCGACTACCCCATCCTCACTAACACGGAGCTAGCTAAGCTGCGTCGCCTCACCGATCCGGCGTTCCGCTCGATAACGCTGCCGATGTTGTTCGATCCACGCAAGGGCGCGGCCGGACTCGAACACGCGGTGGCCTCTCTCTGCCAACAGGCCAGTGCGGCGGTGGCGGCAGGTCACACGCTGCTCGCGCTGTCCGACCGGGGCACCGACCAGGCACATGCGCCGATCCCCGCACTGCTTGCAACGGCTGGCGTGCACCATCAGCTCGTGAGCGAAGGGACACGGACGAAATGCGCCCTACTCGTCGAGACAGGGGAAGCCCGCGAGTGCCACCACATGTCGTTGTTACTCGGCTATGGCGCAGCCGCCATTAACCCATATCTGGCGTTCGAAACCATCGAGGAGCTCGTCCTCGAAGGCGCGTTGGGCGAGATCGAGTGCGACGCGGCTATCCGAAACTACATCAAAGCCTGCACGAAGGGCGTGCTCAAGGTGATGTCGAAGATGGGCATCTCCACGCTGCAGAGTTATCGCGGCGCACAGGTCTTCGAGGCAGTCGGGCTGGCCAAGGCTTTCACCGACCGCTACTTCACGTGGACCGCCTCACGCATTGGCGGAATCGGGATCGACACGGTGGCCGAGGAAGTCATCCGTCGCCACCAACGCGGGTTTCCAACTCGGGGCCGAGAGGACCACGAGCTCGAGTCCGGCGGCGAGTATCAGTGGCGGCGTGACGGCGAGTATCACCTGTTCAACCCCGAGACGGTCTTTAAGCTGCAACACGCCAGTCGCAGCGGTCAGTACGCCATCTACCGCGACTACGCCGCGCTGGTTAACGACCAGAGTCGCAAGCGGGCGACACTGCGTGGGTTGTTCGAGTTGGCACCGGCCGACCAGCCGGTCCCAATCGAGGACGTCGAGCCGATCGAGAATATTTTCAAGCGCTTTGCTACCGGCGCGATGTCCTATGGCTCGATCAGCGCCGAGGCGCACGAGACACTCGCGATCGCAATGAATCGGATCGGCGGCAAGTCCAACACTGGGGAAGGGGGCGAAGACCCGCTGCGTTATGTGCCCGACTCGAACGGGGACCTACGGCGGAGTGCCATAAAACAAGTCGCCTCGGGCCGGTTCGGCGTTACCAGTGAGTATCTGGTAAACGCGGATGATCTGCAGATCAAGATGGCACAGGGCGCCAAGCCGGGTGAAGGAGGACAGCTCCCGGGTTTCAAAGTCTATCCGTGGATTGCAAAGGTCCGCTACTCAACGCCTGGGGTGGGCCTGATCTCACCACCGCCGCACCATGACATCTACTCGATCGAGGACCTGGCGCAGCTCATCCACGACCTGAAGAACGCCAACCCGCGCGCGCGGATTCACGTCAAGCTCGTGGCGGAGGTCGGCGTGGGCACCATCGCAGTCGGGGTGTCGAAAGCCCACTCTGACGTGGTCCTCATCTCTGGCCACGACGGCGGGACCGGGGCGTCGCCGTTGACAAGCATCAAGCACGCCGGCGTGCCATGGGAATTGGGTCTCGCCGAGACGCAGCAGACCCTCGTGCTCAACGATCTGCGCGATCGGATCGTGGTGCAGGTTGATGGACAGATGAAGACCGGACGCGACGTAGTGATTGCGGCGTTGTTAGGCGCTGAAGAATACGGCTTTTCGACCGCGCCCCTCATCGTGTCTGGCTGCATCATGATGCGCGTCTGCCACCTTGACACGTGCCCCGTTGGTGTCGCTACACAGAATCCGGAGCTCCGAAAACACTTCGTCGGTAAGCCGGAATTCGTGGAAAACTACTTTCGGTTCGTGGCTGAAGAGGTGCGCGAGCTGATGGCCACGATGGGATTCCTGACAATGGACGAAATGATCGGGCGCTCGGATCGCCTGGACGTTCGGCTCGCAGTAGACCACTGGAAGGCGCGCGGCCTGGATCTGTCATCGATTCTCTACCAACCGGATGTGCCCGAGACAGTGGGCCGCCGGTGCGTGCGCACGCAGGACCATGGGCTCGACCGCGCACTGGACAACACACTCATCGCGCGTGCCGCCCAGGCCATCCGTGATCGCACTCCGGTCGCGTTCGAACTGCCGATCCGCAATGTCAACCGTACGGTCGGGACGATGCTCGGCTACGAGATCACCCATAAGTGGGGAGCCAAGGGATTACCGGATGACACCATCCGCGTCAAATTCACCGGCTCGGCCGGCCAGAGCTTCGGCGCCTTCGTCCCACGCGGCGTGACGCTGACAGTCGAGGGCGACGCGAACGACTACTGGGGTAAAGGATTGTCAGGTGGTCGGCTCGCTATCTACCCGCCACACCAGTCGACCTTCGCACCGGAGGCAGCCATCATCATTGGGAACGTTGGCCTGTATGGCGCTACCGGTGGCGAGGCGTTCGTGCGAGGTGTGGCCGGCGAGCGATTCTGCGTTCGTAACAGCGGCGCTCATGCAGTAGTCGAGGCGGTTGGCGACCACGGGTGCGAGTACATGACCGGTGGGCGGGTGGTAATCCTGGGCCGGACAGGTCGTAACTTCGCTGCTGGCATGAGCGGTGGGATCGCCTACGTGCTGGACCAGAAGGGCGACTTCGAACGTCGATGCAATCTCGGTATGGTCGACCTCGAGACGCTCGCCGAGGAGGATACGGCGTTTGTGCGACAGCTGGTCGTCCGACACGTCCAGTTGACCGGTAGTACGTGGGCGCAGATGATACTCGACCGGCGGGGCACGCCGGACGGCCACTTCGTTAAGGTGATGCCGCGCGACTACAAACGCGTCCTTGCAGCTGAGGCACGAGCTCGGGCGGAGTCGCGCGAGCCGGAATTCTCAGAGTTGATCGCCGCCGCCACCTACTGACGACGATGGGAAGCCGTAAAGGGTTTTTGGAGATCAAGCGCCAGAAGGTACCCGCCCGCCCAATCGCCGAGCGACTGCAAGACTGGCGCGAGGTCTATCTCTCCTACCAGACAGGCGATTTGCGTGCACAGGGCGCGCGGTGCATGGACTGCGGCATTCCCTTCTGCCATCAAGGTTGCCCTCTCGGCAACCTGATCCCAGATTGGAACGATCTCGTGTACCGCGCCAAATGGCAGACCGCGATCGACCGGCTCCACAAGACGAACAACTTCCCAGAATGGACGGGGCGGCTTTGTCCGGCGCCGTGCGAGGGTTCGTGTGTATTGGCGATCGACAGTGATCCGGTAACCATTAAGTCGATCGAGCTGGCCATCGTCGAGCGCGCATTCGAAGAAGGCTGGATCCGGGCGATCCCACCGGCCACACGAACCGAGAAAACCGTGGCGATCGTCGGATCAGGGCCCGCGGGACTGGCCGCCGCCGACCAGCTAAACCGAGTTGGGCACACAGTCACAGTTTTCGAGAAGGCGGACCGGATCGGCGGACTGTTACGCTACGGCATTCCCGAATTTAAGATGGAGAAGCGGTTCTTGAACCGCCGTCTCAAGATCATGGAGGAAGAAGGGGTTCAGTTCCGCACCGGGATCAAGGTCGGCGAAGATGTATCGGCCGAGAAAATCCGGCTGGAGCAGGACGCGATGCTGCTGGCTGGAGGCGCCAACTGGCCACGGGATTTGAAAGTGCCTGGCCGTGAGTTGAGCGGTATCCACTTCGCGATGGAGTATCTAACGCAGCAGAACCACCGGTGCGAGGGGGACATCGTGCCAGCCGAGCAGAACATCCTGGCTACCGACAAGCGAGTCGTGATTATCGGCGGTGGGGATACCGGAGCGGACTGCCTCGGTACCGTCCATCGCCAGGGTGCTAAGTCGGTCGCTCAGTTCGAGCTGTTGCCCCGACCGCCAGACGAGCGTGCCCCAGACAACCCGTGGCCACTCTGGCCAAACGTCTTTCGGATCTCTGGGGCACATGAGGAGGGCGGTGACCGGCTGTACGCTGTGTCGACACAGCGATTCACTGGGGACGATGATGGACACGTGGCCAAGCTCCATGCCGTCAAGGTCATGATGACCAGCCGGAACGGCCGTCCCTCGTTCGATCCGATCGAAGGCAGCGAGTTTGAGATGGACACCGACCTAGTCCTGCTGGCCATGGGCTTCCTGGGGCCAGAGTGCCCTGGGCTGCTGACTGAGCTCGGTGTTAAGCTGACCGAACGAGGCAATGTCTGGCGCGACGAGGGCTGGATGACGAGCGTATCGGGCGTCTTCGCGGCAGGCGACATGCAGCGCGGCCAATCGCTGATCGTCTGGGCGATCGCCGATGGCCGAAGTGCAGCTTGCGGCATCGATGCCTACCTAATGAGATCATCCAGCCTGCCCGCGCCCCTCTAGAACCCTGCGTGTGATCGTGTCTCATCCCCTCTGCTCGCGAACGCGCAATCGGCGTGACCTCCGGCGCGACCGGGCGGTACGTGCTTGGGTATCGGTGAGCGCCACAGTCATCCCTTCATGCGCCGTCGGAGGCCCACGAGGGCGTAGCCGATGAAGAGGGTAATCTCGGCCAGTGCCAAACCACTAGCAACACTCGCGGAGATTAATCTCACCCTCACCACAAGCCAAAACCTTCGTGCCGGCCTCCAGCGCGCGCTCGAGCTCCTCGATCAACAGCAGGGCGTGATCCGCAGCGCGGTGGTGCTCGTGAACCCCGACTCGGGCAGACTCCAAGTCGAGGCATCCGATGGCCTGACTTTGGAGGGCGGACGTGCTGAGTGGGAGATGGGCGAAGGGATCACCGGACGCGTCGTCCAGACCGGCAAACCGGTCGTCGTGCCACAGATTAGCCAGGAACCGATGTTTCTCCACCGTACTGGTCGGCGGCGCTCGGGTGCTCGTTCAGAAATTACCTTCATGTGCGTCCCGATTCCAGGCACGCGGACGACGACCGGCGCCCTCAATGTGGACCTACCCTTTAAGAAGGATCGCGACTACGATCGTGACCTCCACCTGTGTCGCGTCGTGGCGACAATGTTCGCCCAAGCGATCCGGGTCAAGCAGGTGGCGGAAGCTGAGCGCCGGCGGCTCGTCGATGAGAACCTTCATCTACGGGAAGAGTTGAAGGAACGATACGACTTCTCACACATCATCGGGACAAGTGGACCCATGCGGCAGGTTTACGAACAGATTGCTCGGGTGGCCTCAGCGAGTACGACCGTGTTGATTCGAGGCGAGTCGGGAACCGGAAAGGAGTTGATCGCGCACGCGATCCACTACAACTCGCGGCGCGCTAAGAAGCCGTTCATCAGGATCAGTTGTGCTGCGCTTCCCGATTCGTTAATCGAATCCGAGTTGTTCGGCTACGAAAAAGGCGCGTTTACCGGGGCAACGGCGCGCAAGAAGGGGCGTTTCGAGTTAGCAGACGGTGGCACGCTCTTTCTCGATGAGATCGGGGACATTAACCTGTCCACACAGGTCAAGCTGCTCAGAGTATTACAGGAGAAGGAATTTGAGCGCCTGGGTGGCACCGAAGCCATTAAATCAAATGTCAGGCTCATCGCAGCCAGCAATGCCGACCTCGAGAAGGCGATCGCCTCCGGAACGTTTCGCGAGGACCTTCATTACCGGTTGAACGTCTTCACCATCTTCGTGCCGCCGCTGAGAGAACGGAAAACTGACGTCCTCCTGCTCGCAGACAGCTTCCTCGAGAAGTACTCAATCGAACATGGCAAAAACATTAAGCGAATCTCCACGCCAGCCATTGACATGCTTATGGCGTATCACTGGCCTGGAAACGTCCGCGAGCTCGAGAACTGCATCGAGCGGGGCACGCTCGTCTGCGACGGCAACGTCGTCCACGGGCACCACTTCCCGCCAACCCTGCAGACGGCAGAGGCGTCCGGAACAGTGACCAACGTACCATTGGCCGAGGCCGTGGGCGCGTACGAGAAAGACCTGGTTCAGGACGCCCTCAAGACCACCCGCGGCAATCGCGTTAAGGCCGCCAAATTGCTGGCGTCCACCGAGCGAATTATCAACTACAAGATCAAGAAATACGACATCGAGTGCCGGCGCTTTCGGTGAACTCCAGTCCATCGCGCCAAATCTATCGTGTGTTGATCGACAAAAACGTTAACCGGCCGCCGCCTGGAGAACACACATGAAGCTAATCACGGCTATTATCAAACCGCACATGCTCGACGCGGTGCGTGACGCACTCGCAAAATCCGGTATTCAGGGGCTAACCGCCACGGAGGTGAAAGGATTCGGGCGGCAGAAAGGACATACCGAAATCTACCGGGGTGCCGAGTACTCGGTCAATTTCGTGCCAAAGATCAAGGTCGAAATCGTCGCCGACGATAGTCAGGTCGACGCCGTCGTCGACGCAATCAGGGCATCGGCGCGAACCGGCGAAATCGGCGATGGAAAGATTTTCGTAAGCGACATGGGCCAGGCCGTTCGCATTCGGACTGGTGAGGTCGGCCCCGCGGCACTGTAGACACTATACGCGGGAAACGGAGGAAATCCGCACTGGAGAGAGAGGAAGTCGTAACCAGGGAACGTACGATGACGTCCTCTGACCGTACAGTACCGACCGAGGCAGAGACGCCGCACAGCGGCTGGAGCCACATGCTGCGACTCGCACGTGACGAGCTCGCCGCCGAAACGCGGCTTGCCCGAGGCGGGTGCCACGCGATCGATCGCTACTCAGCGCAGGTAGACGATCTGGTAGGCCGTATCTACGGAGAGGCTCGCGGTCAAACCAAGACACGTCTCGCCCTCCTTGCGATCGGCGGCTACGGCCGTAAGCAGCTCTGCCTCTACTCCGACATCGACCTCATGGTGATCTTCGACGGCTCGATCGGTGCAGCGGATGAGCGCTTTCTCAAGTCTCTGTTGCATCCCCTTTGGGATCTGCGCCTCGATGTCGGCCATCAGGTACGCGAGCTGGCGGACTTTTCGCGGGCTGACACAGATAACCCAGAATATCTGGTCGCGCTCCTCGACGCACGGTTTCTCGCCGGCGACCGTAGTATCTTCGAGCACTTCACGGACATGTGTCTGAGTACGGACTCGCCTTGGCGCAAGGCGATGCGCACCGCGCTCCTCGACCTCATCGATCAGCGGCACGCGCAATTCAATCGGACCATCTACCAACTCGAGCCGGACGTTAAGGACGCTCCTGGCGCGCTGCGTGACGCATCGGCTGCCCGTCTGCTTGCCCGGCTCGCCGCCGGTGGTGCTGAGCGTGGAGCGATAACCGATACTGGTCGGCTGGACGAGGCCGAAGACTTTCTGCTTCGCCTTCGATCGATCCTACACCTGGAACGAGGCCGTAACCTAAATAGCCTGACGCACGAGCTACAAGAGACGGTGGCGGCGCTATTCGGGTCGGCGGAAGATCAGCCACGTCATCAAGTCGAAGCGCTGATGAGCGCTTATTTCCATCATGCCCGAATCATCAGCCGGTCATTCGCAACATCCATTAAATTACTTAAACAGTCACCGGGGGCAGCACCAACGGCTGTTGGCAACGACCTAGAACTGTGGGGGGACGGAATCCGGTTCGCCGACGGCACGCGGGCCTCCCTGAGGCCTCGTACCTGGTTGAATACCTTCGAGGCAGCACTGGACGCAGGCGTCTCGGTATCAGACCAAGTGCTCATTTGCATCGAGCGCCACGTGGACCGCTACTCGCCGGAGCAGTTCTTTCCGGCGACGACCGAGCGGGATCTCCTATTCAGAGTCTTATGCCCGCGACCCGGTCTTTACGCACGGCTGTCGGAGATGCATGCCAGCGGTTTGCTGGGCCGCATGTTCCCAGAGTTTCAAAAAGTGTACTGCCGGGTGATCAGAGATTTTTATCACAAGTACACCGTCGACGAGCACACACTACTGGCGATTCACAACGTCGAGTTACTCTCAAACCCGACTCTGGTGAGCCGGAGGCGATTCGCCAACCTGCTGACTGAGCTGCCCATCCCAGAGTTGCTTGTGCTCGCCCTCCTGTTTCACGACGTTGGTAAGTGGACCAACAAGAACCACGCCGAGGAAAGTGTTCGGATGGCGCTTGGTGCGCTCCGCCGCATCAAGGTGCCCGAGAGCTCTGTTGTCACGATCGAGTTTCTAATCCGGCACCACTTGCAGATGTCGGTGACAGCGTTCCGCCGCGACACGGAGGACCCAGAGGTCATCCGCCAGTTCTCGCGTCTGGTCGGCACGGAAGAGCGGCTTAAACTACTCTGCCTGATGACGTTTGTTGACCTCGAGGCGGTCGGTCCGGGTGTGTTGACGCCCTGGAAGGAAGAGTTGCTGTGGCGCTTGTACGTTGATACCTACAAACAGCTCACGCTGGGGTACGGCGACGAGGTAATCGACGCCACCGCTGCGAACGTCGCCGAGTTTGTCGGAGGACGGCCGGACGACATCGCCGAGCAGGAAATCGCCGCCTTTCTCGGAGGCTTGCCGCACCGCTACCTGCGACACGTCGATCGGTCTCGGATTTATGAACACGTGCGCTTGTCACGTAACATTCACCCGTCAGAAGTCCACTGCTCGCTGGAAGAAAAAGGCTCTATCTGGGAGCTCAGCGTCGTTTCCCTCGACCAGCCACGTCTCTTCGCCAACATCTGTGGTGTGTTGTCGTATTTCGGCATGGACATCCTGCGAGGCCAAGCGATGACGAACCCCCACGGCTTGGTGCTCGACATCGTGCAATTCTCCGACCATGATGATTTCTTCCGCCTGAACCCCTCGGCCAGACCTGAGCTTATCCAGTTATTGGAGGATGTCGTCGCCGGCCGTGCGGACATCGATCTGAAGCTGCAGGGCAAGCAGCACGGGCTAGCGCCCCGCGGGGCCTCCCGCGTACGACCGATCGTGCACTTCGACGGCCAGTATTCTAAGCGCCACACTATTCTGGAGATCGTCGCCCAAGATGCCTGGGGCCTGCTCTATCGCGTCAGCCGAGTCATCTCGCGGTACGGGTGCGACATCGAGCTTGTCTTGATTTCAACCGAAGGCAACCGGGCGATCGACGTGTTTCACCTTCGGAAAAGCGATGCCAAGCTGTCGCTAGGCGACGCCGATGGACTGCGTGCCAATATCGAATCCGTATTAAAGCATGACCAATCGCCCAGGCTGGACACTTTTTGAACCTGCAAACACAACCATCACAGACCGGAAGGATTTCGGATGACACCACAAGACGTCATGGCAATAATCAAAAACAAGGGAATTCAGGCGGTCGACCTCCGCTTCGTCGACCTGCCAGGCTTGTGGCAGCACTTCACGATGTCGACCAAGGAGTTCTCCGAAGACGCATTCGAGGAAGGCGTCGGGTTTGATGGCTCCAGCATTCGGGGCTTTCAGGAGATCCAAGAGAGCGACATGCTGCTGTTCCCAGATGCCGCGACCGCCTTCGTCGATCCTTTTACCGCGGCACCTACGTTGATCTTGATATGCAACGTAAAGGATCCTGTGACGGGGGAATCGTACTCGCGTGACCCCCGTTACATCGCCCAGAAGGCCGAGGCGTACCTCAAATCCACGGGCATCGGCGACACAGCCTACTTCGGGCCCGAGCCGGAATTTTTCATCCTGGACGACGTAAGGTTCAGCCAGGGGTACGACCACGGTTTCTACTACATCGACGCACAGGAAGGCTTCTGGAACTCGGGAAAGGAGGAGAACCCGAATCTTGGTTACAAGCCCCGATACAAAGAGGGCTACTTCCCCGTCCCGCCAATGGACAGCCATCAGGATCTGAGAACCGAGATGATGTTGGTCCTGGACTCGGTCGGTGTCGATGTCGAGGTTCATCACCACGAAGTGGCCACGGCCGGTCAGGCTGAGATCGACATGCGTTTCGACTCCCTCGTCAGCATGGGTGACAAGTTCCTAAAGTTTAAGTACGTCATCAAGAACGTCGCCCGGCGTCACGGCAAAACGGTCACACTGATGCCGAAGCCGATCTTTCAGGACAATGGCTCAGGGATGCACGTGCACCAGAGCATCTGGAAGGGCGACAAGAACACGTTCTTCGAGGCCGGGACCTACGCTGAACTCAGCAAGACGGCACTTCACTACATCGGCGGCATCCTCAAGCATGCGCCATCGTTACTAGCGTTCTGTAACCCAACGACCAATTCCTACCGCCGGCTCGTGCCAGGGTATGAGGCTCCGATCAACCTGATCTACTCGCAGCGGAATCGCAGTGCGGCGGTCCGGATTCCGGCGTACTCACGCAGCGAGAAGGCAAAGCGAATCGAGTGCCGCTTCCCTGATCCGACCTGCAACGGCTACCTGGCGTTCAGTGCGATGCTGATGGCAGGCTTAGACGGTATCCACAACAAGCTCACGCCGCCCGAACCGCTCGACAAGGACCTCTACGATCTACCGGCGGAAGAAACGGCGAAGATCGATAGCACGCCCGGTAGTTTGGCTGAGGTGCTCGACGCATTGGATCAGGACCACGAGTTCCTACTGAAGGGAGACGTGTTTACCCGAGACGTCATTGAGAACTGGCTGTCGTACAAGCGGGAGAACGAGGTCAATGCTATACGCTTGCGGCCGCATCCTTGGGAATTTGCTTTGTACTTCGACATTTAGTTAACGACGTGACGTTGGCAACAGCCGGAGTGCAAGCACTCCGGCTGTTGCATCCCGACATGAGGCTTCCAGAGCAGGCGTCATGTATGTCCCAGCACCGGATGCGGGGTGTAGGGCTTTTCGAGGAAGGCGCATTCCTCGTCATCGAGCTGGATCTGGAGCGCTCGGATCGCCGCATCGAGGTGCTCGAGCTTGGTTGTGCCGATGATTGGTACCGTCACCCCCGGCTGGCGGAGTAACCACGCCAAAGCGACCTGCGCTGGCATGACCGTTCGCCGACCCGCGAGCTCAACAACGCGGTCGACGACCGCGAAGTCAGACTGGGCGTAGTAGAGCCGGTGCGCGTACTCGTCTGTCCTGGCCCGAAGCGTCTCGCGCCATTCCTCTGAAGCCGGGCGTCGAGTGCCAGCGAGGAAACCCCTGGCCAGCGGGCTCCATGGGATCACGCTGATCCCCTCGGCGCAACAGAGGGGCAGCATCTCGCGCTCTTCCTCTCGATAGATCAAGTTGTAGTGATTCTGCATTGAGACGAAGCGCGCCCAGCCGTGGCGCTCCGACGCGTTGAGCATCTGCGCAAACTGCCACGCGTACATACTAGAAGCGCCGATGTGGCGCACCTTGCCTGACCGGACGATATCGTTCAGTGTCTCAAGCGTCTCTTCGATCGGCGTGTGGACATCGAACCGATGAATCTGGTAAAGGTCAACGTAATCGGTTCCGAGTCGGCGCAGTGATGCGTCGATCGCAGCCAGAAGATGCTTCTGGGACAACCCCCGGTCGTCTGGGCCATCACCCATCGGGAAGTACACCTTCGTCGCCACGACCACTTGGTCACGACGAGCATAGTCTTTGAGCGCGCGGCCAAGGATCGATTCGCTGACGCCGCGTGAATAGATGTCGGCGGTGTCGAAGAAATTTATGCCGGCCTCGATCGCGCGCTCGATGAACGGTCGGCTCTCCTCTTCCGACAGCACCCAGTCGCGCCACGCCTTCGACCCAAAAGTCATCGCCCCGAGACAAATCCGGGATACCCGAAGACTGGTATGGCCGAGGTTGACGTACTCCATTAGGAAGGCGGCGGCACGACGATGAGCGGTCCGACGAGAGGACGTGTGCTTCGAGGCCCCACTACGTCCAGAGCCCTGGAGTCCGCGTTACGGTACCGTGTGGTAGTGCCCGTGCACCGGATCCCACACCTGGCGCGAGCTAGAGCTCCGGTCACTGGTGAAGGTGTACACCAGAACAGCGGCCATAGCGACAAGAACGGCGATCAGCATGTAAAGGCCGAAGCGAGAAATGTGTTCGGCCTTGTTGGCGCAACACTGCTTGTACTTACGCCCGCTTCCACAGGGGCACAGACCGTTCCGACCGACCTTATCAGTCGCCATGGCACCCAACTCCACGAGCCGTCATGTGCAACGCGCTACAGTATACTGCAAGCCAATCATGTCAGCTGCTAGTGCAACTGAGAACAACTTAAACGACGCGCACTGCCATTTCTTCTCTACCTGCTTCTTCGAAACCCTCGCGCGCGACCCCGCAGCGCCGGCGACGAAGGACCCGGCGGTCGAGCTGCCAGCAAGGCTCGGTTGGGATCCCCCTGGCTCACCAGAGATGCTCGCCGACCGCTGGGTCGCTGAGCTCGATCGCCATCAGGTGACCCGAGCCGCACTGATGGCAAGCGTTCCGGGCGACGAGGAATCAGTGGCGCGCGCGATCGCGTGCCATCCGACACGATTCGTCGGGACGTTCATGCTGAATCCGACCGTTCCCGATGCAAAGGCACGAACCACGCTGGCATTTAGCGAGCTGGGGTTTCGGTGCGCCTGTCTCTTCCCAGCAATGCATGGCTACCCACTAGACGACGCACGTGTGGCGACAACGTTCGAGCTGGCCGCCCAGCACGGAGCAGCCGTCTTCACCCACTGTGGCGTTTTGTCGGTCGGGGTTCGCAAGAAGCTAGGGCTGCCATCGCGCTTCGACATCCGGTTTGGCGATCCGCTCGCGCTCGTGCCCGTGGCGTCGGCCTTTCCCACCGTTGCGACCCTCATTCCGCACTTCGGTGCCGGGTTCTTCCGCGAGATGCTCATGGCCGCAGACCTCTGCCCAAACCTCCACATCGACACATCCAGCTCCAACGCCTGGACCGCATACGTCCCGTCGTTGCGCTTGGGTGACGCGTTCCGACATACGCTCGCGGTGGTCGGCCCTGACCGCGTGTTGTTCGGTTCCGATTCCTCGTTCTTCCCGCGTGGTTGGCAGCACCATGTCCATGACGCCCAGCGTGCGGCCCTGGCGGAACTTGGTGTCGAACCTGAGGATCAGCACCGGATTTTTGCTACCAACTTCGACCGAATTTTCGGCCCCACTCACAGTCGAGCTGTTTGAGAAACCACGTCCGTCATGGGGAACCAGAACCAAAAACCCTTTGTCTTTGACACTGAACTCCGGCTGATCGTTCTGACGGGCATCACGGCGCGAAGCCTAGCCGAGTTACGCCAAGCGCTGGTAAAGGTTCCCGGAACGTCGATCTTTTTTCACACGCACCAAGAGTACCCGGCACACAATTTTCAAAAGTCGACCTACTACAACGATTTCGCGATTTGAGTGCCGCACACGTTGCGTGAAGCGGCCCTGGCTAAACAACTGGCCTCGGTCGATCTGCTCGCGTTTATTACGACCATCCGTGAGCTCAGGGAAGCAATTGGCCAGACTATCGACGACTACCTGGCCGGGTTGGGTCGATCTACGTACGCGTGCCGCCAGGAAGAAGCATTTCGTGTCTGTCGGTCTAAGAGCTTCATCCTCCCAACGGGAATCGTGGCCCACGACGTGCCGGATTTCTTCGCCAAGCTGCCCCAGATCACGAACGCATCGCTCTACTTCCATTTCTTCGAAGCCCGACTCCGATTGAAGCGCCGAACCAGTGACTTTTTCCCGCTGGCTCAGGGAGCGCGGTCGCGATGATCTAGCTAAGGCGATCGACGAACTGAACCCCTACATTCGGACGCTCGACGAGCTCAAGCAGGACATCATACGGCTAGGCGCCAACATGCAATGAGTGCAGCCCTCGAGAACTACCTCGGCATCGTTGGATCCGAGGTGATCGATGAGCTCCTCCTGCTCGCTAAACGCGTCAGG
The DNA here is from genome assembly GCA_965197375.1 of Vicinamibacterales bacterium. Taxonomy (GTDB): domain Bacteria; phylum Acidobacteriota; class Vicinamibacteria; order Vicinamibacterales; family UBA8438; genus CBDAMZ01. Next base: position 476,708 of record CBDAMZ010000010.1, read on the forward strand.
TACCAACGTATCCAGCACATTAACTCGACATCAGTGGGCGGCGGTGTAGCTGAGCTCCTCACCCGGATGGTACCGCTGTTCCGAGGTTACGGCCTCGAAACAACCTGGGACGTCACCAAAGGTGACCAGGAATTTTTCGAAGTAACGAAGGCATTTCACAACGCGCTCCATGGCGGAAAAGAGTCCATCACAGAGGAAAGGTTCCATGTCTATCGCCGGACGACCACCATGAGCCTCTACGACTTTGGAACAGCCGGCGACTTCGTCGTGGTGCACGATCCCCAGCCGGCCGGGCTGACCACGCGCAAGCAAGAGACCGGCGGACATTGGACCTGGAGGTGTCACATCGACGTGTCGACCCCGGACCCGATCGTCTGGGGCTTCTTGAAGCGCTACGTCGACCAATACGACGCGTCGGTATTTTCGATGCCTGAGTTCGCACAGAAACTGTCGATTCCGCAGTTCATGGTGACGCCGTCGATCGATCCGCTCAGTGAAAAGAGCCGGGAAATCCCAGAGAACGAAGTCACTAGGGTGCTCGAAAAGTACGGAGCTGATCCGAACCGACCGATCATCACGCAGATTTCACGCTTCGATCGTCTCAAGGATTCCCTCGGCGTGATCCAGTCTTACCAGCTCGTCAGGCGTCGCCACGACTGCCAACTGATCCTCGCCGGCGGCGGTGCGAGCGACGACCCCGAAGGCAAGCAGGTGTTACAGGAAGTCCGCGAAGCCGCCAAAGATGACCCCGACATCCATGTACTGTTCCTGCCGCCGTTCAGTGATCTCGAAATCAACGCTTTGGTTCGTGGGTCGATGATCATCCTGCAGAAGTCCATAAAGAAGGGGTTCGGCTTGACCGTGACCAAGGCACTTTGGAACCGGAAGCCGATCATTGGTAGCGCCGTTGGTGGGATCAAGCAGCAAATCCTCAATGGCGTTACCGGATTCCTGGTGCACATGCCGGAGGGTGTAGCCAACCGTGTTGTCGAGCTACTCGGTAACGCCGAACTCCGAAAAACGATCGGGGTGAACGGCCATCAGTATGTGAGAGAAAACTTTCTCACCACCCGCCACGTTCGGGACTACCTACTCATAATGCTTGCCATGGAACATCGGGTAAAGGACATCACGCCCCCCACCGAGGGTCGCCAGTACCCAACCCGTGTCTAGCGAGCCACGTCGTCGGTGTGCTTAGCCAGGCACGTTATAACGTGTCACATGGAAGGACGGCGTGGCGAAGTGCGCGGTGGAGAGTCGTTTTCAATGCTGCTTGAAAATTGACTACTAGACTACCAGGAGCAACTTTCCGATATGCGCGCTGCCCTCCATCACACGGTGCGCCTCAGCTGCCTCGGCGAGGGGATACTTCGCGTGGACGACCGGCTGGAGTTGCCGCGTAGCAATATGTGGCCATACACGCTCTCGGAGAGCACGGGCGATCTCGGCCTTCTCGCCGACCGAGCGCGTCCGAAGCGTCGAGCCAGTAAGAATGAGGCGCCGCGACATCAGTGTCGCAAGGTTGATTTCTGCCTTGGCACCTCCCATTAGGGCAATTAGGACCAACCGCCCTTCGGCGGCGAGGCTGTCCAGGTTGCGGTGCAGGTAATCACCTCCCACCATATCGAGAATCACATCCACCCCGCGTCCGTCGGTGGCCTCCTTCACGACAGCCGCGAAGTTCTCGGTGCGATAGTTAACCGCACGCTCCGCCCCAAGACATTCACAGGCTGCGCACTTCTCAGCTGATCCAGCGGTAGCGAACACGCGGGCGCCGAAGAGGCGCGCGATCGAAATCGCGGTCGTCCCAATGCCGCTGGACCCACCATGTACCAGGAACGTCTCCCCCGCCACCAGCCGGCCACGCTCAAACACATTGGTCCAGACCGTAAAGTAGGTCTCTGGGAGCGCCGCCGCGTCGACCAGCGCAACACCGTCCGGCACCGGTAAGCACTGCGGTGCCGGCACGAGGCAGTACTCGGCATAGCCACCGCCGGCCGCGAGTGCGCAAGTCATGTCGCCCACGTTCCACTCCGAGACGCCTGATCCGACCGCCGCGATTGTGCCCGACACCTCCAACCCCAGGATGTCTGAAGCCCCGGGCGGTGGTGGATATTTTCCCTGGCGTTGCATGACATCCGCGCGGTTGATTCCAGCGGCCGCCACCCTAATGAGAACTTCCTCCACCCCAGGTGCTGGGACCGGTCTTTCCCCGAGCGCGAGGCCCTCGGGTGGACCGAACGCGGCGATCTCGACGACCTTCATCATCGCTGGAATCGTCATAGCGGCTCCGTCGTCGTTGGACGGGCCACTATACACCGCACCCACACGGTTCGGTCCGATGCAGGTATAATCCTGTCGGCCGTCCGAGCGCAGCATAACGACAAGCTGATGCTGCGCCTCGCTGACTGATCTGCATGACCGTCAAGATCAAACCGGTCGCGTTGTGGCGGACTGAAATCCAGAACAAACCCGGGATGCTTGCGTCGGTTCTCGAGCCTCTCGCGCAGCGGCGCGTGGATCTTCAGGTCGTTATGAAGTACAGCCTCCCCGGGCGTTCGAATCGCGCGACGATCGAAATTTTCCCAGGTGCCGGTCGGCGCGCGGCGCTCGCAGCAAGGGCCGCCGGCTTCAGCCTGTCGCCGACGCCTGTCCTGCACGTGGAAGGGGCGAATCGCCCCGGGCTCGCGTTCGCGATCGCCAATGCCGTCGCCTGGACCGGCATCAGCGTGAAATTTCTCTCGGCACAGGTAGTCGGTGCGCGCTATTCGGCACTGCTTGGCTTTCGCACCGACGAAGAGCGGCGGCGGGCCACGGCGCTGATTCGGAGGATGGGCGACGGGAAAGCGGCACGAGACCGCTAGACACTGAACACCTACTGGAACTCATGAACCTGCGGGTTGTACTGATCGGCTACGGACGGATGGGCAAGGCGATCGACGAGCTGGGCAGCACTTACGGGTGCACCGTGGTCGAACGTCTCGACATACACAACAACATGAACGGTGATGGAATCAATAAGTCGCGACTCGACGGTGTCGACGTGGCGTTTGATTTCTCGACTGCCGGTGCGCTCGTCACCAACTTGCCGAAGCTGGCCGCGCTCGGCATCAACCTTGTCATTGGCACGACTGGCTGGAACGCGTGCGAGGCTAAAATGAAACGTGTCGCAACCGCTGCCGGCATCGGCGTGGTGCACGCGGCTAATTTCTCACTCGGGGTCAATGTGTTCCAGGCCGTTGTTGAGCGTGCCGCCACGCTCTTCGGAGGCTACGACGAGTTCGGTGCGTGGATCCACGAAGGCCATCACGCCGCCAAGGAGGACGCGCCCTCTGGTACGGCGCTGGCACTGGAGGCCGCCATGCAGCGCGTCGGGTACAAGCGTGGTATCAACGTCTCGTCGACCCGGGCTGGTAGTATGCCGGGCACCCATACTGTCGGCTTCGACGGACCGTTCGAAACCATCGCGTTAACACACACCACCCGAAACCGTTCGACATTCGCCCGTGGTGCGCTCGAAGCAGCTCGGTGGGTTAAGGGCAAACGCGGCTGGTTCACCATGCGTGACGTGCTCGCGCTCGATTGATGCAAGCAGAGAAATGACCATGCAGACACGCTGGACGGGATGCGGCACCGCGTTGGTAACCCCGTTCACCAAGACCGGTGAGTTGGACGAAGTTGCTGTCAAACGCCTCGCGCGTCGTCAGCTTGACGGCGGTGTGCATTTCCTCGTTCCGTGCGGCACGACCGGGGAAAGTCCAACGCTTTCCCAGTCTGAAAAACTGCGCGTCGTCGAGCTCGTGGTCGAGCAAAGTAACGGGCGCCGACCGGTGCTGGCCGGCGCCGGGGGTTGCGACACTCAGGCGACCGTGAGGCTCGCCCAGGCGATGGAACGGATCGGCACAGACGGTCTACTCTCAGTCACTCCCTACTACAACAAGCCGACGCCGGAAGGCTTGTACCGACATTTCCGAGAAATCGCAGACAGCGTCCAGCTGCCCGTCGTGCTCTACAATGTCCCGAGTCGGACCGGATGTAACATTGACCCGACGACGCTGTTGAGGCTGTCCACGGTACAGAACATCGTTGGCGTGAAAGAAGCTTCCGGTGACCTGTTCCAGATATGTGAGGTTTGTCGTTCCGTCCCCGAAGACTTCAGTGTGCTCTCGGGTGATGACGCCTTCACGCTGGCCGTAATGGCAATGGGCGGCACAGGCGTCATTTCGGTAGCGTCCAACGAAGTCCCGTCTGAGATGGCTCGACTGGTCAACGCCGCGATCCAAGGCGACTTCGTCACGGCCCGCGCCGTGCATCAACGCTTGCTGCCCCTGCTGCAGGTCAACTTCGTGGAATCGAATCCGATCCCGGTGAAGGCAGCAATGGCAGAAATGGGGCTTCTCGAGGCGATCTACCGGCTACCGCTGGTCCCGCCTCGCCCGGCGGCACGCGAACGAATCACGCAGGTCTTGCGAGAGCTCGACCTGCTTCGGCGAGAACTCTGGCCAGCGGCATCCGGCTAGTGCTGTTTCCAGTTTGTCTCGCCAAACGCCGCCTTTCATAGCTATGGTAACGCGCCGATGACCTACTGGTGGAAGCCGTATCTGCCCACCGCGAGGCGCGAAGAGGACAATGCCGGGAGAGTTGTTTGACTCGCTGATGATAAGGTCCAGCGTAGGGCCCCTCGCAGGATGCATCGGCAGCCGAATGCCACCATAATTTATAAGGGTCAGTACTAAGATTTGGCTTGCGCACGCACGGCATATACCGGCTTGGGAGAGAGCGCGATCCACCCTATCGCTTGGAGAAATTTATTGGAACGGTGCTCGTGTCGTCTCCAAGGAAACCAACCGTGACAACCGCCCCTGTCCCTGAGCTCGCTGAACAGATCCGGCGCCTGTTCCAGGCGGGAAAGGCAGCCGATCGAGAGGAAGCGCGTGGGGCATTCGCGCGTCTGCGTGTGGAGCTCTCGGCGGGACGGGTACGGGCCGCTGAACCGGCCCCGGCGTCACCCCTAGGGTGGCGCGTCAACACCTGGGTGAAACAGGGCATCCTGGTCGGCTTTCGTGCGGGCGAAGTCGTGCCGTACGCCTCGGCGAGCCCGGACGCCCCCTATCTCGACAAAGATACGCTTCCACTCAAGCCGCTGGCGCCACTGTTGCGCGTGCGCGTCGTGCCTGGTGGTTCATCTATTCGGGATGGCGTCTATCTCGGTCCGGACGTCATTTGTATGCCGCCGATGTACATCAATATCGGGGCCTACGTAGGTGCCGAGAGCTTGATCGACTCGCACGCGCTGGTCGGCTCATGCGCCCAGGTGGGCCGCCGCGTACACGTCAGCGCCGCTGCACAGATTGGCGGGGTGCTCGAGCCGATCGGCGCGCTCCCGGTCATCATCGAAGACGATGTATTGGTTGGTGGGAATACCGGGCTCTACGAAGGCACCATCGTGCAGCAGCGTGCGGTGATCGGAGCCGGTACCGTACTCACGGGCTCGACGCCGGTCTACGATCTCCCGAGACGTCGACTGCTCAAACCCGACCCCGGTCAGCCGACAGTGATCCCTGCTGGTGCCATTGTGGTGCCAGGGGCTCGGGCGGTAACCACCGCGCCCGGTCCGGAGTGGGGCCTCTCGCTCGCGACACCGGTCATCGTCAAGTATCGCGATGACCAGACCGATACCCGTACCGAGCTCGAGGGATGGATTCGGTAGCCCTCGTCCAGCTCGCTCGGCGCTTGGTTGATATCGACTCGACCACTGGACGCGAGGCGGAGGCTTCCGGCTGGCTTGCCCACTGGCTGGAGGAACGCGGCTACCAGGTCGTCGAGCAGCCGGTGACCGATGATCGCTTCAACATCATCGCCACCCTCGGGCAGCAGCCAAAAGTAGTTCTGTCCACCCATATCGACTGTGTTCCGCCGTTCTTTCCGAGCCGGGAGCAAGATGGCCTGCTGTACGGGCGGGGCGCCTGCGATGCCAAGGGAATCCTGGCTGCGCAAATCGCGACGCTCGAGCGTTTGCGCAACGCCGGTGAACAGCGCGTGGGGCTGCTGGTGGTGGTGGGCGAGGAGCGCGGCAGTCACGGGGCACGCGCGGCCAACGGGCTCGCCTCAGGATCACGCTATCTGATCAACGGTGAGCCGACAACAAACCGACTCGGTGCCGCGACGCGCGGAGTCTACCGCGTGCGGCTCACCGCCACCGGCCGTGCCGCGCACTCGTCGCACCCGGAGCTTGGCGAATCGGCAATCGAGAAACTCGTTGATGCCCTGATCGAGCTGCGCACGTTCCGGCTCCCGGAGAATTCTAGCCTCGGGCACACGTACTACACCGTCGGTCTGATCTCGGGAGGCGTCGCTCCGAACATCGTTCCCCCAATCGCAGAGGCCGAAATCAACTTCCGAACGGTCGGAACCGTTAGCGAGATCAAACGGAGCCTTGAACCGCTCCGTGGTAAGGTGAGGCTCGAGAACGTCGTTGAAGTGCCCCCGGTTGTCCTGACGACGATCCCCGGATTTGAGACCGAAGTCTTCCCCTTCACTACCGACATCCCACTGCTCTCGGCCTGGGGGAAACCGCTCTTGTTCGGGCCAGGATCGGTGCTAGTCGCCCACACCGACGCAGAACATGTCGCGATCGCGGAGCTGCAGCGTGCCGTAGAACGCTACGCGGTGCTCGTGCAAACGCTTCTGCAGATGTGAGAACGACCGTTCCCAATAACCTGCACCTCCTCATTTCGATCTACTCCACCAGAGTCTCACACTAGTAGCATCACGAAATCGTCGTGCCAAAGATCAGATTTCGGTGTCCCTGGAGTAACTCACACCCTCTGTATGTCGCCTATCACGACGAGGAATGGGGCGTGCCGCAGCACGATGACCGCACTCTGTTCGAAATGCTGGTCCTGGAGGGCACTCAGGCCGGCTTGAGCTGGATCACGATCCTCAAGAAGCGCGAACACTATCGACGCGCGTTCGCCCGGTTTGACCCGGTCAAAGTCGCCCGCTACGACACACGGAAGGTCGAGCGTCTGCTGGCGAACGACGCGCTTATCCGCAACCGCCTAAAGATCGAAGCGGCCATCTATAACGCGCGCGCGTTCCTGACGGTCCAGGACGACATCGGAAGCTTCGACGCCTACATTTGGCAGTTTGTCGACAGCAGCCCGAAGCAAAACGCCTGGCAGACCCTTAAAGAAGTTCCGTCCCAGACCCGGAAATCGAACGCGATGAGCCAGGCCCTCAAACGCCGTGGTTTTAGGTTCGTGGGGCCGACCGTCTGTTACGCCTTCATGCAGGCCACTGGCATGGTCAACGATCACCTAGTTAATTGCTTTCGCTATCACGCGGTGCAGAAAGGCAAGCACTAGCCCGGTCATTGCTTGATTCGACATCGCCGACACGAGGAACGTCTGGTACACCAGCGGTGTGGTTAGCTAGCCGTCCGTCACCCGGCACGGACGACCGCGCGCTTGCTACGATGCCGGTCGAGCACCCCGAGACCTAGCTTCTTACTGAGATAGACCTTCGACTCGCGATTGTCCTGTGCGTTTGGTTCGAACTTGATCACGTTGAATTCAAGGTGATCAAGCGTGCCACGCATGCCGTAGAGACGATTCTTAGTCTTGACGATGATCTCGTCAAAGCCACTGTCAAGTGCCCACGCCTCTTGTTCTTCAGTCAAGGCTCTGAAGAACCCTTGCCCACGCCAATCGCGCCGCGTGCCGCCAATCCAGCTGTACAAGATTTTCCGATCGCGAAATTTGACTGCGTCTCCGAGGCGTGACACGAGGTCAGCGAGCTTGGCGTCCGTTTCGTCCAACCGCAGCTGGTGCGACACCTTGTAGGCAACGGGAAGAATCGTCGACGGGTCGTCCGGTAACGGCGCTTCCGCCATCAGAATCTGGTGGTCCATATTTGAGAGACGACGCACCACCTCGCTTGCCGTCTTGCGCCGTTGAAATTCACCGAAGTACTCTTCGATGTACTGGATTTCCAGCGCGCCCTGCTGGAGCTCATACTGTCGGATGTGATACTCCATCTCCCGTAACGACGCGCCACCGAGCCGGCAGCCGCCATCATACACTGACTTCACGTCGGAACTTCCCGATGTCGTTCTCTTCGTCGACCGGTTGAAACCACGGATCACCATCCACATACCGGAAAGTATTCGCTTGCCGCGTCCGTCCGTCCTCCGTTTGGTAACACCGGCGATTGAGCTCGCGGAGGGCCGCTCATCGGATTCAAGCGCCAGCAACAACCGGATCGTAGGCGAGATTGGCCGAAAGCCAGCGCTCGGCCTCCTCGACCGTCACACCCTTGCGCGCGGCGCGATCCCTTCGACCGCCTTGGCAACCGCTCGGATGTGGTCCGGCGTCGTCCCACAGCAGCCGCCCAGCAGATTGACCAAGCCGCTCGTCGCGAATTCCCGGAGTAGCCGGCCAGTTTCGCCAGGAGGCTCGTCGTACTCACCAAAGGCGTTCGGCAGACCGGCATTCGGATGACAGCTCACATACGTGCCGGCGACACGCGCGAGCTCGGTGAGGTGCGGCAGCATCTCTCGGGCACCCAACGCACAGTTGATACCAACTGAAAACGGTTTGGCGTGAGCGATCGAAACCCAAAAGGCATCAATCGCCTGGCCCGACAAGGTCCGCCCGCTGCGGCCCGTGATGGTGACCGAAATCATCAGAGGCAGGTCGACGCCTTTCTCGTCAACAACCTCCTGAATAGCCACGATTGCCGCCCTGGCGTTCAGTGTGTCGAAAATCGTCTCGACCAGCAACAGCTCGCAGCCCCCATCGATCAGGCCACGTGCCTGTTGGGCGTACGCATCGCGGAGGGCATCAAACGTGATGGATCTGAACGTCGGATCATTGACGTCCGGCGAGATCGAGAGCGCCTTGTTGGTTGGCCCGATGGAACCGGCGACGAACCGCGGTTGCTCAGGGGTTCGACAAGTCCACTCGCGCGCGGCCCGCTTCGCGAGCCGCGCTGCCTCGCGGTTCAGCTCGTAGGCCACCGTCTCAAGGCCGTAATCCGCCTGAGCGATCGCCGTCCCGTTAAACGTGTTGGTCTCAATGATGTCGGCGCCCGCTTCTAGATACGCCTCGTGAATCGCCACAACGGCGTCCGGCTGTGTCAGGACAAGGAGGTCGTTGTCACCCTTGAGGTCACGTGAGTGGTTTTCGAACCGCACGCCTCGGAATTCCGCTTCCCCGAACTGACGCCGCTGGATCATCGTGCCCATGGCGCCGTCAAGAATGAGAATGCGTGTCGCGAGCCGAGTCTCCAGCAACCTGCGAGTGCTGTCGGCCGGTACTACCGTGGTGGCGCTCGTCATGTAACAGCCATCAATTGGTGTCTCGGCCCGGCGCTGCCATGCGTGCATCAGGCACTATGTTTCGTTCGGCGTCGTGTCTTCGGCGACAGCGACGAAGGACTTGCCGTCAAGCGCCGTCCGAACCGCCACGTCCAACAGACCGATTACCAAAAATGCTCGGACCGGATCCGCTTGCTTCGGAAACCGACTTGGTTCAGGGTATGCTTAGATTACTTCCTGGTCCGATGGTAACAGCCAAGCGCGACGACACGTCGTAGGGCAGGTTGTGAACTCCCCTCTAGGACTGGTTCCCCGTATAGACGATCCTCCAGATCCTTCCGCGCGCGTCATCCGAGACATAGATCGAGCCGTCCGGACCCTGGGCGATGCCGACCGGACGATGTACGGCATTCTGCGGTTGCATGAGGACCGTCCGGCCCGCGAACCCGCCAGCGAACGTCTCGTAGTCGCCGTTGAACATACCATCGATCATCGGAGCGAACGCCACCTGATACCCACCCTGCTCGAGCGGCGCCCGGTTCCACGAACCGTGGAAAACCACAAAAGCGCCGTTCCGGTAGCGCTCAGGAAACTGATCGCCGGTGTAGAACAACAGATCGTCCGGTGCCCAGTGGCCCGGGAACGCCACGAGCGGAGGGTCGTACCGATCGCATTCGCCGATGGCCTGTCCATCGCCACCGTACTCAGGAGCGAGAATCCGCCTGCTCTTGAAACGGTCGTGGTAACAGAACGGCCAGCCAAAATTTGAACCGTCCGCCAGCCGGAACAGCTCCTCGGAGGGCAACTCGGCATTGTCCTCATCATCGAAGTACTCCGGCCAGAGCGAGCCGACCGCGTCGCGGCCGTGCTGCACCGCGTAAATAGCACGAGTGTTCGGATCCCATGCGATCGCAACGATGTTCCGCGTGCCGGTGACGAACTTATACCCGTCTGCTTCGTGCGTCTGGCCGATGCGATCAGCGTCGAAGCGCCACACGCTGGCCTGACGATCAAGAAACGGGCAGGGCTGCATTCCCCGCGATCCCTTGGTACGTGAATTCTCCATACAGGCGTTCGATGGCGCACCGACGTTCACGTAGATATGCCCCGCATCATCAAAGGCGAAAGCCTTAGACGAATGCCCCCGTTGGTCGGGAAACCCGGTCACTATTGGCTCTGCCTCTCCCTGAGGCACCAGTTGACCGGGTGTCATCGGATAGCGATAAACTTCTGTAGTCGTTGACACATAAAGATAGTTGCCACGCAGCTGCAAGCCGGTGCCATAGTGGTCCGCGAACCGTTCGACTATCTCGGCCCGACCGTCGTTGTCGGCGTCACGTAACGCAACGATCCCGCCGCCCGGATCGCAGTTGTCGCGGCCGCGATTCCCCCGGTCCCTCACATAAATGTCACCGTTGGGCGCGACATCGAGGTGTCGCATCCGACCGAGAGTGTCCGCCACAACTAAGGCGCAGAACCCCTCCGGCAGCATCAACCCTCCGTTGTCGGGGATACACTCCGGAAGCAAGGCCATCGGCGTTTCGGTCTCGCTGGTAGGGTCCGCCACTGCGTACCCAACGAGGAGCATAGCTGCACATACCGAGACGCTTAAGTTACGGACACTCATAGAACTCTCCTTGGATGCCTGCGAGCCGCCCCGCCTATTGTATGCCGAAGAACAGGGGCGTCAGGTAATCGCTTGGCTTTCTCGGCTCGGCGATCGCGACGACAGCATCAGCCAGCCGAGCGGGAGGATCACCAGCAAGAAGCTGAAGTACCGACCATAGCGGCCGTCTGGCCCATACGGCTCGGTCGCCCAGTGAAGGGTCTCGCTGTAGGGAAAGATGCTGGCCTCGGTCAGCTCGTGGAAGCCATAGATGAACAGCTGAATGGCGAAGACGAATAGAAAAATCGCAGTCACCTGGAAGAACTGCCCCAGGCTGACGCGATGCCCGTAGCGGGCCCAGAGTAATGCGACAGTGGCGGCGCAGGCCGTCCCAGCCACCGCGCCGATGATAAGAGAGACAGACCGAACCTGGAAGAGCAACGCGTTCATCATCAGAGCCGTTTCCATCCCCTCGCGGGTAATCATCAGCAGGGTGAAGCCGAAGACTCCGCTGAAGGCTCCAATCCCAGCCTTAAGCGTCGACCGGTGCAGCCGCTGCTCGATTGTGGTTTTCATGCGCTTTCCAATCCGCCGCATGTGGACGGTTAGCGATACGACCATCACAGCCGAGGCCATCGCCAAAATACCCTCCCACAGCGCCTGGTTCGTCGCGCGGGCGAGCATCAATCCGGCAACCACGCTCAGAACGACTGACACAACGATCCCAAAGTGCACGGCTGGAACCAAGTGGTGATTCTGGCTCTTTCTGAGATATGCCAGGCTGATCGCGACGATAAGAAATGCTTCGAGGCCTTCACGCAGCGTGATCACGAATGACTGGATCATAAGGAGACCACAGAAATGAGACTGAATCTCAACTCAGACCAGGTGATTATATCCGACCGGAGCGGTCGGTCAACGGGAGGGAGGGTAACCGGGCAGGCACTGGGGCAGCACTTCAAGCACTTGGTTTTCGGGACGCCGTCCCACACACGTTTCGGCGTCAGGGGCCCTACTGGGCAAACGCCCCGCAGTTCAGCATCGTCGAACCGTAGAACGGGTTGAGGATCTCGCCACCTTTCTGTGCCCAAGATTTCTTTACCATGGGACAGTAGGCAATCTTCAGCTCGCCCAGTCCCGCCTCTTTCGCGTACTCGATTAGGGCGTCACTCAACGGACCAAATGCGACACGGGTGCTCGCAAGGTCATTCGCACCAACCACGACCTGCGCGGCCATCACGACCGCCTTGCCCTCATCACCCAACTGGCCCGCTTCCGTTGCGATCGACTGCGCGGCCTCTATCACCCCATCAGTGGAGTCGTTCGCCAACGCCAACTGGATGTGCAGGTACGGCACGACGATTTCTGGCGGCATCCCTGCAACGGCGGGTACTGCCGCCAAGACAGCGGCAACCGCAATCAATGACAGACTTCTCATGTCGTTACACCTCCATGGGTCTACCCTGCGCGTTAAACATGCTACCCCAAAAGACACGACACGTGGACGCGGCTTCACCTGACGGACCCTCGGTGCGTACTGTATTTGTTCAGGGCAACACTCAGTTAAGTTTAAACCCGTCGCTCAGCGGATCTTCGTCGTCGATCAAGAACTCGTGCTCGCCGGTAATCCACGCCGCCCCTTCGATTCGAGACAGAATCGCCAGGTGATCGCCAACCGTCGTTCGGTCCTCGACCGACCCCTTAAACAAAGTGCCGATGATGCTCTCGTGCACGAACGGCCGATCGTCACTTAACAGCCCCATCGCGTCAACTACCGCCATCACGGCCGCCGTCCCCGTACCGCACGGCGATCGATCGATCTGTGCGTCAGCAGAAATTGTTGCGTTGCGGAGATCAGCGAGGTGGTTGCTCGGCATCCCGGCAACGATCGTCCCGTAGGCGCCACGTAAGCCCGCCTCGGTCGGGTGCACAACCTTGAGAGCCGACTCGACACCGTCTTTGATCTGCATCCCAAGCTTGCGGAGCTCCAGGAGGTACTCCGGTCGGACCGGCACTCCAGCAAACTCGCTGTCCACAATGGCATAAAAAGCACCGCCGAATGCCACGTCGACCGGCAGCTCGCGGTTGCCGACGCGCAGCGGGAAGCCGGCATGCAGTACGAACGACGGCACGTTAACGAACGAGACGCTCGCCACGCGTGGGCTAGGTGCTGGGGACCGGGAGCAGTGCTTGCCTCTCTCGCGCAATTCGGCTCGTGCCCGAACCGGGCCCGCCGGGGTAGCGAGGACGATCTCGGCCGTCGGTTCTACCAACTTAATCAACCCGCGCTCAACAGCGATCGTGACAACGGCTATCACACCATGCCCGCACATTGAGCTGTAGCCCGCGTTGTGCACAAGTAAGGACGCACGCATGCGCGTCAGCGCTCACCGGCTCGGTCAGCACAGCACCGTACATGTCGGCGTGGCCCCTTGGCTCCTGCATCAATGCGCGCCGAATGCGGTCACGCCGCTTGCGCGCACCCAGGCCTGCTTCTCCAGCATCGTGTTGCCGGGGGGCCGTGGGAAACCATCGACGATCAGCCGCAGCGGTTCGCCAGCTACATGGGCGTCGATCGTCTTGACGCGGCGGATCATGACGGCTAAGTGTACCCTGTACCCTGTTGGACTGAACCAATGCCCTTACTCCTCACGGAAGCCGATGTCCGGGCCACTCTATCGCTTGACGAGCTCAGAAAGACGATGGTGCAGGCACTCGCACAGTTTTCCCTCGGCAAGGTCGAGCAGCCCCTCCGAACGGTGCTATCGATCGGACCGCAGGCTTTCTGCGCGGTCATGCCGGCGTTGCTCGAGAATCCCCGCGCCCTCGGGACAAAGCTAGTCACCTTGGTTGGACGCAACGCCGAGCACGGGCTCCCCACGCACCTCGCCACGATCGTCGGGACAAAGCTAGTCACCTTGGTTGGACGCAACGCCGAGCACGGGCTCCCCACGCACCTCGCCACGATCGTGCTGATGGATCCAGAAACGGGGGAACTACGAGCCATCATGGATGGCCGCTACATCACCGAGGCGAGAACCGCAGCTGTCTCAGCGGTTGCGACCGAGTGTCTTGCACGCGACAGTGATCCGTGCACGATCGGGATCATCGGCTCTGGCGTCCAGGCACGGAGCCACCTGGAGGCACTCGCCCGCGTCCGAAGAATCGTAGGGGGATGGGTCTGGAGCCCGAATACAGACCATCGCACGCGGTTTGCCGAGGAGATGAGCAACATTGCACCCGTGCGGGTCGCCGACAGCGCAGCGGAGGCTGTGCGCAGCGCCGACATCATCGTGCTCGTGACCGGAGCAACCGAGCCGGTCATCCAGAACGAATGGGTGCGAGAGGGCGCACATATCGTCGCCGTCGGTGCTTGCCGGCCCGATCAGCGTGAAATGGACCCGGCCCTCGTGGCACGTGGAAGGCTCTTTGTCGATTCGCGTGAGGCCGCGCTCGCCGAAGCGGGAGACATCGTGCTCGCCCTCGCCGACGGTGAATTTGGGCCTGATCATGTCGCCGCCGAGCTAGGTGAGATCATCACCGGCCGTGCGGCCGGACGAACCGCTGACAATCAGATCACCATCTTTAAATCACTCGGGATGGCGGTCGAGGATGTTGCCGCCGGCCACCTCGCCTACGAATGTGCTCGCAAGACCGGGCGAGGAACACCCATCGAGCTGTAGGGTTTCTGAAAGCGTAAGTTGGTGGGACCGGCCGGCGGAGGCAAGACTCGAAATTCTACCTTGCAGCAGGTTGTGAAAACGAGTCTAGCGTTATCATTAAGATGCGATGCTCGGTGCCGCCCGCCTCTGTCTGATCGCCCTTTCCAGTGCGGTCCTTGCGGCGTCTTCCCAAGCGGAGCCCAAAGCCACGGATGACGAGTCCCTGACGCGCGGCTACGAACTCGCCTACAACCTCGACCATCAGAAAGCTCTCGAGGTTTTCAAGGCCGCGATCGCCGAACGCCCCGATGATCCCGCAGGATATCGAAGCGTCTCGGCGATCACCTGGCTGCGTATCCTTTTCCTAAGGGGGACTGTCCTCGTCGACGACTATATGGCAGGGTCGGTCGGCCGCCCGAGCGGCAAAGCCGAGAAGCCACCGGAAAATCTTGACCAGGTCTTTCGAACGAACATCCAGCGTGCGATCGAGCTCGCCGAGAAGGCAGTTCGGCAGTCGCCAGATGATCCGGATGCTCACTACGAAGTGGGAGCGGCGTTCGGCCTCGCCGCATCTTATACGGCCTCGGTCGACGGTCAACCACTGCGCGCATTACGGAATGCCAAGCGGGCCGTCACCGAACACAAGAAGGTGCTCAAGCTTGATCCGAATCGCAAGGATGCCAATCTCATCCCTGGCATCTACCGCTACATGGTATCGATTCTGCCGACAGCGCCCAGGCTGATGGCCTACTTCGTCGGATTCGATGGCGGCAAGGAGGACGCAATCCGGATGATCAAGGAAGCAGCCGCCTATCCGAGTGAGGCCCAAACCGAAGCGAAATTCGCGCTGGTGCTCCTTTATAACCGGGAGGAAAAGTACGGCCTGGCCCAAGACGTACTGAGCGACCTCAAGCGGCGTTACCCACGCAACCGACTCGTGTGGCTCGAATCGGCGTCAACCTGGCTGCGCGACGACCGGATGGCCATGGCTGAGCTCACACTCTTCCAAGGCTTCACCAAACTTGCAGCCGACGACCGCACACGCATGTTCGGTGAGGAAGCGGTTTGGCGGCTCAAGCGCGGTACCGCGCGACTTGCGCTCGACCGAATAGCTGATGCGGGAGCCGACCTCGCCGCCGCGCGAGACGCCGAAGCGCGCCCCTGGGTCAACGGCCGCGCCCACGTCGAGCTGGGCAAGATCGCCGACCTCCACGGCAACCGGCCGCGAGCCCTGGAGGAATACAACCGGGGCCGCGAGCTCTGTCGGAAGGCGAAAGACAAGAAGTGCATCGAGGCCGCTGAAGCGCTCAAAAAAGACGGCTACCCAGATGGGTCCAGCGACCCGTGAGCGGGGACTGTATGTTGCCTCAGCGCACCATCAACGGAACACTGGCGGTCATGGTTCCCCAATCGAAACCAAGTTTGCCTTCAGCGGCAGAGATGACCAACTGATCAGCGGGCGTTTCTAGTTCACCCACATCCATTGGCACGTGCGTAAAGTCATGCTCAGCGTTGTATGCAGTGCCCCATTGACCGGTCTCACTGTTGATGATGAGGTGGAACTCATCGTCCATGTGCGCTGTCCAGAGCGTGTATTCACCAGCTGGGATATGGGCGTCTCGAAGCATAATGTCTCTGTCGGTCGTTAACGTCGTCGCTTCGTCAGCGCCGAGACGCCACACCGCGTCTGCCATCGGCGGCACGCTTTCGCCGACCACCCGACCCTTTAGGTACGGTCTGCCATAACTGATCGTGATGTTGGCATCGTTAATGGCCCAATGGACGCTGACGTGCGGGCTCCCGCCGGCGCCTTCGTGCACCAGCGACGCGTGACCGCCCCCGACCATTTCCATGGCCACCTCAGTTGCTGCGCCGGCGTCGGCGCTGGCGTCCTCACCATGGTCTATCTCAGCCATGGCGCCAGGGTCTATTTCATTATTGGACTCACTGCCACCGCCGCATGCGACAAACGCGACCGAGACAAAAGCAACCATCAGTGTCTGAATAAATTGGCGCGTCATAGTTAATTGGCCCTCCACCAAGCGGGGCACTATAACACGCTTCTAGTGAATGGGGTAGGGGTTCGTCTTACCGGTTATCGACGACGACCTCTCCACGCTTGATCACCACGGCGATGTTCAACACGTCATAGATGTTCGTCAGCGGATCACCGTCAAGGATGACAATGTCAGCAAGCTTCCCCAGATCCAGGGGTCCAGATTTCGTCGCTGAGATCCAAGTAAGTGGCAGCGTTTCGTGTCAGGACTGTAATGATTTCCTCCGGTGAGAAAACTCGGCTGAGCGTCTCGATCTTGTGAGATATGTCATCGGCCGGATTATTGAGCACCCTGTCTGTACCGAAAGCGATGGTCACCCCATCATCCCAAAGCGTTCGTATGCGCACCAGTCTTCGATTCATCCGAGCTTCCGATTCAGACGTGTACTCCCGACCTCGGTGGTTTCGCATTACACCACCCTCATCAACTATCGGAGCTCCTCCGCGAGTCGTCGTTGAGAATGGAATCGATGCCTCTCTGAGTGCTCGGCCAAGGTTGTTTCCGTCAGTGACACCCCTGGTCGGAGGATGTACAAGTCGTTTAGCCCCAAGCTCGACTGCCCGGAGTGCATCTTCAATCACGGGAGCGTGTGCGATTAAGGGAATATTGTGCAGCTGCGCCTCCTCAGCGATTGCGGCAAGAACATCGTCGGCCAACTTAGACGTAGGTGTCGGAATAGCTTGATAGACAGCCTTTATCGCGTCAACGTCGGCCTCCGCTAGCTCACGAACCTTCTCACGCGCGATCTCGGCATCGTCCACCTCGACCGCGAGCGAATCTCGACATAGGTCAGGAGCACCGCCACAGACCGTTGTGGCCGGGTGCCCACCAGGTGCGGTAAAGACGGGGCCCGAAACGAGCAGGCGTGGACCTTGTAGCTCGCCGAGCTCTATGCGCCGCTTTACCCTCAGGATAGGGCTCGGGTGATCACCAGGAGACAGAGCCGTTGTGAACCCGCTCTCCAGGTATTTCCTTAGATCCCCGGGAAGTTCCTGTTCGATCCACTCATCCAGCGCTTGTTGGCTCCCTCGCGTTCGGTCTACCAACAGCAGATGAACATGTGTCTCAATCATTCCAGGCATGACCGTCATGCCTTGCACGTCTATTTCCCGCGTCCCCACCACAGCGGTGGCCGCCCCCTCCGACACAGAGGCGATCCGGCCGTCCCGGACAACGACCGTGCCTAGCTCGATGGTCCCCCCGTTGCCGTCAAGAATCCTGGCGTTGGTAATCACAAGATCTTGGGCAACCAGACCCCGGGCGCCAACGAGGTTCCAAAGGAAGATTAGGCAGATGAGGCGCAGTCGTTTTGTCATTCTTTTCATCCTCCTGGATCCGCCAACAACAACACACCTCCAAACTCGTCGAATACGGCATGCCATTCGCACAGGTGCATGACCTGCTCAGCCGCGCCTCTATTTCTACGACAGAACAGATTGGATGGGCAATTGAAGGAATGGTAGCGGTACGGGGATTCGAACCCCGGTCCCGTGGCTGAGAACCACGTATCCTAACCCCTAGACGATACCGCCGTACGCTGTGACGAGCAATCAATCTATTATAGACGTGTGATTCGCATCCTGTTCGTCATCGCGTTGGCAGTGTCCGCCGGCCTTGCCGCGGGGCTTTGGGTGTCTGCCGGGCGCGCGGGAGCGCCAACGATCGAGATCGTTCGACCCACCCGGTTAGTAGGACTCACAGCAGTTTTCGAAGCAACGGTCGAGGCTCCAAACGCCCAGATCACACGACTTGATGCAGTCGTCGAACAGAACGGCATCGCTTACCCGCTCTTTTTGCTGGAACGTCCGGCAAGCGCCGAGGTGCGTCAGGAAACCGTCGATCGGATCCGGATTAGCCGGACGTTCGACCACGAAAGCCATCCGGATCTCCGCTCCGGACCCGCGCGCGTCGTTGTCACGGCCGCGAGACCCGTACTGTTCGGCTTTCGTGAGCGGACGGCTGAAACCGCGATAGCTATTGAGGTTCGGCTTGACCCTCCACGTCTGGCCGCACTATCGACTTTCCATAACATCAACCACGGCGGCTCCGAGCTAGTAATTTATCGCGTCACCCCTGAGGATGCGGAGTCGGGAGTCCGTGTGGGCGATCGGCTCTACCCCGGCTATCCCGCGTCCAGCATGGGTGTGGAAGGTGACGACACGATCCGCGTGGCGCTCTTCGCGCTCCTGCATGACCAGGACCGTGAGACGCCAATTGAGCTGTACGCGCGGGACCCAGCGGGGAACGCAGCACGCGCCGACTTCGATTACCGGATCTTCCCAACGAAATTCCTCCGCACGAAGATTCCGGTGAGTACCGCGTTTCTCCGACGAGGTGTTCTGCGGATCGCGGCCCGCGCACCGGAGCTGGCCGACGAGGAGCTCGATGGCTCGGACGCAGACCTGCTTAACCTCTACCTCTCCATTAACAGTGAACTACGCCGGCAAAACACCGAGATGATTGCCGGGCTTGCTGCCCAGACCGCTCCGCGCATGTTCTGGGAGGGCCCCTTTAGACAGCTGGCAAATTCCCAGGTCGAATCTAGCTTTGCCGATCACCGGACGTATTTCTACAAAGGCACAGAGATCGATCAGCAGGTGCACTTGGGCTTCGACCTCGCCTCCACAGCCAACGCGCCGATCCGAGCTGCCAATCACGGTACGGTGATCTACGCCGACTACCTCGGCATCTTCGGCAACTGCGTGATCATCGACCACGGCATGGGACTGCAGTCGCTCTACGGCCACTTATCGTCGATCGACGTAACTCCCGGCCAGCGTGTCGTGCTCGACCAACTGCTGGGACTCAGCGGCCAAACCGGGCTCGCCGGCGGCGACCATCTACACTTCACCATGCTGCTGCAGGGCTACCCTGTCACCCCGGTCGAGTGGTGGGACGCGCACTGGATCGAGGACCGCATTCTTCGAAAATTGGGGGAGGCTGCTGGACCTGACGCCCACGGACGTCCCTTCACCCCCGCCGACTTGATGACATGATCCGGTGCCCACCGCCAGACAGACCGATGTGTCAATTTGCACCTCCTGATTGGCGTGTGATACTGATGAGGGGTTTTGTTCCCATACTTTGCGCTAGGAGAAACTTAATGCAGCACCGAACCCTGTTGGCGTTTGTTTCATTTTTTGTTCTGGCGATTGCCTCGGCGTGTGGAGGCGGCTCGGAGGCACCGACCGAATCGGCTGCCCCGGCCGCTCCCGTTTTTGATCCGGCCACGGCCGGCAACATGGCCGGCATGATCACGCTCGAGGGCACGCCGCCGCCGCCTGAAAAAATCCGGATGAACGCCGACCCCATCTGCCTAAAGGAGGCCACCGATACCGACACCAACTACTATGTCGTCGGTGCCGACGGTGGTTTCGGCAACGTCTTCGTGTACGTGAAGGAAGGGCTCGAGGGTCACACGTTCCCGGCTCCCTCTGACAGCGTCACCATCGATCAAAACGGTTGCCGCTACATCCCTCACGTGTTCGGGATTCGGGTCGACCAAACGCTCGTGATCCTCAACAGCGACCCGCTGCTCCATAATATTCACGTGAGGCCGATATCCAACACGGAGTTCAACATCGGCATACCGGTTCCAGGCATGAAGTTCGAGCGCACCTTCACGACGCCAGAGGTCATGGTGCCGTTCAAGTGCGACGTGCACGGCTGGATGAACGCTTACGTCGGCGTGCTCGACCACCCGTATTTCGCGGTGACCGGCGAGAATGGATCGTTCGACATCAACAACCTACCGCCGGGGGATTACGTCGTCGAAGCGTGGCACGAAATGCTAGGCACGCAGACACAGAACGT
Organism: Vicinamibacterales bacterium; assembly: GCA_965197375.1. Classification (GTDB taxonomy): domain Bacteria; phylum Acidobacteriota; class Vicinamibacteria; order Vicinamibacterales; family UBA8438; genus CBDAMZ01. Next base: position 497,165 of record CBDAMZ010000010.1, read on the forward strand.
TACCGTTGGTGAGAAAGCGACGGTCGAACTGTCGTTTACGTTCATCGCGAACTGAGTGTGTTCTGTCGCGGCGGAGAGGGCACACCGTCCCGATGACGACCATCCCCCGCCGTCCCACCCGTTCTGTTTTCTCGCCCGCCGCACCATGCGCTGGCTACACTTTTACACGAAGCTCCTCGCGGCATCATCGCTCCTTCTCATCACGGCCGGGGGTCTCGTCACCAGCACAGGCTCCGGACTCGCGGTCCCCGACTGGCCTAACACCTACGGCTATTTCATGTTTGCGTTCCCGCTCTCGAAGATGATGGGGGGGATCTTCTACGAACACGGCCATCGGCTGATTGCAAGCGTCGTTGGCGTGCTGACGATCGGTCTCGCCATTTGGTTGTCGTGGTGTGAGCCGAGGCGATGGGTGCGGCGGTTGGGTTGGCTTGCTCTGGCGACCATCATCGTACAGGGTGTCTTGGGCGGAATCACCGTGCGGTATTTCTTGCCAGCTCCGATCTCCATCAGCCACGCCGGTCTGGCACAGATCTTCTTCACCCTGATAGTGAGTTTGTCAGTTTTCACGTCGCCCGCGTGGTTGAAACGGCACGGACAGGTCGACCGCGTGGACGATTACCTCCTCAAGCGGCTCGCGCTCGTCACGCCGGCCCTCATCTACATCCAGATCCTCATCGGCGCCACCATGCGCCATACGGGTGCGGGACTGGCGATTCCAGACTTCCCGCTGGCCTTCTGGTCCCTCATCCCGCCGGTGTGGAGCCCGGCGATCGCTATCCACTTCGCACATCGAGTCGGCGCCTTCGTGGTAACGGCTGTCGTCGTGGCCGCCACTGGCCACGTCCTAGCGCACCATGGGGGACGCGCGGAGCTGACACGGCCCGCCATCCTGCTCGCGGGGCTCGTCGCGACACAGCTCGCCCTCGGCGCGTGGACCGTGCTGAGTGCAAAGCAGGTGGCTGTTAACACGGCGCATGTGGCCACCGGCGGGCTCTTACTCGTGACCGCGGTGGTGCTGGCCCTCCGGGTGCACCGCGAGCGTTTCCCGGCCGCCGTCGGTGTACACGCTCCGATGGCGAGCGTCACGAGCGTGAAGTCAGGAGCCGGCGTATGAAGATCGAGGCGATGGCCCTTCCGGAAACGCGGTCTCGGTTTAGTGACTTCCTGGCGCTCACCAAGCCCAGACTCAACTCCCTAGTTGTCGTCACCGTCGGGGTCGGCTACTACCTGGGAGCCGCCGATCCCCTGGACCTGATGACGGGTCTCCATGTCGTCGTTGGCTCGGGGCTGGTCGCCGCGGGAGCAGCGGCCCTTAATCAGGTCGCCGAGCGTGATCTCGACGAGGTAATGCAGCGCACGCGCCAGCGCCCAGTACCGAGTGGTCACATCGAGCCGAAGGAAGGGTGGGTGTTCGCCATCGCCCTCGCGGGGCTGGGACTCGTCGAGCTGACGTTCGGCACGAACCTCCCCGCAGCAAGTGTCGCGCTCGTCACGTTGGTGAGCTACGTCGCCATCTACACCCCACTCAAGCGACGCACCCCATGGGCGACCCTCGCCGGCGCGGTTCCCGGTGCGTTGCCCGCGGTTATCGGCTGGACCGCCGCACGCGGTAGACTGACGGTAGAAGCATGGGTGCTGTTCGGGATCGTCTTCCTCTGGCAAATTCCGCACGTTCACGCGCTGGCCTGGCTTTATCGCGATGACTTTCGACGCGCCCGGGTCCCGCTGTTGGCCGTACTCGACACCGACGGCCGACGCACCGCGGCCCACGCCCTAGTCTTCACGATGGTGCTCCTGCCGATGAGCGTAGCACCCTTCTTGGTCGGATTGGCCGGATCAGCCTACGTGGTCTTTGCCTCCGTACTGGGGGCGGCGTACCTCATACTGGCGGTCCGTTTCGCGTTCGACCGCTCGGCACGTCGGGCCCGCGGGCTCTTTCTCGGCTCGCTCGCCTACCTGCCGCTCCTGTGGATCCTGCTGGTTGCCGAACGTGCCTTCTAACCCAAACGCCGTCGACATCACGGAGCTCACTCACCGATATGATGACCGCGAGGCGCTCCGTCGTGTCAGCTTCGCAGTGCCGATCCGGACGATCTTCGCATTGTTGGGCCCCAATGGCGGAGGGAAGACCACCCTGTTCCGCATCATCTCGACCCTGTTACCCGCCCACCCCGATCATGTACACCTTTTCGGACACGACGTCGCCACCGAGGCGGCGGCCGTGCGCCGGCTGATCGGAGTGGTCTTTCAGTCACCGGCACTCGACGACCGGCTGACCGTCCGCGAGAACCTACGGTGCCACGGCCATCTGTACGGCCTGCGCGGCGCTCGGCTCGAGAACCAGATCGAGGACGCCCTGTCGCTCGTCGAGCTCAATCTTCGCGCAGCGGATCTTATCCACACGCTTTCAGGTGGTCAGCGGCGTCGTGTCGAGATCAGCAAGGCTTTGCTGCCCGATCCACGTCTGCTAATCCTCGACGAGCCAAGCACTGGCCTGGATCCGGGGGCACGCCTGGAGATCTGGGGGCACCTCGCTCGGCTGCGCCGCGAGCGTGGAACAACGGTCGTGCTCACGACACACCTTATGAACGAGGCCGCGCGGTGTGACTGCGTGGGGGTATTGCACGAGGGCCGTTTGGTGGCCCGCGGCCGGCCACAGGATCTTGTCGCCGCAATCGGAGGCGACGTCATTCTGATTACAGCCGAGGAGGAGATCCTCGATCGGCTGGCGGCAGCGATCCGCGAGCGCTTTCGGGAACGCGTTGATATCCTTGACGGCCGGTTGCGGATCGAGCGCCCACGCGGTCACGCGTTCGTTCCTGAGCTGGTCGAAGCGTTCCCCGGGCAGATCAAATCGGTGACCGTCGGCAAGCCAACGTTAGAGGATGTTTTTCTTCACCACACGGGGCAACGGTGGGACTAGGTAACCGCTCCGCAGAAACGCAGGCGGCTCAATCGCTCACCGGTGGCAGCAACCGATCGCAGATGTGTGTATCTCGGTCCTCACTAAAATCGGCGACCGCCCCGGCAATGCAGTTCCGGTTCTTGCGGCCGGTGGATCCGTCCATGTGTGTCAACTTAAGTGAGGACCGGGACTAAAACCACATGCTCTTGGCAACCTACACGCTCTGGCGGCGCGATATAGTCCGCTTCTACAGGCAGCGCTCCCGCATCGTGGGTGCTCTGGGGACGCCGGTCGTTTTTTGGCTGCTGCTCGGATCCGGTCTCGGCACATCGTTCCGCTCGGCTGCGCCGGATGCTCCGACCGGTAGTTACCTCGAGTATTTCTACCCGGGCACGCTAGCGTTGATCCTGCTCTTTACCGCGATTTTCTCGACCATCTCGGTGATTGAGGATCGGCGGGAGGGCTTCCTCCAAGGCGTACTGGTGGCGCCAGTGCCGCGGGCGTCGATCGCGCTCGGCAAGATTCTTGGTGGTTCGACGCTGGCACTGATACAAGCGGCGATCTTCCTGCTCCTCGCGCCGGTTGCCGGCGTGCACGTCAGCTGGATGACGCTTCCGCTACTGGCCGTCGTGCTCGGAACGCTCGCGTTCGCGCTCACCGGGCTCGGCTTCATTTTGGCGTGGGTGCTCAATTCCACACAAGGCTTTCACGCCATTATGAACTTGTTTCTGATCCCGATGTGGCTGCTCTCAGGAGCGGTATTCCCGGCAACCGGAGCGGCGGAGTGGATCCGGGGCGCGATGCTCATCAACCCGATGACCTACGGTGTGATCGCCATCCGCGGCGTCCTCATCCCTGGAGAGATGACAACCGCTGCCTCAATTGGACAGCCCCTCGTTTTGATCGCCGCTTTCGGTTTGATTATGCTCGTCGCGAGCACGTGGATTGTCGAGCACCGACAGGCCTGACGGCCATGGATGGCGGGCCGAATCGAAAGCGGTTTAATCGTGCGCCGGTAGTGTCGACACCTTCTCCGCAAGACCAGGCGTTTGCCAGCCGAGCACGCTCACTGAGGCTTTGTCACATCGCGCGCGTTGAGACACTGCACGAGTTGTGGAACTGACCGACCTACCCAGCCTGAACGCTGCACTCAACAGCATCTCGGCCGTGTTCCTTGCCAGCGGTTATGTGCTAATTCGCCAACGCAGAGTGAATCTGCACCGGGCATGTATGCTGGCGGCCTTTGGCTCCTCGACGCTGTTTCTCATCTCCTATCTCATCTACCACGCCAACGTCGGCTCGGTCGCCTTCACCGGCCAGGGTCTCATCCGGACCGTCTACCTGACCATCCTCGTCAGCCACGTCGTGCTGGCAGCGTCCCTCCTGCCACTCGCCATCACGACCCTCGCCCAAGCGTTACGGGGGCGCTTCGACCGCCACGTCGCGATTGCGCGGTGGACGTTACCCCTATGGCTCTACGTGTCAGTGACAGGTGTAGTGGTATATGTGATGCTGTATGGGTTGTAGGCGCCATTTTGTGACGGGACACTAGGACAGAACGCTACTCCGGATGCAACAGCCACAGCTCCCTGGGCTTCCGCCGGTATCCTCCCCCATTCGCTGGTCACTAGCCACCGCCGCCAACGGCACCCACATGCAGTATACTGCCCCCTCGGAGCCAGCCTGGAGGCGGGTGCGGGAACCATGATGCTGCAGCGTGCGCTTATTCGGCTGCTCGCGACACCGATACTACTAACTTCCGTATTCGCTGGGCACGCCAGCGCGCAAGCTGGCTTCATCTCCGGCATTGCTCACGACATCGATGGGCGGCCCATCTCGAACGCGATGATTACGGCCGAAAACGCTCTGATCCGGCGAACCGTTGAAACCACGACCAACGCAGCCGGCCGGTTCTCGTTCGTTGGGCTCCAGCGAGGGCGATGGCTGTTCACTATCCAAGCACTAGGGTTTCGGCCGGTTGGGGGCTTCGCCTTCTCGCCGCTCCGCGCAGGCTTGTACAGATTCGTCCGAGCGGGCGCGAACGCCAGACAACTAGAGTTCACGATGGAGACCGACCCCCTGCACCCTCCGCCGCCGCCCTGGGGACTACTCGCCGGAATCCGGGCGGACGAACTCGAAGTCGCCATAGATGCTGCTGACCAGCTGTTAGTTCGCGGCGATTTCGATGATGCTATCGCAGCGTATGAAGCCATACTCGAGCGCGTGCCACCCCTGACTAGCCTCCACCTTCAGATTGGCCACGCCCATCGCGAAAAACAGGACTTCGCGAGGGCGTTAACGGCTTATCGCGCGGTCCCTGAGGACGACCCGGCGGGCGCGGAAGCCCGTGAGGCGATCTCGGCACTCGAGGCCGGGCTGCGTGATCGCTAATGGGACCTGCCAAAATCCAAAGAGCGACGGCAAGCGCAACCAGGCGCGATATATTGGCACTACGCACGGCAGGATAGCCGTGACGTAGGCTATAGCGTGAGGAGTGGTTTTATCTGTTATTTGAGAGCTAGGAGTGCCCCATGAGCTTACGCACGCGCGACCTCGCCAGCAACGTTCTGTTCGCCGCCGTTATTGTCGGAGTTGCTCTGTTCGCCGCCGTTATTGTCGGAGTTGCTGTACCGTCGGTGCTGGCCCAGGGTAGCGGCCAGATAGTCGGTAGCGTCGTCGACGAAGATGGCAACGGGGTCGGGGGAGCGATCGTGAGGGCCGAGAATCCCGACCTCACCCCGCCGATGTTCGAAACCACGGCCGACGAAGACGGCAACTTCGCGATCATCGGGTTCCGGAGCGGTGCGTGGGCCTTCATGGCCCAGCAGGAAGGCTACCATCCGGACACGGTGCTCGGGGTTCGGGTTCGTCAGGCCCAGAACCAACCGGTTCACTTCACGCTCAAACGCGTCCGGCATCGGCTTGAGATTGCCCTCGGTGAAGAAGCGTTCAAGGAAGGAGTCGATCCGGCCGCCATCGAGCAAGAGCTCGAAGCCGCTGACGACGCCTTCAAGTCGGAGCAGTGGGATGAGGCAATCGCCCGCTACAATGCAATTCTCGAACAACTGCCAAACTTCTCCGACCTGCACATGCAAGTCGGCAACGCCCATTGGCAGAGAACGGAGTACCCGCTAGCCATTGAAGCCTTCGAGCGAGCGCTCGAAGGTAACCCCGACAACGAGGAAGCCAAAATTGGGATCGCTCGCACCAGGATGGCAATGGGAGACTTCGAGGCAGCATCCGCGGAGCTGGCTGCCACGGCGGAGTCCGGCGACAACGCCTCGCGGGAAGACCTGTTTAACCTAGGCGAGCTGGAGTTTGCCAAAGGTGCGATCGATGAGGCCGCCAGGTGGTACGAGAGGGCCAGCGTAGCTGATCCTAAGTGGGGCAAGCCGCTCTTCAAGCTTGCCCTCGTGGCACTGAACAAAGGCGACATGGAGACGGCCAAGGAGTACTTTCGGCAGGTCGTCGATGTCGCCTCTGATTCCGAAGAGGGGGCCCAGGCCGCGGCCACGCTTGCCGCCCTTCCGTAGCTCGACCCAGAGAACTACCTCCCCATCTCGCCTCACGCTGGCCCACCGGGAAGCCGGGTTGCTTCGTGCCAACGTCGACCAAACGTTGGCTGCCGAGGCAACCTTGCGGCGCCCTCGACAGAATGGCGGCACGCTGGATCCTAAGCACCCGCCGCCGTGCGCTAGTGAACAACGCCGACGCGGTTGTGGATCTCTTTGTGAATGGCATGAGGGTGTGAGAACGTCAAAGCTTCAACAGATTCAAGATGTATGGCTCCCAAGAAGGGCCGGAACCTAACGAATCAAGTATGACCCACATCCACCGCGTTGCCGTTCTTGGTGCCGGCACGATGGGCGCGCAGATCGCGGCGCACGTAGCGAACACCGGCAGGCCGGCGCTACTCCTCGATCTGGACTTGACAACGGCGCGCGCTGGGCTCGAGAGAGCGCGCGCGCTGAAGCCAGGCCCGTTCGTCACGGCCGAAGTTGCCTCGCTCATTTCACTCGGGGCCATAGACACGGACCTGTCGCGCCTGGCCGAGTGCGACTGGATCATTGAGGCGGTCACTGAGCGGCTCGATGTTAAGCAAGAATTACTAGCTAAGGTCGAGCCCCATCGGGCACCGCACGCCATTGTCAGCTCGAATACGTCTGGGATTCCGATTTCGACCATCGCGGAGGGCCGGTCCGAGGCCTTCCGCAAACACTGGCTTGGCTCCCATTTCTTTAACCCGCCGCGCTACCTGCACCTTCTCGAGGTAATCCCGACGCCAGACACCGAGCTTGATGTCGTGCAGGCAATAGCTCACTTCGGAGATCGCGTGCTCGGGAAAGGAGTCGTCATTGCTAAGGACGTGCCGAACTTCATCGGCAACCGCATCGGCCTGTTTGGGGTCATGCGTGTCCTTGAGCTACTGGCAAGCAAGGAATACACCGTCGAAGAAATAGACGCCATGACCGGGCCAGCCATCGGCCGCCCGAAGAGCGCGACTTTCCGCACGATAGACATCGCAGGACTCGACGTCTTAGCTCAGGTGACCCATAACCTCGCCGATCGTGTCGAGCGGGAAACCGATCGGGCGCGCTTCGTTCTGCCACCGCTCGTCGAGGAGATGGTCAAACGCGGCTGGGTAGGCGAAAAGGCAGGCCAAGGGATTCTACCGCAAGGAGCGCCGTGCTACGGGGAGCGAGATCCTGACGCTCGACCTGGCTTCGATGGTGTACCGCGCACGGCGAACCCCGCACCTGGCGGCAATCAATGCAGCGCAGGCTATCGAAGATGTCGGCGCGCGAATCCGGAACTTGTTTCTCGGTAAGGACCGCGTGGGCAAGTTCCTGCGAGCCACGCTGGGACAGACGCTTCTGTACACGGCCGAAGCGACGCCAGAAATAGCCCACTCGATCGACGATGTCGACCGCGCTCTCCGGTGGGGATTTGGATGGGAGCTGGGACCGTTCGAACTTTGGGACGCCATTGGAGTTGAAACCGTGCTCCAGACTTGCGGCGTCCGAGAACCGCCCGAGCTCGTCAAAGATCTTCATAAGGCAGCACCTAAGGGCGTGTCCGGCAAGAAGGTCGTGCTCCGCTTCCGCGAGGGTCTGGTACCGCCGGCAGGCCCAGACCTCCAGCTGCTCCGACGCGCCAAGGAACAACAGGCGGTCGTCAAAAAAAATGCTGGCGCCAGCCTCGTCGACCTTGGTGACGGCGTCCTGGCAATAGAGTTTCACTCGAAGATGAACGCGATCGGTGGGGACGCGGTCGAGATGTTGACCGTCGGCGTCGCCGAGGCCTCGCGGAATTTCGAGACGCTGGTGGTCGGGAATGACTCACCCACCTTTTCAGCGGGGGCCAACTTGATGCTGATTCTCCTCGAGGCACAGGAAGAAAACTGGGGTGAGATCGATCTAATGATTCGGGCGTTTCAATCGGCCGTCGTCGGAATCCGCTACGCCGACGTCCCGGTCGTCGTGGCGCCCGCCGGCCTGACGCTCGGTGGCGGCTGCGAGATCGCGCTGCATGCCGACCGTGTGCAGGCGGCCGTCGAAACCTACATGGGCCAAGTCGAGGTGGGCGTTGGTCTGATCCCAGCCGGCGGCGGGACGAAGGAGCTGCTGGCTCGGTGCACCGATCAGATACCGACCGCCGTGGCAGCTGCACAACCCTGCATCCAGCGGGTATTCGAGTTGATCGGGCTCGGAAAAGTCTCGACGAGCGCACCGGACGCCCGTCGGATCGGACTGCTGCGCGACGTGGACGGCTTCACAATGAACCGGGAGCGGTTAATGGCCGACGCCAAGGGCCAAGGCGATCGAGCTGGCCCGCGACGGGTATCAACCGCCGCAACGACCGGACATTCCGGTGGGCGGCGAGGGAGTCCGCGCAACGCTCGAGCTCGGTGTGCACCTGGCACAGCGCGCCGGGCGTATCAGTAATCACGACGCGGTGATCGGCTGCAAGCTGGCACGCGTGCTGGCTGGCGGCGACCTTCCGCATCCGTCGCGAGTGTCGGAACAGTACGTGCTAGACCTCGAGCGGGAGGCATTTTTGAGCTTGTGCGGCGAGCCAAAGACACAAGCACGAATCGCGCATGCGCTGACAACGGGTAAGCCCCTAAAGAACTAGGGTCCACGGCATGGGCCCTCGTCTCAGAATTTGGTGCTACCTTTAAGAAGTACAGCGACGTACTAAGGGCATCAGACACGCAAGGCACGAGTAGGGAAAAACTGGGCATGCTTGGCCGACGAGCAACGCGGCCGAGCGGGGATTACCGGTTGCCAAACGCCGCCGTATTTATGAAAGTCAGCGCTCAACGGACACATTGATGATCGATCTCGGCTCCGGACCACCGGTCGTTCTGATTCCAGGCATTCAGGGCCGCTGGAATGGATGCGTCCGGCGGTTGGCGCCCTGGCAGCACGCTGCCGTGTCCTCACGGCATCGCTCTGCGGCGACCCTGACAGTCCGGTCCCGCTTGATGCCGCGGTTGGCTTTGACGGCCACACCGGATGGGTTGACAAGATCCTAGAGCGGGCGGGTTTGAATCGAGCGGCAGTGTGCGGCGTTTCTTATGGAGGCTTGGTTGCATTGCACTACGCGGCCCGGCGCCCCGATCGGGTGACGTCACTGACGCTAGCATCGACTCCGTCACCTACATGGAAGCCAACCGGCTGGGTCGAACGGTATGTCAAGACACCACGCCTGCTCTCACCAGCATTTGTCATGTCCTCCCCCGTCCGGTTGTATCCAGAAATCGCCGCGGCGTTCCCAACCTGGCTCGGCCGGACGGCATTCGCAGTTCGGTGCTTGTACCAGGTCACCCGCCATCCGCCCGCGCCGACCCGGATGGCCGCGCGGGTCCGCCTACTCGAAGGCGTCGACTTTGCCAGTGATTGCCAACGCATCCAGACGCCGACCCTCGTGCTAACGGGCGAGAGGGACCTGGACCGCGTCGTTCCGGTCGACAGCAGCCTCGAGTATCTTAGAGCAATCGCCGAAACGACCTACGCTAAGCTGACGGACACAGGACATATCGGACTGATGACAAAGCCTGAGCGCTTTGCCGATATCATCGGGCGATTCATCGGAACACACGCGCACGATCGATGACGGAGTGTTCAGGTGCCAGCTTAGAGCTATTCCAACTTGTTTCGCCTTGATCGTGAAACGTTAGGATGTCAGTAGCCGCCTCAGAGATCGCTAGAGTGAGCACACACCGGCCTTGCCGAGAAAAGTTCGAATGGCACTAGGGATCACTCAGTCAGTCCACCCAGTGACGGACCCTTGGTGTCTGACCACGACGATATGCGCGAAATCAACGGACCGGTCGGCCGCGGCGAAGCGCTCCAGGACGAAGCAGAGCCCGGAAGACTTCGCGCGGCAGTCGTTGTAGCCCACCCGCACCCGAAGCATGGTGGGACGATGCACACGAAAGTGGTATGTCGGGTGGCTAAGGCATTCCGAAAAATCGGCTGCGTGACATTGCGGTTCAACTTTCGCGGTGTCGGCACAAGTGCCGGCTACTACGACGAAGGACGAGGCGAGAAGGACGACTATCGCGCCGCGATCGATTTTATGGCAGGCCGCTACCCTGGAGCCGAGCTCTGGGCTGTTGGTTTCTCGTTCGGCGCCTGGATCGCGTGGACGGTAGGCGCAGAGGATCCTCGTGTAACGACCCTGGTAGGCATCGCTCTCCCGACAGGCTACGACCTGTCAGCCGTCACCGTGAGCGCAAAGCCGAAGTTTCTGATCCACGGGGAGCGGGACGAGTTGATTCTGCTACAAAAAATGTGGCACTTCTACGGTCGGCTGGAAGAGCCGAAGGAGCTCGTCGTCATCGACGCGGCTAACCACCTGTTCGACGGCCACGTCGGTGAAGTAGGCGACGCGATTGAGGACCTACTGGGAGATCACAGAAGCTTACTGCCTAGTTGTTAGAGCTTTGCGGACCCCAAGTAGCCTCGTTCGTAATTACGGTGGCATTCGGCCGCCGACGCCTCCCGCTCCGCGGCGTTGCTCTTTGGCCGAATATTTCCGGTGTTCTCCCGCCTTGCGGCTTAGGCGTCTCGGCACGTCACCGCAATTACGGACGGGACCACTAAGCGCGGATAGGAAAGAGAGTTGCGATGAGAGACGCCGTTATTGCCTCAGCCGTCCGGACACCTGTCGGAAAAGCCCCCAAGGGCACCCTGAGCACCACACGTCCAGACGAAATGGCTGCCGTCGCGGTCGAGGAAGCGCTCCGTCGAGCGTCCGGCATCGACCTCTCTGAGGTCGATGATGTGATGCTCGGGTGTGCGATGCCAGAAGCCGAACAGGGTATGAACGTCGCCCGCATCGCGAGCCTGCGCACAAGGATCCCCGTCGAGGCTTCCGCCGTCACCATCAACCGCTTCTGTGCGTCCGGCCTCCAGGCCATCGCCTTTGCGGCTGAGCGCGTCATGTGTGGGTCGGCAGAGACGATCGTCGCCGGCGGGACCGAATCGATGAGCCTCGTGCCGATGGGCGGACACAAAATAGCCCCAAATCCGCAGCTCGTTACCCACTATCCGGACGTGTACCTCAGCACCGGCCTCGTCGCTGAAAACCACGCACGTGCGTCGAAGATCTCGCGTGAGGAACAGGACGAATTCGCACTCAGGAGTCACCAGCGCGCCCTTGCGGCGATCGACCATGGTCGGTTCCACGACGAGACCGTTCCGCTGACAGTAAAGATAGTCGAGCCGGCGACCTTCGACGGCGGGACACCCGCGATCCGCGAGATCGCTTTCACGACCGACGAGGGTCCGAGGCGCGACACCTCCCTCGAGGCGCTCGGCAAGCTACAGCCGGTCTTCCACGTAGCGGGCACCGTGACCGCCGGGAACACGTCCCAAACCAGCGACGGCGCGGCCGCCGTCGTAGTAACGTCTGGGGAACGAGCCGCCAAGGCCGGATTGCAACCACTCGCTCGCTTTGTAACCTTCACGACCGCTGGCGTGAAGCCGGAATTGTTCGGCATCGGGCCAGTCCCTGCTATGCAGAAGGCATTGAAGCTGGCGGGGTTAACGATTGACGACATCGATCTCGTCGAGTTCAACGAAGCATTTGCCGCGCAGATTCTGGCATGCTTACGTGAATTTCCGATCGACCCAGAAAAGCTGAACGTGAACGGTGGTGCGATCGCGCTTGGGCACCCACTCGGATGTACGGGAGCCAAGCTGGCCACAACGCTACTCTACGAGCTCCAGCGCCGACGAGGCCGCTACGGCATGGTCACAATGTGCGTCGGCGGCGGCATGGGAGCTGCTGGGATCTTTGAGCGAATCTAAACCCGGGAACCAGCACGAGGTATTATGACGGCTCTGGCAACCGCAAGCACAATTCAAAAAGGCGGCATCTGGCTACTCGAGACAATCCCAGCCGCCACCGTCTTCACGCCCGAGCGGATGACCGATGAACACCTGATGATCGATCAGACCGCCGAGGAGTTCGTTGCCAAGGAGGTGGTCGACAAAAACGATCAACTCGAAACGAGGGACTGGGATCTCGCCCGTCGGTTGATACGTCGCTCGGGCGAACTTGGCCTGCTTGGCACCGACGTGCCAGAAGCATATGGCGGCGTCGCGCTCGACAAGGTCAGCTCGGCCATTATCGCGGGTCGAATCGGGCAATCCGGGTCCTTCAGCGCTGCGTTCGGCACCCAGACGGGTCTCGCCATCCTGCCGATCCGAATCTTCGGCACGGAAGCCCAGAAGCGGACATATCTGCCGAAGTTGGTGAACGGCGAGTGGGTCGGTGCTTACTGTTTGAGCGAAGCTGGCTCCGGTTCGGACGCCTTGGGCATTAAGACCCGCGCCGCCCGTCAAGCAGACGGGAGCTTCATCCTGACAGGCGAAAAAATGTGGATCACAAATGGCGGTTTCGCCGACGTCTACATCGTGTTTGCGAAGGTCGGCGGCGAGCACTTCACTGCTTTTATCGTCGAGCGGGCCTTCGACGGCGTCAGCAGTGGGCATGAAGAGTGCAAAATGGGGCTGCACGGCTCCTCGACCACGCCGGTGATCCTGCAGGACGTGAAAGTGCCGGCAGAGAACCTATTGGGTACGATCGGCAAAGGCCACAAAGTAGCGTTTAACGTATTGAATTACGGCCGGTTTAAACTGGCCGCGTCGACCGCTGGCGGCTCGCAGGCCGCCCTCGGTGAGGCCGCCCGTTACGCAGCCGAGCGGCGGCAGTTCGGCCAACCGATCGCAAACTTCGGCGCCATTAAGTACAAGCTGGGCGAGATGGCTATTCGCGCCTATGCTCTCGAGTCGATGGTCTATCGGACCGCTGGGCTCATGGATGCCGCGCTCGAAGGTCGCGCGATGTCAAACGACGCCGCGTTCCTCTCGGTGCTTGAAGAATATGCCGTTGAGTCCTCCATTCTCAAGGTGTCCGGCAGCGAAATTTTGCACTACATCCTGGACGAGAACGTACAGATTCACGGCGGGAACGGGTACGTGAAAGGCTACCCCGCCGAGCGGACCTACCGCGACGCGCGTGTCAACCGGATTTTCGAAGGAACGAACGAGATCAACCGGTTGCTCATTCCGGGCTTGCTCATTAAACGCGCGCTGAAGGGCAGTTTCCCGCTCATCGCCGCAGCTAAGAAGCTACAGGACGAGATCATGGCTCCACCATTGGCGCCTCGAGCCGACGACGGGCTGCTTAAAGACCAGCAGCGCGCCGTCGACATGTTCAAGAAGGTAGCTCTCGCCGTCCTGGGACTAGCCATGCAGACCTACGGGACAACACTCTCTGATCAGCAGGAGGTGCTGACATTCAGCGCCGACATTTTGATCGACGCGTTCGCAGCCGAGAGCGTGGTGCTTCGATCGCTGCAGGCCGCCGGGGCGGGCTCGGGTACCGCCGAGCTACAGGCAGATGCGGCCAGGGTCGAAGTGAATGACGCTGCCTTGCGGGTCGACAGCGCGGCACGGTCGGCCCTCGCCGCCATGGCCGAAGGTGATGCGATCCGTACCCACCTGGCGGCCCTTCGCCGCATGCTTAAGGTGACGCCGATCAACACGGTGGCCGTCCGGCGCCGGCTTGCAGACAGAGCCGTTGAACAGGCAGGATATATTTTCTAGCGGGGTGGCTCCGCTGAGCCAACCAACCATGACCCATTTAACAAGCGCTGGCACATCGACCATGCAGAAGATCGGGCGGCTGCTGACCACGTCCGTTACGTTCGCTGCTCTGGCCGCTACCTGCAGCTCACCGCCGCCCGACGAAAGCGGCTACATCGCTCACCTCCTCAACGACCGGGCCGCGACGGACCGAGCGTTCAGGGAAGGGCCGGACTCACCTGTCCCCCTTGACCGACGGGTGTGGATGTTGCCCCTCCACTACTACGAGCCAGCCCTCTCCTATCGGGCGCCAGCCAAGCTCAAGGTATCCGAGGATCAACCCATCTTCGAGATCCCGACGTCAACCGGAGAGATGCGAACGGTTCAGCGCGTGGGCCGGCTTGAGTTCATGCTCAACGGCGAGCCTCACACACTCTCGGCGCTCGTCGAGCTTCCAGCGGAAACGGTCGACCGGCTGTTTGTCCCATTCCGAGACGAAACGAACCGGATCGAGACCTATCCAGCTGGGCGCTATCTCGACCTAGATCGGACGCCAACCGGCATCTACGACCTTGATTTCAATCGCGCCTATAACCCGTATTGCTACTACGACGAGCGGTACGAATGCCCCTTTCCCCCTCCGGAGAACCGGCTCGCGACGGCCGTTCGTGCTGGCGAGAAACTACCGCCGGAAGGGGAGCGCCGTCTGACACTACCGTCCGCCGAGCCCCCTACTGCGTCCGACCCAGATTTAACCCCGAGTAGCTGAGTGGTCCATCCAATGCCCCTCCTGGGCGTCATCTTCGATTTCGACGGGGTCATCGCCAACACCGAACCTCTCCACCTAAAGGCATATCAGGACGTCCTGGTGGGCGGTCCTCTATCGCTCGGCACGGACATTTATTACAGTCGCTATCTCGGTTATGACGATGTTGGGGTGTTCAGTGCCTTAGGTAAAGATCAGGGCATCGAGCTGCAGCAGGGGGAATTGAAGCGGCTGGTCGAAATCAAAGGTCAACGATTCGCGGAGCTATTAGGTGCAGACGAGGTGCTATTTTCAGGAGCGAAGCAATGTATCGAACGCCTGGCTGCCGAGGTGCCCCTGGCGATCGCCTCAGGCGCCCTACACCATGAGATCGATAGCATCCTCGCCCGCACCAACCTTCGCCGTCATTTCATGGATATTGTTGCGGCCGACGATGTTTCGCGCCCAAAGCCAGCACCTGACGCGTTCGTCCGCGCTGTCGAGCTCCTCAACGCGGGTCTCGGCCGAACGGCCCCACCATCATGCTTCGTCGCCATCGAGGACTCCCAATGGGGGATTAGGGCCGCCCACGCGGCAGGTGTTCCCTGCGTCGCAGTCACACACACCTATCCCGCCGAAGCCCTTCACGCCGCCAAACGGGTCGTGTCAACCCTCTCCCAAGTCGAGCGCCACTTGCTCGATGAACTTTGCTAGTGGCCTTGCCTCGACGAGACACGGTCACCTGTGCGATAAAGGTGGTAAGGGATTATGTTGCTCTCGTCCAGTTTTATCTACAAATTCACGCAGACGGCGAAGAGCCCCGATCCAGACCTCGCGCCGGCGGCACTCCTAATCGCACGGCTCGAGTATACACAACTTGATTCCTCGCGCTACCTCCAACGGCTCGACAAGATGGGGTCGGCCGCAACCAAACGGCTCAGCCTGCTCGGTGCCGGGTCGGACCCGATCAAACGGATCGAGGTGCTCAACCGATATCTCTTCAAAGAAGAGGGCTTCACGAAGGACCTGGACGCGCACGAGGATCCGCGTAACAGTTTTTTAAACGAAGTGCTTGACCGGCGAACCGGGATCCCGATCGCGCTCGCTCTCATCTACATCGAGGTGGCACGCCGAGCCGGATTCCGCGTTGACGGCATTGATTTTCCCGGTCATTTTCTGCTCCGCCTTCCGCAGCGCACCGGCGCATCATCAGAACTGGACGCGGATCTAACCATGGATCCGTTTCATGGTGGCGTGCTGCTATCAGAGACTGATTGTCACGGACTGCTTCTCGAACACGTCGGCAATGACGCCACTTTCGACCGGCGCCTGTTAATACGCGCCACCAAACAGCAGATCTTGATCCGCATCCTGCTCAACCTTAAGCGCATTTATGTGCGGATGCGCTCATTCCAGCACGCTCGGGCGGTCACGGAGTTGCTCCTCGCACTCGATCCTTCCGCCATGGCAGAGCTCCGAGACCGTGGCTTACTTGCCTACCACTTGAATGACTTCCCGGCTGCGCTACGGGATCTCGAAGCCTATCTGCGCTTCACATCACACCGGGAGAGCCAGAACAAGAAAGGAACCGGAGAGCACGCTGAGATCTGGGAGCATGTGAAAGCGCTCCGTCGGCGCGTGGCCAGCTTGAACTAGTGTCGGACCTCAATCCGGCACGTGTTGCTACCGGAAGTGCTCGGCTCGCTCTCAAAGAGAGCTAGCGCTCCATCGGCCCCGTGCGTCCGTCGCGGGGACCGCTTCTCGCATCGGCCCTTCAGGATTACCGTGCAGGTGAGGACTTTGCAATCTCGTCATACAGTATTGCCGACGCAATGATGCCGTTATGAAAATTGCTGAGGTCAAGTTTCTCGTTCGGTGCATGGGCGTTCTCATCCGGGAGCCCAATGCCAAACAGCACGGACGGCAGACCCAATACCTCCTGGAAAGTCGACACCACCGGGATCGACCCACCCTCACGATTGAAGACGGGGGGTCGGCCGAAGCCCTTCTCAATCGCGCGGCCGGCCGCC
The DNA here is from genome assembly GCA_965197375.1 of Vicinamibacterales bacterium. Lineage (GTDB taxonomy): Bacteria > Acidobacteriota > Vicinamibacteria > Vicinamibacterales > UBA8438 > CBDAMZ01. The sequence continues at coordinate 513,950 of CBDAMZ010000010.1, forward strand.
TGGATGAACGAGTTGTCAAAGTCGGTCATCCAGGGCTTGCCGCCGTGCATTCGCGTGATAGTTAGCTCGACCGTCTTCTGAGTAATCTTTTTGAGATAGTCCTCGAAGAGCCTGGCGATCTTGTCTGGATCTTGATCAGGCACGAGGCGCATGCTTACCTTAGCCATCGCGACAGCTGGAATGACCGTCTTTGCGCCTTCGCCTGTGAACCCGGACAGCATGCCGTTAACCTCGAACGTCGGACGTCCCCAGGTCCGCTCCAGCGTCGTATAGCCTGTTTCCCCAAAGAGTTTCGGCGCCCCGAGCTCCCTACGATAACGCCGCTCGTTGAACGGGAGCGTGGCGAACTCGGCCCGTTCCTCGTCACGTAGCGGTCGCACGTCATCGTAGAACCCCGGGACCTTGACGCGGCCACTGCGGTCCTTCATCTGGTTCAGGATCTGTGCGAGCACAAAGGCCGGGTTGGCCACCGCCCCACCAAACGACCCCGAATGTAGATCGGTCTTGCTCCCGCGAAGGTCGATCTGAAAGTAGGCTAAGCCACGCAACCCGTAGCAGATCGATGGAACGCCACGGTCGAACATGGGCGAGTCCGAGATGACGACCACGTTGGCGTTGAGATCGTCCTTGTGACTACGAATGAAGCCGTCGAGGTTCTGGCCCCCGACCTCTTCTTCCCCCTCAAGGATAAACCTGATGTTCATCGGCAGCCGCCCGTTCTGCTTCATGCAGGCCTCAACCGCCTTAAAATGCATGAAGATTTGCCCCTTATCGTCTGCAGCCCCACGAGCGTAGATCTCCCCTTCCCTAACGGTGGCTTCAAAGGGGGGTGACTCCCATTCGTCCAGTGGATCAACGGGCTGGACGTCGTAATGTCCATAAAAGAGAATGGTCGGCGCTCCTTGCGCATGGAGCCAGTCACTGTAGACGACCGGGTTTCCAGGTGTTTCAATGAGCCGAACGTTTTCTAGTCCAACCCGCTTCAGCTCCTCAGCTGTCCACTGCGCACACTTCTTAACGTCGTCGGTGTGGTCCGGCAACGCGCTGATACTAGGAATGGCAAGATATTGCTTGAGCTCATCGACGTAGCGGTTACGATTAGCGTTGATGAAATCAATGACGTTATCCATAGAACACCCCAAATTCTTAGCGTTGAGTTGCAGGCAAGACGGCTACGACCGGGTCGGAATTTCGACGGGCAGGTCCCCCCGGTCACCCCATTCCTTCCATGAGCCAATGTAGTTCCTCACCCTCGGGTAGCCGAGCAGCCGTAATGCCAGGTAACTATGAGCAGCACGATAGCCGCCCTGGCAATAGGAGATGACGGCTTTATCTGGCGTGACGCCGGCGCTTTCATATATCGCCTTCAGCTCAGATGCGGACTTAAATGTTCCGTCCTCTCCCAAGTTCGACGTCCATGCGATGTGTACCGCGCCCGGGATGGCGCCCGCGCGCTTCGCCCGAACCGTCGTCCCGCAATACTCGCCGTCGCTGCGCGTGTCCAGAATGGCGGCATCGCTGGACCCGAGCGTATTTTTGACATCTCGCCAGGTAGCGAGACACTCATCGACGCGACCAACGGTCCACCTGCCCCGATCCGGCGCCACGGCCTCAATAGTCGTGAGAAAACCTTCACGCCGCCAGGCGCCAACCCCGCCGTCAAGCATGCGCGCGTCTGGGTGATCGAAGAATTCCAGGAACCAGAATGCGCGGGCGGCACGCATGCCGGACTGCTCATCGTAGACGACAACGGTCCGATCAGCGCTGACGCCACGGGACATCAGCAAATTGGCAATTATCCAGAGGAAAGCATCGAGCGGCTCGGGGTTCGTATCGATCAGGCTGATTCCAAATAGATCCAGATGCACCGCGCCGGGGATGTGCCCGGCTGCGAACGCCTCGGCCGGACGCAAATCGATCAAGACCGTTGGCCGAAGCGGTTGGCCGGTAACGCCGAGGCGCCCGGCCAAGTCCGTCGGTTCGATCAGCAACTGCGGGTTGGCATAGCCCTTACGGCGTTCCATCGTTCTGGCCTCGATGCATGAAGTCAGCAGGTTAGACCGCCAGTATCAAAGGCACTTCGGCGAATACTATTACGCTTCGTCGTCGTGCTGGCGAGGATTTCGGTCCTGCCCGAGGGGTGGTGTTCGGAGAGGTTGCAGAGGGAGTTAAGAATGGCGGTCATACTTTGGCCCATTCCCCATTAACTTCTTGACGTGCACGGTGTTCATCACGCAGCTTGATCAAGTGCGCGAGCACGGTTTCCGACGCAGCGCCCTTAAGATCTGACGCAAGCCCCTCATATACCCGCGCAACGATGGACTCTGGCGTCCGGCATCCATTGCGAAGCGCGGCCACGATTCGATCCTCACGTCGACGCCGATGATCGATGTAGTGCTGGATCAACGCCGTAGGGTCGTCAATCTCAGGCCCGTGAGCTGGGAGAAGTTTCGCCGGGCGAAGCTCTAGCACCAACCGGAGCGACGCCAAGTACGCCTTAAGGCCACCGCCGTGACTGGCTGGGATCATGACCGTGCTGCCCTTGACAGCCAAGTCCCCGCAAAAGAGCACGCGGTTGCCAACATGAAAAAAACAGAGGTGGTCTGGCGCGTGACCAGGTGTGTGCACCGCGCGGAGCTCAGTGTCCCCCGCCGAAATGACGCCCCCGTCGTGGAGCCAATGCCACCGGACCGGATAGCGATCGTCACGTTCGGGCCACGACGCCTTCAGGAACTCAGCTTCCGGCCAGTGCTCTGCGATCGCTGCGCTCCCCGACGCATGATCCGAGTGCCCATGCGTAACCAGCACTCGAGTCAAGCGCGATGACTGTGCCACGAGCGCACGTCTGAGTGCCTCTAGGTGCCGTGCCTCACCCGTGCCGGCGTCGATGAGCGTGGGTTCTCGCCCACCAATCAGGTAGGTGTTGTTACCGGCACCGGTGTAGGGGCCGGGATTAAAGCCATGGATCAACGTGATGTTCACGATTCGCTCGCAGCCTGATCTTAGCCAATGAGACGCTGGAGCGCGGCACGGAAACTAAGCGGCATCGGCGTGGTCCGTTCAGCCTCGTAGTCGAAGACGGCCTGGACGGACTGTGCCCGGTGGAGACGAGTGTCCCGTCATCCACTTTTCGTATCTCGAACTCACAGGTAAAGCTCGTCCGGCCTAGAGCCGCGATACCAACTGCCACCTCTAATTCATCCCCGAAGACCACCTGGGCCTTGTAGTCACACGCAGCGTGCACGAGGATCAGACCCAAGCGGTCGAGGGCACATCTGAACCCAAGCCGTTCACCCATGACGACCCGGGCCTGCTCGAAATAAGTGAAGTAGACGGCGTTGTTGACATGCCCCAGCGAGTCGCAATCTCGGAACCGCACCTCGATGCGGTGAGTAAACACTGGCCGCACGTATCAGAGGCCTATGGATGTTCGGTACGCCGGACCGCCGGGTTGACGATTTGCTGCACGCGCGACAATTATACCGTGTGCCGGTTGCGCAGTTCGTTTCCGAAACGTTCACCGCTGACGAGCGCCGCGTGCTCGAGTTGTATTTTTCGAACGTCGACCGTCCCGTTTTCGTCTTGACCAATCTACCAGAAGTGGTCAAAGGCGCGCTGTTCGCGCGGTACTCCCGGTCGGCAAAATCGGTCCGCCGCCTCTTTCTCGACGAGTTCCGCGGGAGTGTTCCGACGCACGGCGTGGCCGACCCAGCGGTCGGGCTCGCACGAGCGGAGCGCCTGTACACACGGGTCTTCAACGAATACGGCGATGATTCGGTTGCCCAGTTGGGTGGCGCTCACATCGCGTGCGAGGGCGTCTCCAACATTCTCACCAAGATTCTCGAACGCGGCCGCTTAATGGCATACCTCGAGCAGTCAACCCGCTACGTGCCGTACACGGACCGACCCGGCGGACGGTGGAAATACGTGGTGCCGAGCGAGCTGATCGACGAGCCTGTCCGGAGCGCGTTCACCGAGACGCTCGATCGGGCGTTCGAGACTTACGCCCGCTGGTTGGAGCCGGTCAAGGCCTACTACCGTGAGCGTCATCCGCAGACCGACGCGGACTCCGATGCGATTTATCGGGCCGCCATCCGGGCAAAGGCGCTCGACACCTTACGAGGCCTCCTTCCAGCGGCGACGCGTTCGAACGTCGGCATTTTTGGCTCGGGTCAGGCCTACGAAGCCTTGTTACTCAACATGCAGGCCCACCCTTTGGCGGAAGCGCGAGAGGCCGCGGCCTTGATGCTGTCGGAGCTCCGCACAGTCATCCCAGCCTTTCTCACGAGAGTCGATCGTGAGGATCGCGGGGTGCGTTGGAGCACGTATCTTGCTGCCCGACGCGCGGCCACGCAGTCAGTGGCCGAGACTCTCCTCTGTGGTGCCGAGCCAGATTCACACCCTGAAGTAACCCTAGCCGACTTCGATCCGGACGGCGAAATAAAAGTGGTGGCCGCGGTACTCTACGCCGGATCCGACTTACCTAAGGGCCAGTTGCTCGCGCGCGCTCGGGAAATGTCGACCGAGAACCGAGTGCGGGTCCTTCGCGCGTACGTCGGTGAGCGCAGCCACCGCCGTCATCGACCCGGACGCGCCTTCGAGCGTGCCACATACTGCTTCGACCTGCTCACCGACTATGGCGCCTTCCGCGATCTGCAGCGTCACCGGATGCTGTCGATCGAATGGCAGAACCTGACCACCAGCCACGGTTACTCATCGACCGACGCGATCGAGAACGTTGGTGCGTCGAACGACTGGCGGCGCGTTATGAACGAGTCAGCAAAATTGCACGAGTGCCTCTCATCAGGGCACTCGAACCTCGTGGCGCAATACGCCGTCTCGATGGCCTATCGGATTCGCTTCTACATGCAGATGAACGCCCGCGAGGCGATGCATGTCATTGAACTCCGAACATCGCCTCAAGGACACCCTACCTATCGACGCGTCTGCCAAAAGATGCACCGGCTGATAGCGGAGCAAGCTGGACATACGGCAATCGCCGAGGCGATGAACTTCGTGGATCACTCGGGTGTCGAGCTAGAGCGGCTAGAGGCAGAGCGTGCAAGCGAACGGCGGAGGGCAGCGGTTCGTTCAACCTGAGCTTAGGGCTCTGCGTTGGTTTCCCCGGCCTCCTCCTGATACCGCGAATATTCCTCGAGAAAGGTCAAGCTCTTCAACGACGTCATCCGGTCGAGAAAAAGAACGCCGTCGAGGTGATCCGTCTCGTGCTGGATGACACGGGCGTGGAACCCAGCAGCCGTCATCGACCGTGGTCGACCGTGGCGATCAAGGGCGCGGACGTGAATTTCTGCAGCCCGAGGCACCTTGCCACGAATGTTCGGAACGCTCAAACAGCCTTCCCAGTCTTCCTCGACCGTCTTGCCAACAGGTTTGATCTCAGGGTTGATCATGACGACTGGCGGCATGGCCACCTCAGAGTCCTCGGCACCCGCAACGAATAAGCGTAGGCTTTCGTGCACTTGGGGAGCGGCCAAGCCTATACCCTGATGCTCACGCATCGTGGCGAACATGTCGTCGATGAGCTGTTGAATCAAAGGGGTCCTAATTTCCGCCAGGTCGAGCCGAGAAGCGAGCGTCCTAAGCACGGGATGGCCCATCCGGGCCACCTTCAAAATAGACATAATTTCCGATTATACGTTAGCGTAAACGTCGAGACCGCATGACTACCTTCCACCGGCATGATCAGACGTATCGCTTCTGCCCGGTTTGCGGGGGTGCGCTGGAGCGGACACTGCTAAAGTCTGGCGAACCAGAGCGGCCGGTCTGTCGCGCCTGCGGTTACGTGATCTACCTCGACCCAAAAGTGGCCGTGGGAACGATCATCACAAACGGTGATGGACAGATCGCACTCGTCCGCCGTTCCATCGAGCCGGGCTACGGCAAGTGGGTATTTCCGGGTGGCTATGTCGACCGCGGCGAGGAGCTCCTCGTCGCCGCTCTCCGAGAAGCGCGCGAAGAAGCCAGCCTGGAGATTCGTATCGACGGGTTGATCAACCTCTATTCCTATGCGGGGCAGACGGCCATCATCATCGTCTATGGCGCAACCATGGTGGGCGGCCAGCTCCGGTCCGACGACGAATCTCTCGACGCCGCCTGGTTCGACACGGCGGATCTCCCTTGGGCTGAGCTAGCCTTCCGCAGCACTCACGACGCTTTACACGACTACCTAGCGGCCCGTGACACGGGGCGGCAGGGCATTCTGCACCCTCACGCAACTTAAACCGTCGGCGGACCGCTACCGGGCAGCCTCCAGCACTGCCTGCTGCTTGGCTGGAAAAGAGAAGTCTTCGCGCTCAGCAGCCGCCACTGCTCCCTCGATCATTTCCTCGATCGGCAGGTTGCTCTCGGCGCGTTCTACATCAGCCAGCCTCGCCTTTGTCGCCGGGTTCTTCGGCGTGAAGAGCGTGCAGCAATCGTGGTCAGGAATGATCGAAATGGGATAGGTCCCGAGCGCGCGCGCCTCGATGGAAATTTCCTCCTTGTCTAAACCGACGAGCGGACGAAGTATCGGTAACAACGTCGCGGCGTCAATGACCACTAGGTTCTCCAATGTCTGAGACGCCACTTGCCCGATCGATTCGCCGGTCACCAGAGCTTTCGCGCCAGATTTGCGGGCTAGCCGTTCGGCGATGCGCATCATGAGACGGCGATAGAGCACAACCCGCAAGGCCGGCGGCGCTGTGAGTACGATCTGGCGCTGGAGCTCCCCGAAAGCGACGACATAGAGGCGTGATGTGAGCTGGTGCTGCGTAAGAAGCTCTACGATCTCCCGAACTTTCTCCTGAGAGGCGTGCGGAAGAATGGGGTAGGCGTGGAAGTGAACGAAGCGAACACAGCAGCCGCGTTTCATTATGCGGGAGGCAGCTACCGGAGAGTCGATGCCACCTGACAGCAGGCACATGACCTGCCCGCCGGTGCCGGTAGGAAGCCCGCCGAGACCCTGCTGCTTGACAAATGAAAAAAAGACCCGGTCTGGAAGAACCTCGACATGCACATCGAGTTCAGGGTTCGTGAGATTCACCTTCCAACCACGCGCAACTTTGATACGACCCCCAAGCTGTCGCTCGATCTCCGGCGACGTCAACGGGTAGGACTTATCGGCCCGGCTAGCGCGGACACGGAAGCTCGTCACCTGGCGCTGGATCGGTTGGGCATTGGCTTCTTCTTCTTCAAACTCTGCCAGAATCGCCCGCGCGACCTCCTCGATATCCCGTCCCGTGCCGCGGGCGCGCGCGAAATTGGCGATCCCAAAGATCTTGCCGATCCGCTGGCACACATCCTCCCAAGCCGCCGTCGGCCCCAGGACAAGCTCAATTCGGCCCATCAGGGCTCGTACTCGCTCGACATCAAGGTCGGCGGTTGCCGTTCGTAGATTCCGCACCAACCGCGCAATGAACCAGGGACGGTTCCGACCTTTGAGTGCAATCTCCTGATAGTGGACGATAACTGAATCCATTAATCTAGCGCTCCAACCACCGAAACGCCGCGTCGGCAGCCCGATGCCCACTCACAACTGAACTTTCGATCGTACCTGGCAGCCCGGTATCGATCCAATCGCCAGCAAGGAACAGGCCCCTGACGGCCGTCTCCATGTCGGGTCGCTTCGGCTGGCCTGGCGCCAGGGAAAACGTGGCCTGGCGATCTCGAAGGACGGTCGCGTGACGCACTCGCCACGCGCGGCTTTCGGGAAGCACCTCGCGGAGCTCACTGACCGCGCGGCGGATCAGTGCCTGGTTACTCAGACGTGCGGTGTCGGTGGCGCCGCTCGACACCATCGACAGGTGCGAACCGGCTGATCCGAACGCAAAACCCTTGTCGAAGATCCATTGCATGGTGCGACCGGGAAGACCCAGAAACGGCTCGCAAAGCACCTGTCGGTCGAGCCAGAGGTTCACGGTGACGATCGGTGAGCCGTTCATTGCTTCCGCGGCAGCGATCACCCGCGCCAGTGCCTCCGGCCGATCGGCAAAGAGCCGTGGGAAAGCATACCAAGGCACGGCGGCGATAACGGCACGTGTCGTCAGAAATTCTCCGCCGGTCTCGACGCCGAGCAGACGTTTGCCGGCCAGGCTCACCCTAGCGGGTGCCTTCGTCTGGACCAGACCCCCGCGTGTTTCAATGAACGCACGTGCTGGCTCGGCATAGAACTGCTCGAGTGGACGCATGGGCACACCAACCGCGGCATCACTCGGGCCATTGCCACAGAGCTCGGTCAGTACGCGTGCAAACGGGGCGGCGGCCGCCTGATCCGGCTGTTGGTTAAGTGCCGCCAGCGCAATCGGTTCCCACAAGAGCTCACGCAACTTCTCGCCTTGCGCATGTCGAACGAGCCAGTCCCGTACCGTCTCGCCAGGCCCAGCCACCCGGGCCAGCCAGTCGCCGCGTGCATGGCGCCGCGCCTGCCGAAGTGGCCTCAACATCTTGAAGATCCCCAACCGGTCCTTGGCAGACAGGCTGTCCCATTCGAGCACGCCGGCAACCAAATGCCACGGAGGCGGCAAGCGCGGGCACTGAAAGCAGGTGCGTTGGTTGTCACGACCGATGGAGCTCACGGCCAGGCTGGTCTGCAGGTGGACGTCGCGGTCAACGCCGATCCGGCGGAGAAACCGGAATGTCTCCCGGTAGCATCCAAAGAGAACGTGCTGACCGTTGTCTACTAATTCGCCGGTAACCTTGTCCAAATACGACGTTGCTCGACCGCCGAGCCGTGGCCGTCCCTCAAGCACGAGAACATCCGCCCCACGAGCGGCCAGGTCGACAGCAGCGCTCAACCCAGCGAACCCGGCCCCGATGATGATGACGTCGTGCATCGCTCGCCGCGTAAACTTACCCTTCGGCGCAGAAGTAGTCACCTCCATCGCCCACTTACACCCCGGCAGCTCCGCGCAACATCACCCGTGCCCAAACCGCGGCCGCGATGAGAGCCCTGCGAGGACGCGGCACCCGTACCAACTCGGCGAAGACGTCGTAGCCCCGCTGCTCGATCCGCTCGAGCATAGCGAAATAGATTGCACCCATGATCTCAGCCGCCACGAGACGCCGTGCGTCCTCGGCCGGTCGCGAGCCGCGTGCTCTGGCGTAGAACGATCGCGCACGCTGACATTCGAACTCGAGCAGCGCACGGATCGACGCCGAGAGACCGGCTTCAAGACTAGCTTCGGTCACTCCGAAGCGACGAAGGTCTTCGACCGGCAGGTACAACCGGCCCCTAGCGAAATCGGACGGGATGTCTCGGATGATGTTGGTGAGCTGAAGCGCGACGCCGAGCGCGACCGCGTAGTCACGAGTGCCTGGGTTGCGGTACCCAAAGATCTCGATGCAAATCAGTCCAACCGCTGACGCGACCCGCAAACAGTACTGATAGAGGTCATTAAATGTTTCATAGCGATACGTCGTGATGTCCATCCCAACGCCGTCGATCAAATCGTCGAAATGATCGCGCGGCAGCCCGAAACGCCCTATGTAGGGCTTCAGCCGCTTGCCTTGCGTCGTTTCGGGCTCCGCCACCGTGTAGCAACGATCCAGTTCCGCGCGCCAACGGTCGAGTTCATAGCCGGGGTCGGCTACCTGCCGCCCGTTCGCGCTCGTGCCTGGACGGTCGACCGCGTTGTCCACCGCGCGACAGAAGTCCCAAACGGCGACGATGGCATGCCGCTTCTCAGCGGGTAGGACGAGGAACGAATAGTAGAAGTTGGTATCTCGGCTCACGAGAGCACTTGGTGGCCGGTTCGCGAAGATACGAACACTACCGTTTGTCGTTGACCGAATACGGCGCGGTGACCGATTGGCCGTTCCAAACGAGCGCGTTCCACAACAGAGGTGCGGCGTCGACGAGCCCCAGCGTCGGCCGGTTCGCCAATGGATCGTAACCCGTTCGAACCAATTGATCGAGGATTCGCATGCCGCCGAGCCAGGTCAACCGAAGCTCAAGCTTGAGCCGGCCCCGGACGCCGTCGCACACCGCGCGCCCACCCGCAAAGAGCGCCCGCGTGCGCGCGGTGCATTCAGCCAGGGCGGCGCACCACGGCGAGGTCAGTTCCAGGCAGCCAAGATCGTCCAGACGTGCGCCGGTGGCCTGGTAAATCTCCGCTGGCACGTAAAGCCGTCCGCGCTGCCAGTCCCGACCGAAGTCCTGCAGGAAATTGGCGATCTGAAGAGCCGTGCTAACGCAGTCCGCCGCCCGATCGAGCGCGTCATCCCGGTAACCCGCCACGCGCAGAACGATGCGCCCCACCGGATTGGCTGATCGCCGGCAATAGTCCATGAGCTGACTCCAAGTTTCGTAACGATGGATGGTGACGTCCTGCCGAAACGCACTCAGCAGATCTTCAAAGAGGGCTACTGGCAACGCATGAAGGCGGATCGTATCCCCCAAGGCGAGAAATAGGTCAGCTTCAGCTTCGGCTTCCTCAGAGGCATCACGGTCAGCCGGGATCAGCTCGGCATCAGTCAGGGCTGTATGGAGGCGATCTCGCCAGGCACCGAGAAGAGCGAGGCGCTCGCTCGGCTGGCGGTGGCCTTCATCAGCGAAGTCATCGGCGCAACGTGCAAAGGCGTAGACCGCGGCAATGTGAGGTCGAGCATGCGCCGGGAGCAATCGTGACGCAACCGGAAAATTTTCGTAATGATCTCGAGCCAAGCGCAGGCAGCGAGCGTAGGCACGCCGCAGTCTAGGACTGTCGTCGGTCACCGGTAGAGCTAGCGTCCTCTCATAGCTATTCTATGCGTCTGATAGCATAGTGGGATGCGCGACGTCGTCGCGGCTCTGTTGGCAGTGTGCCTTACCATCGTCGCGCTCAACCTAGCAACATCTCTTCGTTGGGACCGCCGCCGGCGCGACCGCCTCAGGAAAGAGGTTGCGTCAAAGGGCCGGACCATACTCGCCGAGGTTCCGACCGATACGGGCCTCACGTTATTCACCGAAGACGGCAGTACGTTTCACTACGAAGGGCGAACGATACCAAAAAGAAGTATCCGTGCGGTGCAGATCCTGATCAACGGCGCACCAATTGCGGCGGCCGTTTCGCCAAAGTTTCCGAACATGACCACGACGCCCGTCGATTCGTTCAAAGAGCGACCAGAAGGCCTGGCTCGAGATCGGTGGGATGTCGCGATCGAGACGGCAACCGAACCTGTTCTGGTTGAGTGCGGCTCGATTCGTGAGCGTGTCTCCCAGGAACTGGCCCGTCGTATATTCGAGGCAGTCAAGAGCGAGATAGAGTCCGATCGCGGCACGTCTAGTTAAAGCTCCTGATCCTGTGCTTCGACGGTATCGCATCGCCGCCTCCTGGTCACCATTCACGTTCCGTGGCTTTCTGTCGGCTGTTGACGGTTCTGGCGATGACGAACAGCAAGTCCGACAGTCGGTTGACGTAGCGCAGCAGCGCCGGCTCCAGTGCTTCGACTCCTAGCCCAACGATCCGCCGCTCGGCTCGGCGACAAACGCCGCGCGCAACATGCAACGCCGCGCCGGCTGGCGCTCCGCCTGGCAGGACGAAACGTCGAAGTGGCGGGAGCCCGGCATCGAGGTCGTCGATCCACCGCTCCAACTTTCTGACGTCGGCGTCGCTCACCGTGGCTTTGGTGACCCGTTCGGCGATGCGTGCGCTAGGATCGGCTAATCGCGCACCGAACGCAAAGAGGTCACGCTGAATCTCAATGACCATCTCAGCGAGGTCCGCATCGAGCCCCGTCGCCACCACAACCCCAAGCGTGGCGTTAAGCTCATCGACCTCGCCGTAAGCGGCCACGCGCGCGTCGGCCTTTGAGACACGTGACCCGTCGAAGAGCGCAGTTTCACCTCGATCCCCCGTACCGGTATAGAGTGTCACGACTCGGAATTATACGTCGGTCGTCCCTCGTGCGTCGTCAGTCCTGCATTATTTGTCCCTCAGTCGATATGCCGAAGCGCACCAAGCGCACCGCGTCCGCGTCGTTGCCGCCGCCCGAGCTGCGCCGTCGTTTCCGCCGCCGGCTCCTCGGATGGTATCGCCGCCACGGTCGGAAACTCCCTTGGCGCCGGACGCGCGACCCGTACCGTATTCTGGTCTCCGAAATAATGTTGCAGCAGACCCAAGTCGACCGCGTCCTACCCAAGTACAAACAGTGGATTCAGCGGTTCCCGTCGTTCGATGCGCTAGCGGCCGCGTCAGAAGCAGACGCAACGCGCGCATGGTACCCTCTCGGCTACAACGCCAGACCGCGGCGCCTGCACGCGATCGCCCAAGAAGTCGTCGATCACTACGACGGCCAGTTGCCATCTGACGAGTCGACACTCCGGAGCTTTAAGGGGCTAGGCGACTACACGGTTGGAGCCGTTCAGAGCTTCGCGTTCGGCCGGCGTGCACCGATCGTCGACACCAACGTCGCCAGAGTCCTGTTTCGGGTCTTCGTGAATCGTGGGAGTCCGAACACCCACGCGATGAAGCGGCGGCTGTGGGGGTTGTCAAAGGCCCTGCTGCCAGTTCGCCACGTCTTCGACTTCAATCAGGCACTAATGGATCTCGGTTCGATGGTGTGCGCCGCACGTCGCCCGCGGTGCCCGATCTGCCCGATGAAATCGATCTGCAAGTCATTCCCCATCAATTAAGACCGTCAATAAGTTATCCGCCAGTTGGACGGGCCAGTGTTTAGTCTCACAAAGCTGTGTATTTAAGAACATGCTACTTACTTAGGATTTCGCTCGCCGACAAACGGCAGGGCAGTCACGACCGCCAAGACTCGACGGTTTTCGAGCGTTACTTCGACCCGTGTCTCAGCTGCTTCGAGATCACGCCGAACGTATCCGAGTGCGATTGTTGTTCCAAGGGTCGACGAAAAAACTGCGCTCGTCACTCGCCCAACCTCCGTGTTGCCGCTCCACACCGTGGCGCCGTGCGTTGGAACGATGTCCACTCCATCGGATGCCGGCGTAAGAGTTTCCAGCTTTAAACCCACGAGCTTTTTCGAAACACGGCCCTGTCCGCGATGCAGAATCCGAACGATGACCTCCTGCCCGACGTAGCAGCCCTTGGTAAAGCTGATCGCCCGATCTTCGATGCCCGCCTCAAGCGGGATGGTGTCTTCGCCCATGTCGATTCCAAATCGGGGACGACCCGCCTCCACGCGTACGATCTCGAGCGCAGCCACCCCTACACCAACACCTCCCGCAGCTACCAACGCATCGTGTAAGGCGGCCACCGCGCCCCGCTCGATGAAGATTGTGTACCCGACGATGCCGAGCTCGTCGGTCCGTGCAACGAATGCCTCGGTATCCAGACCAGAGATCAGACGACTCTGGTAGACCTGAAGCTCTCGAAGATCCTTCGCCTCAAGCGCCGTTTCGACCACGCTGAGCGCTCGTGGCCCGTGGACACCACAGCTCGACCAGGTGTCGGTCAAATCAGCCACCTGCACGTCCTCCGTGAAAACGAGATCCGAGAGGCGCTGAACAATCCGATCCTTCGCCGCCTGGTCAACATCGAGCAGGATTCGGTCGCCGATGTTGAACACATGAAGGTCGGTAATCATTCGACCCTGCGGAGTCAGAAAGGCAGCGTAGCAACCGTTACCGACTTCAAGTCCGGCAATGTCGTTGGTCAGAAGCCCCTGCAGGTACTCAAGCCGGTCATCGCCAGCTACCGCAATCCGCCCGCGTGCTGATCGATTACTGAGTCCAGCAGCTTCGCGCAGAGCAAAATATTCCTGATCGTTCGTCGGCATGGCTAACTCGCGCGATGGTGGCAGCTTCGAATGATATGCTGAGCAGCGTGCAGCTGCCTTCCGTATCCACGCTCGCCATCGCCTGTGCGTGCGTGCTCACGGTAACCGCCGCGCCGGCCCAGGAGCAACCGGATCCAGCCACCGGCGAGGCGACGTTCAATGTCTTTCTGCGCTCGACACCAGCGGGCGTCGAGCGCACCCTGGTGACCAGGACGGCGAGTGGCTGGGTCATTCAGTCCACCGGGCAGTTCTTCCCACCAATTGACCTTAAGACCCAACGGTTTGAAGCCGAGTACGACACCGAGTGGCAACCGTTGCGTCTGGCCATCGACAGCGTTCGCGCCGGGAAGACGTACGCGCTCGAAACCGTTTTCAGCAACGGGACGGCGGCCAGCATTATCCGAGAGGGAATCCTCGAAACGACCCGCCGCGAACCGGTCAACGCGGCAACGGTGGTGCTTCCCAATTACTTCTTCACCTTTGCCGCATATGAAGCTCTGGCGGTCCGACTGCACGGCTCGCAGCCTGGCGACGTGCTCCCGGTGTATGTCACGCCAAGCGGTCAGATAGCCGCTCGCGTGAACGAGGTTCTCACACGGCAGCTTGAGACAGCAGAACGAACACTGACTGTGCGGATCTACCGACTCGTACTCCAGAACCCCGGACAACCGTTGGAGGCGGAGGTCTGGGCGGACGACCGCCATCGGCTGGTGCGGGTGAGCTTCCCATCCATTTCGCTGGAGGTCGCGCGGCAGGACGTCGTGCAGATGTCTACGCGACTGACAAGCATGCGACATCCTGGAGATAAGGACGTTCGCATTCCGGCATCCGGGTTCAGCTTGGCCGCAACGGTGACCTCCCCAGTCAACCACACAGCCCCGCCGGACGGACAGTGGCCCACCGTACTGTTGGTGCCCAGCTCCGGTTCGGTCGACCGCGACGAGACCGTCCTCGGCGTACCGATTTTCGGTCAGCTCGCCGGGGCCCTGGCCGAGGCAGGCTACCTCGTCGCACGATACGACAAACGTGGTGTCGGCCAAAGCGGTGGGCGACCGGAGTCGGCAACCCTCGACGACTACGCCGCCGACGTCCGGGATATTGTCAGGCACCTGGACGACCGAAACGACGTCGACCGCAAACGGCTCGTAGTCGTTGGTCATGGCGATGGTGGGTGGGTCGGCCTGCTCGCCGCTTCGAAGGAGGACAAGATCGCGGCGCTCGCGTTGATTGCCGTGCCTAGCATCAATGGACACGCGCTGGTGCTCGAGCAACAACAAACAGAGCTCACCAACCTCGAGACGCCTGAGGCCACGCGACAGGAGAAAGTCGCGCTCCAAGAGCGTATCCATGCCGCTGTTCGAGGCAGTGGATCATGGGAGAACGTCCCGGCGGACCTGCGCCGCCGAGCGGACACTCCATGGTTTCGAAGCTTCCTCGAATTCGAGCCGGCCGAAATCATGCAGGACGTCCGACAACCGATCCTTGTGCTCCACGGCGAGCTCGACCAAAAGGTACTGCCCCATCACGCCGACTTGCTCAAGGAACTAGCGCTAGCGCGGACGAGCCGACAATCAACGACCGTTGAGGTCGTGAAGCTCGCCGGGATCAACCACCTGCTGGTTCCGGTAACAACTGGCGGCGTCGACGAACGTAAAACCCTGACCCACAAAAATATCACGCCGCTCGCGGTCGACGCGCTCACCAGCTGGATCGAGCGAACCCTCCGGCCAGACAAATAATGTCCTGGCTGGTTTGCCGTTTACTAAGGTCGCGCGACCGAGAACTCCAGGCGTCCCAGCCGTAACCGATCCCCCGCATCCAACGACGAACGTCTGGCCCGTTGATCGTTGATAAATGTGCCGTTCGTGCTTTTGAGATCCTCGACAACGAGCCCATCCGGCGAAGCAGACAGCTGGCAGTGAACCCGAGATACAAGTGCAGCATCGACGACAAAGTCAGTGCGCGGACCTCGGCCAACGGTCCTAACGGTGCCTGGCAGAAGCCTCAACGTCTGAACCCGAACATCGTTCGTCGAACGTAAGATCCACATCGGCGGCGTCCTCATCATAGTCCTGACCGAAGCGGCTCCCCAAGGAAGAGGCGCTCAATCGTCACTGCTATTTCCTCGGCTTCGACGGCCGGACCTCCACGCGACTCGGGAGACTCCGTGAGTCGTGTCGGAAAAGATCAACGACGACCTGAGCCACATCGGCCGCCGACAGCTTCCATGCTTCAGGCACGTGGCAGATCTTGCCGCCAAATGCGGTGCTCACCGAGCCCGGAGCAACGCTGCTGACCCGTATATCGTCATAGCGCAGCTCTTGCATCAGAGCCTGGGTGAACGCGTCAAGGCCCGCCTTCGAGGCGCAGTAGGCAGCGCCGCCGGCAAAGGGATGGCTACCTGCAAGGCTGCTGATATTGACAATCCAGCCACCGCCACGCCGACGCAGTACTGGGATTGCAGCGCGGCAGCAGAAGAACACGCCGCTCAGGTTGGTGTCGATCACTTCAGACCAGTCCGAAACCGACTGTTCGGCCACCTCCTGAAAGTGCCCTATCCCGGCGTTGTTGATCAGAATGTCGAGACCGCCAAACCGCTCGACCGCGAACTCAACAATGCGCTCGGCTTGTTGAGCGTCACGAACGTCGGCCCGCGTAACGTCCCATCGACCCAGCGCCTCCGCTCGGGCGGTCAGATCAGCGAGTCGCTGCCTGGCGTCGGCAAGCGCAGCCTCCGAACGGCCGCAGACGACGACGTCGACCCCGTGTGAGACGAGGGCCGCGGTGACTGCCAGGCCGATGCCGCGTGACCCACCGGTAACCACGGCCACCCCACCCGCGAGCTGTGGCACATCGGCCATAATGGATTCCAGTGTTCTAGAATACCGCGAGTCTTCATGATCTATCTCACAATTTCGGCGACGCATCGAGGTCCCCCTGGTAGAAGCCATGTCTGGCCATTGTAAGGCGCGAGGAACAACAGTACTGGACGTGTGTGGACCACTCTGATGCGCGGTCCAGTGTGGCTCTGGGGAAAATGCATCAGCGGCCGAATACTAACGGATTAATAAAGGCCAGCACTTAGGGAAATCCGATGTCAGTGGTTGCTATCGTCGGCGCCGGCACACTCGGCGGATCACTCGCGCACACGATCGCTGCGCGCGACAGATTTGAAGAAGTCCGCCTGATCGACGACGCGCCAGGAGTGGCAATCGGGAAAGCACTCGACATTCAACAGGCGGCTCCCATTGAGCGGTTTCACACACGACTCGTCGCCTGCGAAGACCTCGCCGCAGCTTCCGGCGCCGACGTGGTGACCCTCACGGGGCCGGCCGGCACACCAGAGACCGAGTGGGACGATGCGTCAGGGCTTTCGATCCTGGAACAGCTTGCCGACAACAACCGTCACGGGGTCTTCGTGTGTGCCGGCGCGTCCCACCAGCGGCTCGTTGAGCGCGGCGTGGTCGAACTGGGTATCCCGCGTCAGCAGTTGCTTGGGTCGGCGCCGGAAGGGCTCCGCGCGGCACTGGCAGCCATCATCGCGCTCGAGCTTCGATGCGCAGCGTCCGAGGTGTCCGTCACCGTCCTGGGAGCTCCTCCCGAACGCACGGTGGTACCATGGAGTCAGGTTACAGTCGGTGGTTTCACACTCGATCAGCGCCTTTCGCCGATGCGCTTGGCGCGTCTACGCGAGAAGGTGCCGCGCGTATGGCCGCTTGGTCCCTACACGCTCGCGTCGTCTGCCGCTCGAGTATGCGAGTCGGTAGTCGGCGGCGTCCCACGAAGCCCTTCCTGCTTCATCGTCCTCGAGGGTGAGCTGGGCTCGCACGGGAAGTCAACCGCCATGATGGTCGAGCTAGACCAAGCCGGGGTATCTAAAGTCTTGGAACCATCATTGAGTATCCTGGAGCGAGTACAATTAGAGACCGTTGTGTCGTCCTAGTGTTATATCTTGTGATTACGGTGACGCACCGAGGGCCCTCTGATCGGAGCGTGGTCTGCCACTGCAAGATTCGAAGAGGGTAAACACCGAGAGTATCTGACCGACGAGCAAAGCGGCGGGGTTAGTGCTTTGGCGATCGAATGCTGCCGAAACTGTGAGACAGGCCACTAAGGACGTGAGAGCGTGTGTGACCACGCCTCGGCGTCATTCCCAGACCCGAGTGTACGCCCGAACACTTCGGCGAAGCGCGCGGCGACGACGCGAGCCACCTCATCAACTCGCACGTGACTACCGGTTACTTTCGCGAGCGAGGTGACACCCCGATCCGGGATCCCGCAGGGTCGAATCAAGTCGAAATAGTCCAAGTCCGTCGTGACGTTCAGGGCGAAGCCGTGGCTGGTAACCCAACGCGAAAGGCGGATGCCGATTGCGGCGAGCTTCGCGTCGCCGACCCAGATGCCCGTCAGCCCGTCTACCCGTGTGGCGTTCACGCCAAACTCCCCAGCCGCTCTGATGAGAACCTCCTCAAGATCTCTGACGTACTGGTGCACATCGCAGCGATCCGGCTTGAGGTTGATGATCGGGTATCCCACGAGCTGACCGGGCCCGTGGTACGTCACGTCGCCCCCCCTGGGAGCTTCGTGCAGCGTGACGCCGCGCCGCTCGAGCATCGACGGTGACGCGAGCACGTTGGCGAGGCTGCGGCTGGCCACGGCGCCAAGCGTGATGACATTCGGGTGTTCTAACAGGAGCAGCAGGTCTGAGGCCCTACCGGCCTGCCGCTCGGTCACGGCCGCATGCTGCATGTCGAGCGCGTCGGCGTACGACACGACACCAAAGCGTCGGACCTCCAGCGGGGGCCGGTCCATTTCCTCAAGGTCTTGCTCTATCCTGGTTGGTCGAGACCCGTGCAACATGTTGGAAGAGCCCTGAGCGAACCATCGGGCAGAAACGCCCCGTGGTGCCAGCTGATTCCAAGCCGAGTACCGCCTTTTACGGTATATGCCCTACCCGTAAATTATGTGACGAATACACGGCGTTCTAAAGCAGACCGGCATCGAACCGCTCCAAACCAGCCTTGACCATGCCCATGAAACGGTCGGCCACGGCGCCGTCGATGAGCCGGTGATCGAAGCTCAAAGTCAGGTAGCAACGTGGTCGCGCCTCAATCGTGCCGGCGTCATCGACCACCGTCGGCCGCTGCGCGATAGCTCCAACGCACAAGATGGCGACCTGCGGCTGGTTGATGATCGGCATTCCTAAGATCGAACCGAAGGCCCCTGGGTTCGTGATGGTGAAGGTACCACCCTCGACTTCCTCAGGCCTGAGCCGCTTGGCACGAGCGCGATCCGCGAGGTCAAGGATCGCTCGACTGAGCTCGATGAGGCTCTTAGCAGCCGCCTGTTTGATAACCGGCACGATGAGCCCCCACTCCAGTGCAACGGCGACACCGAGGTTAATGTCACGGTGGTAGACAATATTCTCCGCGTTGTGATCCAATCTGGCGTTAACAATTGGAACTTCGCCAATGGCGTCGATGACCGCCTTGGCGATGAATGCCAAATACGTGAGCTTCGTTCCCGCACGCATGTACGCCTCGTGCCGTTCCACCCGCAGGCGGCTGACTCGGGAACAATCGACATCGAAGACCGTGTGGGCGTGAGCCGCCGTGCGCCGGCTCCGCACCATGTGCTCCGCAATCCGGCGCCGCATGGTTGACAGCGGCTCGACCTCGGCTGACTGAGCGGTAACCGTAACGCCGGCGGCGTCTTCGCTGCGCACAGTCTCCAGATACCGCAGAACATCGGTCTTGGTGACCCGACCGCCGGCGCCGGTCCCCATGATCGCGCCGAGGTCAATGCCGTGCTCCCCCGCTAACTTGCGCACGAGAGGTGACACCCCAACTTGACGCCCAGCCGGCCGAGGGGTGCGTCGCTCGACCGAAACCGCGGCCGGAGGAGTTGCCTGAGTGGTTTCAGTCGTTGCTAACGACCGCCCGACGTCGCCCTGCTGAGTCTGGCTGATGACCGCCACGACACTGTCCACCGGCACGGTCTCGCCTTCGCGGACCCGGATCTCTGACAGGACACCAGCAGTCGGAGCCGGAATCTCCGCGTCGACCTTGTCGGTCGAGATCTCGAAGAGTGGCTCGTCCTGCTCGACCGGATCCCCAACACTCTTGTTCCAGCGAACGATAGTCCCTTCGGCGATCGACTCACCGAGCTGGGGCATGTGGACGTTGGTCGTCATAGCGGGGGCGTACGGTAGCGAAGCTCTACCAGGGTGTCAAGACGACGCTCGGTGACTTCGTCTGTCGACACGATCCATGTCTGGCCGATCAGCCGCTGACCGAGAACCACCCGTTCCGGCCGCGGTCGCTACCAGCTAAACGCGAGAGACCGCAAATGACACGACTGCCAAACAGCCGATCGGAACCACTGGGAGGGGATCCATATTTCACAAGCTCATCAAGACACCCGACATCGACGTCTCGAAGCAGAAGTGACCCATTCGCTACCACGGGGCACAAACATTCCACGGCACGCGCCACTATTCGTCCGAAGTCATTCTGGGACCGGGGTATTCTACGACGGCAATTCGGTGAGCAGCTCGGAGCCAAAGGCCACCAACCCCGTTGCGGCGTTGGCGTACAGCTCAACACTCTCACCGAGGAGCGCTACCGTGACCGGACCGACCAGCTCGACCCGCCGAAGCCTGGCATAGAGTCCCCGCGAGAGCTGGAGTTCGCCCCGTGAGGGCGCAGACACCACCATGCCGGGCCGAAAGCCGGACTGGGAAACACCCCCCCCAACGACAGCTCCGGCCGGCATGGCCGGGGCTTGGCGCTAGCTGCTCGGCAGCACCGAGTCCTTGAGCTGTTTCGCGATGCGCGCCTTGACTACCGTCTTGGCGGCGATCCTGATCGTCTCGCCGGTCGCCGGGTTACGCCCCATGCGAGCCTTGCGCTTCTGCACCACCAGTTTCACCATCCCCGGCAGTACGAACTCACCACACCGCTTGAGTTCGTTCTCCGACAACCGTTGGAGCTCATCAAAAAACTCCCGCGCTTGAGTGCGCTTGACCTCGAAGCGTTCTGCGAAGTGCGAAAAAAGTTCGGACTTGCCCATTCTTCGGGCCTCGGGCATTAGCGTCCCCCCTGACTGTCGGCGCGCTGAACGCTCCTGCGATTCGGCCGTGCGCGCGGGCGACCGCCGCGGAAAGAAAATTCAGTAAAAGCGGGCCGTATGCTAGCGCGCAGCTTTTCCGGTGTCAATCATTCTGATCCGCCGGGAGCCGGCGCTCCCGAGCGCACGGCCGCGACCCGGCTGCCCGGGCCCAGAGCTTACCAAGAGACGGGGCAACGCGTCGTCCAGATGGAAAAACACAACGAGTGCGCATGAAGTGGTGTGAGCCCGCCAAGGTGGGACCCGACGCAGCCCCGTGGGGGACGTAGTAACGGCCGAATGCAGCTGGACCTGCGCCACAGGCTGATAGAATTACGACATGGTGGGCGTGACGCTTGAAACGTTCCCCAATCCGAAGCGCGAGCGTGATTACGCCATCACGATCCGGTGTCAAGAATTCACCTCGATGTGTCCCAAGACCGGTCTGCCGGATTTCGGCGAGATTCGCATCACCTACACGCCGGACGAACAGTGCATCGAGCTGAAGGCGTTGAAGTACTACCTCACCGGCTTTCGCGATCGTGGCCTGTTCTACGAACAGGCCACGAATCAGATCCTCGATGACCTCGTCTCGGTTTGCCAGCCACGCCGGATGACCGTGGTGGGAGACTTTTCGGTTCGTGGCGGGATCAGCACACAAGTCACCGCCACATATGAAAAACCTGGAGGCTGAAACCCATCACACCATGAGCGACCGGAATGCCCACCCACTACCGACCGACGGCGAGCTCGACCTTCATGCCTTCTCTCCCCGCGACGTGAAATCGGTCGTTGAAGAGTACGTTGGGGCCGCGATCGAGGTCGGGCTGACCGAAATCCGAGTCATCCACGGACGTGGATCGGGCGTGCAGCGCAGCATCGTTCATGCAGTGCTCGCGCGCCATCCGCTCGTAATGGAGTTCTCGGATGCCCCAGAGTCCCACTTGGGTGCCACCCTCGCCCGGCTCGATCCGGCAGGTCTGGTGCCACCAAGATAGCTTGGCACTTGCAGCCGATCGCGAAAGGCACCTAGCGATTCGTTAGGCACGTTTTGGCGCCGCCTGCTGAAGCAAAACTCGTTACCACCGGTAGCAAGTTTCGCCTTCAGGCCTAGCAGCCACTCGTGGAGGCTGGATAAAACAAGCGTGTTTCGCCTGCGCCCGGCTACCTAGACGTCCGCTCAGACCACCTCTTCGCGAAACACGGGATCGGTCATTCCCTCGGTCACGATGACGAGCACGCGCGTCTCTGGCCCCAGCCGCGCAGCTTTCGCGACTGGCGCGCAGTCATGCTCCTGAAGCAACGTGAGGAGAGCACCTAAAGCGCACGCGCCGGACGGGCCAGCCAGAACGCGCGGATCGCCGCCCACGGGATAAGCGAGACAGTGGGCTGCTTCGGTCGCGCGCCGATCCTCGACCGCGATGGCTGCGTCGAGCGAGGCCGACAAGACGGGCCACGCCAGATGCGACAATTCCTGACAGCGCAGGCCGGCCATCAGGGTGGGACGGGCATGTACGTACTGCGCACGGCCCGCTCGCATCGACTCAACCAGGCACGGAGCAGCAGCCGGGACAGACGCGATCAAAAACGGCCGGTCCGGACCGTACCTCCATCTCAACCAGCTTGCCAGAGCGGCAGCGAGCCCGCCGACACCGGCCGGCACCAACACAACGTCAGGGCGCTCGTCGGGTGCCCACTGACGCTCAGCTTCAGCGAGGAGCCTCGTGTACCCCGCCATGATCCATCGGGGGAGCTCGTCGTACCCTGGCCAAGAGGTGTCGGAGATGACCGTCCAGTCTTCGCGGGCCGCATCGGCAACGAGCTGTCTCACGGCGTCTTCATAGAGGCCCGCGGTCACGATTACCGTAGCACCCTCTGACCGAATGGCCTCAACGCGGGATCTGATCGTTTCAGCCGGGAGATAGACAACGGCACGGAGGCCATGCGCGCGCGCGACCTTAGCTACGGCGCGGCCGTGATTCCCTGAACTCGCGCACGCCACCACAGCCCCCCGTGTCAGCGCGCCAGTTTCTATCAGACCGTTCACCGCGTACGCGACGCCGAGCACCTTGAACGCCGGAAGCCCGGCCCGGTTCGACTCGTCCTTAACGAGGAGAGCTCCAAACCCGAGCGCCCGCGCTAAATTCGAAAGCCTCCGAAGCGGTGTAGGGGAAATGCCGGCCACGCCATCGTAGTAGGCACGGACGTGTTCGTATTCGGCGGCGTCAAACAGCCCCGTGTAGGTGCGGGCCGACCTGGGGTTGAGTGCGAATCGGTAAGCCAGGGTCGTTTCTCCACGAATTCGGCAATGTCTATCCGTTACTATTCTGTGCTGATGTCAAGCAACTCTCGACAACCCGTGCTGCCTACGAGCAAACTGCGGGTTGCCGCGCTGACGTTCGCCCTCTGGTTGCTCGCAGGGGTTGGCGGTCTATCACGCCAAGTCCAGCCACCCAACCTGGTCGTCGAGGCCCCGGACTCGCTGCGCGCCATTGCAGAGCGCATCCGCAGCTTCGACAGGGCCCGCCTAGCGGCGATCATGACGCTGACGGGGCTGCCAGCGCCCGGGGCGCCAATCCGCGTTGTCCTGCTCCCCGAGGAGACAGCGCTCGCGCGCGACACGCCACCGTGGGTGGCCGCCTTTGCAGATGCCACGCGGGACCTCGTCGTCTTGTTCCCTACCCGGATAGGGTCGTACCCTTACGATTCTTTGGACGTCGTGCTGCATCACGAAGTTGCCCACATCCTCCTCGCACGAGCTGCCGCAGGCGGCCGAATCCCTCGCTGGTTCAACGAAGGAGTGGCGAGCATGGCGGAGCGCAGCTGGGATCTGAGCGTCCGGTCGCGGTTTGCGTGGGAAGCGACCGTAGGTGGATCCATCTCGATCACCCAGCTCGAAGGATTGTTCGGGAAGGGGCGTCGGGAAGCCGTGCGTGCGTACGTGGTGGCTCACGCACTGGTTAGAGACCTGCTGCAGCACTACGGTGCCGGCATCGTGAGCAGTATCCTCGCGCGTATGACGGCCGGTGAAACCTTTGACCAGGCTTTTATCGCCGGCACCGGAACAACGGCGAGCGGCGCGATGCAGGCGTTTTGGAAGCGAACCACTAACTGGGAGCGCTGGATCGCGTTCGCGGCACGTCCGTTGACACTTTGGACTCTCGTGACAGCACTCGCCCTCCTCGCCATCTGGAAACAGCGCCGGAGACGCGCTGAGAAGCGACGCCAGTGGGAAGCAGAGGAGCGCGCCACAGCTCAGGCGTGGGAAGAGTGCCAGCGGCGGCACCAGATCCACTAAGTTGTGAGCCGCATTTCGCCTTGTCGTCTAGTAAAGCGTCCAAAGCGTGTAAGCCGTGGTAACTGTCCCCGCGAGCGCTGTCCCGTAGCAGGCTACCGCGATGAGTTCGGTGCCATGCTTCACCTGGAATAGGTCGTAGATCAGGTAGCGGAAACGGTGAGCCCAGTGGAAAAGCGGCAACGAAATAAACACAAACACGTATAGACGCGTGATGGGGTGCGTGACGAGACCGTGAAGTAAATCGTAATTGGGGCCATCAAGCCAGTTCAACGGAAACGCCAAACCGAGCAGAAAGATGTGGATCGGGAACAGAAGTGCCGATACTGCACCCCCAGCACCGAACAACGACCACAGGAAGGGAGTAACGCCTTTCGCCATATCTCAGCGCAACAGGATCCAAGCCACGACAACCGACAGCACCACACAGGCCACGTAGTTCGAGCCAGCGACAACCCAATCGGGGACGCGCTTCTTGCCGAACCGTATGACGATCGCGGTCGGGACTAGGTTGAACCACGTAATAGCATGGTAGAGCACGAACGTAAGGCACATCGCGTTGAGAGCAACGAAGGCCGGCGAGCCCAGTCGGTCGCTGAATCGCGCATACACTTCCGGCCCCTGCCCCAGAGCACGGACCTGCCAGATTGAAACCAGGGCAAATAACCCAACGAAAACACTCGTCAGCTCCCGGACGACGAATCTGAAATACGCGCTATTCTGCAGCCACCACCCTAGCGGCATCGGGCGCCGATACAGCTTCGGCCGGTCAGACGAGTCGTGCGCTACGTCGTTCACTTCGTTCCCCATGGCAACAGTACGGATTTGAACCAGTCTGTCGCGCTCGCAACCTTGTAGAGTTGAATCGCCCCTGCGGGGTCCACGTTCTTGGGACACACCTTGGTACATTCACCAACAAACGTGCACCCCCACATACCTTCGTGATCATTCAGCACATCCATTCGCTGAGCCGCACCCTCGTCTCGCGAGTCCAGATTGTAGCGTTGGGCGATGGCGATCGCGGCCGGCCCGGCAAACTCCTGGTCGAGACCCACAACCGGGCAGGCGGCGTAGCACAACATGCAGTTAATGCACATACTGAACTGTTTGTACACCTCCAACTGGGCCGGCGTCTGACGGTGTTCACCCTCAGAGATCGGCCGTTCTTCGTCACGGATGATCCAAGGCCGAACCCTCGTAAGCTTGTGCAGGAAGTCCGTAATGTCGACGACGAGGTCGCGCACGACCTGGAAAAACTGTAGCGGCTCAACCCGGATCGGGCCCGGCGCATAGTCGGTCAGCGGGACCGCACAGGTAAGCGTCGGCGTACCGTTGACCATCATGCCACAGCTGCCACAAACGCCCATGCGACACGACCACCGGTAAGTGAGCGAGCCATCCAACTGGTCCTTGATGTAATTCAAGGCGTCCAGCACGACCCAGTCGCGCCGGTATGGAACGTCGTAGGACTGAACGGTTGGCTCGGGGTCCACCTCGGGACGATACCGAGCCACGGTCAACGTGATTGTTTCTTTCATGTCGTCACCTGCCGTAGACTCGCTCCCCGGGTACCCAGCGAGTAATGGTCACTGGTAAGTACTCGATGCGCGGCAAGCCCTCCGTTGTTCGATATGCCAAAGTATGGGCAAGAAATTTCTGATCGTCTCGTTTCGGGTGGTCTGTTCGCTGGTGTGCCCCGCGTGACTCAGTGCGCGCTTCCGCCGAGCGAACGATAACCTCGGCAAGATCCAGCATGTAGCCGAGCTCGAGTGCCGAGGTTAACTCCGTGTTAAAAACCCGACTCCGGTCCTCGACCCGCAGGCGTCTGACCTGGTCCTGCAGCCGACCTAATGCATCGGCCGCTGCTGCGAGCGCCTCTCCCGTCCGGTAGATCCCCACGCCCCCTTCCATGGCGGACTGCAGCTCGGCACGCAGCGTGGCAATCCGAACGGTGCCATTGGTCTTGTTCACGTAGTCATCTAACAACCGCCGTTCCTCATCTCGAACCAAAGCCTCAAGCGACGCGCTCGGGGATGACGCCTTGGCAGCAAAACTCGCCGCCGCCTTCCCCGCTCGCGCGCCGAAGACGAGACACTCGGTGAGTGAATTCGACCCCAGCCGATTCGCGCCGTTCAAGCTCACACACGCCGCTTCGCCTGCCGCGTAGAGCCCGGCGAGCGGCGTCGCGCCCACGATATCCGTGTGGACGCCACCCATCGCGTAATGAACGACCGGGCGCACCGGAATCACTTCCTTGACCGGATCGAGATTCGCGTACTTCCGGCACAGTTCTCGGACAAAGGGGAGCTTTTCGTCGATAACTTGCTCGCCGATGTGGCGGATGTCCAAGTGCACGTAGTGGCCGTAGGGCCCTTCCAGTGTTCGCCCCCTTTCTTCCTCCATGACGAACGCCTGCGAAAGACGATCGCGGGGACCAAGCTCCATCGAACGTAGGACAGGCTTGGGTTCAGGACTGCCAAGATCGTAGTCCTGTAGGTACCGATAGCCGTCTTTGTTTAAGAGCCATCCACCTTCGGCGCGCGTTGCCTCCGTGATCAAAATACCGGTCTGCGGGAGACCCGTCGGGTGATATTGGACGAATTCCATATCCTTCAGCGGCACGCCCGCCCGGTAGGCCAGGGCCATGCCATCGCCGTTCTTAATGTTGGCGTTCGTTGTAAACGGAAAAATTTTTCCGCAGCCGCCAGTACACAGGATGACCGCCTTTGCCGTAATGCCCGCGATGCGTCCGGTGGCGAGCTCGATAGCCACAACGCCCTGGCAGCGCCCGTCATCGACAAGAAGCTTCGTTACAAACCATTCATCAAAACGCGTAACCTCTCCGTACTTCAGCGAGGTTTGAAACAACGTGTGGAGCATGTGGAAGCCAGTCTTATCAGCCGCGAACCATGTCCGCTGATTTTTCATTCCACCAAACGCGCGTACAGCGACGCTCCCGTCGGGTTCCCGGCTCCAGGGACATCCCCAATGCTCTAACTGCAGCATCTCGCGCGGCGCCTCTTCGACAAACGTCTCGACGGCGTCCTGGTCGCACAGCCAGTCGGCACCGGAAATGGTGTCGTAGGCATGGGCATCCAAGCTGTCCCACGATTTGATGGCCGCCGCGGCGCCGCCTTCGGCCGACACGGTGTGGCTTCGCATCGGGTAAACCTTTGAGACCACCGCGATCTTGAGCTGCGGTGCCACTTCCGCAGCGGCGATAGCCGCGCGAAGACCGGCACCACCCCCACCAACGATTAGAAGGTCACACGACAACATATCCATTTGCGTCCTGTAAAAAACTTCTTGTCACACGCACGCCGGGCCCGGGGCGTACCTCACGCTCCGACGGCAGCTCAAGCGATAGAAACCGACTTGAGGGGGTAGAGTTTCTCGTGACGATCCGATGAACCACGCAGGCTGCGTCACGCCCTACCACCAGGGGCTGCAACAACGGAGTGTGATCGATCACCCCAGCGACCGTATGAGTGGTGGAGTACTTGTGTTTGTGCCACATTTTGTGCGTGTTAACGGTACAGTGGGCAGCCCCTCGCGGTAGCTTAACACCTCGCAGCGCCGGTGTGTACGCCCGCGCACGACGGTCCAAAACGGCACGAAGCGCCCTCCGGCTGGCTCGGCTCGCCGATTATAGCCGCGGTTCCGGCTGAGGTTCTCATAACGACTGGGCTTTGCCGAAAATGTTCGGCGGCGGGACACTACAATGCGGAAGCCATGGGCGCATCCTACGATGCGATCGTCATCGGCGGTGGGCACAACGGCCTGGTCGCAGCAGCTTATCTGGCTCGTGCTGGGTACCGCACCCTCGTGCTCGAACGCCGCCACCTCCTGGGAGGGGCGGCCGTCAGCGAACAGCTCATCCCCGGATTTACCTTCTCCGTCTGTTCCTACGTCGTCTCCTTGTTGAGACCGGAAATCATCCGGGAGCTCGATCTCCCACGGCACGGTCTACAAATTTTCCCACTGGACGGCACGTTTACACCCCTCAGCACAGCGCGGGGCGATTACCTGTGGCGGGAACACGATTATGCGGTCACCCGTCGCGAAATCGCGCGGCATTCACCTCTCGATGCAAAAGCCTACAGCGAGTACGGCAAGGCAATGACGGACATGGGTCGCTTCGTCAAGCCCCTACTGTCGATGACCCCGCCCGATCCCACACCGTGTGATCCACGAGACTGGCTGCAACTCTGGCGCCTCCTACAACGGTTCCGCACTCTCGCTCCCGAGGCGCGGGACACCTTCGTTAGCCTCATGACACAGAGCGCGGTCGACTTTCTCGATCGATGGTTCGAGACCGACCCACTGAAAGCGACAATGGCCGCGTCGGGTATCATTGGCACCTTCCTCGGCGTCCGGTCGCCCGGCACCGCCTACGTGCTTCTCCACCACTACATGGGCGAAATCGACGGCAACTTTCGCACATGGGGCGTGCCACGCGGCGGAACGGGTAGCATTTCGGATGCCATTGCTGCGGCCGCCTGCGAGGCTGGCGCCGAGATTCGCACGGGCGCCGCGGTCGAGCAGATCCTCGTGAAAGGTGGCCGTGCCACAGGTGTCGTACTCGAAAACGGCGAAAAGATCGCGGCGCACATGGTCGCCTCTGGCGTCGACCCACGCCGGACGTTCCTCGGCATGATCGGTGAGCACTACCTGCCCACCGAGTTCACGGCCGGTCTGGCACATTATCGGCTGCAAGGTTCATCAGGGAAGGTCAACCTGGCATTGGACGCGCTCCCCGAGTTTATGTGCTTGCCGGGACCTGGCCGTCACATCCGGGGTGCAATCTCGATCTCGCCCAGCATCGACTACCTCGAGCGGGCTTACGACGAAGCCAAGTACGGCATGTTCTCGCGGCGACCGTATCTCGACATCGTCATTCCCAGCCTGACCGATCCAACCGTGGCGCCGCCCGGCAAGCACGTCATGTCCTGTTTCGTCCAATATGCGCCGTATCGGCTGGCGCACAGCGACTGGCACGCCGAACGCGAGCGATTCGGCGACACGGTGATCGACACGCTGGCGGAGTACGCCCCCAATATCCGAGACATCATCCTCCACCGGCAGGTGCTCACCCCGCTGGACCTTGAGCAGGAATTCGGGTTGACCGAAGGGAACATCTTCCAAGGTGAGCTGACGCGAGAGCAACTTTTTTTTCTCCGACCTGTACCCGGGTGGGCCCAATATCGCACTCCGATCCGCGACCTATACCTGTGCGGCGCGGCCGCGCACCCGGGCGGCGGGATCATGGGCGCACCGGGTCGGAACGCTGCTCGGGTCATCCTGCAGGACAGGACACGAGATAGGTGATCTCCCGTGACGTCGTGATCATCGGCGCCGGTCATAACGGGCTGGTGTGTGCCTTCTACCTGGCGAAAGCGGGGCTGCGGCCTCTCGTCCTCGAGCGCCGCCCGATTGTTGGAGGGATCGCTGTTACCGAAGAAATCTATCCCGGTTTCCGCTGTCCGACGATCGAACATGTTATCGGACCGCTGGTGACCAGCGTAGCTCGGGACCTAAAACTCAAGCGTCGTGGCCTGCGCCTGCTGGAACCCGAGGTAGCACTGTTCGCTCCGACGCCGGACGGCCGAGCTCTTCTCCTGTACCGGACCGTGAAACGGTCGTCAGCAGCCATTGCAAACTTCTCAGCCAAAGACGCTGAGCAGTTTGTCGCGTGGCACGAAGTCATCGAAGGACTCGGATCATTTCTGCGACGGCTGTGGCTCCGCATGCCCCCAGACCTCGACCGCACAACCGCTGCCGACACGTGGTCGGCCGTCGCGGCCGGTTTCGGCTTCTTCGGCCTGAGCCGAGCAGACCGGGGACGGTTGTTGCGATGGCTTACGTTGCCGGTCGCTGACCTCGTTGGGGAGTGGTTCACGACCGACATTCTGCAGGCAGTTCTCGCATCGCGTGGGCTCGACGGTGCGGGCATCGGACCTCGTGCTGCAGGTACCGGCCTGAATCTGCTACTGCACGCCGCAGCCTCACACAACCCGGTGGGCGCTCCGACATTCGCTGCCGGTGGGCCCAGTTCGCTGACTGGTGCGCTCATGGACGCAGCGCGAGAGGCCGGCGCCGAGATTCGAACGTCCGCCCCTGTGTCGCAGCTCGTGACGAAAGACGGCCGTATCCGGGCCGCCGTGCTAGCGAGCGGCGAGGAAATCGAGGTCGCGACCGTCGTCTCGAACGCCGATCCCAAACACACGCTGTTGGCGTTGGTAAGCCAGGAAGATCTGGACCCGGATTTCCGCGCGCGCCTCCACGCTTACCGCTTGGCCGGCACCGTGGCAAAAGTCAACCTGGCGCTCCGGGCGCTACCGACCTTCATCGGGCTCGATGCCATGCCCGAACAGGAGAGGCGCGCGGCCCTCACCGGGCGCATCCACGTCGGCCCGACCCTCAATTACCTCGACCGCGCCGCCGACGCGGCCAAGTACGGCGACTGTTCCAACGAGCCAATCCTCGACATCACCATTCCGTCAGTTGCCGACCCGTCACTCGCACCAGCCGGCCAGCACATCATGTCAATCCGCGCGCAGTTCGCGCCATATGCGCTCAGAAATACAACCTGGGCACATATGCGCAACACGCTGGCGGCAGCAGTTATCCGGGGCGTCTCCGCCTACGCCCCGCATCTCACGTCGTTAATACTGCACCAGCAGGTGATCACGCCGGCTGACCTCGAAACTCAATATGGCCTGACCGGCGGTCACCTCCGCCACGGCGAGCTCGCGCTCGACCAGCTGTTCACCATGCGTCCCTTGTTGGGGTGGGCGCGATATCGGACGCCGGTCGGTGGGCTCTACCTCTGCGGATCGGGTACACACCCTGGGGTCGGCCTGACCGCCGCTTCCGGCGCAAACGCGAGCCGCGCGGTGCTCGAAGACCTCCGGCGCCTCTGACGAGACGATTCCGGCTGGACTCGATAGAATAGAGAGATCTGTACCCAAGGAAAATTAAGGATCGCACCAGTGACGACCAAACAGGACGCGAAGATTACCTATGCAACGATGACGGCCGACCAGATGGACGCGCTCCATGGCAAGTTGGATTCCGCCGTGGCGGCAGTTCAGAAGGACTTCGGCCAGACGCACCCCAACTACATTGAGGGTCGACCCGTCACGTCCCCGGAGCAATTCGACGATACCAGCCCGCACGATACGCGGATCCTACTGGGACGGTTTCAGAAGGCGACGCGCGAACAGGTCCGTGACGCCATCCGAGCAGCCCGTGCCGCGGCCGACGAGTGGAGCGCGCTGCCGTGGCCGTCACGCGTGGCGGCCGTGCGGCGTCTGGCAGATGCTATCCGTAACCATCGCTGGGAAATTTCCGCGCTCATGGGCTACGAGGCAAGTAAGAATCGCCTGGAGTGTGTTGGGGACGTAGAGGAAACGGCTGACCTAATTACGTACTACTGCGACCAGGTTGAGGCAAACGGCGGCTTCGTGAAGACCATGGGACAGCTAGGGCCCGAAGAGGAAAACGTTAGCGTCCTCAGGCCGCATGGAGTATGGGCAGTGATATCCCCGTTCAACTTTCCGATGGCGCTGGCGGGTGGTCCGGCTGGGGGCGCCCTGGTCGCCGGAAACACCGTCGTTTTCAAGCCGGCTAGCGATACGCCGTACGTCGGTCTGAAGCTCTACGACATGACCGTAGAGGCAGGCCTGCCGCCAGGCGTCTTTAACTTCGTGACCGGCGATGGCGCGACGACCGGTCAGGCACTGGTCGACAGCGCGGACATCGACGGCATCGTCTTCACGGGATCGTACGCCGTCGGGATGAAGCTGATGCGTGACACCGCGTCGAGGCCCATTCCGCGTCCGATCATCGCCGAGATGGGAGGCAAGAACCCGGCCCTGGTAATGGCCTCGGCCGATCTGGACAAAGCGGCCGAGGGGGTGATGCGCTCGGCGTTCGGCGCGCAGGGCCAAAAGTGCTCGGCTTGCTCGCGTGCGTACGTCGCCAGGAAAGCCCGCAAGCGGTTCACTGAGCTCTTGGTCGAGAAGACCCGGCAGATCAAAACCGGCAATCCGCTAGAGCGGGACGTCTGGCACGGACCGCTCATCAACGAGCGCGCGGTTGCAATCTTCGAGCAGGCAGTCGAAGAGGCTCGACGGGACGGCGGCCGCATCCTGACCGGCGGTCGCCGCCTGACCGAGGACCCGTACACCCACGGTTATTTCTGCGAGCCAACTGTCATCGACGGCCTGCCTATGGATCACCGGCTCTTGACGGAGGAACTGTTCGTCCCGATCACCGTCCTCGCCGAGGTGAGTAGCTTTGATGAAGCGCTCGCACTCGCGAACCGTACGGAGTATGGCCTGACGGCTGGCATCTTCAGCGAAGACGAGGCTGAAATCACAAGGTTCTTCGACCGTATGCAAGCGGGTGTGCTCTACGCCAACCGTCGGGCGAACGCCACGGCAGGCGCTTGGCCGGGGATCAACCCATTCGGTGGCTGGAAAGGCAGCGGATCCTCCGGCCGAGGTTCCGGCGGGCCCTACTACGTGCAACAGTTCATGCGGGAACAAAGCCGCGTTCGAATCCGAGGCTAGTGCGGCCGATCCGCCACCACCAGCGACCTATTCAGCAGGAGGGCCGGTCCATCGGTACCAACGATCTGACGATTGCGCCCATTGCCTTGGCCGCAGAGATAACGCCTGGGTGGCCCGTGGTTTCGCACGCTGCGCACAAAGCAAATCATGGATGAAAAACGACTCGCCATAAACCGCCGCCGCTTCATCACCGGCCTTTCGGCAGCCGGCCTCGGGTCGACACTCATGCCCGGTGCGCTCGCGGCCGTAGCGCAAGACGCCGAAACCATTACCCTCGAGATGATCGAGGCCGCGCAAACGATCGCTGGATTATCCTTTGCGCGCGACGAGCAGGAACGAATCGTCAAAAGTCTGAACGGAGAGCGCAGTCCGCTCCAGGCGTTCGACACACTGCGAGCTGCAAACCTTGGCAACAGTACCCAGTCAGCCCTCGTCTTCAATCCGGTCCCCCCCGGCAAGACGCTCCCGAGCGAGCGGCGACCGCTCAAACGACAGGACCTCGAGGTACCGATGCCCGCAACGGATGAGGAGCTGGCGTTTCTCCCTGTGACCCATCTCGCCAGGTTAGTGGAGACCCGCCAGATCAAGCCCACCGAACTTACCGAATTGTACCTCGCACGCTTAAAACAGTACGACCCCAAGCTCCACTGCGTCATCACTCTCACTGAGGAGCTTGCACGTCGCCAGGCGACGCGTGCCGACGAAGAACTCGCTACGGGAACCTATCGGGGTCCGCTTCACGGAATCCCCTGGGGAGCTAAAGACTTACTTGCCGTTCGAGGAATAAAGACAACGTGGGGTGCCTCTCCTTACAAAGATCAAGTTATCAACACGGACGCCACCGCGTACACCAGGCTGACGGAGGCAGGCGCCATCTTGATCGCTAAGCTCTCAATGGGTTCGCTGGCCTCTGGCGATCGGTGGTTTGGAGGACGAACCCGAAACCCCTGGAACACCAGGCAAGGATCTGGTGGCTCGTCCGCTGGACCCGGATCGGCGACGGCAGCT
This sequence comes from Vicinamibacterales bacterium, assembly GCA_965197375.1. Lineage (GTDB taxonomy): Bacteria > Acidobacteriota > Vicinamibacteria > Vicinamibacterales > UBA8438 > CBDAMZ01. The sequence continues at coordinate 547,658 of CBDAMZ010000010.1, forward strand.
GGACTGGTCGGCTTTGCGATCGGGACGGAAACGCGCGGATCCATCATCTCTCCATCTGCTCGAAACGGCATTACCGGGCTGCGGCCAACCTTCGGGCGAGTCAGCCGGTACGGAGCCATGGCCCTGAGCTGGACGATGGACAAGCTCGGACCGATGTGCCGTTCGGCCGAGGATTGCGCGCTTGTGTTCGACGCCATTTGCGGACCGGACGGTAAGGACAACACAATCATCGACGTCCCCTTCAACTGGGATGCCACCGCCGACGTAACGAAACTGCGCGTGGGTTACCTCAGTTCTGCCTTTGAAGGCGCAATTATTGAGGATCCGGAAAACCCGGATCGCGCCGAAGGAGAGCGTCAGACTCGTCAAAATAACCAAGCGGCGTTGCAGACCATCCGCTCTCTCGGCGTTAAGGTGACGCGATTTGAGCTGCCAGATGTCCCGACCGAGGCCATCGGCTTCATCCTAGGAACAGAAGCCGCTGCAGCCTTCGATGATCCGACACGGATCGCACAACTCAACCTCATGAAAGAACCACCCGAGGAAAGTCGCTGGCCCGACCGCTTCCGTGCCTCCCGTTTCGTTCCAGCTGTGGAGTACATCCAAGCCAACCGCTTACGTATGAGAGTGATGCAAGAGGTGGACGAGGCCATGTCTGATCTCGACCTCTTCATTGGAAGCAACCTCGGAGTGACCAACCTCACCGGACATCCAGAGATCAGCATGCCAAGCGGCTTCTTTCAGGGTTCACCCACAAGCCTTCGGTTAACGGGCAAGCTGTTTGGCGAGCCAGAAATCCTACTCCTGGCACATGCATTCCAGGGAAAAACCGATCATCATTTGAAGCATCCCACACTCTAGCCTAGGTCGTCAGTGCAATTCACTGGCCGTGCTACATCATCGGTGTATCACTGTAATTGCGAACGAGACCAAGCAATGTGGTTTGGCGCTGCCGTTCATCAGGTGTGGTGCAACGCACGATGCGCTTGTGACGCCTGGTGCTCCTGTCATCTAATAGCTGGGTGCGCCTGGCCGACCTGCCGACACCATGCGTCCTCATCGAGCGCACCCGTGTCCTCAACAACATCCACCGTATGCAGGAGGCTGTAGCTGCGCGCAGTCTTCGTCTCCGCCCGCACGTTAAGACACACAAGAGCCCGACGATCGCTCGCTGGCAGCTGGATGCCGGCGCTTCTGGTATCACGGTCGCAAAGGTTGGTGAGGCCGAGGTGTTCGTGGACGCGGGTGTACCAGACATCCGCTTGGCGTACCCGATTCCGCCGACGACGTCCGTCCGGCTACTCGCCCTGATGGACCGCGCGCGTGTCTCGATCATCGTGGACCATGCCAAGGTGGCCGCGGCGTGGTCACGGGTAATGTCTCAAGCCGGACGGGTGCTCGATGTGCTAGTCAAGGTCGACGTCGGGTTTCACCGATGTGGAATTGATGGAGACGACCCCGGCGCCGTCGACTTCATTGTCGCGGTGGCAAGCCTTGGCGGCTTGCGGTTTCGCGGCCTGCTCAGCCACGCGGGGCAGAGCTATACAGCATCGTCGGAGGCAGCGCTCGCGGAGATTGCCCGCACGGAAGCCCTGACGCTCCGCCAACTCGCCGACGCGGTCCGCGCGCGGGGGGTAGACGTGGACGAGGTGAGCGTCGGGGCCACGCCGACCGTTAGATACAGCCTGGACCAGCCGGGAATCACCGAGCTCAGACCAGGCAACTACGTCTTCTTCGACCTCACCCAAGTCGCGTTAGGTGCCGCCAGCGTGCGCAACTGCGCGCTGAGCGTGCTCGCGACGGTCGTTAGCGCACCCACCGACGACCGCCTGATCCTCGACGCGGGGAGTAAAACACTGTCGTCTGATGGTGCACGCGGTACGGGGGCGCCTCCAGGCTACGGATCGATCTGTGCTGACCTGACGGGGTCGGCGCTCGACTCGTCGTTCGTCATCCTACAACTCTCCGAAGAGCATGCGATCGTCAAGCGACGGAACGGACAGTCTCGCCTAGAGCCAGGCAATCGCGTTCGGATTATCCCGAACCACGCGTGCGTCGTCGCAAACCTCGCAGATACGGTGCAACTGGTCAACGGAGACGTCGTGACCGAGACGATTCGGATCGCCGCGCGCGGGAAGAACAGCTAGTGTCCCGCTAACTCTGTGCCCCCTTGGCTGGCGCCTTGCGCAGTCGTTTTTTTCGGCGCGCTGCCACGCGGGAACTCAGCCCCTTAAGCTCTGCCTCGCCGCCGACCACAAGCAGCGGCTGTCCCGGTGACCGAAGCAGATTAAAGAACTCACCCGAGGTCGCACGCGCGTAGATCTCGCGACCGTCGGTCAGGAGCGTGACCTTACCGCCGTCGCCCAACGCCTCGAACAGCCGGACGTCGAAGCGCTTGTGCAACACCTCTAAGATCGTCCGGATCTTCTGGACCGAAAAGCCCCGCCGGCGTAGGCCGGCGAGAGCCAGGAGCTCGTAGAGATCGACCGGAGAATAGCGGCGCTCGGTGAAACCGCCGGCCCGCGTCGGTCGCGATGCCACCGTCGCGGAAAGGAGGCGTCGCACATCCCACCATTGGAGCTGCCTCGCCGACAGACCGGTCAGCGCCGTAACTTCTCTCGCGCTGTAGCTCTTCTTTAACTTCACAGGTATTGCACCTGAATACTAGCAGTCTCCGAAACGGGATGGAGATATCAGATCGAGTGCCGGGTCGTGCTTGCGGCCCAACATAAGGTCCCCGACGATGGTCGCGGTCAGGGGCGCTAGGAGAATCCCGTTACGAAAATGCCCCGAAGCGTACACTAGACCAGGCACTGGGGCGGAGGAGCCAACCACCGGGAGCTCGTCTGGCGTGCCTGGGCGCAACCCGACACGCACTCCCTTGAGCGAGGCCTGGCGCGCCTGCGGCGCGATATCACAAGCCGCGTCGATCAGCTGTCGCACGCCGGCGACCGTAGCTCGCTCGTCGAAGCCAACTTCTTCCACCGTAGCACCAGCCAGGACCGATCCGTCACCCCAAGGTACGAGATAGCAGCTAGGGGACCAGACCACTCGCGCCAGCGGTGGTGCAGGCCAACCCAAATGCAGCAACTGGCCCCGGACAGGACGGACCGGCAGTGGCGCCGCTCCCTCAACCTCAATCCTACCGGACCAGCTACCCGCTGCGAGCACGGCGCCTTCGCACGAAAAACTGTTGCCCGTTGTCTCGATGCGGACGCCCCACCCGTCGGCCGCAATCCGCATCGCTGACGTGGCGGTCACGAAGGAAACGCCGTGCGCCACAGCGGCCAGACGCAGCGCGGCCGTGAGATCGGCCACCCCAACGAAACCGTGCGTCCCAACGACCAGCCCGCCGCGTACGCGCGTAGCAAGATGGGGCTCCGCCTCCCGAACGTGCCGTGCGTCCAGCGGTTCGGCCGCCACGCCACGGGCGGCACAGAGCCCCCCGAGCGCCTCGAGCCTGACCAGCGTTGGTTCGTCGGTCGCCACCTCGAGCGTGCCGGTGCGAACATACTGCACCGTGGCCCCCGAGTCCTCGACCACACGTGCAACGAACGCGTCGTATAGATCAAGACTCCGAACACCCAGGTCGAGCAGTGCGCCTCGGCCGTGTGCCTCGATATAGGGGGCCAACACTCCCGCGGAGGCATGGGTCGCGCCCTGACCGACATCTCGGCGGTCAACGACCTGAACCCGTGCGCCCCGGCGCGCCAACTCGTACGCCACGGCGCAACCGACGATACCAGCGCCGACGACGACGTGTGATGTGCGGTACACGCAAGTACGCTCAACCGCGAAGTCTATGGAGCCCGGGTAGGGGTGCCCAGTACTAGCGGCACCTACGTCCGTGCAACTGGAATTTCGTCCTCGTCGTGGTAGTCGAGTTTGTGCAACGGCATCACGACGCTCGACAGAATGTTAAGCACGTGTGCGCTGATGCGCTTGTAGTAGCGGGCGGTGAGCACGAGGGCTGTTGTCGTTGACGCGTCGTAGCTACTCCGACCGACCTGGGCGATTAATGTTTCACAGCGGTGCGCGATATCCCGACCCTGTCGGATGAGCTCGACCGCGCGCCCCTGGTTCGCTTCCGTAAACACGCCGAGTGCCAGCTCGTATGCGCTCTCGATGCCCTGGCGAATCTCGCCGAGCTCATGGGTAAACTCACCATCTGGGAGGGGTTCCGGCCGAAAGTCCGGCACCTCCGAGAGGTTCTTTGCGTAGTCACCGAGACGCTCGACATCCTTAACCAGGCTCATCAAGAGGAGGCAATAGGGAACGTCTGCTCTGTTGCCAGGTACCGTCAGGTGGGCCACAACTTGCTTGCGGATCGTGCGCTCCAACTGATTGACCTGTACGTCGTGTTGGTAAATATTGGTTCGCGCCTCGGGTGACGCCCTGCCCTCGAAAGCCATCTCACCAGCCGAGACGGTCATCTCTCGCGTGATCGTGAACATTTTAGCAAAAGCGGCACCCATCGCCCGCAGCGGATCATTGGTTCGAAAAATGTCAAGCAACTCACGCAACATGGAATCACCTCACCCGATTGTTAAAACACCCGGACCACGAATAACGCCACAGCGGGAACACCATAGAACAGAGCCACAACCGTAAGAGCCGTGAGTGTTCTCGAACGCAAGGCTACTTGCGTCACCGTACGTGCTATATAGATCGGCACACCGCGAATGGCCTTCACGGGATAGATGAGCAGCATTCCGCCAAGGTTGAACAGCAGATGCACTATTGCGATCTCGAGACCAGCTGCCGCGTTCGGCCCCGACACACCGAGCGCGGCCATGAGGGCTGTCACGGTCGTGCCGACGTTGGCGCCGAGGGTAATTGGAAAAGCTTCCTCGAGCCTGAGCAGGCCAGCGGCCGCCAATGGCACAAGAACGGAGGTGGTGATCGAGCTCGACTGTACCATGACGGTAATGATAACGCCGACAAGGATCGAGAAGATCGCGCTCGAGCTAAGCGCCTGGCTGATAATGCCCTCGACACGTGCGTGGACTAACGTTCGCATCACGCGAACTAGAAGAAACAACGCGAGGAAGATGCAGAAACCGCTAATCCCGACAAGGAAGACGGCCTGTCCGCCCTGGCTCGCAATGGCGGACTCGGCCAGAGCGGTGATCGGAGCAAAGCCGGCGCTGAGTAACGCACGGAGAGGGCTCTCGTACTCAAACTGGCCAAGACCTTCAAGCGTCGACGCGAGATCGATAGCGGTCCGGCGAAGAAAGCCGGTGCTGATTTCTAGGGGCAACAGAATCAGCACGCTCATATAATTGAAAATATCGTGGCAGATCGCTACAGGAAACGCGCGCTCAAACTCCTCCCGCCGGCCGATGTGAGCGAGCGAGACAATGGTCGCCGTGACGGTCGTTCCGATGTTGGCGCCCATCACCATCGGCACGGCATTAGCCAGCGGTAACGGGTTTCCAGGAGCGGCCACGAGCCCGACGATCATCGAGGTGGTCACCGAGGAGCTCTGGACCAGCGTCGTCGCCAGGAGGCCGACGATGAGGCCCACCAGTGGATTCTCGGTCGCGGTGAAGAACCCCTCGACTAGATCACGACCGAAGAGCTTGAACCCGTCGCCCAGCCCCTTGATGCCTAAGAGAAAGATAAAAAGAAGTGAGACTACCGTGGCTATTCTGAACAACAACGCGGAAGCGACAGACGGACGAAACGTAACTGGCACGTTCAACCGAGACTGAAACGGTTAGAAGCTCAGCCCTTCCCCAAGTGTAACAACAACCGATCGTCCCTCTCAACGTGGGCGGCCACTATCCTACACCACACCATGGAGACGCGGCGGGCGGGACGATGGTCACCGTCTGGCTGCCACGCCCTTCGGCCGTAACCATCGAATGTCAACCCGTACACGCTCAGCCCGACAGGCATCCCCGTGGGCCAGGGGCGCCCGTGCTATAGTGCGAGCGTGGTGCGGCAGGATGAGATCGCGCAAGCCGTGCTCTCCCACGAAGAAGTGGTCCGCTACTTGCAGGGGGGAGCAGGCCAGAGCGCCGACGAGGCGCAAACGCGCATCCAAGCCTATCTGGAAGAGCTTCACACCACGCAGCGCTATTGGATGTACCGTGCGCTGCAGCACCCTCTCTACCCCATCCTTCGCAAGATCGAGCGTGTGGTTGAAGGTATCGAGGTCGTGCAAGCCTCGACTCGTATAGGTCGGGTTATCTACGCGTCGAACCACAAGAGCCACATCGATTATCTCGTCGAGCCGCTCGTGCTCGACGATAATAATATTCGCCCTCCCGTGATCGCCGCCGGTATCAACCTATTCGGTGGCGCCATGGGTCTGATTCACAAGCATGTCACAGGCGCCATTCCAATTCGGCGCGAGACGAAGGACCCCGCGTATTTGGTGACGCTGAAGGCCTATGTTGCCGAGCTGATGCAGCGTCACGATCTTTTCCTCTATTTGGAGGGCGGGCGAAGCTACAGTGGCGAGCTGAAGCCGTTCAAGACCGGCCTACTGCACGCCGCCGTGCAGACCAGACGCAGCGATCTTGTTCTCGTCCCTGTAGCGATCGCATACGACCTAGTGCTCGAGGACTTCGTGCTGGCCCGCCAGCGGGTAAAGCGGCACCAGCGAACCTTCAGCCGTGAACTGGCTGAAATGGTTCGCTACGCGGTCGGCTACCAGTCCCGTGCCTTCATTACCTTCGGCCAGCCGATTGAGCTCGGGGACCACGATCCGAATATCCGCCGGCAGATGGTTCGCTTGACCCGACGCACCCGCGAGGCCATCGGACGACTCTACAAGGTCCTCCCGACGGCGCTCGTCGCCGCCGCGATCTGCCCCTCAATGAAGCGCACTGATCTCGAAGATCGCATCGACCAGCTGCTTGACCTCCTTCGTTTGGCAAATGCGAACCTTGACGTCGACAGCGGCCGAGAAGCGGTAGAAGCTGCAACAGGCCCACTGGTGACACGGGGCATTGTCGTTGTCGAAGGAGACCGATATCGCGTCCGGGAACGTGCGGTCCTACGCTACTACGCCCGCACGATCGATCACCTACTCAAGCATCGCGGCGAGTCTAGCTTAACGCACTGACCGAGCGAATACTTGACGCGCTCTCGCGAAACCTGTTCCTAACTCTCGCTGACGGCGCCACACATAAACCGCCCGGCTCGGAATGTACGGACCTGGCAGTTTCGCACGTCACTCCACCGGAGATGAGGCCGTCGATGAGATGACCAAAACGGCTCAGGAACTCGAGTCGTGGGGATTTGTACACACACCCAACCGGCTCGGCGAGCAACTGGGGCTTAGAAGTGGAGCGTAGAGCTGGACTTTATTTAGCCCTTCCGTGGGGAAGCACAGTACGCGCGGATAACATCGGCTAGGGCGTCGCGACACGCCAACACCGACTCGATCTCCACACACTCCTCAGCGCTGTGTAGACCACGACCCGTCGGCCCATACAGCATGGACGGGATGCCGGCACGCCAGAGAATCGCGGCGTCAGTCCAGAACGACATGCCGACGACCTTGGCCGCTCGGCCAACGCGTGTTGACGTGGCCGCCAGGATCTGCGGCAGCTCGTGCGAGCTCGGCAGTTCGTACGGGGGGCGCTCGAAGACTAGCCGTGCCGTTGCATCGAACGCTGGATCGTCTCGGCGGAGCGCGCCTAGGATTTCCTCAACCTCACGAAGGGCCACGCCGTCCGATTCGCCCACCAGGGTGCGCCGCTCCAGGCTTAACGCGCAGCGGTCCGGGTAAATGCTGAGCTCCTGCCCCCCGGTAACGATCGAGGCATGGAACGAGGCCGTGCCGAGCAGCGGATGCGGTGAGCGTGCCTGCAGTTCCCGGTCGAGCGTGTCGAGATGTACCAGTACCCGACCCATGTCAAGAATCGCGTCGCGGCCCTCGAGCGGCCGACTGCCGTGTGCTGCCCGCCCGCGTGTCTCGACCTCGACCCAGGCAAACCCCTTGTGACCAGTGGCGATGGCAAGGTCGGTCGGCTCGGTAACCACCGCACCGTCGGCACGCCAGGCCCGCACCAAGGCTTCCGCGCCGAGGCTCTTGTACTCCTCATCGACCACGGCCGCCACAACCAGGCGGCCCGCTGATAGTCCGCCTCTGGCTACCGAGGCAGCGGCACCCACCATGGCGGCGACCCCACCCTTCATGTCCTGGGCGCCGCGACCATACAGTCGACCGTCTCGCTCGGTCGGCTCGAAGGGCGCCGACATTCCGGTGACACCGACCGTGTCCATATGGCCGCACAGCAGCAGAGTGCGGCCGGGTGCACCTTCGAGCACGCCGATGACATTCGGCCGGTCCGGGGCGACCTCAGTCACCTCGACATCGAGTCCGACGGCTCGCATCTCGGCAGCGATGCGACCGGCGACGGCGCGCTCACCGGCAGCGCCCGGTACAAGAGCAGGGTTAACCGAGTCGATCGCGACGAGATCACGAAGGAAGCGGATGGTGTCGTGCAACGGCCCGGCCCCTAGCTACTCTATCCAGTCGGCCAGAAAGACGTTGGTTTCGCCCTCAGCAGCAACGTCTCGGTTCGAGGCGAACACCAGCTGGCGGCCGTCGGGAGAGAACATCGGAAATCCGTCGAACGTCGCGTTGAATGTCACCCGCTCCAAACCCGATCCGTCCAGATTGATCAGAAAGAGGTCGAAGTTTCGTCCGTCGGAATTGTGCCAGTTCGACGAGAAGATGATCCGCTGGCCATCCGGATGCCAGAACGGTGCGAAGCTCGCGCCGCCGAGGTTTGTGACCTGCTGCAGGTTACTGCCATCAGCATCCATGACGAAGATTTCGAGCTCGGTGGGCCGCCATACGCCCTGCTCCAGTAGAGCTTGGTAGTCATCGTACTCGGGACCATCCGGAATTTCACGGGCTCGAAAGACGATCTTAGAGCCGTCAGGCGAAAAGAACGGGCCGCCGTCTGGGCCCTGACGGTGGGTCAGCCGGCGCACATTAGATCCGTCCTCGTTCATCGAGTAGATCTCCAGATCGCCATCTCGTACACTCGTGAAGACAATTCGCCCGTCCGGTCCAACGGTGGCCTCAGCGTCGTAGCCGGGTGTGTTGGTAAGCCGCTGGAGACCGGTACCGTCTGGCGCGGCACGGAAGATATCGTAGGTGTCGTAGATCGCCCAGACGTAACCCATGTCGAAGCTCGGTGGCGGTGGACACTCCGCGCCACCCAGGTGGGTGGAGGCGTACAGGATTGACTCGCCGTCTGGGTAAAAATAGCCGCAGGTCGTGCGGCCATCACCGGTGCTGACTATGCGCAGGTTGGAACCGTTGAGCTCCATCGTAAAGATCTGGTCGCACGACACGCCCTCGCGGGTCGACTGAAAGATCAGCCGCGCGCCATCAAAGTCAAAGTAGGCTTCGGCGTTCTCTCCGCCGAAGGTGAGCTGCCGCAGGTTCGTCAGACGCGTTTCGGTGCCCGTGGTTCCCCCAGAAGCGGGCGGCCGATCCTCAGCAGGAACCTCTTCAGGTAATGGTGCGCCGCAAGCCAGCGCAAATATCAGCACAAGATTCACAGGGATCAACCCGTGCAGCACACGCCTTGCCATAGCCGTTGCCTCCTAATGTAACGCCCCTCCGACGTGGAAAACGTGACGCCTCCTACTCATTGGCGGCCGATGAACTCCAACAGGCCAAGGGTGAGCCATGGTACATACGTGATGATCAGGACACCAAACCCTCGGATGACCAGGAACGGCAGTGACGCCCGGTAGACCTCGAGCAGCGGCCGTTCAAACCGGTAGGACGCCAGGAAGAGGTTCAAGCCGACCGGCGGTGTCAGATAGCCCAGCTCCAGATTGGCAATGAAAATGATGCCCAGGTGGACCGGGTCGATTCCGTAAGCCGCGCCGATCGTGCTGATGAGCGGCACCACAACGACAATGGCGGAGAAGATATCCATCAGACAGCCGACGATAAGCAGAAACCCGTTGAGCGCGAGCAGAAACAGGAGCTTTGACTCGATGTGCGCCTGCGTCCAATCGAGCAGACGAAACGGGATGTCCACGTCGACCATGTAGGCGGTAAATCCCTTTGCGACCGCCAGAATGATCAGGACGCCGCCGATCAGCTCGACGCACTTGCGGAACGCATGGCGTAGCCCCGGACCAATGAGGAAATCGCGGTGGACCACGCCGGTGATGATGGCTGCATACAGCGCCGCCAGAGCCGACGTCTCAACCAGCGTCGCCCGGCCGCTGAAAAGCGCGACGAGCACGACGATCGGGAGGCCAAGCTCCCACTTTGCTCCCCACAGCGCCGCACGCGCCTCGGACCACGCAAACGCGTGACGGCCCGCGCCTGTGACGAGTCCTTCACGCATCCCCCAGCCGCTAACCACCGCGATCAAGAGCACGCCAGGCAGGATGCCCCCAATAAACAGATTCTCAGGGGTGATCTCCGCGATGACGGCGTAGAGAATGAGCGGCATGGCAGGTGGCAGCAGTAGCCCGAGAGACCCGGACGCGGTCAGCAGGCCAACGGAGAAGCGATCTCGATAGCCATCGTTGATCAGCGCGGGCATGAGTAGCCCGCCGAGGGCGAGGATCGTCACCCCGGATCCGCCCGTAAAGATGGTGAAGAAAGCGCAAGCGATAACACAGCCAACGGCGGTCCCGCCCGGCACCCACCCGACCAGCGCCCGAAACAGCCGCAATAAGCGCTCAGACGTGTGGCCCTCGGCCAGGATGAAGCCGGTCAAAGTGAAGAGCGGAATCGCCGGCAAGTGTGGCTCGGTTGCTAGATCGTAGGCATACAGCGGCACGGTCGCCGGGTGGATCGCCTCGGTCATGTACAAGAACAGCGCTGCGCCCGCAAGGACGGTGAAAATGGGGGCGCCAGCCATAGCGGCCAGCACGACCAGCACAATCCACGGCCATCCTGCTGTGCCTTCTAGAATCTCGAACGACTGAGTGAGCCACACCCCCGCCACAACACCGATCGCGACGGTCGCACGCGCGGGCCAGCCACCTGCACGCCAGGCCAGTCGGAGAGCAATAAGGGCAAATGACACCGGAAGCACGAGCTGAAAGACCCATGTGGGAATGCCGAGGGCGATCTCCCGCCCTTCACCAACCTCCATGGCGACGAAGACGATCGCGGCCGTCGCAAGGATGGCCGACACCGTGGCACCAACGGTCGACGAGAATACTTCTGTCGCCCGACGAATGGGCCCCGCTGCAATGAAGTTCGCCGTGGTCAGTGCGATCAGCTTGCCGTGCCGTGCTGCCAGACCAGCACCAAGAAACCCAACCACCAGCGTGAAGTGCTGAACAAAAGGAATGGAGCCGGGAATCCCGCCCGGCGTGAGCGGGCGGATGACGATCTCGGCCAGCGGCAGCAACACCATCGCCGCGAGGGCAAGCGTCGCAATTAATTCTTCAGTGGTTTTAGCGATCCCGAGAAGGCGTGAGCCTGGCCCGGAGGCTTCGGCCGGCTGCCATGTGCTCATGGTGGGAATGCCAATCCGGACCGTGCTATGTGACCCAGCCCGTCACGGTGCAACCTTGTCGACGCGATACGCGTTCCGCTCGCGGATGGCAAGATCGTAGATAGCAGTCGGTACCAGACGGCCACGCCAGGAGGCCGTAAGTTCGTCGGCTATCTTCCCAAATTCGTTCGCGGTGGCAGCATCAACCATCGTAACCGTGAGACCGCGCTCTTTCATTTCATCGACCGACTGACGATCTTGCAAAGGCACTTCCGCCCACGTTCGCTCTTCGGTCGCTTTTGCGCTCTTGCGAATTGCCGCCCGATCGGCTCCGTCGATCCCCCGCCATGCACGCTCGGTCATCACCGTCGCGCCCAATAGTGGACTCAACCGAACGCCGAGCATGTAAGACACCTTCCGGTACCACTGAAACACCAGCGCGCCGTACGGCGGACTCGGATACGCGTCGATGAGCCCTGTGTTCAATCCCATTAACACGTCGCTAATCGCCAGCGGCACCGGCCCGAAGCCGTTCTCCTTGTACCACTGTACCGTCTCGTTGTCGCCGGACGGCACAAAGAGCTTGGTCTTCTTTAGGTCGTCAAGATTCCTTACCGGATCTGCTGAGAAGATATGGAGCCAGCCGGCGTGGCTCCAGTTAAGCAGGACCAACCCCTGATCGGCCAGAATGTTTTCCAGTCTCGGAGTCAGTTGCCGGAGCACGTGGCGTGACTCGTCATCCGACTCGAAAAAGAACGGGATCGCAAACACGCCGAATGCGTCATCGACCTCACTAAGGCCCGATTGGGTCAGAGCGGCAACTTGAGGATTGTTCAGTCGCATGCGACGAATGACCGTCGACTCGTCTCCCATGGAACCGCCTGACACAATGCGTAGAGTCACGCGGCCATTGGTGACCTTGCGCCACTCCGATGCCATCTGTTTAAGCAATCTGTCCCAAACCGAATTTGCCGGTGCGATGGTACTCAAACGAAGGTTGTGCGGGCGCTGTGCAAACAGCACGACCGGGCTCAAGAGCAGCACTAGCGTTACTGCAAGGCGAAGCGACCTCATCGCACGTTCTCCTCTTTTTCGGCAATTGGCTCAAAGAAAAAATCGTCGGCATGGTCGAGCAAGTTGCGCGCACGTTTCTGTGAGATCAAGTTTAGCAACCGGTTGCTCGTGTCTGTGTCCGGATCGATCGCAAGCGCCATCTCTAGAAGCTCCTCGAACTCGGCTCGGTCTTCCGTCATGACCGACACACCGCTCGCAAGCGACACATACGGGGCCGCATCGAGACCCGCCGACAACTCAACGGCACGCGCGAAATGCTCACGTGCTCGTTCAGGCGAACCACCCATGGCTTCCGGTACTGACTCGAGTGTAATGAACGCCGTGTGAAGCGCGCCGTCGTTGTAGTCCTCGTCGAGCGCCAGGGCCCGATTCATCAGGGCCCTGGCCGCCGGGAGATCGGCCACGAGCCCCGGTTGGTCGAGGCCGAGCGAGATAGCCAGAGCCCACGAGCCGCCGAGATAGTACAACGTTTCTATGTCATCCTCGCCGAACGCCGTTACCGCATTCTCTGGGTTAAGCTGCAGCCGCTCGGTGATTCCGGGATGGTCGATCTCCACGCGGCGGAGACAGTAGTTTCGGGCCCGTACGTACATTTTGAGCGCTCGCGCGTCGAGTTGCGACGCAACCTCGTAGTCATCCCACTCAGCCAGATCGGCGTCCGCTTGGAGGAACGCGTTGGCGTACAACGTAAAACCGGTGCAAGCAAAGAGCAGTGCGTCCTGCCGTTGTGGTGACGCGCCGAGAATCGACTCGACCGTTTTGAGCAGAAACGGAAGGGACTCCCGCACCATTTCAGGGTCTTCCTCAGACAGGTAGACCTGCGGATTAAGGAGTGTGGGAAGGACCGCGTTGATCGCCATCGAGCGAAGGGAGCACCCGGACATCATCAGGGCAGCCGGTGCGACCAGCACAAGCAGCAAGAACTTTCGCCCGATCAGCCTGTTTCGACCCAAATTCGACCCTGACCGTTCTCTGGGCTATCCACGGTGATGGTGACGTTACCCTCGGCCCGATCTCAGTGTAAACGAAAATCGTCGAGCGCAAGTCGGGCAAGCCACAAATGGTCGCCACGGTAGCAGCACTTGAGGGTGTGAGGTTTCTTTGTGCTGTTTCAGCGATCTCTATTGGTCGCCTCGCCACGATCCGTGCCATGATCCTCGAGTGAGTCGCTTCGCGACCGTTCCAGCGGGCTGGTTTCTCATGGGCAGCGACGAAGGCCAAGAAGATGAGCGCCCGATCCACCGCGTCTGGGTCGATGCTTTCGAAATGGCGATCTGTCCAGTCACGCGACGCGAGTACGCAGAATTCATCAAGGCAACTGGCTACGACACACCGCGCGAGTGGCGCAACCCGGCCTTTGCGCAGTCGGATCTGCCAGTCGTCGGCGTGAGTTGGTACGATGCTCAGACATATTGTACCTGGCGATCTGGCGAAGACCTCCCGGTACAGCTACCGAACGAGACGGTATGGGAACGAGCGGCACGTGGGTGCTATGAAGCCCGTCGCTACCCGTGGGGTAACGAAATTCCTGCGTGGGTACCAAACAATGGTAGAGGTCCCCTCCAGGCGCCGTGGCCCGTCACTCTCGGCGAGACAAATCATTTCGGCCTCTACGGAATCACAGCCAACATCCACGAATGGTGTGCAAACTGGCACGCGAAGGAGTTCTACGCAAACTCACCGGTTCACAATCCGGTTGGCCCGGTGGAGGGAACGCGTCGGGCGTCCCGTGGCGGCTCGTGGCGACACGCGTTGACGATCAGCCGCTGTGCTGCGCGCAGCAAGCTCAACCCCACATTCCGGTACACCGACTACGGGTTTCGCGTTATACGATCCACCACGAGGTCATCGCAACGCTAATTGAAGCAAATCAGGTCTTACACCACGATTCTTCACACACCGACGCAAGCCAGCGATTCGCAGTACGGGTTTTAAAAATGTCCAAGCTACAACTCGCCCTCGATATCGCACGAGCCGTCAAGAATGCGGGGGGGCGAGCGCTCGTCGTCGGCGGGTGGGTACGCGATGAACTATTGAAGTTCGACCCGAAGGACATCGACCTCGAGGTCTACGGGATTTCGGCCGAGCCGCTGCGCGCGCTGTTGGAGAGGCTCGATCACGTCAGCACGGTGGGTGAGAGCTTCACCGTCTACAAGGTCGGCCCGATCGATGTCGCCCTCCCCCGCCGGGAGTCGAAGACCGGCCGGGGACACAGGGGATTCACGATCACGGGCGATCCTCAACTCCCCGTTGAAGAAGCGGCGCGGCGTCGCGACTTCACGATCAACGCGATCGCGTGGGATCCGCTCACCCAGGAATACCTTGACCCACACGGCGGACGCGAAGACCTCGAGCGTCGGGTCTTGCGTGCAGTCAACATGGCGACATTTGGAGATGACAGCCTGCGCGTGCTCCGAGCCATCCAATTGGCCGCGCGTTTCGAGCTGACCGTTGATGATGAAACGAAGTCACTCTGCCGATCCATCCGGCTCGACGATCTACCGGCTGAGAGGATATGGGGTGAGTTCGAAAAACTCCTACTGAAGGCGCCGCGACCGTCGATCGGCTTCGAACTGGCGCGCGTGCTCGGCGTGATCGACGAGCTGTTCCCTGAGCTGGCGGCTCTCGTCGGATGCCCACAAGAATTCGAATGGCATCCCGAGGGAGATGTCTGGGCACACAACCAGTTAGTGATCGACCGGGCCCGCGAGCGGATCGACGACCTGCCACGGCCGGAGCAGGTTACGGTCATGCTCGGCGCCGTCTGCCACGACTTTGGTAAGCCAGCGACCACGGCGTTCCTGGATGGCCGCATCCGGTCACACAATCACGAGGATGCCGGCATTTCGCCGACAGAAGCGTTCCTCGATCGGCTGAATATCTACACCCTCGAGAGCTACGACGTCCGCCGGCAGGTGATCGGGCTGGTCGCCCATCACCTCAAGCCTGGAATGTGGCACAAAGCGCGGGACGGCGTCGGCGACGGCGCCTTCCGCCGCCTGGCCCGTAAGGTCGATCTGGAGTTGCTCGCACGACTGGCCAAGGCGGATTGCCTGGGCCGCACGGGCGATTTCGACTGTGCCTCCATGGATTGGTTCCTTGAGCGCGCGCGAGGACTTGGAGTGCAGCACGCACCGCCGCAGCAGCTACTGCTAGGACGTCACCTGCTCGAGCTCGGACTACCTCCTGGTCCGCGGGTTGGGGAGATCCTGGCACAGGTCTACGAGCGGCAACTAGATGGCGGAATCGAAGCGCTCGATGACGCAATCGAGATGGCTAAGGAGATCATCGAACGTAGCTAAGCGGTCCACACTACGGCCATGTGCCGAGCTCCCCTTGTAGAAAACACGTCCGTCCGTTGCAAGGCGCGAAGAGGAACACTGCCTGGAGTGTTTGACCTGCTGATGAAAGGTCCAGCACGGCCCTGGGCAGGATGCGTCGACAGCCAAATAAAGCCGCCCATGACGCAATGGGCCACTAAGCCCTGCCCTACCGCTTCGATGTCGCCCACCGGGGCCTGCTTCGCGTGACAAAAGTCGATCGACCCGGCGCTGGTCCGTCAAGTAGCAGGGCTGGAAACTCCATCTTCCGTCAGTTGCTTCCATGCTGCGTCAATAGCTCGGTAAGCATCGCCGGTGCGATGTTGCCGCCGCTGAGGACAGCGACTGCTTTACCGCCACCGTCGCCATTCCGACACTGATCCACGGCTTCCGGTTTTTGGCCTCCAAACAGAATCGCAGCCACCGCCACGGCGCCACTCGGCTCGACGACTAGCTTCGCCTGGCGGAAGAGCCACACGAGGGCCCGCGCAATGGCTGAGTCGTCGACCACTACGACGTCATCAACGAACGTCTTGACGTGTGCGAACGTGAGATCGCCAGGCCGCACGGGCAGCAGTCCATCGGCGATACTGCTGACCGACTCCAGCGTCACCGGATGCCCTGCCACAAGCGATGCTGCCATTGTCGCGGCGCCGACTGGCTCGACTCCGATGACCCGGACGGTAGGCCTGGCCTGCTTAACCGCCGCGGCGACCCCAGCAATGAGACCGCCGCCGCCAATCGGTACGTACACAGAGTCGACGGTTGACACATCTTCGAGAATCTCACGTCCCACGGTGCCCTGCCCCGCGACGATGCGGGGGTGGTCGAACGGCGGCACGACCGTCAGCCCGCGCGCCGAAGCCTCCGCTTCGGCGCGGACCTTTCGCTCGATCGAGGTCGTCCCCTCGAAGACCACCTCGGCCCCTAATGCTCGTGCCCCATCAACTTTGATCGCTGGCGCCGTCTTGGGCATCACGACAACCGCTGGTGCGCCGAGCGACCGCGCCACATAGGCAACGGCCTGGCCGTGGTTGCCCGAAGAATAGGTAATAACGCCGCGCATACGTTGCTCGGCGGGAAGCTGGATCATTAGGTTGAAGGCACCGCGGATCTTGAATGCACCAGCTACCTGCAAGTTTTCACACTTGAGCCACAAACGCTTACCGGTGTGCCAGGAGATGTCGACGAGGGGAGTTCGAACGATGGTCCCGCGAATGCGTGCGGCGGCTGCAGCAATGGCCGACAGTGAGGTAAGCGACGTCACTGGTTTCATGATCCTAACCCCTGGTCCGCGCACGTGAATTGGCGATGGCTGAAACACCGGGCGGCGACTCTATCAACTGGTAGCCCGGTCCGGGTGCATCAACCCAGAGAGAGGACCGGGACTAAAGTCAGCCGGCACCAGGCCGATATCTTCGATATGGGCAGCGACGTAAGGTCAACTCTGTATCCCGCACCCCCCCTGAACCACTGACAGCGTCAGCCCTTCCTCGCCGACTTTGGAGACCAGTGCACGTGAGCGGGTACTGGCGTCCGAGCCTTTCCGCCAACACCGATCACAGTACAACGCTCCGCGAATCACTCCCGGCGAACGAGCGCTGGATGGTCTCCGTCTACGGAGACTGAACAACCGTTGCTTGCTCGTCAGCCGGTGGCGAACCGGGGAGGCCTGTCCTGCGCCGTTCGCTGACCTCTCGTATACTGACGCCCGTGTCCGATCCATCGATGACCCGTATCGTGCGTGTGATCTGCCTGCTCTCAGTACTCCTGTGCGCGACTGCTCGGTCCGCGGCGGCACAAATACCAGACAAAGCGCCGATCGGTCCGTTCGTCGCGGACATCCGCGGATCATTCGTCCCGTTTGGCCGGAACGAGGCTCTCGCCATCAACCGCGGCTTCGCTCCCAGCCAGACGCCTGGACCGGGATTGGGGTTTGAGGTTGGCGCCCACCTCTATCCTTTCCGATGGAAGGTCATCACGTTTGGGATAGGAGGAAGCTTCCATGCCTCCGCAGCCGATCAGAGTCCCGCTGAATTCACGCCGGGTCCCCACGGCTCGAGCCTGCGCAAGAAGTTTAGAGCAGTTTCACCGCAACTTTCTTTTAATTTCGGCGGGCGCAACGGCTGGAGCTATCTCAGTGGCGGTATCGGCACGTCGAGGCTGTCGCTTCTCGCGCTGAACACCGCTGAGCCGGCCCAGCGGTCAGCAAAAACACTCAACTACGGCGGTGGAGCGCGCTGGTTTAGAAGCCCACACCTCGCCTTTTCGCTCGACTTGCGCTTCTACGCCATTAGTCCCCTCGTGTCGCAGGGCGAAGAACCCGGTTCGCCCCGCATGACGATCACGGCACTCAGCATCGGCGCGTCATTCAGGTAGCGGGTTGAGTGCTGCACGAAAGCGCTCCCGGGGGCACTAATGCAATGCCGTTCCAACGTGTTGCTCCCAACAGCCTGTCTATAAATCCTGCTAGGGCACCCGCATCATTAGCGAAAAGTTTGGAACCGCGCTAGCTTCCCAAATGCTCCCTGAAAAACGCGAGTGTGCGCGGCCAGGCCTGCTCAGTCGCACGCAAGTTGGCGCCGTCGCGATCTTCCTGGGCGCGGAGGAATCCGTGCCCCACCGCCTCGTAGATAATGGGCTCGTATGACTTTCCGAGGGCGGCCATCATTTCCTCGGCCGTCTGAATCGTGGCGTTCACCCGTTGGTCGTCACTACCATAGTGGCCCAGGATGGGTGCATTGATCATCCCGTAGTCAGATGCCTCTGCCGGCGCGGTCCCATAGTAGACGACCGCCGCGTCCAGCTCGGGCTGTGCGACCGCGTAGGCAAAGCTCGAAGACCCGCCCCAACAGAAGCCAACGACACCGATCTGGCCGTTGCCAGCCGGGATCGAAAGCGCGTAGGTGCGCACGGCGTTCAGCCGCCTCGTCCGCTCGGCAGGCTCGAGTGTTCGAATGAGCGCCACCACTTCGTCTCGGGAACCTACAGAGTCGGTCCCGCCGCTGTCCGGTCCCATCCCAGACAGCAGATCGGGTGCAAAGGCGATAAACCCTTCAGCAGCTAACTGGTCGGCCACGCCACGAACCCAGTCGGTCAAGCCGAAGATTTCGTGGATCACGATGACGAGCGGCGCGTTGTTCGATCGCTCCGGGTACACAATCCACGTGCTTATCGGCGTCTCACTCCTGGGCAGCGCCACGTCGACCCATTCCC
The DNA here is from genome assembly GCA_965197375.1 of Vicinamibacterales bacterium. Taxonomy (GTDB): domain Bacteria; phylum Acidobacteriota; class Vicinamibacteria; order Vicinamibacterales; family UBA8438; genus CBDAMZ01. The sequence goes on from CBDAMZ010000010.1 coordinate 566,715, forward strand.
CGTGCCGCGGCGACGACTCGAGCGCGGCCAGGGCGGTTCCGGCAGACGGAGGCAGTGCGGCTCTCAGCGCCATGACTGGCTCCGGTGCCTGGGCTAGCGTCCCTTCCGGGACGGGCGCCGAGCAAGCAACAACTAACCCGTACATGGCCGTCAGCAACCCCGTCGAAAACATCCGTCGAATACTCATGGCGTCCTTCTTCCCCCTCTTCGAGCATAATGCTCTTATGACGCAGGAAACATTGCGAGATTTCTTTGACGACCACATCAAATCCGCTTCCGAGTTCCTCGTCTACGACGACGGATATCGCGCGCACGCTTACACCTACCACGACATTCGACGTTCCGCTGTTCAATTTGCCGATCGCCTACGTGCCGACGGTGTGCGTCCGAAGGATACACTCGTCATCTGGGGGGAAAACCGCCCCGAGTGGATTGCTGCATTCTGGGGTGCCGTGCTTGCCGGCGTCGTCGTTGTGCCGATCGACTATCGCGCATCACCAGCACTCGTCGAGCGCGTCACCAAGATTGTTAAGACGCGCATCATCCTAACGGGCGACGAGGTGCCGCAGCCACCGACGCTGCCTGGCACTGACCGCTGGCGGCTTAATGATTTGCTTCCACCGTCGGCGTCGCAGGGTGACGCGACGGGGGGCGTTCCCAGTACCAACCACCTCGGCGCCAGCATCGTCAGTAGAAATAACCTCGCAGAAATCATTTTCACGTCAGGCACAACTGCCGAGCCCAAGGGGGTCGAGATCACACATGGAAATATCCTGGCCAATATCGTGCCAGTGGAGCGGGAAATCTTAAAGTATCAAAAGTACGGTCGGCCCTTCTTGCCCCTGCGGTTCCTAAACCTCCTCCCTCTGAGTCACATGTTCGGACAGGCGATGGCGACCTTCGTTCCGCCGATGCTTACAAGCACCACTGTTTTTATGCGCAGCTATAACCCGGCGGACATTGTGCGACAGATTCGCGCCCGTCGTGTGTCGGTGCTCGTCTGCGTGCCAAAGATCCTCGAGGTGCTACGCGAACATATCCTCCGCGTGGCACCAGAGGTGGCCGAGGCACCAGCCGTCAAACCTCATGTGGCAATCCGCTGGTGGCGGCATCGACGCGTACACCGGTTGTTTGGGTTCAAGTTTTGGGCGTTCGTCGTGGGAGCAGCACCGCTCGATACCGAACTAGAGGAATTCTGGTCGCGGCTCGGCTTCCTGGTCATTCAGGGCTACGGCCTGACGGAAGCAGCCCCCATTGTCACGCTCAACCACCCGTTCCGTGCACGGCAGGGTTCGGTCGGCACGCCCATCGGGGGCGTGGAAGTGGTCATTGCTCCAGACGGAGAGATCCTCGTGCGCGGCGCCAACATCACACGCGGCTATTACAACGCACCGGAGGAAACAGCACAGGTTTTCAAAAACAGTTGGTTTCACACGGGCGACATCGGCACACTCGATGATTCCGGTCGCCTCACGGTACGAGGTCGAAAGAAGGAAATGATCGTGACGCCCGAAGGACTCAACGTCTTTCCGGAGGACGTCGAGCGCGCCATTCATGGCAACGCGGGCGTCCGCGACGCCGCCGTAGTCGGCGTTGTGCGCGACGCGCGGGAACATGTGCACGCCCTGCTTGTCCTCGCTCCTGGCACTGAAGCGGACACGGTCGTCCGACAAGCCAATAGCCAACTGGAAGACCATCAGAAAATCCGAGGTTGTTCGGTCTGGCCTTACGATTCGCTGCCACGGACCGAGGGCACCCAGAAGCTAAAGCGGGATGCGCTGAAACGTTGGGTCGAGGAGGGTCAAGCGGCCGTATCCTCATCAGGCCTGGTTACCTCCGAACGAACGGTCGAAGCAGTCGTCGATCAGTTCGCACATGGTCGACGCGTGACAGACGCCACCACACTCGAGGAATTGGGATTGAGCTCTATTGAGCGGATCGAGCTAATGATGGCGCTCGAGCGGCAGTTCGACCGACCGATCGACGAGAACGCGTTCCAGCTGACTCGGACAGTGGCCGATTTACGGGCGCTCGTCTCGGCGGAGAAGCTAGTCCGAGGTCAGGCTACGTCGGTTGCAGCACCAACCGATGTTTACGACTTCCCGAGTTGGAACCGAAGCCGGGTGGCCAGCCTGATCCGACGGGTCGCACTGCCGACGTTTCTCCTTCCGCTGACCCGCGTGTTTGCCTGGATCCGGACGGAAGGCCTCGTTCATCTAGCGACAACGGAGGACCCTGTGGTCTACGCCGCAAACCACCAGAGCCATCTCGATACCCCGGTTATCCTCGCGGCGATACCCTCTCACCGTCGCTATCGAGTGGCCACCGCCGCTGCCAAAGAGTTCTTCGCAGCACACTTTCATCCCGAGCGGTATACCCGGTGGGAACGGCTCACCAACAGCCTCAACTACTACCTGGCGAGCTTGTTCTTTAAGGTGTTCCCCCTCCCACAGCGTGAGGCCGGCACTCGAGAAGCCATCCGCTACCTAGGTGAGCTCCTGAACGAAAGGACTTCGGTGCTTATCTTTCCGGAAGGGCGGCGTACCCAAACCGGGGAGATCGGCACGTTTCAGCCGGGAATCGGTATGATCGCAGCGCGACTCCAGGTGCCGATCGTGCCGGTTCGCATCGAGGGTCTTGACCAGATTCTGCACCAGTCATGGCGAATGGCCCGACCCGGGCGCACACGCGTGGCGTTTGGCGCGCCGCTGCGGCTCACGGGTGACAACTACCAACGGATGGCGAAGCAAGTGGAAGAAGCTGTGAAAGCACTGTAATGCGTCACTGCCGGCGCGGGGCACATACACCACCCCTCGACGGCGGAACAAAACTTCGGAGGCGCCATAACTTCGCCAGCCTGGTTCACCGAGCCCGGCACGAAGTCAAACCACACCCACTGCGCTACTCGCAGAGTGGAATTTTCCTGGACGATCGTGCGAATGGCTGGAAACATCAAGGGAGGGCTGTCCGTCACCTGCATCCACTCGCGTTAACTGACCGTCTCTCCCATCCGCCGTTCTTTCATATCTGGGAACTGCGATACACTGTCACGAAGATGCCCGATAGGTCCGGCTCTCTCGGCGCCGCGGACGCTGAACGCGCACCAGAACCGGTTCATGGCGATCGTGCCGCCAGTAGATTTAAATCGTGTCGCTGGCACGCCACGCGGGATGGCGGCGCGGCTTATTGCTCACACCCGGACGTTCTGCCGTACTCGGGAATGAACGGCTTCAAGCCTGCAGCCTGGTGTCTCGAATGCACGTTTTACAAACTGCGTCGAACGGTAAAAAAGCGTGACAAGCAGCCCGACTACTAGCAAAATCACGCTTCCAATGCCACACGGGGCTGGACATCTTCTGGAGGCGCCCAAAAACTTATCTCAAACGTTACGATATCGCCCTTGGAAGATGTCAGGTAGCGCTACTCGCTGAACTCACGCGCGAGCTCGATCCACTCACCGTCTGGTGCGAGTTGTTGGTAGGCACGCCAATGTGGCTTGGCATCCGTTGACCGTCCCATTTTCTCCAACGTGACCGCCAAATAAAAGTGAGCGTCGGTGTAGTCGGCATTGAGCCGCAACGCGTCACGATAGTGGGCGGCCGCCTCCGCGTAGCGACCGAGATCGTGATGGATGTTGCCAAGGTTGAAGTAGGCTTCAAAGCAGTCGCCGTCCAGCCTGAGCGCCCGTTCGTAGAGCGCTTGCGCCTCGACGAGTGCGTCACGGGCGTAGTGAATGTTCGCAAGATTGACGATCGCCGGCACGAGATTTGGGTCGAACAGGAGCGCTTTCCGGTAGGCGACACGAGCGCGTTCCTGATCCGACTCCGGTCCTTCGTCCAATTCGGATCCTTCGATGAAAAAGCCCGCAGCCAAGGCGGCCTGCGCGTCGCTTGGTTCGGACGGTACCAGCTCGAGAGACGCGCCGCTCGCCGTCTCGCGTCGCCGAAGCGCCACGACTTTGGCCGGCTGCGCGTCACCACGCACGGACCTGAAATTCAGGGCTAGCTGCCCCTCTCGCACCGCTAGCAGCGCACGTACCGCGCCACGGAAGGAACCGCCGCGCTGCAGATCCTCATTCACCTGCTTCACCACCGCCAGGTCACTGAAGCTGTAATAGGTATCGGCGTTCGTCCGTGCGACCGGCCGGAGTAGGCCCCACTTTTCCAGATGGTTAATGCGGTCCTCGCGAACCAGCGGGTAGCGTTCCTGCATCTGGCGCAGGCTGTGATAGAGTCGCTTCAGTGACTCGTTCGAACGCAACCCACCAAGCTTGCAGAACTCCTCCTCACTCAGAATCGTGACTCGACCGGGCGACTTGGTGTTGACACCCTTCGCCTTCCTGAGCTTATTGCTCTTTTCAGACGCGACGTCCGCACTATCCGAGCTCCGGGGCACCCCGTTCGGGAATCCCTCCGCCCCGACGACCAGTAATGTCGTGCGTGCCGTGACTTCCGTCTCGGCGACACCGCCAAGGCGCTCGACCAGGGCTCGTGCTTCACGGCGTCCGAGCGAGGCAAGTTTTCCGGTGAAAACGACAGTCTGACCAGCGAAAGGGGTGTTCGTGGGCGTGCGGCCGTCCTGTTGAGGCAGTAGCGTCATGTCGCGACGCGTTCTTTGCTCGAGCGACCGAGAACGAATCCCGGCGTCACACCTCCGCTCAAGCGCTGGAAAGATGAATGAGATCGATCATAAAGTCAAGTCGTCCTCACCTAAAGAGGAGACCGATGCTTCTGGCCGGTGATGTCGGCGGCACCAAGACGCTACTGGGAATCTACGACCGCGGCACCACAAGGCCGTCGTCGCTCGAGGTGCACTGCTACCCGACGATCGACTTCGAGAACCTCAGCACGATGATCGCCAAGTTCCTCAAAACCGTGCCGAGCCTCGGCACAATTGACGCGGCGTGTTTCGGCGTTGCGGGTCCGGTCCGCGACGGAGTCGCAGAGCTGACGAATGTGCCGTGGCGCATCAACGCCTCGCAAATCGCGGATCGGTTTTCCATTCCCGCAGTGAGCTTACTGAACGACCTGGTAGCCATGGGTTACGCCATCTCGGTACTAACTCCTGGCGAGCTGGAGGTTCTCCAACCCGGACGGCCGGTAGCCAGCGCGAACCGCGCGCTTATCGCTCCTGGTACCGGCCTAGGGGAGGCGCTGCTCCACAACATCAATGGCCACTTCGTACCCTCTCCGTCCGAGGGTGGCCACGCCGACTTCGCGCCACGGACGACGCGCGAGGTCCAGCTGCTGAAAGCACTCGTGGCGCGCTTTGGCCGTGCTTCATACGAACATGTCTTGTCTGGCCCCGGACTAACGAACATTCATGCGTTTGTGCACCAGGCCGAGCACTGCCGTGGCGTACCGCCAGGACGACCTTCGTCGGACCTTCCGGCCCTCATCACCGCGTCGGCGCTCGGACGCCGGTGCGAGAAGTGTGTGGAGACACTCGACGTGTTCGTCGGAGTGCTAGGCACCGAGGCCGGGAATCTTGGCCTGCGTTGTGTTGCCACGGCCGGGGTCTTCTTAGGCGGCGGCATTCCGCTCAAGATCCTCCCGGCTCTGCAAACCCGAACCTTTCTCGAAGCATTCCGGGCTAAGCCGCCCATGTCAGCGTTGGCGGCCGACATGCCGGTCGGAGTCATCCGAGCCCGCCACCCGGCGCTCCTCGGTGCCGCTGTCGCCGCCGCGCGCCTCGCCGGCGAGCGGGAATAGTCACGGTTCTCCAGGAATTGCCAGTAGTTGATCGCCGTTAGAGGGCCGCTGGCATTAGGGTCCTACCCGTGTCGCCTTCAGAAAGCTCTCCCATGTCGCCAAGTAGGGTTCGCCTCCCACCAGATAGGTGTCATTGTGACCGGCCCCCTCAATCACGTGGAAGCGCTTCGGGCCTTTCGCCCGCGTAAAAAGAGCCCGACCGTGGTCAAGAGGAACGATCTCGTCGTGATCGCCATGCAGAAAGAGCTTTGGAGGCTGCACGCGGTGGATCCTCGACTCGATGTCCAGCTTCGTGCGAATTGCAGCCGACGGGACGAACCAGTAATGCACCCGCGCGAGTGCCGGCACCGACCGGAATACTGACTCGAGCACCAACGCGCCGGCTGGTCGTTGCAGCGCAACCTCGACCGCAATCGCGCCGCCGAGCGAACGGCCGAACAGCACGATGTCATCTGGCCGCGCGCCCCGCGTAACAACAGCATCATAGATCGCGACACCATCGAGGTAGAGCCCCCGTTCGTCTGGCTTCCCTTGACTCAGCCCATAGCCGCGATAGTCGACGAGCACGATGTCAACGCCGAGCCGCTTAACAAACAACCTGGCGTTGTCGAGGCGATCGGCAATGTTCCCAGCGTTGCCGTGGTACCACACGAGCACGCGGCCGCTGCTCCCATGAATCCACCAACCGCTGAGTTTGGTGCCATCATTCGCTGTCACCCGAAGCTCGTCGGCTCGTAGGCCATAGGCGTCCGGCTTCGCGAGGTGGCCGCGCGTTGGAAAGAAAATGAGCCGGCGCTCCTGCAGCACCAGAATGCCGATGATCACAGTCCAGACAGCCAAGACCAGGCCGGCGATTCCGAGTGCTGTGCCGATCATCGAGCGACCCATGACCTATTCGGACGGATTGTAGTAGCCTCAAACAGAGTGTTCCCCATTGATAGAGGAAGTGACAGCGGTCTATCTCGATCAGTACAACCAACTCGTCGGGGGAGCATTGTAGGCGTTGGTGGCTTAACAGATCGTCCCGAAGGCGAAGCCGCGTGCGCGAAGCGTCGGGATCAGCAAAGCCACTGCTTCGACCGCGTATTCTCGGTCCGCTTCCGGGTTCTCATGATGCCCATCGTGAATCACAATGATGTCGCCACCAGACGAGCGGCTCGCGATCCGCTCGACGAGAACCTCGGGGACGGGACGCCGGTACCAATTGAAATCCCACAGGCCCCAGCCCTATCCGACCAACGCATAGTCGAGCTGCGCCAAACCGGCATACATCTGGCCGCTACGCCAGCCACCATGTGGTCGAAATGCTCGGCACGGGCGGCGACCGGTCAGACGCTCGATACGGTCAGCAGCAGCCGTGAGGGTGTGTGCCACGTTATCAGGCGACATCACCATCAATTTTCGCGTGTGGGTGTGCAGGCCAACGGCATGGCCCTCATCAAACATGCGTCGGACGATGGGGGCGGTTTCCGTAGTGAGGTGGCGGTCGATGATGAAGAAGGTCGCAACCGCCCGCTCATCGGCCAGCACGTCGAGCAGCCGTGGCGTCGCGTTTGGATTCGGGCCGTCGTCGAAAGTGAGATACACCGTTGGCAAATCGCCCCGCGTGGGCATGCGCCACAGAGTGCTGGCTGGGGCAATAGCGTCGAGGAAAAATGGGAACGGCGCCACGTGCGCGAACGACATGACCCCGAAGCCAGCGGCAACCAGCACCCAAAACATCACGTGCTGGCAAGCATAGCAGCATTCCTGCTCTGCACCCTGTCGCTAACGGCCTGCATGATCAAGCCGGTCGAACAGCGCGCGGCCCAGGCTGACGATTGGTCCGACGCACGACGAAGCATGGTCGATCGGCAATTGCGGGGGCGTGGCATCACGAGCCCGCGCGTACTTACGGCGATGGAGGTGGTGCCTCGCCACCGCTTCGTACCGTCAAGCCTCCAGCGACATGCCTACGACGACGGGCCACTGCCTATTGGGTACGAGCAGACGATCTCGCAGCCCTACATCGTCGCTTACATGACCGAAGCGCTCGCGCTTCCGACCAACGCAAAGGTGCTAGAGATCGGTACCGGGTCCGGCTACCAGGCCGCGGTGCTCGGAGAGATCGCACGTGAGGTGTTCACGATCGAAATCGTGGCCGAGCTGGCAGCGAGATCAAAAACGCTGCTCGCCGAGCTCGGCTACACCAACATCGTAGTAAAAACCGGCGATGGCTATCGCGGTTGGCCGGAACACGCACCCTTCGACGGCATTATCGTGACCGCTGCTCCAGACCATATCCCGTCAGCCCTGATTGACCAGCTCGCCGTCGGCGCTCGCCTCATCATCCCCGTCGGCCACTTCAGACAGGCGATGACCATCGTGACGAATGAGCCGGACGGCACTCGCACCAACGTAACCCTTCCGGTTCGATTCGTCCCGATGACCGGGGAGGCGCTGAGTGAGCACCCATCCGGCCGACCGTCCCAGCGGCGACGAAAGCATCGTAATTGAGCACATGTTAGCTGGCCGACGCAGCCGATAGGGGACGCTCGTAGCTAGCAACCGACACCTGAGCGGCCATTCGCTCGGCCGTCTGGAAGAACGCCTGTGCCGCCGGGGAGTCCGGTTCAGCACTCACGATCGGCACTCCGGCATCGCTGCCAATGCGAATTGACTCGTAGATCGGAAGCTGCCCCAGAAACGGGACACCGAGCTCTGCAGCGACCTGCTCGCCACCGCCCTTTCCAAAGAGATCGTGCTCTTGACCACACCCGGAACAGACGTAGTAGCTCATGTTCTCAATGATACCAAGCGTCGGCACGTTGAGCTTGCGATACATGGCGACGGCGCGACGGCTGTCGGCGAGTGAGACCGCTTGCGGCGTAGTAACCACGATAGCGCCAGCCACCGGCACCGTCTGGGTTAAGCTAAGCGCCACGTCGCCAGTACCCGGTGGCATGTCGACAACCAGGTAGTCCAGCTCGCCCCATTGAACGTCCTTGAAAAACTGCCGGATGACCCCGTGGAGCATCGGGCCGCGCCAGATGATCGGCGCGTTGGCATCCGCAAGGAACCCCATCGAGACCACTTGAACGCCGTATTTTTCCGCCGGTACGATCTTTTTCCCATCGGTCTCGAGCTGCGCGTCGAGGCCGAACATCATCGGGACGTTGGGTCCGTAAACGTCGCCGTCGATCATACCGACCCGCCCCCCGTACTTGGCGAGCGCGACCGCCAGGTTGACAGCGACGGTCGTCTTACCGACACCACCCTTGCCAGCACCAACAGCGATGACGTTCTTGACGCCTGCAATCGGCGAGCGTCCCTCGTCTGGAACCATCGCCGCGCGGACGCTGGCGGTCATCTGAACATCAACACTCGTCACCCCATCGAGTCGAGAAACGGCAGCACAGGCCTGATCCCGCATCTGCTCTTTGGCCGGACACGCCGGGGTCGTGAGCTCGATCGTGAAGGCGACGCGACCAGCTTCCATAACAAGATCCTTGACGAATCCAAGACTCACGATGTCTCGACCAAGGTCTGGATCAGTAACCGTTGCGAGCGCCTTTCGGACGGCCGACTCCGACACTGCGTTCATACCGCTTAGCTTATCGGCTTTTAATTCGGAGAGGCAAGAACAAGTCGCTTGCAAGGCTCCAGTCCGACTCGACGAGACCACGAGGACAAGAAGCAGCCTCGATGGCGAACGTCAGATACCGCCTCCGTCTCCCCCATCGCCCAGAAGCGCGTCGCCGAACCGCAAATCACGATCGTGACCGCATATCTGTGGCTACTGACGATCACGCCGTCGCAGATTCTTGAAACTGGTGCTCGGGCTGCTGTGTGCTACGGAAATGATGCTCGCCGCCGCTGGCATCTCCGCATGCCAGCGAACGCTCTCCCCGCTGCCGGCAGCAACGGGAACGACTTACCAGATCACGCCGACCTAGAGCCGCTACGCTGTAGTCACTACCGAATTCGGATTGCCGATGGAGCCATGGCGGTCTCACACCGTCTGGCACGCCGCCAGCCATGGACACCACCAATTGTCAGCCGAGGCCGACGCCGCGGCTCGGGCGCCTTCAATCACCCTCACTGAATTGCGATTCGGACTTCCACGTGGGTTTCTGGTGCATGGGGTGGGGTCACCGAGACCCGCAATCGCGTGCCATGACGGACACCAGGGGGAACCTGCAGCTGCAGTTGGTGGCGCAACAACCCAGCACCGGTACCGCGGCAGATGCCACACGTTTCTGGCCACATTGCTCCGCGCCCGCCACAGATCGGACAGGTGTGACGCACCAAGAAGTCTATAGGCACCCGCGCACCTCGGTCGGCCTGACATGCGGTCAGCTCGACCTCGGTCCTGTGGATCGACCCATCCTCGCCTCCCTCAACCCCGAAGAACGAGGCGCGCATACGCTCGACGACGTTGGCCATCAATGGAAAGTCGACGGCGATCTCGTCGGGTAGAAGGTCGTCCCGTTCGAGACAGCCAGTCGCGTTCGGCGTGTTCGTTGTTTCGATGGCACCCCTGAGGGTTGTATCGTACTCACGGCGACGTTCAGAATCACCGAGAGTGTAGTACGCACGGCGAATCACTCTAAGCCGGATATCCGCAGCGTCCCCCGCGTCCAGCATTTGGCGCGCGAGCTTCCAGTAGGCCCGGTGAATCTCGCCGGCGTTAGCACATCCCGACACGCCAAGGATCCGATAGTAGTCAGACACGGGGCCGTACGATATGGGTGCGCTCAGGTAGTTGTCAAGGTTGCACACTGGCGCTAGGACCACTCCGCTCATGCCAGACACGCAGCCGCTGCATCCAGTAGAGAGCGGCGTTGGCCATCTACCAACAGGGGCGAATACTCCCGGCATTCTCCCGTCGCGTCTTGTCAGGACCGGACGTGATATCGCGTCGCGAACCCTCAGTGCGTCACCGCAATTACGAACGTAACCACTAAGTTGCCACAGTCACACAAGACACGCTAGAGGTATGGTGAAACAATGACTCTCGGTGAGCGAAAGCGCACGGCGGTAATTCCGGGTACACTTGAGACTGCGTGGCAGCAGGCTCCGAAATGGAACTGCCCGGAACGTGATCACTACTTAAAGAGGCCGACGACGAGAACGCGGCACCCTGTGTCCCGCGCCGCTAGCGAGCACCCAGAGTCAACAACACCCTGCGCCTCAGCCCCTCATCAATTCCGCCAAAATCGAGCGTAGCCTCGCACTCGTCACAAAGCAATTCGAGCACGGCGGGTTGGCCTTCCTCTAACAGACCGACTCCAGCACCTTCCACTTGCAGCACATGCACCTGCAGGGTCTTGACCTGGAAGTTTCGCTCGTTCCCACAGCTCGGGCACGCCAGTACCATCCGTTCCGGATCTTCCTCTCTCTGCTTTCGCCGAACCCGCCGATCGTGCAATTGTATGGGATGGCGCGCGCGCTGAGCAACCGGCTCCCGGCTCGGTAGCAGCAGTGGTTTCAGTAGTCCATCTCATCATCACAGCGACGCATCCAAGGCTTGCTAATGGAAATCGCATCAAGCCATTGTAAGACGAAAGGATGAAGCATGCTTGGAGTATTCGATCCCGCTGGTGGATGACCAGCGCAGCCCCTGGCGTGATGCATCGGCGGTCGAATGCCACCGTATTGATGAAAGCTAGCACTAAGCGAGCGCGGCTGGTGTACGATCGCGTGGCACCATCGTCCCGGGGAGCACCAACAGCACGAATAGGGCGCTGGTCCCCGTCGTCGCGTTGGGGGACATAGCGTGCTGTATCAACGCCTCAATTTTCCAGGCGCTCCTCGTGTTGATAATGTCTGATTCAGTGATGATCGGGGCTAATCAAGATGAACGTGGCTGACACAAACTACCAGATCCACAGTGAGTCTCGGGCAGGGCACTGGGTGGCGTGGGCAGTGTCAGGCGGTGAGGCGACACCGGCTGGCGGGGTCGTTCTCGTCGGTCAGACCCAACAGGAAGCCGAGGCCAACGCGCAGCGCTGGGTGGAACACCTGACTCGCGATCCAGCGATGCTTCGAACTTAGCGTAGCCGTCAGGTGGCACCTTTCCTCTCCTCGCTCGCCCAGAAATCTGCCGAGCTGCCAAGATCCAGAACGTAGCCCGTTCGGTGGTGGGGTGCCGGGTAATGCAGGCCTTTCGCCTCCAGCGCAATGAGATCCGACAGCGAGTGTCGGCACCCGATAATCGGTAGCCACACAGCCGCGAACACTTGTGGGGTGCGCAGTGCCGTGAAAATCGAATCACACCCGCTGCGCTGGCTCTGGTACAGAACGGCAGACACGGAAGGCGTGCATCTGTCCGCTTGGGCCGACCCACTCGACTCGCTGCCCCGGCGGCGTTCGGGACGCCCGCTGAAACACAGGTGTGAAGGCCGCCGGTAGCACCTCGCCGAGGCCGCCGCGATTGAGTTGGAGGCCGTCTTCGGCCAGCACCACGGAAAGATAGAGGCGGTCGCGCGCACGAGTGGTGGCGACGTACAGCAACCGCTTGCTTTCTTCGAGGTCGCACTGGCGCTCGTCCTCGTCAGCCGCCGTGCGAAGTGGCCACACAGACACCGACGGCCGTCCATCGCCGGCACTGGTTACGACGCGTATGGCTGGCGTCTCGGTTCCAGTTCCACGGCCAAGGTCAACGAGGAAGACCACCGGGAACTCAAGCCCCTTCGCAGCGTGGACCGTCAGCAGGTTGACGGCATCAAACGCATCGACGATAGCGTTCGAGACGTCGCCAGAAAGGTGATCGATGTGATCGGAGACGCGCGCCATCGTGGCGTAACCGCGGTTCCGTACCCGGCGTACCAGGCTTCGAATTTTCTTCATGTTCTCATGTGCCTGGACTGCCTGCCCCCCACGGAGCTCAAAGGCATACACAGATTCCGACAACACGCGGTCGAGCAGCTCGGCCGGCGTTAGACGATCGACGAGCGCCACCCAGCTTGGCACGCTGACACGCGCTTGCTCCAAAACGCGACGATCATCGTCGTCCAGCGATGCCAGACCAGGTGGTGGCACCGGATCGATGAGGGCATCAGCGAGGTGCCCAGCCAGCTGCGCCAGTGCGGGGTCCGATAAGCCCAAGAGGCGGGAGCGCAACAGCGCGGCCGCACGTAATTCCGAGCGCGGGTTAGCGAGAAACCGAAGGAGTGCGCGAATATCCTTAATCTCATCGGCGTCAAAAAAACCGAGGCCCTCGTACACGCAGGCTGGGACGGAACGTCGCTCAAGGGCTCGTTCGAACTCACGATGACTTTCTCGTGATCGGAAGAGGATCGCCAGGTCGCTCGGTCGGAGCGATCGCTCGAGCCCGGTCTGCTGGTCTCGAACCGTACCACTATCGAGCAACCGGACGATCTCCGCCGCAACTTCCTCGGCACAGCGATCGATGTCAGGAGCCACCACGACCCCGAGCCTCTCGTCATCATCGGTCGAACCGTTGGCTGGCAGCGGCGGAATTACGGGAAACCGGTCCTGTGCGTCGAACTGAAAGGCGTCCCGGCGGTGGGGGGCTTTGTCCACTGCAACAAACAGATCGTTGACGAAGCTGAGCAACTCCCGCACAGCTCGAAAGCTATGTGAGATGGATTGCCGCACGTCCCGACGGTCGACGCCAGCGTCGGCAACGCGTAACGCCGAGACCTCTTCCGCCGCGTCCCGCATTACCGACACATCCGCGTCCCGAAACCGGTAGATCGATTGCTTCCGATCGCCAACGATGAAGAGCGTCGGCGGAAGGGAAGCTTCGTGCGTCAAGCCGCTACCTTCGCCCCAGGACTGCACTAGCAACAACACCAGTTCCCATTGCGCTCGACTCGTATCCTGAAACTCGTCGACCAACACGTGGTGGTAGCGCGACTCCAGGCGATACCTCGAGCGAGAGAATTCATCCATCTGTCGAAGTAGAGACACGGCTCGCTCGAGAACATCAGTGAAATCGAGCAAGGCTCGAGACTCGAGTTGACGTCTGTATTCCGAAACGGCAATCCCAAAAACGCGCTGAACGCCCCTCACAAGCGCCACATTGAGGTCCCGGTCGAACGTCCGCAACACGTCGTGAACGACGGGAGCCAAGGCGACGGCCGCATCGCGGTAGAGCCGGTTCGCCGCTGTTCCTTGCCTGAGCCGGCCGACGACGAAATTTTTACGCGGAGTCCCTTTCTGCGTTAAGAAGTACGCGCGTAGCCGATCCAGGACGGCGCGCAGTCGAGCCGGTTTGATCGCCGCGAGCTGACCCAGGTTGGCAAGGTCCCTGGCCATCAGCGCGAAACGCGGGTCTTCAATCGGTCCGTCAGCGATCAGCCGCTCGAGGGCGCGGGGCATTCCACCAAGCCGATCGACGAGCCGGGCCACGGCGCGCCGGCACGTCTCGTCAGCCATCAATTCCGGTGGGGCGGAAGCCAGGAACTGTTGCAGGGCACCAGGCACCACAAGCCTCCGACGAAGCAAGTGGGTTAACGCTGTCCGGATGCGCCACGGACCGAGCTGCGCGAGGAGCATGGCGATATTGGGGTCCTCGTCAGCGATATCACTCGCGACCGCCAATGCGTGCTCGCCCGCTTCCTCGATGATCTGAGGGATCTCGGTTTCATCGGCCAACCCGAAGCCGGGATCCAGATCGGCCTCGAGCGGGAACTCACGTAGCAGCGCAAGACAGAACGCGTCGACGGTGCTGACGGTGACCTCTCCCAGGCGGTCACGCAGATCGGTCCAGCACGATCGACCCGCCGCGGAGCGATCGGTCTCCGTCCGCAGCTGCCGTAGAATCCGCGCCCGCATCTCCGCCGCGGCCTGACGCGTGAACGTCACCGCGAGAATGTTGGTCGGATCAACTCCGGCCCGAAGGAGACTGAGGTACCGAGCAACCAGCACCGAGGTTTTCCCTGTGCCGGCAGATGCCTCCAACACGACGTGGTTGGTGGGATCAATGGCAACACGACGTGCCGCAACGTCGCTCGGATCGACCGGCCGGGCGACGGCCCCCTGGCCGTCGTCGTGCTCATGGCCCTCCTGAAACAGCGGCAGCGCCACGTTACTTGTCTCCGACATAGTCCTTGCGACAGACCGTGGGGTACGGACAGAAGCCGCAATGAAAGATCTCCGCTGGCCGTGGCGGATACTCACCACGCTCAATGGACTCGACGACATCGATCAAACGCTCGTCACCATCGGCCATCACCTGCTTGATGTCGCGACCTGGTACTGGCACCCTTAAGCGCTCGTGCCCGAAAGCTAGGTACGCGGCGTGGGCGGCACGCCAGCGGCGATCGTGCCGACCGGTCAACTGTTGCTCAACGCACCGCGCGTAAACGGGGAGTTGTAGCGAACGACCACCCGGCGGCGGCCGATTAGCTTTGTAGTCGATCACGCGGAACGTTCCATCGGCGTGGAGGTCGACGCGGTCGACTGTCCCTCTGAGCGCGACTCGACGGCGGCGATCCGAGGTGCCGAACTCAAATTCCCCGTCGAGGCGATATTCGAACAATCGCTCCACAACCTCGGCTGGATCTTCGATGCCCGTCGCAAACAAACGCTCTGCGAGACCGGGGGCCGCGGCCGAACCAAGTAACCACGTGCGCGCCACCGCTCGATCTGACGCGGTCAGCCGAGACAGAGCTTCCTCCGCGACTGCCCGAAAGCGCTCCAGGGCGGCGTCGAGGTTAATCAGGGTAATGGCGCCTTCGCCGGCCGCCTGCCAGTCACTAAAGAACGCTTCGAACACGCTGTGGAGTAAGAGACCGCGCTCCCTGGAGCTCAGCGTCCGTTCGTCCTCGCGTTCTTCCTCGAGCGCGAGGACACTCCGTGCAAAATACTTAAACGGGCACTCAAGATACCGCTCGAGTGCGCTGACCGCATACCGCCCACCGGATCGCGGACCCACGCTGCCGTGAAATCGGTGTTCGTCACCCGGGCGACGCGCCTGTCTCAGCGTACGCCACGCCACACGCTGGCCAGACAAAACGGCCGCAGGCACCAACGGTTCCTCCAACCGCACATCGTCGATGCTCGCGTACTCACCTGGCGCGCCGGCCTCTCGAGTGACCTCAAGGCCGACCTCGGCGACCTCCTCGAGCAGGTTCGACGGCGTGACGGCCGAATCATCTTCCAGCTCGAGCAGGTTCGACGGCGTGACGGCCGAATCATCTTCCAGCGTGAAGGTCGAGAGCATGACCCGCTCACGTGCAAGCGTCAGGAGATCTCGGAACACCGCCCGAGCAGCGCGGAGACGATCGCGCTCTCGGGGCCAACCGAGTGGGGCAAGTAACGCCGGGGGGTAGAAAATGTTCGGGCGGGGACGCTCTGGCCACTCGCCATCGATGAGCCCCACCAGAAATACCTCGTCGAACCGACCATAGGGAGCTGCCTGGATGTCGAGCAGCTGGACCCCGCCGCCGTCAGAAAACGGCGTGGCGGTTTGGCTCTCGATCCAACGACGTACCAGAGAGGTGAGGTCGCCCACACTGGTATCGCCATCGCCGTCGCCTCCGACACAGTCAAAGGTGCCGTGGGCGTGTTCGAGGACGCTCATCGTTGTCCAGATTGCGTTGCGGGTTTGCGTCTCGCGCTCACACAACGGATCGTCGCTGGTCAGGGGCGCCACGTGGCGTTTGAGAAAAGACTGCAGCACGCTCAATAGACGACTGGTGGGTTGGGGGCGCTCGAACGGGCTGAGTTCATCAGCTAATCTGGCGGCACATTCAACCGCGGGTCTGGCCCGCGCCACCGATCGGCCGCCCTCCTTCACCTCCTCGGCCGCCCACTCAGCCACGAACCCGTTCAGAACCCCACGGCTGCCAACGTAGCGCCGCTCCTGAAGTGCTCGATCCAACGCGTCGATTGACGTGGGATCCAGCGGTTGTCCGTCACACTTCCACGAGAAGTGCGGCGAACGGAGTAGCTCAATTGTCGTTCGCCGGCTATATCCGGAACTCACGAACCTGAGAAGGAGATCAACGGCCGCCGCGTACGGCTCGGTGGCCAAGGGGAGTCCGTCTGGAGCCTCACAGGACACGCCGCATGCCTGAAACAGCTGACGCGCCAGATAGAGGTACGGCAGGGGACGCTGGAACACCACGGCAACCGCGTCGGCCGGCTCACATGGCCCCCCGGGGATAACCGGTGGCGCCCGGCGCCGACGCGCACGCACAACCCCTGTAAGTTCTTCCTCACGATCGCGCCAGACGAAATGAAGGCGGTCAAGCGATGCCGGCGCGACGACCACAGGCAGCCGGGCCGAGGAGTCGTCGAGCCGCTCCTCCTCAATCCCGGGTAGGAGCGCATCGATCCGCTCGCGGAATCCGGCGTCGAGCACCGCGTCAGTCGCGATGACATCAACTGCCGCAAGCCGTGGGAGACGAGCCAGAAGGTCGAAATCGGCTGGCCAGAGGCCAGCAGGATTCGCCGTCCGATCCGGCACGGTCACCACGACGCGTGTGAAAGGTCGGGCCGCCTCGGCACCGATAGACAAGCGCCGCAACGAGTGCTCGTCGAGTCGCCCTGCTGCCTCAACACGCCGTTCGTAGGCGCGAAACGCTGCGACGAGAAAGCGTGTCTGGCGGAGCAGCCGCCGCGCACCTCGGTCGACGTCGACACTCGGCTGCAAATCGTCCGCCACGAGCCGCTCGAAGGCGGCGACCGATGGTCCGTGACGCATAAGCGCGTCGTAAAAGTCCAGGATGGCCCCGACGAGACCCGGCCTGAGTTTAAAGGGAGGCGAAGCACCCGATGTCACCGCATCGCGTGCCGCCGCACGCGCGATGACCTCACGTTCGAACACCGACAGCAGCGGCGGCACATGCGCCAAGCGCTTGTGCAGTTCGTGATACCACTCGTCACGGGTCAGTAACTGTGGCAGCACGCACACATGACGGTCGATCCTCGCCCGGGCATCGGTATCGGCGTAGAGGTGTTCAATGGTTCGCCGGAGCTGCTCCGCCGCCGCTCGCGTCGGGACAAGCAAGCACGGCGCAGTCGCCTGCTCGGTCCCGGTCGTCAGAGCGCAAGGCGCAGACGATACCGCGTTGGAATATCTGAAGGGTGGAGGCTCGGAGTAGACGCGTGCGACGCGGGGTGATCAATTCGGTTTCGGGACGCTGAGGGCCCGGCCCAGCTGCTCGGCAGCATGCTCAAACAGCATCAGCATCAAGGCTCGATCGAACAACTCGTGCACCGATTATAGCTCGGCGAGCGGGACGATGCGAACCAGAGTGGCCGACCGCCGTTCGAGGCCGCTTCCGCAATTTAAAGATACGGCACAGAAATCGGACTGCAGACTCCGCCGCCACAGTTGCCGAACAAGCTGGCAGAAGTGCCCACAGCACGCGCCACCCGCTGCGAGATGCAAGATAGGCAAGGAATCTCCATGCGCCGTACATCTCCAGCGTAGCGGGGGCCTACCGAACGTCAAGGCCTGGTGCACCTTGACAGTGCGTTGTGGAAACGTGGTGGGAAAAGTGTGAAACTCCTGTGGATATCAAAACAACGAATATTGTTTTTCATCGTCGCCAAAAGTAATTCGCGCATGCAGCTACTGTTGATCCCGTTTTCGCGTCGGCCTTCGCTTGACGACGGAGACCAGACGAATACAATGCCGCGGTCCCTTGGCGCACCCCATTCTTCACCGACGTCGACACCGTGACCACCCATCGCTTCGAAGAGACGATCGACGGTCGTGCTTACGCGATCGAAGTTTCTCTAGTGCAACCTGACCGTTGGAGAGCGTACCTCGTTCGCGTGCCGGGTGGACCGACTGCGCTAATGCCCTTTTATGGGGCAACCCCAAAAGACGCGGTTCGCCAGCTGACGAGCTGGCTGAACCTCGCCCACCGCGTGACACCAGACTCAGTACAGCCGGGTGCATAACGGCCGAATGCTTGTCCGATAGCGCCTGCACGCGGCCATTGTGAAACTGAACAGGGTGGCAAGGGCTACAAAACCGGCGACAATCGATAAATCGGCCGCATCGCAGGGGCCACCCCACGCGTCCGTGGTGCAACGGGGTGGGGTTAAGTGGTGGACCAGACGGGAGTCGAACCCGTGACCTCGTGAATGCCATTCACGCGCGCTCCCAACTGCGCCACTGGCCCATGTCGCATCTCGCCGGACGCTTCATTCTAAATCCAGGCGCGCGATCCGATCAAACGAATGCCACGTCCTCGTCGTTAGCGACAAGAGCGCTACGTTCACGCACGTGGTTCCTCCGGCACCGGTTGTCCAAACACGCGCTCATAGTCATCAGGTGTGTCAATGTCGAGAAAGGCCCCCTCATCATCGACATCAACATCAACAATTTCGGCGCGATGCGAACGAATGACAGCCTGCGCGCCCACGTGCATGCCCGCTCGGCGCAACTCGGCAAACAGAGAGCGGTCGAAGATGACGGGGTGCCCATGGCGACCCTCACGTTGTGGGCGAACGATGGGCGCGCGTGTACGCTGGTAAGCCGTGAGCAAGGCACGGACAGTCTCGGCCGACACCAACGGAACGTCGACCAACGTCACCAGCATTGCGCCAACGCCGGGATGGTCGACGGCTCCAAGACCCACCAGCAGCGAGGAGAGCTGGCCTAAGCCAGGTTTAGGGTTAACCACAAGGCGAGGGGGGGATGTCTCACGGGCGAGCGCATCCTCGATCGCGGCTACCTCGTCAGCGACGACGACGACCACATCATCGACCCCTCCTACACGCAGGGTCCGAGTGACGCGGCTGACGAACGTGTTACCCTCCGCCCCGATCGGCAGCAGCCCCTTCGGCCGTCCCATGCGTGTCGACTGCCCCCCGGCCAGCACGATTCCCGGTACGATGAGCCCCATACGAGTCGTAGCGCGCCGCCGCGCGGTTCAGTCTACCGGGGTGGGATGTCCCAAGCGGCCAGTCCCTGTGCGTAGGCATCTGCCTACCGCGAATGCTAGAATCCGACGCATGCGTGACGTCCAGATTCGCTGCCAACGTTGCGGGACCCAGATGGACCTGCGGGATCCCGCCCCGGACGATCCGTGGCCCTCCCAGCAGTTCTGGAAGTGCCCGAAGTGCGGGCGAAACTTCTGGACAACTTACCCACCTCCAAAACCGAAACAAGCAACGACACCAGCCTCCAGCTGAGTGCCGCTAAACGCCCGTGCGTCCTTGACTTCTGGTAGATACCTTACTAGACTGAGCCCCTTCTGGCCGCGGATCTCACGACCCAAGGTAACCCGCGGGGCTCCCGGAGCTGGCAGCAGTCGGGGGGTCTCGTGTTGCGAGGTGGACACCAGGGTGGAGCGCGCGCGGCTCAAGGGGGCGTCGGTCTGGCCGACTGGGGCCGGAGCGGCGAGTCTTCGGGGGGGACCGTATGCCGAACGGTACGATCGCGCGTCTGTTGATTGACAAAGGGTTCGGGTTTATCCGCGACGAAGGCGGCATCGAACACTTCTTCCACCGTAGCTCCGTGCGTGGCGCCGTCTTCGAACTCCTCCGGGAAGGCCAGCGGGTCGAGTTTACGCCCGAGGAGTCCCAGAAGGGCCCGCGGGCGGGCGATGTCCGCCTGACCGAGAGCTAGCCGCGAGCGTGCTCCCCCCTGCCAAGGCCGGCGGGAGTGATCGCTCTCCTTTCCCTTACAGCCCGTCGGAGATTGCGCGTTCCCGTTGCCCCCTCCTCCGCCTTGGTTGATGACGCGCTCCGTGTCGAGTGAGTGTTACCTCAACACATCAGCGATAATGGATAACCGGGAAGCGAACGGGGCCCGGTGGCCCTCCCGGTCTTCAAAATCGGTCGCTCCCCGCGAATGCGGGGGGGCTGGGTTCGACTCCCAGGCGCTTCCGCCACAACCTGTTCTTATTATTTGACAGCGGGACTGCGGGCGACAGCCATTCCCGGGTGCGAATAAGTCACGATCGAGTAAGCTTGCTCTCCTATACGCATGGCGCGACCGACGTTCCCCTACTCGGGGAGACTATCGGCGTCAACCTCCATCGTACCGTCGAGCGCTTCGCCGAACGCGAAGCACTCGTAGTGTGCTCACAGGACTACCGGGCTACTTACCAGCAACTGTGGGACACAACGACCCAACTGGCAAAAGCCCTGCTGGCACGCGGCATCACCAAGGGCGACCGGGTCGGTGTATGGGCCCCCAATTGCTACGAGTGGGTCATCACCCAATATGCCACGGCCCGCATCGGCGCGATCCTCGTCAACATCAATCCGGCCTATAAGGCACGGGAACTCGAATATGTCGTTAACCAGTCCGGCCTCCGTTTGTTGTTGCTCTCCCGCTTATTCAGACAGACCGACTACACTGCGATTCTGAGCGAAGTCCGCCCACGGTGCCAGGCACTCGAGCAGGTGGTGGTGATCGACGACGCATGGAAAGCACTCCTCGATGAGGCTTCGACTGTTGACGATCGCACGCTGGCGGGGTGCGAGGAGAGCCTTAGCTTTGACGAACCGATCAATGTTCAGTACACGTCAGGCACCACCGGGGCACCTAAGGGCGCGACGCTATCCCATCACAACATCCTGAACAACGGCTATTTTTGTGGCGAGACCCTCGGCTACACCGAACGTGACCGCGTCGCCGTCCCGGTTCCCTTCTATCACTGCTTCGGCATGGTCATTGGCAACCTCGCCTGCGCCAGCCATGGTTCGTGCGTCGTCGTGCCAGGCGAAGCGTTCGATCCCGGTGTCACGCTAAAGGCGATCCAGGCGGAGCAGTGTACGGCACTGTACGGCGTTCCAACCATGTTTATCGCCCAACTGAACCACCCCGACTTCGCAACGACCGACTTTTCGACGCTGCGGACCGGAGTGATGGCCGGCTCACCCTGCCCGGTCGAGGTCATGCGGCAGATCCGAGACCGGATGAATATGAAGGAAGTCACCATCTGCTACGGAATGACCGAGACGTCACCGGTCTCGACGCAGACGCGCGTCGACGACCCGGTCGAGAAGCGTGTTGGGAGCGTCGGCCTGGCCCATCCGCATGTCGAAATAAAGGTAGTCGATGTGGAGACCGGTCGCGTCGTGTCGCGCAACACAGGGGGTGAATTGTGCACCCGTGGGTACAGCGTAATGCTCGGGTACTGGAACGACCCGGAGGCAACCAGTGAGGCAATCGATGGGGCGCGCTGGATGCATACGGGCGATCTAGCAACGATGGACACAGACGGCTACCTGAGCATCGTCGGTCGGATCAAGGACGTGATCATCCGCGGTGGCGAGAACGTCTACCCGCGAGAGATCGAAGAGTTCCTCTATACCCACCCGGATATCGCGGATGCGCAAGTCATCGGCGTGCCATCGGAAAAGTACGGCGAGGACGTCATGGCCTGGGTAAAGCCAAGGGTGGGCGTGCAGCTGTCCGACGATCAGCTTAGACGCTTCTGCAAGGGCGAGATTGCATCATACAAGATCCCTCGCTACTGGAAGCTGGTCGATGCGTTTCCCATGACCGTGACCGGCAAGGTGCAAAAGTTCAGAATGCGGGAGATCGCTACGGAGGAACTCGGTCTCCGCAAGGAACGATAGGCCGAATGAGGAAGTTCCGGTTCGGCCGGTACCAACAGCGGCGTGTCCCGGCCATTGTTGGCGAACCTACGTTTTATCCTGCCCTGGAACGGCTCTTTTGGAATCTTTTGGGCCATCTCATTTATCGCGTGGCGTACGACCCATCTCCTGAGCTCGGGCAGTATCTTGATAGCACTGGTGCGATCCGGACCAAAATTGTGCGACTCAGTGCTTAGTTAGTGCTCATGCCTAGCGTTCGAGCAGCCGGTTCACTTCGGCAACGACTTTGGCGCTTGAGAGAATCGCGTTGACCTCGGCCCGAAAGGCAACCAGGTTGGAAGCGATCGCCGACAACGCCAGGACGGCATGTACGCCGGCGGGAATAACGCCGGTGTCAACACCGCCTCCAAGGACCGCAGTAGCCATCGTCAACGCTATCGCGACAGTACCGATGGAAAACACCGGCCGCCGAGCTCGCGCGACCATAGCATACATGTCTGGCGCCAACCCGCCTTCCGCCGCCGCCTCACGGATCGCCTTGCCCTTCCCGATCAGATAGAACATCGTCATCGAGTGCGCCATTAAGGTGACCAACGTGAAGAAAATCGAGAGTGTCGTGTGACGAAGGATCTCTACTGAGTCTGTTGCCGTGAACCCGAGGATTGTCGAGAGGCCCAACCCAGCGATCCCCAGGAACGTAGCGGTAATCAGCGCGGCCGACATAGCAGCTAGTACCTTTCCAACTGGCTCGGACCCAAACCAATCATCAGCTGGACACAGTAGTGTGAACCGATGACACGATAGACCTTTGTCACAGATAGTTTTGGTGGCATCAGGAAGTTTCCACCCGGCGATGTGCCACGCTGTGGGCCAGCGAGATCCGACGTAATAGCTCCTTGAAGTGGCCGCGTGGTAAACCGACCGCGCCGAAACGCCGCGCGCGATAATCGTGGTCTCCGTGAAAGTCTGAGCCACCACAAACCGCGAGTCCATACTGGCGGGCAAGCTTGGCGTAGCGCGATTGGGCGGCTGCGTCGTGCCCGCCATGAAATGCCTCGATGGCGCTGAGTCCACTTTTCGCCAAGCCAGGAACCACATCATCCCTGCCGAGCAGGCCGGGATGAGCGAGCGCGGAGACGCCGCCCGCCCTGGATACAATCCGAATGACCTCAGCCGGTGGCACCCCCCGACGCGGCACGTAGGCCGGCCTGCCATCTGCAAGCCAACGGTCGAATGCCTCTTGCTCACTCGTCACATGTCCGGCCTCGACCAGCGCGCGCGCGATTGCCGGCCGGCCCACGGCGTGTCCCGCGGCGTCGGCCTCATCGATCATCACCTCGAGCTCGATCGGCATGCCGAGACGGACCAAACGCGCCACCATCTCTCGCGCGCGTCTCGAGCGGTCCTCCCGCTGCTCGTGGAGAAAAGAGGCAAGGCCCGGCGGGACTGGATCGAGGAAGTACGCCAGCAGGTGAACGTCTCGGCGTGCGAGCACGGCTGTGATCTCTATGCCGGGGATGAATTCGAGACCATGCGCAGCCGCAACTTCTGTGGCTTCCGGCACGGCCGCCATCGTGTCGTGATCGGTAACGCTTAATGCGCGGATGCCGGTCTGGTGCGCGCGCTCGACCAGCACGGCCGGTGACAGCGTGCCGTCCGAGGCCGTCGTGTGCAGGTGTAGGTCGATCAAAATTCTTAGGCTGGAGGCCCGAACAGATCACGACGCGCTGGCGTGACGGACCCGTCTGGTGGTACGCCGCCGCGCGCTCGTTTTCGACTGCCTCGCGACGAGAGACCGGTGCTCGCGAATCAGCAGTTCGAGGTGCTGCCGTTCTTCGTCGGCAAACTCCAAGAATATCTGCTTGCCTTCGGAATCTTCGAAGCGTTCGCCGTATCGCTTAAAAAATCGATGAGAACCGCGCTCGCATCGGATACCGAGCATGAGCGCCTGCTGGTCGTTGACTCCCTTGGTGAGCTCGTCGGCACCCGCCGCAAACAACCCGTTGGCGGCACCCTTGAAGAAGAGGAACGTTGGCCGAGATTCCAGCTGAGAATCTTGAGCGAGCAACACTGTGTAGCGAGCCTCCAGCTTGCTAAGATGTTCTTGCTCCTCATCCGCCAGCTTCTGGAAGACGCGCCGGCCACGCGCATCCTTCGTGATTCGTGCGGCACGCGTATAGAATTCGAGTCCGCTCCGTTCCGTCGCGATAGCAATCCGCAAGGCGTCGCGAGCGAACAGCAGCTCGGTCGTTACTTTGCCACCCGGTTGTCGCCGCCCGGTTTGGCATTCTTCGCAGGTACCGTAGATCTGCAACACGCTCTGCCGAGCCGAAAAGGCTCGCGCGGAGGCAATCTCCTCGATTAAGGCCTCGATATCCGAAGACAGAAATTCGTACGAGCGACTGCAGACCTTACAGATCAGGTGGAAGTGTCGCGGGTGACGGTAGGAATGCTCGAAGCGGAATCGCCCCTCGCCGAAATCGACCTTGCGCGCGATGCCTGCCTCCACCATCCACTGCAACGTGCGGTAGACGGTGGCGCGGCTGATCTTGTGATCCTCGTGCCGGATCAGGCCGGCGAGGTCATCGGCACTCAGATGTCCTTCCTGCCGGAGGAACACGTTAACGATAAGGTCGCGCTTGCTAGACCGCTTGGCGCCAAGCGGGCGGAGCCGTTCGAGGTAGGCCGACTGCGGTTCCATTTTTGGTGACTGCGGTCGAGCGATTGAGCACGTGCCCGCGCCGGCCCGAAGAGACTTCCGGCGAGTGCCAGACCGGACACTACACGCCGAACGACTGGCCGCAACCGCACGTCGACTTGGCGTTCGGGTTCTTGATAGTGAACCCTCCGCCCGTCAGGTTGTCGACGAAGTCCACCTCGGCCCCGGTGAGATAGCGAATACTGATAGGATCGACAAAGAGTGTGACGCCGTTCGACTTAAAGATACGATCGGCTTCTGCGTCGCCGGCCCCTTCTTCGATCATCAGCCCATACTGGAAACCCGAACAGCCCCCACCCTGGACGAACACGCGCAGGCCCGCGTTTGTCTTCTGGTCCTCGGCCAATAGCGTGCTGATCTTGCCAGCCGCCGTGTCGGTGACGATGATCGGTTCAGCCACTTGGGTTGCCTCCATAGGGTTAGTGCTCCCAGGATTATACTGCGCGCACAGCCCCTTGTAAGGTTCGGATACCGGAGAGGACAGTTTTTATTTACTGTAAGTGTTTGATATGAAATAGCTTAATAGGTTTATTTTCGTGCCATGCCAAACTTAGAGATGCTGGGCTGGCAGGACACCTGACCGAGATTTTCTCGGTCCGCAGAAAAACATCGGCGGCCGACGCGGCAGTCGACACTGCCATGACTGGTGGTCGCGCGGGTACTATCCGGCGTTTTGGTTCTGGGCCGCGTTGGCCGAGGCGTTCCGAAGCGTGCTGGTGACGGTTTGAGCTCTGCCGGACGTGTGCGGTTTGCATCAAAACGTCGACGTCGAGGCACCCACGCTGTTCAAGCTCCCACCCGTGGCAGGCCTCAAGGCCAACGACCTCGTCGCCGCTGATACCGAACATAGCCACGCGCGGCCGTCGATACGTAAGTCCGCAGAGCCGGCTGGCTTCTACCAGCCAGAAGCGTGACATAATCGAGCGATCGAACATAGACCGATGCGAACTCCCCGGTCACCGCTTCTAACCGTCGGCCGGTTCGGCTTCCACACAGCCGGCCTCGCCTTGGTTGGTCTGTGGTGTGTGCTCACGGGAATCGCTCAAGATCGATCGTCCCACGGCCGGCTGTTTCCACCCGAGGAGCTCGGGCTCCTCGAAGGTCCCGATCGCGACGCGTGGCAGAAGCCGGAGCTGATCATGGATGCGCTCGGGATCGCCGACGGGGTGACGGTCGCCGATGTGGGCGCCGGTGGTGGGTGGTTTACCGTGAGGCTTGCTCGACGAGTGGGACCGAACGGGCTCGTGTACGCGGAAGACATCCAGCACCAAATGATCGAGTCAATCGAGCGTCGGGTCAGCCGAGAGGGTCTTACCAACGTGCAGACAATCCTCGGCACCCCCAGTAATCCGAAGATTCCAGGCGCGCTCGACGCCGTGCTCATCGTCGACACCTATTACGAAGTGGTCGAACCGGTAACGCTGTTGCGCAACATCGCCGCGAAGCTGAAGCCGAGCGGACGCGTCGGAATCGTGGACTTCAAGCTGGATGGAGGCGGGCCAGGACCGCCGCTTGGCAAGCGGGTGAAGCCGGCGGCAATCATCCGCAACGCCGAGATCGCTGGCCTCAGACTGCTCTCGCACGAACACTTCCTCCCGTACCAGTACCTACTCGTCTTCGTAAAGGCGACCACCGACCAGCCGGCCACATGATTTGTCGATTCAGGGCTCAGGCACAACTTGCCATACCCGTGAGGCCGCATCTGAGATGCGTCACTGTCACCCAATTGAGGCGTCTGGCTAGAGACAGAAGACTCGCTATGATCACATGACTGCGGCGCTCACCATCGCTGGAAGCGATTCCGGTGGCGGGGCCGGCATCCAGGCCGACCTGAAGACGTTCGCGGCACACGGCGTCTATGGCGTCAGCGCCATCACCGCCATCACCGTCCAAAACACGGTTGACGTCACCGCAGTCCATGCGGTTCCCGCCGACATCGTCGCGGCGCAGATCGAAGCGGTCGTAAGCGATATTGGTGTCGGTGCAGCCAAGACCGGCATGCTATTGAATGCCGCGATTGTGGAAGCGGTCTCGGCTACTGTCGCTGCCGTCGATATCCCGTTTCTGGTGGTCGATCCGGTAATGGTGGCCAAGAGCGGCGCCCGGTTACTCGAAGACGACGCGGTGGCCACGATCAAGACCGAGTTGCTTAAACACGCCTACGTGGTGACGCCAAACCGGATGGAGGCGGAAGTGTTGGTGGGAACGTCGATCCGGTCGTTGGACGACGCACGTGAGGCAGCACGGCGCATCCATGTTCTCGGCCCGACGGCGGTCATCGTCAAGGGCGGCCATCTGGCCGGCACTGACGTAATCGACCTGCTCTACGACGGTCACGACCTCATCGAGTTCTCGGGTCCCCGCGTCGAGAGTCCTAACACCCACGGCACGGGCTGCACTTTCAGCGCAGCGGTGACCGCATCGCTCGCGCTCGGGCTTTCCCTCGTCGAGGCAACCCGAGCAGCAAAAGCCTACGTCGGGCAGGCGATTCGGCACGGCCTTCCGATCGGTCACGGCCACGGCCCGTTACACCATTTCTGGAACAGGTGATCAGCTATACTTCGAGAATGGGTGGTTTGGCGTTCGCGGTCACGAACCATGCGTTGAATCTCGACACGCTGATCCGAATCGTCACGAGCGACCTCGAGGCGGCCGAGGCAAGTACCGGCGCCGTCGCCACTTTTCTGGGTGTGGTCAGAAACCAGAACCAGGGACACCGCGTGCGCCGTCTCGAGTACGAAGCCTACGAGCCACTGGCGCTCAAGACTTTCGAGCGGATTGCCGACGAGGCGCGCAGCAAGTGGCCACAAGCAAGGCTTGCCGTTCACCATCGGCTTGGCACACTGGAAATTGGCGACGCCAGCGTCGCCATCGCGGCTGCGTCGCCGCATCGCGCCGACGCCTTTGCCGCCTGTCGGTACGCCATCGAGCGCGTCAAACAGGTCGCTCCGATCTGGAAGCACGAATTCTTCGAGGATGGCGACGACTGGATCAAAGGCACCATAGCGGACCCTGATGACGAGGTGGCACGACAGGACGCCTATCGACGAGCATGCATGTAAGTGTGCGGCTGTTCGCTCACCTGCGGGCCATCGTTGGAACCGACGAGCTGGTGTGTGAATTGCCGGCCGGGGCCACCGCGAGAACCGCCTGGGACGATCTGGCCGCCAAGTTCCCTGAACTGACCGAGCATCGCGAAGCCGTATCTACCGCGGTCAACGCGGAGTACGCTCGAATGGACCACCTGCTAGCCGACGGCGACGAGATCGCGTTCCTTCCTCCCGTTTCCGGAGGATGCTGACGTTGGTTCCAATCGTTACTTGAGTTGATGTGTATGGACGGACCCGCCGGTTGCCAAGATTAGACCTGCATTGCCTGGACCATCGCCAATACAAGCAAGGACCGAACTAGGGTGCCAATGTTCGACAAACTCCAGGCGATCGAAGAGCGTTACGATAAGCTGCTGGCGCTCATTAGCGACCAGTCGGTACAATCCGATCCGAACGAATACCGGACGCACGCCAAGGCGCTTACAGAGATCCAGCCGCTCGTCGAGAAGTTTCGTGATTACAAAACGGCAGTAGCCGAAGCCGCCCAGGCCAAGGAGTTGGCGGAGGGGATCGATGAAGAGCTTCGTGAGCTCGCCAAGCAAGAACTAGCCGCGCTCCAGACACGCCGTGACGACCTGATCGGCGAGATCAAAATCCTGCTCCTCCCGAAGGATCCCAACGACGAGAAGAACGTCGTGTTGGAAATCCGGGCCGGAACCGGCGGAGATGAAGCTGGGCTGTTCGCCGCCAACTTGTTCCGCATGTACTCGAGGTTCGCCGAGGCACAGGGATGGCGGGTCGACATCCTGTCATCTAACGAGACGGGTGTCGGAGCCATTAAGGAAATCGTCGCGCTTATCGAGGGACATGGAACGTACAGCCGGCTGAAATACGAGAGTGGCGTGCACCGCGTTCAGCGCGTGCCGGCGACAGAGTCAAGCGGACGGATTCACACCTCGACAGCAACGGTGGCAGTTCTGCCGGAAGCCAAGGAGGTCGACATTGCGGTGGATCCAAAAGAGCTTCGGATCGACACCTTCTGCTCGAGTGGGCCAGGCGGCCAGAGCGTCAACACCACCTACTCGGCCGTACGCATCACCCACATCCCGACAGGCCTCGTTGTCTCACAGCAAGATGAGAAATCCCAGATCAAGAACAAGGCAAAGGCCATGAAAGTGTTGCGGTCCCGCCTGTACGAAATGGAACTGCGGCGCCAGCAAGCAGAGATCGCGAACGACCGGCGCAGTCAGGTGGGAACCGGTGAACGGTCAGAGAAGATTCGGACCTACAATTTTCCGCAGAATCGGATCACGGATCACCGAATCGGTTTCACGACCTACCGCTTACCGGCCGTGCTTAATGGAGATCTGGCCGAACTTATCGACACGACCATCGCCTACTACCAGTCGGAAAATCTGAAAGCGGCCGAAGTCGCCACGTCATCATAAACCTGCTCGACGAGAACTTAACCGCGTGCGAGCATTTGGTGTGACTCGACTCCAAGAAGCTGGGGATAATTATTCGCCATGCCAGACTGCCTTTTCTGCAAGATCGTCGAGGGTAAAACTCCGGCCACCATCGTCTATCAGGATGAGCAACTGGTCGCCTTCAAGGACATCAACCCGCAAGCCCCGACGCACATTCTCATCATCCCTCGGAGGCACATCAGCACGTTGAATGATCTGGCGCCGAACGACGACGGCATGGTGGGCGAGATGATCCGCCGGGCCAGCCTGACCGCGAAAAAGCTAGGCTGCGCTGACGCAGGCTACCGTATCATCCTTAATTGCAATCGCTCGGCCGGCCAGTCGGTGTTCCACATTCACCTGCACCTGCTCGCTGGCCGGGTGATGGCCTGGCCGCCGGGGTAAGAACCGGCGTCTAGTTCAGGGCCTGTCCAGCTCTTCCAGAACGCGTGGTAGCTCGTGAAGCGTTCGAATAACGGGCACACCACCCACCTGAGCCGGAGCAGTCCCAGACCGGACAAGCAGCACGGCGTGCATACCGACCTGGCTGGCACCGGCAATGTCGTGCGTCAGGCTGTCACCGACCATCACGGCCTCGGCCGCGTTGACGCCGACTAGCTGCACCGCCGCCCTAAAGATGCTCGGGTGCGGTTTCAGGTAGCCGTGCTCGGACGACGAGATCGCCGCGGTTATAAACCGATCTAGCTCGAAGTGACTTTGGAAGGAGGCCAGGGAGCGATGGGTGTTCGAAATGAGACCGATCTGGTAGCCGGCTTCGTAAAGTTCGCCGAAGGCTTCTATTACGTCATCGTAAAGGACGAAGTGCTGGCAGGCTGCCCACTCGTCGTAGATCTCCCGCGCGCACGCCTCGAGCCCAGGTCCGTCGCCGCCCATCTCCCTAATGACCCGCCTGGCGTAGCGGATGAACGGCTCGGCGCGATAGATGTCGCCTTGCGTCTGATCGAGTTCGACGGAGGCGGCAGCAACAGCCGTCTCGAAGAGAGCCAGGTCGGCGTGCAACCCGTGACGGGCGGCGAATCGTCGGTAGCCACCGGCGTCGAATGTCTGGCCAGGATGGATGAGCGTGAAGTCGACGTCAAAAAAGACGGCCTTCGGCATATGAATAACCGGGGCTGGGGTCGGAGTCGAGTAGCTCATGCCCCCTCATTGTGATTAGGCATGAGCCCGCGGGTCCTGATACGGACCGGCGATCACTACCGACGCACGATCCGGTGACAGCGAGCGTGCCGCGGCGGCGTTGACCTCATCGCGACTCACCGCTTTGAGGAGTCCGGGTAGGCACTGATCGTAGTCGAGTCCCAAATTGAACCGCTCGACCGTCTGCAGAAAGGCCGCAATCCCGTTGTTCGTTTCGAGCGTTCGAGGTATTGACCCGATGAGGTAGCGCTTCGAGTCACGGAGCTCAACATCGGTCACGCCGTCGGTCGCGATCGCTGTGATCTCCCGGTCGATCGACGCGACGGCGCGATCTACATTCTTAGCGTTGACACCGGCCCGCACGACCAGCGGACCGGCGATCTCGCCAGCCTCAAAACTGCAAAAGGTGTAGTACGCCATCCCCTGCCGTTCCCGGATGCTGTGTCCGAGCCTCCCGCCCATGCCGTACTGTCCAAGGACATGAGCCATGAGCAAGTACGCGTAGTAGTTTGGGTCGGAACGGGGGATGGTCGTAAAGCCGTACCCAACGTCGGCCTGGGCCTTGTTCATCATCGGAACAACGACCCGCCGCCGGTGTGTCGCCACGGCTGGTGGCTCAAGTATCGGGCGCCGCGCTGGCATGGCTTGCCAGTCGCCGAACACCCGCGACACCGCCGCGATGGCCATCCCGGCGTCAATATCTCCGACGACGACAACCGACAGCACCGACGGCGCGGCGCGGCTGCGATGGAACCTGAGGAGCGCTCTCCGATCGATTCGCTTCACCGATTCCGGCGTGCCCTTTACGAAACGCCCGTATGGGTGGGTCTCCCCATAAAGCAGTGCCATTAGTTGCTCGACAGCCTTGACCGCTGGATTGTCATTATCTTGTTGGATCGCAGTCAAGATTTCACCACGGCGCGTCACGATCTCCTCGTCCGGGAAGCTCGGGCAGCGGATGACGTCGGCCAAAACCTCGAAGATCGTCTCGAAGTCTTCCGATAGGCAGTTACAGCTCAGCGTCAGTACATGGCGCGTGATGCTCACTCCAAGCGACACACCGCGCAGGTCAAGCACCTCGGCAATCTCCACTGTCGATCGGCGGGCCGTTCCCCGGTCGATCGTCCGGGCGTGGAAGTGCGCAAGGCCCAGCAAGTCGTCCTGGTCTAAGAGGCTGCCGGCCTCGAGTGCGGCGCTGATTGTGACAGCTGGCGTCGCCCGTGACTCCTTGACGAGCACGGTCGTGCCGTTATCGAGCGACTCGCGGATGGGCTCGAGATTTTTGATCCTGGTGGTCATGAGTCCGGCTGAAACCAACCGACCGTTCGGTTGCACGAAACCAGATAGGTTCGCGCCACGCGGGCGACGTCATCCAACGTAACCGCGGCAATGCGGGCCGGCATGCTCAGATAGGTAGCCACACTGGAGACCGTCTCGAAGTAGCCCAGCTGATGCGCGATGCTGGTCACGCTATCGGCTTCGAGCACCAGGCGTGCACGCAGTTGGTGCTTGGCCCGTTCGAGCTCCGCGTCGGTAATACCAAAATCACACACCTGATCCAACTCGGCGAGAGCGGCCGACTCCACATCCGAAGCTGGCACACCCGCCGCGGCGGTGACGGACACAACGAACAGATAGGGCTGATGGGTCGACACAAACGCCCCGCCAACCATCGAAGCCAGACGCTGCTCGACCAGCGCTCGGTAGAGGCGTGAGCACCGCTGCGGCGGGGTGCCGCGGAAGCTGGTCCACAAATTGAGGCCTTTCGCCCCAGTCAGCGCAGCATCAAGGACGAGCATCGGAGCGAAGTTGTCGTCGTCGACCGCCGGGGCGTGATAGCCGATCTTCAGATACGCCGTCGTGCCTTCTCGTCTGATGGTAACTCGGCGCTCGCCTAGTTGTTCAGGTTCCGTCGCGCGCGCACGCTCTGGCAGCGTGCCGGCAGCGATCCGACCGAATGCCCGCTCGGCCCGGCCGAGCACGTCGTCGGCCTCAACGTGGCCCACGATAACAAGCGTGGCGTTGTTGGGCACATAGTAGCGACGGTAATAGCTGTAGAGATCGTCCCGGGTCATCGTCTCGAGATCATTCTGCCAACCGATCGTTGGGTGCCGATAGGGGTGAGCCTTAAATGCCGTCGCCGTCAACTCAATGTCGAGGAAATTGTCCGGATCGTTTTCGCCTCCCTGCAGTTCAGAGATGATCACGGTCCGCTCAGAATCGCAGTCGGCTGGATCATAAAGGCAGTTGCCCATCCGCTCCGCTTCGATGAACAGCATGTCATCAAGCGCATCCCGCGTAGCCGTCTCCATATACGTGGTCTGGTCAATCCACGTATAGCCGTTCCAGAAGCCGCCATAGCGATTGATAATCGCTTTCACCTCGTCGCGCGGAATGTTTTTTGTGCCCTTGAAGTTCATGTGCTCGACCCAGTGCGACACGCCGGTCAAACCTGGATCTTCGTCCTTGGACCCCACCCGATACCAGCACCAAACCGAAACGAGCGGCACCGTGTGCACCTCACGGACAAGCATCTTCAAACCGTTGTCGAGTGTTGTAACGCGGACGTCGGCACCAGTGGCCGACACATGCGGCTGCGGCGTCATCGGTATCATTATATTTGCACTACAATTAAAGAACACCGTGTCTCAACTTCGAGCGCGCGAATTGCTGGGAAACAACACGCCGAATGCCTGACTGGAAAGCGACGCTCAACCTCCCCCGGACCGGCTTCCCCATGAAGGCCAGTCTGCCAACGACCGAGCCGCTGGCGATCGCGCGCTGGGAAGAGATGGATTTATACGAACGCATCCGCGAACGGCGTGCAGGCGCACCACGGTTCGTGCTACACGATGGACCGCCGTACGCGAACGGGCGCGTCCATACCGGGACGGCGCTGAACAAAATCCTCAAGGACTTCGTCGTTAAATCTCGAACGATGGCTGGCTTCGATGCCCCATATGTACCGGGTTGGGACTGTCACGGCTTACCGATCGAGCTCAGGGTGGACCGTGAATTGGGTTCCAGAAAGCGCGAGATGCGCGTCGCCGATTTTCGGCGCGCGTGCCGCAGATGTGCCGAAAAATACATCGGTCTCCAGCGTGACGATTTCAGGCGTCTAGGAATCTTAGGGAGCTGGACCGCGCCATATCTCACGATGAACTACGGCTATCAAGCGGCGATCGTACGGGCGCTCGGGGCGTTCGTTAGGCAGGGGCTTGTCTACAGGGGAAAAAAGCCAGTGCACTGGTGCATACACTGTCGCACGGCGCTCGCTGAAGCCGAAGTTGAGTACGATCTGCACATTTCGCCCTCGATCTACGTGGAGTTCCCGCTGGCCGCCGATAGCGTTCCGGCTTTAAGCAAGCTGGCCCAGAGGCTCGAGGGCAAACCGGTCTCGGTTCTGATCTGGACGACGACGCCCTGGACCATTCCGTCCAATCTGGCGGTCGCCTTCCACCCTGACGTAACCTACGGGGCCTACGAGTCGAACGGCACAGCGGTTATCGTGGCCGAAGCGCTGGCAGCACGCGTGGGCCAGGAAATCGATCGGCCTCTGGACGACACCACGAAGCTGGCCATCTTCAAAGGGCGCGACCTCGAGGGCCTACGCTTCCAGCACCCCCTCTACGAACGCGACTCGGTCGGGGTCCTCGGCGCGTACGTCACGCTGGAGCAAGGCACAGGCGCCGTGCACACCGCCCCAGGGCACGGGTCCGACGATTTTCATACGGGCGTTCAGTACGGGCTGGACATCTACGCCCCGGTCGGTGCCGGTGGGCACTTCACCGACAACGTCGAGATGTTTGCCGGCATGCGGGTGTTCGACGCCAATCCCAAAGTGGAAGAGGCCCTCGCCGCTCGCGGCCGGCTGTGGCACCGTGACATCATCGAGCACACCTACCCTAACTGCTGGCGGTGTCATAACCCGGTCATCTTCCTCGCCACCTCACAGTGGTTCATTGCCATGGATCATGGCAAGACCAGCCTGCGTCGGCTGGCCCTTGACGCGATCACTAAGGTCGAATGGTTTCCCGCTTGGGGCGAGGAACGGATCCGCGACATGCTATCCAACCGCCCCGATTGGTGCATCTCTCGGCAACGAGCCTGGGGCGTGCCGATCCCTGCGCTCTACTGTACCGCCTGCACCGAAGCGGTGTTGACCCCGTCACTTACCGAGCAGGCGGCCGCGGTGTTTGAACAACACGGGGCCGACGCCTGGTACGAACGCAACCTCAGCGAGTTTGTACCAACTGACCTTTTGTGCCCGTCGTGCGGGGAGCAGTCTTTCGAGCGTGAGCAGGACATCCTCGACGTTTGGTTCGACTCTGGGTCGAGCCATGAAGGCATCCTCAGTCACCACTCCGAGCTGGGATGGCCTCCAACCCTCTATCTCGAGGGGTCTGATCAGTACCGTGGCTGGTTCAACAGCTCGTTGCTGGTAGGACTTGGCACGCGAAGCGCTGCGCCGTTCCAGCAAGTCATCACGCACGGCTTCGTGGTCGACGAGCTTGGGCGCAAGATGTCGAAGTCTCTCGGTAACGTCATCGACCCACAGACGATCATCGATCAGAGCGGCGCCGAAGTGCTGCGGCTCTGGGTCGCGATGGTTGACTACCATGAGGACGTTCGGCTCGGACCGGAGATCCTCGCGCGCGTCATCGAAGCGTATCGTAAGATTCGCAACACTCTGCGTATCCTAGTTGCCAATTTGTTCGACTTCGATCCGGCCGCCGATGCGGTTCAGATCGACAAACTTCAGGAGGTTGACCGTTATGCGTTGGCGCGCTACGGCGAGACAGCCACGAAGATCCTGAACGCTTATGACCGGTATGACTTTCAGCAAATTTCTCGCGCGATCAACAACTTGCTGACGGTCGACTTGAGTGCCTTTTTCATCGACATCTCGAAAGATCGGCTTTACACATTCGGTGCACGCTCGGCGGGGCGGCGGTCTGCGCAGATGGCGATCTACACCATCGCCGACGGTCTGACACGCCTGCTAGCGCCGATCCTACCCGTGACCGCAGATGAGCTATGGCAGTTTTTGCCAGGCTCGCGTGAAGAGAGCGTCCATGTGGCTGACTTTCCGTCCAAGTGTCAGGATTTGGTGGACCGGGAACTGCTCGGCCGCTGGAAGCGCCTACTCGGCGTCCGAGAGGCGGTCAACGCCGAGCTTGAACGGACGCGTCAGGCGAAGGCGGTCGGCACCTCTCTCGAAGCTAAGGTCAGGATTCAAGCAAGCGGCAAAACCGCGGCGCTGTTGGATCAGTACCGAAGCGACCTCCCGATGCTGTTCATTACCTCAGCGGTCGATGTGGCGGCCGATGACACACTGTCGATCGACCCGGAGGAGGCGAATGCGGCCGGCGCACAGTACACTGAACCTGGCGGCGCTGCACTCATCGAAGTCGCCCGCGCCGATGGCATCAAGTGCGCGCGGTGCTGGCGCTACGTGCGCGCGGTCTCAGAGGATACGGGTCACGAGGGGCTCTGCGGGCGGTGCGTGGATACCCTATCGGAAGCTATAGAGCGCGTCCGCTGAAAAACCGGATTCTTATGTACGGACCACTCGACGGCACGCAGCTGGCGACCCCAGCAGTCAACCAGATGGCTCGGCAAACCTTTGTGTCTCGGCGGTGGCTCACTGGCATCGTGTTCACGATTCTTGGATTTGATCAGGCAACCAAGGCGCTCGTTCGCGAGTGCCTACCGCTACACACCAGCGTCAACATTGTCCCCGGCTTCCTGGACGTTACCCATGTCCGAAACACCGGGGTGGCATTTGGCCTCCTGAACGCCACGGACATTCCGTTCAAACCGGCCATCATGACTGCCGTCGCGCTGGTTGCGCTCATCGCCATCGCCATTTACATCAGCCGGTCATCACCACACGAGCCACTCGCACGCATTGGCCTGGCACTGATCCTCGGGGGAGCGATTGGCAATCTCACCGACCGTGTGACGGCTGGCTATGTCATCGATTTCATCGACGTCTACTGGCGGGATTGGCATTTCTGGGTGTTCAACGTCGCCGATTCGGCTATCACGGTCGGCACAGGCTTCTTGATCCTCGACGTGGCGATCCTGAACCGGCATGTATCCGACACTGTTTGAATTCGGCCCGATCAACATTTACACCTACGGGGCGCTACTGGCGGCAGCGTACCTCATCGGCCTACAGGTGGCCGTGGTCCGGGCGGGCAGGCGGGAGCTTAACAGCAACCGGGTAATGGACCTCGGGATTTTCATCATCATCAGCGCGCTCATCGGGGCGAAGCTGCTTCTAGTCATCGTGGAATTTGACCATTTCAGGCAAGATCCATCGGACATCTGGACCATCGTCCGTTCCGGCGGCGTCTTCTACGGCGGTCTGCTACTCGCCGTCTGTGTCGCCTTTTGGTACATGCGACGACACGGGCTCCCCGTGTGGATAACCTGTGATGCGTTCGCACCCGGGATCGCGCTGGGTCAGGCGGTAGGCCGGATCGGGTGTTTGATGGCGGGATGCTGTTACGGGAAGTCGACCGAGCTGCCGTGGGGTCTCACCTTCACGAATACCCTCGCAGCCGCCAATGTCGGCACGCCACTGGAAATCAGCCTACATCCGACGCAGCTCTACGAGTCGGGAGCAGCATTGCTGATCCTCGGCTTCCTACTTCTTATCGAGCGACGCGGCACCCCGTTCTCAGGGCGAACGTTCTGGACCTATCTCCTGCTCTATCCAACTGCGCGTTTCTTCATCGAATTCTATCGAGGCGATCCGCGGGGCACCGTGTTCGACGTGCTGTCGACCTCCCAGTTCGTCTCGCTGTTGCTCGTCCCACTCAGCATCGTGATGCTCGTCGTGCTCCGTCGCTCGCGCAACCCTGAACCGACCCGGGCCGCGGCGCGTGTCCGCGCCGCCTGACCACTTCCATGCACTGAACCACTGGGGTCGGCGGTGAACGATCGAGGCGTTAGCTCAGACGGAAAGTCGTCGGTCATTCGTGTTGAGGTGACCGAGGCGCACGCCGGAGAACGGCTGGACCTGTTCCTGGCGGTCCAGCCCGCCGGCGGCACGCGCTCGCAGATTCAGAGGCTGATCAAAGAAGGCCGCGCGAGTATCGGCCAGAAGGTTGGCCGCGCGAGTACGGTGATCCACCAAGGCGACCTGGTGACGCTCGTGATCCCACCGCCTACCCCAACGACTACGCAGCCAGAAGAACTCCCGCTCGAGATCGTCTACGAAGATGCCGACATAGTGGTCGTCAACAAACCGGCTGGAATGGTAGTCCATCCGGCAGCGGGTCATCCCGAGGGCACTCTTGTCAATGCGCTCCTCCATCACGTTAAAGATCTCAGCGGCGTTGGTGGTGAGCTCCGCCCGGGCATCGTGCACCGGCTGGACCGTGGCACGTCTGGGTTGATGGTGGTAGCCAAGCACGACGGCGCACACGCCAAGCTCGCGCGGCAGTTCAAAACTCGCAAAGTGGAAAAGGAGTACGTCACGCTCGTCTGGGGGGGCGTTCGGCAAGGACGCCTGATCGACCTCCCCCTCGGCCGCGATCCGGTACACCGGAAGAAAATTTCAGCGCGCACGCGCCGCGCCCGCGAGGCGGTAACGCGCATCATGACGTCAGAACCTCTCGACGGTGTCTGCCTACTTCGCGTCTCCATCGAAACGGGGCGGACCCATCAGATCCGTGTCCATCTGAGCACCATCGGGCATCCGGTCGTCGGCGACGCACTCTATGGAGGTAAAAAACGCCTTCCGCCTAGGCATCTGCGAGCAGTGCAGCGTTTTAAGCGGCCCTTCTTGCATGCCGCGCAGCTCGTGTTTGGCCATCCCCGTGACGGACAACGTGTGAAGTTCTCCTGTAAGCTACCCGATGACCTGACGGTCGTCCTGAACGAGCTGCGCGCTACACGTTCAGTCCGGGGGGCTTAGGTGGCCCCCGCGTGTAATTTCGATAGCACGCGGTTCCCGATACAACCCGCCGCTGTTGCAGGCACCGCATACGTATACTAGATTCGAGATTTAGCAACCTTTGCGCAGGGCCAGCGCGGTAGCCAGCCGTGAGCGAGACCAGAGGCGTCACCCTGCGGACCGATACTGCTCACCGAGGACGAGCATTCACCATCGTCCGTGACCGGGTACGGCTGCCAAACGGTCGCAAGACAACACTGGACGTGGTTCAGCATGCACCATCGTTCATCTTGATCCCGATACCGGATCCGGATCATGTAGTCTTGCTCCGCCAGTGCCGGTACGCGATTGATCGTTGGATCTGGGAACTTCCCGCGGGGAACCGAGAGCCTGGCGAAGATTCGGTTACGGCAGCAGCGCGGAAGAGATAGGGCAGGTGCTGGCAATGATCGAACGGCTGGGTTCCTTCCATCCAACGCCGGGCTATTGCGACGAGGAAATGTTTTTTTGGCTGACCGGCCTGACCACGCCACATGAGCCAGCCCAGCCGGATGCAGATGAGGTGCTCACGCCAAACGTGGTCGCGCTAACGGAGGCGCGGCGGATGGTGAGCATCGGTGAGATTGTCGACATGAAGACCGCGTTGGGGCTAACGCTGTTCTAGTTCCGCCCATAACGCTAGAGCGGCAGCGCGACGGGTGCGTCGGGGCGATACCCGAAGTCCCTGCCAGACGGGGTTAAAGCCTTGCCTCGACGGCACCAACCTGAACTGCCTCCTCTATAGTCGCAACGTGAATAGCGACCGTCTCGGAGACGTCGTACGCGTAGCCACCCGCAAGTGTCACGACGAAGGCCGCCTCACGCACCTGCTCCAAAACCAATCGATCCCGCGCTGCCAGCCCCGCTTGCGTAAGCCCCAACCCCCCGAGTTGATCCCGCTCGTACGGGTCCGCACCGGCCAAGTAGAAGATTACATCAGGCTGGTGAGCCATGACTGCCGGGAGCGCCTCAGCCAACCGCCTGAGGTACTCATCGTCACCCACCAGGTCCGCCAGCGCGATGTCCAGCGTGCTGGAGGGCTTGTGCATCGGGTAATTGCTCTGCTGGTGCATCGATAAGGTAAAGACGGTCGGATCCGCACTGAAGATCGACGCCGTGCCGTTCCCGTGGTGGACGTCACAATCGACGACGGCGGCGCGCGCGATCGCTCCGCCGCGCTGTAGCACGCGGATGGCAAGTGCAACATCGTTAAACATGCAGAAACCCTCACCGTGGTCGGCGAACGCGTGGTGAAACCCACCCCCGACATGCACTGCGCCACCCTGACTGAGGGCCTGTCTGGCCGCTGTAACTGTTCCCCCGGTCATCAACCGGAAGCCTTCTGTGATAGCGTCTGACCAGGGCATCTCGAGCTTCGCAACTTCACTCAGTGCCAGCTGACCGCACTGCAACTTACGCAAGTACTCGCGTGTGTGAACAAGGGCGAGGTCATCCCAACTGGTTATGTCCGGCTCGATCGCAGCATGAGTCGCCATCAGCTTCCGCTCGACCAATTGGTCGTGGACTAGGCCGTACTTCTTGGTCTGAAAAACGTGAAGGCCGATATCAATATCGTAGCGAGGTGAGTAGACGAGCGGCGTTACAGTTTCTCTCACCATGGATGCGCGAGCGTGCACGCACGGGCTCGGTCGCAGCAATGAGAGGCCGGTCCCTCGAAACACATCGGACCGGCACAAGGCACATCAAGGCTAGCGAGCAAACATCGCCGTGTCGGAGACGCCTATTGCACGGTCTCGTGGACCGGTGCTTCCTGATCCCGGCTATCCGTGTGCGACGGAGCGGCCGGTGCGGGTTTCAACGCGAGCTCCAGCGCCTCGTCGATCACCGAGACGTAGTGCACGTTGATCTCACGTCGGAGTTCCGGACTTAGGTCCTCATTAACGTTCTTCTCGTTCTGCTTAGGCAGGATCACGTTGAAAATCCCAAGTCGGCGAGCGGCCAAAACTTTCTCCTTGACTCCACCGACCGGGAGCACGTGTCCCGACAGGGTGATCTCGCCCGTCATCGCCAGGTCACCGCGCACCGGGCGGCCCGTGAGCTCAGAGACGAGAGCGGTCACCATGGTAATGCCGGCAGATGGTCCGTCTTTGGGTATGGCGCCTGATGGTACGTGCAGGTGGATCTCGGCGTTCTGGTAGAACGCCGGGTCGACGCTGAAGCGGTTGACATGTGTGCGGAACCACGACAGGGCGGCACGAGCTGATTCCTTCATGACGTCGCCCAGATGCCCCGTCAGCGTGAGCGAACCGCTGCCGGCCATCCGCGTCGCTTCGACGAACAGCACGTCTCCACCAACTGGCGTCCAAGCAAGTCCAATGGCCACGCCAGGGTCCTTCGTGCGCTCCGCGACTTCTTCGTCGAGGAACTTCGGGGAGCCGAGCATCTCAACGACTACGTCTGGTGTAACCTCGACGGCCGTCTCGTCTCCATCAGCCCACTTGCGAGCCACCTTACGACAGAGGGCCGCGAGCTCGCGCTCGAGGTTCCGGACACCGGCCTCGCGAGTGTAACCCCTGATCACGGCATGTACGGCATCGTCGGTGAACGCGATCTGCTCGCTCGTCAGTCCATGGTTCTCCACTTG
This sequence comes from Vicinamibacterales bacterium, assembly GCA_965197375.1. Classification (GTDB taxonomy): domain Bacteria; phylum Acidobacteriota; class Vicinamibacteria; order Vicinamibacterales; family UBA8438; genus CBDAMZ01. The sequence goes on from CBDAMZ010000010.1 coordinate 607,857, forward strand.
CTTGCCGATCAGGTGCTCGTTAGCGATCACCAGCTTCTCATCCTCGGTATAGCCCGGGAGCTCGAGCACCTCCATCCGGTCGCGGAGAGCCGGAGGGATCGGATCGAGGATGTTGGCTGTCGTAATGAACAGAACTTCCGACAGATCGAACGGCACATCCAGATAGTGGTCTCTGAACGTGTTGTTCTGCTCGGGATCCAACACCTCGAGTAGCGCAGAGGCCGGATCGCCACGGAAATCCATCCCTAGCTTGTCGATCTCGTCGAGAATAAAGACCGGGTTTTTCGACTCGACGCGCCGAAGTCCTTGAATGATCTGACCCGGCAAGGCACCAATGTAAGTTCGCCGGTGCCCGCGGATCTCCGCCTCGTCACGCATGCCACCAAGCGACACTCGCACGAACTTCCGGTCAAGCGACGTCGCAATGGACCTAGCGAGCGAGGTCTTCCCCACACCAGGCGGCCCGACGAAACAGAAGATGGGCCCCTTGACGCCCGGGTTGAGTTTACGCACGGCGAGATACTCCAGGATGCGGTCCTTCGCCTTCTCCAGATCGGAGTGATCTGCGTCCAATGTATCTTTCGTCCGCTTGAGGTCGATGACTGCTTCCGTCCGTTTGTTCCACGGTACAGCGATGAGCCAGTCAAGATACGTCCGGGACACGGTGTACTCAGCCGCAGCGACCGGCATTTTTGAGAGTCGGTCTAGCTCGCGTAGGGTTTCCTTCTTCACCGCCTCCGGCATTCCGGCCGTCTCGATTTTGTCGCGCAGCTCCTCGATCTCCTTGGTCTGATCGTCGCTCTCGCCAAGCTCCTTCTGAATGGCTTTGAGATGTTCGCGGAGCAGGTACTCGCGCTGGCTCTTGCCTACCTCCGACTGCACCTGCGACTGGATCCTGGACCCGAGTTCTAGTGCCTCGAGCTCCTTAATCAAGATGCGGTTCAGGTCGTCCATCCGTGTGCGGATGTCGAGCGTCTCGAGAACCTGCTGCTTCGCTTCGGTCGGGATCGTAAGGCTCGACGCAATGAAGTCCGCCAGCTTCCCTGGCTCGGAGATATTAGCCGCCAGCGTCTGCAGGTCGTCTGACAAGAGCGGTGAGAGCGACACAGCATGCTGGAAGTTGTTGGTGATGTTACGTTGCACCGCGTCGATCTCGAGGCGGTCTTCCTCGCGGCTGGTCTCGCCGGCCTGATGTACTTCCGCCCGAAGAAAGGGATGAGACTGAATAGTCCGATTAAAACGCACGCGGGTCACCCCTTGGACGATGAGGCGGAGGCTGCCGTCAGGCAGTTTGAACATCTTGTGGATGTGAGTCACCGTCCCGATCTGATAGAGATCTTCCTGCGCAGGTTCCTCAACAGCCGCGTCTCGCTGCGTGAACACACCGACCAGCTGGCCCTCCGCGACTGCTTGATCAATCAGATGAATCGAACTCGGGCGCGCAACGGCCAACGGCATGAACGAATTCGGGAAGAGTACCGTGTCGCGGAGCGGGAGGATCGGCAGCTCGGGCGGTATCGAGAACGGCTGTTCCGCGCCAGCTCCTCCGTCCTCGTCGCGACGCGCCTGTTGATCGCTCATCGACGATTCTCCCTTCGGCTCCCTCACCGTGACCAACCGAACCGGTGTTCACGACCTCCAAATCCTGGTCGCTACCTACCTTGACGATATCCCAAGCAACCAAACGACGATTCTCGGATCTGCACGCCGGCCTAGGTGTCTCCACTCGAGTGGTGCCCGGGACCACTAACACGGCCCCACTTGGGGTCGGGACCGGATGGGGGCAAATCTCAAACGACCCAGCCAACCCTCAGCCGGCCAAGTCAGCAAGCAATGATACCGTGCCGTGACCTACCCCGTGAACCCGTTCGCGCTGCGCGTCCACCTCCCGTGCCTCTTCGCAACCCTTGCACCGTACCGCGAACGGCAGGACCCGCAACCGCCGCTCGGCGATCTCGGCACCGCACCCATGGCAGTATCCGTAGGGGCCCTCGTCCAGTCGCGAGAGCGCACTGCCGATTTTCTTGAGCGTCTCCGCCTTCATCTGAAGCGGGGCAAATTCGATGTCGCCCTGGATCTCAGCCTCTTCTCGCACACCCTGAGACGGGACAGCCGCCGCCCCCCCCCCGTTCTAACATCGCGAATCTTATGCCACACTTCCTCGATGATCTCGAGGCGATGCTCTTCCAAAATCCGCTTCAACTCTTGGTGCCGCGCTTTATTCATCCTCGTCTCGGTGCTCATCATCAGTATGACGGCTCTTTCCGTCACCACCCCGCCTGAGCCGGTCGCGTTCAGTCTAAGTATCGGCATATGGCGCCTAGCAGCTTCGCCTTTTCGGAAGCGAAAAATCGCCCTCTTGAGTGGACAGTCCATAGTGCACACATGGGAGTCTAGAAGCAAATACATGGCACCACTTGCGACGCACCGTGTCAGTTGCTGCGCAGATGTGCGTTTGACCGGCCTCGCCAGACTGTGCCATGGTTCAGAATCGGCCCGAGAGCAATGAAACAGACATGCCCGCTGTGCCAGCGTCGCCGGGCTCGGCGGAGCTGTCCTGCTCTAGGCCAGTGGATCTGTGCGGTCTGCTGTGGGAAGAAGCGCCTGGTCGAGATCCGCTGTCCTGCGGACTGCAGCTACTTGGTGTCGGCACAGGCCCACCCACCAGCGGTCGTGCAGAGGCAGCAGGAATGCGACCTGCGATTCCTTCTGCCTCTGCTGCACGGTCTGACCGAACGCCAGAAGCAGATCCTCCTTTTGCTCCAGGGCTACTTGTGCACCGAACGGCCCGACGTGCCCACAATGACAGATGCGGATGTGGAGCAGGCCGCCAAAGCGATGGCAGAGACCTATGAGACGGCCAGCCGCGGTATTCTCTTCGAGCACATGGCTGCCTCGTTGAGCGCGCAGCATCTCGGAAGGGAGCTCAAAATCCTCATCGAGGCGAAACGGGGCGAGGGTGCGCGGATTCCCGACGCGGACGTTTCCGTCGTCATGCGGAGGATTGAAACCGCCGCCCGTGGGGCGCGACAGGCGCTCGGCGGCGGTGAGACGGCCTATTTGTCGATGCTGAAGCGCGTGATGCAGGCACCGGGTGAGCCAAGCCCTGCACAACCGGCAGACAGGCAGCCGAGCACCGGCCGTTCCAGCCTTATCCTGCCGGGTCAATAAGGAGCAGGTGCTATAATCTGCACGTCAGGGGACGTTCGGAATAACATGGCCAAGCGTTGTGAGATTTGTGGTAGGGGCCCGGCAGTCGGACGAAACGTCAGTCATGCTCATAACGTGACGCGGCGCAGGTTCGAGGTCAACATCCAGACCGTCCGCGCGGTCGTCAACGGCGGCGTTCGGCGCATGCGCGCGTGCACGCGCTGCATCCGGTCGAACAAAATCATCAAGGCGGCTTAGTGCTGCCTGCCCTGTCATGCGGACGGCCATTGAAACCGACGGTGCACCTGCCGCCATCGGCCCTTACTCCCAAGCGATCCAAGTCGGCCGGCTGCTCTTCGTGTCAGGCCAAGTACCATTGGATCCCGTGACCGGCGACCTTGTCGCGAGTGACGTCACAACCCAGACTCACCGGGTCATGCGCAATCTCGCCGCCATCCTTGACGCGAGCGGCGCCTCGTTCGACGACGTGGTGCGGACCACAGTTTTTCTATCAGACCTCGGAGATTACTCGGCGATGAACGAAGCATACGCGACGTACTTCCGTCCGCCAGCTCCAGCACGGTCGACGATTGAGGTCGCCAGGTTGCCGAAGGATGCACAGGTCGAGATAGATGTCATCGCGTCCCTGCCCGCTTGACCAGGTCCTTGGTGTCACGGAGCGAACCGCTGGAGGCTTTGCTTAGCGGAAAGATACGAAGTGCGGCGCGCTAGACGATTCCCCTACCTCATCACGCGTTCGACCCCGAGCACGCCCGGCACTGTTCGCACGACCTTGATGACCCGTTGCAGGTGTTTGAGATCGTTGATGTCCATCGTGATGCTGATCCGCCCGCAGTAATCTTCGTCAGCACTCGCCTCGACCTTCTTAATATTGATTTTTGTGTCAGCGATGCATGTGGTGACGTCCGCGAGCATGCCCCGTCTGTCCTCGACCTGGATGATTAAGCAGACAGTGAAGACAGAGGTGTTGCCCGCCTTGTCCCACACCACGTCGATCCGCCGTTCGGGATCGTACAGCAGCTTGAGCACGTTTGGGCAACTCGCCGAATGGACCGACACGCCCTTACCGCGAGTGATATAGCCAACGATTCTCTCGCCGCGGATGGGGTTGCAACAGCCGGCGCGAAACACCATGAATTCGTCGAACCCTCGCACCTTAATCTGGTCCTCGTTTGGTCTGAGCACGCGGCGGACAACCGATGCGATGGCGGTTTCTTTCTTCTGCTCGCGCAACTGCTCCTGCGGGACGAGCCTGGCCAGAACGCTGCGCGGCGTCACTTTGCCATAGCCAATCACGGCGAACAGAGCGTCGCCCTGCTCCGCCCCGAACTCGCCAGCCACGCTCCTAAGCGCCTCAGGAGCAAGCACGGTCTTCGGGTTCAGGTCAAACTTCCGGATCTCTTTCTCGAGCAGCTTTCGCCCAAACTCCATCGCCCAGACTTTTTCTTCCTCATGAATGAAATGCTTGATTTTGTTACGCGCTCGCGAGGTAGCGACGAAGCCCAACCAGTCACGGCTTGGTTTATGACCAGTAGCGGTAATGACCTCGACGATGTCGCCACTTTGCAGACGCGTTCTGAGCGAGACCATCCGGCCATTCACACGCGCACCAACGCACCCGTGACCAATGTCAGTGTGGATCAAGTAGGCAAAATCGATGGGCGTGGCACCCCGCTGGAGCGCCTTAACCTCGCCTTTCGGGGTAAAAGCGTAGACCTCTTCTGGATAGAGGTCGATTTTAAGGCTGTGGATAAACTCGCTCGGACCGGGGACCTCCTTCTGCAACTCTAGTAGTTGCCGAAGCCAAAGGAAGGACTGCTCATCGTCGTTCGTTTCGACCCGTCCTTCTTTGTATTTCCAGTGCGCGGCGATCCCTTCTTCGGCGACACGATGCATCTGCTCGGTGCGAATCTGAACCTCGAACGGGAACCCCCGATCGCTAATCACCGACGTGTGCAGCGACTGATACCCATTGGGCCGTGGCATCGCAAGGAAGTCCTTAAACCGGCCAGGGACCGGCGCCCATGTCTGGTGAATGATGCCGAGCACTGCATAACAGTCACGAACCGACTGAGTGATGACCCGTAGTGCGACCAAGTCATACACTTCATCGAGCCGGATCTTCCGGCTCTTGAGCTTCTGCTGGATGCTGAACAGCCGTTTGATCCGCCCTTCGAGCACCGTGATCGGCACCTTGGCTTCACGCAGTTTACTCTCGAGCGTGCGTTTCAGTGTGGCCACCGTCTGTGTAGTGGCACGCCGTTTTTTCTCGACCAACGCCCGCAACGTGTCGAACGCGTTTGGATCGAGATGCTGAAACGCCAATTCCTCAAGCTCGTTCTTGACCTTACTCATACCAAGGCGATGAGCGATTGGAGCGTAGATGTCGAGTGTCTCCTGGGCGATCAGGACGCGCTGTTCCTCGCCGAGGTGATTCAGCGTACGCATGTTGTGAAGCCGATCAGCGAGCTTCACCAGCATCACGCGTATGTCGTCGACCATCGCGAGAAAAATCTTTCGGAAGTTCTCCGCCTGGCGCTCCTCACTCGACGAGAACGGAATTCTACTGATCTTAGTGACACCTTCGACGACGCGAGCGACCTCTGGACCGAAGTGATCTCGGACGTTCTCGACTGTGGTAAATGTATCCTCCACAACGTCGTGCAGAAGGCTGGCGGCAATTGCTACATCGTCGAGCTTCATGTCGGCGACGAGCGCGGCCACTTCGAGCGGGTGAGTGATGTACTGCTCACCAGAACGGCGCACTTGGCCCGCGTGCTCCACCGCCGAAAACTCGTACGCGCGACGTAGAAGGTCGGTGTCTGAATCCGGGGTGTTGGCCCGGACCCTCGCCACGAGGTCATCAAAGCTGATCATGGAAAACGGTGTCTAACCGAGCAGATCCGGGAGGGGCACGCCGAGCTCGCCCGATCATAGGAGGGCCACGTGGAGAGGGTCAAGGAACCGGAGGAGCCTACCAAGCGGGCGCTTGTGGTCTGCCCCCATTGTCAAGTAGCGATCGCCTGGCGCAGTCCCCAACGAACCGGAGATGTACGCCGGAGGCTCAGGCAGGCTGAACACCACAACCCATTGGAAAACCATAAGATACGAGCCCTCTGCAGTACTTGACTTGGGCTTTTAGGCTTCACTATACTGGTCCGGTTTTGAGCACGGGTTTCTCGCCAGTTTGTGTCAGGTCGCCGGCTGGCCTTCAAGACCCAACTCCTGACGAGTGACACCTGCACGGTGCGTGGGCCGTCGCGAAGATCATCCTCGGTTCTGAAGCGAGTCGACAGGGCTGACACGTTGGAAAGGGGAACATTATGAATACAGGCCGCAGCCTCGCGAAATTGATCGTGATCGCGGTGGTAATGCTGCCGCTGGTCTCCTGCAGTTTCTTCGACCAGGTCGGCGCGCTCCGGACCTTTAGGGACGCGAACTCGCTGTACGGGCGGAAGGACTACGAGGCCGCTGTAAAAGCCTATCGGGAAGTTCTGGAGGTTGTCCAAGAAAGCCCAGACAGTAATTTATCGCAGCGGCTGACGGCAGCGTATTTTTACATGGGCAATAGCTACGACAACTTGTACAAGCCTGCGCGGCGCGGCGAGCCGGAAAACGACGCGCACCTGCGTGAAGCTGAGAAATACTACCGGTTTGCCGCCGAGCGGATTGTGGAGCCGGACCTGCAGAAGCTGTCGATGCAATACCTCGTTTCCGTGTTCAACGCGGACAAGCTGAACGATCCGAGCCAGTCTGAGCCAGTCCTGCGTCAGATGATCCAGATCGACCCGGGTGACCCCGATAACTACTTTGCGCTCGCCAGGCTCTATGAGGAGTCTGGCTTGTTCGAAGACGCCGAAGCGGTCATGCTCGAGGTTAAGGCCCTGCGACCAGACGACCCAACGGTCTATCTCCAGCTTGCGGGCTTCTACAATCGCGGTGGCGAGTTCGAGCAGACGATCGAGGCGCTCGAACAGCGGGCGATCATCGAGCCGGACAACCCCGAAGCCTACTACACGATCTCGACCTACTACTGGGAGAAAGCCTTTCGTGACTTCCGCCTCACCCAAGACCAGAAGTGGGATTACGTCATCGCCGGGATCGAGGCGTCTGACAAAGCGATCGACTTAAATGAGCGGTACACCGATGCGCTCGTCTACAAGAACATCCTGCTCCGCATGCAGGCCAACATGACAGAGAACTTCGACGAGCAGCAGGCTCTTATCGCGCAGGCCGATGAACTTCGTGACCGCGCGCAGGATCTGCAGGAGCAGCAGCGCACCGGCGCAACCGCCGGCGCCGGGGAATAGCGCCGCCGAACTCAGACTCGAGCACACCGAAAGGCCGGTCCGGAGACCGGCCTTTTTTCTTTGGTGGTCCGGCGAGTGATAACCGTACACGGAAAAGGCCGACCTCCCTCAGCAAGGGGGGGGGAGCGGCCCGAACCTGGATTTCGCTGCAACGAAGCTAGTGCCGTTTCAACGTGTTGCTACGCCTCCCTACGCACTCGCACGCCCTTGGTAAGGCAAGTTGGAACGGGGCACGCTAGTCACCGACCGGCGTCGCGCCAGCCGCACGCCGCATCCCTTCGGTCACAATCCCGACCTTGTCGACACCAGCCCCTTTAGCAGCGTCGATCACTTCGATGATTTCGCCATAGGTCAGCGAGCCAGCTCCGGCAACGAACATCGTCTTATCACGCCGCTGCTCGAAGATTTCGCGCAATCGCGACTCGAGAGTTTGAATCGTGACGTCCTGATTATTGATTGAGATACGCCGATCGGCCATGTACTCGAGCACGATCTGACTGCTGTCGGTGGCCGCTTCCGCCGCGCCCTGCGTTTCGAGCGGTAAATTAATGTCCAGACCGCGTTGCGCCAACGGGAGGGCGGCCAAAAAAATCACGATGAGCACGAGCAGTACGTCGATGAACGGCGTAATGTTGATCTCGGTGTTCGCTTCCGGCCGTTCAGCTTCGACGACCGTTTCTGCACCGTGGTGCTTGCGATGAGCCATGAACTATTCTCCTACCCAACAGCGCTAAGAAGCTTGCGCTCCGTGATGAGCCCGATGTCCTCGATCCCTATCCGCTGCAACCGGTCGAGCACGTTCATAATGTCCGAGTACCGCGCGTCCTCGTCTGCCTTGATGAGCAAGATCCGCTCGAACTTCCTATCCAGCGCGCGGTTGATCGCGTTCAGCAGATCCTGCTCTGACGTGATGACGTTGTCCACGTAGAAGCGCCCATCGGCCGTAACGCCAAGCACAGTCTGGGCGTCGTTCTCCGACTTGTCGGTCGGGTTAGCCGCCTCGGGAAGCGTGACGTCGACACCCTTCTGCAGAAGGGGCGCGATCAGCATAACAATGATCAGCAGCACGAGCATCACGTCACACATCGGCGTAATGTTGATGGTTGAAAACCCGGCGCCGCCTTTAGTGCCAACATCCATACTCATGGCAGGAACCTCCTCAACTCACCGCGTGGCGTGTAGGCTAAGCCTTCTTGATGAAGTAGTCCACCAGCTCCGATGACGAGTTGTCCATCTCGACGTTGAAGTACTCGATACGACCCGTGAGGTAGTTGTAGAACCACACCGCTGGAATCGCGACGAACAAACCGATCGCGGTTCCGACGAGCGCCTCGGCGATTCCGGCCGACACGGCACCCAGTCCGCCAGACCCGGTCGCAGCGATCCCCTGGAACGCGTTGATGACGCCCAGCGTCGTGCCGAGCAGCCCGACGAACACAGCGGTCGACCCAATAGTCGCGAGCCCGCCCATGCCCTTCTTCAGGTCGGCGGCCGTGAGTGCCGAGGCGCGCTGAATGGAGCGGCGGACGCTGTCAATGACGTCGTCTTTGGAGAGCGACACGCCGGTGTCCTGCTGGAACTGATACTCCTGCAGCCCCGCCAGAACGACTTTACCTAAGTGGCTGTATTTATAAACCTTGGACTGCGAAACGGCTATTGCATCCTTCAGTCTCCCGTCTTTCAGATGCTTCGCCACCTGTGGCGCAACTAACTTCGACTGCTTCTTGGCTTGCGCGAAGGTAAACAACCGCTCAAAGAATACGCCCACCGACCACATCGACATAAAGGCAAGCAGGAGCATCAGGGACTTGACCGCCACGCCCATCTGCTCCCAGAGTTCGAGTAAATCCATTAGCTCCTCCTCAATGAACTGTCACGGACGGAATCGTTATTAGGCAGAGTCTAATTCAGCGTGAAATTCACCGTCACGGTCATGATGACCGGCACCGGCACACCATTCAGCAACGTGGGCGTGTATGCCCACTGCTTCACAGCCGTGACCGCAGCCTCGTCAAGCAACGGCACAGAACGCAACACCTTCACCGAGGCAACTTGGCCGGTCGGGCCAATGACAGCCTCGAGAATCACGACACCTTGAACGCGCGCTGACTGGGCCACACTCGGGTAGACCGGAGAAACGTCCCTGACCTTCGTGGGTGCTTGGATGTTGCCACCGACCCTGACTGGTTCCGGCGGGGGTGGCGGTGGCGGCGGCGCTGCGGGAAGCCCCCCCACAATGCCACCAACGACACCACCCGCGACACCACCTTCGACTCCACTGACGCTCGACAGGTCGAATCCGCTCTCGGCCACGATCGCTTGCGGCGCCACGATCGGCGCGGCATCGGGATTGGTCTCGATCACCGGCGCCGGCGGGGCCTCAGCTGGTCTGGGTGGTGGCGGTGGCGGCGGTGGCGGCGGCGGTGGCGGTGGCGCTGCCACGAACGCCATCATCGAGGCCGGCGTCGGCAGCGCGTCGACTGCCATGAGTGGAACGATCACGACCGCCCCAATTGCCACGGTGTGCGCCACGATCGACAGCGGCACGGTGTACCACTGCTTCGTGCCCACCTTGATTGTCGGGCTCGCGATCTCACCAAACATTTCAGCCACGTCAGGCATCAGCGAATTACCCCCCGGTTTATAAAGAGCGCCACCGGACCGGCTCGGAGGCGCCGATTATATGCAGGCCAAAAACCGATGTCAACGAACAGGACCAACCCGGCACACCCCGAACTACCGGACAGCCGGCAGCCCCAACAAAGGCCGGACCCTCTCACACCCCGGCCAAGCCAAACGCCGGCGTGGTCATGCCCGCGAAACGGCCTCCCCAGCGCCTATACAACAGCCCCGCGCGCAAAAGGGGCCATCCTACGTGGCCTGACCCTGCTAGTCAAACGCCGCCTCGCCAACGTCACCCCGCGGCGACAATTCCGCGCGTGAACCCTCCGGAGGACGCCTCGGGGACCCGTCACGACCACCGTCAACCCATCCACGCGACCACCAACGGTGCAAAAATCACCGCCACGATGCTCATTAACTTAATAAGGATGTTAAGACTTGGGCCAGCTGTGTCCTTAAACGGGTCGCCGACGGTATCTCCAATGACCGCTGCCTTATGGGGATCCGACCCTTTACCACCGTGGTGGCCCTCTTCAATGTATTTCTTCGCGTTGTCCCAAACACCCCCAGCGTTGGCCATCATCAGCGCCAACAGGATACCAGCTACAAGCGCCCCGGCGAGAAGCCCCCCCAGACCGGAGACCCCAAGCAAAAAGCCGGTCGCGACGGGGGCAAACACCGCGAGCAGGCCTGGAAGAATCATTTCTCGGATCGCCGCCTTCGTTGAAATCGCGACACACCGGGCTGAATCAGGTTCGGCTCGCCCTTCCATCAGCCCGTCGATCTCGCGGAACTGCCGCCGTACCTCTTCGATCATCTGATTCGCCGATCGGCCCACAGCGTTCATAGTCAGCGCGGCAAAGAGGAACGGCAGCATCCCGCCAAGCAACATGCCGAGTAGCACGTTTGGATTATCCAGAGTGAGGTCGAGATACCGTGGGTCGAACACTTCCACGCCGCCGGCTCGCTCAATTGCACCTGCGGCCGTCGAACGGAACGTGCTGAACAACGCCAGTGCGGTCAGCGCAGCCGAGCCTATGGCGAACCCCTTACCCATCGCCGCCGTCGTGTTCCCCACCGCGTCGAGCGCGTCAGTCCGCTCGCGAACGAACGGCTCGCAGCCACTCATTTCGGCGATCCCGCCGGCATTGTCCGCTACCGGGCCATAGGCGTCCACACCCAAGCTGATGCCTAACGTTGAGAGCATGCCGACGGCCGCGATCGCGATGCCGTAGAGCTGGGCAAACTCGTAGCTGAAATAGATGGTGAGGCAAATCACGATGACCGGCAGGGCACACGAGATCATGCCGACACCCAACCCAGCAATGATGTTGGTGGCGGGGCCGGTTTCCGACTGCTGCGCGATTCTGCGCGCCGGTGGCTTGTCCTTACCGGTGTAATACTCGGTCAGCTGGCCGATGGCGACTCCGGCCACGACGCCGAACAGAACGCACCAGAGAACGGCCCGCGGGATGCCCAGCACGCTCACCATCGCACCGGCACCAACGAGGACCAGCGCCGAGGCGACAAACAAGCCCCGCTGTAAGGCACTCGCGATCTTACGTTCGTCGTCGGTCCTCACAACGAAGGTACCCAGAATGGACGCAATGATACCGACACCAGCCAGCAGGATTGGAAACAGCACGAGGCCGCGTTGGATCCCACCAAACGCCGCCTCGTCGACGCCCCAGAGCGCCACCGCACTCGAGGCGCTGAGGGCCCACGCGAGAGCGATTGAAGAGATGATGCTGCCAACGTACGATTCGAATAGGTCCGCGCCCATACCAGCGACGTCCCCAACGTTGTCGCCCACGCTGTCAGCAATGGTGGCGGGGTTACGCGGATCGTCCTCGGGAATGCCGGCCTCCACCTTGCCCGAGAGGTCGGCCGCTACGTCGGCCGCCTTGGTGTAGATCCCCCCCCCGACGCGGGCAAACAGGGCAATCGACGATGCGCCCAATGAGAAACCGAACAATGCCTCGACCGCTGTCGGACCGTTTTCGTCCAAGCCACCGTAAGCGAAGTACAAAACGGCGACACCGAGAGTGCCAAGTGCCACGACCGTCAACCCCATAACTGCACCGCTCGAGAAGGCCACACGCAGCGCACTGGCCAGGCTCGTCGTCGCAGCGTAGGTCGTCCGGACGGCCGCCCCAGTGGCGGTGCGCATGCCGATCCATCCGGCCGTAGCAGACAGCACGGCGCCGACGAGGAAGCTCACGCCGGTCAGAAGGGCGCTCCTCGGCAGAAAGAGCGTCAAGATGAGAAACATGGCACCGACGAACACAGCCAGCACCGTATATTCGGTCCGCAGGAACGCCATGGCACCCTCGCGAATCAGGGCGGCGATTCGCTGCATCTGCTCGGTCCCCGGGTCGCGGTTGTTGATGGTACGAATCAGAAACAGAACAAAGAGAGCCGCCGCGACGGGCGCGCCCCATCCGAGTGCGAAGTAGAGTTGTTGTTCCATCCTCTCCCCAGTTTTGGTGCCGAAAAACGAGCTACGCTAATAATTCCACTTTCCACATGTCAAGATTCACGGCAAGCTTCGCCGCAAGTCTACTCGCCCCTGACACGTCGTAGACCACCCGCTGCCGGTGCATCCGTGTCCCGCTGCCAGTCGCGGCCGATGCGCAGCCGCTCTGTGAGTGCCATCCCGCCGGTCAGAAAGATCTGCACCCCCTGCTGCACGGTCAGGTCGGGAAACGACACGGCCGCGCGTGGATAGACGTGGGTGTCGCCGAGATAGATGTGATTCGTTGGCACGTACACAGCCACCAGTTCCTCCAGACCACGCCCGTGATCCAACGTGAACTCTTTCGTTAGAAAGCCCAGGGCCAGGCCGCGCTTTGCATCGTCCACCAGCACGACGCGCTTGAACCCGCGCTCGTTTTCCGGTGAGAACGCTACCACCAGCTGCTTCACAGGCCCGTAGACCGCACGGAAAATTGGCAGCCGCATGAGATACGCCTCACCTCGTTGAAGCACGCGCCGGCCAAAGACATTGGTCGCTAGCGCACCCACGATCACGACCGTCAATAACAGGATGATGAGTCCCAATCCGGGGATCTCGTGGCCCAACCATTGGGCGTACAAAGGGCCCATCACGCCGTCGATCAACTGAAACAGCCACACGAAGGCAGCCACGCTGAAGACCAGCGGAACCGTGACGACGAAACCGGCGATCAAGCTACGACGAAGCCACTGCATGACTAGCTACCGCTAACGGCCCATGCCAACACACCGGCCGCCAACACAAGTCGATACGCCGCAAACGGATCGAGCGAGTGACGCGCGACGTAGTGAATGAAGTACTTTACTGCCAAATAGCCGACGACGGCCGACGACGCCATCCCGATCGCACACAGCCGTGCGGCACCAAGTGGGACCCCTGTGGCGGTGAGGGCAAGCCCAGTCTTACCCGCCGCCGCGAGGACGGCCGGAATGCCGAGCAGGAACGCAAACCGCGCAGCCCGCTCGCGCCGTAGACCAACTAACATCGCCACAGTCAGTACCGCCCCTGAGCGCGAGACGCCGGGCACGAGCGCCGCCGCCTGCGCGAACCCGAGAGCTAGCACCTCCCTCGTGCTCAGCGTGCTCTCAGTGCGCATCCTCGGGCTAATGCGCTCGGCGACAAGCATGACGAGAGCCCCACCAGTTAGACTCACCGCGGCAACCTGTGGCGTCCGGAGCCAGCTGGCCATGTCGTCGGTCAGCATCGACCCCACGACCGCGATAGGCACCGTACCAATAACGACAGCCCGAAGCAATTTGGCGGCGTCGTCCCCACCCCCGCGCCAAACCTTCGGATCCGCGGCCGCCATCGTCATGGCCGCCACCTCGCTTCGGAAATAGACGACCACCGCAACAAACGTCCCGACATGACAGGCTACGTCGAACACCACGGCGAACTGGCCCGCATCCCAGCCGAAGAAGGCGCGTGCAAGGATCAAATGAGCCGAACTGGAAACCGGGAGGAACTCGGTGAACCCCTGCACGATCCAGAGCAGCGAGGCGTGAAGTGCGGTCACCCGCAGCAGTCCGTGGCAAAACTCCAGCGTCGCACGGAGGCCCCGCTGAACGGATGCCGCGCTCGGTCAGTGAAAAGCGCGACGAGTAGGAACATCGAGCACATTCTAGGGAGTCGGCCGCACCGCCAAGCCGGGTGCGGCAATGGCCACAGGCAGCTGGAGTCCCGCCACGGGTCGCGCGTCCGGTCAGGAGGCCTGCGCCTTCCGATTCTGCCGTTTCGAACGCTGTGGTGTGCGCACTGGCACCGTGCCCAACCGCTTACGCCTGGCGGTGTGTCCCTCGGTGATCAAGATCGCGATTGTAGCCGCGATAAAAATCGTCGAGTACGTCCCGCTGATCACGCCCACGAGCATGGTAAAGGCGAAGCCGCGGAGCACCTCGCCACCGAACAGGTACAGCGCAAGCACCGCGAAGGCCGTCGTGCCGGATGTGATAATCGTCCGGCCCAGCGTCTGATTGATGCTCGTGTTCACGAGATGACCGAACGCGTCCCGTCGCATGACGCGGAGATTCTCGCGGACGCGGTCAAAAACGACAATCGAGTCGTTGACCGAATACCCCGTAATAGTCAGCATCGCCGCGACCACATTGAGCGAAAGCTCATAACCAAAAAACATGAGCATCGACACCGTAACGAGGATGTCGTGGACCACAGCCACGATCGCGCCAACGGCGAAGCTAAACCGAAAACGCAGGCCGACGTAGACGAGGATGCCGGCCAGCGCGAAGACGAACGCGTTGATGCCACGCCGCTTCAGCTCCTGTCCGATTACAGGCCCGACCAGCTCCTGTCCGACTACCTCGAACTCGCCGACACCACTCTCGCCAAGCGCTGCCACAACCGCCCTTGCGCCTTCTTCGAGGCTCGTGCCCTCCTCGGGACCGGTCTGCTGCGGAAGGCGAATCAGCATTTCGTGGGCGTCAGGGTCCCCGTATTGCTGTACGACCTTCTCGCCTTCGACAGCCTCAAGGGCGCCACGTACGGCATCCTCAGTGATCGGCTGCTGGAACCTCACGATGACGATCGTGCCGCCCGAGAAGTCAATGCCCAGTGGGAGGCCCCCACGGCTCACCAGCGTCACCAGACCGCCGGTGATAATGACCATCGACGCGGCGAGGGCACGCCAACGCCACTCGGCGAAGTTGAAATTGGGCGATTTGAAAAACGGCATCCGCCGTTAGCCTCTGGCCTCTAACTCCTGATCTGGTGTCCTAACTCATACCCCAGGATCTAGATGCTTAAAGTCGCCGCTTGCCGTCGTGACAAGACCGCTTCGAACATCGTGCGCGAGACAAACATCGCGGTGAAGACATTGGAGGCCAGCCCAAAGAACAGTGTCGTCGCAAACCCTTTAACAGGACCCGACCCGAACTGGAATAAAAACGCAGCCGCAATGAGGGACGCAATATGCGTATCAAGAATCGTCAAGAACACTCGGTCGAAACCGGCTGCCACTGCCGCCTTCACGCTCTTAGCCGAGCCAAGCTCCTCCTTGATGCGTTCGAAGATCAACACGTTCGAATCCACGCCGATCCCGATCGTTAGGATGAACCCGGCGATCCCAGGCAGTGTCAGCACCGCACCAATGTAGGCCATACACGCTGTCAAGATGAGAAGGTTCATCCCGACCGCAACGATGGCGTTGATTCCCGCGAGCTTGTAGTAGGCGAGCATAAAGAGTGCGACAAGGCTCAGACCGGTGATCGAGGCCATAACACCGGCGCGAATCGAGGCGGCGCCGAGTGTCGGGCCGACCGTCCGTTCTTCGAGGTAGGTCAACGACGCCGGTAGCGCGCCGGACCGAAGCAAGAGCGCCAGGTCGGCCACCTCCTGCTGCGTGAAGGTGCCGCTGATCCGACCTTCGTCAGTGATCCGACTTTGGATCTGCGGCGCCGTCTGGACCCGGTCGTCCAAGATGATCGCCAGGTTCCGACCGATGTTCTGTCCCGTAGCGTCGCCGAACTTGCGTGCGCCCTCTCGGTTCAGAGAGAAGCTAACCGCCGGCTGATTGTTCTCGTCGAGCGATTGGCGCGCAGTCCGAAGGTCGCGACCCGTGACCGCGGCCACACGCCGGACCAGGTAATAGACGGTTTCAGGAATCCCTCCTGGGTTGACTCGGTCGGAAACGCCGGGGACGACCTCCATATCGGGTGGCACGACTCCATTCCGCGACTCGACCAACGCTTCGCGGCTTGGCGCCGGCCCCTCCTCAACCAGCTTCAACTCGAGCAATGCCGTCGAGCGGATGATTTCCTTGGCGCGTGCCACATCGGAGACACCCGGCAACTGAACCAGGATCTGATTGCCTCCCACGCCGTAGGGCGCCACGATCGGCTCGGCCACCCCGAGCTCGTTCACGCGGCGTTCGATCGTCTGCAACGCCTGACGCACCGCTTCCTCGCGCAGCGACGTTTCGATCGGGGACCGCGTCCGGTAGGTGTACACGCCGCCGGCGCCCGACTCGCGGTCATAGACGGCCTGCAACTGATCGTCGGCAACCCGGCGAAAGTCAGCGTCCCGATCCGGGGGGACGCCCTCGATGCGCATCGTGGTCGGGCCGACGACGGTGACTGACGTCACGTCGATCCCCTGAAGCGAGAGCTGCTCACTCAATTGCTCGGCGGCCGTCTCAGTCTCGACCCGCAACGCGTCATCCGTCTGGACCCGAAGCACCAGGTGCACACCTCCCTTCAGGTCGAGCCCCAGCCGAATGCGATCCGCAGGTGGGTAGATAGCCCATGCGGAGAGCACGATGACCGCGAGAATCGACAGGATCTTCCACTGCAGGTTCTTGTGCATCTGAACCGTCCTTGCGCGCCTTACGCGTTACGCGACTCTTGAACGACCGCCTCCTGACCCTGATACCCACCGATCGCGGCACGGGACACCTCGATCCGGAGCTTGTCAGCTACTTGGAGCTGTACAGACTTGTCGTTCAGCTTCGCGATGACACCGTAGATGCCACTTGTCGTCACGATCTTGTCTCCCACCTTAAGGGAATCCTGAAATTCATGGACCTTTCGCTGCCGCCGCTTCATCGGAAGGAGGATGATGAAATAGAAGATGCCTAGGATCACCGCGAAGGGTAGAAACTGCACCAGCAGGCTTGGCCGCTGTTCCGTCGGCTGAGCCAGAGCGAACACCGTCGCGACGCGGTAAGTGTGCATCAGGTTGTGCGCAGATCGCCGAGCCGCCAGACGTGCAAACCTCCCCGAAAACAGACCGGGAGCGGCCGGATCACCGGCCGCCGCGCAGACTCAGGTCTGCTGTCGACGGGAAAATGTCTGGTGGAAGGCTTGTCTAACCTTTTCAAACGAACCGAGCGCTATAGCCTCCCTAATCCTCCGCATGGTGTCAAGGTAAAAGTGTAGATTATGCAGCGTGTTAAGGGTAGCAGCCGTGATCTCGTTGGCGAGATAAAGGTGCCGCAAATAAGCCCGAGAGAAGCTTCGGCACGTGTAGCACTCACACGTCGGATCCGGCGGCCGGTCATCCTCGCCATAGGCGGCCGCCTTAATTGAGATCGGCCCGGCGCGCGTGAACAGCTGTCCGTTTCGAGCGTTGCGTGTTGGGAGTACGCAGTCGAACAGATCAACGCCGCGCGCTACCGATTCCAGCAGATCGTTTGACGTGCCAACGCCCATCAGATAACGGGGCTGGTCCGAGGGCAAGAGCGCCGCGGTCCGGCCAACGATATCGTACATGACGTCCCTCGGCTCGCCCACGCTGAGCCCGCCGATCGCATACGCGTCGAATTCGACTGCCGCCGTTTCCCGCGCGCTGATTTCGCGGAGCTCCGGAAACATGCCTCCCTGGACAATGCCAAATTGAACCTGGCCGGGAGTAGTCATCGTGCGGTCATCGCCACCATCCCGTAGCTCCAGGAACCGTGTGCGCGACCGCCGTGCCCACCGCAACGTCCGCTCCATCGATCGACGAGCCACCGCCATTGTCACCGGATAGGGCGTGCACTCGTCGAAGGCCATGGCGATGTCCGAGCCGAGACGCGCCTGAATGTCGGTGGCATGTTCGGGCGTGAGTAGGTGCTTGCTACCATCGAGGTGGGAGCGAAAGCGAACGCCGTCCTCGTCGATGGTACGGCTTGCTGCAAGGCTAAACACCTGGTAGCCGCCACTGTCGGTCAGGATGGGACCCGACCATCCCATGAACCGGTGCAACCCACCACGGCGTGCAATTAGTTCGTCTCCGGGCCGCAGATATAGATGGTACGTATTGGCCAGAACGATCTCCGCACCAACCTCGTGGAGATCGCGAGGCGTGAGCGCCTTGACCGCGCCGCTGGTGCCTACCGGCACGAACGCCGGCGTGTGTACGACACCGTGAGCCGTGACGAGCTCGCCACGGCGCGCACGGCCATCGACGTGGGTCACCCGAAAGCCGAATGGTGCAGCCATCTGAGCTATACTACGGGATTGTCCGTGAAGCGCCTGCGCGTTGGCGTCGTTTACGGCGGTCGGTCGAGCGAGTATGAAGTTTCGGTGGCCTCTGCCGCCGCCGTCATTGCCAACCTCGACCCCGCGCGCTACGGGCCGGTTCCGATCCACATCGACAAAGAGGGGCGCTGGTCGATCGCCACCCGCACTCCAACGACCCTGTCTGCCGCCGACGTCATCCAGCAAGCGCGGATAGCCGCACCCGTATCCCAAGCTCCAACCCCTGAGACGCATCTCGTCGCACGTCCCACCGACGAAACCCTCGTCACCATTCAGCGCGAAGTGCATCCGACGGAGGGGCCAACACAGCCGGCGCGCGCAACCATCACCGGACTCGCCCTCGACGTCGTGTTCCCAATCGTGCATGGCCCATACGGCGAGGACGGAACGTTGCAGGGCCTGCTGGAGTTAGCGAACGTGCCCTATGTCGGCGCGGGGGTTTTGTCGTCGGCCATTGGCATGGACAAGGCAGTCGCAAGGATTCTGTTCGCAGCACGCGGGCTTCCGACTGTCGCGTACGAAGTCGTTACCGGATACGAGTGGGCCCAGGATCCGACGCGTGTCATCGCTCGGCTCTCGGAGCGGCTCTCGTTACCGATGTTCGTCAAGCCTGCCAACCTGGGCTCCAGTGTCGGCGTGTCGAAGGCTAACAACCACCAACAACTCGAGACCGCCCTGAACGTCGCGCGCGAGTTCGATGCCAAGCTGATCGTCGAGGCAGCAGTACCGAACGCGAGGGAGATCGAGTGCGCAGTCCTCGGCAATGAGAACCCCGAGGCGTCAGTCCCTGGCGAGATCGTCCCGTCGCACGAGTTCTACGACTACGAGGCTAAATATGTCGACGACGGGGCACGCCTGATCATCCCGGCCGTATTGACGCCAGAGCAGGCAGACGCCATCCGGGCGATGGCCGTCGAGGCCTTCCGTGCAATCGAAGGCGCCGGGATGGCGCGGGTCGATTTTCTAATGGCGCGCGACAGCGAGCGACTCTATCTCAACGAGGTGAACACGATTCCTGGTTTCACGACGATCAGCATGTACGCGAAGCTCTGGGACGCTTCAGGGGTCGAGTACACCGCACTTCTGGATCGTCTCATCCAACTGGCCATAGCGCGCCATCGCCAGAAACAGGAGTTGCGCACAAGTCTCACCTGAGTGCCTCCACGAAGAGACTGCGTACCATGTGCTCTCCCTCCGCAAACCGGCGGCGCACCAACATATGGATGCGAGATTACGGCGTCTCCGACGATCTACTCCGCGTGACCAAGACTCGACACGTCAGTGTGAAACGTCAAGACACGCGGCCACGACGCATGCTCCCACTGTCGCTGGCCAGTGCCATCCGCAGACAGTTTCAACTGAAGGAAATTCGCACGAGTTCCATAGCTGTCTCATGTAGCGATGAAGATTTTTTTAACATTGGGCGTATTTTGTGCTTGACACATCAATTTTCTCACCCATAATCTATATCTGGTATGGAGGAGGTCGGCTTAGGCTACGTGTTGTGCACGCCTCGGTGCCGGTGACCGAACTGCCTAGCCACATTCCGGGGATGTCCAACAGGCGTTGGCATCCCCGATTTTTTTATAGGTGTGCCGCGCATCATGGTGCGGCAGCCGCGGTCGGGGGGCGCACGCACGCCAGACGGTGCTGCGGTTGTAGCCTTGGCGATCGCTAGTCCACACGAAGGGGGGGATAACCCGACATGGCAAAGAAGAAGGCAAAGAAAAAGGCCGCCAAGAAGGGCGCCAAGAAGCGCTAAGCGCAGCTTCGTGTTGAGGAAGGGGGGGCTCCAGCCCCCCTTCCTCAATTAAGGTGCGAGAACGTGTTCTAGCGACGTGGCGATCGGAACGCTTCTACGCCGTCCCAAATCAGCACCTGCCGAATTTGGTCACCCTGGCGGATTTGGTCCACAACCTCCATACCGGCTACGACCCGACCGAACGCGGTGTAACGTGCATCGAGGTGGGGCTGCGGGGAGTGCGTGATGAAGAACTGGCTGCCACCAGTGTCCTTCCAATCGAGCGCCATCCCGACCGTGCCACGAAGATAGGGTAACTGGTTTAGCTCGTCCCGCAACGTGTACCCTGGCCCGCCCTCGCCGTCGCTGCGTGGATCCCCAGCCTGTACGACGTAGTTGGGCACCACGCGGTGAAAAATCAGCCCGTCGAAGAAGCCACGGCGCGCAAGCTTCACAAAATTGTCGCTCGTCAGCGGAGCGTCACGCACAGCGAGCTCAATCTCGATGACCCCGTGTTTGGTCTCGATGTAGGCATGAGGGGATACGTTGGGATCGACGAGGTGTGGCGCAGCGTAGTCCACCGCCCGTCGCCCAGGCGCGGGGCGGATCAGCTGGTCATGCTTCATGTCCGGTTCCAACGTGTCGAGACGCTCAGCCGCAAGCACGCGGACCGCCCAGTCGGGGTCCTCGAGAGCCGCCCGCAAGGTCTCGATCGCAACCGGCCCATCATGCCGTGATAGCGCGTCGAGAGCCGCTGCGCGGGCTACATACGACGGAGCCGATCGCCCGGTGTGGTAGGCCTCGGCGAGCGCTGCCTCTGTTTCCGGCAGCCCCAGTTCGCTTAGCAGACGGGCGGCGGTTTTCCGCACGACGTCGTCAGAAGCCTTCAGCCGCTCGCGAAGCACCAGGGCTGCGTCTGGCGCCCGCTGCACCACGAGCGCCGAGAGTACGCTCGGCACCACGCGTTGATCTTCATCGCCCAGCATGAGTGCCAGCCGGTAATGCGCAGCGTCCGGCTCAGCATGTTCGAGCGCCTGGGCAATGGCGGCGCGAACTCGCCAGTCCGGATCGGAACCCAGACCAGACAGGGCGAGCATGAACGACTCTGGACCCACTCGTGCGAGGGCCTGCAGGGCGGCGGCCCGCATCTCGGGCCAGCGGTGCGCAATCAGCTCTAAGAAGACCTCGGTTGCCTCCTGGCTACCCAGTTGGCCGAGCGCTTCGACCGCCGCAAGACGAAGCGTGGGATCGAGCCCGCGCTTCCGCACGAAGCGGTTCAGCGCCGCGACCGCACCATCACTTTGGATTTGCCCAAGAGCGCGCACAGCGCTGACTACAACACGGCTGTCGCGGCGCTCCGGGTCGAGAAGCTCGATCAGAGGCTTAACACCCCGTGGGTCTCCGATTGCACCCAATCCCTGCGCCGCAAGCGAGACGCCAACGCTGCCCGTGACGCCGGCCAGGGTCGTAAGCGCCGTCAGCGCCCGGGGGTTGTCCATCCGCTGGAGCGCATAGGCGACGGGCCACCACCACAGGATGGGTTGGCCGTTTTCGTCGAGTACGGCTCGAGCCAGCGGCTCGAACGCCTTGAGATCGGCCAGAGCGTAGAGCCCGAGGCGAAAAGCCTCGACTGCGCCGGACTGAGGATACGACAAATCCTCCGGATCAACGTCGAAGGCCGCGGTCACGTGCGAACGAACCATCTCGCCAATGGCTGGGGCCGCCGCTGCTGCGCCCATCCGCCCCAAGGCCGCTGCCGCGCGCCCTTGAACCTTTGGCGACGGATCGGCGAGGGCAAGCAGCAGAGGCTCGGTCGCCGACACATCACCAATGAGGCCGAGGGCAAACGCCGCCATTTGCCGGACCTCAAGTTCCGCGTCTACTAAACACTCGACGAGCGGCCCTACACCCTCAGTAAGACCGACGCGCCCGACCGCCAGCGCGGCCCGGCGACGAAGCCAGGCTTCCGGTTCCACGAGGAGCGCGAAAAGATCCGGCCTCGGACGTGGCGGCACCAACGCGGGAGGATCGGCCTGTGGCTCTTCCGACACAACAGGCAAAGGGGGCGGTGGATCACGGAGTACCCGCTGATCCTCCAACCGGAGTATCCAAGCGAGTTTTTCGACCGACGTAGGTGGCGGAGGCGGCACCACTCGGGGCGCTCGGGCACAAGCGCCGGCCAGCACCATGAAAGCCAAGGCAACCGCTGCCGAGGCCACCACGGGGTGGGCAGGTGGAGGACAAGCGGTGCTCATGAAGAGTGCGGACGCCATGATAACCTATCCGCTATACTTCCGATATCCTGGTGGACTTTCGCTATATCGCCGTCGAGGGACCGATTGGCGTCGGCAAGTGTGTACTTGCCGAGCGGCTTGCCTCAATCCTCGAGGCGAGCGTCGTCCTCGACGAAAGGGAGAACCCGTTCCTCGCCGATTTCTACGCGGGACGCACTGGGGCAGCCTTCCACGCCCAGCTGTTCTCGTTGCTGGCCCGCCATCGCCAGCAGGTGTCGCTGCGGCAGGCCGACCTATTCAAACAGCTGACTATCTCAGACTACCTGTTCGATAAGGACAAAATTTACGCGTATTTGAATCTGGACGACGACGAGCTCTTCATCTATCAGCGACTCTACGACCTGCTAGCGGCCGACGTTGTCACGCCAGACCTCGTGGTCTATCTACAGACCCCCACTGATATGGTGCGCCGGCAAGTTCGTAGTCAGCGCCGGGCAGACAATCGGTTTCCCGATGAGGAGTACCTCCGTGAGTTGAATGAAGCGTACAACTACTTCTTTTTTCACTACAGCGCGACACCGCTCTTGGTCGTCGAAACCTCGCAGTTCGACCTCGAATGGGGAAACGCGGCTCTCGACGATTTGGTTAAGCAACTGCGTGACATGGGCGGCGGCACTCGTTACTACGTGCCTCGCACGAAGGCTTAGTGAGCCACGTAGCGTCCCGCCGCAGCAATCCGTAACATAATCCCCTAGCGGGGTGTCAGCAAAGGGCGTCGCTGCGCTTGCGATCAGCAGAGTCACAAATGCCAAATTTGCTCCTTCGTCTCGTCTTGCGCAGGCCAGACGCAGCTTCAGGCCGGGGCTCATGCGGCGAACCTCCATTACGAGACACTAGTACCTAGCTATGGCGTGGTTTAAGAAGACCAGGAAACCAATTACCGCCCCGGCTGAGCCGAGTCGCGTGCCGCACGGGCTGTGGGCGAAATGCCCCGCCTGTGGTCAGATTCTCTACAACAAGGAGATGGCCGCCAACTTCCGGGTGTGTTCGAAATGCTTGTACCACTTTTGCCTGACCGCAACCGAGCGACTCCGCTCCCTGTTGGACGACGGTGCATGGGAAGTGCACGACGCGAACCTGATGTCGACCGACCCGCTCCGCTTTCGCGACACCAAGTCGTATCAGGAGCGCCTGAAAGCAAGCACCAAGGCGACGGGGCTGCGTGACGCAGCCATCTCGGCAGTGGGTCGCATCGAAGGAACCGAGGTCGTGATCGTTGCGATGGAGTATAGCTTCATCGGTGGAAGTATGGGCGTAGTGGTTGGCGAACAGATCACGCGGGCCATCGAGCGCGCGTTGAACCGGCGGCGACCTTTGATCATCGTGTGTTGTTCCGGCGGCGCCCGCATGATGGAGGGAATACTCTCGCTTATGCAGATGGCCAAAATCAGCTCGGCGCTCGCCCGGCTCGACCGGGCTCACCTGCCGTACATCGCGGTGCTGACCGACCCGACGACTGGGGGGGTCACTGCGAGTTTCGCCATGCTGGCCGACCTTAACATCGCTGAGCCACGTGCCTTAATCGGGTTCGCAGGACCGCGTGTCATCGAACAGACAATTCGCCAGAAGTTGCCGCCGGGCTTCCAGCGCAGCGAGTTTCTCCTGGAACACGGCATGCTAGACATGGTGGTTGATCGGCGACAACTGAAAGGTACCCTTGCGCGCATTCTCACGTTTATGGGAGTGGGTGATAACGACAGCGTCGTCCGAGGAGCTGATGAATCACGTTGAGTCAGGCACTCACTGATCCCATCGGTTATCTCTTCGGCCTGGAGCAGCACGGGATTAAGCTCGGTCTCGACAACATTCGCGCGTTGTCGGACGGCCTCGGCCATCCAGAACGAGCCTTCACTTCTGTTCTCGTTGCCGGCACCAATGGCAAGGGGTCAGTTGCGGCTGTGCTTGACACGGCGTTGCGCGCCGCCGGGTACGCGACCGGTCGCTTTACCTCCCCCCACCTGGTGAACCTCGCGGAGCGCTTTGCCATCGACGGCCAGCCGGTCGCGCCCGCCGCCTTGGAAGACGAGGCGGAGCAGCTGCGCAAGACGGTATGCCGGCTCGTGAGGACCGGCCGGCTCGCTGCGCCGCCGACGTTCTTTGAAGCCACGACCGCCATCGCGCTGTCGTTGTTTCGGCGCGCCGGCACGCGCATTGCCGTCCTGGAAGTGGGGATGGGCGGGCGGTTCGACGCGACAAACGTCGTCACGCCGGTGGCTGTGGCCATCCCGTCTATCGACCTCGATCACCAGCAGTTCCTCGGCTCCACCTTGGAAGAGATCGCCCTCGAGAAAGCCGGGGTCATCAGAGCTGGAACGCTTGGCGTTACCGCTGAAACGAAGTCCCTCCCGCTCCGGACGTTGCGGCGAGTCTCGGACGAGCGCGGTGCTCGGCTCATCGAAGTGGATCGCGAGGTGGAGGCGCGTGCGACCGTACGCGACGGAGTCACGTGTGTCGACGCGCTGATCACACCGCACCGGCAGTATGGTCCACTCACCCTGGCTCTGCGTGGCCGGCATCAGGTTCGGAACGCAATGACCGCCGTTCGACTGCTGGAGGAACTTGGGACGGTGGGTGTCCCGGTACCGGCATCGGCCATCCGGGAAAGTCTGGTCACGACCGCGTGGCGAGGCCGTCTGGAACTCGTCGAACTTGATCCCCGCCGACGGGTGTTACTCGATGCCGCGCACAACGTCGCGGCGGCATCGGCGCTCGCAGACTACCTCGCTGAGGCCTTTCCGTCCGGGCTGCCACTTGTGTTCGCCGCGCTGCGCGATAAGGACGTGGCCGGCATGCTTCGCGCGCTGGGTGCTTCCGTAACGCGCATCATCTGCGTACCACTGACAAGCTCACGCGCGTGGCCCGTGGACCAACTAGCGTCGCTGGCACGCGCGGTGCGGCCCGACGTGCCGGTCGGCGTCGCGAAGTCACCTGCTGCGGCGGTCGAGGAAGCGTGGGGCAACAGCACGACCGTCTGCGCAGCTGGCTCAGTCCACCTTGTCGGGGAACTCATCAGGACGCTCGTACCGGGTTAGAATGCTTTCCTGATGATGCGCTTTTGCCTGACGGTGCCGCTGTGCGTGGCGCTGGCCACGAGCGTCGCTGAGGCACAACTCTTACCAGGGTTCGATTTCGCCTCCCGACAATTCAGGCTCGAACAGCTGAGTGAAAACCACGTTCGCTTGATCGACGAGGTCGAGATCGACGTGGGCACATACCAATTCTACGCCGATCAGGTCGACATCTTTACGAACGAGTCCCGCCTGGTCGCCACCGGTAACGTGGTGTACACCACGGGGGGGAGCCGGATCGCCGCCGATCGCGCGGAATTCGACTACGAGCACCTTACAGGTGCCTTCTACAACGCCACCGGGTCAGTGAACCTTGGGGCAGATGCGGATGTGGAAAGGAGCATGTTTGGGACACAGGAACCTGACATGCATTTCTACGGTGAGATAATTGAGAAGCTCGGCCCCCGAAAGTATCGGCTCACCAAGGGTGGCTTCACCAGTTGCATCCAGCCAACGCCGCGCTGGGAGTTAACGGCCAGTAGCGTCACGTTGAATCTCGACGAGTACGCCGCCCTGAAAAATTCCGTGCTGGAGGTGAAAGGTGTACCGGTCTTCTACCTCCCCATCATGTACTACCCGATTCAGGAAGACGATCGAGCGACCGGGTTCCTGATGCCGATGTACGGTGCCTCCACGTTCCGCGGCCAATCACTCAGCAACGCCTTCTTCTGGGCCATCAGTCGCAGCCAGGACGCGACCATCTTTCACGACCGGTTTTCGCAGACCGGACAGGGCATCGGCGGCGAATATCGATACATCCTCGGCCAGGGCTCCGAGGGCTTCGCACGGACGTATTTCTTGAACGAGCGCGCAACGGATCTCGTCAACGGCGGCGGCAAGACGACGACTCCGGCCAGACGTAGTTACGAACTGCGTGGTCGCGCCAGGCATCAAATAGCGACCGGCTGGAGCGCGCGCGGACAGGTCGACTACTTTTCCGATATTACCGTTCAACAGACCTACCACAACAACATCTTCGAAGCCTCCAGCCGTAATCGAAGTTTCTCCGGCAACGTCGCCGGCAGGTGGAGAGACTATCAGCTAAGCAGCACGATCGACGTAAACGAGACATTCTTCGGCGAGAGTCAGTCCACGCAGTGGGGCGCGGGACCCCGCATCAGCTTCGGCCGAGGCAAGACCGCCATCCCCCAAACACCGATCTATTTCTCCTTTGGGTCGGAGTACGCGCGCCTGCTACGCCGCTCCACTTTTACTCAGGGGGGGCAGGCGCACGCGGTCAATTCTGGGTTGCACCGGTTCGACGTTAATCCGGTTATTCAGATCCCGTTCACCCGCTGGCCGTTCCTCACCGTCAATTCAGCTGCGGCGTGGCGAGCCACGTACTGGTCCGAGAGCATGGATCCCACGAGCCGCCGGCAGGTTCCCCACGGAATCTCACGAACCTACTTGGATCTACAATTTCAGATCACAGGACCAACGTTCGTCAAAGTGTGGGACACGCCCAACAGCAACTATGCGGAACGCATGAAGCATGTGATCGAACCGCTGATCACGCTCCAGCGCATTAGCGCCATCGATAACGTCGCTGAAATCGTGCAACTCGAGAGCATTGACTCCATCGTCGGAAGTGTCACGCAAGTCCGCTACAGCATAAACAACCGCATCTACGCGAAGCGCAGGGAAGGCGGGCCACAGGGAGTCCCGCGGGAAATCCTCAATGTCGCAGTCATGCAAAGCTATTACACGGATCCCCTCGCCGCCCAGTTCGATCGCCGCTTTCGGACGAGCTTCAACCGGACGCCGCCGAGCCATGTCTCGCCAGTATCGCTGATCGTGCGTGCCCAGCCGACGCAGGCGACTTCGGGCACGATGCGGGCCGAATACGACACGCAGTTTGGTGCTCTTCGAAGCATCGGTGCCGAGGGCCGGTACGAGCGCGGCGGCTGGCTAGACACGAGAGCTGGCTGGAGCCAGCGCCGGTTTGTCGAGGGGCTTCAGGGCTTCGACAATCCACAGCAGCTCGACCATTATCTCAACGCGTTCATCAGCCTGCGCACGCGCGACAACACACTTGGCGGTATGTACACCTTTAACTACGACATCCTCCGAGGTCGCTATCTCCAGCAGCGGCTGGTCATGTACTACAACGCGCAGTGTTGCGGCGTCAGCGCCGAATACCAGAATTTTAATTTCGAGGGTCTCGGCAGTCGCGCACGCGTGCCCAGGGATCGCCGCTTCAACATTTCGTTTACCCTGGCCGGTCTGGGTACTTTTGCCAATGTGTTCGGCGTATTCGGCGCGGGGGGCATACAGTGAAGGGGCTAATTCTGAGTGGCGGCAAGGGTACCCGACTGCGCCCTCTCACCTATACGAGTGCCAAGCAGTTGGTACCGGTGGCCAACAAGCCGATTCTTTTCTACGGTATCGAGGCGCTGGCTTCGGCCGGTGTCCGGTCGATCGGGATCGTCGTCGGCGACACCAAAGCGGAGATTCAGCGAGCTGTTGGCGACGGGACAGCCTGGGGGGTGTCGGTCACTTACATCGAGCAGGATGCGCCCCGCGGGTTAGCGCACGCGGTCATGGTCAGCGAGGCGCACCTCGGGAACGAACCGTTCATCATGTATCTCGGTGACAATCTGCTTGCTAGCGGCGTCACCCCGTTCGTGCGGGAATTCAATGAGCATCGGCCTGCGGCCCAGATCTTACTCACGCGGGTTCCCGACCCGCAGCGGTTCGGCGTGGCCGAGCTATCGGACGGGAAGGTCGTGCGGCTAGTCGAAAAACCGAAGGTGCCGAAAAGCGATCTTGCCTTGGTCGGCGTCTACTTGTTTGGGCCGGAAGTCTTCGATTCAGTTAAACGCATTACACCGAGTTTTCGTAACGAGCTCGAGATCACCGACGCCATCCAAGATCTGATCGACCGAGGACTGGTGGTTCGACCACACGTTGTCAGTGGTTGGTGGAAAGACACGGGCAAGCTCGAAGATCTCCTTGAAGCTAATCGGCTCATCCTCGACACCCTCGCCGGGCGGATCGATGGTCAGGTGGATTCCGCGTCGCGCGTCGAGGGGCGCGTGGTGATCGAAGCGGGGGCTGTGATTGAAAGCTCGGTCATCAGGGGTCCCACGGTGATTGGCGCCAACGCCAGAATTGAGCACGCGTACATCGGCCCGTTCACGTCAATCATGAATGACGTGCACATCCGGCACTCCGAGGTCGAGCATTGTATCGTGCTCGAGGGCTCCACGATCGCCGATCTTTCGAACCGAGTCGTCGAAAGCCTGATCGGCAAGAACGTTAAAATCTACCGTCAGCCGATGAAGCCGTCGGCCTATCGGTTTATGCTCGGAGACAATTCAGAGGTTAGCATACGATAGTGAGAGCGTATCGCTGACGAGGGACCGGCCCGTGACACATCCCATGAAGCACACCGTAACCGCCCGAAAAACGCCGGCCATCGCAGGCGTCAGGACGAAAGCCCTCCGACTGATCCCGGACGAGCGGGGTTGGCTCCTGGAGATTCTTCGGTGTGACGACCCAGAGCTCTTTCAAAAGTTTGGTCAGGTCTATGTGTCAGCAACCTTTCCCGGCGTCGTGAAAGCCTGGCACTATCACAAGCACCAGATCGACAACTTCACCTGCGTCACTGGCATGGTCAAGCTGGTGCTCATCGATACGCGCGATGACTCGGCCACGAAGGGTGTGGTCAACGAGTTCTTCCTGGGCACGCAGAACCCGATACTCGTACAGGTGCCGAACCTCGTCTATCACGGTTGGAAATGTATCGGCACCGAGGTGTCGACGGTTATAAACGTGCCGACCGAGCCGTATCGCTATGACGACCCGGACGAGTTTCGGCTCGAACCGCACGGTACGCTGCCCTACGACTGGTCCCGGAAAGATGGTTAGAGTTCTGGTCACCGGCGGGGCTGGTTTCATCGGGAGCAACTTCGTCGCGTACGCCTTGGCGGCGCACGCAGACTGGCACGTAACAACACTCGACAAGCTCACCTACGCGGGACGGCTAGAAAACCTGCGCGGCCTCATGGCGGATCCGCGTCATCGTTTCGTCCGCGGCGACGTCACCGACCCATCGGTGGCTGCCCCGCTAGTAGCGGAGTCGGAAATTGTCATGCACTTCGCGGCAGAAACCCATGTCGACCGCTCAATTCAAGACGCGTCTAACTTCATTGAGACCGACATACAGGGAACGTTCGTGCTCCTTGATGCCGCACGCACGGCAACCAAACTACGATGCTTTATCCAGATTTCGACGGACGAAGTATATGGCAGCGTTTCCGACGGAGCCTCGAAAGAGACCGACGAGCTGAAGCCACGCAATCCCTATGCGGCGAGCAAGGCGGGCGCGGACCGTCTCGCGTACAGCCACTGGGCCACTTATAACCTGCCGGTAATCATCACACGGGCCTCTAACAACTATGGCCCGCGCCAGTTCCCGGAAAAGATCATCCCGCTGTTCATCACCAACGCCATCGATGGTCAGCCGCTGCCTCTTTACGGTGACGGCCTGAACGTTCGGGACTGGCTACACGTCACCGATCACTGCCGTGCACTGGATCTGCTCCTCGACCGGGGGCAAGCAGGGGAGGCATACAACATTGGCGGCGGCAACGAAATGAAGAACGTCGACCTCACACGTGAGATTCTCGATTTGCTCGACCGACCGACCTCTCTAATTCGTCCGGTCGCCGACCGACCGGGACACGACCGTCGGTACTGCCTGGACACCGCAAAGCTCCGTGCGCTCGGTTGGCGGCCGCAGGAGAGCTTCACCGATGGCTTGCGCACAACCGTCGACTGGTATCGAACGAACGAATGGTGGTGGCGGCCGATCAAGAACCGCGATCCCTCGTACCGTAGCTACTACGAGACCCAGTACGGTCATCACGTGTAGCGTCAGCCTCCCATGTCTGGGATCGTTCTGGTTACCGGCGGCGCTGGCTTTGTCGGCGGCCATCTCCTCGACGCACTCTGGGAGGATACCCCGGCCCGGACACGCGTGGCGTGGCGCCGCCCGAACCAAAGCACACACCATACGGCTCGTGTTCCGGCCTGCTCCCCCGCTGGCACCGCCTCAATTCAGTGGCGCGACATCGATCTTCTCGACCGTGTTGCGGTCAAGCAGGCCGTGGCTGATCTGCGTCCCTCCTGGATCTACCATTGTGCAGGCCTCGCGAACGTCAGTGGGTCGTGGCAGAACACGTTGCAGACGCTTGAAGGCAACGTCATCGGAACCCAGCACTTGCTCGAAGCAGTCCAGCGAGCCCAGCTGAAAACACGCATCCTGGTGCCTGGTTCGGCGCTGGTCTACAAACCGTCGGCGCGTGCCATCAGAGAAGATGATTCCGTCGGGCCGGTTAGCCCGTACGGCTTGAGTAAGCTCGCCCAAGAGATGCTCGGCCAGCGGTTCGCCGACGATGGGCAAGCGGTGCTGTTGACACGTTCGTTCACACACTTCGGACCTGGTCAAAATCTCTCGTACGCAGCATCGAGCTTCGCCCATCAGGTAGCGTGCATTGAGGCTGGTCAGGCTGAGCCTGTCATTCGTGTCGGCTCTCTTGAGCCGCGGCGCGATCTGACGGACGTACGTGATACCGTGCGCGCGTATCGCGAACTGATGGAACGCGGCCGGCCGGGTCGGATCTACAACGTCTGCTCCGGACGTGCCCACCAGATCCGTGAGGTTCTCTACGGGCTGTTAATGCGCGCGCGTGTGTCGGTGGACGTTGAGGTCGATCCCGCCCGCCTCAGACCGAATGACAACCCGCTCCTGCTCGGCGATCCCACGCGCATCACACAAGAGATCGGGTGGGATCCGCGTATCAGCCTCGACCAGACGCTCGATGACCTCCTCAAGTACTGGCGCCAGACGATCGCTTCCTGCATTTAAGTGTCCATCTCGTCGTTACCGTGGCGTATCGAAGTCATCAAAGCGCCCGCCCCGCAGGGTACGAAGGGGAAGAATACCCGGAGCGTTGGACCGACGAGCATCATAGCGAAACGGACTGTGCAGAAGCTCGGTCTGTCTGGCTCGCAGGCCGCCATGCGTTAAGCTGCTAGATCAATTTGGCGCCTGCTCAGCGGTCGCCGGCGAGGCACGTAAATTCTTGCCTGGAGGTGTAACCATGCTTGATAAGAGGCGGTTCGCCATCACCTATTCGCTCACCATCTTTGCCATCGGCGTGGCGGTCGGGACCATTGTCCAACCTAGCTTCACCGCACGTGCACAGACGGGCGGAGGCGTATTCGAACTCCGCACCTATACAGCGAGCGAGGGGAAGCTCGATGAACTTCATGCCCGGTTCCGTAATCACACGATACGAATATTCGCGAATCATGGAATCACGAACATTGGGTACTGGGCGCCACAGGACGCACCGCCATCCGAAAACACGTTGGTCTACATACTGGCATACCCGAGTCGCGAAGCCGCACAGCAGAGCTGGGACGCGTTTCGACAGGATCCCGAGTGGCGAAAAGTGGTTGCAGAATCGCAGGTTGACGGAAGGCTCGTCAGCAACATGGAATCAGTCTTCATGGATGCGACGGATTATTCTCCGATGCGGTAACGGGCTTGGCCGTATACGCACGCAGAAGCGGGTGCAACAACTCAAAGAAATAGCCCAGGCGAGAGCGCACACGCCAGTGTAGCGCACTGGCATGGCGCAGCCCCAAGTCAGTCTTTTGTTCAGGTGGCGGTCGGCTTCGGAGATGAGACCAAGTGGATGGACAGGGTCACAGATGAGGAGTGCAAGGAAATAGCGAGAGAACGAAACCGTTGTGCCGGCAGTAATTACCAGTGGGGCTGTGGCCCGATACATCTGGGGAACCAGGAAGAACCACGGTTCATGCTGATCACAAAGACGAACGCGACCATCAGCTCGGTGGGTCCGCCGAAAGACTCGTCGAGCATGAGCAAGAAACCGCTCAGGAACCCCTGGTGAAAGGCCGTCTTGACTGTGTTTGACATGACGCGCTCATCTAGTTCAGTTCTATCTGGTGTCAAAATGCTCAATCAAGCCGGCGAGCATCGCTGCGCGCCACGGCATGTGGTCAATCTCGACGTGCTCGTGTAGCGCATGAGCGCCGTCACCTACCGCTCCGAGCCCGTCCAGCGTCGGCACGCCGAGCGCCGCCGTCAGGTTCCCATCGGACCCACCTCCAGAGAGTCCCTCCCCAAGCTCTCGGCCTAGCTCCGCCGCGACGCTGTGAGCGATCCGGTACAACCGGGCCACCGCCTTGGTCCGCTCGAGTGGAGGCCGTGTGAAACTGCCACTCAACTCGAGCGTACTTCCGGACAGGGTTGGTCGGAGAGCATGCAGTGCGCGTTCGACCTGGCGCGCGTCCTGAGCCGATGCGACCCGAATGTCGATCACGGCACGCGCGTGCTCAGCGATGACGTTAGGGCGTCCACCGCCCTCGATTAGACCGACATTGACGGAAATACCACGGCCGATCGCGCGGATGACATCGAGCGCGGCAACCTGAGCCACGAGCTCATGGATCGCACTGGCCCCTTTTGTGGGATCGAGACCAGCATGCGCGGCGATCCCGCGAACGCGGAGTTCAAATTCACCGCAACCCTTGCGAGCCGTCTTGAGCGCCCCGCCGGGAAGCGACGGCTCGAGGACGAAAACAACGTCGCTTCGGCGAGCGTCTACTTCAATGACAGCGCGTGACGAACTACTGCCGCGCTCCTCGTCCGATGTAAGGAGCATCACTAGACGCCGGCCAGCCAGCCGACCGGTCGCATCAATCGCGCGAGCCGCCAGCATGCCGATAGCGATACCCGCTTTCATGTCGAACACGCCAGGGCCGAACAGCCGACCATGCTCTTCCCGGATCGGCATGCGGTTAAGCTGCCCCGTCGGCCAGACGGTGTCGAAATGTCCGAGCAGCAGGACCTGGGACGAGCCGCTGCCTAGTACCGCTCGCAGGTGGTCTCCGGTCTCGGCGCGCGGGATCGACTCAACGGCTACCCCGATCGCCTCCAGCCTCGTCCGGAGTTCGCGACCGCAGCGGTCGACGGCGTCCTTGTCGATAGTGGGAGACTCCAGTCGCGCCAGCGCGCTGGTTGTTTCCACCAGCCAGTGGCGTTGGCCTTCGCAGAACTCGAGAATTTCCCTCAGTTGCCCCTCCAGCAACACAACGGACGCTTGCGCGTCCTCGATCGCCCCCGCATAATAGGTTTCGTGGTCTCCGTTCGCGTCTGCTGGGCACTCATCGGCTGGCTGCTAATGTCGTCGTCGCTGGCGAGCGGGACGGCTCCGGGCACCCACGCACAGCAGCGGCCGCCAG
The DNA here is from genome assembly GCA_965197375.1 of Vicinamibacterales bacterium. Taxonomy (GTDB): domain Bacteria; phylum Acidobacteriota; class Vicinamibacteria; order Vicinamibacterales; family UBA8438; genus CBDAMZ01. The sequence goes on from CBDAMZ010000010.1 coordinate 641,830, forward strand.
TGCCCAGGCCATTTCCCACACCGTCGCCGGAGACCGACACGACAGCCGCGCGGCCGCCAGCCGAAGCCGATCGTGCACCGCAAGCGGCCACCGCGACCCGCGCGCGCGAGGAAGCGCCCACTGCAGCAACGTTGGGCGTGCCGATTTACCCAAACGCCCAGTACCTCACATCCTACGACGCGGGGCGCGGTCAGCGATTCTATCTGTTCGGCACTAACGCGAGCTTCCAAGACATGGTCAGCTACTACTCAGTCAGGCTCAGGAAACGCGGCGACCGCGTCTTCGACGCCCCGGCCACACACACCTTTGAGGTCGGCCGGTTTCGTAAGGAACGCATGGCATTCCCCCCGGGCGTGACAATCAAGGACTATACGTGGAATGCTTCGGAGGGCTACCTAAATCCCACCCTAGGTGCCGTGCCAGATCGCTTCAAGACCCTGATCCAGGTCGTGGCGGCACCGCCCGTCGAGGCTAGACGCTAACCATAGCCAGCCCCCGTCGGAGCGCGTCCTACTTCGTCCGGACGTAAAGTTCCCGCCGTGCGAGGAACTCCGCCGACTTCTCTCTCATTCCGGTTTCCAAGGCCTCGCTCTCGCCAAGGCCCCGCTCGGCGGCAAAATCTCGGAGCTGCTGGGTGAGTTCCATACTGCAAAACTTAGGTCCGCACATCGAGCAGAAGTGGGCTAATTTGGCACCGTCGGCCGGTAGGGTCTCGTCGTGAAACGCGCGTGCGGTCACCGGGTCGAGCGACAGGTTGAATTGATCCTCCCACCGGAACTCAAACCGCGCCTTCGACAGGGCATCATCCCATACCTGCGCGCGCGGGTGCCCCTTAGCAAGATCGGCGGCGTGGGCTGCGATCTTGTAAGCGATCACCCCGGCTTTGACATCCTCTCGGTTTGGCAGCCCAAGGTGCTCTTTCGGTGTCACGTAGCACAGCATGGCGGTTCCGTACCAGCCAATCATCGCCGCGCCGATCGCCGAGGTAATGTGGTCGTAGCCAGGAGCGATATCGGTCGTCAGCGGACCCAGGGTGTAGAACGGCGCCTCGTCACACCACTCGAGCTGCTTCTCCATGTTTTCTTTGATGAGGTGCATCGGGACATGACCAGGCCCCTCATTCATAACCTGAACGTCGTATTCCCACGCGACGCGCGTCAGCTCGCCTTGCGTACGGAGCTCCGCGAACTGCGCTTCGTCATTCGCGTCGGCGATGCATCCCGGCCGCAGCCCGTCGCCGAGCGAGAACGACACGTCGTACGCCCGCATGATCTCGCAGATCTCGCGGAAGTGGGTGTACGCGAAATTCTCCTGGTGATGCGCCAGGCACCACTTGGCGTGGATGGAACCGCCGCGTGAAACGATGCCGGTCATGCGCCTCACGGTCAGCGGCACGTACGACAACCTGACGCCGGCATGGACAGTGAAGTAGTCGACGCCCTGCTCGGCCTGTTCGATCAGCGTGTCCCGATAGATCGGCCATGTCAGCTCTTCCGGCCGGCCGCCTGCCTTCTCCAGCGCTTGATAGATGGGTACGGTGCCAATTGGTACCGGCGAATTACGCAAAATCCACTCACGGGTTTCGTGGATATCAGGTCCGGTCGATAGGTCCATCACTGTATCGGTGCCCCAGAGCGTGGCCCACCGCAGCTTCTCCACTTCTTCTTCGATCGAGGAGCTGACCGAGGAATTCCCGATATTCGCGTTAATCTTGACGAGGAAGTTGCGACCGATGGCCATCGGCTCGAGCTCAAGATGGTTAATGTTCGCCGGGATGATCGCGCGCCCGCGCGCCACTTCGGCACGCACGAAATCAGGCTCAAGGCCCTCGCGCACGGCGACGAACTCCATCTCGGGTGTGACAATACCCTTCCGCGCGTCGTGCAATTGGGTCACGGTTCCGGTCCCCCTGAGCACAGGTCGGCGCAGGGAAGCTGGAGTCCGTTCAGCGCCACCGTCTCCTGTGCTCGACGGCCTTTCCTCCACGTCCACTCGCGCCGCGATCCAATCGCGCCGGAGCGCCGGCAGCCCAACCCGCACGTCGGTACCTTGCGGCCCGCTCGTGTCGTATACGCGTAGCGGCGGCTCGCCATGAGACAGGGAGATCTCCCGCATCGGCACCTGGACGCGGTTTTCCACTTCGTATGCCTTGCGCGAATTCGGGAAAGCTGTCGCGTAGGCTTCGGCTACCAGAGGCGCGGATGAAGCGGGGCTCGCCATAATCCAACTCCTTTGATCAATCAGGCCGGCCGATCCGGGAAAGTAAAAAGTGGTGGGCCTCGCTCCCGCCGCCGGTTCGAACCAGATCAGGTCCCAAGGGCCGTGATCTCAATCCCACAAACGGGATACCCCCGGTAGCTCTCCGGACTATATCATGCGATCATACGGGCGTCCGCAGTATCGGGCACTGCATGCAGAACATCTCCAGGCGGCGATCGTCAGCGATAGCGAGGACTACAACCGCGCTGACATGATGACGTGCGCCCGTGAAATTCGGCCGTTGCAACTCGCTTCTCCGAAGGGTCCGTCGGCCAAATCCAACCTCCAGAGCTCCGCACATGGGGCTGCACGCGCTCCCACATCGTTGGCGAGAAATGCTGGAACAGCACCAATGGCCCTCAGCATCTAGTGGCGACGCCTATAGTACAATTCCCAACGCTAAAAGGACGACATGACAAACACGCTGGACACTCTCGCGGCCGACCGCCGACGGACCGTGGCCGCCACGGACCCAGAAATCGCGCGGGCCATTCGCGACGAGGTGGCCCGCGAAAACTCTGGATTGGAGCTAATCGCGTCTGAAAACTTCGTCAGTGCCGCCGTTCTCGAGGCGATGGGCTCGGTCCTCACGAACAAGTACGCCGAAGGGTACCCAGGCCGGCGGTACTACGGCGGGTGCGATTTTGTCGATGTCGCCGAGTCACTGGCCATCAGCCGCGCGAAAGCACTGTTCGGTGCGGACCATGCCAACGTCCAGCCACACTCGGGGGCGCAGGCTAACATGGCCGTTTATTTTTCGCTGCTGAAGCCGGGCGACACGGTCCTGGGCATGAACCTTGCGCATGGCGGACACCTAACGCACGGGCACCCGCTAAACTTCTCGGGCAAGCTCTACACCATCGTGCCGTACGGCGTGCGACGTGACGACGAACGAATCGATTACGACGAACTCGCCCGGCTAGCACGCGAGCACAGACCGCGGATGATCATGGTCGGCGCGAGCGCGTACCCTCGGATCATTGACTTCCCCCACATTAGCGCAGTGGCAAGCGAGGTCGGCGCTGCCATGGTCAGCGACATGGCGCACATCGCCGGGCTGGTCGCGACCAGTATCCACCCAACCCCAGTACCACATTCCGATTTCGTCACCACGACGACACACAAGACACTCCGCGGGCCACGTGGCGGTCTCGTCCTCTGCCGCGAGGCCTACCGAAAGAGTCTCGACAAGGCGCTGTTCCCAGGGATTCAGGGGGGACCCCTGATGCACGTCATCGCCGCTAAGGCTGTGTGCTTGCAGGAAGCCACCGAGCCTGGATTCGCCAAGTATCAGCGTCAGGTGGTCGCTAACGCGCAGCAACTGGCGGCCTCGCTGTTGGCCCAGGGATTTCGGCTCGTGAGTGGCGGCACCGATACTCATCTCCTGCTCGTCGACGTGTTCTCTCGCGGACTCACCGGCAGGGTTGCTGAAGCCGCGCTCGGCCGCGCAGGAATCACCGTTAATAAAAATGCCATCCCGTTCGATGAGCAGCCCCCGATGGTGGCGAGCGGCATCCGGCTTGGCACGCCGGCGGTCACGACGCGTGGCATGGCTGAAGCTGAAATGAATCAGGTGGGCGAACTGATCGGGCGAGTGCTGGCAGCGCCTGAGGATGACCGGGTCGCCGGCATGGTCCAAGATGAAGTCGAAGCACTGTGCCGAAAATTCCCGCTGCACCAGACCCCCCTGACCTGACCAGGCAGGTCGCTGAGGCGTTCGCGGACCGAGGGCCGCTCGCGAACTCGATGCCGGCCTTCGAGCCCCGGCAGAGCCAGCGCAAGATGGCGGCGGCCGCCACCGAGATCTTCGAGCGTGGCGGGGTGCTGTTAGCAGAGGCCGGCACTGGAACGGGCAAGACGCTCGCGTACCTCGTCCCAGCAATCCTCAGTCGTCACCGTGTGCTGGTGTCAACCGGCACAAAGAACCTACAGGACCAGATCTACTATAAAGACCTCCTGGCGATCCGCAGTGCCCTGGGTGTCCCGCTGAAGGTGGCCTACATGAAGGGGCGCAGCAACTATCTCTGCCGGCATCGCTTCGACGCCTTGCGGCAGAGCGACGAGCCGCGCCACGAGACCGACCGAGCTTACCTGACGCAGCTCGCGGAGTGGGTGGCCCAAACCGAAACGGGCGACCGCGCCGAGATCGAGGACCTTCCGGATAATTTTGGTATCTGGAACGACATCGCCGCCACGTCGGAGACCTGCATCGGCTCAGAATGTCCACAGCATCAAGATTGCTTCGTGACCCAGATGCGCCAGCGTGCCGCCGAGGCTGACCTGGTGATCGTCAACCACCACTTGTTGTGGGCGGACGCCGCGGTGCGACAGAGCGCCTATGGGGAGGTGATCCCGGCGTGCACCTATACGGTGATCGACGAGGCGCATCAACTGGAGGATGTGGCGACGCAATATTTCGGGGTTTTGGTGAACGACCACCGGCTGGAAGAGTTGCACCGGGACGCTCGCCGCGCACTCACAGTCGACGTCGAGGTGAATAAGGCAGCGGTCCCTGAACTGCGACGGTTGCTGGATCGGGTACAGGACAGTGCTCGCTTCTTTTTCGGCTCGATCGTGCTTGCCGGGGATGGGGCCACGGAACGAACTCGGATCACACCCGAGAGGCTTGCGCCGGTGGCTGGGCCGGGGCAGCAGCTGCTCCAGAGCCTCGACGAGCTGGAGGTCACCTTGTCACGACTCGATGCAACATCGGAGAGCCTCACCGCCCTCGCCAGACGCGCCGGGGAAAACCGAGACGACCTGCGCTTCCTGCTTAGCGCAGCCGATCGCGATTTCGTCTACTTCCTCGAATTTCGCGGGCGCGGTGTCTCCCTGCGGGCCGCTCCCATCGACGTTTCGACCATCGTTCGGGAACTGCTGCTCGACCGCATGCAGGGCACAATCTTTACCTCGGCCACGCTGACCGTCGACGAGTCGTTCAACTACGTGCGGGGACGACTGGGAATCGTAGGGGCGCGCGAGCTCCGCCTGCCGGGCGAGTTCGACTACCGCGAGCAGGCAATCTTCTATCTACCACGGCGAATGCCAGACCCAAGGACGCCTCGATTCCCTGAGGCCGTTGCGCGCGAGGTTGCGGCCCTCCTGCACGTGACCAGCGGACGAGCATTCGTTCTGTTTACAAGCTACGCTAACCTGCGCGCGGTACGGGCACTGCTGGAGCCCTTGGTTCCGTTTCCCCTTCTGGTGCAAGGGACGTCGCCGCGTACCGTGCTACTTCGTGAGTTTCGCGCGACGCCAAACGCAGTGCTGCTGGCCACGTCCAGCTTCTGGCAGGGTGTCGACGTGGCGGGCGAGGCGCTCAGCTGCGTGGTGATCGACAAACTTCCATTCGCCTCGCCTGGCGACCCACTGACCGCCGCGCGCATGGAAGCGATCGCCGACGATGGCGGCAACCCGTTCGCCGATTACCAGGTGCCATTAGCGATCCTGACACTGCTCCAGGGCCTCGGGCGTCTCATTCGGCATCGGCAGGACCGTGGTGTGCTCGCGCTCCTCGATCCTCGAATTCGCACGAAAGGCTACGGGCAGCGGTTCATTGCCTCCCTACCACCAGCACCGGTGACGCACGATCTGGCGGAGGTGGACCGCTTCCTCAAAGGTGTAGACTTGGGGCGATGATTTTTAGCGGTCGCGCATCCGATAGTCAGCTTAGGCTGGCGCGGCACCTAGTCGTTTTCACCACGGCCGTCGTCTGCTTTGGCCCGGCGGTCCCCTCCAGCGTTGCCCAGACAACCGGCGCCATTCGCGGGATCGTCCGTAATAGCGAAGGTCAGGCGGTCGGCGCCGCCCGGGTCGTGGTGAACCGGCTGGGTCCGGGCGACACGGGTGTCGAAATCGAGACGGAGGCCGACGGACGGTTTGCGCACGACGGCCTCGAATCGGGGTTCTACACGGTCGCGGCCGACAAAGAAGGACTGGGCAGCGAGTCCTATCGCGTCCGGGTGCGCGGCGGTCGCACAGTCGCGGTCAACTTTCTTGTGGAATCTGGGCGACGCGTGACATCTGGGTTGGTCGACCTCTTCGGCGCTGGTGTGGCGGCCAGGCGCACCGGGACTTACAGCGAGGTTTACCGCGTCCGGGTGCGCGGCGGTCGCACAGTTGAGATTAATTTTCTTGTGGAGCCTGGGCAGCGTGTAGCGTCTGGGTCGGTCGACCCGGGCAAACGCGAAGCCTTGGCCGCCGCCTTCGGCGCCGGCGTGGCGGCCAGTCGCGCCGGGGCTTACGTGGAAGCGGTCGCGCAGTTTGCGCAGGCGCTCGAGCTGCATTCGACCTGTGTCGAGTGCCACTTCAACGTCGGCGTGGCCTACTCCGAGATCGACCGATTTACCGATGCCGAAGCAGCGTTCAAGCGTGCAATCGACCTCCGACCGGACTACACCGCTGCCTACTACGGGTTGGCGAACGTGTACCGCCGTCAAAACCGCCCAGAGGATGCCGCCGGCGCGCGTGACGAAGCGCACCGGATTGTCCTAGCAGCGATCGAGACTGGGCGCGTGCAGGCCGCCGATGCGGTGACCCGCGGCATAGCCTTTCTGAATGCGGGTAATACCACCGACGCCCAACACCGGTTCGAGGAGGCGCTGAGGCAGAGCCCGGGCTTCGGTCCGGCACATTATTGGCTAGGCGTGAGCCTCATGGAGCTGGGCGCGCCAGACCAAGCAGCAGCCCAGGGGCTCCAGCAGTATCTCAGTCTCGAACCCAACGGCGAATACTCCGAGCCAGCGAGAGAACGTCTCCGCCAGCTGGAACGGTAGCCCAGTGCCGATCTCTGAAGAAGCCGAGCCGGCAAGGGATCCCCCAACATCATCATCCAACCCGATGCTCCCCGATACCATCCGGTGCAACGTCGCGGACGTTCGCGATCGTATTGCCCGGGCCGCGCGTGCAGCGGGCCGCGACCCACATGAGATACGGCTCGTGGCCATTTCCAAGACTTTTCCTCTCTCCCACGTGAGAGCGGCTGCCGCTGCCGGCCTCACCGACTTTGGTGAAAACCGCGTGCAGGAAGCGCTGCAGAAAGTCGCGCAATCGACCCAACCACAGATTAGGTGGCACTTGGTTGGCCACCTGCAGTCAAACAAGGCGCGTAAAGCGGCTACAGCGTTCGCTTGGATTCATTCTGTCGACAGCGTGTCAATCCTGCAGCGTCTCGACCGGGCCGCAGCCGAACAGGGCACGACACCCGGTCTGCTCGTTCAGGTCGATCTGGCTGACGAAGCGACGAAGCATGGTGCGTCGACTGACAAGACACGTCGCATCCTCGACGCCGCGTCCACCTGCCGGGCCTCCAAGGTACATGGGCTGATGCTCATGCCGCCATGGTCCGAGGATCCGGAAGTGGTGAGACCGTATTTCCGGCGCCTCCGTGAATTGCGAGATGAGCTCGCGGGCGTCGGCGTCGAGTCCCACATGCTGCGCGAACTGTCGATGGGTATGAGTCACGATTTCGAGACGGCGATCGAGGAGGGAGCCACGATGGTGAGGATCGGTACGGCACTGTTCGGACGCCGGACGCCCGCCGTGCCCACAGGCGCTGCCTGAGTCAGCGCCCTGTCGGGGCTGTGCTCCGTTTTCGCCAGCCGGTCTGAAGCGTGGCTTCGCTAGCGAATCTGCTGGAACAGCCGGTCCCAGCGCGTCCGCGTGAAGAAATGTACGAGGACCGACGACACCCGCCGGATCGCGGCACCAACTCCGGTTCCTGGGGCCAGCTCTGGGACCGCTTCGTAGGACCAATACACCACTAATGCCTTGCCTTTGAGGTGGGAGCCGGGCAACAGCCCCCAGAAGCGACTGTCCTGCGAATTGTCCCGGTTGTCCCCCATCATGAAATAGTGTCCGTCCGGCACCAAGATCGGGCCGAAGTTGTCGCGGCCGGCGATGGCGTATGTTCCTGCGGCAACGCTCTTCATCCGCGTGGGGAGATACGGCTCGTCAAGCGCCACGCCGTCAATGAACACGTGCTTGTCGTGCACCTCAAGGGTTTCACCAGGAAGTCCGATGGCACGTTTAATAAAGTCTCGCTCGGGCCGCTCAGGGTACTTGAAGACAACGACATCGCCACGCTGAACGCCGGCCGTCGGAAGCAGCATGCGTTGCGCCTCGGTCGCGGTCGGGCTAAAGACGAATTTGTTGACCAGTAGGTGATCGCCGATGAGCAGGTTCTCCTCCATCGAGCCGGTTGGGATTTTGAACGCTTGCACCACCCATGTGCGAATAAAGAGCGCGAAGATCACGGCGATCACGATCGACTCGAAGTAGTCGCGTGCCATCGATTTCTTGAACGACGTCACCGTTAATCTACCCCGACCTTGAGCACCGCCAGGAATGCCTCCTGCGGTATCTCGACACGTCCAACGCGCTTCATGCGCCGCTTACCCTCCCGCTGTTTCTCGAGCAGCTTTCGCTTGCGCGTGATGTCACCACCGTAGCATTTGGCTAGCACGTTTTTTCGAAGTGGTTTGACCGTTTCTCGCGCGATGACGCGGGTACCAAGCGCCGCCTGAATCGCGACCTCAAACATCTGCCGCGGGATGAGCTGGCGCATCTTGGTCGCCAGCGCCCGCCCCCGCGTATAGGCCGTGTCACCATGGACGATGACCGACAAGGCATCAATCGGCTCGCCGTTTACGAGGAGTTCCAGCTTGACGAGCGGCGACACCCAGTAGCCAGTCACATGATAGTCGAGCGAAGTGTAGCCACGCGAAATCGTCTTCAGTCGGTCATAAAAATCGAGGACCACCTCATTAAACGGCAACTCGTAAGTGATCATCACCCGGTTGGACGCGTGGTAGGTGAGATTCTTTTGAACCCCGCGCTTCTCCTGGCACAGCTTGAGGATGGCACCAACGTGTTCTGCCGGCGTCAAGATCGTCGCAGTGATCGCCGGTTCTTCAATTTTGGCGATGCATCCCGCATCCGGAAGCTTTGCCGGATTGTCAACCTCCAGAACTTCTCCATCGGTGGTGGTTACCCGGTACAAAACACTTGGCGCCGTGGTCACCAGCTCCATGTTGAATTCACGCTCTAGCCGTTCCTGCACGATCTCCATGTGGAGTAACCCCAGAAAACCGCACCGGAACCCGAAGCCAAGGGCTGTCGAGGTCTCCGGCTCAAAGAAAAACGACGAATCGTTGAGCCTCAGCTTCTCGAGCGCGTCGCGGAGCTCCGGATACCGGTGCCCTTCGACCGGGTAGAGGCCGGCAAAGACCACCGGCCTCATCTCTTTGAACCCGGGGAACGGCTCTGGCGTCGGCTTGGCTGATTCGGTGATCGTGTCGCCGATCTTCGCGTCGCTAACCCGTTTCATCCCGACAACAACGAACCCCACCTCGCCGACAGCGAGCTCGTCGACCATCTCCGGCCTAGGCGAAAAAATGCCGACCTGCTCAACTTCGTGGTCTTGTCCCCGCGCCATCAGCCGGATCTGCATCTTACGGCGAATGGCGCCATCCACCACGCGGATGAGTACCACCACGCCGCGATACGTGTCGTACCACGAATCAAAGATCAACGCTTTAAGACTTGAAGTCGGATCGCCCATCGGTGGCGGCAGGCGGTTGACAACCGCCTCGAGGACCTCGTGCGTCCCGACGCCATCTTTCGCGCTGGCGAGCAGGGCGGCGGACGCGTCGAGCCCAATGAGTTCCTCGATCTGCCGCGCCGCCGCGTCGGCCTGGGCGCCCGGGAGGTCGATCTTGTTGATGACCAGAATGATCTCCAGGTTACGCTCGACGGCCAGATAAGCGTTGGCAACGGTTTGCGCCTCGACGCCCTGCGAGGCATCAACGAGAAGAATCGCGCCTTCGCATGCGGCGAGCGAGCGCGTTACTTCGTAGGAGAAGTCGACGTGCCCCGGCGTATCGATGAGGTTTAGGATATACGGCTGGCCGTCGTCAGCCGTATATGACAAGCGCACCGCGTGCGCCTTGATCGTGATGCCCCGCTCGCGCTCCAGGTCCATGCTGTCGAGCACCTGGGCTTCCATTTCGCGTGGCCAAAGGGCGCCCGTGTGCTCGAGAAAGCGGTCCGCTAACGTCGATTTTCCGTGATCGATATGTGCAATGATGGAGAAATTTCGAATGCGCTGGTAATCCATCTGGGTGGCGCCAGGAACGTTACCATTATACGGGAAGCGGATGCACCAACGTGTGGCCCGCGGCTCGCCTCATTGGCCCATTCACGACTCGGAACTTCCACCGCTGGACGATCCGGTACTACCGGTTGTCGAGCGCCACGAAAGTCTGCGGATAGGTCGGGCCGACATATTCCGCGCGTGGGCGGATAAGCCGGTTGTTCGCGTACTGCTCAAGGACGTGCGCCGTCCAACCGGACATCCGGCTCACCGCGAAAATCGGCGTGAACAGCTCGACCGGAATCCCGAGTAGGTGATACGTTGACGCCGAGTAGAAGTCAACGTTTGCGCTGATCTGCTTTTCTTGTTGCATCAGCTCCTCGATCCGCCGCGACATCTCAAACCACCGCCTGTGCCCGACGCGCTCGCCGATCTGCTGTGACATCCGGCGCAGGTGTGTCGCGCGCGGATCCTCGGTCCGGTACACACGGTGTCCAAACCCCGGCACCTTCTCCTTCCGAGCCAGCATGCCGCGGATGACCTCGTCAACTCGCGCGTCCGCGGCGTCTTCACCAATCGCCGCAAGCACCTTCATCACTTCGGCGTTTGCACCTCCGTGGAGTGGGCCCTTGAGCGCACCGAGGCCGGCGACGACCGCCGAGTGGATATCGCTCAAGGTCGCCGCCGTCACGCGGGCGGCAAACGTCGAAGCGTTCAGCTCGTGATCGGCGTGAAGGATGAGCGCGACGTCGAACGCGCGCGCCGCCAGCGCGTCTGGGCGTTCACCAGTAAGCATCAACAGGAAGTTGGCAGCGTGGCTTATTGCCGGATCGGGGGCGATGGATCCCCCGCCAGCCGTGATGCGACCATAGGTCGCCACGATGCTCGCCACCTGCCCCGTGAGCCGAACGGCCTTGCGATAACTGGCTGCCGGCGATCGATCCTCAGCTTCGGAATCAAAATGGGACAATGCCGAGACCAGCGTGCGGAGCGCGTCCATTGCGTCCCCAGGAGGCAGAGAGCGGATGAGACGCAGGAGGGACTCCGGCAGCAGCCGAGCGTCAGCGAACTGGGATTGGAGATCGCCAAGCTCGGCGCGTGTCGGCAAGCGACGATGCCATAAGAGATAGCAGACCTCTTCGAATGTTGCGTCGCGGGCCAGGTCATGGATGTCATAGCCACAATACGCGAGGACGCCCCGCTCCCCGTCCAGGTGACAGATGGCTGACGACGTGGAAACGACACCCTCGAGACCTGCCCTCAGGTTCATAGCGTTAGTCATGACGGTCCCGTTATCTGGCCGGTTCCGGAGCGTCGCCCGCGCCGGTGCCCGGCGGCTGGCGATAGACAGCTCCGACTATCATGCCGTAGACGGCAAACTCGACAACGTAGTCAATAGCTAGCGCCGCAGCGAGCTTACCCGAGATCTGAAATGCCACATATCCCCAGACCCCAGCGAACGAAATCAGCATGAGCGCCACCAGCACGCCGAATCGTATCCCCTCCTGGACTCCCTGCCCACCTTCGTATCCCTTGGCGTACATGTAGGCGAACGCCAAAAAACCGACGAGTGCGACGCCGAAACCGACGAAAGCGTTAGTCTCGTCACCGCCGCGGACACCGGACACCTGTTGCGAATATAGATCGGCCAGCAACATACCATGGACGACCGACCCGATGGCCACGAACACGACCCAGGCAGCAACGGCCGCGACCGCAAGGCGGGGGAAGTTCATCGTGTGCTCCTTTTCAATCCACCCCGCGCCAAGCTCGCGCGCGAGTGTGAGTTCAGCCCCGGGTAACCCGTGCCCGAAGGCCGGCTCCTGGCGCCGCGTGTTGCTGCATTAGCGACAGGAGTCCAGCGTATAGGAACCCGATCTGGGATAACACAAGGAAGGGGATCGGCACGAGGAGCCCGTCCGAAAGGGCATAAAACAGCGCCGTCGTGTAGTAGATGCCGAAGCCCAATTCGACAAGCGGTTGGACGACCGCTACTTGGCGATAGCTTTTGCCCATCCATCCATCATGCCGCGCCATCACACCGTATTTTGGGGTGCGCACGAACTCGCCGGATCCGCCCACCATCGCTTCGACGACAGCTCTGGCGTTGTTGACCGACAACCCGATGCTGACGGCTATCAGCGCCGGGACATCCCGCAGCCGGGTCAGCCAGTTGCCGCGGAGCTCCCATTGGCTCAGCGCGTAGAAATTCACGACCGACAACGTGGCCACCGAGAACAGCAGAAAATCGGCCAACATAAACTGCGGCCGGCTCGTCGCACCGCGAACGTACAATGCTGGAACCATTAGGAGTGCCAGCGCCAGCATCAATAGATAGTTGAAGTTGGCCGTCAAGTGGAAGAAGGCTTCGGCCTTCACGCGAAGCGGGAGATCGGCGCGGAGCACCGCGGGGAGCACTTTGAGACACGTCTGGATCGACCCCTTGGCCCACCGATGCTGCTGCAGCTTAAAGGCGTTCATTTCGACCGGCACCTCGGCAGACACCACGAGGTCGGGGAGAAACACGAAGCGCCACCCAGCAAGCTGCGCGCGATAGCTCAGATCCAAGTCCTCCGTGAGCGTGTCGTGTTGCCAACCGCCGGCCGAAACGATGGCTCGCCGCCGCCAGACGCCGGCCGTACCGTTAAAGTTGAAGAAACAACCGGCCCGGTGGCGCGCGCCGTGCTCCAGCACAAAATGCGCGTCCAGTAGCAGCGCCTGTACGCGGGTGAGCAGTGAGCAGTCTCGGTTGACGTGCCCCCACCGCGCCTGCACCATGCCCACGGACGGATCGTTGAAAGCGGCGACCACTCGCTCGAGAAAATCGACCGGCGGGATAAAGTCGGCGTCAAAGATAGCAATAAGCTCGCCGCGTGCGGTTCGGAGCCCTTCTCGTAGAGCTCCTGCCTTGAATCCCGTGCGAACCGCTCGATGGAAATAGCAAACCTCGACTCCGCGCGCGCGCCACCGGCTCACGGCGCGTTTCGCGATGCGCTGGGTCTCGTCGGTCGAGTCGTCGAGAACCTGGACCTGGAATCTAGCACGCGGATAACGCAACCCGGCGACAGCGTCGATAAGACGCTCAACCACGTACATCTCGTTATAGATAGGCAGTTGGACGGTGACCGTGGGAACTTGATCAGGCGACGCGAGCGAGCCAAATGCGGCCGTGTGGGTCGCCGCTTGCTTCCGACCTTTTATGTAAAGATACACGAGGTAGCTTCGGTGCACGCCGTAGAGACTCAGGCACACGAGGATAGTGAAATACAGATTAAGGATGAAAGCCTGAGGCGAGGGCATCGTCTGCCGGCGGCGGCACAACCATAGCGAACGTCGCCAGGCCAATCAACGTCGAATATGAATCGCGACCAACTTCGCACGATCCTGCGAGACGTCGAACGCGGCACGCTCACTGGTGTCGCCGCAGAAGAACAGCTCCTCAGTATAATGCGGCGCGCGCCGTTCGAGAATCTGGGGTTCGCCCGCGTTGATCATCACCGCGCAGCCCGGCAAGGCATCCCGGAGGTCGTTTTCGGCGCCGGTAAGACTCCGGATCAGATCGCATCGATCGCCGAGCGCCTCGTAGCGGCAGGTCACAACCTGCTCGTGACTCGAACGGACAAAGACGCCTATCAGGCCGTCCACAAGATCCTTCCAGGGGCCCGCTTTCATCCCGACGCTCGTTCGATAACGAACCGAACCGACACGGAACCGACCGGTCGAGGCGTCATCCTCATAGCGGCGGCTGGCACCTCAGATCTGCCGGTGGCTGAGGAGGCCCGGGTTGCAGCCGAGCTCCTGGGAAACCGGGTCGATACGCTCTACGACGTTGGTGTAGCGGGTCTTCATCGCGTGCTGGCTGATCACGCGCGGCTCGACGCCGCCCGCGTTATCATCGCCGTGGCAGGTATGGAAGGTGCGCTCCCGAGCGTGGTTGGCGGGTTGGTGCGTGCTCCAGTGATCGCCGTGCCGACAAGTGTGGGCTACGGCGCGAGCTTCGGCGGACTCACCGCGCTGCTGGCGATGCTCAATAGCTGCGCAGCAGGCGTCGCAGTCGTCAATATCGACAACGGTTTCGGTGCCGCGGCAATAGCCAGCATGATTAATCACCTTGAGTAGTCCCGGATTGTCTCAGCGAATTTTTTACTCGTGCCGTTCCAACTATCAGCCACGAAAGACCTGCTGTGACGTCGGACGGCGCTGTCGTGTCCAGCTGATGATCGGTGCGAGTCCGAACAAATTTGAACGGCACTCGACAATGACGGCATCCGCTCGGTTGGCGGTCGCGCAGCATCCGTGGTAAATTCGAGGATTTCACCATGCACGACGGTGCGCTCAGGGTCCTCGAGTTCGACCGGATCGTCGAGATCGTCCGAGGCTTTGCGCTGACGCCGCTAGGTGCAACCGCGCTGAGCCGTCTTCGCCCCTTCACCAACGCTCGCAGCGTCCAGACGGCGCTCGCCGCCACCACCGAGGGCGTCAAGTATCTGGAGGCAAATGCACCGTTCGCCCTCGACGGCCCCCAAGACCTCGAGCAGATTCTGGCTGCGTTGGCCGTCGAGCGGCGACCCCTGGAACCCTCGCAGCTTACGGGCCTGGCGGACTTCCTCGCTTCGGTTGACGCCGTGCGGGCGGCGGTAACAACCGCCACGGGTGGGCCGTTCCAGGCGCTGTGTACGATCCTCGAAGGCTCCCACTCGTTCGAGCGAGAGGTTGTCGAAATCCGCACCAAGATCGATTCGCAAGGTGCCGTCGTTGACCATGCCTCACCCAAGCTCCGAACCATCCGTGAGCGGTTGCGCAAGCAACGGAACCGGCTCCGCGGTATGCTCGAGTCATACCTCAGAGGGCACGAGACCGCGAAGCACCTGCAGGAGCAGATCATCACGACGCGTGGCGGACGGTTCGTGCTTGTCGTCCGGGCCGAACACCGAAACGCCATCCCCGGTGTCGTCCACGGGAGCTCGGGCAGCGGGGCGAGTCTCTTCCTCGAGCCGCTAAGCACTGTCGAGATCAACAACAACATCGTCGCACTGGAAGAGGATGCAACACATGAAGTCAGACGCATCCTCCTGTCTCTTGCTAACATGCTGCGAGCACGGGCACTCGACCTCCGTCACACGCTGGTCGCTGCTACGGACATCGACGTGATCCAGGCCCGAGCCAGCTTCTCTAGGCTCGTCGGCGGCGTGGAACCGGCACTGGCGTCCGACGCGTGGATTGAACTCCCGCGCGCGCGCCACCCGCTGTTGATTCCCGCCGTGCGTGCGCGTGTAGCGGCAAGCCCAACGGACCGCGGCTTGGATGAGATGGGGGAACCTGTGCCGGTCGACATCCGGTTAACACCGCCGACCAGCACGCTGATCGTTACCGGTCCGAATACCGGGGGAAAAACGGTCGCACTCAAGACCACAGGCCTACTGGTACTGATGGGACAAGCCGGCCTGCACGTTCCGGCGGGACCTGGCTCCCGAGTGGCGGTGTTTCGGTCCGTGTTCGCCGACATCGGCGACGAGCAGTCGATCGCGACGAGCCTGTCGACGTTTTCCGGACACATCACAAACATCGTAGCGATGGATCGCGACCTCGCCCTACCCGCGCTCGTGCTACTCGACGAGGTGGGCGCCGGAACCGACCCGGTGGAGGGTGGGGTCTTAGGCGCGGCGTTGATCGACCATTTCAGACGGCGCGGCGCGTGGATCGTGGCCACAACCCACGATGATCTGCTCAAGTCGTACGCCTCGACGACGCCGGGCGTGATCTGCGCCGGTTTCGGATTTGATCCAGCGACATTTGTGCCAACCTATCAGCTCACCTATGGCTCACCTGGGCACAGCTTGGCGCTCGAGATCGCTGCTAAGTTGGGTGTCTCGCCCGCGATCATCGACGCCGCGCGCGCGCGTCTGAGCACACGAGAAGCGCAACTTGCCGAGCATCTCTCCAAGATCGAACACGATCTCCGTATGCTAGATGACGACCGGGCGGACGTCGCGGAGCAGCGCGAGCGTTTGGCCGAGGACCGCGCCAGATTGGCCGACGAGCTACTGCTGCTGAAGCAACGCGAAGGGGCTCTCGACCAGCGGATCAAGGACAGCATTGAGGACCAACTCCGAACCGCGCGCCGTGAGATCGACACCATTGTCGAGGGCCTCCGCGCGCGCGCGTCCGAGCTCGCACAGGACGCGGCCACCCAGGCTGCGGGCCGGCAGCCGGCTCTGTCAACGGGTGAGCAGGGCGCGCTTCGACGGGAGGGGTTGGCGGCGCTCGATCGAGTCACGAGACGGTTTAATCCCGATCCAGCGGCCGACAGCGAGCCCTCGACTAGCGGACCTGCCAATGCAGCAGCTGGTACACCAGTTGCGACGGTGACGACTCGACCAGCGGTTGGGACCCGGGTCGTTGTCGACACCCTCGGTTTCGAGGGCGAGGTGGTTGCTGTGCACGATCGCGAAGCGGAGGTCGACGTACGTGGTAAGCGTGTGCGCGCCAAACTCGACGAGGTCCGCGTTGTGGCGGCACACGCCGCCGCCACGGGCGGTGGGGTCACCGTGGACGTCGAGCGCTCGTCGGAGCCCTGGCAGGATCTCAATGTAATTGGGTGTACGGTAGATGAGGCTCTGTCACGAGCCGAGAAATATTTGGACCACGCCGTCGTCTGCGAGCAGCGATTCGTGCGGGTCATTCACGGCCACGGCACAGGACAACTACGACGCGCTCTTGCGAGGTTCCTGGGTGAGCATCCACTGGTTACGCGATTTGAGCTTGCGCCGCGAGAGCATGGTGGCGGCGGTGTCACCGTGGTCGAACTGAAAGAGGAGTAAGACGCGAACGTGGGCCGTTTTCCACAGAACTTTATCGACGACCTAAAGGCTCAGGCCGACATTGTGCAGGTCGTCCAGGATGTCGTGCCGCTGAAGAAAGCGGGGCACAGCTACAAGGGGCTCTGTCCCTTCCATACCGAAAAGACGCCGTCGTTTCACGTCAATCGTGAGAAGGGGTTTTTTCACTGTTTCGGCTGTGGGACGGGCGGCGACGTCGTCAAGTTTACCGAGTTGCACATGAAGCTCAGCTTTCCGGAAGCGGTCCGGCTGCTTGCCCAGCGGTTCGGCATTGAGGTCCCAGCCTCTGACGACGCCGCGCGAGACGCCGCCGCCGAAGCGGCACGCGAAGCGTTGCTGAAGGTGCATGAGCTCTCGGCCCGCTACTTCCGTGACCAACTTGCAGGGCCTAGCGGCGCGCCAGCGCGCGCGTATCTCCAGAGCCGCAACATCAGGACAGACATGAGTGATGCGCTCGGCCTCGGGTTCGCGCCGCCCCAGCGGGAAAGCCTCAAGCGCCACTTGCTGGCAGCCGGACAACCGCTCGAGGTGCTGCTCGCGAGCGGCCTGATTGTAGAGCGCGGAGGAGGTCAGATCATCGATCGGTTTCGAAACCGCCTGATGATTCCCATATGTCGCGACAGCGGATCTGTTATCGCCTTCGGCGGACGGGCGCTCGCGGCCGACCAGCAGCCGAAATACGTGAACTCGCCAGAGACCACCCTCTATGCCAAGGGCCGGACGCTCTACGGGTTGCACCTCACCAAGCAGGCGGTCCGGCGTCTTGGTTACGCCGTCCTGGTCGAAGGCTACTTCGACTTCGCACAGGTCTTGCAGGCAGGAGTGAAGCCGGTGGTCGCCATATGCGGTACCGCGGTGACCAATCACCAAGCGCGACTCTTACGACGATTCAGTGCCAAAGTCATCCTTAGCTTCGATCCGGACACCGCTGGCCAGGGCGCATCTGCCAGGTCTAGCGAACTGTTGGTCTCCGCTGGCCTCCAAGTTAACGTCGCGCAGCTGCCACCCGCCGAAGATCCCGACACGTGCGTGCGCCAACGGGGGCCTGCCTACTACGTGGAGCAACTTCGCATCTCACGGCCGTACCTCGAATTCGTGCTCGACCGCGCAGTGAGCCGTCGGGACTTCGGCCGCGATGAACAAAGGCGAGCATTCCTGACCGAGATGCTGGCGGTGGCGGCACGCATCCCCGATGCGGCGGCTCGCGACCAGTTCGCCGATCGCGTGGCGCACAAGTCCCGTATCACGGAAGATGTCGTCAGAGCCGAGATTCGGCGGGCGGCGGTCGCACGCCGCACCGAGCTCAGCGTCGACGCTGGCGGGCTGCTCAGCCGAATTAGGCCGGCCGAGAAAGGATTGATCTGGGCCATGATGCGAGACACCGCGGCCGCTCAGTCGGTACTAACCGGAATGGACGTCGAGGACTTCGCGGAGTTGGTCACGACCTCGATCTTCCGGGTGGCGCGAACGCTGGCCGACTGGCCCGCTAAGTCTGTTCCGGCGACGTTGGTTGAGCGGTTGAGCAACGAGGAAGCGGCTCTAGTCTCGAGCATCGCCAACGAGTCGGCGGCCCCGGCCCACGTCGGTGACTGTGGCATCGAGCTCAGAAAGTTACGTTACGGACGCGAGCGTGCTGCTCTCCAGCGGGAGATCGATCGTCGCCAGCAGGATGGAAGCCCCGGCGCCCTCGCGGAAATCGACGCCCTCTGGCTGCGCAAGAAGGATTTGCTCCAGCGTATCGAGGCACTCGTGTGACGACCCCACGATGGCTCACTTACCACTCGGCTCGCGTTACAATCACTACCGGGGCGCGCAGCGTCGCGGTGGAGGCTGATCAGTGTCCTCAGGAGGCAAGCCGTTGGTGCCCGAAGAAAAATACGACGAAATTCGACAGTTAATGCTGATCGGGAAGGAGAGGGGTTACCTGCTCTACGATGAGGTGAACGAGCTACTCCCGCCCGGGATGACATCACCTGACGATCTCGATGAACTATTCACTGCGTTCGGCAACGCCGGCATCGAAGTCGTTGATTCCGAAGAGAAGGCTAAGGAAGAAAAGCTCCTCGAGCCTTCAGGGGTTGCGAGCGGAGACCACGAGCTCGATCTCACGCCGAGCGCCGTTGACAAAACTAACGACCCGGTGCGCATGTACTTGCGGGAGATGGGCACCGTCCCACTACTCACCCGAGAGGGCGAGGTCAAAATCGCCAAGCGTATCGAGCGCGGCAAGCTATCCATTATCAAGGTCGTCTCACGAACCCCGATGATCGCGAGGGCCGTCATCCAGTTCGGTGACCAGCTCAAGAGCGGCGAGCGAACCATCCGCGAGCTTGTTATCCTTCAGAATGAGGAACTGGGCGACAATCGAATCGTCACCCGCGCGCGTCAGGTGCTACGACAGATCGACGCGATCAAGAGGGCACGGGCAGAGTCGAAAAATCTGGAGGTCAAGCTCGCCACCATTTCCAAGCGAGACAAGCGCAAGTTCCGACGGCATCGTTGGCGGGCGTGTCGGACACGCATCCGGCTGTCGCAGATAATCCGATCCATCGAGTTTACCGATCCGGTCAAACGATTTCTGATCAATCTCACCAAGGACTCGGCTGAAGTTATGAGCCGGTTGCAACGTGAGGTCCAGAGCCTCTCGCGCCAGCTGCAAACCAAGACGAAGCGGTCGCGTCTCAAAATAGGCGACCGGAAGCACCTGATGAGCCGCCTGCGGGAGCTGCGGGCGCAAGCCCGCGACAAGGCGGCCGACATGGAAGAGACGCCAGCCGTCTTAGTTCGCACACTCAAGACGATCCAGAAGGGCGAGGCACAAGCAGAGCAGGCTAAACAAGAACTGGTCGAAGCCAACCTCAGGCTCGTCGTCTCAATTGCAAAGAAATACACGAATCGCGGCCTACAGTTTCTGGACCTGATTCAGGAGGGCAATATCGGCCTCATGAAGGCAGTGGACAAGTTCGAATACCGGCGTGGGTACAAGTTTTCAACCTATGCGACGTGGTGGATCCGGCAGGCTATTACGCGGGCTATCGCCGACCAGGCCCGAACCATCCGGATTCCGGTTCACATGATCGAGACGATCAACAAGCTCATTCGAACATCGCGCGCGCTCGTGCAGGAACTGGGCCGCGAACCAACCTCCGAGGAAATTGCGACGCGGATGGACATTGCAGTCTCCAAGGTACGCAGGGTGCTAAAGATTGCGCAGGAACCCATCTCCCTGGAGACACCGATCGGAGAAGAAGAGGACAGTCACCTCGGCGACCTCATCGAGGATCGCCAGGTAGTTTCGCCAGCTGAGGTCGTGATCAACCTGAACCTGAAGGAACAGACGGAGTCGGTCCTCAAGACGTTGACACCTCGCGAAGAAAAGGTGATCAAGATGCGGTTCGGCGTCGGCGATGGCAGCGAGCACACCCTTGAGGAGGTTGGGCAGGATTTCGCCGTCACCCGCGAGCGTATTCGGCAGATCGAGGCCAAGGCCTTACGGAAACTACGCCACCCATCGCGGAGCCGGAGGCTTCGGGCATTTCTCGAAGGAGAAGTATAGGAACTCGCACGTGGGGGCCCATAGCTCAGCGGTCAGAGCCGCCGGCTCATAACCGGCCCGTCCCAGGTTCGAATCCTGGTGGGCCCACTACTCTCTACATCAAGCCACTGCGAGTGAGAACAACGATGAGTGCGACTGAAGACGTGTGGCGCGGATCGAACGAGCTCTCGACTCCCCAGACGCCATGGCGCGCCCGGCCTCCGTTTCCCCGCACTGTTCCCGAGCGCGGCCGCGGACGAGTCGCAACGCCGTCCCGCGTTCTGACGAGCCTCGCCGCGCTTGGTTCTCGGGGGGGGGGGGTTGTGAGCCGGCGTCCGTGAGCCAATGCTACCTGACCTCGAACAGCTGATCCGACTGCAGCAGCTCGAGGACTCTGTAGCCGAGGTCCGCCGGGAAATCGACGCCTTCCCTGCCAAGATGGAGGCGCTGGACGTGCGCGTCACCGTGCGGTCCGATAAGCTCGCCGACACGCGGGATCGGCTAACCGACCATCGCACCCAACGTCAGGCGTTGGAAAAAGAATTAGCACAGGTCCAGTCCCGCCTGACTCGATTCAAAGACCAGCTGATGGAGGTCAAGACCAATAAGGAATATCACACGATGCAGGCGGAAATTGCCACAGCCGAGGCGGAAGTTGAGCGCCTCGAGGACCAGTTGCTGGAGCGAATGCTGGAAGGAGACGAGTTGACCGCTGGCGTCAGCCAAGCCGACCAGGAGCTCACCACCGAGCAGGCTGCCGTGACCGAAGAACGCGCCGCGTTCGAAGCCAGGCAGCAGCAGCTCGGTGAACGGCTACGACAACTCACCGCGGAACGCCCGCAGTTGGCCGCCGGCGTTGCCCCACAGGCGATATCCCTCTTCGAGACTGTCCTCCGCCGACAGAAAGGGGTCGCCGTTGGCGAGGCCAGAGACGGTCTTTGCACGTCATGCCAGGTCCGGCTACGCCCTCAACTGTTCAACGACATCCGTCTCAACAACGCCTTGATCCAATGCGAAAGCTGCCATCGCATTCTCTACTCCAGCCTGGAATCCAGTGCCACTACTTAGCTCATGAGTGCCGGTGTCGTGGCATACATCGACGGTGGCGCTCGGGGAAATCCTGGCCCCGCTGGCTACGGCGTGCGCATCGAGACCACAGATGGCACCGCGGTGAAGGAGCTCAACGGTGCCATCGGCGTCACCACGAACAACGCGGCCGAATACCACGGACTCATTGTTGCCCTGTCCTACTTAGCCGCTCACGGCCACCTCGACGTGGTCATTCGATCGGACTCCCAGCTTCTCACCCGGCAAATGTCTGGGCAGTACCGCGTGCGTCACCCTGCCCTGCAGACGCTCCACACCCGGGCCCTGGATTTGGTCGCGCAACTTGGGCGCGTGAGCTTCGAGCACGTGCCGCGAGCACACAACGCGCGGGCCGACGAGCTGGCCAACGCTGCCATGGATAACGCCACGGTGGATACTGCGACGCGGGTGTCGGCCACAAAGGGTCTCATTATCGGGATCGGTTTCGACTTCGAGGAGGTCGCACGCGTCGACCAGCTGCTTCGGCGCTACGGAGATCGGTTCCTTCGTCGCGTGTTCACCGACGCCGAGGCAGCCTACAGCCGTCGCCGACGCTTCCCCGCACAGCATCTTGCTGGACGGTTCGCCGCTAAGGAAGCAACGATGAAGGCGCTAGGCACTGGACATTCGCAAGGCGTACAGTGGCGCGACGTCGAAGTGATCCGGCAAGCGGGACCCCCACAGCTGCAGTTGCACGGTGGCGCGCAGCGCAAGTTCAAGTTGCTCGGGGCCTCGGACTCGCTAGTCACCATGAGCCACTCCCGTGATTTGGCAATGGCCGAGGTCGTCCTGGTGAGGCGCTAGTCGCCCATCCAAAGCGTCAACCGCAGTTTTCCGCGCTGGTGCTTCGAGGGAGAAGTCCAGCGAGTGTCCCGGCCAAGCTCCCACCGCAGCGCCGGGCTGCTTGGAGAGAACCCCACCCAGCACCGTGCCCGGGAAGACACATGCCGAATAACAGGGACGAGACACGCGTGCTAGCCGCCTTGATGACGGCGCCGGAGGAAAACAGGCAGGTCGAGCGGATCCTGCCCGGATTGCAATTCCACGCCGGTCCTTGACGGCGAGTCACCTGCCTGCTCAGAGTCGACCGGAAGCGGTAGCTCGACATGAGGCTGCCCTGCAGACACCGCGCCAGGCACCCGATCCACCAACTCCTCCTGACGCCAGTCGGAGTACATTCGGAGATCGACCGGTGTTTCGGAGGCCGCCGATTTGTCAGCCTGCACCGCACGCGCCGCCCCGACGTCGTCAAAGCCGGTGGCGATTACCGTGATCTTGACACGGCCTTTCATCGACGGGTCCACGACCGCGCCAAAGATGATATTAGCCTCTTCGTGGACCGCGGTGTGGATGATCGATGTAGCCTCACTGACCTCAAGCATTGAGAGATCCGGCCCGCCGGTCACGTTGATGATGACGCCCCGCGCACCATGGACCGATGCGTCTTCTAAGAGCGGGCTGGCAATGGCGCAGTTGGCAGCCTCCACGGCCCGGCTCTCCCCCTCCCCGTAGCCTGTCCCCATGATGGCCATACCCATGCCAGACATGATGGTGGTGACGTCGGCAAAGTCCAGGTTGATGAGGCCTGGTACGAGGATGAGGTCGGAGATCCCTTGAATGGCCTGGTGCAGCACGTCGTCGGCGAGGGCAAACGCTTCTGTCATGCTCGTCGCCCGATCGACGGTTGCGAGCAACCGTTCATTCGGTATGGTGATCACCGTATCAACGGCCTCGCGTAGCTCCTCCAGGCCGCGCCCAGCCCGCACGGCGCGCGGCTTCCCCTCAAAGTTAAACGGCTTCGTCACAACAGCGACGGTCAAGGCGCCCAGCTCGCTCGCCAAGTTAGCAATGACCGGAGCGGCACCCGTGCCGGTGCCACCTCCTAGACAAGCGGCAATAAATACCATGTCGGCGCCGTCGAGCGCGCCGATGAGTTGGTCGGTATCCTCCAGTGCCGCCTGACGGCCGATGTTTGGATCCGCACCGGCGCCCAGGCCTTTGGTCAGCTTCGCGCCAATTTGTAGCCGCATCGACGCGTCGGTGTGGGCGAGAGCTTGTGCGTCGGTATTGGCAACAATAAACCGGACGCCGCCTAGGCCAGCCGACACCATGCGATTAACGGCGTTGCTCCCTCCGCCTCCGACACCCACAACTTTGATGCACGCCCCAGGTCGACCAGTGTCATGGAAGGCAAGCCGCAGGTCCTGTTTGGTTTTGACCTTGGTGCCGCTAAGGGTCCCGTGGGGTATCGGCATCGTCGATCCTCCTAAAAAAACTCCCTAAAGAGTCCGCGCAGCCGGCCGGCGACACGGCCAAGGAGGCCTGCACCGCCCGCTCGCTCCTGGTCCATCATCTGGTTCCGATGGGCATACATCACCAGGCCGACGGCGGTCGGAAACGCAGGGTTGTTTACGTGATCAGTCAATCCCCCAACTCCGATAGGACACCCGCGCCGGATTGGCAGATCGAAAATCTGGTCGGCGATCTCTGGCATGCCATCCAAAATCGAGCCCCCGCCGGTGAGAACGATGCCCGAATGGAGTGAGCGCTCATAACCAGCTCGGCGAACGTCGTCCCACACATGATGGAAGATCTCCTCGGCTCGGGGCTGCAACACTTCTGACAAAATCCGGCGCGACATAATCCGGGGTTGACGGCCGCCAACGCTCGCGACTTCGATAGTCTCCTCCTCATCCACCAACGCCGCCAACGCGCAGCCACTTCGGTGTTTGATCTTCTCGGCTTCAGGAATGGGCGTGCGAAGACCAACCGCGATATCGTTTGTGAAGTGATTGCCTCCGAGCGCCACGACGCCAGTGTGCCACAGGCTTCCGCGCTCGAAGATGGCCAACGCGGTCGTACCACCGCCGATGTCCACTAAGGCAACGCCAAGCTCTTTCTCGTCCGACGTCAGCACCGCCTCGGCAGCGGCCAGCTGCTCAAGGACGGTATCCGCAACGGCCACGCCTGCCCTGTTCACGCACGCGACGACGTTTTGTGTGGAAGACACGCTTCCGGTCACCACGTGCACGTTGACCTCGAGTCGCGCGCCCGTCATCCCAATCGGCGCCCCGATTCCGTCCTGCTCGTCGACCACGAAGTCCTGTGGGAGCACATGCACGATTTCGCGACCACTCGGTAGCGCAACTGCCTTGGCCGCATCGATAGCCCGGCGCACATCGTCTCGAGTGATCTCCCGATTCTTCCCGGCGACGGCTACCACGCCACGGCTGTTAAAGGCCTTCACGTGGCCTCCAGACAGCCCGAGGTGAACCGAATCGATCTCGACACCAGCAGTGAGCTCCGCCTCCTCGATCGCCTTCTTGATAGATTCGACGGCGGCCTCCAGGTCGACGACAACCCCACGCCTGACACCTTTGGCTTCTGCCACCCCGATCCCGATGATGTCAAGGCGGTTGTCCTCCATCGCCTCGCCAACGATGGCGACGATTTTCGAGGTGCCCACATCGAGCCCGACGAAATACGGCTCCCTACGTGCCACTCATCCTCCGTTGAGTCACTTGTCCCGTTATTGGATGCGTGCCATCCTTAGTTCACCCCAGCGTCGTGCATCGCGCTTGATCTCGTCGTCCCTTCGGCGTGTCCCACGGGACGCACGTACACCCGGCGGTCGAAACGCAGATCGACGTAATCGATCTCCGGCACCCAAGCACGCAACGCCGGCGCCAACTCGAGATACGCCTGGAGCCGTCCGACGAAGCGTTCGTTCCCGAGATGAATGAGCGCAGGATCACCGCTCAGTAAGACCACAGCGTCGTAGGGATTCTGCACGTCAACCTGAGAAATCCGCTCCGCTATCTGATGCCGTGACGCCACGTCGGCAAGCAACCGGGCTGCGAGCCGGGCCCGCGCTGGGTCAATAATCAGTTGGCCATCCGCGTCGCCTGACGAAAGACCGTCGATGATCGGAAGGTCAAAGTCGGCAAAGCGGGGTCCGTGCTCGGCAATAATGGAGCCGTCCGCGTCGACGAGGTAGAGGCGGCGGTGAAAGCGGCCCAGTCCCACAGGCTCACGCTCGGTCACAATGATCTCGATCGTCGAGGACAGCACGCGGCGCAGCGTGGCCTCCTTCACTAAGCCAGAGGTCAAAAGCCGTGCTCGCTCTGCTTCGAGATCGGCCAGCAGGATGCTCTGGCCGCGTAACGCCTCAACGAGAGCCCTCACTTCGCCCGTCGATAGACGAGCGTTCCCTTTGACCGCGATAGTTTTGATGCGGAAGAAAGTCGCTGAACGCATGCCACTGACAAGCCAGTACGCGCCAGTGCTTACCACGAGGAGGAGCACCGCGACACGCACGAGTTGGCGTCGGCGCGCCCGAACGCGCCGGCGGCGAGCTGGCTTCAGGTGAGCGCGTCGAAACCGTCCGTCGGTTGGCGTGTACACTGCCATCAGGGGACCTGTTCCCCCAACGCCTCAACGACCTTTGGAGCGACCTCGTCGATCGAGCCGGCACCGAGCATCACGATGGCATCTCCAGGGCGCGCGCGCGCTGCGGCAATCGATGCCGCTTGATCGAGTGACTTGACTACCAGAATGGGAATGGCCGACACGCGCCTAACCGCTTCGGCAATGGCCTTAGCAGTCGCGCCAGGGATCGGCGCCTCGCTTGCTGGATAGATTTCGGTCAGGATCAACTCGTCAGCGGTGGCTAGTGCCTCACCGAAACGGTCCAGCAACCGAAGCGTCCGCGTGTAACGGTGCGGCTGAAAGACAACCAGCACGCGCCGGAGAGCCCGCAGCCGAACCGTCTCGAGCACAGCCGTAATCTCCGTCGGATGATGGCCGTAGTCGTCAACGACCAACACTCCAGCCACCTCGCCATGCACCTGGAACCGACGGTCCACGCCGGTGAACCGCGACAGCGCCGCGGCTGTCGCTGGCAACGACACGCCCAGCTGCACGCTAACCGCCACCGCGGCCAAGGCATTGAGTACGTTATGACGGCCTGGTACTCCGAGCTGTAACTCGACGTCGTCCGACGCTTGGCCTCCTGCGGTGATCGTCACGCGACACCGCGAACCAGTGGGACCGAGCGCTATCTGGTGTGCACGAACAGCGGCCGCTCGATCGTCCGCACCGTATGTGAGCACTGGCCGGTTCAGCGTGGAAACCACACGCCGTATGCGCGGGTCGTCCGAACAGCCGACGACACAGCCACGTTCGGCCACGCGCTTCGTAAACTCCCCAAACGCCCGTTCCAGATCGTCCATGCCGCCATAGGCCTCTAGGTGCTCATCGTCGAGGTTTGTCAGCACTGCAATCTCTGGTGATAAATGAAGAAACGAGTGATCGCTCTCGTCGGCTTCGACCACCATGAACCGCCCGTTTCCTAGACGCGCATTGCTACCGAACGCGCTCAGCCGCCCGCCGATGATAGCTGTCGGATCGAGGCCGACATCCGCCAACACGAGGGCGATCATCGCCGTCGTTGTGGTCTTGCCGTGGGACCCGACGACGGCGATCCCGCGTTTCAGCCCGGCAAGCTCGGCAAGCATCATGCCTCGCGGAACAACGCGGATAGATCGCCGCTTAGCTTCGACGAGCTCCGGATTCTCAGCGGGCACCGCCGAGGAGACGACGACCAGCTCGGCGTCTCCCACATGCGCGGCATCGTGCCCAGTAGCGACGCGGATGCCTCGCGCGCGCAGGTGCTCGGTGATCGGCGAGCGCCGTAGATCTGAACCGCTTACGTCGTACTCGAGATTCGTAAGTAACTCCGCGATCCCGCTCATTCCGATCCCACCGATGCCGACCAAGTGAACCCGTTTGACTCGCTCGAGTACATTTCGCCCCGTTTGGTGTTTCATCCGGTCCGATCTCCCGTGGCGTATGCCGTCCCGGATCCGAGCTCCATCAGTTGCTCTGCCCGGTCGACAACGATCCGGGCGGCGTCAGGGCGCGCCAGGCGTCGGGTCGCAACGGACATGGCGCGCCGGCGTGCGTCATCTCGCGCCAGCGTGAGGAGCCGGCTCGCAAGGGTCTGGCCATCAAGGTCGGTCTGCTCGAAGACCTCCGCGGCACCGGCAGCAGCAACCACCGCGGCATTGTGACGCTGGTGGTCGTTGGCCGCGTGCGGCAGCGGGACCAAGAGAGCAGGGAGACCGGCAGCTGAGACCTCAGCCAGCGTCGTCGCCCCAGCACGACAGATCGCCAGGTCAGCCGAGCGCATTTCCTCGTCCATGGCATCCAGGAACGGCTCAACACGAGCCTCTAGACCAGCGGCTCGATAGCCGTCGCGCACGTAGCCGAGATCCCGATCGCCGGTCTGATGCGTGATGCGGAGCTTGGGGTCAGACGCGACGAGGATCGCGGCAGCCTCCACCATCGCAACGTTGATCGCGTGGGCGCCCTGCGAGCCTCCGATCACAAGCACGCGCCGGGGCGTCCCCGTAACGGTTGGCCGAGGCGCGAAAAAGCCCGCGCGGACTGGGTTGCCACTAACGAACGCACTGGCCCCAAAGTGCCGGCGGGTCTCCTCAAAGGAGACAGCGGCAGCGCGGATCACACGCGCGAGTAGGCGGTTAGTCATGCCCGGCACTGCGTTCTGCTCTATCACCATGGTCGGCACACCTCGGAGCGCCGCCAGCAGGACGACTGGGCCGGCGCTGTAGCCCCCAAGCCCGACAACGAGATCTGGCCGCTGCCGTCGAAGCATTCGTGCCGCGTCGACGAAACTCACGGGTGCCAGGAGCAGGGCGCGCGCGACGTCCACTACCGACTTGCCCATGAGACCGGCGCCCCGAATGCGCTCGACCCTGAATCCCTGGCTGGGCACAACACGCGTCTCCATCCTCCGTCCAGTCCCGGCGAAGATCACGTGGGCGTCAGGATAGCGTCGTACCAGCTCGCGTGCGACGGCGATCCCCGGAAACAGGTGTCCACCGGTAACGCCCCCCGCGAATACCACGCGGGGTCCCGCCGCTGCCGCCTTCTGATACACAGTCCCTGACAGGCCGTAGCACATGCCAGCCTGCACTTAGCCAACGCGTACTACGACCTGCTATGTCTCGGCGGACGCGTGCTGAGAAATGTTCAGCAGCACTCCCATGCTCAACAAGCTGACCAACAACGACGACCCCCCCGCGCTCACGAACGGCAACGGGATCCCCTGGGTGGGCATCAGACCGAGCACAACGCTAATGTTGATAAACGCCTGGAGCACGACCATCGTCGTCAACCCAATTGCCAGGAGCGCGCCGAACCGGTCTGGCGCGTGCAGCGAGATCCGCAGGCCGCGCCATGTAATCACGCCAAAGCAGGCAAGAATGACCGTGGCACCAACGAGCCCAGTTTCTTCCGCGATCACAGCGTAGATGAAATCAGTGTGGGGCTCGGGCAAATAAAAAAGCTTCTGGACACCACCCATCAGGCCGCGGCCAAAGATGCCGCCCGTGCCAACGGCGATCAACGACTGGACGATCTGGAAGCCGTCTCCCAGCGGGTCGTCCCACGGATCGAGAAAGGCAAACAACCGCCGCCGTCGGTACTCTGCACTGGCTAGAATCAAGTACAGTAGCGGCACCAGTACGAGCCCGGCCCTAAAAATGTAGCGATAACTTAGCCCCGCGGCAAAGACCATCGCCGCGACGATGAGGAGGACGGTCAGAGCCGTTCCAAAATCTGGTTCGAACAGGATCAATCCACTGATCGAGCCGGCAACGATAACGATCGGTGGTAACGCGCGCGACACTTCGTCACCCCGATCCATTCGACGTTCGAGGAACGCGGCTGTAAAAATGATTACGGCGACTTTGGCAAGTTCGGATGGCTGCACACCGATACCGCCGATGCCGAACCAACGGTGCGTACCTTTGATTGGAGGACTGAAGAACACGGCAACGAGCGCCAGCGCCGACACGGCGAGCGCACTCCAGATGATCAGCGGCCGTTTCAGGGTGCGATAGTCGACACGCATGACGACGGCCAACAGCGCGACGCCGAGGATCGTCCAGGTGAGCTGCTTAAAGAGAAACAAATACGGCTGCTGGTACCAGTTCATGGCCAGCACCGCCGAGGCGCTGTACACCATCACGACGCTCGAGCAGAGCAGCAGGAGCGTGGCGAGAAACAAGACCTTGTCGGATTTGAGTTTTCGCGCCATACTCGCCGGTCTCCCCGGCGGCCCCAGATGTCCGAGGCACTAAAGCTTTCGGATGCCCGACCCGACACACGGGCTGCGGCCTCTAGGTGAGCGGTCAGCAGTCATCAGTCAGACCTAGGGTGAAGACACCAGCCTCGCAGGCCGGGGTAGCCTGCGCTCCCAGCGGCCGGTTCTCCATCGCCGCAGTCCGACTGATGACTGCTCACAGCTCACCGAGGAGCTCGCGGGGTTTACTCGCCCCCAACCGAGCGACCTCCTCCTTGAACACCCTGCCACGCTCGGCGTAGTCGCTGAACATGTCGAGGCTCGCGCACGCCGGTGCCAGCAGCACGGTATCGCCCGGCCGCGCAAGACCGAACGAGTCGCGTACCGCTTCGCGCATGGTGTCCGCTTCCCGAAAGTCGACCATCTGCCCAAACGCCTCACGAAAAAGTGGCCGCGCCTCGCCGATTGCGACGACTCTGGCGCTCCGCGCGGCCAGCGGTTCGACCAAGTCAGCCACGTTGCCGCCTTTGAACTGGCCACCCAGAATGACGATGAGATCCTGAGGGAAGCTCTCGATCGCCGCCCGCGCCGCCACCAGGTTAGTAGCTTTCGAATCGTTCACGAACCGCACACCGCTGACTTCACCGACGAACTCGAGTGTGTGCTCGAGACCGACGAACGACTGGACCGCTCGCGTCATCGCGTCGGCCGGGACGCCTACAATCGTGCCGACGGCAGCCGCAGCAGCCACGTCACTCAAGAAGTGGCGCCCGGTCAGGCGAACCACGGACAGTGGAATGAGCGGCCGATCGCCATTTGCTGAGCGTCTGGCGACCGCGTCGTCAGTCACCTGCACGCCTTCATCGAGCTGGGAGGTGACGGCGAACCGAAGGAGACAGGCACGCCCCCGCCGTGCAATCTCGAGCACCCGTGGATCATCCGCGTTAAGAACCATCGCGTCGTCGCTTGTCTGGTTCGCAAAGATGCGTGCCTTCGCGTCTGCGTAGGCCTCGAAGCTGGTGTGGCGATCCAGATGATCGGGCGATAGGTTGAGGCATACCGCGATCCACGGTCGAAACGTCTCGGTCAACTCCAACTGAAAGCTGCTCACCTCGACAACGTGAATCACGTCAGGCGCCGAGTCCTCGACCTGACTACTGAGCGCGGTGCCGATGTTGCCTCCTACGACCGTGCGTTGGCCGCCAGCTTCAAGAATCCGCCCCGTGAGCGCGCTTGTCGTCGACTTCCCCTTGGTACCGGTAACCGCCACGATGCGACCCCGCAGCCAGCGAGCCGCCAGCTCGATTTCGCTAATGACCGGGATGCCCGCCCGCTGTGCCTGCTCCACAACCGGCAGTCGCGGCGAGACGCCAGGGCTCAACACGATCAGCTCTGCTCTCGCGAGCGTCTCTGGTCGGTGCCCCCCAAGCTCAAGCGCGATGCCAGCTGCGTGGAGCGACGCCGCGTTATCGACGACGGTGCGCGCCTCGCTGAGCGTCACCCGCGCGCCGCGTCGGACGAGCAGCTCCGCCGCCGCAAGACCGCTACGAGCGGCGCCAAGCACGACGACCTGCGATCCGGCGACAGAGAACTGATTCATCGCAATTTCAGTGTTGTTAAGCTAAACAACGAAAACACCACGGCTGCGATCAGAAACCGGGCAATCACCTTGGGTTCACTCCATCCAATCAGTTCGCAATGGTGGTGTAGCGGCGCCATCTTGAACACGCGCCGTCCGGTCAGCTTGTACGACCCGACCTGAATGACCACAGAAAGCGCCTCGACAACAAACACGGCGCCTACAATCGGTAGCAGTAGCTCCTGTTTGATGAGCAGCGCGACCGTTCCGAGCGCGCCTCCGAGGGCGAGTGATCCGACGTCGCCCATGAACACCTCGGCCGGGTAAGAGTTGTACCAGAGGAACCCTAATCCGGCGCCGACGAGCGACCCGCAAAAAATTGTTAGCTCACCGGCCGGTGAGAACCTCACCAGGAGCAAGTAAGCAGCGAACACCGCGTGACCACTCACATACGCTAGTACGGTGAACGCCACGGCAGCAATCGTGAAGGTGCTAATCGCGAGCCCATCGAGGCCATCCGTGAGGTTCACGGCGTTCGAGGCGGCCACCAACACCAGCACTGCAAATGGGACGTAAAGCCATCCCAGGTCCGGCGTGAACTGTTTGAAGAACGGAAAGATGAGCTGCGTGTTGTACAGCCCACGTTCACTTAAGTAGAGCAGCGCGAGTCCGACCCCGGTGGCGATCACAACCTGTGCGATCAGCTTGGCCCGTGGCCGTAGGCCCAGATGCGATCCACGAAACACCTTGAGGTAGTCATCCACAAACCCGATCGCCCCGAAGGCAAGGGTCGCCAGCACGGCGGTCCAGATGTAGACATTGGTGAGATCAGCCCAGAGCAAGGTCGGTACGAGGGCAGCAACCAGCACGAGCAATCCCCCCATCGTGGGGGTCCCAGCTTTCACATGATGGGTGGCAGGGCCGTCATCTCGAACGATCTGCCCAATCTGAAAGCTTCGCAACTGTCGGATGGCCCACGGACCCAGCATCAACGTGAACAGAAACGCCGTTAGGCTCGCCGCGGCCGTCCGGAACGTGATGTATTGCGTCACGTTAAGCACGGACAGCTCGGCGTGCAGCGGGTAGAGTAGGTGATACAGCATCAGGCGTACTCCGCCTTGAGCCTATCCACGACCAGCTCGGTCCGCATGCCCCGTGACCCCTTGACCAGGACAACATCACCGGGCTCGACGACGCGTGACGTAACCTCAGCTGCCACCTCGCTGGTCGGGCAGGTCACGACGGAGTTAGACGACGGACCTGCCTTGCGCGCGCCCGCCGCCAGTGCTTCCGCGGCCAGGCCTCCAACAGCAATGACAACCGTAAAGCCACCCTCGACGGCCGCGCGCCCACACTCACGGTGCAGGTCGGCTGAGCGAGCGCCGAGCTCCAACATCTCACCGAGCACCGCGACACGCCGTGCGCATTGAGTTTCCCGAGCGACCGACCGGAGCACGTTGTCGAGCGCGGTCGGACTAGAGTTGTACGAGTCGTCCACTACCGTAATGCCACCGGCGAGCCGCACGATCTCACCGCGTCGCGGCGGCGGCGCAAACATGGCTACTTTTTTTAACATTACGTCGAGTGGCACCTGGAACTCGACAGCAACCGCAATCGCTGCCAGCACGTTGGCAATGTTGCCCTCGCCGAGAAGCGCCGTCCGCAGCGCCCCAGCCCTCCCAGGCGTTCGGATCGATGACTCCGTGCCGTCGAGACCGAGATTCCGAACGCCGGTCGCGCACACGTCTGCCTCGGTGTCGACGCCGAACGTCGAAACTTTCCCGACGAAGCCGCCGATTCTTGCCATCACACGTGGGTCCGCGGCATTCGCAACGAGCTGGGTGCCCGTTGTGGCCTCCTCGAGAATTTCCGCCTTGGCGTCAGCGATCGCCTCGATCGATTCGAAAAAGGCTGCGTGTGCCTGGGCCACATTGGTCCAGACGCGCACCTCGGGCTCTGTGATCCGGACCAACTTACGGATCTCACCCGCGTGACTCATGCCGAATTCGACCACGGCGACCTCCGGTCGATGGCGTAGCTCCAGCAACGAAAGCGGCAGCCCGATGTGGTTGTTGAGGTTTCCCTCGTTACAAAACACACGGTACCGCGTCGAGACGAACGCCGCTGTAAGCTCTTTGGTAGTCGTCTTTCCCACACTGCCGGTGATCGCCACGACGCGAGCGCCAGACCGGCGACGGACGAACCGTGCGAGCAGTTGTAGCGCCTCAGTTGTGTCCCCCACGACGATCGTGATTGGGGTCATCTGACCTCTAGCGCCACTCACAACCGCCGAGGCATCTGTGACGATCACTCCAACTGCCCCTTTATCCAGCGCGTCCGCCGCGAAGTCGTGTCCATCGAAGCGTTCGCCGCGAACTGCGAAGAAAAGATCCCCAGGGCTCACCCGTCGGCTGTCGATCGTGAACCCAGTGATCGTGGCGTCGCGTCGACCGGATGCGAGCCGTCCCTCCATAGCCGCTGCGAGCTCGTCGACTCGGAGCACCAGCGGTCCGTTCTTTGACACGTTGCCTCATCCCACTCGCGAGCCGGTCCGTCGCCTCGACAGCTCCTCACGGGCCACCGACGCGTCCTCGAACGGCAGGGCGCGAGTACCGGTCAGCTGGTAGCGCTCATGCCCCTTGCCGGCAATAACGACGAGATCCCCGGGGTGGGCCTCACGGATGGCCCACTCGATGGCCTCAGCTCGGCCGGCGATAGACAGCCAGGGAGTGTCTTCGGGATGACCGAGGCCGCGCTCGATGTCCGTGATGATGCCGAGTGGGTCCTCCGAGCGGGGATTGTCAGACGTGATCACCACCAGGTCACTGAGGCGCGCAGCCACGGCACCCATTAGCGGTCGTTTCGTTCGGTCGCGATCACCTCCACATCCAAACACGGTGATGACCCGCCCGACGCTGAGTGATTTCACGGTCTCGAGGAGGTTACGCAGCGCATCATCGGTGTGCGCGTAATCGACAATGACCGCGACATCGTCGCTATTATCGGAGACGGCCTGCAAGCGGCCAGGCACCACGGCCAGAGCGGCCACGCCCTGCTCAATGGCTCGGAACGGAAGATCGAGCGCCGCGCACACCGTGACCGCGGCGAGAATGTTGTAAGCATTGCCACGACCCAGCAGGCGGGATCGGAGACGCAGGGACCCCTGGGTTAGCTGGGTGCCAAGCGTGATTCCATCTAACGAAAAATCGAGGTGGTTCGGTACGACATCCGCCTGGCTGTCGATGGCGTACGTAATTGGCTTGGCGACCAGGCTTATCAATGCCGGCGCGCGTGGATCGTCGGCATTGATGACAACTGGCGACTCGTTCGGCAGTCCGTCGAAAAGGCGCTGCTTGGCCTGGAAATACCGCGTCATGTCGCCGTGGAAGTCGAGGTGATCTCGAGTCAGGTTGGTGTAGACTGCGGCGCCAAACCTGATTCGGTCGGCGCGCTTCAGTGCGAGCGCATGCGACGACACCTCCATTACGCACGCCCGACAGCCTCGCTCGACCATCTGGCGTAGTAGTGCTTGAAGTTCAGGTGCCTCCGGCGTCGTTCGCGTTGCCGGCCATTCCTCCCCCGCGATTCGATACGCGACTGAGCCGATGCGGCCACTCGGAATGCCGGCGTGCTCGAGGATCGACTCGATAAGGTACGTTGTAGTGGTCTTGCCATTAGTGCCGGTCGTGCCTACGACCAGGAGCTCGTGGCTTGGGTCCCCGTAAAAAGTCGCTGCCAGAGCCGCGAGCGCTGCTCGCGCATCTGGCACGGTGACCCACGGCCTGCCGTACGCCGAGGGGGGCTCGGTCTCGGCCACGATCGCGCTCGCCCCGCGGCCACGCGCATCGTCTGCGAAGGCGGTGCCGTCGAAATGCTCTCCTTTCAAGGCAACAAACAGCCCGCCTTTCTCGATTTCGCGAGAGTCGCAGGCAATATCTGTGACGACGGCGTCACGTGCAGTCGCCGGAAGGGCGGCAGTAATGCCGGCGCCGTGGACTAACTCATGGAGCGTCATCATGGGCCGCTGCGACATCGCCACTGGTCGCGTGTTGCGCGGAGCCAGGGTGGGGCGGGTATCTCTGCAACCAGGCCGTAGCTGTAGCGCCGCGGTCGATCGGCACGCCTAGATCTGGGTCGTGCCGCCGCACAAAGCCGTCCCCCACGAGCCGCACGCGCACGCCTAGCCGGCCTACCACTTCCAGCGCCTCCCGTGCGCTCAGGCCACGGAGATCAGGCATCAGCCCGCTCGCGGAGCTCGCGTCGGCTGGGTTCATTACCGCCGGCGCTTGTGTTCGAGTCGAGGCCGGTACCGCAATCGGCTCGGTCTGACGCGACACGAGGGCCACCGAACGCCGGTTGACCGTCGGTGGCACGGCAAGATGCCGGAGTGCCGCCTCCGCAACGCGGCGAAAGATCGGCGCCGCCACCGCGCCGCCGTAGAAACTGTCCCCGCCGGGTGTGTCGATCATCACCAAAATCGTCAGGACGGGCGCCCGCGACGGCACGAACCCGACGAACGACGCGATGTGGTTGGTATTGGAGTACTTGCCCCCGATCAATTTCTGCGATGTACCGGTCTTCCCCGCCACCGTGTATCCGGGGATCTGAGCGGCGCGACCCGTGCCGCGCTCGACAACCGCCTCCATGATGGCCGTCAGCTCGGCAGCGGTGTCGACGGAGATCGCCCGTCTGATCACCCGGCGTGGGACCTCGGCCCGTACGCCGTTCCGGATCACCGCTCGGACGACCCTCGGCTCCAACACTTCGCCGCCGTTGGCGATCGCGGCCACCGCCGCCACCATCTGCAGCGGCGTGACCGATACCTGATAGCCCATCGCGACTGACGCCAACGCGCTGTCATCCAGCTCAGAGGGATTCCACACGATGCCTGGACTCTCGGCTGGGAAATCTCGGGTGAGGACCTGGCCGAAACCAAAACGGCGGACGTAGCGGCTGAGCCGCTCCGGGCCCAGCCGTAGGCCGATCTTGATAGCCCCGACGTTGCTCGACTTGACGATGACGTCGGTGACCGACAGCGTGCCATACAAGTCCACATCGTTGATCTGACGACGACCGAAGCGGATCATTCCGCGGCTGACGTCGATCGGCTCGTCGCGTTGAACCACCTGTTCTTCGAATGCCGCCGCGGCGGTCACGACCTTAAACGTCGATCCCGGCTCGTAGATATCCTGAATCGCGCGGTTCCGCCTGGCATGCTGCGAGGCTTCGGCGAAAATATTCGGGTTAAAGGTCGGCTCGCTCGCCAACGCGAGCACCTCGCCTGTGTGAGCATCGAGCATGACGAGGGTTCCAGCGGTCGCCGCATGCTCGCGCACGCCGGCGTGAAGTTCACGCTCGGCGATGTGCTGCAGGTACTTGTCGATCGTCAGCTCGACCGCGGCCCCGGCCGTTGGAGGCCGTTCGATGCGGCTGAACGCCTGGTGCCGCGCGTCGGTCTGGATGAGAACCTTCCCTGGCCGCCCGCTGATTTCGTCGTCGTACGTCGATTCGATCCCGCTGAGGCCCTGGTTGTCGATGCCGACGTACCCGAGCACGTGCGCTGCCAGCTCTTTGTTGGGATAGTACCGACGGTTCTCCTTCAGGAAGCCGACGCCCTCACGTCCCAGCTCTGCCACCCGACGGGCTTCGTCGGGTGACACCTGGCGCCGCACATAGGCGAAGGCGCGCGGCTGCCGCAGGCGGCGCTCGATTGTCGCGCGGTGTTCCGCCGTGCACGCGTCGAGGGCGTCGCACAGTTCAGCCGCAGTACTGGCCGCTTCGTCGATCGCGGCCGGAACTGCATAGATGGTGTCTGCATCCACGCTATAAGCGAGCACGCGACCATCGCGGTCGAGTAGCTCGCCCCGCTTGGGATGAATGGGAATCGTTCGCAGTTGTTGGCGCTCCGCGCGTGCGACGAGATCGTCATGTTGAAAAATCTGCAAATAGACCAACCGGGCTTCGATGCCGGTGGCCCAGAGCGCTAGTAACATGCCTGCAACGATCAGACGCCTTCGGATGGTCTGCCGCCAGTCGATCTCCCCGACAGGGCGCCCGCTGTGAGCCGGACGCCGACCGGGACGCATGCGACCTAGCTTCCAGGCCAGACGAAGTCGACGACGTCTGCCCGTCGGTTCCGCTACCACACTGCTCCTACCGAGTCGCTACCACCGACCGATCCGGGGCCGGTGAGGAAACAACACGCTCGATCACTACTGCCTCGTGTCCGGTGGGTGCCACGAGCCCCAGCTGTTCGGTGGCGATGCGTTCGATTCGCTTCGGTGACCGCAGTGTCTCGATCTCCAGCCGGAGGTGACGGTTAATCTCAAGCTCCAGGGCACGCTCCTGTTTCATCTGCTCAAGACGATACCCATGCTGCAGTAACTCAAAGTGTTGCCACGCCGAAAACAGCAGTACCGAGACGAGGGAAATACCGATCAAGAGTGACCGCCACAATTCTCGCTGTCGCACCTGATCGACTTCCCGCACGATCGGGTTGTTGCGAATGTCCTTCTTGATGACGTACTCGAAATTTTCGCGCGTCATGGCAGCCTCTCAGCCACACGAAGCTTGGCGCTTCGCGCGCGTGGGTTTCGAGCGATCTCGTCAGTGCCGGGTCGAAGTGGACGCTTGGTCAGCACGCGTACGCCAGCCTCACTTCTCCGATCCAGACCCCGCAGGGCGTACTTGACGATGCGATCCTCGAGCGAGTGGAAGGTGATGACCGCGAGCCGAGCCCCGGCGTGTAGGTGGCGAGCGAGCGCCACGAGGAATGTATCCAATCCTTCGAGCTCCTGATTGACCCAGATTCTCAGTGCCTGAAACGTCCGAGTCGCCGGGTCAATCCGCTCCCAGCCACGCCTGGGTACCGCACTGCGAACGACGGCCGCCAACTGGCCGGTGGACGTTAAAGGGTGACGCCGGCGCGAGTCGATGATGGCGCGCGCGATGCGGCGGGCGTGACGATCTTCACCGTAGCGAAAGATGATGTCCGCCAGCGTCGTCTCCGATACCCCCTGTAGAACCTCGGCAACTGTCGGCCCGGCCGAACGGTCCATCCGCATATCAAGTGGCTCGTTTCGCCGGAAACTGAAACCCCGCCCTTCCGATTCGAGCTGGATCGACGACATGCCAAGATCGGCTAACGCTCCGTCGACCTGTACGATGCCACGCTCGTCCAACACTTCGTCGAGTCGCCTGAAGTCGGCGTGGACGAGCTCGGTGCGCGCCTGCCATGGGGCAAGCGCCCGAGCTGCAAGATGCAGTGCCTCGCGATCCCGGTCGAAACCCAGCACGCGGTCGGCACCGCCTTCCAGCAGCACTCGAGCATGACCACCGGCACCGACCGTGCAGTCGACGAACAAACCACCACGAGCGGGTTTGAGCATCGCTACGACCTCGGTTGTCATGACCGGCTCATGCACCGGAGTCCTCGTGACCTGTCGATCCGATTCCACTAGATTCCGAACCCCGCCAGCGCGCGAGCATCCTCATCCGTGTACGGCTCACGTTCGAGACGCGCGAGAAATCGGTCGTGGTTCCAGACTTCTAGGTGGTCATAGTGACCGAACACGTCAACTTCGCCGACCATGCCAGCCGATTCACGGAGCCGCGCATGAATCGACACTCGGCCCTGCTTGTCGAGCTCTGCCGGCTGCCCGAAGAAGTTGACCCGGTCGAAGAACTTGCCGCGCGAGGGGTGGGTTGAAGGCACGCGAGCAAGCTTCTCCTCAATGTCGATCCACACCGGCGTTGGGTAGATACGGACCGACTCACCAGCCAAGCTGGTTACGAACAGACCATCACCGTGCTTCTCCTCGACCAGGACTCTGAAGGCAGTCGGGATCTTGAGTCGCCCCTTGCCATCGATTTTTGCGGCGAAGTTCCCTCGAAGCACCTCAACACTCCATTTTGGTCCAAAAAAACCCACATCATCGTAGGCAACGCTCAGAGGCCTTGTCAACCGCAAAATCTTCAGATTCAATGAATTACGTTAGAATTTTCTTCTCTTGCTTGCCAGGCTACGAGCAGGTTGCAGTAGTGGCGTGCAGGGTTACAAGTCAGGCGTTCGGAGTACCCCACAGAGATATTCTTGTGGCGCGCCCGACTCGGGACACTATTATGTGCAGGCCGGTGTGACCTGCATGGGGGGTCCGTGTCCCCACCGAGGGCCCGTTGGTCGGGAGGCGCGTCCGGCCCTCGTGGCCCCGTTCGTCGTTCCGCGACGCGCCGAGGGCCTCCCAGTTAATGTCACGTCCGGTCCTGGCCTGACCAGACGCGAGACGGGACCATGCGCTGGGAGTGTTCGGTTCCGCTGATGGATGAGAAGGTCCAGCGCGGTCCTGGAGGGGCATCGGCGGCTGCGTGCCACCGTATTTTCAAGGGCAGCACTTAGTAGAGATGTTGCGTGCAGGCCTTATCGGCCTCCCCTCGACCGGCAAAACTACCCTTTTTCGCCTTTTGACAGGCGGTGCGGCTGGCCATCCAAGCGGATGCTCCAACAGTGGCCACGCCGACGTCGGTATCGCTCAGGTCCCAGACGAGCGGCTCGACCGACTCGCAACGCTCTTGCAACCTCGCAGGGCCGTCCCCGCAACGGTGGCGTTTGCGGATCTCACCGCCCGCGCCGGGGCCACAGGCCTATTCGACGTCACGCCGTATCGCGAAGCGGACGCACTGCTCCACGTTGTCCGAGCATTTCGCGACGAGCGCGTGCCCCATCCCCACGGGTCAATCGACCCGGCCCGCGATACGCGGACCATCGACGACGAGCTCATCCTAACGGACCTCGCCGTCGCCGAGCGGCGGCTGGAGCGGATCGAACGCGACATGCGAAAAGGGGTCGCCAAGAACCTTGACAGCGCATTCCGTGTGCTCGGCACGTGCAGGGAAGCGCTTGCGGACGCCACGCCACTTCGGGCGCTCGAGCTCGAGCCGGCAGCGACCAAGCTTCTGCGAGGATTCCAATTCTTGTCCGCGAAGCCATTACTGTTAGTCATTAATGTTGATGAGGCCGATGCCGGCGCGCAAACCGCTGAGGCAGTCGATCGGGCGCCCCTGGCAGATATCCTGACCGGGGTAGCGACCCGTGCCGTCAGCGTGTGCGCCAAGCTCGAGTTGGAGATCTCGGAACTCAACACCGAGGACGCCGCCTCCTTCAGGACCGACCTGGATCTTCAGGAAACCGGCTTGGACCGCGTTATCCG
Source organism: Vicinamibacterales bacterium (assembly GCA_965197375.1). GTDB lineage: Bacteria > Acidobacteriota > Vicinamibacteria > Vicinamibacterales > UBA8438 > CBDAMZ01. The sequence continues at coordinate 682,533 of CBDAMZ010000010.1, forward strand.
GGCTGCCTACGAGCTCCTGGGCTACATCTCATTCTTTACAGCCTCCAACCAGGAATGCCGGGCCTGGTCAGTACCGGCAGGCACAGTAGCCCACGTGGCCGCACGAGAAATCCACACGGACATGGCCAGGGGCTTCATCCGAGCCGAGATGGTCGACTACAATCACCTTATTTCGCGCGGTTCCTTGTTAGCGTGTCGTCATCACGGCGAGGTCAGACTCGAGGGTAAAAACTATGTCGTCCGTGACGGCGACGTCATTAATTTCCGTTTTGCCACCTAGTACAGTGACACCGAAACACTTTGGCAGTCGGCTGCCGATGCATCCCACCTGGCTGCATTGCTGGGCAACACGTTCGCGATTTACTCCTTCGTCGCGCCGTGCGAAGGCCTGGCAGGATATCGAGCCAGCGGGACCTCGTTGCACGAGCCATTTCGGGATCACAGTACTGCCGCCAGAGCGATGCGCGTCCTGATCACCGGCGGGGCTGGCTTCATCGGTTCGCACCTGGCTGAACGTTTGCTCGACGACGGGCACGTGGTCGTTGCTGTCGACGACCTGTCAACCGGTTCGATTAACAACATCGACCATCTGAAGAGCCACCCGCACTTTACCTACGCAATCGACACGATCGTAAACGAAGCCACACTCGCTGAGCACATTGACCGGTGCGACGTGGTTTTTCACCTCGCCGCCGCTGTTGGCGTCAGACTGATCGTCGAAGCCCCGGTCCGTACGATTGAGACTAACGTCCACGGCACCGAGGTCGTGATTGCTTCAACCTCTGAGGTCTACGGCAAACGTTCGACCGTACCTTTCCACGAAGACTCTGACCTCATCCTAGGCCCTCCACAGCGCCACCGGTGGGCCTACGCGTGCAGCAAGGCGGTCGACGAATTCCTGGGACTGGCGTACTGGAAAGAACGGCGCGTCCCGGTTGTAATTGCACGATTGTTCAATACCGTCGGGCCACGGCAGACTGGCCGCTACGGTATGGTCATCCCAAACTTCGTCCAGCAGGCGCTCGCCGGTGAGCCCATCACCGTCTTTGGTGACGGATCCCAGACCCGCAGTTTTGCAGACGTGGCCGACGTGGTGCGGGCTCTCTGTTGGCCTGGCCACCGCGCCACAGGCCGTGGGAGAAGTCTTCAACGTCGGCAACGACCAGGAGACTTCGATCAGGCGCCTGGCCGAAATGGTAAAAGACGTGACGGGGAGCCGGTCGGAGATCATTACGATCCCATACGATGAGGCCTACGAGGCAGGCTTCGAGGATATGCCACGCCGGGTCCCGGACATCAGCAAAATCCGGGCACTACTCGACTGGTCCCCCCCAAATCCAGCTCGCTGAGATCTTGACGCGCGTCGTCGAATACGAGCGCGAGCAGCAGCTCCGCGAGGCCTAGGGCTGCCTTTCATGAATACAGCGATGAAGCCAAGGGGAACTCTTGAGCCAAACTACGTCCGGTCATCATCGTCAATCCATCCCAGCGGCCGAAGCCGGCAGGCCGGCGATCCGCTCGCTATCTGCCTGTCCCCACGGTAAGCCGATCGACAGATTCGTGGCCTTCGATCCACAACAGCGCGCGCTTCGCGTAGACTCCGCCTGTGAACCCGCCCACTCGTCCGTCGTGCATGATCACTCGATGACAAGGAACAATGATTGGCACGGGGTTGCGACCAAGCGCGCGGCCAACTGCACGACTCGCGCCAGGCGCACGGACCCGGCGCGCCACGTGCGCGTAGCTACGAACTTTGCCGAACGGAATGCTTCTGGTGGCTCGCAATACCCGCGCCGTGAAATCGGTCACAGCACGCAGGTCGATCGGCACTGTGAAACGAGTCAGCCGCCCAGCGAAGTACGCCTCGAGTTCGGCCAGCACAGCCGCGAGCGCGTGGTCGTCTCGACGTACCTCGGGAGCTTTCTTGGCCAGCCGCGCGCGATACGCATCTTCACTCGGCTCATCGAGCGTCACATCACACACTCCCCGATCCGACAGCCCGGCGAATACCAGTCCGATCGGGGTCAGCAGGGAGCCGAACCGGAGCGTTAAGTCAGAACCTGTACTACCATCGGCCTTCAGCCTTGAAACGCCGGCGCTGGCACGGTGTGAAACGGATCGTATGTTACGCTGACCGCAAGTCATGCCCCCCCCGGAACCCACCGCACCCGCGGTGGCTTCGCCTCAACCCAGTAGCGGGGCGCCATCCGCCCGACTTGCCACATCCGCAGGCACGATTGGCGCAGCTACGCTGACGAGCCGCCTGCTCGGCCTCGTGCGCGATCAGGCGCTAGCCTACCTATTCGGTGCCGGCAACGCCATGGACGCCTTTAACGTTGCGGTTCGGATCCCCAACCTCATGCGCGATCTTTTCGCCGAAGGCGCGATGAGCGCCGCCTTCGTGCCAGTCTTCACCAAGCGCCTCACCCTGCACGGAAAAGTCGAGGCGTGGCGGCTTGGCAACCAGCTCCTCAACGCGTTGGCGGTCGTCACAGGAGTCGTCGTCGTGCTCGGGATCGCGTTCGCCGGCCCGCTGACGCGATTGCTAGCCGGTAGCTATGCGTCCGTCCCAGGGAAGCTCGAGCTAACGGTAACGCTCACCCGCACCCTGCTGCCGTTCCTGACACTCGTGGCTGTCGCCGCTGCCCTAATGGGCATGCTGAACTCCCTCAATCGCTTCTTCATGCCGGCGCTGTCACCCGCGATGTACAACCTCGGCATCATTCTGAGCGCCGGCGTTCTGGTCCCGGCGATGCCGTACTTTGGTCTCGATCCCATTATGGCGATTGCCATCGGCGCCCTGGCTGGCGGGATCGGACAGGTGGCGTTACAGATCCCTACGCTCTATCGCGAGGGCTATCGATATCGCCCGCGGTTGAACCCCAGAGACCCTGGTCTGCGGGAGGTCCTGCAGCTAATGGGCCCCGCCACCCTTGCCGGAGCCGCCGTGCAGATCAATCTTCTGGTCAACATGGTCCTGGCAACCGGCGAAGGCACCGGCGCCGTGTCGTGGCTGAGCTACGCCTTTCGCATTATGTATCTCCCGATTGGTCTCTTCGGCGTGTCCATTGCCACAGCCGCGCTGCCGACCGTGTCGCGGCATGCGGCAAGGGGCGAGCTCGACGGGATTCGGGAAACGGTCTCACGCGCGATGCGGATGATGCTCATATTCAATGTCCCGGCCATGGTGGGGTTGATTGTGTTAGCGCAGCCGATCGTCGAACTGATCTTCGAGCGCGGCAGCTTTCTTCCATCAGACACTACAGCAACGGCGGCGGCACTCATTTTCTATGCGCCAGGACTATTAGGCTACTCCACTGTCAGACTCGCCGTGCCATGCTTCTACGCGCTCCAGAACAGCCTCACGCCAACGCTAGTCAGCATGAGCGCGGTAGGACTCAACATCGTGCTCAACCTCATCCTAGTTAAGATCATCGGCCACCGCGGTCTCGCACTCGGGACATCAATCGCGGCGCTCGTCAACGCGCTGACTCTCCTCTATCTCTTGCGCCGTCGACTGGGCGGACTTGACGTCGGTCGCCTGCTGCTCACCTTTCTTAAAATTTCCATCGCCGCGATCCTGATGGGCGCCAGCGCGCTCGCTATGCACGAATGGTTGGCTAGTGCTTCGGCAAGTACCGGGACGATCGCCCGTCTGAGCCAAGTGCTCGCGAGTATCTCAGTCGGCCTGATCACGCTGGTAGTAGCGACAAGCATCCTGCGGGTCCATGAACTCGACCGCGCGCGGCAGCAGCTCTTGGCTCAGCTCAGGCGACGGTAGCAGTAACGGGGTCGCCAGCACACGACGAACGGTTCGATCGAGGTCGTACTAGATCACCAACGCCACTTCTGGCTCAATTATTTTGCCGGCTATAGTACGATTGGGGGTTGCGTATGCGTCACGTTTACTACGGCGGTCCTAGCGCCTACTCGTTCGGTCCAGGCTTCATGACGCCGGCGGTCAAAGCAATCATCTGGATCAACGTAGCAGTGTTCGTCTTGACCGCGCTGGCCCCTTCAGTATTCGTCTGGCTCACACTAATCTTCGGCCTCACGCCACAGCTTACGCTGACGCGACTATGGATCTGGCAGCCGCTCACCTATCTTTTCCTGCACGGTGGTGTCAGTCACATCCTGATCAACATGCTGATTCTCTGGATGTTCGGCGTGCAGCTCGAGCGGTTATGGGGCACCAGGGTTTTTGTCCGGTACTACCTAATAACCGGTGTCGGCGCTGGTCTCGTCACGATTCTGGTTTCGCTCCTGCCGTTTGGGTTTAGCGGCGTGATCTACGCAACAGTGGCTATTGGCGCATCCGGAGCCATCTACGGCCTCCTGATGGCTTTCGCGCTCTACTATCCGGACACTCCGATCTTGATGTTCTTTCTGTTCCCCGTCCCCGCAAAGTACTTCGTGATGATTCTCGGCGCGATTGCCTTCGTTTCCACGCCTCGGGGAAGCGGCGTCGCACACGTCACCCACCTGGGTGGGCTCGTGATCGGGTATCTGTATCTCAAGCAGCCACGTGGTCCCTCGGCAGGCCGGATCGGGTCCGGCCGCCTCGGCGTGATGGCCGACATTAAGTACCGCTATCTCAGGTGGAAGATAAACCGTCTCCGGAAGCGGTTCAACGTGCACTCGGGCCGTGGTGGGACCTGGAACGACCGGATTCATTGATCCTTCACCGGCGGACCGAACAGGCCCAAAATGAAGGTGTCCTCAATGGCCTCGGCCTGGTGCCTGGTTCCGGCCTGGATGACCAGCACTTCTCCCTCGCGGACCGTGATCGCCGCGTCACCCACGCGGCATCGCAGCGCGCCCTGCAGCACATAGGTCATTTGCTCACTTTCATGGGCATGCATCGGAACTTGCGCGCCGCACTTGAGGTAGACCTGGACTAACATCTGACACCGCCCGGCTATGATCTTGCGCGAAATCATCTCGGTCACCTTCTCTAGATCGAGCTGATCCCAGCGGTGGACAACGGCGTTTGACCCCATTGGTTCATTCGCTTTCTGTTTCGGTCGAATGACCGTAGCTGTTGAACGGACTTGACTTACGCCTTCGTTTTGGCACAATCCCACCAGAAACCCGCATGATATAATTCCCGGGTCGTATGCGCCACTCCTCGATTCCGACGGAGTACCACATCAGCTCGCCGCGAGAATTCTGCACCATGAAATCTTCAACGGTCACCAACGAGCCGGCGATCTGTAAGCAGTTGCCCGTCGGCACCCGTACCGAAGAACTTTCGCAGGCCGAGCTGCACCACTTTTATCGGACCATGCTGCTCGCGCGCCGGCTGGACGACAAAGAGCTTCAACTCAAGAGCCAGAACCGCAGCTTCTTCCAGATCAGCGGGGCAGGGCACGAGGCGATTCAAGTGGCGGCGGGATTGGTGCTACGTCCAGGTTACGACTGGTTCTTCCCGTACTACCGTGACCGGGCCTTGTGTCTGACGCTCGGCATTACCCCGTACGCAATGCTCCTCGCGGCGGTTGGAGCAAAGGAGGATCCCAGTTCAGGCGGCCGTCAGATGCCGACCCACTGGAGTTCGCCACGACTCCACATTGTCTCGTCATCGAGTGCGTGCACGACCCAATGCCTCCATGCTGTTGGGGCCGCGGAGGCGGGCGAGCTCTACCAGCGCATACCCGAGCTCGAGCACGCTGGTGCCTGTCACAACGACGAAGTAGTTCTCGTAACGCTTGGAGACGGCCAGACGAGCGGCGGCGAATTCTGGGAATCCCTGAACACAGCGTGCAATCGCCGGCTGCCGGTTGTCTACCTGATCGAAGACAACGGGTACGCGATCTCGGTACCGGTTGAAGTCCAGACACCAGGCGGTGACATCTCGCGCTTGGTCGAATCCTTCCCCGCCGTAAAGGTCGTCCGTGTCGACGGAACCGATGGGATAGCGAGCTTCCACGCGATGGCAGAAGCGGTTGCATACGCGCGCGCGCGGTCTGGACCTGCGCTCGTGCGAGCGAAGGTGACACGACCGTATTCCCACTCGATGTCTGACGATGAACGGATGTATAAGAGTGCGGCTGAGCGTGGTGCGGAAGCCGCCCGTGACCCACTCAAGCGCTTCGCCAACTTTCTTGCTACCCGATCGCTCGCGACCGGCGAAGCGATCCAGGCGATTGCGGCCGACGTTGATCGCGAGATCAAGGATGCAGCTGAGCGGGCCATCGCAGCCCCGAAGCCCGAACGGTCAACCGCCATGCTCTACGTCTACTCTCCAGTGGTGGACCCGACCTCTGCCAGCTTCGACGCAACGCCAGCCCCGGACGGCCAACCGGGCACGATGCTGGACGCGATCAACCGTACGCTCAAGGACGAAATGGCGAAAGATCCTCGTGTCATCGTCTTCGGCGAGGACGTAGCTGACTGCAGCCGCGCCGAAGTGCTTTCCGAAGTCAAGGGCAAAGGTGGTGTGTTCAAAGCCACGCTTGGCCTGCAGCGGACTTTTGGACGAGACCGCGTCTTCAACACGCCGTTGGCCGAAGCAAATATTATCGGACGTGCGATCGGTATGGCTATCCGCGGACTCAAGCCGGTCGTCGAGATCCAGTTTTTTGATTACATCTGGCCCGCGATGATGCAAATCCGTGACGAGCTTTCGATGTTACGTTACCGCTCCAACAACGGGTATTCGTGCCCGCTCGTGATCCGGGTACCCATCGGCGGCTACCTGCGTGGTGGGGCTCTGTACCATAGCCAGTCAGGAGAGAGCATCTTTGCGCACTGCCCCGGCCTCCGCATCGCTTTTCCCTCAAACGCCAGCGACGCCGCTGGCTTGCTCAGGACCGCGATTCGCTGTGACGACCCGGTGTTGTTCCTCGAGCACAAGCATCTCTATCGGCAGACCTACAACAGGGGGCCTTATCCGGGCGCCGACTACACACTGCCGTACGCTCGATCCGAGGTCAGACGAAAGGGTGCCGACGTCGTGATCATCACCTGGGGCGCGCTCGTTCAGCGATCGCTGCTGGCGGCCGAGCAAGCCGGAGAGGATGGGACTGACGTGATGGTCGTCGACCTGCGCACCATCGCCCCCTACGACTGGGAGAGCATCACGCGTGCCGTGTCGACCACCAACCGAGTGGTCGTCGCACATGAAGACCAGTTAACGTGCGGCTTCGGTGCAGAGATCGCCGCCCGGATCGCCGATGAACTTTTCGAGCATCTCGATGCACCAGTTAGGCGTGTAGCGGCACTCGACTGCCCCGTCGCCTACAGCCCCGTGCTCGAAGAGGCAATCCTGCCGCAAGCCTCAGACATTCTACAGGCCGTCCACGATATCGCCTGCTACTGATCACCCACCGTGACACGCTGCTTGCAGCTGACGCTCGTGATTACACTGGCAGTCGCGGTGCCGGGTGTCACGGCCGACGTGGAGGTCCTGCGTTCGACCGGCGGTCTGCCACCCCACGTGGTTGGCCAGTTCCGAGAACCAGCGGCGTTTCAACAGTCTCCGAGCGGGCACTACTTCCTCTTCGACCGGCGAGCCCAGAGCATCTACCGTATCGACCGCGAGGAAACAACTCAGATCGTTGCGATCGGCCCTGAATTCAATAGAATCCTCGGCGCCAACTCGTTCGATCTCGGGCCCAAACAGCGCTTCGTCGTGGCTGACGCGCCGCGCGGGCGCGAGCGGGTGCAGATATTCGATTTCGACGGCCAACGCATCGGGGGATTCACGTTGCCGGGACGGGCGGTACCCCGCATCATTCTCGGCGACACGGTCCTGAACGGCGTCGGTTCGTTACAGTTCACGGGCCGGACGATCCTGATGAATCAACCAGAACTCTTGGGTCTCATCACGAAGTTCAGCCTCAACGGCCAGCCGTTCCACACGTTCGGAGCCTTCAGACGGACTGGCCACGAAGAGGACCGCGACGTACACCTGGCGCTCAACAGTGGGTTACCACTGGTCGATCCTCGCGGCGGATTTTATTTCGTCTTCCATGCCGGCGTGCCGGTGTTTCGGAAGTACAACGAAGGCGGCTCGCTTATGTTCGAGCGGCACGTGGAAGGTCCAGAGCTCGATCCAGTGATCGCCGATCTTCCGACGACCTGGCCACGCCGAGCCGACGAAAGCGGTCATGTGCTCCCAATTATCCCACCCACTGTGCGGACCGCAACCGTCGATCCGGATGGCAACTTGTGGATCGCGCTTTCGATCCCCTATCTCTACGTCTACAACCCACACGGGGAAAAAATTCGGACCGTCCAACTTCAGGGTGCCGGCACGATCCGCCCCTTAAGCCTCTTCTTTGCTGACCGTACAAGACTGCTCGTCACACCCGGCTGCTACGAGTTCACGGTCTGGTAGCGTGCCGGGGGCATCAAGACCGGTTCATTGGAGTGCGACTAGAACTTAACGGGGGGTCTGGCGGCGGCTCCCATGTGCACAAGTCCGGCTGGTATCAGCACTCCAGTTCGGCGCGAAACACGGTCACCGCCTGACCCGAAAGCCGCACGCGGTCGCTGACGACTCGCACACGGACCACGCCGCCACGCGCAGATGCCTGATACGCGGTGAACTCGTCCCGTTGAAGGCGTCGCTGCCAGAACGGACCGAGACAGCAATGTGCCGAACCCGTCACCGGATCTTCGTCGATGCCTGCCGCCGGCGCAAAAAAGCGTGAGACAAAGTCGAATTCGTCTGACGTGGCCCGGCTCGTGACGATGATCCCACGGGGCGAGATCCGCCGCAGCAGAGCGACATCCGGCGTCAACCGCCGGACCGTCGCTTCGGAGTCGACCTCGATGAGATAGTCGAATCGGTTCCGCCCGATGTAGCAAGGCCTGACCCCTAACGCCTCGACGAGGCCGCGGGGCGGGGCAACGGGCTCGTCCACTTCGGCCGGACAATCCAGTTCAATCCAGGCGCCGCGCGAGGCGGCCGTAAGTAGGCCTGATCGCGTCTCGAAGCGCGCGCTGGACGTCCGGTCCAGGTGGCCCTCCTCCCACAGCACGTGTGCGCTGGCAAGGGTCGCGTGCCCGCACAGGTCGACCTCGACGACCGGCGTGAACCATCGAAGCGAAAAATTTCCGGACGGCCGACGGCATAGAAAGGCCGTCTCAGACACGTTCATCTCGCGAGCCACGTTCTGCATCCAGCGGTCATTGTGTTCATGGGGTGCCGCCGGTAAAAGACACACCCCAGCCGGATTGCCCGAAAAGGGCGTGTCTGTGAAGGCATCAACCTGCATCATCTTCACTCCCACGACAGTTCCCTTCGTCTGATTTGGTCCAACGATCGGTCCACCCACAAAGCGCTTCCGCTAGTTGCTCGCTCCGCGTCGACACAGTAGTCCCCGGGAGCGTAACCGAGAACAGCAGCACGGTCGCCGCGATCACCAAGCGGAGGACGTTAAACACAAACGGTTGGATTTCCACGAGTGACACCTTCACGATCGAGAAGTTGCTGATCCAAATAGTTACTAGCGGCAACAACAACACGTCGACCGTCGTGAACCTTAAACGCGTGCAGCTCGTAGCGAAGTCGGACTCGTTAGCCCAGGCTAGGTTCGTGCCGAGTGGCCGTTTAATACGCGCAAGCAAGATCGTTGCAGTCCATTGCTTCAATGTTGAAACGTTTGTTATCATTGGTTGATTCATCTGCCTCGGGAGGCGGTGGTTGTGCCCCTGCTTTTTGGGACAGCGGACGGCATTCGGCCAGCCACCGGCGGTGGTTTGCATGCCCGATGAGCGTGAGCTGTTCCTGGCGAGATCCCTGCAGCACCTGCAAGACAATATTCGCAGAGCAGGACCGGCGGCAACGGCCAGCTACACGCTGAGCGGCGCCATCCTGCTGCTGGGCGCAGGTGGTTATCTAGTCGATCGCTGGCGGGGCACGTCTCCGTGGTTCCTGCTGGCAGGATTGCTCGCGGGGATCGTCGTCGGCTTTTACCACCTAGCGAAGACGGTCTGGAAGCCATGAACGATGAAGACCGTCTTGTGCATGACCGCGGGTTGTACGATTTCGTGGGCACTTGTCACCGCAATCTTCGCGCCACAGGCCGGACTCGAAGTGCTGTTGGGGATGATCGCGCCGCTGGCGGTGGCGATCGTAACGCTGGTGCTGGTGGAACGGACATACAGACGCGACCCAAGGCAACTGACGCGCCTGATGATCACGGCGTTCGTGAGCAAGCTGGTCCTGTTCGGTGTTTACCTGACGATCGTCATCGGCGTCTTCTCGCTCAAGGCGTTCCCGTTTATCGTCAGCTTCGTCACCTATTTTGTGGTACTGCATTTCATGGAAGCTGTTCGCTTGCGCCGCCTCTTTTCGGGATAAGGTGGGCCCGGCACGGGCAGCCGCGCGACTGAACCACGACACGGCAACTATGCAGCAACCCCCTGAACGAGCCGAGACTCACGCCGAACCGGCAGTCGCGCATACCACTGAGCACGCCGAGGGATTTAATGCTGGCGAGACGATCATCGATCACGTCGCCAACAGCGGACACGATCACCCGATCATCCACCTGCCCGCGGTGCTAGGCGTCGATTTCTCGGTCACAAAGCACGTCCTCATGCTCTGGTTGGTCGCGACCTTTGTGTTTATCGCGGTGACCTGGCCGATCAGGCGCTACCTCAATCAGGAACGCCAGATTCCATCGGGGTTCATGAACGCCCTGGAGTTCGTTGTGCAGTTTATCCGCGACTCCGTCGTGCTCCCGAACGTGGGTCAGACGTTCGTCATGGCCTGGACCCCGCTGATCCTGACGGTTTTCGCGTTCATCCTCGCCGCCAACGCGATCGGCTTGATCCCGATATTCGAGGTGATTGGTCTGACCGACCATTTCCTCCTGCATACGGATGAAGACTCGTTTATCAAGCGGGTGCTTCACGGAGGCTCGACCGCAACGGCCAACTTTAACGTCACCGCCGCGCTCGCCAGTATCACGTTCGTGTCGATCATCGTTGCAGGCGCAAAAACGCACGGGTTTTTCCAGCATTGTAAAAACCTCGTACCGCACGGGCTCGCCTGGCCGCTCTATATCATCTTGATCCCGATCGAGGTCATGGGGATGTTCGTCAAGCCGTTCGCCCTGACCATGCGACTGGCAGCAAACATGACGGGGGGGCATATCGCGATTTTAGCGGTCCTGTCGTTCGTCTTCATCTTCAACGGCCTATATGGTGCGTTTGCTGGGGTTGGTGTCGGGCTGTTTGTTGGGCTTCCGCTCGCCGTAGGTATTTCGGCCTTAGAGATCATCGTCGTATTTGTTCAGGCGTATGTCTTTACATTGTTGACGGCCGTCTTTATCGGGATGGCCATTCACGCACACCATTAGTGAAAATCCACGATATGGAGGTGACCTAAATGGAAGGGCTTCAGTATTTCGGTGCAGCATTGGGTCTCGGGCTAATCGTTATCGGCGCTGGCGTTGGCATAGGCAAGTTCGCCGCAGCGGCGGCTGACGGCATCGCCCGGCAGCCGAGTGCCGCGGATAAGATCACAGCTGCCATAAACCTACCTCTTTTTCTTCTCGAAGGGGTGGCAATCATCGCTGAAGTCGTCGTGCTGCTCGTCGTGTTGACTACATGAGGCGGTCGGCGAACCGATGTGCTGAGTTCCCGTGCTCATAGGGAGAACATGGCATGGACAATCTCTTAGTGCAGCCAGATCCGGGACTGTTCATCTGGACCATCCTGACGTTTCTGGTGCTTCTTGGGCTGCTAGCAAAATTTGCGTGGAGACCACTGCTCCAAGCATTGGACCGTCGCCAAGAGATGATCCGTCAGTCACTGGACGATGCTGAGCAAGCAAAGCAGGAGCTCAATCGGATCCAGCAGACATCGGCGGACATCATCACCAAGGCCAAAGCCCAGGCTGATGACATCATCACAAACACCCGCTCGGATGCCGCTAAGCTCAGAGAAAAATTGAGGCAACAGGCGCAAACAGAGGCGCAGGCGACCGTGCGGAACGCCGAGCACCAGATTCAGCTCGAGACCGAGCGCGCACTCACACAAATCCGGCAGCAGGTGGTGGACCTGTCGCTGATGATCGCCTCCAAACTGATCAGACGCAACCTCACCAAGGCAGACAACGAAGCGTTAATCGACGAAGCGCTCAGACAGGTAGAGGCCCAGCAGACACAGTAGCGTCGCTGGCCCCGGTACACGCCCGTTCTGTACCGCGTATACTGCATGAGCGGACGGGACCCGCGCCGGATCTCAAAAACCAGGGGGGTTGAATGGCACCTATGGACCGCGTGTCTCACCAGCCCCCTTTGAAGCACCTGCGCGAGCAAGGGCCACGCGGTCGAAATCATGACGGCGTGCGGGTGCATCTTCCGCGCATAACGTAAGGAGCGCATGGTGCAAAAGCAGGCCACCACGTCCCGCCGGAAGATTGCCGCAGCGGCCGGTGTGGCCCTCCTCGCGGCAGTGGGAGTCCTACTGGTGGCGGTCCTGCCGGCGGAATACGGTCTCGATCCGCTCGGAACTGGGCGAGCGCTCGGGTTGTTGGCTCTGGCACAGGCTCGCCCGATTACGTCTGAGTCTGGCGAATATCGCCTCGACTCAGCTGAGCTCGTGCTGCGGCCGACCGAATGGGTTGAATACACGTACCGACTCGAGGAAGGTTCAAGCATGCTGTTTTCGTGGCAGGCGACCAGCACCGTCAGCTATAACTTTCACAGCCAGCCTGATGGGGCGCCACCCGGGTACGCAGAGAGTTTCGACGCACAGGAAAACGATCACGCACATGGAACGTATACGTCACCGTTTTCAGGTATTCACGGCTGGTACTGGGAAAACACAGGAACGGACGACGCGACGATCACGTTCACCACAGCGGGCTTCTACAGCGCCGCTCAAGAATCTCGCCATCGCGTAAGTGGTTTTCATGCGCTCACCGATCCAAGTGGGAACACGATTCACGATGTGACGAGATAAGCAATGCTCAGCCGGACACGTAGGAGACCACCTCGGACCTCCCATTGACCTCGAGCACGCCTTGGGTTACCGCCCAACGCAGTGCTGTGAATGGTGGCTTGATCCTGATACCATCAGAGCCGCGGCTGTTGTTTGCGACGTCTTCGTCTGAATTCATGAGCGCGACGGTCGCGATCGACGGACTACCTGGGCACACATCACCGCAGCCGGCTCTGGTTCTAAGTGAGGGTTGTACGTGTGCACACCCGCACGGCGCACGTCCACGCGATTCCCAGAGCAGAGCGGGCATCATCCGCTACGCGTTTGCGACCGGTCAACAAAAACACTACTGTGGTAACCGAGCGGCCTGGCGCCAGTCACATCCCAGGAGGAGATTCCCATGGAAGACAATCCCATCATAGATTTCAGGCGCATGAACATCCCCCAAGTGCCACGGAGCACGCTCACCACCGGTCTGGCCGTGGCCCTCGGGGTATTTGTTTTATTTAGCACGCTGTACCAGGTCCAGCCAGAAGAAGTTGGTGTCGTGCTCCGCTTCGGTCAGTACGTGCGGTCTACTGAACCCGGTCTGCGAGTCAAGTGGCCACTTGTCGAAACAGTGCTAAAGGTGCCGGTGCAACGGCAGCTGAAGCAGGAGTTCGGATTCCGAACCGTGGAGGCCGGCATCCAAACGCAGTACACGATTGGAGACCGTGGCTTCGCGGGTGAAGCAATCATGCTCACCGGCGATCTCAATGTGGCCGTCGTCGAGTGGATCGTGCAGTACCGAATCTCCGACCCATATCTCTACCTGTTTAAGGTCCGCAACCTCGAAGACACGTTCCGAGCGATGAACGAGGCGGTCATGCGCGAGGTGGTCGGCGATCGGACGGTAACTGAGGTCGTAACCATTGGACGCCAGGATATCGAGGCACGTGTTGGGGTGCGGCTTCAGGATCTGGCTAATCAATACGAGATGGGCATCACGATCGACCAGGTGGTACTGCAGGATGTTAACCCCCCCGACCCTGTGAAGCCGTCGTGGGACGAAGTCAGCCAGGCACAGCAGCAACGCGACCGAATGATCAACGAAGCGCAGGCTGAATTTAACCGCGTCATTCCACGCGCCCGTGGCGAAGCACAACAGGCCGTGCTACAGGCTGAAGGGTATGCCCTCGACCGGATAAACCGTGCAGAGGGGGACGCGACCCGCTTCATCGCGATCCACAACGAATACCGACGTGCCCCAGAGGTAACCCGGCGCCGGCTTTATCTCGAAACGATGCAGCGAATACTGCCAAAGATCGGGCGAAAATTATATATCGACAAGGACGCGACCGGCGTGCTGCCCCTGTTGTCACTCGACAACATCGGGGTACAACGCCCAACCGCTGGAGGTACCCAGTGAACCGCTCACGTATGATCCAGATTGCCGTTGCCCTCGGAATCATCACGCTGCTCGGACAGTCAGCCTACACCGTCAGTGAAACGGAGCAGGTAATCATCACTCAGTTCGGCGAACCGGTCGGCACTCCAGTCATATTACCCGGCCTACACTTCAAGATCCCGTTCATCCAACGGATAAACGTCTTCGAGAAGCGATTCCTAGAATGGGACGGCAACCCCAACCAGGTGCCAACCAGAGATAGGCGATTCATTTGGGTAGATACTTACGCCAGGTGGCGGATTACCGACCCGTTACTGTTTTTTCAGCGGCTACGAGACGAGCGGGGCGCACAATCCAGGCTCGACGACATTCTCGACGGTGAGACACGGAACGCCGTGGCGCGTCACAATCTGATCGAGCTGGTGCGCAGCACCAATCGAAACGCCGAGGATGTGCAGATCGAGTCCGACGAAGAAGCGGTTATTCTCGAGAAGCTTGAACGAGGGCGACAGGAGATCACGCGTGAAATTCTAGAGACAGCCGCCGGTCGAACGCAGGACCTCGGCATCGAGCTCCTGGATCTACGCCTCAAGCGCATTAACTACGTCGAAGAGGTCCAACAGGACGTGTTCGCCAGGATGATTGCCGAGCGCCAACGGATCGCTGAAGAATTCCGTTCAGAAGGCCAAGGTGAAGCAGCCCGGATTGACGGCGAACGCGAACGTGAGCTGGCGCAGATCACGTCCGAAGCATATCGCGTGGCGGAAGAGCTTCGTGGCGTAGCTGATGCAGAAGTGACCGGAATCTACGCCGGAGCGTACAACAGAGACTCCGACTTCTACGCTTTTGTTAAGTCGCTCGAGACGTACGAAGAAACTATGGATCCGTCGACCTTCTTCATTCTGGGCACTGACAGCGAGCTACTCAGGTTTCTAGAAAATCCGTAGGCCGTACCCGGGGGCGAGCCGCTCCCCGGGCGGCCGCCTTCACAGCAACGCTGGGACCGAACCAGCCGGGGTTCGTGCCTCGATTTGTGAAGAAAACCCCGAGACGTGGACGGTGCTTACCGGCAAGTGTAGATGCTCAGCGGAGGGCGGCAGCTGTTGAGGCCGCCCCGCCGAGCGCTTGCGCGGCGGTCTGAGCCTGCTCGAACAGCGCTTGCGGATACACCCCAAAGAGTACCGTCCCAACGACGGCAACCGTCAAGGCAACCGCCATGGCCGGACTTGTCCGGACCGCCGACCCAAGCGTCTCGTCCTTGATCCACATGAAGACGACAACCCTGATGTAGTAGAAGAGGGAGATAGCGCTGTTCACTACGCCGATCACGGCGAGTGAGACAAACCCCGCATCGATCGCGGCACCAAACACCCAGACCTTCCCCATGAATCCGGCGGTTGGCGGAATGCCGCCTAGCGATAGCATGAACACCAACATCGCAATCGCCGAAACCGGGCTTCGGAAGTACAGCCCACTCATGTCCTTGAGCTCATCCCCAACCACATCGCGCCGCCGTAGCATCGTGACCACCGCGAACGCGCCGAGCTGCATGAAAAGATACACCCACAAATAGACGAGTGTGGCGGTAATGCCCCGTTCCGTCCCGGCCACGACACCGATCAACACATAGCCGGCGTGAGCAATCGACGAGTACGCCAGCATCCTCTTGATGTTGCTCTGCGTGAGCGCCGCGATGTTCCCGACGGTCATCGTGGCAACCGCTAGCACCCAGAACAGCACCTGCCAGTCTGGCATCAGCGTTTCGAGCCCCACAAAGAAAATTCTGAGGAGCATCGCAAAGGACGCAGCTTTCGACCCGACGGACAGAAAGGCGGTGACCGGCGTGGGGGCGCCTTCGTACACGTCCGGCGCCCACATGTGGAACGGCACGGCGGCGATTTTGAATCCCATGCCGGCACCCACGAGGATGATCGCCAAGGCCAGCAGTAAGGTGGTCTCCTCACCGGCGATTATCGCGGCGATCTCTTGCAGTTTAGTCGTCCCGGTGACACCGTAGAGAATCGACATCCCATACAGCAGGATACCGAGCGAGAACGCCCCGAGCAGGAAATACTTAACCGCTGCCTCATTCGACCTTGGATTGGGCTTCAAATGCCCGGCCAGAATGTAGAACGAGATCGCCATCGTCTCGAGTCCGATAAACAGCGTGATGAGGTCAACACCACTGGCCATGAACATCATGCCCAGCGTGGCGCACAGGATTAGAAAGTAGTACTCACCAGCACGGACTCCTTCGACCCTGAGGTATTGCGCCGACATCATGACGGTCACGATGGCCGAGAGCAGGAAGATTCCTTTAAAAAACCACGCGAAGCCATCAATCGCCAGCAACCCCTGCGAGGCCATGACGTTGACCCCTGTGAACGACACGACAAAAAGACCGCTGACAATAATGGTACCTACTGTTAACCCGAACATCAGCCCATCACGGCGCGGGAAGATTACATCGGCCGCCAACACAAGCAACGCCCCGGCCGTAAGCACGAGTTCGGGCAAGATGTAATAGAAATCGCTGAACGTAAAGCCGAGTGCTTCCATTTACCGGCCGCCTCCGCGGATCAGATCGGTCGACACCCATCGGTCGGCACGTTGCGAGCCATCGACGGCTGGCATCAACGGTGGATTTAGCTTGTGCCGCGCGCCGGTAACCGCGAACCGAGGTCTGTAATCGCTATTCACCCGAGCCATAACACGGTCCACCGACGTCTCCAGCCGGTCAAGGAACGGCTTGGGGTATAAACCGATCCAGACGGCCAGGATTAGCAGCGGCACGAACGTTGCGAACTCACGAAGGCTTACGTCTGCCAGATTCTCGTTCTTCGGGTTCGTCACGTCGCCGAACATCGTGCGCTGGTAGAGCCACAGCATGTAGGCCGCACCGAGGACGATCCCACTCGCTGCGACAGCCGCCCAGGCTTTGCTAACGACGAACACTCCTTGCAAAATCAGCACCTCACCGATGAATCCGTTGAGCGCCGGCAACCCGATTGACGACATCGTCATGACCAGGAAAATCGCCGCATACACCGGCACGACCTTCGATAAACCGCCATACTCTGAGATCAGACGGGTATGACGACGCTCGTAAACAATCCCAACCAGAAGGAAGAGTGCACCCGTCGAGATGCCGTGGTTGAGCTGTTGCACGATGCTGCCGGTAATCCCGACCGGCGTCAGCGCGAACATCCCCAGCATGACCATGCCCATGTGGCTAACACTAGAGTAGGCAACGAGCCGTTTCCAATCCCGTTGTGCCATCGCAACCAGCGCTCCGTACACGATGCCAACGATAGACAAACCCACCACCCACGGCACGAAGTACTTCGTAGCCTCAGGCAGAATCGGCAGGCTGAACCGGAGGAAGCCGTAGGTGCCCATCTTCAGCAGGACGGCTGCCAGAATCACCGACGCTGCCGTTGGCGCATCAGTGTGCGCATCGGGCAACCAGGTGTGGAACGGGAACATCGGCACCTTGACCGCGAAGCCGAGGAAAAACGCCAGGAAAATCCACCACTGCGTGTTAAACGGGATGTTGAGCTCGTGGAACAGTCTGATGTCGAAGGTGTACACGCCGGTTACTTCCTGGTGGTAGAAATAAACAGCCAGGATCCCTAACAGCATCACGACGCTGCCGACGAGCGTGAACAGGAAAAATTTGATCGCCGAGTAGAGCCTATTATCACTGCCCCAGATCCCGATCAAGAAGTACATCGGGACCAGCATCACTTCCCAAAATAGGAAGAACAATAAGAAGTCGAGCGCCATGAAGGCGCCGAGCATTCCAGTCTGCAGTGCGAGCAGGAAGATGTAGTACTCCTTCACCCGAACGGTGATCGCCGTCCAGGACGACAATATTGCGATCACCCCCATCAGCGTCGTCAGCAGGATCAAGAGGGTGCTAAACCCGTCAACCCCAAGAAGGTACTGAGCGCCGATCGACGGAATCCAGCTCGTCTGCTCGACAAATTGCCAACCGGCATCGCCAGCGTCGTACCAAAACCACAACGGCAGTGACACCAAAAACCCAAGTCCGACGGAGATGTTCGCGATCCACCGGATCAGGTTCTCGCTCTGCCGGTTGACGAACAGCAGGATCACTGCCCCCACGAGCGGGGTGAGCAGAATCAACGACAGCAACGGGAAATTAGCGGCGTTACTCATGGTTCTATGTCAGGCTTAGTGCCCGGTCAGGGAGAAGAGATACCAAGTCACGAACGCGAAGACACCAAGCAAGGTGGCGAACGCGTAGTTCTGGATGAGGCCGGTTTGCACCCGCCGGAAGACATAGCTCCCTTCCTGGAAGATCCAGCCGACCAAGTTTACAATGCCGTCGACCACGTACTTGTCAAACACATGGGAAATCCAGGCAAAAATAATGGTCAACCACCCGGCACCATTAACGGCGCCGTCGACGACGGCCTTATCCACTGACCACAGCCATCGGGCGCTCCCCATCGTACCGCGCACCGCTGTGGCATCGTAGGCCTCGTCGACGTAGTACTTGTTGGTTAGCCATCGGTGCGGAGTCGCCCACCGCTTGGCCCACGTTTTAGCCGTCTCCGGGCGCTGGACATAGTTCCGATAGGCCAAGCCGATCCCGAGTAACGCGATCACTACCGAAAACCCCATTAGCCAGAGTTCTTCTGTGGCCGAATGAACTTCTTCGCTATGCTCCGTGAGCTTGAAGAAACCCTCGATTTGGTTCCCCCCCCCACCCAACGCGACCGGCACGCCGACAAACCCCGCAACAATTGCACCGGTGGCCAGCAGTATGAGTGGCACAGTCATCAGGCGGGGCGACTCGTGTGGACCATGCCAAACGCCGTGGCTGTCTCGCTCAGCCTCCCCGTTGGCATGTTCCCACGACGGCCCACGGTAGTCCCCGAAGAAGGTCATCGCGATCAGCCGGAACATGTAGAACGCCGTCAACCCCGCCGTGACGACCGCGAGGGCCCAGAGCAGCTTGTTGTGCAAGAAGGCGCGATAGAGGATTTCGTCCTTGCTGAAGAAACCGGAGAGCGGCGGCACGCCGGCGATAGCCAGCGCTCCTACGACCATCGTGACGAAAGTGATCGGCATGTGCAATTTCATACCGCCCATCTGGCGCATATCCTGCTCGTCGTTCATCGAGTGGATGACCGACCCGCTCCCAAGGAAAAGCAACGCCTTGAAGAACGCATGGGTCATCAGATGAAAAGTTGCAGCGCCAAAGGCCCCGACACCAGTCGCGATAAACATGTAGCCCAGCTGCGACACGGTCGAGTACGCCAACACACGCTTGATGTCAGTTTGGACTAACCCGATCGTGGCAGCAATGAGCGCCGTCAGCGCCCCGGTGACGACAATGATCATCATCACCGTCGGGGCGTGCTCAAATAGCACCGCGTTCCGGGCCACCATGTACACGCCGGCCGTCACCATCGTCGCCGCGTGGATCAACGCCGAGACCGGCGTTGGACCCTCCATGGCGTCTGGAAGCCAAACGTACAGCGGAATCTGGGCACTCTTCCCTATGGCGCCAATGAACAGGAGTAGACAGATCGCCGACAGGACCCCAAATCCGGCCTCGACAGGCTTCCCATGCGCGGCCTCCGCCACCTGGTGAAAATCGAGCGTCCCGAAGGTAAAGAAGACAAGGAAGATCCCGAGTAGGAAGCCCCAGTCGCCCACCCGGTTGACGATGAATGCTTTCTTGCCAGCATCGGTGGCGCTCTGTTTGTGGTACCAGAACCCGATTAGGAGATAAGACGAGAGTCCGACCCCCTCCCACCCGACGAACATCACGAGGAATGTGCTCCCCAACACCAACGTCAGCATGAAAAAGCAGAAAAGGTTGAGGTAGCAGAAGAAGCGTGCGTAGGCCGGGCGCGGTTCACGGTCCATGTACGCAACCGAGTACACGTGAATAAGAAAGCCGATGCCCGTTACAATCAGAAGCATCATCCCGGCCAGCGGATCGAGGGTAAACGCCCACGGCACTTCGAAGCTCCCAACACTGCCATCTGACATCGCGAGCGGAATCGCGGGAATCCAGTCCGCAATTACCACCTGGTGGAATCGCTCCTCGGGGCCCAGTAGCAGCTGCGCGAACGCCGCCACCGACAGCACCAGGGAACCGGCCATCGTCGTGCAAGCGACAATTGCCGCCTGCCGCTTGCTGAAGTAGCAGATCCCGAACAGACCGTTCAGCGCGGCACCGACACCGGGAAGAACGGGAACGAGCCAGATAAGATCTATGAACATCGTCTTACCAACGCATCAGTGTCATCTCATCGATGTTCACGGTTTCCTTGTTCCGATAGAACGCAATAATGATTCCCAAACCAACCGCGGCCTCCGCCGCCGCAACCGCGATCACGAACACGACAAACACCTGCCCAACCAGGTTCTGCCAGTGATGCGAATGTGCAATCAGGTTGATGTTAACCGCGTTAAGAATGAGTTCGATCGACATGAAGATGATGATGATGTTTCGACGAACGAGAGCGCCGATCACCCCAATCATGAAAAGCGCGGCCGACAGCAGGCTGTAATGAAACGGTGCGATTTCGGTCAAGACGGTGCCTCCGCAGCGACTGTGATCCCTGAACGCTTCAGCGCTAGTCGGTGGTGCGTTTCGCCAAAACAATTGCGCCGACCATAGCGACGAGCAGCAGCACCGACGCCACCTCGAACGGGATCAGGTACTCCGTGTACAAAACCCAACCCAATTGCTCGGTGTTCCCCTCGGCGAACGGCGTTTCCGCCGCCGCAGCGACGACGGCCGAGGTCTTGCCGCGCGCCGTGTGGTAGACGACGATTCCAACGAGCTCCAATAGCACCGCCCCAGCCAGCAACAAGCCGATCACACCGAGCCGGCGTGTGTCCGCATACTGCTCTGTGGTCTGCTTCAAGCCAACAAGCATCACAACGAATAGATACAGCACGACGATCCCGCCCGCGTAGACCAGGATCTGAATAACGGCAACAAACTCGGCGGCCAACGTCACGTAGAGAGCAGCGATAAACAAGAAGTTCACGACGAGAAAGAGGACGCTGTGAACTGCACTCCGTGCCGTGATCACGAGAATACCGAATCCGACAATGAGTAACGCCAGCGTATAGAACGCAATCACTTGAGCCATGGCCCTTACACCAGCACCTTCAAGACCCCTGTCACAACGAGGTTGCCAATCGCGATCGGCAGCAGGACCTTCCACCCCAGGCCCATCAACTGGTCGTAGCGATAGCGCGGTAACGTGGCCCGAATCCACATGAAGACATAGAGGAACGCGAACACCTTACCCAAAAACCAGATCCAAGCCGGAATGATGTCGAGCAGCGAAAGCGCCGCCACATTAGGAAACGGACGCAGCCATCCTCCCAAGAAGATGACCGTCACGACGGACGAAATGACGATCATGTTGGCGTATTCCGCCAGAAAGAACAGTGCGAACCGCATGCCGCTGTACTCGGTGTGAAAGCCGCCGGTGAGCTCTTGCTCAGCCTCGGCTAAGTCAAACGGGGCCCGGTTGGTCTCGGCGAGGCCCCCAATGAAGACCAGTACGAACGCCACCGGCTGGATGAACGCGAACCAGACACCAGCCTCCTGCTGCGCTTCCACGATGCCGACCAGGCTGAGCGTCCCGGCGGTCAGAATCATGCTCACCAGCGTCATCGTGACGGCGATCTCGTAGCTGATAAGTTGCGCGGATGCCCGCAGGCTCGCCAGGAGTGGGTACTTGCTGTTCGACGCCCAGCCGGCCAGGATGATGCCGTAGACCCCGATTGATGTGACCGAAACGATGAACAGCAGGCCGACGTTGATGTCGGCAATGTAATAGAGCGGATCAGGACCAAAGGGAATCACCGCGAAAATGACCAGCGCCGGCACGAGACTCATGATCGGCGCGAGTGTAAAGACGACCCGGTCCGCGTTGGCCGGTGTGATGTCTTCCTTCAGCAGTAGCTTGATGGGATCGACAAGGGCCTGCAGGACACCATGCGGCCCAACCCGCATCGGACCGAGCCGGCACTGGACCCACGCTATGATTTTGCGCTCCAGGAGCGTCATGAAGGTGACCGCCACGAGCACGGCGTTGAGCAAGACGGCGATCTTTAAGAGGGGAATGGCGATGGTTTCAAGCATCGGCTATCGATCCACCTCGCCGAGCACGACGTCAATCGTGCCGATCAACGCCACAACATCTGCCACCAGGTGACCCTTGATCAGGCGTCTCAGCCCCTGGAGGTTGCAGAACGAGGGTGGTCGTACGCGCATGCGGTACGGGTTGGGCGACTTCCCATCGCTGGCGACGAAGAACCCGATTTCGCCCTTCGGCGATTCGACGGCGTGATAGGTCTCGCCGGCCGGGGGCTTAATGAGACGCGGCACCTTCCCCATCACTGGTCCCTCGGGAAGCCCGTCGATCGCTTGCCGGATGATTCGGATGGACTGCTTGAACTCCTCCATCCGGACCAGATACCGATCGTATGTGTCACCACGCGTGCCGAGCGGGATGTCGAAGTCCAGCTCGTCATACGCGGCGTACGGCTCGTCCTTCCGCACGTCCCGCGAGACGCCGGAGCCTCGAAGCGGTGGGCCGCACAGGCCTAGGGCGATCGCCTCCTCTCCCGAGATGACACCGATGTCGCGCGTGCGCCCAAGCCAGATCCGGTTGTTTGTCAGAAGTTGCTCGTAGTCGTTGAGCTTCGACTCCATCACATCGCAGAATGCGTGGACCTTCTTGTCCCAACCACTCGGAATATCGAGCGGCAAACCGCCGATGCGCATCGAATTGTAGGTCAGCCGCGCACCACAGTAGTCCTCAAACAAATCCAGAACGAGTTCACGCTCGCGGAAGGCATAAAGGAACACCGTCATCGCGCCGATGTCCATGGCATGGGTGCCCAACCAGAGGCAGTGGCTGGCAATTCGCTGTAGCTCCCCGAGGATGGTGCGAACGTAGTGGGCGCGTCGCGGTACCTCGATCTGCATCAGCTTCTCGACCGTCTCACAGTAGCCAAGGTTGCTCGACGCCGCGGCCACGTAGTCAATCCGATCGGTCAGCAGGATGATCTGAGTCCAAGACCGGTTCTCCGACAGTTTCTCAATGCCTCGGTGGATGTAGCCGATCACCACGTCCGCGTCGACGACGCGCTCGCCGTCAAGACGCAGCACCACCCGCAGCACCCCGTGCGTGCTCGGATGCTGAGGACCCATGTTGATCACCAGCTCGTCGGTGTCGAACATGTCAGGAACGGAGCGTGCGGTGTCGAGGGACATAGGTAATAGCCCGTAATCGTCAGTTAATAGCCGTTCGCCACTCTACCTTCGATTCCACGTTTCTCATCTCGCCGTTCTGTTCTCTTCACCCTGTATGCTGCCACCTGCCCTGAGCCTATCGAAGAGTCCGTTGCTGAACTATTCAATCTCCGCTTCGTCCGTAAGATTCTGCAACCGCAACCAGTCTTGCGGATCCTCCATTAACAGCTCACCGGGACCTTCCAACGGATAGTCCTTTCGTTGCGCGTGCCCCTGCCACTCGTCAGGCATCAGGATCCGTCGTAAATCCGGATGATTGACCAAGTTGACTCCGAACTGATCGTAGACCTCCCGCTCGAGCCAGTTCGCGGCCGGCCACACCTCAGTCACAGAAGGAACGGGATCGGTCTCCCCAGCGCGTACCTTGACGCGTAGCCGATGCCGCAACCGGATTGAGTAAAGGCAGTAGATGACATCAAAGCGCTTCGGCCTCGACGGCCAATCAGTAGCCGTAACGTCTGAGCAATAGTCGAACGCCGTCGCTGGATTGTCGCGCAGGAACCGCGCAACCTCAATCAGGCAATCTGTCGGTACGACGACGCTCCAGTCGCCCACCCAGTAAGTGACATGCTCAACCGCGTCAGGAAGCGCCGTCTGAAGTGCAGCCACGAACGGGGGAAGCGAGACATCCTCAGCCGGCGGCGGGTCCGTCGGCTCGATCGGCGCGGCGGGCGGAGGCTTCGGTGTCGGCTGGGTGACCGGTTGGGCTACCGGCTTGTCAGCCGCGCCACCAGCCGCGGCTGGCGCCGGGGCGGCGCCCGGGTTGATTTTGTCCGTCATTGCTCCGCGCTCCGGCGTATCACGCCCAGTCGAGCGCCCCCTTTCGCCAAGCGTACACGTATCCCACGACGAGGATGAACAAAAAAACAAGCATCTCGATCAGGCCAAAGAGCGCGAGTTCGTCCATGATGACCGCCCACGGAAACAGGAAGACGGTTTCGACGTCGAAGATCACGAACAGCATGGCCACGAGATAGTACCGCACGCTATAGCGACCGCGTGCGTCGGTGGTCGGCTCGATGCCACATTCGTACGGCTGCAGCTTGACGCGGTTGAAACGGCTTGGCTGCAGCAGCCGCGAAACCAGCAGCGTGAAGATCGCGAAGCCTATGGCGACCAGGATGAAGAGGAAAATCGGAATATAGGAGTCTAACATCGGTGCTGCGGGCGCCTCACGTGCGATCTCCCCCAACGACCACCTGACCCACCGCGATCGACGGAGCCAAGCGCGGGGACCCGCCCTTGGCGCACCGCCGGATGGCGTCCGCGATTGGTGCGCCTTGGTTCGCCGGAGAAACGCGGTTGCGCCAACGAAGGCTGGCCGTAATAAATGGCGCGACGTACGGACCGAAAAACCGCGCCGTTTATAGCATGCACCCGGTGGGGTGTCAAGGAACGTGCCAGCCCGGCGCCACCACCGGTGAAACGCACAACTCTTTCTTTTGCAACATCTTCGGATGCAACGTGCCTTGCGCTTTCGAACGCCCGGCCCTATACTTACCGGAAGGCGTCGGTGAGCACGCTGAGCGTGAGACGGACGTCGAGGTTCTCCTCCATGCGGTACATCTGCGCGGCGTTGATCCCCTCTCTTGCCGCGTTTCTCGTAGCAGCGCCCAGTGCTCGATTGCTCGAGGCGCAAGCAAGCGAACAGCAGGTGCTCGTGACAGTTCTCGACGGGGGAGGCTCGCCGGTCCGAGGTCTCGGGCCAAGCGACTTCGTCGTGCGAGAAGATGGCAACTCACGAGAGGTGCTCCGCGTGAGCCCGGCGCCCGAGGGCCGCCAGATAGCGCTGCTCGTCGACACGAGCCAGGCCGCGCGCGACGCCGTACTTGATTTTCGTAAGGGGCTCATCGCCTTCATCGAGGCGATGCACGAGCGCAACGAGATCTCGATTATCAGCTACGGCGGGACGCCACGTGTCCTCGTCGCATCAACCACGAGCGTCACCGAGCTGCGCGCCGGCGTGGGTAAAGTTTTCGGTTTTCTTGGCCGGGCCGCCTACCTACTTGATGCGATGGCTGAGACCGCTCGTGGTTTCGAGCGGCAAGAGGCACGGCGCCCGGTCATAGTGGTGTTAGCGACACAGGGGCCCGACTACAGTCACCTCACCTCCAGACCGGTCTTGGATCAGCTCGAAGCAACTGGCGCGGCGGTCTATACCGTAGTGCTTATGGAATGGATCAACCCGCTGCAGGCCGATCCGATCGCCAGGCAGCAGGACCTCTGGCAACGCCAACTCGAGCGGAACATCGTGCTCGACCAAGGTCCCCGCGAAAGCGGCGGCCGGCGGCGTGACCTGCTCGTCAACATGGGGATCGAGCGAGCCATGCAGGAGCTCGCTTCTGAACTTCGCAGCCAGCACCTAGTCGTCTACGCGCGGCCGGATACCTTGATCCCGCCTGAGAAGATCGAGGTGGGCGTTAACCGGGCTGGGCGCACGGCGCGTGGCACACCATTGAAGGCAAGTTAGATGCGTCCTCTGCTTGTTCTAGTCCTCGTGGTGTTGACTGGCTCGGTCGGTACGATCGCTGCCCAGCAGCGGGAGCAACGGCCTCAGCCGCCTTCTTTTCGCGCCGGCGTCGACGTCGTCACGCTGAACGTGGCCGTCACCGACGCCGACAGCCGGTTTGTGGCCGGCTTGGCACGCGAAGACTTCGTCGTCTACGAGGACGGCGTCAAGCAAGAAATCGGCTTCTTCACGCGCACGCAGCTGCCGCTAGCCTTGGTGCTGTTGATCGACACCAGCGCAAGCATGGACGAGAAAATGACAACAGCACAGGAGGCAGCAATCGGATTCGCTCAGAGGTTGCGACCTGAGGATCTGGCCGAGGTCATCGATTTCGACAGCCGTGTCGACATCCTCCAGGGCTTTGTGAACGACGTCGGCCAGCTGGAGTCCGCCATCCGGCAGACCTCCGCGGGAGGCTCCACATCGCTCTACAACGCTTTATACGTCTCGCTCAAGGAGCTAAAAAAGGCGCCTCTCCGCGTCGACGACGTCCGACGCGAAGCCATCGTCGTCCTGTCGGACGGGGAGGACACCTCGAGCCTCGTTACCTTCGAAGAGGTGCTCGAGCTAGCGAAGCGATCCGAAACAGCCATCTACGCGATCGGTCTCCAATCCGAGGACAGCCGTTCCCGCACCGGGTTTCGTGAGGCTGATTTCATCCTGCGCCAGCTCGCTGAAGAAACTGGCGGGCGGGCGTTTTTTCCGGACGACGTCGAGGGTCTGCCAGCCATTTACGGACAGATCTCAAATGAGCTGTCGAGCCAGTACACGCTCGGCTACACGTCGGCTAACCCACTGCGCAATGGCCGCTGGCGTCGACTCGTCGTCCTGGTGAACCGGGAGAGCGTTAGGGCTCGGACGAAACAGGGTTACTATGCGCCGAGCGGCTAGTAGCTGGCCGCCGCCAGCTCACGAAACCCTATGAATGCATTACCCCTCGTGCCGTACGTCGTTGCCGGCGTCGCGTATGCCGTCCACTTCATCCGGCGAAGCGCACCAGCTGGGCGTGTCGCGACGGTAAGCCTCGTCGCCGGAGCGCTCACGCACACCTTCGTCATCGGGATGCAGACCATGCAAGTCGGCCACATTCCGTTCGTTGGTACGACGGGTGCAATCTCTACTTTCGTCTGGCTCCTCGCGCTGGCGTACCTCTACACGGAAATGACGACAGGTGAACTGGCGATGGGGATCTTCATCGTCCCGCTGATGGTCATCCTGCAAGTCATCCCAGCGGCGAGCAATCATGTGGTACAGCGATCGCCGGAGCTTGACAGCCCTTGGTTCGCACTGCACATATCGTCGGTCCTCTTCGCGTACGCCAGCTTCGCGCTCGCCTGCGTGATCGGCATTACCTACGTGCTGCTCTTCAAAGAACTCAAAGCCAAGCACCTGGGGATCTTCTACGCTAGGCTGCCGTCGCTCCAAGTGCTCGACGCGATGAACAGCCGGGCGGTTACGGTAGGATGGGCTTTCCTCACCGTGGGGGTGACCGTCGGCACGATCTGGCTGGTTCAAGTCCAGCCTAGCTCGACCGATCCGCGCGTGCAAGAGATGTCGATCCTCGACCCGACGATCGCCGGCGCCTGGCTGTGCTGGCTCGTCTATACGTTTGAGCTCTATGCGCGTCTAGCGATCGGGTGGGGCGGGCCGCGGGCAGCTTGGTTGTCAACGATCGGCTTCACGATCGTGTTGTTGACCTTCGTGCCGATCGGGTACTTCGTGACGCGGAGCCATAATTTTTATTAATTCGCCGATGCCTTTGTTCCTCTTGGGCGCGAGCCACCACAGCGCCCCGGTTGATCTTCGCGAACGGATCGATTTCTCCCAGCATAGTCTCCCGGACGTGTTGGCCGACTTGGTCGAGGTCTCTGGGACAATCGAGGCGGTCATACTCTCGACCTGTAATCGTGTTGAGATCTACGCCGTGTGCAAAGAGCTCGACCGGACGCAGGACGCGCTCATAGCCTTCATGGGTTCTTTCCACAACGTCCCGGAGTCTGAGCTCACCCCGCATCTGTATAAGAAGGTCGGCCACGATGCGGTACATCATCTGTTCAGGGTCACCGCCGGGCTGGACTCACTAGTGGTCGGCGAACCCCAGATCCTAGGTCAGGTGAAGGACGCGTTCACCATCGCCTCGGGGCACGGTTACACCGGTGCGCTACTGAACCGGTTATTCCATTGGGCGTTCGGCGTCGGCAAGCGGGTGCGCTCAGAGACCGGCCTCGGCGAGGGCGCGGTCTCAATAAGCTACGCGGCGATCTCGCTCGCCCGGAAAATCTTCGGCGATCTCACAGTTCTTCGGGTGTTGTTGATTGGCGCCGGTGAAATGGCCGAACTGACCGCTACCCACCTCCGATCGCAGCAGGTGCGGCACATCAGCGTCGCCAACCGAACGGCCGCCAACGCCGCCACGCTAGCCGCGAAGGTCGACGGCCTTGCGGTGCCGTGGGAAGATGTCGCCGGCGAGATCGCCCTGGCAGACATCGTCGTGGCGGCCACCGGGTCGGCTACCCCGATGGTTACACGGGCCCACGTCGAAACGGCCATGAAGCCCCGTCGCAACCGCCCATTGTTCATCATCGACATCGGCGTGCCCCGCGACGTGGCGCCGGCGGCGAGCGAAATCGAACAGGTCTTCCTCTATAACATCGACGATTTGCAGACGGTCGTGCGTGGAAACCTGGCGCGTCGGCAGGCGCAGGTGGACCGCGCCGAGCTGATGGTCGACGAAGAGGTCGGTCGGTTCATGAGCTGGGTGCGGTCGCGCGGCGCAATCCCCACAGTCGTTGCGCTCCGCGAGCGATTCGAAGCCATTCGACGGTCCGAACTCGAGCGGCTGGCGCCGAAATTGACCGCGCTGTCACCGACGGCCAGGGGCCGCGTCGAGGAAATGACGCGCCGGCTTGTAGAGAGGCTGCTGTCAGCACCTACCGAGCAGCTCAAGGCAGCCGATAACCAGGAAACAGTTACGGCGCAAGCCGACACGCTCAGCCGTCTCTTTAGACTGCGTGAGGAACCGACCGACGAGGACGAGGCCGGGGAGACCGGCTCGGCTCGTTCAGTCGTCCTGGCCTTGAGGAATCGTTGAGCGCACTGCGGATCGGCACTCGTGGCAGCCCACTGGCGCTGCGGCAGGCGCGAGCAGTCGCCACGGCCATCCGCGAGAGCGGCGGCCAGACTTGCCGGCTGCTCACGATCAAGACCACGGGCGATCGACTGATGCAGGCAGCTCTCCCAGAGGTCGGCGGGAAACGATTGTTCGTTAAGGAAATCGAGGAGGCGCTCGTCGCCGACCGAGTCGACCTCGCAGTGCACAGCGCCAAAGACCTTCCGGCTGATCTGCCGCCCGGTTTGACTATCGGAGCCGCGCTACCCCGCGAGGACCCGCGTGACGCGCTGGTCGCGCCTGCCTCTCGCAACGACCTGCCCCGCGACGACGCGACGGCACTCATCGTGACAGCTGCTGGAGCGTCAGCCAGAATTGGCACCAGCAGCATCCGGCGGACAGCACAACTCGCCCACATCTTCAGCAGCGTCTCGTTCGAGCCGGTCCGCGGGAATCTTGGCACGCGGCTTCGCAAACTTGACGCCGGCAACTACGACCTCTTGATCTTGGCAGCTGCAGGCTTGATCCGGTTGGAACTCGCGCACCGGATAACGACCTATCTGCCGTTCGAGGTGTGCGTGCCTGCCCCAGGCCAGGGTATCGTTGCTGTAGAGACCCGTTCTGATGACGTACGAACCAACCGAGTGTTATTACGCGTCACCGACGCTGCGGCTTCGGCAGCGCTGCGGGCCGAGCGGGCGCTGGTTCGCGTACTTGGGGGTGACTGCCAGCTGCCAGTTGGCGCCGTCGCAACGCCCGACCGAGACGAGCTTGGGCTGATTGCCATCGTCGCCACACCAGACGGGACGCGGATACTTCGCCGTGAGGGTCGGGCTCGAGTCGCGGACGCGACTGACCTCGGCGCGCGCGTTGCCGAGGAGCTTCTGGTGGACGGGGCGCGCGACATACTCGCGGCGTTCGATCATCCATGAGATTCGATTCCCGACCGCTGTTCGGTAGGTGCATTTTGGTGACCCGTCCCCGCGAGCAGGCGGCCGAGCTGGTGAATCTGCTCCTGGACCTCGGCGCCAACCCGATCGAGGCTCCCATGATCCGCATCGTGCCACCAGATGACTATGGCCCGCTGGACGAAGCCTGCGCGGCCACCGCGACCTTCGACTGGATCGTGTTCACGTCGGCCAACGGCGTCGACGCGTTCATGGAGCGCCTCTTCACCGGGTCCCGTGATGCTCGTACACTCAACGGTGTTCGCTTGTGTACGATCGGGCCCGCCACCGCGGAGCGACTCGGTCGCTATGAGCTAAAAGTCGATCTGGCGCCGGCGGAGCACCGTGCGGAAGCAGTCAGCGAGGCGCTGCGCCGGGAGCAAGACCTGACCGGCGCGCGCGTGCTCCTCCCGCAGGCCGACCTGGCACACGAGCTGCTACCGATAGAACTTAGACGTGCCGGTGCCGAGGTCATCGAAGTGACCGCCTACCGCACGGTACCGGCCGCTCAGGAGCCCGCCTCTGGGCGAGACATATATGAAATGCTGCTCGAGCAGGAGATCGACGTCGTCACCTTTACCAGCGCGTCGACCGTGCGCAATTTCGCCACGCTGCTTGGCGCCGAGCCGGCCGCCGATCTGCTTCGGACCACGGTGGTCGCATCGATCGGACCGGTAACCGCCGAGGCCGCACAGCATCTCGGAATCGAGACTACGATCATGCCGGCAACCTATACGGTCCCGGCACTGGCCGAGGCCATCGCTGCCCACTTCGCGACATCGGGACGCGTTGACCACTGACGGTTGACGGATAGTGGTCAACGGACGACGATCACAGAGGGACGCCCAATGACAGTCACCACAGCCGCCCGTCTCAACACTGTTGCTCACGACCCGGGGTCGAGTGGCACGGCGTTGGCGCTAACGCAACGATTGCGACGGCTACGCCGGTCACCCGCTATACGGGGTCTCGTCCGCGAGACCCGCCTGTCGCCAGAGTCGTTCGTTTACCCGCTGTTCGTCTGCGAGGGTGAAGGGGTCCGCCGCGAGGTGCCGTCGATGCCGGGTGTGTTCCAACTGTCAGTAGACCAGATTGTCGTCGAAACTGACGCGGCTCACCGGGACGGTATTCGCGCCGTGCTGCTCTTCGGACTACCCACGCACAAGGACGAGGCGGGCTCGGCTGCTTCTGATCCGGACTCCCCGGTGCAATCGGCGATCCGGGCGATCAGGCGTAACGTGCAGGGTGTGCTGGTGGTTACCGACGTATGTCTGTGCGGGTACACCTCGCACGGTCACTGCGGAATCGTTGAGAAAAACGAAATCCTCAACGATGTGACGGTCGAGCACCTGGCGCGCGTTGCCGTATCACACGCGGCGGCTGGCGCCGACATCGTCGCGCCATCTGACATGATGGATGGCCGTGTCGCCGCCATCCGTGACGCGCTCGATGACAGCGAGTTCAAGGACACTGCCATTATGTCGTACGCCGCCAAGTACTGCTCCGCCTACTATGGGCCGTTTAGAGACGCCGTCGACTCGACGCCCGCCTCCGGCGACCGTCAAACCCATCAGATGGACCCGGCCAACGTCGAGGAGGCGCTGCGTGAAGTGGCGCTCGACATCGAGGAGGGTGCCGATTTGGTGATGGTTAAGCCGGCGTTGCACTACCTCGACGTGATCGCGCAGGTAAAAGCGACATTCGGGTATCCAACCGCGGCGTTTCACGTCAGCGGCGAGTACGCCATGCTGAAGGCGGCCGTCCGCAATGGGTGGATCGATGAGCGGCGCGCCATGCTTGAGGCGCTGACGGCTATCAAGCGAGCCGGCGCCGATATTCTTATTACCTACTACGCGCGCGAGGCCGCACGCGCCCTCACCTAGTGGCCACTAGCACCAACTGAGTTGCCTTAGTGGTCCCGCTCACAATTACGGTGGCATGCGACCAATGCATTACCGTAGTCACGAACGGGACTACTTAGCCATGTAGTTGCGCCGGGCGTGACATGAAGGTCATTTTTCTGGGCGGCCGGCAACGGCACAGGTCAGCTCCCGCGTCGCTCCTTACCGCGCTGGCGCAGTTGGTGCCGGCGGCGCCTCAGTGCAACGCTGGGCTTGTGCCGCTGGAACGCTAGACTTTCTCGAGTAACAACTCGAAGTCGTGGCCGACGGTGAGAGAAGCCGGCAACGAATCCAGCCGTTTCAACCAACGCCGATAATAGAAGTACGGCACCCAACTGCGTACCCGCTGGTGTCGCCGCTCGATTTCAGTATCGATGCGGTCGCCGAGCAACACCATTTCTTCGACATCGGGTGTCCGAATACGAACAACCCGGCCGGTGGCCCTGGTCAGGGCTGCCCGGGCGACCGTCTTAGACAAACATCGCTTTCCCGGTAAGTATCCTAGGGTGCGGAGTCCGCGCCGGATGCCGATGTTGCGAAAGCGCAAGCAGCGGAAACCTGACCCCGCCAACAACCGCATTAATTGCTCTCTCGAGAAAAATGAGAGATGCCCCTGGTCCAGCAGCGGCAACACGTCCTCGCCGAGTGTGTCGGCTACCGCACGCAGCGGTCGGAGGTTGGCTTCTCCGTTCGGGGTAATGAGCCACACTCGCCCGCCTGGCCGCATGACACGCCACGTTTCCTCGAGATGGCGCCGGGGGTGGGCGACATGCTCGAGAAGGTCCTTCTGGATGACGAAATCGAACGACTCTGCCGGAAAGCTCGCCTCTTCGAGCGTGCCGCGCCGAACCACTAGGCCAGATCGCTCGCGCGCGTACTGCACCGCGAACATGGACACCTCAACCCCCTCAACTTGCCACGCCGTCACCCGACTCAGCGCACCCAGCAAGAAACCGAGCGCACAACCCACGTCGAGCACACGGCCCGCCGGCGCCATCGCGCGCAACTGCTTGGCGAGGAAGAAGGCCTCGCGCTCGTACCGCTGCTGCTGTCTCGCGTATTCATCGAATCCGACCGACGTGGCTGAGTCGAAGTACTCACCTGTATACAGCGCCGCGAGATCAGTCGCCTCAAGCGGCGGGCGGATCTGTTTGAAACCGCAGCCACCGCACTCATGGATCCATGCTGCACCGACGCCCGGCAGCCCCACTTCTAGGTGCGGCAACATCGAGTCTCGCGCGTGGCAGATGTCACAGGTGTCGTTCATCGCCCCCCATATTTTTATCACGGGAAGTGATTTACCCCCTGAGATCTAGTGGGGCGAAAGCCAGGCGCTACGTGTGGTCCGTCTGGTGTCCCCCGGTGCCTCGGGGACCATGATACGCTTCGCCCAACGCTACGATGCCCGGTGCTCACCAGACCTCCGCACGGCTGTTCGCCAGGGCACGCCAGGTCCTCCCTGGTGGCGTCAACAGTCCCGTTCGGGCCTTCGGCGCTGTTGGCGGCAATCCCCTTTTCATCGATCGCGCTCGCGGCGCGCGGATCTGGGACGTCGACGGCCGCACGTACATCGACTACGTAATGTCGTGGGGAGCACTCATCCACGGGCACGCTCCGCCGGAGCTCACGCGCTTGCTCACCCTTGCGGCGCGCGGGGGCACGAGCTTCGGTGCGCCGACCGCGCGCGAAGTCGCGCTCGGTGCGCATGTCTGCCGACTCGTACCCTCCGTCGAGCGGGTACGGTTCGTCAATTCGGGGACGGAAGCAACGATGAGCGCCGTCCGCGTGGCCAGGGCCGTGACCGGTCGGGACAAGCTGATCAAGTTTGGCGGCTGCTACCACGGCCACGGCGACGCGTTCCTCGTGCAGGCGGGCTCAGGAGCTACGACATTCGGGGTGCCCACGAGCCCTGGCGTCTCCCGCGCCACCGCTGCCGAGACGCTCATTGCCCAATACAACGATCCCGACTCGGTCGAACGGATGTGTCGGGCACACGCAGGCAAGATCGCGGCAATCATCGTCGAGCCGGTAGCCGGTAACATGGGCGTAATTCCGCCAGCCGACGGGTTTCTCGCCGACCTGCGCGCGACCTGTGATCAGCATGGCATGCTGCTCATTTTCGACGAAGTGATCTCCGGGTTCCGGGTCTCCAAGGGTGGCGCTCAAGTGCGCTCCGGCGTGCGGCCGGATCTGACCTGCTTCGGTAAGATCATCGGAGGAGGCCTACCGGTGGGAGCGTACGGCGGGCGGGCTAAGTTGATGGACGAGGTCGCTCCGGCCGGACCGGTCTACCAAGCGGGCACGCTGTCCGGTAACCCCTTAACAATGACGGCCGGGACGTGGGCGTTGTCGCGACTTTCGTCGTCGCTCTACCGCCGTCTCGCTCAGCTCACTGCGCGACTGGAAACGGGCCTGAGGGACGTAGCCCGTTCAGCTGGGGTAGCGATCCAGGTAAACGCCTTGAGCTCAATGGTCACGCCGTTTTTCACCGACCGCCCGGTCAGTGACTACACCTCGGCCACGGCCGCCGATACGGTCGCCTACGCTACATTCTTCCGCGAGATGCTCGCCCGCGGCATCTATCTTCCCCCCTCCCAGTTCGAGGCGTGGTTCCTCTCGGCCGCGCACACTGAGCGCGATGTCGATCGAACGATTCGCGCGGCGCGAGACGCATTCCAGAAGGTGGCGCGGACGCGGGTGGTATGATGCGACCACCGCATGTCACAAACACGTAGGCATCGCACGATCGGGGTACGCGTCGGTAACCTCGAGATCGGTAACGGTGCGCCTGTGGCCGTGCAGTCGATGACGCTGACCGACACGGCGGACGCTGCCGAGACATCCGCTCAGTGCGTCGCGTTGGCCGAGGCAGGCTCTGAGCTCGTACGGATCACCGTCAACCACCCAGATGCGGCTCGCGCTGTCCCAGAGATCAAACGGCGAATGCTCGATGCCGGCTGCACGGCACCGCTCATTGGTGATTTTCATTACAACGGTCATCTCCTGCTCACCCGAGTGCCAGCGTGCGCGGCTGCCCTCGATAAATATCGTATTAATCCTGGGAACGTCGGCACCGGTCAGCGGCGTAATGAGCAGTTTGCGACCATCTGTCAGATCGCCAGGGATCACGGGAAGCCGGTCCGAATTGGCGTCAACGGCGGCTCACTGAACCAGGATCTCGTCATGGCGAAGATGCAGGAGAATGCCGACCGCGCGCTTGGTCGCTCGTCAGACGAGGTCATTGATGAGTGCATGGTCATCTCCGCACTCGAATCGACGGCGCTCGCGCTCGACAGCGGGCTCGCCCGCGACCAGATCATCATTTCGTGTAAGGTCTCGCGTCCGCCAAATCTCGTCAAGGTCTATCGCGAGCTGGCACGCCAAACGGACCAGCCGCTCCACTTGGGCCTGACCGAGGCGGGCATGGGGAATAAGGGGCTGGTGTGGTCGGCGTCCGCCATGGGCATTTTGCTCAACGAGGGAATCGGCGACACAATTCGCGTCTCGCTTACGCCGCCGCCAGGTGGCGACCGCCGCGAGGAAGTATACGCCGCATGTGAGCTGCTCCAGGCCTTGGGACTGCGCTCATTCGCGCCCAGCATCACCGCCTGTCCAGGCTGCGGACGTACGACTAGCACCACATTTCAGGAACTGGCCGAACGCATCCAGGACCACGTGCGCGCCATGATGCCCGTGTGGAAGACACGCCACGACGGCGTCGAAACGATGCGGGTCGCGGTCATGGGCTGTGTGGTTAACGGTCCCGGTGAATCGAAGGTAGCGAACATTGGCATCAGCCTCCCCGGCACCGGTGAGATGCCTCACTGTCCTGTCTATATCGACGGCCGTCACGTCACGACGTTGCGCGGCTCGTGCGATGAGCTGGCCGAATCATTCCGCACGCTGGTCGACGGCTACGTCCAGGAAACATACGCCAAGAAGTCAGTCGCGAGCCTACAGGAGACCTGACGACCCCACATGAGATAGGCGTCCGTCTGATCGCCGTCGATATCGACGGCACGCTACTTAACCGCCACGGCGAGGTACCCCCGGCCAACCGCTACGCGGTTCGCGAGGCGCTCGATGCCGGTATCGAAGTTGTCCTCGTTACTGGCCGCGCCTTCCACCATGCCAAACCAATTGCCGACGCACTGTCGAATCGGATCGTCCTCATCACAAGCAACGGGGCGCTCACAAAACGACTCGACGGCACCACGTTAGCGTGCCGGCTGCTACCCCGCGCAACGGCACGAGCGATCATTGCGGCGACGCGCCCGATCCGCAAGGGAGCCGCGCTTATCTTCGACCGTCTGGACGCGCGGCAGTACATCTTCGAGGGCATCGACTGGCAGCACCCGAATCGGCGACGCTACTACGAACGTAACTGCCAATTCATGCTCGAGGTCGACCCGCTCGAAGACGCCCTAAGCGAAGATCCTGCGCAGGTGGCCTTTACCGGCGGCGTCGCTGAAATACGGGCGCTGGCGGCCGAGGTGCGCAAGCTGCCCGCCGCTGCCGAAGTCACCATCACCCTCACTGAGTACGCGGACCGTGATTTCTCGCTCCTCGACCTCATCGCGGCCGGCTGGTCCAAAGGCGCCGCCTTGGCCGCTTGGAGTGCCAAGCGCGGGCTCGACCGCTTAGACGTCATGGCGGTCGGTGATAACCTCAACGACCGCGAGATGCTGGAGTTCGCGGGCCACCCCGTAGTTATGGGGAATGCCGTGCTGGCGCTCAAGGCGTTCGGCTGGCCGTCCACCGCGACGCACGACGAAGGAGGCTTGGCGGACGCGATTCACTCCGTTGCGCTGTCCACAACAAGCTAACCACTACGTCGCCGGGGCCTCGAGACCGAAGGCGAGTGGCAAGGCCCGCACGCGCCGATACCACGTCATGGCCAGCACGAAGCCAATTAGGATCAGCCCGATCGACAAGCCGATCCAGAGTCCGACGACGCCCCACCCCAACGGAAAGCAGAGGGTGTAGCCAACCGGCAGGCCGACAGCCCAGTGACCCGCTAGGTTCAACAGCATCGGCGTCCGCGTATCGCCGGGCCCACGGAGCATACCCGTCGCAACCACCTGAAGCCCGTCGAAGAGCTGGGACACCGCGGCTACGACCAGCAGCAGCGTGCCGGTCGTGATAACCGTCGCGTCTGATGTAAAGATGTTGAGGATCGGCCGGGGCGCGGTCACGAATATCGTCGCGGCGGCGATCATGAACGCAGCGCCGAGCGCGAGGGCGGCCCAGCCTGCGCGACCGGCATCCGCCGGCGCGCAGCGCCCCACAGCTTGACCGACTCGAACCGCACCCGCCGACGAAATACCCAGCGGTACCATGAACGTCAGGCCGGCGAGGCTTAGCACAATCTGATGCGCCGCAATGGTCGACGGTTCCAGGCGGCCAGCGAGGACGGTCACCACTGCAAATACCCCGTACTCCAACGTGATTTGCATCGCGGCCGGCCAGCCGAGCCAAACAAGCCGGCGCATGCGGCTCCACTCGATCCGGGCGGAGACCGACCAGAGCCCGGTGCGATGGCGCGTGTCGTGGCGAAGGATCGCGACCGCCAGAACCGCCGCCATGTAGATCCGGGCGATACAGGTGGCCCAAGCTGCCCCCTCCACGCCAAGCGCTGGCGCACCGAGGTTGCCAAAGACCAACATCCAATTGGCCAGCGCATTGATCAAGTTCGCGCTGACGAGCGCCACCATCACCGGTGTGACAGCGCTCATGGCCTGGAGATAGCGCCGAAAGCCAGCATAAAGCAAGAGCGGCAACAAGCTCCAGCTGACGATCCGGAGATAGGCGCACGTCAAGCGGAGCACGTCCGGATCGAAGCCCCAGAGGTCGAGATGCGCCACGGTCACCCGCGCAACCGCTGTCAGAGGCACCGTTAGGAACAACGCGAGGAAGGCACCGTGGCACAGCCATCGATGGCACTCCGGAAGGATCTTGGCGCCAAACGCGTGCGAGACGAGGGTGTCGAGCCCCAACAGCAGCCCCATGCCAAAGACCCCGAATACCATAAACAGCGCGCTGCCGACCCCAACGGCGCCGATCGCTTCCGGCCCGATCCGGCCGACCATCCCAATGTCGACGATCTGCATGGCCACCCAGCCTACCTCCGCAATAACGACCGGGGCCGCAAGTGCAAGCATGGGACGGATCTCGCGTCTAAGTGCTTGAAATCGCTGCATGGGTCAAAGGGAGCGCTGCTCGGGGTCGAAGCGTGTCGGACGGTCCGCCAGCTAGAGCCAAGCGCGATCTACGCGAGACGGCCGCAACGCGTCACCAGTCAGCGGGGACACCAACCAGCCGAAAACTGCGGTCACGGCAACACAGACGACATTGCCTCTCGATCGGACCGTGAGAGGCGGGCATCACACATAGCGAGACGGCCGGCGGCAGCCGCGCAGGGTGATCGCCGGCGCGATGGCATCACTAGCGCCATGGCATCAAGGCTTCGATCCATTGAATGCGCGTCAGATCATTGTAGATGACGGTAACCATCAGCATCATCAAAATGACGAACCCGACCAGCAACATACGTTCCTTGACGCGCACGCTGAAATCGCGACGGGTCACCCCCTCCAATGCCAGGATGAGGATGTGTCCGCCGTCGAGCACCGGGATGGGGAGCAGGTTGATGATGCCCAGGTTGAGTGAGATCATCGCCATGAGATTGAAGAGTGCGATCCACCCGGCCGCGGCGGCTCCACCAGATAGCTGCGCGATGCCGACCGGACCCACCAGCTGACGTGGTGATGTCTCTGCGGTCAATAAGCCCCAGATCGTTTGAAAGATTAGGCCGGACCACTCATAGTTGCGTGCCAGGCTCAATTGGACCGCCTCGATCGGCCCGGGTTCGATGACGCGAACTTCATAGGGGCTGAGCGCGACGCCGATGAGACCGACGTCTCCCACCAGCTCCGGTGTCACAACAAGGTCATGCGCCCCCCCGGGACGCCGTACGGTCAGCGTCAGCGGCGTCCCGGCGTGCTCGTTGATCGTCTTGATAAGCGTCTCACTCGTGGCCGGCTCGCCATCAATGGCCTCGATTACGTCGCCGACCAGGATGCCGGCGTCTGAAGCTCGAGTTGACGATAGAGTGAGCCCGCGCACTTGCGGTTGCATGATCGGACCCACGCCGATGTCGCCCATCTCGAAATCGGTCTGGGCGTCTGGCGTCAGCCGAACGGTTCGTTCGGCGCCGCCCGAGTCCCTCACGACAACGGAAATCTCCCGCTGGGCGCGCGGCAGCACGGCGACGATCAGCTGGTCCCATGTTTCGGTCACGCGGCCCGCCACGCTAGTGATGCGCTCGCCCACTCGGATGCCGGCACGTTCGGCTGGCGAGTCCGGCACGACCCGGCCAACGACGGCCGGTTGGTCCTCAAAGACGGGGACCTCCACCCCCTGCAAGAGAACGACCCAGATCACGACGATCGCCAGCACGACGTTCATCACGGGCCCCATAACGAGCACTTGGAAGCGCTGCCACTTGGTCTTTGACACGAACTCGTCGTCGGCACCGGTTCGCCGGTCGTCCGCGTTCTCGCCCGCCATCTTGACGTAGCCGCCTAGCGGAATGGCGCTCACGCAATACTCGGTGTCACCACGGCGGAACTTCAGGAGTTTCGGTCCAAAGCCGAGCGAAAACGTCAGAACTCGAACCCCGACTCGCCGCGCCATCATGAAGTGGCCGAGCTCGTGCACAAAGACCAGCACGCCGAGCACGAACACAAAGGCAAACACGCTAGTCAAGTTCAGCGCTCCCAGAAACCATTCAGGCCGATTTTACCTCGGCCATCACCTCTACCGATACCCGTCGAGCCCAGGCATCGACCTCGCGCACCGCCGCGAGCGACGTCGGCTCTGCGAGCGATTCGGCCTCGCCGGCGTCCAGCGCACGCTCGATGACAGTAGGAATCCCGGTAAAGGGTAGATGCCCGGCGAGAAACGCCTCCACCGCTACCTCATTGGACGCGTTCAGGATGACTGGAAGCGACGCGCTGCCTCTGAGTGCCCGATACGCCAGCCCGAGAGAGGGAAACCGGGCCAGGTCCGGAGCATCGAAATCAAGTGGACCGCAACGACTCAGATCGAGCCGGGGCAGCACCGCCTCCCATCGTTCCGGATACGAGAACGCGTACTGGATCGGCAGCCGCATGTCGGTGACCCCGAGTTGTGCGAGCACGGAGCCATCGCAGAGCTCCACCAAGGAGTGAATGATCGATTGCGGGTGGATAACCACGTCGATACGGTCAGGAGTGACACCAAACAACCAGCGGGCCTCGATGATCTCGAGCCCCTTGTTCATCAGCGTCGCCGAATCCACGGTGATCTTGCGGCCCATGGTCCAAGTAGGATGACGCAAGGCCTCCGCGGGAGTAACCGCGTGAAGTTCGGATGCCGGCCGATCCCGAAACGGCCCGCCAGACGCGGTCAAGATCAGCCGATTGATCTCGGCTGGGTGACGTCCATCGACACACTGGTGAATTGCGTTATGCTCGCTGTCGACCGGCAGGATCGACACGCCGCGTCGCTCAGCAGCTTCCATCATTAGCCCACCGGCCATAACAAGCACTTCCTTGTTCGCCAGCGCGATCGTTTTCCCGACCTCGATAGCGGCCAGCACCGCCCCGAGCGCCGCCGTACCCTCCGAAGCACAGAGCACCAGATCCACGCTCGGATGCGTGGCGACCGCGACGAGCCCCTCTGGCCCGGTCCCGGCCTCAGCGGCGGCCCGGGCACCAAGGGCCTCGGTAACCGCGTCGAGGGCGGGGGGCGACGCCAAGGCGATGACCTGCGGGCGGTAGCGTACCACCTGCTTGACAAACCGGTCGACGTTCTCGCCCGCGGCCAGCCCCAC
This sequence comes from Vicinamibacterales bacterium, assembly GCA_965197375.1. Lineage (GTDB taxonomy): Bacteria > Acidobacteriota > Vicinamibacteria > Vicinamibacterales > UBA8438 > CBDAMZ01. The sequence continues at coordinate 723,489 of CBDAMZ010000010.1, forward strand.
AACCTCGAGGTGGTCGGGGTACGCTTCGATTACCGACAGCGCGTTGCGCCCGACCGACCCGGTCGACCCGAGAATGGCGATCCGCTTCATATTCGACCTTTTTCTACGTCACAAATTTCTACGTCACAAACCGCACCACCGCGTAGTAGACGGGAGTAGCAAAGATCATTCCGTCAATACGATCCAGCAGACCGCCGTGGCCCGGTATGAGGCTCGAGGCGTCCTTTGCGCCGGAGGCCCGTTTAAGCTGCGACTCGAACAAGTCGCCGATAATACCCAGGCCAGCGATCGTCGCTCCCAGCGCTACCCGCGGGATCGGTGTCAGGGCCGGCAGCCAGTACCGGCCGACCACCAGCACGACAATCATGCCGGCGACGAGGCCGAATAGTGCCCCCTCAACAGTTTTCTTCGGGCTAACGGTTGGCGCGAGGAGACGACGTCCAAGCAGGCGTCCGCCATAGTACTGTGCCGTGTCGCTCACCACGATGGTGGCCAGAAACAAGAGTACCACCTCGCGTCCGTCGTGCAGGCGCAAGGCAGCGAGCGCGCCTAATGGCACGCCCAGATACAGGAACGCAAAGGCCGCCGCAGCGACCTCCGAGACCGTATGCTGCTGACGACCCTTCGCGAGGTGCGTCACGGCGACGGTCACGGTCGCGGCCATAATCACGACGGGGAGAACCGCGGGCGCCAGGCTGACTGCTGCGCAGGTGGCCAACGCGGCGGCTGCGGCCGGGACACGCAAAAAGGCGACCCCCGCCTGCCGAGTGAGGCTGGCGTACTCGGCGAAGGCCAAGAGGAGTGCGATTTCGGCGAGGACAACGGTCGCGATCGGCGGGAGCCACCAGACGGTGCCGACGACGATCAGCAGAAGCGCCAACGCGCTGAGCACGCGGGTCAACCTAGTATCCACTCCGGCCGGAGGTCTCAGGTCTCCACGACGGCCGGCTCTTCGTTGATTCCACCGTATCGTCGATCGCGCTTCTGATACGCAAGAACGGCTTCGAGCAAGTGCCTGGCACGAAAGTCCGGCCAGAGCGTGTCGGTCACCCAGATCTCAGCGTAGGCGATCTGCCAGAGCAGAAAGTTGCTGATCCGCATCTCTCCGCTCGTGCGAATGAGCAGATCCGGATCCGGCTGTCCGGCGGTATACAGTAGGCTGGCAAATTTGCACTCGTCCAGCTCGGCCGGGTCGACATCGGCTGCGATGGCGCGACGTGCAGCGGCAACGATTTCCGCCCGCCCGCCGTAATTCAACGCGATGTTGAAGCGCATACCAGTATTGGTCGCGGTCTTCCGTTGCCCAAGCTCAAGCTCTGCCCTGATGTCGGCTGAAAGCTCCGTCTCGTTGCCAATCACGTGAAAGCGAATGTTGTTCGCCATCAAGGTCTCGAGCTCGAGTCGAAGGTATCGCTTTAGCAGCCCCATCAGAACTGACACCTCGGCTTGGGGTCTCTTCCAATTCTCGACAGAGAAGGCGTAGAGCGTGAGGACCTCGATCCCCAACCTAGCCGATATCTCGACGGAGTCTCGCACCGCATCAATACCAGCCCGATGTCCCTCAACGCGTGGCAGGCGGCGCTGCGCGGCCCAGCGACCGTTCCCGTCCATGATGACGGCGATGTGCACCGGCAACCGCGCGAAGTCGACTTGGCGAGCCAGGACGGCTTCGGGTGACCCCACCTGGGCCAAGGTCAACACGTCGTCGAGACCCATTAACTCACTATAATACAAGGTGTTAGCGTCATATTCAAGCGCCCTCGTAGTCGACGCGCACGAGAAACAGCCCATGCGCGGGCGCGGTTTGTCCAGCCTGGTCGCGCTGTTTCGACGCCAATGCCTCGACGACCTGTGCAACCGACCGTTGGCCAGCGGCAACTTCCACCATTGTGCCAAGGATCGTCCGCACCATGTGACGCAGAAACCCATCACCAACTAGGTCGACCGTCACAAGTGTTGGCTCGGGTGCTCCAATGCTCCACACTGGCCAGCCTGACCGTGACTCGACCGTAACATCGAAAAGCGTTCGGACAGCCGAGGCCACTTCGCTACCGGCGGCTTGGAACGCCGAGAAATCATGCCTCCCACAAAGCGCGTGCCCGGCGGCTCGCATAGCCATGAAATCGAGAGCTTGGGGCACGTGCCAGGCATACCGTCGGCCGAACGGGATCGCCACCGTACCCGTGGTAAGACAGTACCGATAGGACTTCGCACGAGCATCGTGCCGCGCATGGAATGTCGCGGCTGCCTCTTCGGCTCGCAAGGCGCGGATGTCAGTGGGCAGTTTGGCGTTCAGCGCGCGGACTAGGGTGAGCGGATCGATATGGTGCGCCAGCTGGACGCCGACCACCTGTCCGAGTGCGTGGACGCCGGCGTCGGTGCGGCCCGCACTCACCACGCTAATTGGCCGGCCTTCGATCTCGGCGAGCGCGTCCTCGAGTACAGCCTGGATGGATTGACCGCTGTGCTGCCGTTGCCAGCCGACGTATTCGGTACCGTCGTACGCAAGTGTCAGCTTGAGGGTGCGCATCGTGGAACCGGGTTGACAAACGGCACGAGTATACAATTCTGACGTGTGGACTCAGAACCGGCGCTTGCACCGATCCGTCCATTTAACAAGTACTTCGAGGAAACGGAGAAGGAACCGATGAATGGAACACGTGGACTCAACATCGCTCCTGCGACGGTGTTGCTCGTCGTGCTGACGGCCACAGCTGCCTCAGCCCAGGGAGCTCGCCGCGGCAGTGACGCCGGGCCGCCAGAGGCCGGCCTCATCACCCTTCCGACGCCGACGCTACAGCCTGAGTGAACCGGGACGGTCCGGCATTTGTCGGTTAACGAGGCCGTTGCGCTCGCCCTCGAGCACAACCTCGGCATCCGGGCCGAGCGCTTCAACCCGCGGATCCAAGACCTCGTCATCGCCGACGCCCGCTCGGTGTGGCTGCCGAACCTGTCCGCGACTTTCGTGCGCAACAACCAGACGGTGCCAGCATCCAGCTTCCTTTCAGGCGGCGAGACCGAAATCGTCGACAAACTATTCGATAATTCGCTGATGGTAACGCAGCAGCTTCCGCTGGGGGGCGGCAACTACAGCGTCGAATGGGGCGGGGCTCGTATTAGCACGACAAATTTTTTCACCTCGTTCAACCCTATCCTGCGGTCGGACATGCGACTATCGTACACGCAGCCGCTTCTCCGAAATTTCAAGATCGACACGGGCCGCCAGCAACTCAGACTCGCGGCGAAGAATCGCGAAATTTCCGACGTCAGGCTTTGACAAACCATCGTGGCAACGGAGCGGAATGTACGCAACGCCTACTGGGACCTCGTCTTCGGCGCCTCGTCACTGAAGGTGCAGCAACAGTCGCTAAAGCTGGCGAAGGAATCACTGCGTAACAATCGAGCGCGGGTCGAAGTGGGGACGATGGCGCCGATCGATATCATCGAAGCCCAAGCCGAGGTGGCGCGTAACGAGGAGGCGGTGATCGTCGCTGAGACGCAGATCCAGCAGGTGGAAGACCGACTGCGTACGCTGATCCTCGATCCGGCCATGCAAGATTTCTGGACCGTCCGGCTCGAGCCAACCGACACACCGTTACTGCAGGCGAAAGCAATCGACATCGAACCTGCGGTTCGCGCCGCGCTCGATCAGCGCACCGATAGGCACCAGCTCGAAAAGAGCATCGAAAACACTGAAACCAGCATCCGGTACTATGCCAATCAGCGGTTACCCGACATCAACCTGCAGATCGACTACAGACTCACCGGCCTCGGCGGCACGCGCCTCATCCGCGCGCCAGGCTTCCCGGGCCCCGTTATCGGTCAGGAAGAACGGCCGTTTGGCAGCGTACTAGGAGACGTCTTCACCAACGACTTCCCCACCTGGACGGTGGGGCTCAGTGTGGGCTACCCGATCGGCAGAGGCGCGGCGGAGGCAAAGCTGGCGCGTGCGCGACTCGAGCGGTCACAAGCCGGAGCACGGATCCGCGCGCTTGAGCTCCAAATCGCCGCGGAGGTACGAACTATTGGCCGGCAGGTAACCATGAACCTAAAACGGGTCGACGCCACACGGGCAGCGCGACAACTGGCGGAACGCCGGCTGGAAGCAGAACAGAAGAAGTTCGGCGTCGGCATGTCGACAAGCTTCCTGATCTTTCAGGCACAGCGGGACCTTGCCCGGGCGCTCAACGGTGAGCTCCAAGCGATTCTCGACTACATCAAGTCGCTAGTCGATTTCGAGGCGGTGCAGGAAATCCCACTCGGGGGCGGGCCGGTCTCTGGCCTGGGGCTCTCTGGCGTAGTGGCCAGTGGTGGCGCAACGCCAACCTCGACCAGCACGGCTGCGGCCAGCGCCAGCGCAGCTGGTGGCATCGGCCAACGCCGAATGACCACCTATCAGTGATAGACTCGCTCGGGTGGCGGACGTTTCAGTCGTCATCATCACCAGGAACGAAGCCGACAACATCAGCGCGGCTCTTGAGTCGGTGTCTTGGGCGGACGACGTGGTTGTCGTCGACGCGGGTAGTACGGACGACACCGTCACGATCGCCCGCCAGGTCGCCGGTCGAGTGGTGACACACTCCTGGGAGGGCTACGGCGCGCAGAAAAATTACGCGACCAGCTTGGCAGCCAATGATTGGGTGCTTTCGATCGACGCCGACGAGCGCGTACCACCACCCCTGGCCCGTGAAATCCTTGAGTTGATGCGGACCGGCCCGTCGAAACAGGGCTATCGTATCCCGCGTACGACTCGTTACCTCGGCCGGTGGATACGATCTACAGACTGGTACCCGGATCCCCAGCTCAGACTCTACGACCGGCGAGTCTCCCGCTGGAACGAGCGGCGCGTGCACGAGTCGGTGACCGTCGACGGGAAAGTGGGTCAGCTTCGCTTTGAGATTCAGCATCACGCCTATCGCAATCTGGCTCATCACCTCGCTACGATCGATCGGTACACGACGTTGGCGGCCAGCGAAATGCTGGCCGAGGGGCGGCGCGCGCGCTGGCTCGACCTCACCATGCACCCGCCTCTGGTCTTCCTCCGTAATTACGTGCTCCGCGTCGGCGCCCGCGATGGTTACCCCGGACTAATCGTCTCGCTGTTGAACTCGTATTACGTTTTTCTCAAATTCGCGAAGCTCTGGGAGCACCAGCGGCGGGTAGATACCGAGCGCGCCGCCCCCGAATCCGATCCTTTCCATACCCGTCTTCCGTGACGTACCTTCTGGCCGGGCATTCAGCAACGGGCGCCCGTTTTCAGATTGGCGGGCGAAAGTATTACCGGTATGCTCGTCACAGCGGACTATGTTTTCGCTTCACGTCGACACGGGACGGACGTGGCGAGGCGGGCAGAACCAAGTACTCCTGACCGTGCTCGGTCTGCGGGCCGCCGGGCACCGCGCCGCCCTCGTGGCGCACCCGCGTGGCGAGTTGATCCGGCGGGCCACCAAGGGATCCGACCTTTTCCCGATCGCGCCTAAAGCGGAAATGGACCTGCGTACGGCCTGGCAGCTGTCGCGTCTGCTGCGCCAGCTCGGGCCGGACGTCGTGCACGCGCACGACGCTCATGCTGTTGCTACAACCGCGCTTGCGCTATCGCTGGGCGGCTCGATGCGCACCACTCACTTCGTGGCATCGCGCCGGGTTGATTTTCACGTCGGCAAGAATGCATTTTCGCGTTGGAAATACCGTCGAGTCGACCGATTTATCTGCGCGTCCACCGTCATCCGGTCGATGCTGATTGACGACGGGATCCCTGCATCTCGGACGACGGTCGTTTACGAGGGAATCGACCTCGACCACGTGGAGGCGGCGGCGCAGTTCAACGTCCACACCGGATTCTGGCTGCCGGTGGGAGCACCAATTGTAGGCACCGTGGCCGCACTCGTATCACACAAGGGACAGCGTTATTTGATCGACGCTGCCGCGCTCGTGGTACGCGAGGTCCCCAACACGCGATTTCTCATCGTCGGTGAGGGCGAGCTGGAGGAGCCACTTCGAAAACAGATCAAGCAACTTAACCTCGAGAAGAATGTCCTCCTGACGGGGTTCCGGCCGGATGCCCTGTCCCTCCACAAAGCTTTCGACCTATTCGTGATGAGCTCGGTAACGGAGGGGCTGGGCACGTCGGTGCTCGATGCGATGGCGTGCGGGCGCGCGGTCGTCGGCACGCGGGCCGGTGGCATTCCCGAGATGGTCGTCGACGGTGCGACGGGATTCCTTGTGCCCACGCGCGACGCGGAGGCTCTGGCTGCGGCGATCGTGCGACTGCTCCGAGATTCGGCCGAACGCGATGCGTTCGGCCAGGCTGGACGAGCGCGCGTGCGAGAACGGTTCAGCGCCGGCCGGATGGTTGACGAGACCGTCTCGGTTTACAGCGAGCTGGTCGACACAAACCTCGTAGAGGACACTGTGCGCTCCCCTGTTGTCGATTAAAGCCGCACCGGTTCATCATCCCGAGGTGACAGAGGGAGAAGTCGTACTTCACCGGATCGGCTGGGTCGAACCGCCGGAGCGAGACGGAGATCTCGCGGGCCATGACCCAGCTAGGGCTGCGGTAGCGCGTTAGCTGCAGGCACTGGCCGACGCGGATGACATGGGTGTCGAGGGGAACGATCAACTTCGACGGATCGACGCGGCGCCACACACCGAGGTCGATGCGGTCACACCGCACCATCCACCGGAGGTAGAGATTGAGTCGTTTGCACCCGCTGCCAGCCGACGGCTTCGGAAAAAAATAGTCCGCCCCCCGGCGCCGCGAACAATGAGCGTAGATTGAATCGAGGTCAATTGCGAGCGCCCTGGCGCAAAAGGAGTCTAGTGCCGAAGCGATGTCCTCCGCCTCCTTCCGGTAGCCTTCCAGAAAGAATGCTTCGATCGAGCCGCTCATCTCGAGCATCCGCCGCAAAATCCACACGAGCGCGACGAGATCGATACCACGCGTCCAGCGATGGGTCAGCATGCTCAGCGCTTCTCCATCGGTAAGAGGGTCGAATCGTCGTACAAAAGCGGCCGGCGAGGTGCCCATAACCGCAAGTAGCGCGTCGATGGATTTCAGCACACCGGCCACACGCCCGTATGCCAGGGCCGCGGCGCAAAATCCGGCTACCTCGCGGTCCGCGGGGTCCACGTAACCCCGCACCCGATCAATGGGATCGGCGACCACGTCGACCTGATCGAAGTCGTCGTACAGGCGGTCGAGCGCCTGCTTCGCGGCAGCCGTGGGCCGTGGGGACGTCAAAACGTCGTGATGGAAGTACCGGCGGTGCAAAGCGGCCACGCGTCGGCATCGATGACCGTTTCCAATCGATCTTGGATTTCGACGTTACCGATGACCGTGCCCTCGGCGTCATTCACGGGTCGGGGGCACTGCCCGAACATTTCACCGGTGTTCCGCACATCGTCCGCTAGCAGGACGCGCTTGCGGCGTGCCATCGCGGTATAGGTCAGTCGCAGCGCGGGAACCTGGTCGTGGCAGAGCCGAGTCGGGATGCCGCCAGGCTTTCTCACCGCTAGGAGCCCACCTCAGCCAGCATGGTAGCACCGGCGACGGCGTCGTTCACATACACTAGCCGCCCGTCGATAATCGTGGCAGCCACCGCGCCGCGCAGCCGCCATCCGTCGAACGGCGTATTTCTTGCTTTCGACCGGAAGGCCGCCGTGGTGATCTCAACCGGGTTGTCCGGCGCGAGTACAGTGATGTTGGCTGCCGAACCCGGACTCAGTGTGCCGCCCTCGACACCCAGGATCCGGGCAGGGTTCGATGCAAACAGCTCCACGAGACGCGATAGCGGCAGGACGCCAGCATGCACCAGGCGATCCAGCGCCAGCGACACGGTTGTCTCCAGCCCGACAATGCCGAACGGCGCCCGATCGAACTCGACCGCCTTCTCGTCGGCGTGATGCGGCGCATGGTCACTGGCAATCGCGTCGATGCTACCGTCGGCCAGCCCTTCGAGCATCGCGTTGCGATCAGCCACCTCACGCAAGGGCGGGTTCATCTTGTAGTCCGTGTTGTAGGAGAGTTCTTCATCAGTCAGGACGAAATGATGAGGAGCCACCTCGCTCGTCACGCGGATGTCGCGCGCCTTGCCCGAACGGACCGCCCGGAGTGATCCGCGTGTGCTGAGGTGAGCGATGTGCACGCGACCACCCGTTAGCTCGCTCAACGCCACGTCCCGCTCGACCATAACGGCTTCGGCAGCCCCAGGGATGCCACGCAAGCCGAGGGCCGCCGCACGGTACCCCTCATGAGCCACGCCGTCTCCCTTGAGCGAGGGATCCTCACAGTGATTGATGACCGGCATGTCGAACATCGAGGCATACTCAAGGGCTCGCCGCATTAGAAGCCCGTCGGCGACCGGGTACCCATCGTCGGAAATAGCCACGCAGCCTGCGGCACGCAGCTCACCAATTTCGGTAAGCTGCGTGCCCTTAGAGCCCTTGGACACCGCACCTATCGGGTACACGCGCGCCAAACCCGCCGCGGCCGCCTTGCGTAGAATCTCTTCCGTTACGCCGGCATGGTCGTTGACCGGATCGGTGTTCGGCATGCAAGCGACACCAATGAATCCACCTGCGACCGCAGCCGCCACACCGGTCGCAATAGTTTCTTTGTGCTCCTGCCCAGGCTCGCGTAGATGTACGTGCATGTCAATAAATCCTGGGCAAATGACAAACTCCGCCGGAACGCCAACTGGTATCGCCACGTCGACCTGGAGATCTTCGGCCACGTCAGCAACTCTCCCGTCCTCGAGGCGAACATCGAGCCTGCCATCGAGACCCCGCACGGGATCAACGACGCGACCGCCTTTCAACACGATGGTCTTCACGCGCGCACCACGTCTTCGTCTTTTTCAATACCGGCGAGGAGATACAGTACCGCCATGCGGACGGCCACTCCGTTCGAGACCTGTTCCAGAATGACGGAAAAAGGCCCGTCCGCAACGTCCGAGGCAATCTCGACCCCACGATTCATCGGACCTGGATGCATAACAATCACGTCCGGTTTGGCCAGCCGCAGCCGCTGGACAGTCATGCCAAACTGCTCGAAGTACTCGCGGAGCGACGGCACGAAATGTCCACGCATCCGCTCCAGCTGGACCCGCAGCAGCATCACGACGTCGGCGTCGGCCACGGCGGCCTCGATCGAGGTCGTTGCGGTGACACCGAAGCGCTCGATGCCGGGTGGCATGAGAGTCTGTGGCCCGCACACCCACACTTCGGCATCAAGCGCCCGCAACAGCAGGACGTTCGACCGGAACACCCGACTGTGCAGTAGGTCGCCCACGATAGCCACCTTGAGCCCGTCGACACTCGACTTGTGCTCGCGGATCGTGAGAGCGTCAAGCAAGGCCTGCGTCGGATGCTCGTGCATACCGTCGCCGGCATTAATGATCCGCGCATTGCAAGTCCCGGCCAGCAGGTGACACGCCCCCGATGACGCATGCCGTAGCACGATCATATCGGGCGCCATCGCCTCGAGGTTGCGGCCCATGTCTGCGAGCGTCTCGCCCTTCAAGATGCTCGAGGCGGCCGCAGTGAGACTGAGTGTGTCGGCACTAAGCCGCTTCTCGGCAATTTCGAACGAGGTTCGGGTACGGGTACTCGGCTCGAAGAACAGATTGACCACGGTCTTGCCGCGCAGCGTCGGTACTTTCTTGATCGGCCGTGTGCTGATCTCCTTCATCGCCTCAGCCGTGTCGAGGATGAGGACGATCTCCTCCGGAGTCAGATCGGCAGCGCTTAACAAGTGCTTGGATCGAAGTCGTGGCGAGACCCGAACCTGGTCCAGAGCTTCGGTGCTTCCGGGACTACTCTGTACGCTCACGGCCGCCCCCCGCCTACGCTGTCCCGATCAGCCTCGGCGACATCCTCGATGACAACCTCATCGAGACCGTCGACCTCCTGGAGTCGCACCTGCACACTTTGACGTGATGACGTCGGCAGGTTCTTGCCAACGTAGTCGGCCTTGATCGGTAGCTCGCGGTGGCCCCGGTCCACGAGCACGATGAGCTGGATGTTACGCGGGCGGCCGAAATCAATCAGGGCATCCAACGCTGCCCGGATAGTCCGTCCCGTATACAGCACGTCGTCGACCAGCAAGATTCTTCGATCGTCGATAGAGAAGGGAATCTCAGTTCGCCGAAGGACGGGTTGTGGCCCCACCTGGTGCCGCATCAGGTCGTCACGATAGAGCGTAATGTCGAGCGCACCAGTCGGCACGTCACGCCCGCCGATTTCCAAAAGATGGCGGGCCACCCGGCGGGCAATCGGCACGCCGCGAGTGCGGATACCGACCAGGGCGATTTCATCGACGCCGCGAGTGCGCTCGATGACTTCGTGGGCAATGCGAGCGAGGGCGCGCGCAATCCGGTCGGCCTCCATCACGACCGGCATCGGCGACTCCACTCACACCGTACACACTCGGCGGTCCGTGTGTCGGCGCGCAGCACGCTCAGGCTCGACCCGTCAGGAGAGGGAGAAAGCGCGCAGGACGAAAAAACTCGTGAGGCAGGAAACGAAGTAGCCAAGTCACACCTCTTCGCGACCTCACCGGGCCGCTATTAAAGAGACTCTGCAATTGTAGCGGTGCCCAGCCGGAGGTGTCAATCCGCCATCGTTCGTGCGCACAATCACGGCGAACGAGGCCGGGCAGCCATACGTGCTAGGGAACCGCTCACAAACAATTTCACATTTTCGCCGCCGATCCATCCCACCTAGCGGCGTCGCTAACCGGACGCGCAACCGTTGACGCACAAACGCGACCATGTAAACCTATCGGGTATACTCCAAGAGATGCCGGTAGACGTCGACGCTGTTGTTTTGTCGAACGAACGGCTGTCCGATGCCTACAACGTCGTCGCCCTTGCGGCCCCCGAGATCGCGGTCCGGTGTCAGCCGGGACAGTTCGTCATGGTCAAGCGTGGCCTCGGGAGTGAGCCGCTGCTTCGTCGCCCCTTCTCCGTGTTCGAGATCCTGCGCAATGATCGCCACACCGTAACCGGCTTATCGCTGCTCAATAAGCGCGTCGGAACCGTCACACGCGAGCTGTTCGCCTTGCAGGCCGGCGCGCGGTTTCGATGCCTCGGTCCGCTCGGACGTCCGTTCTCTACCGTCGAACCTCCGCGTGGCGCGTGGATGGTCGCAGGAGGTGTCGGTCTCGCACCATTCGTGACGCTGGCCGAAGCGCTTCACGCAGAAGGGACCGCAACGACGCTATTCTACGGGGGACGATCTGCGGATGAGCTGTTCTACCTGTCGTTCTTCGAGCGCCTCGGCGTTCGCATCGTACTGACAACCGAGGACGGTAGCCGCGGCGAGGCCAGCTTGGTGACGGGGCCCCTCGAACGGGAGCTCAAGACAACTTCACCGAAGACGCCTCTCATGATCTACGCCTGCGGACCGACCGCCATGATGCGCGCGGTCGCCGACCTCGGCGCAACCTATCACCAGCCGGCCGAGGTCTCGCTCGAGCCGGTCATGGGATGCGGGCTCGGAGGCTGCTACAGCTGTGTGGTGCGCATACGAGCCGACGGCGCGGCCGGACGTTTCGTCAGAGCATGCTTGGACGGCCCGGTGTTTAGCGCTGACCGCATTCTCTGGGACGAACTGGCGTCCTAGACACCGGGCTCGGCGTGTCAGACTCTCCTGGTGTGCGGAGAGAGCAAGCATGATGGCACCAATCGACTTATCCGTGCGCGTCGGCCGGTGGCAGCTGAAGAACCCGCTGATTGCCGCCAGTGGGTGCTTTGGGTACGGGGTCGAGTACGCCGATGTAATGGATCTGTCAACCCTCGGTGGGATAGCCGTCAAGGGACTCTTCCTCGAGGAGCGCGAGGGACATTCTCCGCCCCGCATCATCGAGACCCCGAGCGGCATGCTCAATGCCATCGGCCTCCAAGGCATCGGGGTGAGGCGGTTCGTCACAGAAAAGCTCCCCGTCCTGCGGGAACGCAAAGCAGTCGTCATCGTAAACATCTGCGGCACGACCGTCGACGAATACGCCGAGCTGGCGCGGATCCTGACAGACGCCGAGGGTGTGGCCGCGCTGGAGCTCAATATTTCCTGCCCCAACATCAAAGAGGGCGGAATCACTTTTGGCTGTAGCCTCCAGGGGACCCACGCTGTGGTCCGCGCCGTGCGCCGCGTGACTGACCTTCCGGTCATCCCCAAGCTCACGCCCAACGTCACCAATATCGGGTCGTTCGCGCGCGCCGCAGAGGAGGCAGGGGCGGACGCCGCCTCGTTGGTCAATACCTTCCTCGCCATGGCCATCGACATCGAAACACGGCGCCCAAAGCTCTCCAACGTAGTCGGAGGACTGAGCGGGCCCGCCATCCGGCCAATCGCCGTGCGGATGGTTTACGAGTGCCAACAAGCCGTGCGGATCCCGATCATCGGTATGGGGGGGATCGCGACCCCACAGGATGTCGTGGAGTTCCTCATCGCGGGGGCCACGGCGGTGCAGGTTGGCACGGCCAACTTCGAGAATCCGTTCATCTGGTCCAAGCTGCGAGACGGCTTGATTGACTATCTACAACAGCATGGCCATGCTGCTGTCATCGACATCATCGGCAATATGGACCGCGACGACCGCGACACGGCTTGGACCAGTTCTTAATCCCCTAGGCAGGTCGCCGCCGCATGGACCTCTTGCCCTTCCTCACCCGCTACGGCTAGCACCTCCGCGACGAGACGAAGGCAGCTGTCACACAGAGTGCGGCGCACGCGCCCACTCGAACTCGACGAGACCAATATCTCCATTCGAGCTGAGCTAAAGCGCCGCCTTAACACCAAAGGTCCCCGCTCTGAACTGGACGGACCACAGGCCGCGACGCACCACACGACGACCCACGCGGAGCGGGACGGCAGGCGGGCGAAGCGACGGGCACGCGCGTGCCCGTCGTCTGTGAATGCTACTTACCGGTGACGACGACGTGGCCGCGACGGTTGCGCGACCAGCATTCCTCGTGGCTGTCCTCGCAGAAGGGTGACTCCTCACCCCTGCTGACGGTGTCGACACGAGTATCCGAGATGCCGAGGCTCACCAGGTAGTCTCGGACAGCCGTGGCTCTCTCGTCGCCGAGCGCCAGGTTGTACTCGTTCGTACCACGCTCGTCACAGTGTCCTTCCACCCTGATGCGCGTCGAGGGCCACATGCGCATCCAGTCAGCGTTGCTCTGCAAGATCGTCTGCGCTTCCGGCAGGATCTCCGCCATGTCGTAGTCGAAGAACACCGGGTCGAGTGGGGACGTGCTATTGAGCTCCTCCAACGTCATCCGATCGAAAATCTCCTCCGGGGTCGGAGGCGGCGGCGGTGGTGGTGGTGGTGGTGGCGGTGGTGGTGGTGGTGGTGGTGGTGGTGGTGGTGGGGCCGGCGGAGGGGGTGGCGGCGGCTCGGGTGGTGGATTATCGGCACAAGCAGCGGCCCCCAAGCCCATCACAACACACAGGCCAACGGCCAACAAGCATCGCCAAGCGGATTTCATGGTGCGACTCTCCTCTTTAGAATCCGTCTCGCGCCTCTGGAGCGGTCACGGGCGCCCGCTAGTACTGGTACTATCGGACCGATTGACAGCTGAGCTTTGAGCTTACAAAGTTTCGCCAAAACCTGTCAATTGCAAGATTTCCGGTCGTCCGGAGCGTGACCCGCTACGCTAGGTCATCCGCCGCCGGAGGTAGGAACATTATTCGTCCTATTCGTCGTCCGTGTCGTCCTTATCTGCAGTGGCATCGCGGACTTCCTCGTCTTGCTCCTCTTCCTCGGACGCAAGCTCGAGCTGGACCGGCGACAGGCCCATGACCTCGAGATTCGAACCGCACTCCGGGCAGCTCAATCGGTCACCGCGGTCGACGTCAAAGTCATCGACGTCGATCTCGGCGTCGCATTCCGGACAGGCAGCCATGGTGGAAAGGGACCGGAATTATAGTCAGAAGACTGCAGGGTCCGCAATCTGTTCGTGGCTGGACGTCCCAGGCGACATTACGGGTGACATTGTAGGGCACTTTCGATGACCTCTTCTGCCATGATGCTGAAGACCATCGTGATCGCCGACGATACGGCGTCCGTTCAGGATCGCTTTGTAGCAGCGCTGCACGACGCCGGGCACCGGGCCATCGGCGTCAAGAGCGCCCCGGAGCTCCTCTCCCGAGTTCGAGCTGCGCTCGACCGGATTGATCTCGTCGTGCTCGATCTGCAACTCCCGCAATCGACCGGGGTGGACCTCGTACGGTCCATCCGCGAACTTGACGAGGGCAGGCTCCCGATTCTCGTCTTCAGCGGATCAATTTCGAGCGCAGAGGAAGTTCGTGAGTTGGCGAACTTGGGGGTCGCCGGCTATGTCAATGAACACAGCGCCATCCAACACATCCTCCCCGCGCTCGCTCCCTACCTGTTCCCAGACAACTTCAACCGACGCACGAGCGCCCGCGTGGTGCTCAGCATCCCCATCACCTATCACGCCGGCAATACCGTCATCGCTGCGCTCACGCTTAACCTCGGCAAGGGGGGGGTGGGGGTGCGGACGATGAATCCGCTCGACCCCGGCACGCAAGTCCGTGGTCGATTTCGCCTGCCCGGCGCAGAGCGTGACATCGAAGTCACTTCTCGCGTCGTGTGGAGCGATCGTCGAGTCGGTATGGGCCTGCAGTTCGAGCAAGTCGACTCGGGTGATCAGGCCACCATCGACGAGTTCGTCGACCAGCAGGGTGCGGCTAGTTGACATCGTTCTGAGACCATGCTTACGATCTACGGCTGTCGCGTGCGCTAGCCTCTCCTTCACATGCTATCTCTCGGTACGCTGAGCGCACCCTCTCCGGTAACTGATGTGCTCAAAAGGAGGGCTCTCCCCTTACAGTATGGCCAAGGAGTCACCCCGTGATTGAGGTACAGCATGTTACCAAACGCTACGGGCCGGTGAACGCGGTCGACGATATAAGTTTTCATGTCGAGCCTGGTCAGATCCTCGGCTTCCTCGGGCCAAACGGGGCCGGCAAGACGACGACCATGCGCATCCTGACCGGCTACGTAGCGCCGACAGAGGGTAAAGCGGCCGTCGCGGGGTTCGACGTCTTCGAGCAACCAGTAGAGGCAAAACGCCGCACCGGGTATTTGCCTGAGGTGCCACCGCTCTACCCGGACATGACCGTTCGGGAATATCTGACCTTCGTAGCCAGAATCAATGGGGTCGGGTCTGGCGAGCGCCGACAGCGCGTGGACGCCGTCATGGGCCGGGTAAGCGTCAACGATCTGGCCGACCGGCACTGCGGGAGGCTATCAAAGGGCTACCGGCAACGGGTGGGGCTCGCCCAGGCGATCATCCACGATCCGGACGTTCTGATCTTGGACGAACCGACCGCAGCCCTGGACCCGAAGCAGATCATCGAGACGCGGGAGTTGATCAAGAGCCTCGCCGGCGACCACACCATCATCCTGAGCACGCACATCCTGCCAGAGGTTGCCCAGACCTGCGAACGGGTCGTCATTATCAACAAGGGCCGCGTCGTCGCCGAGGACACGCCGACAAACCTCACCGCGCGACTCATGGGCTCAGAAGCCATTCATCTACGCATCGACACCCTGGGCACCGACGTGACGCCGACGTTGGCAGCGGTGCCAGGCGTGACCCTGGTCTCCGCGCGGGAGTCAAGCGACGGCGTGCGCGCCTTCGAAGTCCAGAGCGCTCATGGGACCGACGTGCGGCGTGACTTAGCACGCGCGGTTGTATCCAACGGCTGGGGGCTTCTCGAAATGCGTCCGCTCCGGCTGAGTCTCGAAGAGATCTTCCTGCAGCTCACTACCGAGGAGGTATCGAGCGAGCAGGCCGAAGCCGACGAGGCACGACAACCGACGGAAGCGACGCATGAGTAACATCTTTGCCATCGCCCAGAAGGAGATCCGTTCGTATTTCGCCTCACCCATCGCCTACGTCGTTGTCGGCCTCTTCGCGGTGCTGTTCGGCTACTTCTACATCATCGCCCTATCATTCCTGGTTCGGTTTAGCATGCAGGCGGGGATGGCCGGCATGCGCGGCCCCGAGACGATCAACATCAACGAGTTCGTGATACGACCGGTACTCGGCAACACGGCCGTGATGCTGTTGTTTCTCCTGCCGATGATCACGATGCGGACCTACGCCGAGGAAAAGCGGTCCGGTACCATTGAGTTGCTCTTGACGTCACCGCTCACTAACCTACAGATCACCCTTGGCAAGTTTCTGGGCGCGGTCACCCTGTTCGCCCTGATGTTGGCCGTCACGTCGATCCACATCGGGATCTTGTTTTGGTACGGGGAACCGGAGCTGTGGCCGATCCTCAGCGGGTATCTCGGGTTGTTGCTTATGGGGACGGCGTTCATTTCGCTGGGATTGCTCATCTCGAGCGCAACAAAAAACCAGGTGGTCGCCGGCGTCATCACCTTCGCCGTGTTACTGCTCTTCTGGATCATCCAGTGGATAGCTGATTCGCCGGGCGGCGGCACCACGCAGTCGGTCATCGCCTACTTGTCGGTCCTCAACCACTTCGAGGACTTCGCGAAGGGGATCGTCGACACCAAGCATGTGGTGTACTACGCGAGCTTCATCACCTTCGGGCTCTTCCTGACAGCCAAGTCGGTCGACAGCGAGCGGTGGCGAGAATAGGTAGACCATGATTAACCGAGTGCTCGGCGCGCTTGGCTGGGTCGGCACCGTGCTAGTGTTCGCGGGCTTCGCGACGCGGTTCGCCGTACCAGAGCAGCAAGCGGTCACGTGGTGGCTCTCGATCGTCGGGCTCGTGCTGGTCGTGCTCTACACACTCGGCCAGTGGCGCGAGATCCTGGCTCTCTTCGCGAGACGCCAGGCGCGCTACGGCGTGCTGGCGATATCGAGCGTCCTAATCGCGGTCGGCATCCTGGTGGCAGTGAACTATGTACTCGCCCGGCAGAACAAGCGGTGGGATTTGACGGCGGCGAAACAGTACTCGCTGTCGGACCAGACGCGTCGCGTGCTGGAGGCGCTCGACGAACCCATCAAGGTGCTGGTCTTTGCGCGCGCGGGTACGTTACAGAACTATCGTGATCGCCTAAGCGAGTACGAGTACACGTCGAGCCAGATCTCGGTGGAGTACGTCGACCTCGACCGGAACCCCATCCTGGCAGATCAGTACGAAGTCCAAACATACGGAACTATCGTCTTCGACTACGAAGGCCGCGTCGAGCGGGTCATCTCCGAGACCGTCGTAGAGCAAGACGTGACGAATGCCCTGATCAAGGCGGTGGAGGGTGAGGAACGCACGATTTACTTCGTGCAGGGCCACGGCGAGCGCGACCCAAACAGCGCGGACCGAGACGGGTACAGCGCGCTCACGGAGGGAATGCGTCTCGACAACCTGTCGGTAGAAACGGTCGTGCTGGCACAGACCAGCATGGTCCCCGAAGATGCCAGTGTGCTGGTCATCGCCGGGCCGACGACGGATCTCCCCGAGGCCGAAGTCGAGCTATTCCGGAACTACCTTGAACAGGGAGGTAAGGCCCTATTGCTACTCGATCCTCCGACATCGCCCGATGACTCTGACGCCTTCAGCCTGGTGACCCTCGCCGCGGAATGGGGTATTGAGGTCGGAACGGACGTGGTGATCGACGCGGGCATCATGCAGCTACAGTTTGGTTTTTTGTCAGCAGTTGCCGCCAGCTACCCCCCGCACGCGATCACCGAGCGCTTCAATTTGCTGACCGCGTTTCCCTCCGCCCGGTCGGTCAGACCTGCTAGCGGCGGCGCCGATGGTCGTTTCGCCGAGACATTCGTCGAGACCGGTCCGCAGAGTTGGGCAGAGAGCAACCTCGGGGCGATCACGAGCGACGAGGTACTCCCAGAACTGGATGAGGACGAGGGGGACATTGCCGGCCCGATCCCGATTGCCGCTGCGGTGTCGGTTACGGTCGAGAACGAAGGGGCGGAGGCTGACGGCGAGACGACGGACACCGGGATGAATAAAGCCCAGATGGCCGATCCAAATCCAGCAGCGGGTTCCGATGCCGATGACCGCCAGGCGCGCTTGGTGGTCATCGGCGACTCTGACTTCGCCACGAACAGACTGCTGGGAATTCCGGGCAACCGGGATCTCGTGCTCAACGTCCTGAATTGGCTCGCCGAGCAGGAAAATCTCATCGCCGTCCGGCCACGCGCGCCGGAAGACCGGCGGATCACCTTGACGGCCGACCAGCAATCCAGGATCAGCTGGCTGGTGCTGCTGGTGATCCCAGGGGTGGTCCTCGGCAGCGGCGTGTATACCTGGCGGCGCAGGCGACAGCAATAGATGCGTGGCCTCCGCTCAACGCTGGTGCTGTTTGGCACCCTCGTCGTCGTCGGGGGATATGCCTACTTCGTCGAGCGAGAGCGCCCACCGGCATCGGAGGCGAACGCCAACGAACGCGTGTTCGACTTCGAGGCAGACGACGTGACCGAGTTGCGTGTCACGGCTGAAAGCGGTGAAATCACACACCTCGAACGCGTCGATGCTGATGCCGCCTGGGCCATCACGGCACCCATCAAGGCCCGCGCCGATGATACGAACCCCTCGTCCATCGCCAGCAGTCTCGCGTCGCTCGAGCTCAGCCGTGTCGTCGACGAGCAGCCGGCCGACCTCTCACCGTTCGGTCTGGCCGAGCCGGCCATGAGTATCGGGGTCAAGCTTACTGCGGACGAGGATGTCCGGCACCTGCTGATCGGAGACAAGAACCCGACTGGCGCGAGCCGCTATGCTAGAACTGACGACTGCGACCGCGTGTTTCTGATTGCCGGATACCTGGGCACTACCTTCAACCGTACCACCTTCGATCTCCGGGATAGGTCGATCCTCGATTTCGAACGGGACGACGTGGATGGCCTCGTCACCACCATGGGCGGGCAGACGATCCGTCTTGCCAAGACGGAGAACGAGTGGCGCATGCGTGAACCGTGGGACGTACGGGCAGATTTTAGCACCGTCGCAGGACTCGTCGGCCGCCTGAACACGGGGGAGATGCGCACCATCGAACGTGAAGCGCCTGAGGTGCTGGACCCGTTCGGCCTGGACGCGGCGCGCATCACCGTGGCAATCGAGGCCGGGAGTGCCAGGGCGACGCTGTCGGTCGGTGACAAGGCGCCCAACGGGACCGTCTACGCTCGAGACACCTCCCGCAGCCTGGTCTTCACGATCGACCAATCGCTAGTCGACGACCTCGAACGAGGCGCCGGCGAGTATCGCCGAAAGGATCTTTTCAGCTTCCGGCCGTTCAACGCGACTCGGCTCCAAATCGATCATGCCCACGTGACGGTCATATTCGAGAAAATGGAAGCTACGAGCGCCGACGAAGAAGATACCTGGCAGCGTGTCGAGCCTGCCGCTGACAAGGTCGAACGCAACGCCATGGAGGATCTCCTAGCCAAGTTCTCCAATCTGCGTGCCGAATCTTTCGTGGCGTCTCGGACCAATACCGGTCTGGACACGCCGTCTGCAACGATCCACGTGCGATTCGGCACGGACGGCAAAGAAGAGCGTGTCACCATCGGTCGGACGGGTGAGGATACGTTCGCCGTCCACGGCGATGAGCCAGGCGCCGCCCGGATTGATACGCGCGCCTTCGACGACGCCCTGGAGGCGCTCGGCACCGTCCAGTCAGAATCCTCGTGAATGCCTGCCGCGGGCGAGGCGCCGGAGTTTTCCTTCTCGTAGCCTTTGCCGCTTGCGTCTCACCAGCCACCGCTCCACCGATCGTGGTCCCCAGTTCTGGGGCCACACCAGCCGGTTCGAGTCGAGCGGTACTGGATCTCGAATCAGCCCTGAACCGCCTATTCAATGATCCGTTGGTGGCACCGATCGTGTGGGGCGTTGACATCCATTCTCTCGATCGTAACAAGCGTCTCTACAGCCTGAACGCCAACACGCTGCTGATGCCGGCCTCAACAATGAAAATCGTGACATTGGCCGCCGCGGCCGAACGGCTCGGCTGGGACTACCAGTACGAGACTCATCTGCTTACGTCAGCAGCGATCGACAGCGGGGTCCTCACAGGTGACCTCATCGTGCGCGGAACCGGCGACCCGACGGTCAATGCCGGCTGGGGCTCCAGCGACGGGCTTTTCGACCGGTGGGCGAGCGAGCTGCAAGCGATGGGCGTCCATCGGATCGACGGCCGGATCATCGGCGACGACGATGTCCTGGACGGGACCAGTGAGGACGCCAAAACCGACCGCGGCCTGGGGGCCGGCTGGTCATGGGATGACCTGGCACTTGGTTTCGCCACGCCCGTCGGGGCCCTACAGCACCACGAGAACGTCGTCAATCTGACGGTGCGCCCTGGCGCAACGGCCGGAATGGCCGGAACGGTACAGGTCGACACTTCATCGGCCGAGCTAACCCTCGTCAACCGGGTGATGACTGTGCCCAAGGACGGTCCGTTCGCGGTTCGGCTGCTGCGATTCCCTGGCCAGTCGAGGCTCGCCGTGACCGGGACGATTCCGGTAGGGGCGAGGCCGTTGCAGCGAACCGCCTCGGTCGATAATCCCACGACGTTTTTCGTCCGCGCGTTGCGCGATCGCCTTCAGTGGACCGGAATCGCGGTCGCCGGAACGGTGGTCGATATCGACGACCTGTCTGAGTCGGCGCGTAAGGCCGCCGGCCGTGAACTGCGACGGCTGGCCACACACCGATCGCCGCCCCTGACCGAGCTGGCCAGCAACATGATGAAGCGCAGCCAGAACCTCTATGCCGAGACGATACTGCGGACACTTGGCGTGCGGGCAGGCGGCTCGCCTGCCGCGGCCGGCCGGCGGGAGATCACCGAGGTCCTCGCCTCATGGAAGATCCGTTCGGATCAGGCCATCGTGGCGGATGGGTCTGGACTGTCAAGGTACAACTACCTGGCACCGGCGGCGCTAGTGAAGATCCTGAACCACATGCACGCGCACCCACGCCATGCGATGCCCTTCCGTGCGTCGCTGCCAATCGTCGGACGCGAGGGGACAGTCAAGACTCGAATGAAGGAAACCGCAGCCGAGGCGAACGCGCGCGCGAAGACCGGTTCGATGGCGAACGTACGCGCGCTAGCGGGCTATGTCTCGACTCGCGATGGCGAACAACTCGCCTTCGCTATACTCGCCAACAACTTTCACGCGCCGCCCGCCGATGTCACCAACCTCATCGATCGCGCGGTCGAGGCCCTGGCGACGTTCAGCCAGCGAGTGCACTGATCACGACTCGGCACTAATGGACTCACTGACCACGATCGCAGGAAGGCCTGCGCTAGCGGCGATCGAGACGGCGCCTCAGCCGCACCCAGGCTACCAGCACTGCTGCTCGGCACCGCCCCGCTTCGTCTGTTTCAATGCGGCACACGAACTCAAATCTCATAACGTAGAGTTGACTCGAGTAGCACCGCTAAGACTGCTCGGTCAGCGGATCCCGCACTCCAGCCTCTCGGAAGCCGCGAGCGCGCAAGCGGCAACTGTCGCACCGCCTGCACGGACTTCCACCGGGACCGGGATCATAGCAGCTGTGCGTCAGCCCATAGTCGAGACCCAAGGTAACACCTTGGCGAACGATTTCGCCCTTCGATAAGGTGATGAGCGGTGCGTGCACGCAAAACCTGGTACCTTCGACGCCGGCCTTGGTCGCCAGCTTCGCCAGCCGCTCGAACGCGCCGATGTACTCTGGCCGGCAGTCAGGATACCCAGAATAGTCCAGCGCATTGACGCCGATGAACAAATCACGAGCACCGAGCACTTCCGCCCACGCCAGCGCCAGCGCCAATAGCACCGTGTTCCGCGCCGGCACGTAAGTTGGCGGGATTTCGTCGCTGCCCAGCTGGCGATCCTTGGGCACGGGCCCACTGCCGGTCAGCACCGAACCGCCGATAGCCGAAAGATCGACGGCAATCTCGAGATGTTCGCTCACGCCGATCGCGCGCGCCACGCGGCGTGCCGCATCGACCTCCTGGGTATGCACCTGCGCGTACTGCACGGTTAGGGCGTAGAGCGCAAACCCCTGTTCTCTGGCGATCGCGGCGGCGGTGTAGGAATCAAGGCCGCCGCTCAGCAGAACGACAGCTTTCCTCGGCATGCTCATGGACAATGGGGCGAGCGGTCCCTTGTTGCTAAACCCCGCGCGCGTCGTCGCCCCACACATACTTGTGCAGCTGGACCTGGAGGCGAACCGACAGTCGATCGCCGAGTACCCAGGTGGCGAGCTGCGTCGGATCGAGGACGCCATGCACGGGTGAAAAGAGAACGCCGGCCGAGCGACGGTCCAGCCCGTGACGGCGAACGACGTCGCGTGCGAACTCGTAGTCAGCCTGGTCGCAGATCACGAACTTCACTTCGTCGTGCGGTGCCAAACGCCGCAAATTGTCCCAGTCGTTTCTGGCGTCCTCACCGCTACCGGGGCACTTAATGTCGACCACTTTGACCACCGGAGTTGGTACGTGCGAGATGTCGAGGTGGCCGCCCGTCTCAAGTAACACTGTCTTGCCGGCAGCCAACAGGCGACGCATAAGCGGGTACACATCACGCTGCAACAACGGCTCGCCGCCAGTGATCTCAACGAGATTACAGTTATACGCTCTGACCTCGGCGATTACGTCGCCGACCGATGCCTTGTGTCCTACCTCGAACGCGTAGGCAGTATCACACCACGAGCACCTCAGATCGCACGCCGTCAGCCGCACAAAGACGCAAGGGCGCCCGGTGAAGCTGGACTCCCCTTGGATGGAATAAAAGATTTCGTTGACTGTCAGCATGGTTTTGACGCTCACGACCGCCCAATGCGCGTCACCCCGATACGCGGACAGCGGCCGCTCACTGCGCACCGCCCGCACAGTGGGTACACCGGCCGACACACGTTCTGCCCCCACGTCACGAGATACAGGTTGATCGACGACCACCAGCGGCGGTGCGCGGCCTTGTAGAGAGCCTGCTCGGTCTCGACCGGGCCGTCGGTCTTCACCCATCCCAGCCGATTCGCGATCCGGTGCACGTGAGTATCCACGCAAATATTTGACGCACTTCGATGCGCAACGATGAGGACAAGGTTCGCCGTCTTTCGGCCAACGCCGCGCAGTGACAGCAGCTCGTCCATGTTCTGGGGCACACGGCCCCCGAATCGCGTGAGGAGCTGCCTGCAGGCCTCCTTTACATAACGTGCCTTGTGTCGATAGAAGCTGACGGGATAGATCAGACGCTCGATCGTTTCGACGGGCAGGCGCGCCAGTGTTCGCGGCGTCCCGGCTTTAGCGAACAGTCTGTTCGAAGCGTCGAAGGTGACGGCGTCTTTCGTCTGAGCGGAGAGCATCGTCGCAATGAGGACCTGAAAGGGATCCGCCTTCCGCTGCTCGGCGATCTTCTCAACGGCCAGGTCTTCCATTCGTTCGATTGCCCGACCCAGGCGTCGC
Source organism: Vicinamibacterales bacterium (assembly GCA_965197375.1). Taxonomy (GTDB): domain Bacteria; phylum Acidobacteriota; class Vicinamibacteria; order Vicinamibacterales; family UBA8438; genus CBDAMZ01. Next base: position 746,893 of record CBDAMZ010000010.1, read on the forward strand.
ATCGCCCATCCCACCGACCGGCGGCGGCCGTCAGGACTCGTGGCTGGGACCGTTCGGGGGAGTTTACGTCTACGCGACGTCGTCACGGAAGCACAGGACTCGCCACGCCCCAGCGTACGGTTAGTGGCCGTGCGACTGGCAGTATCCGCAGTGGACACATTCGACAGAGGGCTCGATCAGACAGGGACCGCCTGTGTCGACACCGCCCTCAAGCGGAAAGCGCGCGTGGCTGGGGTGGGACGACATGAGACTATCTGGCGGATGCGCCGTCGTCGTCGAGGCGGCACGGCTGGCAAAGTGGCGCGCGATGGCCGCATCGACGACCGATCGGAGCTGCTCCTCGTTCACCGATGATCTCCAGAACCGCTACGCGGGAGAATCCCGCGCCCAGAAGTCGAGTGGTCGTCGTGATGCACCTCGTCGACGATACCGACGATGGCGGCATCGACCGGCGCGCCTCGGCGGCGCAGCGCGGCAACTGCTGCCCGTCCTTCGAGGACGATCAACACGTTCTCACCGATACCGGCCTGCGCTGTATCTACGGCAAGCAACGGCGCCCCTTGAAACCCACCGCGCGCGGTGAGCGGCTGTACAAGCAAAAGCTTCGCGCCCTCGAGCTTGCCGTGCTTGCGGGTGGCAACGACGTTTCCCATCACGCGCGCGAGTCGCATGAGCTCCTTCTCGTCACTTCGAGGTGCTCGAAGCGACCGACCAGTGATCGACGATGCCGATAATATTCGCGTCGGTGGGAACCTTATCCGGAAGAAACGGAAAGGACGCTTCCCGGCCGCGTACGAAGAACACCTCCTCGCCGACGCCAGCGCCGACGCAGTCAGCGGCAACCAGGCATCGTCCGACCCACCGTCGGTCTGGGGCAAGCGGCCGCAAGACCAGGAGCTTCTGGCCGATCAGGCCTGGATCCTTGCACGTCGCGACCACATGGCCGATGACCCGCGCCAGCTGCATCAGAGTTCCTCCAGATCGACGGTGTCCACGATGCCGACGATCGCCGCGTCCACCGGGGAGTCTTTCAGATCGGCCACCATACGCGCGGAGCTCCCGCTGACGATCAAAACGATCTCACCGAAGCCGGCATCGACCGTATCGACTGCCACGAGCTGGTTACCCTGCACCTTACCGCGCGGATCGATCGGCTGCGCCAGAAGCAGCTTGCTGCCCACCAAGCGCTCGTCCTTGCGTGTGGCAACGACGGTCCCGATAATTTTGGCCAGGATCATCCAAGCGATCCACTAGGCCTTGGCATCGGACTTACCGATCGGCAAGGTGTCCTCAAGATTAACGTGCGGTCGAGGAATGACGTGCACCGACACGAGCTCGCCGACTCGCCGTGCCGCCGCGGCCCCGGCGTCGGTCGCCGCTTTGACAGCGGCCACATCGCCGCGCACGGTAGCCGTCACGTAGCCGGCGCCGATCTTCTCCCAGCCGACGAGCGTTACCTTCGCTGCCTTAACCATCGCGTCGGCCGCCTCGATCATCGCGACGAATCCCTTGGTCTCGACCATACCCAACGCCTCATCCATATCTTTCCTCCACGCGTGAGCGTCCTTATCGTAGGTGCTTCACTGCATCCTCGATGAGGGCTGCAAGCTCGCGATATGTTAAACGAATTTCTTCGTCCTGGCCTAACGGCGCCTTGCTACGATTCGCCTGCCCGTCGCTCACTAGTTGCGCCTCCGGCGCTGACGGCGCCTCGATTACCTGACAGGCGGGATCATCATCCGTGACGATGGCATCACTTCCGTCCTGGCAGATCGGCGCCGGAGCAGCAATACCATATGTCCCCCGCAGATCCTGAAGTCGCATCACCTCTTCGCGAGACAGGAGGCGCTCCCGCCCCAACAACCGCGCGACCAGACTAATACGCGCGAAGTGTTCGATGGTTTCCATCTTGTAGTACGCACTGAGCAGATCTCCAGATACCGTGAGTGCCCCGTGGTTGGCAAGAAGCAGGCCATCGTGGGCCTTAATGTACTTCCGCACGGCATCGGCGAGCTCGTGCGTCGAGGGGGTGCCATAGTCGGCGATCGGGATACTACCAAGAGTCGTGACGACCTCGGCTAACACTGCTCGATCGAGCGCGATCCCGGCGACAGCAAAGCCGGTCGCCGCCGGTGGATGCGCGTGGACGACCGCCTTGACATCCGGGCGGTGTTGGTAGACCGCCAGATGCATCTGAATCTCCGACGAAGGCTCCCGTTCGCCCGCCAGTTTGTGCCCATCAAGATCGGTCGTCACCAACATGTCAGGTGTCATGAAGCCTTTCGAGACACCCTTTGGGGTCGTCAACAGACGACCCTCGTCCACGCGGACACTGAGATTACCGTCGTTCGACGAGATGTAGGCTCGCTGATGCAGGCGCCTCCCGACCTCGACCATGTCGGCACGGAGGCGTTCGTCCAACTGCATAACCCCTCTCAGGCGCTGCGCCGGAACGACCGCCGGCAGTGTTCCGAGCAAAAATAATGTGCCTTCGAACCCGCTAGAACCTGCAGGGCGCGTGACGGCTCGACGAACGTCCCGCAGACCGGATCTCGGACGAGCGGGACCCCTTGTCTGGGCGGGACCTGCTGCCGCCTACGAGAGGCGCCACGGATAATGCCGGAGACGAGGCTCCAGAGTGCCCGAACGACCAAGACGGCGACCAGCAAGCGCAAGATCCAATTCAGGGCTCATTCTCCACCCAGCGATGATACTACCCGACTGAGGCATGGCGTATCGGGAGATTTTCAAGCGGGCATTAAAAGCGTGGGCGAGTGGCACCGCCAGTTTCTATCGAGGTGGGTTCAGCAAACACAACATCTCACGCACGGCTCGCTCCATCCCGACTAGAACCGCGCGCGAAATAATGCTGTGGCCGATGTTCACCTCGACGATCTCCTCGATGGCCGCGATCGGTTCGACGTTGACGTAAGTCAGCCCGTGCCCGGCAAGCACCTCGAGGCGCTGACGTTTGGCGAGCCTCGCGGCTGCTTCGACGTGCTGAAGCTCTCTGGGACCGTCGTCGGCAGCGGCGTCAGCGTACGGCCCGGTGTTGATTTCGACGGCCTGGGCCCCAATGGCACGCGCCGCTCGCACTTGCGTGAGCTTGGCATCAATGAACAAACTGACCCGGATACCCGCGTCGCGCAACCGCGCCACCGACTTCCTTAACCCCTCGGCACGGCTCGCCACATCCAGGCCACCGGTCGTGGTGAGTTCACGGCGGTGCTCCGGGACAAGCGTGACCTGGTCAGGCTGGATACGTCTGGCAATGTCAACCATTTCGGTAGTCGCCGCCATCTCAACGTTGAGCTTCGTTGACAGAACCGTCCGTAACAGCTCGAGATCACGCTCTTGGATATGGCGCCGATCGCCGCGCAGGTGAACAGTGATGCCCTGGCCCCCCGCAAGCTCAGCCAGCACCGCTGCCGCCACCGGCTCAGGCTCCCGCGCTTTTCTCGCCTGCCGGACGGTTGCTACGTGGTCAATGTTGACGCCCAAACGCATCGGTCACTATCCCCATGCGCGCTGTGTAGCCTTATAAACTAGCATTTCACAAGGTTAGCCGAGGTGCTGGCGTGCCCGCTCGGCGATGCTGCCTGCCAGCCGCTGTACCACTGCCATGTCCCGCCCCTCGATCATGATCCGCAGCAGAGGTTCGGTTCCAGAGTAGCGTATCAGCACGCGCCCTTCTCCAGCGAGCTGTCGCTCGGCCTCCTGAATAGCCTGGCTTATCTCCGGCACGCGATCGAACGCGCGTTTGTCTTTCACCGGAACGTTGACCAACAGTTGCGGGAAGATCCTGAGATCACCGGCTAGGTTAGCTAGCTCCTGGCCGGTCTCGGCGACAACACGAAGCACGCATAGCGCGGTCGCCAAGCCATCGCCCGTCGGCAGCAGGTCGGCAAAAATGATGTGACCAGATTGCTCGCCACCCAATCCCACACCCCGTCTTACCATTTCCTCGCGGACGTGCCAGTCGCCGACGGCGCATCGATGAACGACGATACCGAGATCGTGTAAAGCCACCTCGAGACCAATGTTGCTCATGACCGTCGCTACAACGGCATCGCCTACCAGACGTCCCAACGCCTTGAGGTGTCTGGCGCAAATGAACATTACAGCGTCGCCATCAACGAGTGCACCGCGGTGATCGACGAGGATCACCCGGTCGCCATCGCCATCGAAGGCGAGCCCAAGGCGACAGCGCCGCTCGACTACCACCGCCTGCAGTTCTTCCGGGTGAGTCGAGCCGCATGCGGCGTTGATGTTACGTCCGTCTGGGCTAGTGTTGAGTGCGACGACCTCGAAGCCAAGCTCGCGCAGGACGCCGGGCGCCACGGCGCTGGTCGCCCCATGTGCACAATCGACCGCGATACGCCAGGCATCCAACCGCGGGGCGCCGGATACGATGTGGCGCAGCCTGACCACGTAGTTATCGGTCAGGTTAATGGTCTCTAGTGGCGCGGGGGCGGCAACCGGCGGCTCCCACGCATCATCGGCCACGCGAGCCTCGATGCGTGCCTCCAGGTCACGCGATGCTTTCTCCCCAGTGGCCGTCAGTATCTTGATGCCGTTATCCGGAAACGGATTGTGCGACGCGGAGATCACGATACCGGCATGACAGCCGCGCGAGGCCACCAGATGTGCAACTGCTGGCGTTGGCATAACCCCGACGCTGACCAGCGTCCCTCCTGCCATCGCGACGCCACTTGCCAACCAGCGTTCGATCCACGCCCCCGACTCGCGGGTGTCGCAACCGACGAGCAGCCGCGGGCCGGCACCGAGCTCCCGTACCACGGCGGCTCCAAGACGCCAGATTGTCACCGCGTCTAGCGGAAAGGTGCCCGGCGTGCCCCGCACGCCATCCGTCCCGAACAGGGTTTTCGACATGGAAACCGAGTAACCGTGAGGCGAGCCGCGCGGAGCGGCCTGGCTCACCGAAGCGTGATTCGAACGAACGGCGGATCGATGTGCGTGATGCCAATCTCGTGACGCGACTCGACCATGACGGGGAGATTGTACTGAGCGGACGGAAGCCCAGCAAGATCGACATACGCCTCGACCGCCGACGTGTCGAGCTCACGCACCGTGATGCGGGACCCACGAACGCTTACCGTGATCGTGGCCGGCTCCACACGTGTGGGTCCACGACCCTCAGCGTTGCGTACCAACACTGGCACTTCGTGAAGTGTCCGTTCGAGGGGCGCAGGCACGATATCGACCGTTACCTCTGCGGTTGTTGAGGCGACCAGGCGGAGCATCGGATCCGCCACCCCAACCGCGACGACCGCTTGCACTCGGTCGGACTTGCCACCGACCGACACCGGTTCGGTCAGCGCCTCGGTCAGCTCCGCCAACCGGCTCTCCGGACCGATAACGTCGACGGTGGCTGGCACCGTAGAAATCCCGCCCGCGACAAACCCTTCGGCCGGTTGTCCTTCGATGTCTGGAACGATTCGGACCGTCCGTGGTGATCCCGCGCGTTCGAGAGTCAGAGTGATGGTGGCCGGTACGACCTGGGCGACCTCAATGCCGAAGGGGGCCTGCACCCGTCCGGCAAACATGTCGAACAACCGGTGGCCCGGTCGTTCGCCGGCCAAGTCAAGGACAGCCACGACCTCGCCCGGCTCGAGCCCGCTCACAACACTCGACGAGCCCCGAACCCGGACCCGGACCGTGTCAGGCGGGGCGCCAGCGATGTTAAGTGCCTCCGGCACGTTCTCGAACTCCAGGGGAATCTGCAGTCCTCGCTCTACGATTGGCTCACCGGCCACGCTCAGCCACAACAACACCGCCACACCGAGTGCGACGAGCTTCAACCCGAGGCCGTGAAAGAGACGGTCTGCCATCAGGATTTGTGTGCCGGGCGAGTTCGACCACGTGGTCTTCTGAGCTGGGCCATCATCATCAATGCCTCGAGCCGCAACCGCAGCTGGTCGGTGTCCAAGTGCTCGATCCGCCCGTCTAGCGCCAGCGAAATGCGCCCGGTCTCCTCCGACACGACGAGCGCCACGGCATCAGATTCTTCCGTCAAACCGATCGCCGCGCGATGGCGAAAGCCCAATTCTCTGCTCAGGCGCGGGTTCACAGTCAGCGGCAAGAAGCAGGCAGCCGCAGCCACGCGGTTCTCTTGAAGAATGACGGCGCCATCATGCAGCGGGGCCTCAGGCTGAAACGTGCTAACCAAGAGATCGTACGTCACCATTGAATCGAGCGGAATCCCACTCTCGATGTAGTTGCGAAGCCCGATCTCGCGCTCGATAGCAATGAGCGCGCCGATCCGGCGTCCGGCGAGCATTGTAACTGCCATCACCACTTCCTCGATCGTCTCGTCAGTCGTCCCAGAGCGCGCCAGGTACCTGACGAAGGGCGCGCGGCCAAGGTTCGACAACGCCCGGCGGATGTCCGACTGGAAGACGACAATCGCCGCAAATACAATGTAGCCGAGCATGTCGCGAACGACCCGGTTAACCGTTCGCAGCGGCGCGAACTCGGACGCGTAATACAGCCCGACGATAAGGGCTCCGCCCAAAGCGATCTGTACGGCGCGCGTGCGGCGGATCAGCTTGAGAAACTGGTAGATGACGAAGGCAATAATGGCGATGTCGACAAGGTCCAGCCACGTAATCCGCACGCCGTCCAACAAACCGGTCAGGTAGTCGACCATCGCTCACCGTCCCCATTGGGCAGGGCCCTCAGCACGGCCAAGCGCCGTAGGTGAACCCCAACTGCACAAACCGCCCGCGGGGGCTACTGATCGGGATGGCTGGCCACCCGCAGTGCAGTCAGTCTGCATGCGGCGCCGACGCATCCCGCATAAGAATTGCGCGCGAGTGTCCAGCGTCACACATTGCCCATTGGCTCCCTCGTCACGCCCTGTAATCGCCTGGCGCCACTTCGACCAACAGGGCTTCGGTGCGGCAACCGACCTGCCCCATCAGCCATTACCGTGCCACGACAGGTGGATTGTGCGCGGATGGCATCGGTGACCCGCACAACATCAGTGACGGCCTGCACGCCGTGCACCCGAACAATGTGGGCGCCGAGCATCACAGCGGCAGCAACAGCGGCGGCCGTTCCCCACTCCCGGTCGGCGGGCGGCCGTGCCCCCAGTGCAGCCGTGAGGAACGACTTCCGTGATGGACCAGCCAGAATGGGCCGGTCGAGCGCTCGCAGCCCGTCGAGATTAGCGAGCGCGGCGAACGTGTGCTCGGCTCTTTTCGCGAAGCCGAGTCCGGGGTCGATGATAATCTGTTCGCGAGAGACCCCAACGGCTGTCACAGTATCAATCGCCGCCTCAAGCTCCCGCGCCACCTCGCCGATGACGTCGCCATAGCGGGCCTCCCGATACATGTCGCTCGCATGACCTCGGTTGTGCATGAGCACGAACGGCACACCGGCGGCAGCGGCTACTTCGCCGATGGCTGGATCATAGCGTAGTAACGACACGTCATTGATGATGGACGCCCCATGGTCGAGCGCCAGGCGAGCAACCTCGGCTTTATAGGTGTCGATCGAGATCGGCACGTGCACGCGTCCGGCTAGGCGCGCCAGCACGGGCAGGACCCGCGCGCACTCCTCCTTCGTAGAGAGCGGGTCCGCGCCAGGCCTGGTCGACTCGCCGCCGACATCCAAGACATCAGCACCGCCGGCCTCAAAGGCGAGCGCCGTGTCGAGCACTCGCTCCGGGTCAAGATTGCCCCCCCCATCAGCGAACGAATCTGGCGTCACGTTGATGATGCCCATGACCAACGTGCGCTCGCCAAGCTCAAGCGCAAGCCCGTCTGGCAACGAGAGCGTGTAGCGTTCGCGCGGAATCATCGCCTGTTGAACGTCTGAAACAGTGTACCCGCCATTAGCCAGTGGCCTGTTTCAGACTGACACACGAGACCCCTGGGAGATTACCTCAGTGACTTTGGCAATGTAGGCACGACGTTAGCGACGGATCGCGGCGGGGAGTTGCACCGATGCTTACCTTTGCGGTACGGCCTTGTCGAGCGATGGCACGCGCGTGACGACCGGCGCTTTTTCTTCTTCTGGCTGCGAAACGTCACCATCGGACGGCACGGGCTCCATTCTGGGAGTAGCCGGCTCGCCGGTCGGCAGCCCCTGGGCGATGCGCCGGACTTGCTCAGCGTCAAGCACCTCATGGGTGAGCAACTCTTCGGCGACCCGATTTAATTCAGTCTTGTGAGTCTCAAGTGCCTCGCGCGCGCGGTCGTAGTTCTGAGTAACGATTCGTTTGATCTCCTGATCGATCCGGGCAGCCGTTTCCGCGCTGTAGTCCTGACGCTGCGCGAAGTCCCGACCCAGGAAGACTTGCTCTTCTTTCTTGCCGAACGTTAGTGGTCCCAGCGCGTCGCTCATGCCCCACTCACAGACCATCCGGCGCGCGAGCTCAGTCGCCCGTTCCAGGTCGTTGCCAGCACCGGTGGTAACAGTGCCCCTCGCTAGCTCCTCCGCAACCCGGCCACCAAGGAGAATCGCGAGCTGATCGTCGAGATAGTCGCGGCCGTAGTTGTGCTTGTCGTCAACCGGAAGCTGTTGCGTCAGGCCAAGTGCCATACCCCGCGGGATAATCGTAACTTTGTGGATCGGGTCGGCGTTCGGCAGCAACACAGTCAGCAACGCATGACCGGCCTCGTGGACCGCCGTGATTTGCTTTTCCTCGTCGCTGATGATCATCGAGCGGCGCTCCGAGCCCATGAGCACTTTGTCCTTGGCAAACTCGAAATCCTGCATCCGAACGACTTTCTGGTTGTACCGGGCGGCGTTAACCGCCGCCTCGTTAACGAGGTTGGCGAGATCGGCACCTGAAAAACCAGATGTGCCGCGCGCCAGCACGTGGACGTCCACGTTATCCGACAGCGGGATCTTGCGTGTGTGCACCCCAAGGATACCTTCGCGGCCCTTCACGTCCGGATGAGCGACGGCGATCCGGCGGTCGAAGCGACCCGGCCTCAGCAGCGCCGGATCGAGCACATCGGGACGGTTAGTCGCCGCAACCAGAATGACACCTTCATTCGACTCGAAGCCGTCCATCTCAACGAGCAACTGGTTCAGCGTCTGCTCGCGCTCGTCGTGGCCACCCCCGAGCCCAGCGCCACGATGTCGCCCCACGGCATCGAGCTCGTCGATGAAGACGATGCAAGGCGCGTTCTTCTTGCCCTGCTCGAACAAGTCGCGCACGCGCGACGCCCCGACGCCGACGAACATCTCAACGAAGTCCGAGCCGCTAATCGTAAAAAATGGGACGCTGGCTTCTCCGGCCACTGCGCGCGCCAGCAGCGTCTTACCGGTACCCGGGGCTCCCATCAGTAGCACGCCCTTGGGAATCCGCCCGCCCAGCTTCTGGAACTTCTGCGGCTCCTTCAGAAACTCGATGATCTCCTGGAGCTCCTCTTTCGCCTCGTCGACACCGGCCACATCTTTAAACGTGACTTTTTTCTGGGAGCTCGACGACAGTTTGGCACGACTCTTGCCGAATGAGAGCGCCTTATTTCCACCGCTCTGGACCTGCCGCATGAAGAAGACCCAGAAGGCGATTATCAGAAGGATTGGCGCCCACGTATACAGTAGCGTTGCCCACGGACTGTTGGCCGCCTCTTTCGCGGTCACCGCCACGTTCCGTTCGACCAACTTGTTCACCAGACCTTCGTACTGGGGAGGAGCGTAGGTACGGAAGCGGTCACCGGAATCTGAGGTGCCGGTGATCTCACTGCCGATCAGCGTGACGCTTTCGATCTGGCCGGCTTCCACTCGCCGTATGAACTCACTGAAGGTGACCGAGCTGTCTCCCGCCTGGAACTGGGTGGAGACATTCCAGACGAGGACCACGACGACGATCAGCACCATCCAGAAGACTAAGCTTCTGAGATTCACGCTCACCCCATGCCTCCTAACTGCCGTGCTTTCAAGAGTATCACGCCTCGTGTTCGCTCGGTGACCCGAAAGTCATCCGCCACCGCGTGACCAACAACCCAAACGATGCCCAGCCGGGAATCGGTAACAATGGGGACGGTGCTCCGCTGCTCACGGGCAACCTTGCGATCCACGAAAAAATCCTGGAGTTTCTTGTGACCCCCCAGCCCAAGAGGGCGAAATGTGTCGCCCGGCCGCCAGCTCCGAACCGTGAGCGGCGCGGAGAGATGAGCTTCCGCGACTGTGACGGTGGTACCTCGGGCCATTAGATCGGTTGGAGACCAGGCCGTCTGTGATGCCCGCTCGGCTGAAATCGTTACGCCTGCCTCTTCGACCACTACTTCTCCAGGAATCGTCAGCTGGCATTCGAATCGGTCGGCGTCGAACTTACTCCGCCGCCTGGGTCGGGGTGGTGTCACCACGATCTGTGACCCGCGCCGCTCAACGCGGCTGCCGGGGAAATCGGCTTCTGTTACCCGTGTCCCTGGTATTCCGGCCAGCTGGAGTAGCCGTTCGACGTGATCGAAGCCGATGGCTCGCCCGCTGGCCCGCTCGAGGACCTGCTTCGCGATCCGGCGCGCCAACGCGATCGGCTGCCGGCGAAGCCGGTCAGCGTCAACTGTGACGGTCCCCTTTCCATAGCTAACAAGGTCACGTGCCACATTATTTGCCTCCCACTCGAGCCACTCGGCGTCACCGCGGGCGATCGTCGCCTCCCGAGCCAACACCCCTACGATGGACGGCGAGAAGTTCGCCTCGAGAAAGGGCAGCAGCCTATGACGAACACGGTTGCGGGTCACACGCAGATCCCAATTTGTATTGTCCTCCCGGAACGAGAGACCACGACCAGCCAGGTAGTCCCTAAGCTCCGCGCGCGCAACCCCCAACAGCGGACGGATGATACGTCCTGCGCGTGGCCAAATCCCAGCGAGCCCCCCAGGGCCCGCGCCACGAATCATCCGCAGAAGAAAAGTTTCGGCTTGATCGTCGCGTGTGTGCGCCGTGGCCACGCAGTCTGCGTTCAGTTCGGCCGCAACGCGTTCGAAGATAGCGTACCGCTCACGGTGCCCCGCATCCTCGACTGAGATGCCGTCGGCACGCGCCTGCGCCGCCACGTCGACGCGCTCGACCCTCACAGGTAGTGAGAAGTTACGCGCCAGCTCGCGGCAGAACTTCTCGTCTGTCTCGGCAGCAGCGCCACGAAGCTGATGATTGACGTGGAGGAGTCCGGCGATGAGAAACGCCCCCCGTGGTGAAATCTCGTGCAGGAGAGCCGTCAGCGCGACTGAGTCCGCGCCCCCGGAGAGCGCCACGAGCACACGCCCATCTCGGGGAACGAGCGCTTCCCGTTCGATCGTACGCAGGAGACGTTCCGCGAGCGGCCCCATGGCGTGGTGTCCGATAGCGGCAGAAAAAAGTGGTGCCGGTGCAGGGACTTGAACCCCGGACCTAGCGGATATGAGCCGCTTGCTCTAACCAGCTGAGCTACACCGGCACATGGTGTCGCCCTCGCGACAGAACAAACCCTCATTATAGCCAACGAGCTAGCGAACGATCTCCAAGGGCAAAGGTCAGAACGTGGCCAGTGTTCGCCAAGTTGATGCTTGGCAAGGCTGACCCCGCCCAATAATGCCAGCGACAGCACTAATGACGACGCCGTCCAACGCCGGGTGGCTAGCGCTACTACAAAGCCTTGACCAGGGGTAGCCAAGTCGTCCACTACGTAATCAACATCGCGTCACCGTAACTGTAGAAGCGATACCGACGGCGAACGGCCTCTGCGTAGGCGGCCAAGACAGTCTCGCGACCCGCAATAGCGCAAGCAGGGAGGAGAAGCGACGATCGCGGCAAGTGAAAGTTAGTCAACAGCGCGCCGACAACCCGGAAGTCGAACCCCGGATAGATATAGAGATCCGTCACACCAGCCCCGGCGACTAGCCGTCCGCCACCCTGGCGCACGGACGCCTCCAGCGCCCGCGTTGTCGTCGTGCCTACCGCGACGACCCGGCGGCCTTCGTCGAGTGCCCGGTTGACACCCCGGGCAGTCGCCTCGGGGATCGCGAACCGCTCCTCTGCCACGCGATGTAACTCGATCTGATCGGTGCGCAGCGGCTCGAACGTCCCGTACCCCACGTGAAGCGTGAGGTCGGCACGAGCGATCCCCTGAGCGGCCAACCGCTCGAAGAGGCCCGTAGTGAAATGCAACCCTGCCGTCGGGGCAGCGACCGATCCGGGAGCCTTCGCGTAGACCGTCTGATACCGCCCCTGGTCGTCCGGACGGTCCGCGCGCTTGATGTAGGGTGGCAACGGCACGTGTCCGATCGCGTCGATCACACGGTCAACATCCTGGCCGATGTCGCTCGTAAGGCGGATGGTACGGCGTCCATGAAAGTGGTGGTCGAGCACTTCAAGGTACAACCGCTGACCCGCGCCTTCGCACACCGCCCTGGTACCAATCTTTAACTTCTGCCCCGGATGAACGAGAGCGTCCCAGCGTTCCGCGTCAAGCCGGTTGAGCAGCACACACTCTACAATCCCACCACTTGGGTCGCGGCGCCCGAACAGTCGAGCCGGAAAGACATGTGTGTCGTTGACGACGACGAGATCGTCGGGCGTGAGGAGACTGGGTAGCGCGCTGACGTGATGATGCTGGAGTCGACCGGCGCGGCGGTCGAGCCATATCAGTCGGGCTTGATCGCGAGCAGCGCTAGCCTCTTGCGCGATGAGATCAACGGGCAGGTTGTAGTTGAAAAGCGAAAGGTCCATCGGACCGCCGTTGACAACGACAGCGCCGCGGCTAACCGTCTCAGCGATTTGACGCGCCGGTCAGCAGGCCCAGCGCAATAGTACGGCGCCCACCGTAAAACCAGCACCAACTGAGGTTAACAGAACGCGGGCCCCTTTTTTTAAGCGGCCGTCCGCGACGGCGTCGGCCAGGGCGAGCGGGATGGTCGCCGCCGTGGTGTTCCCATACCACTCGATGTTGACGACGACCTTGCTTGGGTCAAGACCTAGGCGCTCGGCCGCATAGCGGATGATACGCCGGTTGGCCTGATGCGACACGAGCAGGTCGATATCACCGACGTCCAGATTATTCTGATCTAGCACCTGCCGGCAGATCTCCTCAGTCTTACGCACGGCGAACTTGAACACAGTAGGACCGTCTTGGCGAATGTAGTGCAACCGCTGCGCGACGGTCTCGTGCGTAGCGGGATGGAGGCTGCCACCAGCAGGCATGCAGAGCGCCTGGCCGCCGCTACCGTCCACTTCGTGCGCGAAGTCGAGGATCCCGAGCCCGTCCTCCGTGGCGGGCGACACCACGACGGCGCCGGCGCCGTCGCCGAACAGCACGGAGGTCGTGCGGTCCTTGCGGTCGGTGATGGATGACATCACGTCGACGCCAATCACTAGGACGTATTCATGTGCGCCGGTCGCGACCATCTGCGCACCGGTCGTCAGCGCGTAGGTGAAACCTGAGCACGCTGCGCCCAGGTCGAAGCCCCAGGCATTTGAGGCTCCGAGCTTCGTCTGAACGAGGCAGGCGGTGGATGGGAAAAACATGTCCGGTGTGGTCGTAGCTACGACGATGAACCCGATGTCGTCTGGTGTCAGACCCGCCCGCCTGATGGCGCAAACCGCCGCCGCCTGGGCGAGATCAGACGAGGCGACGCCGTCGTCGACGATGTGTCGCTCGCGGATACCGGTGCGCTTTAAGATCCACTCGTCTGACGTGTCGATCTGCTTCTCCAGGTCGGCGTTGGTTAGGACGCGTGGCGGCACGTAGGTCGCCAGTGAAGCAATGCGGGCAAGACGCATCGTCCGACCCCCCGCCAGCCGTCCGCTGCCCCCTCCTGTCACACCGCTTCGTCCTTCCCTGACACGCCGGCCCTTCGACAAACGCCCATCCGAGAAGCTCCGGGTAGACCCCCTAGCTCACAAGAGCTTGGGGTGACGTTCCGGCGCCGTTAGTCCGAAATAGTCGTACGCCCGTGCCGTTGCCACACGCCCGCGCGGCGTCCGATCGAGAAAGCCTACTTGAATGAGGAACGGCTCGTAGATGTCTTCGATTGCTTCCTTTTCTTCGCTGATGGCAGCCGCAATACTATTCAATCCAACTGGCCCACCGCCAAATTTGTCGATGATGGCCCGAAGCAACCGCCGGTCCGCTTCATCGAACCCGTTGTCGTCTACCTCGAGTAGCTCAAGCGCCCGCTTCGCCACGTCGAGCACAATGGCGCCGTTGGCCCGGACCTCAGCATAGTCTCGTACGCGCCGCAGTAGGCGATTGGCGACCCGTGGGGTGCCACGCGCGCGCCGGGCGAGCTCGCGTGTCGCCGCCTCGTCAATTGGCACGCCGAGGATGCGCGCGGAGCGTCCAACGATTTCGCATAGATCATCGTCGGTATAGAAATCGAGTCGATGGACGATGCCGAACCGCGCGCGAAGCGGCGAGGTGAGCAAGCCCGCGCGCGTCGTGGCTCCGATCAACGTAAACTGTTGCAACGGAACCTTAACCGACCGGGCTCCTGGCCCCTGTCCAATGACGATATCGAGCTCGTAATCCTCCATCGCGGGGTAGAGGATTTCCTCGATCGCCGGGCTCATGCGATGGATTTCGTCAATAAACAGCACCTCGTGCTCTTTAAGATTCGTCAAGAGCCCAGCAAGGTCTCCAGGCTTCTCTAAGACCGGTCCAGCAGTACCGCGCACCTGCACACCGAGCTCGTGTGCGATCACGTGCGCGAGCGTCGTCTTACCAAGACCCGGTGGCCCATAGAGGAGAACGTGATCGAGCGCCTCGTGGCGATTACGGGTCGCGGTAATGGACACGGTCAGGTTTTCGCGGAGCCGATTCTGACCGATGTAATCGTTCAGCGTTCGTGGACGAAGGCCAGCCTCGTATGGAACCTCGTCATCGATCCGAACCGAGCTCGAGATTCTGTTCGATGTCATTGTCGCCGTTACATTCTAGTGTCTAGGATGGCGGATCGGCAGAGCGATTGAGCCCTTTACTAGTTGGCCAGTTCGCGAAGTGCCTGTCGTAACGTCTGCTCGAAGGTGCCGTTGTCCGCCTTGAGTGCCGCGTCCACGGCACGTTCCGCTAGAGGACGCTGGTACCCCAAGTTCAACAACGCAGACAGCACGTCGCCGCGCAGGTCCAGACCCGACGCGGGAGCCCCCCCTTCCGCCGCCGCCTCCACGGTGGTCGGCAACTTGTCTTTCAGCTCCAGGACGATTCGCTCAGCCGTTTTCTTGCCAACTCCTGGGATCCCCGTGAGCCGCGCCACATTACTATCGCGTACGGCGCGCACAAAATCCGGTGGCTCGATGCCAGAGAGTACCGCCAAAGCTAGCCGTGGGCCGACGCCGCTGATGGCGATCAGCCGCTCGAAGAGGTCAAGCTCGAGCTTGGTCGCAAACCCGAACAGTGCCAACGTTTCCTCACGAACGTGGGTGTGAACGCGCAGTGACACGTCCGAACCCGTCTCGCCCAACTCGTAGAAGGTCGACAGCGGCACGTAGACCTCGTACCCGAGCCCGTTGACATCAACGACCAGGCGGCTGGGCTGCTTGTCGACGAGACGCCCGCAAAGGCGTGCGATCATGACCCAGATCGGTCGGCGCGCGGGCGATAGCGCCGCCAGCTCCTCGCAGCAGGCGATCGTTCGCCAAGGCTGACATGGTCAATGGCCGGTTCGAGTAAGTGTGAATGGCAAACGGCCACAGCCAGAGCGTCGGAAACATCGAGCGGGGACGGCGGCTGATCAAGACCGAGCAGCAATACAATCATCTGTTGCACCTGCCGCTTGTCAGCCCGTCCGTACCCGACGACCGCTCGTTTGACCTCGGCCGGCGAGTACTCCGAAACAGGCACCCCCATTTTAGATGCCGCCAGCATCACGACGCCACGCACATGACCGAGTCTCAACGCGCTGCGCGCGTTACGCGCATAAAAAATATCTTCGATCGCCACAATCTTCGGTTGGTGGTGGCGCAGAAGCTTCGAGAGCCCGTTATAAATAAACAGCAATTTGTCAGGAAAGGTCGCGCGGCTGGGAGCGGCGAGCGCGCCACAGGTAATAACGCGATGCCGGCTGCCATCCGTCTCGATGCAGCCGTACCCGGTGCGATCGGAACCGGGGTCAACCCCAAGGATTCTCACGCCAGCGAGGCCTCGAGCTCCTTCGCCGAAATATCGAAGTTGGACCAAACACGCTGCACGTCGTCGTGGTCCTCCAGCACTTCCATTAACTTGATCATCTGCTGTGCGGTCTTGCCTTCGAGCTTGATGTAGCTCTGCGGCACTTGCGCAACCTGAGCCGTTAACGGCTCGGCGCCGACACCTTTGACCGCAGCAAGTACCTGCTCGAAGGCTTCTGGCGCACTCACGATCTCCCAGTTGTCTTCATCTTCCTGGAAGTCGTCAGCCCCGGAGTCGATCGCGGTGGTCATCAAGGTCTCCTCGTCAACCTGGCCTTTCTCGACCACGATGTAGCCACGCTTGCTAAACATCCACGCCACAGAGTTTGATGTGCCGAGGTTGCCGCCATGTTTCGATAGCAGATGCCGGATGTCGCCAACTGCGCGGTTGGTGTTGTCGGTTACCACTTCAATTAAGAGCGCGACACCGCTCGGTCCATAGGCTTCGTAGGTGACCTCTTCGTACGACACCCCAGGCTCCTCGCCAGTGCCACGCCGGATCGCACGTTTGATGTTTTCGGCCGGCATGTTTGCCGCCTTCGCGTCGGCAATGACTGTACGGAGTCTCGGGTTGCTGTCCGGATCGCCGCCGCCATCACGCGACGCGACCGTCAGCTCTTTGATGATACGAGTGAAGAGCTTGCCACGCTTTGCGTCGGCCGCGCCCTTCTTATGCTTGATCGAACTCCACTTAGAATGGCCTGACATACAGAATCGGCTCCGGGAGGTAACGGTGCGGTAGCTATTATCGCAAAAGTGCCTCGGGGCCGCTATGCGTGCAGCCGAAGCCTCGCGCGAGCCACCTTCTGCACGCCGGACAGCGGTGGGACCGCCAACAAAGACCTCCGGGGCGCGTCTCCCCAGATCACCGGCGCTGAGCCAAGACGACCCAGACGTCCGCATCCGGCGCCCAGCGCTCTCCCCGATAGTCACCAAGGACGGCGTCGATCCGAAACCCCGCGCGCTCAAGACGTCGCGTGAGCTGCGGAACGGTCAGCGTGCGAAACGCCAGCGAGAAACGATGCGTCTCGCGCCGGCTACCCAACCGCTCGACGAATTCCTGGTCGAAGATGGCCAGCTGGCGACGACGATCCTGACGCACCGACTCGATCAGTGTAACGTGGCGACCGCCATGCGCCTGGCCCCGGAGAGTCGCTCGGCGACGGTATTCCTGCCACCGCAGTAGGTCAGGCACCAGGTCGATTGCAAACATCCCGCCGCGTGGGAGCGCGCCGGCCACCGCCTCGAGCGTCGACGTGAGGTCGGTCTCCCTCAACAACGACTGGAGCATCCCGTATGGGGCCATCACCAACTGGAATCGCAATCGGCGTCGAAACGGTAAGGCTCGGATATCACCACGAACCACTGTGGCGCGCGTGCCCAGACGCGCGCGCCGAAGACGCCTCCGTAGATGGCTCAGCATTTGTGCCGAGCGGTCGATGCCGACGAAGCGATCCACCACCCGCGCCACCGGCACTGAGAGTCGCCCCGTTCCACACCCGAGCTCGAGCACCGGCCCGTCGATACGTCGCGCAAGATCGACCCAAAACCGAACGTCACGCCGGCCGAGCGTCCGAGCGTTCTCCCAGTCGTAGAACGAGGCATAATCGTCCCAACCGTGCCAACCTTGCGTGGATTGTTTGCGGGTTATCACAGATTCGTTGGAAAGCTCCCGACACGACCAACTATTATAGGATTGAGTCCTGAGATTACGGAGGAAACATGTCGCTTGCTCCGGATTGGGCGCCGAACATCCATCCGCTCGTCGTCCATTTCCCGATCGCCCTGCTCATCGCCGCGGTCGTCGTCGACCTCATCAGCCTGTTGATGCATCGACGGAAGGGGATACGGGACGCCGCCACTTGGTTGTACTGCACGGGCGCAGCCGCTGCGATCATCGCTTACTTCACGGGACGCAATGCTGCCGATACGATGCTGCTGCCAGCCGAGGTCAGCCCGCTCGTCGACAAACACTCGGACTGGGCCTTCCGCACAATCTGGTTCTTTGTCTTCTTCGCGTCGGCTCGCCTGGCGGTATCGTACATCCTGAAACCGAGAATTCCGATCTTGGTCAGCACATTCGTCGTAGCGCTTATCGGGATCGGGTTGCTATTCGAAACGGCTGATCATGGCGGGCAACTTGTTTTCCAGCACGGGCTCGGCGTGCGCGCGATCACAACCGATGCAGTGTCTGAAGAGTTCGTTGAAGCGAGTGAGGCGCCGATCGATCCAGGTCTCATCGATCTCGACAACGGGTCGTGGGTTTGGCGACCGGCGCAGGGTGCGGATACCGTACTGACCAATCAGTTCACCTGGTTAGAAAACGACGTATCACACGTAGCGCCGGATATCGTCTCGGACGCAGCCAAGGGCCCGGTGCTCGGGCTCCATCCGAACGGTACGCCAGTGCTCTTCGTCGGTGGCAATGCGGTGGGCGGTATTCAGGCGGACGTGCACCTCAACCTCAACGCGTTCGTCGGAACGGTAATGCTCGTGCATCACGTCCAGGACGCGCAGACGTTCGACTTCCTTTCGATCAACGGCAGCGTGGTCAAGCTCGGACGCCTGGAGAACGGCGAGGGTACCGTATTCGAGGAACACCCGCTCGGCGACACCGCTGGCTGGCTTGAACTCAGGGTCTACGGGGGCGACGGGCACTTCCGCGGCTACGTGAACGGCGAGCTGATGACACACGGCCACGCGAGGAATCTCGAGCCGGGGCCCTTCGGCCTGCGGATCGACGGGACCGGCACGGTACTCATCGAGCGGATGCAAGTACAGGCAGTTGTTGAGTGAGACAGCAAGACAAGAGGGTCAGCCTGTCGGGTCAGGCCAAAAAGACCGACTGCCCGGCAGTTCCGAACCTGCTAGACATCACAGTGGATGACCGGGAGATCAAAGACATGGTGCCGGTGAGTCAACAAGGGTTCGGCTGGCGTGTGAGGGAATCAGCGGGAGCCAGACGGCGGGTCGCGATCCGACAGAGACTCATGAGGCGAGTGAGCACGTGCATCCTTGGCGTGATAGTTGGTGCGGCAGCCAGCATCAGTGCCGCCGATAACTGGCCCTCGTTCTTGGGCCCCAACAACCAGACTGTCGCCAACCATCCCAACCTGCCTGAGTCCTGGAGCACGACTGAGAACGTCGCGTGGAAAACCGCCATCCCAGGCCTCGGCTGGAGCTCGCCGATCGTCTGGGACGATCGTGTGTTTGTCACATCTGTCATCAGCGACGGGGACGTCGAAAAGCCCATCGGCGGCCTCTACCGCGGCGGCGAGCGCGACATCCCGACGGACGCCCACCACTGGAGGATGTACGCAATCGACCTCAACGGCGGTGCCATCCTGTGGGAACGTGAGCTCCATAGCAGCAAGCCAGCCTCTGAACATCACGTCAAGAACACCTTCGCCTCCGAGACCCCGGTAACCGATGGGGGGCAGCTCTACGTTCGCTTCGGCAACGTAGGCATCTTCTGCCTCGACATGAACGGCTCGCTCCTGTGGTCAGTGAAGACCCCCGTGCGCAAGATGCGGAATGGGTGGGGCACCGCGTCGTCACCGGCGCTGCACGACGGTCGTCTCTATGTCGTCGACGACAACGACGAGCAGTCGTACATCGTGGCCCTCAGCGCAGAAACAGGTACCGAGATCTGGCGCACGAACCGGGACGAGGGCAGCAACTGGTCGACCCCGTTCATCTGGAAGAACGAGCTGCGAACCGAGATCGTGACGACCGGCACCAACAAGGTTCGTTCCTACGATCTGGACGGCAACCTGCTGTGGGAACTGACTGGAATGTCATCAATCACCGTACCGACTCCGTTTGCCGAGTTTGGGATCTTGTACCTCAGCTCGGGTTATGTCGGGGATCAACAACGACCGGTCTTCGCCATCCGGCCTGGTGCAAGTGGTGATATTTCGCTTGGCGACGCCAAGCTCAGTAACGAGTTTGTCGTCTGGTCACAGCCGCAGGCTGCACCTTACAACACGTCGCCACTTATTTACGACGCCTACTACTACACGTTGCTCGACCGAGGCATGATGACGGCGCACGACGCCCGCACGGGCGAAGTGGTCTACGACCGCAAGCGGATCAAGGTCGGTGAGGGCTTCACCTCGTCGCCCTGGGCGTACCACGACAAAATCTTTGCGCTCAGCGAGGAAGGCACGACCTATGTGATCAGGGCGGGACCCGAGTTCGAGGTGCTAGCGGAGAACTTCCTCGACGAATTCACAATGGCTACACCGGCCATCGTCGGAGACAGTCTCATCATCCGGACAACCGGGCATCTATACAAGATTCGCAAGCAATAGGTTTTGTTGTTCGGACGGTGAGCAACTGGTTCGCTCAGGCCTTGGTGTTTTGAAGCGGGATACTAGGACAGACCCTCCAGCCGCTTGGCCATCTGGATGAAGACGATACCGTTAACCGTCCGTTCGGGGCCGGTCTGGCGAAAGCCAAGCTTCTCATAGGCAGGCACGCCGTAGCGGGAGGAGTTGACGGTCACGCGCTCGAGGTTCTGGGTTTTCGTTCGCGCCTCGGCGAGTGCCCGTCTCAGTAGCTCCTTCGCAATGCCATGATGTTGATACTGCTTGTCCACGAATAGCAAGGCGACGTGATTGTTCTGCCTGATTTCGATCATCCCGATCGGCCTTTCATCAGCAACCGCGACCAGCACGAAGTGATCGGCCTGCGTTCGCTGCTCTAACGCTTCGGGCTCTACGTACTGGTAAAACTCCCCGACACCCTGCTGTGTGTACTCGGGCCCGATGAATTCGTCGAACGAGGCCCGGACGAGCCGGGATACGCTCGCAGCCTCGGCTGGCTCCATGATTCGGTAACTGATGGCGTCTGACATGAACGGGGTGGCCTCGCCACAGGCTCGGCGCGCCTATCGCGCGCGGCTCTTTAAATAGTCTACCGGGTTCCAGATGCCCCCACCTTCGGGGCGGTTCGCGTAGAACCGCCTATCGGCCGAGGCGCCCTCGCGGATGGTTCGGTGCGTCACCGTAGTCATAACAAGCAGCACGAAGGCAACAGCTAGGGAGGCTCGGCCAGCGACGCGCGAATGATTTCGCGGCCGTTCCGCGCGACGATGTGCTTGTTCGCGTAGGCAGGATAGGACCAGAGCACCGCGCCGAACTCCCGGCGTCGTGATGCTGGATGGGTCGGCTCCAGAAGCTTGGTCCGGCTGATCTCTTCAAAGCCCTGAGGCGAAAACCGACCAATGATCAGCTCACCTCGGTCGTTATTAATGAAATAGCGGTCGCCGTTACGCACGAAGAAAGCGGTCGACCAGCGTACGTTCTCACGCGTAACTGTCATACTCTCCCAGACGCGCTCGCCCGTGTGTGCATCGAGGCAGCGGAGTTGGCCGTAGCTGTCGATCCCGTAGACGTAGTCTCCCTGGATCACAGGGGTGTTGGTCACTGCGTGCAGCTTGTCGGTACGGACTTCGTTTCCTCCCTCACTCTTCCATACCAGTGTCGCCCCCGGTCGATCAGTGCCGAGCCGAAACATGCGCGAGCCGTTGTACATGGCGGAAACTAGTAAGCGGCGCCCGCTGAGTACCGGCGTCGCAATCGTCATCCCATACGACACCTCGAACGGCTCTTCCCACAGAGTCTCGCCAAACTCGGGATCCAATGCCGTGATCGCACGCGGGTGCCAGATGATCAACTGCCGCTGGCCACCCACGTTGAAGATGATCGGCGAGTTGTAACCGGGCTCCCAGTCCGACGATAACGCCCGCCAAATTTCTTCACCGGTGTACTTGTCGAAGGCAACTACTTTAGCGTCCGGCTCGCCGCCGACCAGGCAGATGAGCCGATCGCCGTCAACCACCGGAGCGGCCGGCATGCCCCAAAAGGGCACCTCGGCGGCGTAGTCACGAACGTAGTCTTTCTGCCACAGCACCTCGCCCGTTGCCACGTCGAGAGCGAACAGTCGCCCCATCGCACCCTGAACATAGACCCGGTTGGCATCAACGGTCGGGGTGGCACGTGGTCCGATCGCATACGCCATCTGTATACCCGCGTAGTTAGTCTTCCATTCGTGCGTCCAGAGGATCTGGCCGCTGGCTTCGTCAAGCGCGACGACCCGTTCGACAAAATCGAGCGCCTGAACCCGCCGTCCGTCGACGACGAAGACGCGCCCGCCGGCCACTGCCGGGCCCGCGTAGCCGTCGTTGATCGGCACCCGCCACCGAACGTGCAGCCCGCCCTCGGGAAACCGTTCGAGGATCCCCGTCTCGTGCCATACGCCGAGTCGCCCCTTCCCGCGAAACTCGGGCCAGTCGTCAGCTGACACGGCCACTGCCGACACCATAATGCCGATGGCGGCCAAGAACCATGCGATCCGGTGAACCCTTCTGGGGTTCCTCATGACTACCCCTAGATCATGCACCGCTCACCCCCTGACCGCTATCCCCATCACCTCAAACCGACCGCCACGCAGCAGCGGGCCAGACCCGATGAATGCGCGTGCTGGCGGCGCTTCAGTGAAGTAGGTCGTGTAGATCGTGTTGAACCGCCCGTACAGCGAGACATCCGAGCAGAACACCTGAATGCTGACAAGGTCGTCCATCGTCATGTCCGCTTCTGCGAGCACCGCAGTGATTCCGTCGAGGATCAGGCGCACCTCATGCTCGACGCGTCCAGGCGGACGACCAGTCTCCGGATCAAGACCGAGCCGGCCGGCGACGTACAAGGTGTCGCCGACCATAACGGCGTCGCTGAAAGGTGCTTGCGTCGTGCGCCCAGGTAAATTAATGATGCGCTTACCCGACGAGCCCTGCACGGCAACAACCGCGCCCACGACACCAACCACGACCAACCCCAACACCAGTCCCACGAAGAATCCGCCACGCAATCTTGTCATATCGTCCTCCATCCAACGTGGTCAGCCGTCTCGTCCAAGGGGCAAGACCGGTTGTCTTCCGTCCTTCCAGATCGCGATGCGCCCGGGCCGCATGCTCCAGGCGGAGCCGCCCACGATAGCCACGATTACAATGACCATCACGCAGTTTTGGGCCAGGTTTTAGACTTCGCGCTCCTACCATCCCACCGCGTACATCATCCGTCGCACGTCGGCGCCGGCCATCATCGTTCCGACCTCAGAATTAACCAAAACCCCTTGCATGTTACCGAATGCGTACTCCCCCACTGTTTCCACAATGTGCCCCATCGCCTCGAGGTCAGCCCCCACCTGGGGAGCCATCCGCGCCTCGATCCTGACCGTGATATCTGCTCCTGGGCGGTAGAAATTCGGGTTGGCGCTCAGCGCAATTCTCGGCGCCTCGATCGCCTCCTGGATGCCCATTCCGAAATCGATAATGTTCAGCAACACTTGGAACTGTGTCTGCCCGATGGTTTCTCCACCTGGCGTCCCAAGTGCCAGAAAGAAAGCGCCGTCCTTCATGACCAGAGTCGGCGAGTTGTTGAGAATTGGAATCTGACCACCACGCGCGTAGTTAACATCATCAGGATACGGCGACGTCGAACCGTGGCGGGTGCCGTTATTGAAAAACAACCCCGTGGTCCCTACGATGACGCCGGTGCCCCAGCGGCTACCCAGGGTTGGCGTGCAAACAACGACGTTACCCTGGCCGTCAACGACCGAAAAACTGGTAGTGCTCCCTGGGTAGCTTCGATCGGACCGAACTGAACCGTATGTCGCCACAGACCGCCGATCGACCGTTCGTGCTCCCGGCGGGTTGCCGTGATCCGGCTGCTCCATCGCACGTCCAGGCTGAATCAGCGTGACTCTGGTCTCCGCGAATTCCTTCGAGAGCATGCCCGCCGTCGGCATGTCAGTCATCTTCGGATCTGCGACGAAGTGATAGATGTCCGCCTTGGCTACCTTGATCGACTCGGCGATCAGGTGCAGCGCCTGCGACGAGTTGTGACCGAGTGACGCAAGGTCGAAGTGCTCCATCAGGTTGAGCTGCATCGTCACTTCGAGCCCGCCGCGCGATGTCGAGGGACTAGAGTAGACGTCGTAGCCTCGGTAAGTGACGTGCGCCGGCTCGGCCCAAATCGGCTCGTAGCTGGCGAAGTCTTCTCGGGTAAAGAGACCGCCGTTCTGTTGATAGAAGCGAGCCATCTCACGCGCGATGTCCCCTCGGTAGAACCGATCAAAAGCAGCCCGGAGTGATCGCCGCCGAGATGCACCATCGGCGATCGCGGTTTGTTCTGCCTCAATGAGCTTTTTGAAGGTCCGCGCCAGGTCCGAATAGGCGAATAACTCCCCCACCACCGGCGACTCGCCGGTCGGGAAGAACACGGCTCGGGTTGTCTCGAATCGTTCCAAGAGCTCCCGTGACTGCTCGATCGAGTCGGCGACAAGCGGCGCTAGCGGATGGCCGTCCTCCGCGTACTCCACGGCAGGCTCCAGCACCTGAGCAAGTTCCATCGTGCCGAATCGTTCAAGGAGCGCGACCCAGCCGCCGAACAGCCCCGGGACCACCCCCGCCCTCATGCCGCGCGCCAAGTCCTCAGCCGTGACTTCACTCGCATCAAGTGCCGCCGGGGCCGCGCCCGACGCGTTTAGCGAATAGACCTGTCCGCTATCGGCCTCGTAGATTGTCATGAAGCCGTTCCCGCCCGCCCCAGACATCATCGGCTCAACTAGGTTCAGGGTGGCAAAGACGGCAACAGCCGCATCCGCGGCTGTCCCACCCTGGAGCAGGATGCGCATGCCCGCCATCGAGGCTAGTGGGTGCCCCGCGGTGACCAACCCGTTGGTCCCTGCCACAGCCGGGCGATGTGCAACCAGTCCGTCGGTAATCGGCTTGGCCGACAGTGACAATGACGACTCGGACCCCGTCTCTGTCTGAATTACGGTACCACCAGAGCAGGCACCCAAGGCTAGCGCGCCCAGCACGAGCAGGGGCAGCATCAGTCCTACGAAGAATCCGTTACACAGTCTTGTCACGTCGTCCTCCATCTAACGTGGCCCGCCGTTTCGTCCAAGGGACGAGAGCGGGCGGCGCCTGTGGCTCTCAGCAAACCGTAGGTCAGGCACGTCAGCGATCTACAACCCAGTCAGCAAGACGGTCGACCCGGTCGTCTTCCGCCCTTCCAGATCGCGATGCGCCCGGGCCGCGTGTTCCAGCATGTAGGTCTGGTTTATCTCGATCTTGACGGCACCTGTCGCCACGACCTCGAACAGCTCTCGGGTGGTCTCTTCCAGCTCCAAGCGCGTGCGCGTGTAGGTAGCCAGCGTCGGCCTTGTGAGAAAGAGCGAGCCCTTCGCCGCAAGCACCCCGGGGCTGAAGGACTCAACCGCGCCCGACGCGTTCCCGAAGCTGACCATCACGCCGCGTGGCCGCAGACAGTTAAGCGAATTCACGAAGGTGTCTTTGCCGACGGAGTCGTAGACAACCGACACGCCCTGTCCGTCGGTCAAATCCTTGACTCGCTCGACGAAGTTCTCTTGCGTGTAGACGATCGGATGTTCACAGCCATGCGCTTTCGCGAGCTCCGCCTTCTCACGCGTGCCGACGGTGCCGATCACGGTCGCGCCCAGATGCTTCGCCCACTGACAAACAATCAGCCCGCAGCCGCCGGCCGCAGCGTGAACGAGAATCGTCTCGCCCGCCTTGACCGGATACGTTCGGCGCAACAGGTACTGGGCCGTACATCCCTTGAGCATCATTGCGGCCGCATGCTCGTCGCTAATCCCGCCGGGGATCCGTACAAGGAGACGTGACAGGATGAGCCGCCGCTGTGCATAGCCCCCCAAGCTCATGCAATAGGCTACCCGGTCACCGGGACTGACCTCGCTCACGCCGTCGCCAACCGCTTCGACAACGCCGGCCGCCTCGTTCCCGATGATGGCTGGCATTGAGGGCACCGGATAAAGTCCGGTACGATGGTAGACATCGATGTAGTTAAGCCCGACGGCGGTTTGCCGGATTAGCGCCTCCCCCGGACCGGGCGGGGCAATTTCGACCTCCCCCCATTTCAAGACGTCTGGACCACCGAGTTCATGGATACGTATGGCGCAAGTCATCGATCACTCACACGTGTCGGGAAACATCCTGGTGGGCGATCCTGGCAGCCCGTTTTATGATTATGGTCGCATTCGACTACCGATGCATCCCTCCAGCGGTATTGCTCGTCGGTCGAATACTCCCGGCGTGCTCGCCCCTCGCGGGACTGACGTTTCGGCGTCCTGGTCGCCGGCCATAATCATGGAATGAATCACTCTAGTCCCGCGACGGTAACAGCTGCCGAACCCGAGGAGCTCGGCTTGCCTGCTGCGTGACAAGCTACGTTGGTTTCCTGCAGACTGTCGAGTGACGCGATGCGGACAGCGAGATTTACCGGTCAGTGGGCCGTCCTGTTCGGCTTCCTCCACGTGCGCCGCGATGGGTCTCCCTCACGCGTCCCAGACGCGGCCGCAGGCAACGCCCAGTGCGTGTACAGGGGACGACGGCGCGGCCGAGCCGAACACCGATCTCTACCGCATTGAGCTGTTCCACACGCCGGACTTTCCGGACGCGTTTGGCCACGCGGTGCTCGGTCGGACACCTTCGCCGTTCGGGACCCGCGTGTCAGCCGACGGGCGCCACGAGTTCGACGTCACGCTGAACATCAGCGGCTTGCCGGACCCGTCGACAATCGGCGCCTACTCGACCTACGTCGCGTGGACGACCACGCCGCTCATGCGTCCCATCCTAAACCTCGGCGTCGTCGGTAACGGGCGTACGCGTGTCGGTCATATTGGGTTTAACAAGTTCTTGATTCTCGTCACAGCCGAGGCCACCGCTGGGGGTGACAGCTGGCAGGGACGCATCGTGCTGCGCGGCATCTCGGCCAGCATGCGGATGGAGCCCGAGGACCTGCTCCAACTCACCGGCATAGCCGGTAATCGTCGCCGCGCGATCGACGAGGTGCGGGATCTCGCGGCCTTCGGCTGGGTGGCCCCGCCACCACATCCGTCGGTCGAGATGATGCCCGGCGTCGGTGACCTACGGCCGGCCGTCGACCCGTACCTACCCGAGACGCCGGGTGGCGATCCGGCACCCACGGCTCGACCGAACGAGGTGATCAACCTTCCGGACGGTGGCACACTCGACCTTGACGCGTCCTTCGTCGAGCGGACGATCAACGGACACACGTTCACGATGTACGGGTTCAACGGCCAGTACCCAGGTCCGCTCATTCGCGTCCCGCAGGACGCGACGATCACGGTGAACTTTACGAACCGGCTCGATTTGCCGACCGCCATCCACTGGCACGGTATCCGCCTGGACAACCGCTTCGATGGGGTGCCTGGTGTCACCCAGGATCCCGTTCCGCCGCAGGGCTCCTTCCAGTACCGCATACATTTCCCAGACGCCGGCATCTACTGGTATCACCCGCATCACCGCGAAGACATCCAACAAGACCTCGGTCTCTACGGTAACATGCGCGTTGACGCACGTGACCCCGACTACTTCGGACCCGTGAACCGAGAAGAAGTACTGATGTTCGACGACCTGTTGATCGCGGACAACGGCTCCGCGCTCGTCCCGTTCGGTCGCGAACGCGCGACGTATGCTTTAATGGGACGTTTCGGTAACGTGTTCCTAGTCAACGGGGAACCAGATTACACGCAAATGGTCGATCGCGGTGATGTCGTCAGGTTCTTCCTCACCAACGTCTCGAATACCCGAACCTTTAATCTGTCGTTCGGCAACGCCACAATCAAGCTTGTTGGCTCCGACGTCGGGAAGTTCGAGCGTGAGACATGGGTAGAGAGCGTCGTCATTGCCCCAGCCGAACGGTACATCGTTGAGGTTCGCTTTCCGGAGACGGGAGAGGTGCCGCTCCTCAACCAGACTCAAAGCATCGACCACGTCTACGGGAATTTCTTCCCAGAGGCGGCGAGGCTTGGGCGAATCACGGTACGCGACGTGCCGGCACGGCCGGATCACACCACGACGTTCGACACCTTGCACACCCATGCCGACGTGGTGGCTGACATCGATCCGTATCGGGCTGACTTCGACCGCCCAGTTGACCACCGTCTCTTGCTGACCCTTCAGGTGAAAGGACTACCCTATCCGCTAGAAACGCTTCTCAATCTCGACTCGACCTACTTCAACCCGGTTGAGTGGAGCGGCACGATGCCACGGATGAATTGGGTAACGACGGCCGACCAGGTCAACTGGATCCTGCGGGACGAAGACACCGGGCTGGAAAATACGGAAATCGACTGGTCATTCGGCGTTGGTGACAGCGTGAAGATCCGAGTGCGTAACGATCGCACGGCGGTACACGCAATGCAACACCCGATTCACATCCATGGCCAGCGGTTTCTAGGGTTGTCGCAAGACGGCGTCACTAATGACAATTTGGTGTGGAAAGACACGATGTTGCTGCCGGTCGGCTCGACCGCCGACATCCTGCTGGAGTTGTCAAACCCTGGACGTTGGATGCTACATTGTCATATCGCTGAGCATCTCGAATCTGGGATGAAGCTGGTATTCACGGTCGAGCCGTAGACGTTCAGGTAGAGGTCGTGGATCCTGGAATGACTCTCTAGGACCGCTGAAAGACCGCCAGACTGGAGTACAGGTGAACGGACGATCAACGTTAAGGAGTGTCAAATGGGAAGGATTACCGCAGTAGGCACGTTGATAGCGCTACTCACGGCCGGCGTGTCGTTCGCGCAGCCGGCCCCGTCCCTCTCCGATGAGGTCCGCGAGTTCGTCCAGGTCGATGCCGCGGTCGTGGCATTAACCCACGTCCAGTTAGTCGACGGCACCGGTGCACCGGCCGCGAGTGATCAAACAATCGTCATCCGGAACGGGCGAATCGCAACAGTGGGTCCCAGCAGCACAGTGCCCGTTCCAGACGGCGCCGACGTGCTCGACCTCGCCGGACACACAGTAATTCCAGGCTTCGTCGGCCTTCATGATCACACTTTCTACACGACCCGTGGCCGGCGGGTACAGCTCAACTTCAGCGCCCCGCGTCTGTATCTCGCCAGCGGGGTCACGACCATCCGCACAACAGGTGCGTTCTCCCCGTACAGCGAGCTGAACCTGAAACAGGCCATCCAAAATAGCGAGCGAGTCGGGCCGCGAATGTACATCACTGGGCCGTACATCTCTGGCGCCGGCGCTAGGGTACAAATGAAGGCGGTCGCGACACCTGAAGACGCCCGTCGGGTTGTTGCCTACTGAGCCGAGGAAGGGGTCGACTGGTTTAAGGCCTATACGCGTATCGGCCACGACGAGCTGGCGGCCGCCATCGATGAAGCGCACCAGCGTGGCCTCAAGGTGACCGGCCATCTCTGTTCGGTCTCATTCCGCGAAGCAGTCGGCCTCGGTATCGACAACATCGAGCATGGCTTCCTTACCAATAGCGACTACGTCGAGGAAAAAGAACACGGGGTCTGCCCGCCAGGCGTCCGTCAGAGCCTGCTCGACATCGATCTCGAAGGCGAGGCGGTGCAGACGACCATCCGCGAGATGGTCGAGGCGAACGTCGCGATGACTTCAACGCTCGCCGTCTACGAGCTGAGCGTGCCGAATCGCCCTCCACTCGAGGATCGGGTGCTAGAAACGATGGCGCCCGGAGCGCGCGCCGAGTACCTACAGACACGGGATGAGATCGCTAGCTTCGACAAATCGCCGATGTCAACACTCTTCCCGAAGGCTCAGGCGTTCGAGAAAGCCTTCTTCGATGCTGGGGGCTTGCTGGCCGCCGGGGTCGATCCTACTGGCATGGGCGGAGCATTGCCTGGCTATGGCGACCAGCGGAACTACGAGTTGCTGATCGAAGCCGGCTTCACGCCGGAGCAGGTCATCCAGATCATGACGCTGAACGGCGCGCGCGTCCTCGGCGAAGACGCCAGATTTGGATCGGTCAAAGTGGGCAAGCTCGCTGATCTGGTGGTTATCAAGGGCGACCCCGTGGCGCGGCACGCGGAGATCCGAAACGTCACCCTCGTCTTCAAGGAGGGGCTTGGATACAACTCGCCGAAGCTGATCGAGTCAGTCAAGGGACTCGTCGGCTTGCGTTGACTAGAACGTGATGGCCCAGTCGCCCCCCACCCCTATCGAGCCATCGCACACGCAGTTTGGGAGCTCCGACGCCCGCCATCCTCCGTTGCACCGTCTCGTCGCGGACTGTGTTCACTGTGGCTTTTGCCTCCCGGCCTGCCCGACGTACGTGCTGTGGGGCAAAGAAGCGGACTCGCCTCGCGGGCGCATCCATCTCATGAAGGCCGGCCTGGAAGGCAAGGTCGAGATGAGTCGCCAGGTTGTCCGGCACTTCGACACTTGCCTCGGCTGCATGGCGTGCGTGACCGCGTGCCCATCTGGGGTCCAATATGACCGGCTGATCGTAGCCACTCGAACGCAGACCGAGCGGAACGTCAAGCGCACGCTTATTGATCGCCTCTTTCGCCGACTGATCTTCGGGCTCTTTCCCTATCCCTGGCGCGTGCGGTGGGTAGCGCTGCAGCTGTGGGCGTGCCAGATGCTCGGCCTGCAAGGGCTCGCGCGCGCGACCCGGCTCGTGAAGCTACTGCCGGCGCGACTGCAGGCCATGGAGGCCGTCGTGCCCCCCATTTCACTCGCGAGCGCCTGGTCGTCGCTTAACCAGCACCTACCGGCCAAAGGAGAACGCCGTCGCCGGGTCGGCCTGCTATTGGGGTGCGTGCAGCGCGTTTTCTTTGGTGACGTCAACGGCGCTACGGCGCGGGTACTGGCCGCCGAAGGTTGCGAGGTGGTCATCCCGTGGGCGCAGGGATGTTGCGGGGCGCTCATGGCTCATGCTGGACTCGAGGCCGACGCGATGGAGGCGGCGCGGCGCTTTATCGACGTGTTTGAAGCCGAGGCCGCCGACGTCGACACCATCGTCAACAATGCCGCCGGGTGTGGCTCGACCCTGAAAGAATATGGGTATCTTCTCCGCAACGACCCCGCGTACGCGGCCAAGGCGGCTGCCCTCGCTGCCAAGTGTAAGGACGTCGCAGAGGTCCTGGCCGAGCTCGAACCCCACGCGCCAAGGCATCCTCTCTCCCTGCGAGTTGCTTATCACGACGCCTGTCACCTCCAACACGCGCAGGGCATCACAGAGGAGCCTCGGCGCGTTCTCGCGACGATCCCAAAGCTGGAGGTGCTCGACATTCCCGAGGGCGGCATTTGCTGCGGCTCAGCCGGCATCTACAACCTCGTCGAGCCGGAAACCGCCCGCGAGCTCGGCGGTCGTAAAGTACGCAGCATGCTGACAACGGGGGCGGAGGTAGTCGTCTCGAGCAACCCGGGATGTCTGCTGCAGATCCGGAGCGGGCTGGAGCAGGCTGGCAGCCGTGTGCGGACGTTGCATCTGGTCGAGGTATTAGATGCGTCGATACGCGGCGCGACAATCAAGTAGCCATGGCCACTTCATATTGGAGCTGGCACCTCGTGCCGACCTACAGTCCGCTTGGTCCTCGACCAGAGTTCAGCATGTCTGTCGGATCGAAACGCCGCTTAACCGCTTGCATGACGCGCAGGCCGTCACCGATCGGTATCGACCCCCACGCGTCGACCAACTGACGCAGCGTCGGCTCCCCTCGGCGGATGGTGGCCGAGCCGTCCCCCCCAGAAAGACGCGCGCGAAGAGCAATTATCGTGCGGGCCTGGACGTCAAGCGAGCCTTCGAGACGCACGTCAACGACGCCAAGCCCTGCTCGTCCGGCGGCCATCACCTGGAGACCCTCTTGCGCCACCGTCTCCTGCAGCCACCGAAGTGTCGTCACCAGCTCTGTTGGCAAAGTGCTGAGCTTGATCAGGGTACCCGGGCCGTCTGAGAACGCCCGATGGTGCCGCCAGACCTCCGCCTCGTCACTCCCGCTCACAACCGTTGCCTGACCGCTTCCCGCCACCAGCCTTCTAGCCTCAGCCGCCTGGTCGACAACAGCCGCCTCGACCGACTCGAAGCGAATCAGGGCACGGGGGGGAGACCACTCGAGTTCCAATGCCGTCGGCGTGAGCGCCGATGCCGTGACGTCACGGACCACCGCGGCAAGAGTACCTGGCGCCGGCTCGACGACGACGGTTCGCGACGCCGAGGCGATCGGCGCCAACTTGAAGGTCGCGCTGACAATGACGCCCAGGCAGCCGAACGAACCGGTCAGCAGCCTCGACAGATCGTAGCCGGCGACGTTCTTGACAACGATGCCACCCGCTTTGGCCAGCTGGCCATCGGCTCGAGCCAGCGTGACGCCAATGATTAGGTCGCGCGGCGCGCCGTGCCGATGCCGGCGGGGCCCACTGTCGTTGGTGGCCACGATGCCGCCGATCGTTGCGCGCTCGGGCCAAAAAGGATCAAGTGGTAGCCACTGGCGGTGCGCACCAAGTGTGGCGTTCACTGACGCCAGCGGCGCACCAGCCTCAACAGTCGCGGTGAGGTCGCCGTAACGATGTTCGGTAACTGAGCAAAGCCCGGCAGTCGAGAGCACGAGATCGATCGGGCCGCAAGGGGCACCCCAGGTGAGCTTCGTCCCGCCGCCCCTAACCAGTACCTTGAGATGCTCGGCCGACACCCACCCAAGCGTGGCAGCCAGCGCCGCGGCATCGCCCGGCTCGGCGACAAGACGCGGACGCATCCCGTCGACAGCATCCGCTTCAGTCGCCGCGCGCACGGTGCCTGGCCCCGAGTACACCGCCACTTCGGCCAAGAGCGCTTTCAGGGGCACGACGGCGGCCATCAGAAGCGCTCGGCGCGACCTGGGCTCTCAGCGGGATGCGCGCGGTAGGGACCCGGGACCTCGCCGCAAAGACGCGGCGTTGGAAAGACCTTGCCAGGATTACAGAGGTGGTCGGGATCGAATGCGCACCGAACCAATTGCATCGTGTCCAGATCGATCTCGGTGAACATCCTGGGCATCTGATCAGCCTTGTCTGCGCCAACACCATGCTCGCCGGTAATCGAACCGCCCGCGTCTAAACAGTACGTCAGGATCTCAGATGCCACACGTTGCGCCAGATCGGCTTGCCCCTCGATCCGCTCGTCGTAGCAGACGAGCGGGTGGAGATTGCCATCTCCAGCATGAAAGACATTGCCGATCCCCAGTCCTGACTCGGATGCAAGCCTGCGGATACGCGCCAGAACCTCGGACAGCTTCGTGCGGGGGATGACACCATCCTGGACGTAGTAGTTCGGCGAGACCCGGCCCATCGCGGCGAACGCCGCCTTGCGCCCCATCCAGAAACGGGCGCGCTGGGCCTCGGTGCGCGCGACTTGGATCTCGCGGGCCCTCGCCTCATCGCACACTTGCTCGACCCGCGCGAAAAGTGCCGCCACCTCGGCGACTGCCCCGTCGAGCTCGACGATGAGCACCGCCTCAGCGGCCGGGAAGTTCGGATGGACCGCCGCTTCGGATGCCTCAATCGTCAAGCGGTCCATCATCTCGACCGCGGCAGGAATGATACCCGCCCCGATAATGCCGGACACTGCATTACCGGCCGCTTCGGTCGAGTCGAACGCTGCCAGCAACGTCTCGACGGCCGCGGGCTTTCGCATGAGACGCAGGGTGACCTTGGTGACGACGGCCAGGGTGCCCTCCGAACCGACCAGCACGCCCAGCAGATCGAGGCCCGGTGGGTCGAGCGCCGCACCCCCCAGGCGAATCAGCTCGCCGTCCGGCAGCACTGCCTCGACACCGAGCACGTGGTGCACGGTGAAGCCGTACTTCAGGCAGTGTGCACCGCCTGAGTTCTCGGCGAGGTTGCCGCCAATGGAGCAGATCACCTGACTCGAGGGATCCGGCGCGTAGTAGTATCCTGCCGACGCGACCGTCTTCGTCACATCGAGGTTTATGACGCCCGGCTCGACGGTGATCCGTTGGTTGGGAAGGTCAACGTCGAGGATCCGGTTCAGGCGCGTCATAACGATTAGCACCCCGTCAGCGCGTGGCATGGCACCGCCGGAGAGCCCTGTGCCATGCCCACGTGCCACAAACGGCACGCCGGCCGTGTGGCAGAGACGGACGACACCCTGGACTGCTTCGGCCGTATCAGGTAGGACGACGACCCCAGGCTTCGATCTAAGCTTCGCCAGGGCGTCCGACTCGTAGGTCAACAGCTCGGCTTCGTCACACATGATGCCGTCATGGCCAACGATCTGCGCGAGCTCGGCAAGAAAGATTTTGTCCATGGTTCGATACACCACTTAGGGCCGCGAATATTGATCAATCGCCAGACCGATCGCCTGCTCGCAAACGCGGCAGAAGCCAACCGGGTTTCTGGTAAACATAATGCAGTCGATCTCAGGCCGATAGAGCCCGGTCGGTTCATACGAGGCCCCTTCAAAAGCCCCAACCTTTCCCGCATGCGTCATTGACTGCAACAGTGCCGTCTCGCGCTCCATCTGCGCAGTGAACAACCGATCCAACTCCGCCTCAGGCGCGCCATCAGCACGCAGTGCCCGGCGCTCGGCTTGCGCCGAGCTGCTGCCCGATTCGAACTCTTTCTTGTTCCACGGCGTTGGTAGCGGCGTGTCGGCATCGACGAGTTCGCCCCACTTGAGATCGTTGGAGTTATGCAGCGCGGTGACGTTCGGCTCCCACGGCTCCGGGTGGTAGCTCGCACCGGTTTCATACGCAACGTCCGAGGTGTAGTACTCGTCGGCCAACCCTGCGAAGTGATGTCCGAACTCATGGACGAAGACATATTCCGCAAAGCCGGTATCGGCCGAGGCGGTCGCCTGAAAATTGAAGATGCCGCCCCCGCCGTACTGTTCCTCGTTGACGAGGATTTCGAGAAACTCGTACGGCGCCGCTGATGCAGCATCGCGCAGCGCGCGATTGTCGTAGGTCAGTAGATAGCGTTCTGAGTCGAAGATGTTGTACTCAGCTGAAAGCGGCGTCCGCCGGAATTCTACGGCGCGCGGCCGGCTGACGCCAGACTTCGGTGACGGCAGATCCAACCCCCAGACGTTAAAGTCAGATTTTCGTCGCTTGAACGGCTCTTCCTCGAACAACGCGTCGACGAGTCGCCTCGCATCGGTATGGAATTTTGGCAGCTCGGCTTCAGTGTATCCCTCGCTAATTACTAGCAAGTCGACCTTCTCCGCCGGCGGCCCGTGCTCAAACAAGGTCCAAACCCTACCCATCGGCTCGCGATCGGTCGGGTTCACGAAACGCGAATCAGGGTCGATAACGGTAGACCAGATCTCGTGGAAACTGTTCTCCGAATCCCGCTTCTTGAGCACAACCTGTATCGGCTGTTTCGGCCACGGAATCCGAAATGACTCGTGAAAGGTGCGGTGTAGCTCGCGGTACTTAGGCGTCGTCTCCCACTCGCCGTAGATCGATGCAAACCCACGCGAGTAGATGACCCGATTCGTTCGACGGTCGATAACTTCAAATAGGTACTTGCCAAGATTGAGGTCGTCTACCAGCCGGGTCCGGCTACCTGCCCACGGACCATCGGAGACGACCCGATCGAGGCCAAAGATTTCGGTTCCGAGACCGCCGGAGTGGAAGTAGTCGACGCGCATCGTCTTGTTGGTGAAGTGATCGTCGAATCCAGCACGGTCGCCTATTGTCTGGTGCCAGACTTCAGCAGCGCCATGACCCGATGGTACCTGCGCGCCCAGGAACACCACCACGGCAGCCACCTGCAAGCCCCATTGGACGGTGCCTCGCATGGCATCATTCTACTGCCGGATGCCGGACAGCGGTCCAGGCCGCGAGCTTTGGGGGCCTGTTGGCGTGAACGGCACGGTGGTGCTGCAGTGTCGCCTGCACGTGCGTTGGTAGTATCGAGTCATGCGCGCCCTCGTCATCGATGATGCGATTGCCGTCCGCGACCTCCCGGAACCCGAGATTTCCAAGGAGTGCCGGATCAGCGTGCGGCTGGCCGGCATCTGCGGCACCGACCTCGAAATCCTGTGCGGCTACGCCGGCTTCAGGGGGTACCTGGACACGAATTCGTCGGCGTCGTCGAAGAGGCGCCCGCTGGCGATCGTCACTGGATCGGGAAGCGAATCGTGGGAAAGTTCAACACCGGCTGCGGCGCGTGTGAATGGTGCCGCGCCGGCACGGAGGCACACTGCCCGCGGCGCTCGGTCCTAGGGATCATGAACCGGCCAGGCGCCTTCGCCTCGGCACTGTCCCTCCCCGCAACCAACCTGCACGAAGTGTCAGACGTCCTGTCAGACGAAACCGCGGTGTTCGTTGAGCCGACGGCGGCCACCTGCGAAATTCTCGCCCAGGTCGATGTGAGGCCAACGGCCAAGATCGCAGTGATCGGCGACGGTCGCCTAGGGTTGCTCATCGGGCAGGTCCTGGCCACTACCGGCGCCGGCGTTACACTCATCGGAAAGCACAGCCACAAGTGCAAGTGCGCAAAGCAGTTAGGTCTGAACGCGCAGCCGCCGGTTGCCGAGCTGGCACGCGCCTCGTTTGACATCACCGTAGACGCCACCGGGCGTCCAAGGGGACTTGCCCACGCGATGAGCTTGGTGCGCCCACACGGCACGGTGGTCATGAAGTCGACCTTTCACGACGAAACGCCGATCACACTATGGCCAGTTGTCGTCGACGAGGTCACACTGATGGGCTCGCGCGGCGGGCGCTGAAGGTCTTGCTAAAGTCCTAATCGTGGCCGGGCGCGCTCTCCTGTACCTTTCGCAGCCGTACGGTCAGTCGCTCACGGCCAGTTCACCAGGTACGATCGGGCGCGTCCGCGGCAGTTTCCCGCGAGCGGATAACCAACCGACGAAAGCAAGCATGCCAAGGAAAACAGCGAGCTTCAGACCATCGCCCGGACGGCCTTCCGGTAGCATGGCCCACAGTAGCCACAGCACCGGCTGGGCTAGACAGACGGCCCACACCGACCCATAGAAGTAGCGGCGTTCGTGCCCCTCGCCTTGTGTCGACGCCTTGACGCGCGGAAGCCAACCGACGGCCCCGAGGATCCAGATTGTGATGGCTATCGGAAAGTACGCCACCTCGTACATCTGACGAAGTATCCACTGCCCGGTCGCCGCGGCGACCACGAGACCGGCGATGTTGAGCAGCGCGAACGTGATG
The DNA here is from genome assembly GCA_965197375.1 of Vicinamibacterales bacterium. Taxonomy (GTDB): domain Bacteria; phylum Acidobacteriota; class Vicinamibacteria; order Vicinamibacterales; family UBA8438; genus CBDAMZ01. Next base: position 784,042 of record CBDAMZ010000010.1, read on the forward strand.
ACCGCGCTCCATGCGAAGGTATAGCAGACTCGGCGATAGAGTGGATTCGGTTTGTCCTCAGTGAACCGGATGATGTACGGCCGCGGCTCGACACCAGGCAGACGCCCGCACAACGCGGCAATGCCAGTGCCGACCAACACGAAACCCAGCCAGAAGGCCATCCGCCCGTCGAACCCGCTCTCGAACAGATCCGACGTCAACGGCCCCGGCGCGATGAAGAACACCCAGATCCAGATGGGCCAGTGCGCGCCGCGGTAGCTGAGCTTGTTCCGAGTTCGGATCTTGCGCGCACTCGCGAACTCGACCGGAACGTCTCGGCTGTTAGCGGTGGAACGGTCAATCACTGCCATACGGCATCCTTCACAAGTGTCCGGACAGGACCTCCCGTAGTGTCATGCAAACCCTTGGTGATTTCAAACTTGCACGGCGTGTTCCTGTATAAAACACGGCGGCCAGGGTCATGCCCCACAGAAGGGCTGCCGCCGTACATGACAACGCCCGTGGCCTCGTCCGACCTCGGGCGTTGGGATACTCCCGGCAGTGACCTACTCTCCCACGGAGTTACCCCCGCAGTACCATCGGCGGTAAAGGGCTTCACTTCTGTGTTCGGTATGGGAACAGGTGTTTCCCCTCTCCTATGGCCACCGGAAAACAAACTACCGGACCTCGAACATCCGCCGAGCGCCCGGCCCCCCGCAGGTTGCGTCACCGCGCGTCCCTACGAGGACATCCCTCAACTGAACACCCCACAAACGATAGCTTCCCACGCAGTGAAAAAATATGGTCAAGCCTCACGGCTGATTAGTACCAGTTAGCTCAAGCCATCACGGGCCTTACACACCTGGCCTATATACCTGGTGGTCTTCCAGGAGCCTTCAGGAGCCGAAGCTCAGGGAAATCTCATCTCGGGGAGGGTTTCACGCTTAGATGCTTTCAGCATTTCTCCCTTCCGAACGTAGCTACCCAGCACTGCCGCTGGCGCGACAACTGGTACACTAGAGGTTCGTCCATCCCGGTCCTCTCGTACTAGGGACAGCCCCCCTCAAATCTCCTACGCCCATGGTAGATAGGGACCGAACTGTCTCGCGACGTTCTAAACCCAGCTCACGTACCGCTTTAATCGGCGAACAGCCGAACCCTTGGAACCTGCTTCAGCTCCAGGATGCGATGAGCCGACATCGAGGTGCCAAACCTGAGCGTCGATGTGAACTCTTGGCTCAGATAAGCCTGTTATCCCCGGCGTACCTTTTATCCGTTGAGCGATGGCCCTTCCATGCGGAACCACCGGATCACTAAGGCCTGGTTTCCCATCTGCTCGACGTGTGAGTCTCGCAGTCAAGCTCGCTTCTGCCTTTGCACTCTACGGCTGGTTTCCAATCAGCCTGAGCGAACCTTCGCGCGCCTCCGTTACAGTTTAGGAGGCGACCGCCCCAGTCAAACTACCCGCCTAGCAGGGTCCCTGGCCTGGATGACAGGCCGAGGTTAGAACACCGAAATGCTAAGGGTGGTATCTCACCGACGACTCCCCAGACCCCAAGAGGCCCGGTTCAAAGTCTCCCACCTATCCTGCGCATAACACACCAGCATTCACTACTAAGTTGTAGTAAAGGTGCACGGGGTCTTTCCGTCTTACCACGGGTAACCGGCGTCTTCACCGGTACCACAAATTCGCAGTGCCCCTCGTTGAGACAGCGCCCAGATCGTTACGCCATTCGTGCAGGTCGGAACTTACCCGACAAGGAATTTCGCTACCTTAGGACCGTTATAGTTACGGCCGCCGTTTACCGGGGCTTCAGTTCAGAGCTTCTCCTTGCGGATGACCCCTCCCTTTAACCTTCCGGCACCGGGCAGGCGTCAGACCCTATACGTCGTTTTCGACTTTGCAGAGTCCTGTGTTTTTAGTAAACAGTCGCCTGGGCCTCTTTATTGCAACTCCTTCCCGCTCAGTGGGCAAGCCACGTCACGAGCTGGAGCACCCCTTCTTCCGAAGTTACGGGGCGAGTTTGCCGAGTTCCTTAACGAGGGTTCTCACTCGCGCCTTGGGATGTTCTCCCTGCCTACCTGTGTCGGTTTGCGGTACGGGTACCTAGACGGCTCCTTAGAGGCTTTTCTTGACAGCGTGGCGTCACCCACTTTACGGCCTTACGGCCTCGCCATAGCACCTCAGGGAATGTGAACCACTGGATTTACCTGGCGGCTCCCCCTACATGCCTGAACCTACACGTCCAATCGTAGGCTGGGCTGGCCTCCTGCGTCCCCCCATCGTGATAACGTCGTCTAGGTAGTTCCGGAATGTTGACCGGATATCCATCCGCTACGCCTTTCGGCCTCACGTTAGGACCCGACTAACCCTGAGCGGACGAACCTTCCCCAGGAAACCTTAGGCTTTCGGCGGAGTGGATTCTCACCACTCTTATCGCTACTTATGCCGGCAGGGTCACTTCTCTACGCTCCACCAGTCCTCACGGTCTGGCTTCACTGCCTAGAGAACGCTCCTCTACCACTCGCGGACCCCGTAGGGCCCGTCGAATCTACGGCTTCGGTACTGTGCTTGAGCCCCGTTATATTGTCGGTCCAGAGCCGCTTGACCAGTGAGCTGTTACGCTTTCTTTAAAGGATGGCTGCTTCTAAGCCAACCTCCTGGTTGTCTCAGCGTCCCCAGTTCCTTTCCCACTTAGCACAGATTTAGGGACCTTAGCCGGTAGTCTGGGCTGTTTCCCTCTCGACCACGGAGCTTAGCCCCCGTAGTCTCACTCCTGGGATGCGAGTCGCTGGCATTCGAAGTTTGGTTGGATTCAGCAAGCTTGTAGGCTCCCTAGTCCATCCAGAGCCCTACCACCAACGCCGACCTCCCAAGGCTGCTCCTAAAAGCATTTCGAGGAGAACGGGCTATCACGAGGTTTGATTAGCCTTTCACCCCTACCCTCAGCTCATCCAAGCCGTTTTCAACCGACACTGGTTCGGGCCTCCACGTGGTGTTACCCACGCTTCACCCTGGCCAAGGGTAGATCACCTCGCTTCGCGTCTACTCCCCGCGACTAAACGCCCATTTCGGACTCGCTTTCGCTACGGCTCGCTTACGCTTAACCTCGCCACGAAGAGTAACTAGCCGGCTCATTATGCAAAAGGCACGCGGTCAGGCATTACCAGGAGCAAGCCCCCAGTCATAGCCCTCCCACTGCTTGTAGGCATACGGTTTCAGGTACTATTTCACTCCCCTAACAGGGGTTCTTTTCACCTTTCCCTCACGGTACTGGTTCACTATCGGTCGCCAGGGAGTATTTAGCCTTAGGAGATGGTCCTCCCAGATTCTCGCGGGATTCCACGTGTCCCGCGATACTCAGGTACCTACCCAGCGAGCCAACCCGTTTTCGTCTACCGGGCTCTCACCGTCTGCGGCCGACCGTTCCAGGTCGTTCGACTAACAGGCTGGTTTGTAACTCGCCGGCCTCGCGGCCT
>CBDAMZ010000010.1:792500-803529 GCA_965197375.1 Vicinamibacterales bacterium
GCAATGGCGTCGATAATCGCCTGGAGGTTGCTTCCATGACCTGAGATGAGAACCCCTAGTTTTCTGTTCATGTGACCACACCGAACCATTCTTCACGCATAACTGACGGTGCGATCCCCGTCGACGACGCGGCCGATCACCACCGCTCCTGATTCTCCGGCCTGGGCAAGCCGTGACCGCACGTCATCGACAACTTCGGCCGCGCAGACAATGACCATACCAATCCCCATGTTGAAAACGCGGCACATCTCGTCGTCCGACACATCGCCCTGCCGCCGCAGGATCGTAAAGATCGGCGGCACGGTCCAGGCGGATCGGTCGATGCGCGCAGCCGTTCCCGGTGGCAACACACGCGGCACGTTGTCGGTCAACCCGCCGCCGGTGATGTGCGCTAGCCCCTTGATCACCCCTGCCTCGACTAGCGGCGTGACGACCAGCAGATAGGAGCGGTGCGGCCGGAGCAACTCCTCTCCCACCGTGCACCCCAGCTCGTGGACGACGGAATCAACACCCAGGCCCAGCCGGTCGAAGAGAATCCGGCGCGCCAGGGAGTAGCCGTTCGTGTGCAAACCTGACGACGGGAGCCCGATCAGAACATCGCCGGCCTGAATAGCCCGCCCGTCGATGATGCGCGCGCGGTCCACCACCCCAACGATGAAGCCGGCCAGATCATATTCACCATCGGCATAGAAGCCGGGCATCTCCGCCGTCTCACCGCCAAGGAGCGCGCACCCGTTAGCTTTGCAGCCGAGAGCGACCCCTTCGATGAGCGCTGTCGACACATCGTGCGATAGGCGTCCTGTAGCCAGGTAGTCTAAGAAAAAAATCGGCCGAGCACCGTGTGCCACGATGTCGTTCACGCAGTGATGGACCAAGTCGAGACCGACCGTACGGTGCTTGTTGGCGAGAAAGGCAACCCTAAGTTTGGTGCCCACGCCATCAGCACTCGCCACTAGCACGGGCTCACCCATACCGGTCAGCTCCGGGCGGAAGAGCCCACCGAACGTACCGATATCGGAAAGCACGCCGTCGGTGAAGGTGCTCCTGGCGAATTGCTTCACGCGCTCGATGATTGCGTGCCCGGCGTCGATGTCGACACCGGAGGACTTGTAGCTCATTGGCTAGAACTCCAACATGTTCAGCGCCGCCTCGGCGATCTTCCGCCGACGCGAGCCCTCGGCCGACTCCCAGTAGGTGCTGCGCAAACACACGTAGAAGCGCTCCTCGGCCATGTCCTCATCCAACATGTCGAACGCGTCGCGTATCAGCAGGAGCGCCGGCTCGAGTTCGCGCCGCTGTTCGACTGCCGCCACCACGGTGGCCGGACGGCGAAGTGCCACTGTTCCGATCGCCAGCGCGATCGGCGCACGCGCCGGGTCCGCCGAAGGCGCCCCCACGTCGAACAACGCATCAAGTGCCTCCACGTGCCCGCTCATCGCCAACGCCGCCAACCCGGTCGCCGAGCTTCGCACCAGCTCCTGGGCTTCGCCCGCGGTCTCGGCCCCATAGCTCAGGGCCTCGACGACGTAGCGAAGCTGATTCGGGCAATCGACGCCTAGCAGGCAGGCAGCTGCCGACACGATCGGCTGGAGCGCTTCCGACACCCCCTCGCGAGCAGCCACCAACGTCCTGAGGGCTCGGGTGTCACCGATCTTACCCAACGCCAACAGCGCGTCATCCTGAACTGGCCCGCTCTCCGAGGCAATGTGGATAAGCCGATCGACCGCATACGTCGCACGATAGTCACCAAGTGCCTCGATCACCGCTCCCCGGAAGTACTCCTCTCCGCGATCGATGTCACGGACCAACCGATCGCGCACGTCGGCGTCGTCATCATGCGCGGCCAGGGCACGGACCAAGGCCGGTCGAACGAACTCTGAGAGCTCGCGGTCAAGCGCCGCTACCAGCCACGCACTGCGGGCCGGATCAGGAGCGTGCTCGAAGTGATCGTAGGCAGCCGCGCGCACGCGGTCGTTGGTCGAGCTTAGTGCCGCCTCGAAGAAGGCGAGGGCCTGCGTGCCGCCGAACCCAGACAGCAGAACGCCCGCGCGAAATTGGACGTAGCTGTCCTCATGCTCTCGCGCCGCCGCGAGCAAGGTGGCACGGCCAGATCGGGGGCGGCGCGGCGGACCACGCGCGACGCCTCCCGGCGCACGCCGTAGTCAAATTCGCCAAGCTGGTCAATCGCCGCGCGAAGCTCCTCAGGGGAAATTTGAGCGAGACCGGGCGCCACCAGGACAATCAGCAGAACCAGTGCGAGCAGTCCACGTTGCACGTCGGCCGCCACACTGCTGACACGCCCGTTAAAGCCACGTCCGGCCACTGACAAGACGCCACGCGGGGCCGGACGGTCATGGCTCGATCGCGTCGCCATCGGTGGGAATCTTGAACACCATCTGCATGTAGGCGGACTCGTCGCGTGGCGGCGCCACGGGGTAGTCCTTCGTATAGCACGCTATGCAGTAGCTGTTGTGGCGTGATCCGACGGCCTCCCGAAGCCCGTCTAAGCTCAGATACGCCAGGGTGTCGGCGCCCATGAAGTCCCGAATCTGATCGACGCTATGCTTAGCGGCAATCAGTTCGTCGCGGTGCGGCGTGTCAATCCCGTAGTAGCACGGGGAGACAGTCGGCGGGCAGCTAATGCGCATGTGGACCTCTCGGGCGCCGGCCGCCTTGATCATCAAGACGATGTTTCGGCTCGTCGTGCCGCGCACGATTGAATCATCAACCAGCACCACGCGCTTGCCGCTGAGAATGCTGCGGACGGTGTTGAGCTTTATCTTAACTTTGAAGCCTCGGATCGATTGTTGGGGTTGGATAAAGGTGCGCCCCACAGAATGGTTTCGGATTAGCCCCATCCTCAGGGGGATCCCTGAGGCTTCCGCGTAGCCCACCGCCGCACAGAGCCCAGAGTCGGGGATTGGCACGACAACGTCCGCCTTGACGCCTGCCTCGTGGGCCAACAGCCGGCCGAGGTTAGTGCGCACGTCGTTGACGCTCTGACCAAAGACGTAGCTGTCCGGCCGTGCGAAATAGACATGCTCGAACACGCAGTGCGCCGAGCGCGTCGGGGGAAACGGCATATGCGACTGCAGGCCGTTCTCGCCGATGACCAGAACCTCCCCCGGTTGCACCTCACGCTCGTACTTGGCGCCGACCAAATCCATGGCGCATGTCTCCGAGCACACCACATACGCGTCGTTGAGGCGGCCGAGTGCCAGCGGCCGGAATCCGTGCGGATCCCTGACGGCAATCAGGTTCTTTGGGGTCAACATAATGAGTGAGAAGGCGCCGCGGACCCTCGAGACCGACTCGACAATGGCGTCCGCGGGAGCCGGCGCGTTCGACCTCGCATAGAGGTGGAGCACGACTTCGGTGTCGCTAGTGGTCTGAAAAATCGAGCCTTGGTTGACCAACTCACGTCGCAGCTCGGCAGCGTTGACCAAGTTGCCATTGTGACAAAGTGCAATCTCGCCGTGCGAGCAATCGATCAGGATTGGCTGGGCGTTAACAAGTCGACTGTCGCCGGAGGTCGAGTAGCGGACGTGGCCAATGGCCGAGTGACCTGTCAAGCCGGCCAGGATCCGATCGTTGAACGCGTCACCGACGTGTCCCATCGCGCGGGACAGCCGTAGCTTTTTGTCGTCGGATACCGCGATGCCGGCACTCTCCTGCCCCCGGTGCTGGAGCGCGTACAGCCCAAGATAGGCCATCGACGAGGCATCTTCGTGGCCGTAAATCCCGAAGACGCCACACTCGTCGTGAAACTTGTCGTCCATATGGTTCCTAGTGGCTTCCTTCGCCTATGCCGCAGTTTTTTCGAAGTAGCGGGACAGCCCAGTCGCCCACGTCTGCTCCGCCGCCCTCAGTGAAACATCAACGACCACACGCTCTTCTATTGTGACGCAAATCCGCTCACCGCCAGTCCGACCGATGGCTTGGGCTGGCACACCTGATGCGCGCGCGCGGGCCAGCACCTCGTCCGCGTCTGCCTCGGCGACCGAAACGATAACCTGCGAGGCCGCCTCGCCAAAAAGGGTGGCGACCAGCCTCCACGCAGCTGGCCCGGCCGCCGCCGCGGTCGGAATGGTCACATCGACGCCAACACCACCGCTCTCAAAGCAGCACTCGGCCAGCGTCACGGCTAGGCCCCCCTCCGAAGAATCGTGCGCCGACTCGAGCAGGCCGTCGGCCGCCGCCGCGACCAGCAGCCGCTCGAGCGCGCGTTCGGCCGCCAGATCGAGCACCGGCGGCACCCCGCGGACCAAACCGTACATGACCTTGAGATACTCGCTGCCGCCGAGCTCGCCACGCGCCGTACCAAGTAGGATGACGACCGAGCCGGCCCGCCGGAAGACCCGTTCGAGCACGCGATCGGCATCCTCAATGATCCCAACGACGCCAAGGACCGGGGTTGGATGAATGGCCTGCCCGTCGGTTTCGTTATAAAGACTGACATTGCCCCCGGTGATCGGGATCTCTAACGCACGACATGCCTCCGCCATCCCGTCGACGGCTTGGGCAAACTGCCACATAATCTCAGGGCGCTCCGGGTTGCCGAAGTTTAGACAGTTGGTCGCCCCTACCGGGAGCGCACCCGCGCAGGCAACGTTGCGCGCCGACTCGGCCACGGCCAACATCGCGCCGCGATGAGGGTCCAGCGCACAATAGCGACCGTTTCCGTCGACCGAGAAAGCCAGTGCGCACCGCGTGTCTTTGACGCGCACTACCCCAGCGCCCATCCCGGCCAGCACCACGGTGTTCGTGCGCACCATATGGTCGTACTGGCGGTAGACCCAGCGCTTACTCGCTATCCCCGGCGAGGCGAGGAGACGCATCAGCGCCTGCGTTGGCGCAGGTCCGGCCGGCAACGCCGTGAGGTCCAGCACCCGCCGCTCCGCGAGGTCGTCCGGCACACGTGTGGGCCGGTCGTAGAGCGGCGCCTCGTCAGCCAGCGGCGTGTTGGGAATCTCGGCAACCACAGCGCCGCGGTCCTTGACACGCAACAACCCGTCGCCGGTGACCGTGCCGATGCGCACCGCATGGAGATCCCACTTCTCGAAGATGCGCTCGACCTCCGCCTCGCACCCGCGCCGAACGATGAGCAGCATCCGCTCCTGGGATTCCGACAGCATGATCTCGTACGGTGTCATCCCCGACTCGCGCTGCGGGACCGCAGCGATGTCGATCTCGATCCCAGTGCCGCCACGTGCCCCCATCTCGCAAGTCGAGCAGGTCAGCCCAGCCGCCCCCATATCCTGAATCCCAATGAGTGCGTCGGACCGCATCACTTCGAGGCAGGCCTCGAGCAACAGCTTCTCCATGAACGGGTCGCCGACCTGCACATTGGGACGCTTCCCCGCTGACGTCTCATCGAACTCCGCCGACGCCATCGTGGCACCGTGAATTCCGTCCCGACCGGTCTTCGCGCCGACATAGTAGACGGCGTTGCCGACACCCTCCGCACGGGCTTTCATCAAGGTGTCGATCTTCGCGATGCCGAGACAGAACACGTTCACGAGTGGATTACCTACATACGTCTCGTCGAAAGCGATCTCGCCGCCAACGGTCGGGATCCCAATGCTGTTGCCATAGCCGGCGATTCCACCAACCACCCCTTCGAGCAGCCGACGTGCCCGCGGGGCATCGAGTGGCCCAAACCGCAGCGAGTCGAGTAGCGCAATCGGTCGCGCGCCCATGGTGAAAATATCACGGATGATCCCTCCCACCCCAGTCGCCGCGCCCTGATACGGTTCGATGAACGACGGGTGGTTGTGTGATTCGATCTTGAAGACAGCGGCCAGGCCGCCGCCGACATCAATAGCGCCGGCGTTCTCGCCGGGGCCTTGCACCACACGTGGACCAGCGGTTGGCAGGCGGCGCAGATGGACCCGCGAGCTCTTGTAGCTGCAGTGCTCGGACCACATCACCGAAAAGATCCCAAGCTCCGTGCGATTCGGCTCCCGCCCGAGAATCTCGAGGATGCGCTGATATTCCTCGACCGTCAGCCCATGCGCGTCGATCGTTTCCTGGTCGAGGTTCATCGTCTCGTCCAGACTCTTCGCCGACTCATCCCGCGTGCGTCGCGCCGTTCGCGGCCAACACTCCAATGGCCGACTCCAGAATGACGCGGCCGTCGATACTCCCGATCGCTTGCTCGCACGCGCGCTCCGGGTGCGGCATCAGCCCAACGACGTTTCGCGCTGCGTTCGAGATGCCGGCGATCGCGGCAGTTGACCCGTTGACGTTCCAGGCGTCGTCGAGCTCACCGCTTGGCGCCGTGTAGCGGAAGATGATCTGCCGGTTAGCGTCCAACGCCTCGATGGTGTCTGTGTCGGCGTAGTAGCTACCGTCACCGTGAGCGATCGGGATCCGCAATACTTGGCCTCTCGAGGCGTTGCAAGTGAACGGGGTGCCGGTCTGCTCGACCCGCACGTGTACGTGTTCACAGATGAACTTAACCGGGCGGTTGCGACGCATGGCCCCCGGCAGGAGGCCCGCTTCCAGCAGTACCTGGAAGCCGTTGCAAATGCCGAGGACCGGCCCGCCCGCGGCGGCGAATTCGATGACCCGGACCATGATGGGCGAGAAGCGGGCAATGGCACCCACACGCAGGTAGTCGCCGTACGAAAAGCCCCCCGGCAGCACGACAACATCGGCACCAGCAAGGTCGGTGTCCTTGTGCCACACGAGCCTCGTCTCCTGTCCGAGTACGTGCTTGAGGGCATAGTACGTATCGTGATCGCAGTTCGAACCGGGAAACACGACAACGGCGAATTTCATGTTCCCACCTCTAGCCCAAACGGCGCTAGCCCTCCACCTCCACGCGATAGCTCTCGATGACCGGGTTCGCGAGTAGTTGATTTGCTACGTCGCCGGCCAGCACCCGGGCCTGCTCGGTCGTGGCGGCCTCGAGCTCCAGTTCGAAGTACTTGCCCTGACGGACGTCTTGCACCGTGCCGTAGCCCAGGGTGTGCAGTGCTTCGGTGATCGTCTGGCCCTGCGGGTCCACGATCGAGGGCTTCAACGTTACGTACACTCGAGCTCTCATCGGTCGTCCCTGCGTCCGTAATCGATCAGCGCGGTCCGTGTGCGACCCTGGCCTGAGCCGTGCCAAACGCCCGATCTATGATCGTATCCACATGTCGCAACTGCACGTTGAGATCGAAGGCGCGGTCAAGATCCGCGCGGCTCAGCACCCCCATAACGTCGGCGTCATCCAGGAGCAGGCGCTGGAAGTCGCGGTCTTCGTCATGCGATCGCATCGCGTTGCGCTGAACCCACAAATAGGCCTCTTCACGGGAGATCCCGCGGCGCGCCAGCTCCAGGAGCACCGTACCGGAGAAGATGACTCCGTGCGATCGCTCCAGATTCGCTCGCATCCGTTCCGGGTAGACGACAAGCTCACGTATGATCCGGGTAAACTGCCGGATCATGTGGTCGAGGGCGCAGAAACTGTCCGGCACGATCACCCGCTCAACCGACGAATGGGAAATGTCGCGCTCGTGCCATAACGCGATGTTCTCGAGCGCCGCCATGGCGTTAGCCCGCAGCAGCCGCGCGAGCCCCGTGATCTGCTCACAGCCGATCGGGTTCCGCTTGTGCGGCATCGATGACGACCCCTTTTGCCCAGTGACGAACGGCTCGGAGACTTCACCGATTTCGGTCCTTTGCAGTCCGCGGATCTCCAGCGCAAACTTCCCAAGCGATGCGCCGGTCAGGGCTAACGCGCCGAGCAATTCGGCGATCCGGTCACGCTGGATAATCTGCGACGCCACAGGCGCCGGCGTCAGATCGAGCCGTGCGCAGACCGCCTCTTCAATCGACGGGTCGAGATGCGCGTAGGTACCAACGGCGCCCGACAACTTGCCCACGCTAATGACCTCACGGGCCTCGGTGAGCCGGTGGCGATCGCGCTGCAGTTCCGCGTACCACAGCGCCAGCTTCAAACCAAACGTCATCGGCTCGGCGTGGACGCCGTGGGTGCGCCCGATCATCGGCGTGCGACGGTGCTCGTCCGTCCGCCGTCGCACCGCGTCAGCGAGTGCATCAAGATCTTCCAGCACCAGGTCGCACGCCTCGCGCATCTGGATCGCGAGCGCCGTGTCAACCACATCTGACGAGGTCATGCCAAAGTGCAACCAGCGGGCCGAGGAACCGACGTGCTCGGCAACGGCGGTCGTAAAGGCGATGACATCATGCTGGGTCGTCCGCTCGATCTCCTCGACGCACCCCGCCTCGACGCGTCCCCGGTCACGGATATCGCGGGCGGCAGCCGCCGGGATGAGTCCCTGCTCAGACATCGCCTCCGCCGCGGCAACCTCGACACGTAACCACGTCTCGTACTTCCGCTGGTCACCCCACAGGCGACCCATCTCGGGCGGTGTATAGCGAGGGATCATCGTTCAGTCGTTAGTCGGCCGTCGACGCTCGACCCAAATGGGAGTGCGGCCTGGTTGACGGCTTCCGGCCGTAGTGCCGAGACGGCTGCCCACACACTCAGGTCGATGGTCGGAGTAATTTGATCCTGACATGCCACAACGATGTCGACGTCGGTCCGTCCACACGCGGTGAGCGCCTCGCGGCATGTGAGCTCGGCGATCTCCGGCACGTTGTTCACGCGGCTCAGATGCGCGAGGACGATACACCGGACCGAGGATCCCAAGTCGTGGCGGATAAACGCCGCGAGTGATTCGTTCGACAAGTGCCCTTTGTTACTGGCGATCCGAATACGCGTCGACTGCGCGTAGGGACTGATACGCAACAGCTCGGTCGCATGGTTCGACTCGAGGACCAGCACGCGGCAATCACGGAACTGGTCGATTATTGCCGGCGTCAACGTGCCAATGTCGGTAGCGTAGCCGATCGCGCCGTCCGGGGTATCGATCCGGAACCCCACGGCTTCCGCGGCGTCGTGGGGAACCGCGAAGGGAAAAAACCGGAAGCCACGGAGGTCATGACTCCGGCCGGGTTTTAAAGTGCGCCACTCGGCCACGTTGGTCGCGCCCCACTCCACACGAATCGCGGCTGTGGTGTAAACCGGCACACCATGGCGCCGCGACAGCACCTGCGCGCCGCGCGTGTGGTCACCGTGTGCGTGAGTGATCACGATGGCGTCGACACGCGCGGGATCCAGACCGAGCCGGTCCAGCCGCCCCGCCACCTCGCGGTAGCTCAGGCCTACATCGATGAGTACCAGCGCCTCGTCGCTGGCGAGCAACGTCGCGTTGCCGCCGCTCCCGCTCCCCAGCACCGTCAGTTGAACTGCGATCGGTCGCTCTCCCTCGAGTGGCCTATCCCAGATCCAGTTGGGACTCGGACAACTTCACATGGCTGACAGGGCCGACCACCGTCGCCGCGAGCGTGCCGTTGACAAACAGCTCCGTGGCCACCCGCCGCACGTCATCGGCCGTCACGCGGTCGAGCCCGGTCAACGTCTCCGCTAGACCAATCTGGCGGCCAAAGTAGATCTCTGAGCGAGCCAGCTGCGACATCCGACTGGTCGTGCTCTCGAGGTTAAGGACCAAGCTACCCTTGAGATGATCTTTAGCTCGCTGGAGTTCCGCGTCCGGCATTGGCGTTCCTTTCATCGCGCAAAATTCTGCGACAACGAGGTCCAACAGCTCTGGAACCGCGGCGGCGTCACAGCCAGCGTAAACCATCAGCGTACCGGTATCCCGATACGCTACGAGACTGCTGTTAACGGCATAGGCCAAACCGCGCTTCTCGCGTACGTTCTGGAACAGTCTAGAACTCATCGACCCGCCAAGGACCGTGTTGAGCACGTAGGTCACGTAGCGGTCGGTGTGATCATGAGGGTAGGCGTTCGTGCCCAAACAGGACGTGGCTCTGCTCGAGGTCTTTGTCTCGGATGATCAGCTGGACCTTCGATTCAGGTGAAGTAGTAGTGACCAGCTCACTCGTCACTGGCAACGCACCGAAGGCCTCGCCGATGAGATCCCGGACTGTAGCATGCTCGACATGTCCAGCGGCGGCCACAACGAAGTTGCCCCCAACGTAGGCCCGCTTAAAATAATCCCGAAGCATGTCACTTGAAAGTGTGTTCACAGACTCGACCGACCCGAGAATCGGGCGTCCGAGTGGATGGTCCGGCCAGTAGTTGGCCGTGAAGATTTCGTGCACGAGATCATCAGGCATGTCTTCCACCATTTTGATCTCCTCGACGACCACTTTTTTCTCGCGGCCGATATCGTTCTCGTGGAACGCCGGCCTCAACAGTAGGTCGGAGAGCACGTCGATGGCGCGCGGTAGGTGCTCGTCCAGCACCTTAATGTAGTAGCTGGCAACCTCCCTTCGCAGTAAAGGCGTCCAGCTGGCCGCCGACCGAATCGATGTCCTGCGCAATGTCCTCGGCGGTACGGGTGGTCGTCCCCTTGAAGAGCATGTGCTCGACAAAGTGCGCGATCCCGGCGTGACCGTCGTCCTCGTGGCGGGAGCCTCGCGTGAGCCACGCGCCGAGGCTAACCGAGCGGACATCAGGCATCGACTCGGTCAAGAGACAGAGGCCGCTGTCGAACACCTCACGAACGATCATGTCGGAGAGAAACGCCCCTAGTTGGCCGAGACCGAACGGCGAAGGCTCAGCCAGCGCAAACAACTGTACTGAAAGGAATTACGCCAACGCCAACTGACTGGTGCATGATAGCACGTGCCCGAGGTGCCAGCAACTGTTTGGCCTCTGCTTACTTCGACGCAAAAGCCCCAGCCTCACAGCCGCCAGACGCGACCGCGCGTTAACATGCGACATCTCCCGCCTGAGCGGCCGGCCATGCCTCGCCTGGACCTCACTGAGTTGGACCCTGTCGAACTCGAAGCGGCGTTAGCCTATTTCGCCGCTAAGCCGTTTCACGCCAGGCAGATCTACCGATGGATGTATCGACACGCCGTCGCCGATTTCTCGCGCATGACTGATCTGCCGCTTACGCTCCGCGTGCGGCTCGACAAGGCCTCTGTAATCTCGACACCGGTTATCGTGTGCACGCAGCGGTCAGCCGATAGGACCGTGAAA